>NZ_JAAZTM010000003.1:0-104552 GCF_012395805.1 Labrenzia sp. 5N | reverse complement strand
TCAGAGGTGTATAAGAGACAGTGCCTGAGGTGGGGGCGGGTGGGAGGAAGAACCAGCCCCGGAATTGACTTTCAGACCACGTAAAGACTGACCGGCGGTTTCCCGGACTTTGCCGTCCGGTTGGCCGCGTCGCCTTCGCTCATGAACCCGGCGCTGCTTGCCTGGCGGTAGATAAGATCGCCCGCGTGCCCGGCCTCCATGACCAGCGCCTGCTGGCTGCAAAGCGAGGCCAGCGACAGGCCCAGACGGCGGAAATGCGCACGGCGATAGCAGTAGACGGCAAGTGCCGCGCGCTGCTGTTCCGGCAGCTGGCATCCGACATCAGTAACCGCGTTCAACGTTGCATCCAGCAACCGTTTCAGCAAATCGTCCGATACCGGACAGGCTTCCAAATCTGTTGATCCCGATGGCCGCATTGACCTTCTCCTAATAGATTGAGAAAAGTATTTAGGAGTAAGATTAATGATTTGTTAAACGCAAAGTCGGGTCCAATAAAAAGGAATTATACGGATAAATCTGCTGATGTTGCCATCAAGTAACTTCCATTGTTTCTTTTATCAGCTCCTCCAGTTTTGCCCTGGTAACTGTACGCAAGGATTCCGCCTTATTCAGTATGCTCTCGGCTTTCATGAAGTCCAGAACCCGGATGGAGTCATGGGGCGGGCTGACCAGGATATCCGGTTGATCTGATTTCAGTTTTTGCTTTGTGATGGTCTGCATCAGGATCTGGGAAGAGCCGAACAGGGAATCCAGCATGCTGATGTCATCCTTGTTGTCTCGCGGCACCGGCGCGCCAACGACATCAACAGCAATGACGATATCGCAACTCGCCCTGAGCCCGTCGAAAGGCAGTGGATTGACGACGCCGCCGTCGATCAGAAACCGGTCGCCATAGCGCACGGGTCTGAAAACCGCGGGAATCGCTATCGAGGCGGCCAGGGCAGGCAGCAAGGGGCCACTTTCAAAATCCACTTCCTCGCAGCGATAGAAGTCCGTCGCCAGCATACGCAGCGGGATGTCCAGGTCTTCGAACGTTTCGGACAGATAGTCCGAGACAAACACTTCCAGCACGCGAAGCGGGTCGAACTGCACCGGGCCGCCACGGAACACATCTGCAAACTTGCGTGGTCTCAACTGCCACAGGCGCGACAACACACTGTTGCGATCAGCAAAAATCTCCAGCGCAATGTCGCGGATTTCCTGGCCACTGCGACCACTGGCATAGGCCGCCCCCATCAGGGCACCGATGGACGTGCCGTTGATCCGGACAGGTTTTATGCCAAGGTCATCCAGCGCTTCCAGAACGGGGATGTGGGCGAGGCCGCGCGCACCACCGCCGCCAAGGGCGAGACCGATTCTGGGGGAGGAGGTAGAGGGCATGGCGCGGGTCCGGCATTGAAAGCGTTACTCCCAGCACATGGGGGCTGACGCGCGCCTTGCCAACCTTGCAACTGCCTGCAACGGCAGTTGCGAACAGGAAAACCCTCTCAGTGCCGGAAAAACTCAGATCACGAAGTATAGATCGTCCGCGGCTTCCGACATCCAGTCCGTTGCATGATCAAACGGCATCGGCCGGGCAATCAGGTAACCCTGGATCGAGAAATCGCCCATCATCCGAAGCCGGTCGTATTGCTCTTCGGTTTCAACGCCTTCGCAGACGATGCCGATGTTGAGCGATCGGGCCAGATGGATGAGCTGGTTGACGATCACTTCCTTTTTCGGGTCCTGAAGCATCTGGCGCGTGAAGGAGCGGTCGATCTTCAGCCCGTTTATCGGTAAGTCCGAGACATGGGAGAGGGACGCATAGCCAGTGCCGAAATCATCCAGCTCGATATGAACGCCGAGCTCGAAGAGTTGCCGCAGCGCAGCCAGGTGACCTGACCGGTTGTCGTTCAGGAACACCGATTCCAGAACTTCGGCGGTGATCCGCTCCGGTCCGACATTGTGCTTTTCCATCGCGGCCTTGAAGTGCTCGAGCAGCAGCCCGGACGACAGGTGTGATGGCGAGATGTTCACGGAGATGCGGCCAAAATCGAGGCCCTGGTCGATCCAGTGCCGGGCAGCGGCAAAAGCCTTGTCGATGACAATCTCACCCAGGATCGGCGCCAGACCGGATTTTTCCACGACCGGCAGAAAGTCTCCGGGCGAAACCGTGCCGCGTTCGGGGTGTCGCCAGCGTACCAGCGCTTCGATGCCGGTGACGGCCTGAGTGCGCAGGTTGACCTGCGGCTGGAACACGAGGAAGAACTGGTCGTTCTTGACCGCGTCCTTCAGTTCAAGCTCGATCTGTGCTTCCGTTTCGCTGTCTGTGCGCATATCCGGACGGAAGAAAGTATACCGGTCCTTGCCGTTTTCCTTGGACTGGTAAAGCGCGAGATCGGCATTGACCAGAAGCGTGTCGAAGTTGTCACTGTCCTCCGGGCACAGTGCCAGTCCCATGCTGACGGTCGGCCAGAACCTGTTGCCGTTGAACTCCATCGGCATCCGCATGATCCGGCGCGCCCGTTCGCACAACTCGTTGGGATCCGACGTTCCGCTTTCCGCCAGAATGACGAACTCGTCGCCGCCCCAGCGATAGGCCGTGCCCAGCCCACGGCAGACTTCGCGCAGCCGGCGGCCCGTCTCTTCCAGGCAATGATCGCCAGCAAGATGGCCGAGCGTATCGTTGACCCGCTTGAAACCGTCCATGTCGACGTGAACCAGGAACGCCGGCTTCTCGCTCCGGGCGAAACGCTCCTTGGCATCGCGCTGGCAGCCGGCGCGGTTGGACAGTTTGGTCAGGGGGTCGAAATAGGCCAGGCGCTCCGCCCGGACCTTGGCTTCGCGGGTTTCGTTTTCCCGCTGCACCCGTTCGGAAACATCATTGGCAATGGCCACGAACAGGTCGCGGTCCTGATCGCGGAGAAGCTGTACCCTGAGATCGACCGGATATTCCGTGCCGTCCTTGCGCCGGTGAACGCTTTCGACCGACAGGTTGTCCCGATGTCCTTTCAGGAGGGGCGCGACGTGGCGCCGGACCGTGTTCGGGTCGTAAACGGGATCGATATCGCCGATTTTCTGGGATTTCAGCTCTTCGATCGTGTAGCCGAGATTGGCCAGGGCGCAGCGGTTGGCATATTCGATCTGGAAGGTTTCCGCGTCGAGGATGTAGATCTCGTTGAGCGAGGATTCCAGAATATTGGCCAGCAGATGGTTCCTGCGTTCTGCCAGGCATCGGTCGGTGATGTCGTGAACGGTTCCGATCACCTTGGATGCCTTGCCGTCCCGACCGGCAAGCACATACCCGCGAACGTGCAGGTACTGGATTGTGCCGTCGTCATGCACCAGCGGGTGTTCGGTGTCGAATTCACCGCAGGATTTCACTGCTGCGTTGACTGCGTCCAGGGTTTTCTTCCGGTCGTCACCGGGAATACGATCAAAGAGATAGGCTTGGATCTCGTTTGCCGGAAGGTTCGGCGGGATCTTCATGACCCGGTAGTATTCTTCCGAGCCCAGGATTTCGTTTGAAGCGATATCGCGTTCCCAGCTGCCCACATGCGCAATCCGCTGGGCTTCGATAAGTTGAAGCGTGCTGCTTTCCAGCTTCAGGGTATTGTCCAGAACTTCTGCCTCAAGGCGCGAACGCGTCAGCTGCACGGAGGACTGAAGACGGGACAGTAGACGGAAGACCACCGTCCAGGCGAGCAGCGCCAGACCGATGCCTGCCATCAGAGAAAGCAACGTCCCCTTGGCAAAGTCCCAGATGTTGTCCGTGATGTCCTTTACCAGCAGAAGCTTCACGTCGTTGTTCGGAGTTACGACCATAATTGGCAGATCGCGAACCATGAACACCTTGCTGTTCTGGAGGAAGAAGCTGTTGAAGCCGGCGAAGTGGCCGTTGGAGGCGATCTTGCTGAAGTCGAAGCCGGTCGGCGTCAGATTGCCCAGCACCTTGTAGTGAACCGTGCTGGAATCATCTGCTTCAGCGACTTCGCAGGCCTTGACGATCTGGGCATTGACCGCGGAACTGGCTAGCGCGAGCGATTGTTCGATATTGATCGCGAGTTTCAGATACCCGATCCGGGTTCCCTCAACGAGCCAGGGTTTCAGCACGCTGACGATGAACTCGTTGTTGCGGCCGAGTTCGATAGCATCGACTTCGCGAAAACGGTTGGAATTCAGTTCGGTCTCGAAGCTGGCGGCATCCTGCGCCGGAGTGGCATTGCTTTGCGCGCGATAGACGATCTGCTGGTCGGCGGAATAGATGGTCAATTCCGCAATATTCAGATCGGCAGCTTTTCCGGCAAAGACCCTGTCGGCAACGGCCTTGATGTTGGCAGTGTCTTTCTTGCGGATGGCTGTCTGCAGATCCGTGTCGGCGCTGACGACACTGACTGCCTGATCGAGCGTTTGTTCGCCCAACGCCCTTTGATGCATCAAAAGACGTTCAGTCGTCCGGACGATCAGGTCCTGCGGCTCGCTCAGCGTACGATATTCCGTCACCACGTTCTGGAGCGTCAGGACGGCAACTGTCAGGCAAAGAAACGACAGAAAAACGACGCGAAGGGGTTTTTCGAAACGGGTTTCGTCCTTGCACCACCGCGCCAGGATCTGGTCAAGAATGGCACTCGGACTTCGCGCGCGCGCAAATGTGCGCGATTTCTCGTCGCGCAAGTCCTTGTCTTGCCAAAACTCTTGCTTGCCCACGCGTTGCACCCGTTCCCCCGAGCAGCCGTAGCTCCTCTTTGATCGGCAAGGACAGTCCGCTGTTTGTTATTGTCACCGGGCACGGCGAAGTTATGCAAACCATCACTGCCAATTTTCTCAATAGGCTGTATTGGTTAAATTGTATTGAATGTGTTCCTTAAGGCTTATTAAGAATAGAATTCATCCGAGAGGAAATCTTCCAGTCTCAAGATCAAATGTATTTGCGCTGAGCCTGATGATTGGCGATGCAGCAAAATAGTTTGATCTAAATCAGACGATCACCTTTGAGCGTCACCAGTTGAGGTGATGTCGCCGCCCAAGCGTCTCCGTTCGACCCAGCCGATTGACGCGAGCCAGCCTCAACTTGGCAAGCAAGTCGTATGGCGCGGTGCCATCAACTGCCTGACGTGCTTGCGAAGAACTCGAGGAGGGCAGTGACCGTCTCTTCCGGGGCTTCTTCGGGCAGGAAGTGCCCACCGGGAAGCGCGGCGCCGACAGCGGTCCTTGACCAGCCACGCCAGACTTCAAGCGGATCGTCCACGCTGGTGGCGATACCTTTGCTTCCCCAAAGTGCAAGAAGGGGAACAAGGATCTTTCTTTCCTCATCCAGATCCGCCCGGTCGTGGTCGTAGTCGATCGTTGCACCTGCGCGGTAGTCCTCGCAGGTTGCCGATACCCGGTCTGGTTCGCAAAACCAGTCACGGTTATGCGCCATGGCTTCCTTGGAAAAGCACGACAGGGTCTTGGCTGCAGTCCAGCTGGCCAGCGTGTGATCGAGAAATCGTATCGGTGCGGCAGAAATAGTTTTTTCCGGGAAAGGCGCAGCCTGGGCCAGAAACATCCAGTGATAGATCTTGAGGCCGAACAGCCTGTCCATCCGGTCCCAATAGTCACATGTCGGAAGGATGTCGAGAACGGCGACCTTCAGAAGGGCTTGCGGGTGATCGAGGGCAAGGCGGTAAGCCACCCGGCCGCCACGGTCATGGCCAGCCAGAAAGAACGTCGAGTGGCCGAGCACCTTCATGAGCTCGACCATGGCCGAGGCCATGCTTCGTTTGGAATAGGCCGCGTGATCGTGTGATAGCGGCGGCACGGACGAACGGCCATACCCTGGCAGGTCGGGCAGGACGAGCGTGAAGTGTTCGGCAAGCTGCGGGGCCACCTTGTGCCAGCAGACATGAGATTGCGGGTAGCCGTGCAGCAAAAGCAACGGTGGGCCGGACCCGCCGATCCGGCAGAACAGCCGCACATCGTTGGCTTCTACAGTGATGCTGTCAAACCCCGGAAACAGATCCGGCAGGTCGTTTTTCACGTCTGTCTCCCCAGCCCGCACCGGGGAGAAGATTACCTTTGCTTTCAAGCGCCTGCCAAGTCCCGGAAACCGGAAATGCCACGATTGCCGGTTTTTCGCTTGGCTCGGCCTCAGCTTTCCCGGGCGATGGCTCGCCAGCCGATGTCGGTTCGGCAGAAGCCTTCCGGCCAGTCGATGTCGCGGATCCGCTCGTAGGCCCGTTGCTGTGCCTCGCGAACGGTGGTGCCGACCGCCGTCACGTTCAAAACGCGTCCGCCATTTGCCAGGATCTGCGTGCCATCGCGTTTGGTGCCTGCGTGAAAGACGGCAACGTCATCCGTTGCTGGTGTATCGAGACCACGGATTTCCGCGCCCTTGTCGTAGCTGCCCGGGTAACCCTTGGCGGCCATGACGACCGTCAGTGCGGCTTCGTCGCGCCAGTCTGCCGTTGTCTGGTCCAGCCGGCCTTCGACGCTTGCAAGCAGCAGCTCCAGCAGGTCGCTCTTGAGGCGCATCATCAGGACCTGGCATTCCGGATCACCGAAGCGGGTATTGTATTCGATCAGCTTCGGGCCGTTCTTGCCGATCATCAGACCCGCATAGAGAACGCCCTTGAAAGGGGTGCCACGTTTGGCCAGTGTCGCGATGGTCGGCTCGATGATGGTACGCATCACCTCGGCAATCAGTGCATCTGTCAGGACGGGAGCGGGCGAGTAAGCGCCCATGCCGCCGGTATTCGGGCCTTCGTCACCATCATAGGCGCGTTTGTGGTCCTGGGCGGTGGCAAGCGGCAGTGCGTTGGTGCCGTCGGACAACACGAAGAAGCTCGCTTCCTCGCCTTCCAGGAATTCCTCGATGACGACTTCCGCACCTGCAGCCCCGAACGAGCCTTCGAAACAGGCCGTTACCGCCTCTTCGGCGTCTTTCAGGGTCATGGCGACCACGACACCCTTGCCGGCTGCAAGCCCGTCCGCCTTCACGACAATCGGTGCACCTTTTTCCCGGACATAGGCGAGCGCGGCATCTGCCGTATCAAAGCGGCCGTATCCGGCGGTCGGAATATCTGCTTCGTCGCACACGCCCTTGGTGAAGGCCTTGGAGCCCTCCAGTTGTGCTGCTGCCCTGGACGGACCGAAAGCCTTGATCCCGGCCGCTTCCAGATCATCGACAAGGCCAGCCACAAGCGGTGCCTCGGGGCCGACGACCACAAGATCGATGGCATGTTCGCGACAGAAACCGATGACTGCCTGATGATCCGCGGTGTCCAGATTGCAAAGCTCGGCCACCTCGGCAATCCCGGCATTGCCGGGCGCCGCATAGAGCTTGGTCAGCTTGGGAGATTTTGCCAGCGCCCAGGCGAGCGCGTGTTCGCGGCCGCCGGATCCGATCAGGAGAAGTTTCATAAACGGGCAGTCTCTTCGTGAAGGTTGAAGCAAGAGGGCCGTCCCCTAACACGGAGGGCGGCATACCGCAATTGGCGGCGCGTGCAACGGCGCATTTCTGCCGGTCACAGCCCAACTTGTGACGCGGCGGGAGAGGTGGTTTCCGCGCCCAGGAAAAGGCCGGAACGCTTGTCAGCCAGGTGTGGCAAGCGCGAAGAGGAAACCGAGGGCTGACCGGGGTTGGGTCGTCAGACCATGGCACCTTGCCCAACTCTGAGTTTCACGATAGCGCCCCTGTGACCTCTTGCGGGATGAATTTCCTGCTGAAAATCGCTAAAAGAACCTGAGAAGGGCGGAAAGCAGGAGCGTTTCCGCCGGATAATCGAGAAATGGACGGATCGAAAGTGTTTTCCACGAACGACACGGGGCCGGTTGCAGATGCGGTCAAGCAGCACTGGGTGGACACGCGGCTGCCGGCTGGCCTGCGCCCCTACGCGCGCCTTGCCCGCTGGGAACGTCCGATCGGTTGGTGGCTGTTGCTGTGGCCCTGTTTCTGGTCGGCGGCATTGGCGGCGGTCGCCGGTGGCAAGGCTTGGCCGGACCCCTGGCACATGGTTCTGTTTTTCATCGGTGCGGTTGCCATGCGCGGTGCAGGCTGCACCTACAACGACCTCGTCGACGTCGACATCGATTCCAAGGTCGAGCGGACCCGCTCCCGGCCCATCCCGGCGGGGCAGGTGTCCAGACTTCAGGCAAAGATCTTTCTGGTGGTCCAAGCCCTCATCGGCCTTGCGGTGCTGCTGCAGTTCAACACCTACACGATCTGGCTGGGCATCGCCTCGCTGCTGCCGGTAGCGGTCTACCCGTTCATGAAGCGCATCACCAACTGGCCGCAGCTGTTTCTGGGGTTCGCCTTTTCCTGGGGGGCGCTCATGGGCTGGGCGGCCGCCTTTGGGTCCCTGTCCTGGTCACCGGTGTTTCTCTATATCGGCGGCATCTGCTGGACGATCGGCTACGACACGATCTACGCCCATCAGGACAAGGAGGACGATGCGCTTGTCGGTGTGAAGTCGACGGCCCGCCTCTTCGATGAGCACACCAAGCCGGCTCTCATCCTGCTCTACAGCTGCGCAACCGCGCTGTTCTTTCTGGCTGCGATCTTTGCCGATGCCGGTCCGGCCGCTTTTATCGGTATCCTGGCTGGCGTCATTCACCTGGGGTGGCAGATCGTCGTACTGGATATCGATGACGGCGATCAGTGCTTGCAACTGTTCCGATCCAACGGGACCTATGGCTGGATCCTGTTCTTCGGTTTCTTCGCCGATGCCCTTATCGGTGCGCTCTAACGAAAAAAGCCCCGCTCAGCGGGGTTTTTTTTGAAGACTGTCGTGTGCACGCTCAGGTGCGGGCGATGATCTCACGCTCATTGGCATGAACGGTTGCCGAAGGTTCCTGCCGGCCGGGAAGACGGCGGTTCAGGAAGCGCGGACGGCGGCCGGTCAATAGGCGCAGCTTGCGCCGGGGCGCAGGTTTTGAAGCCGGAACGGCGCTGTAGGCTTCGATCGGCTTTACCTTGCCGCCGAGGTCACACACCAGCATAGGCAGGTTGAACACCTGGGCCCACCGGCTCCACAGGACCGCAAGGTCGTCGGATTTCTCGGTTTCGGCCAGGGTGATCGACAGCGCGCTATCGGGATGTTTCAGGATCAGCGCCGCCACGATTTCGCCCGGCACCGCGCCCGGAACGATCCGGACCATGACACCATCGAAACCTTGAGCGGGCACCACCACCGTCACCGGAACACCGGCAACCCGCCGCTTGATGACCGCCCTGTCGCGATCCAGGAAAATTTCGGCTGGCAGGGAAGGGGTACCCGGCCGGTTTTCAAGGCGTTGCTCGAAGTGGGCCGGCAGGCAACCGGGATGCGGCATCGTTTGGGCGCCGACCCCGGTTGCTACCATTTCCTGTATTTCTGTTTGACGTCTCAAATGACTCTCCACCGGACCTTTAGGTCGGACCATTTTTGGTCTCTCGATGCATTCAATCTACTGAAGAAAAGTCGTGAACCACTTAAGATACAGAGTTAAAAAAGTCTGATTTATAAGAGGGTTACTGGAATGTAATCAGACAGGTAACACCTTGTTCAGTCATGTGGCAGATTCGACTTGATACAACCCTTGAATGAATTTTCCGCCCTGTCCCGATCCCGCCTATCTTGCGGTCATCATTACGAAAATCGGATGAGGCGCTGCGGCATTGCAACCTCTTGCCGGAACCGGCTCAAAATCCCATTTCCCACCTATCAGGGGAAAACCATGGCTCTGGAAGGCAGCCGGCACGACCGGATTGCCCGCAAAAGGCCCCGACAGTTGCAGCGCAGCCGTGCGGGGCGTAAACAACTGCCGAACCAGAAGACGAAAGAGCGGACACGATGTCGGAACTGATTGATCAAAGCGAATTGCAATCCCGGGCAGCCCGTCTGGTGGAAGCAGCCCGCAAGGCCGGAGCTGACGCCTGCGACGCGATTGCGGTTACCGGTGTCTCGCTTTCGGTCGATGTTCGCGAAGGCAAGGTGGAAGAAACAGAGCGCGCCGAAGGCGACGACGTCACCTTGAGGGTGTTTGTCGGCAAGCGCACTGCTGCTGTCTCAGCCAACCGTCTCGATGATCCGGCAAGCCTGGCTGAACGTGCCGTCGCCATGGCCAAGGTCGCGCCGGAAGATCCCTATGCCGGTCTTGCCGATCAGGATCTTCTCGTGAAGGAGTTTCCGGAACTCGAGCTTCTGGACACAAAGGAAATGACTGCCGAGGACCTGACGCAGATTGCGCTGGAAGCGGAAGCTGCCGGTCTGGAAGTCGAAGGCGTCACCAAATCCGGCGGTGCGGGAGCCTCCTGGCGTCTTGCCGGTGTCGTTCTGGCGACCAGCCATGGGTTCCAGGGGTCCTATATGTCGTCCCGCTATGGCATGTCCATGACAGCCGTCGCAGGGGAAGGGACCGGCATGGAGCGGGATTACGATTTCGACAGCCGTACCTATTATGAAGACCTGGAAGCACCGGCGGAGATCGGACGCAGGGCCGGTGAAAGAGCTGTGCGCCGTCTCAACCCGAACAAGCTTTCGACCCGCACCGCGAACGTCATTTATGAATCACGCGCTGCCCGCAGCATTCTGGGGCACCTTGTCGGGGCAATCAACGGGGCCGCAATTGCGCGCAAGACCAGCTTCCTGAAAGACCGGATGGGCGAGGCCGTGTTCGCACCTGGCATCCAGGTGGTTGACGACCCGTTCAAACGCCGGGGTGCCGCAACACGTCCCTTCGACGGGGAAGGGACCCGGGCGGAACGTCTCGATGTCATCGAAGACGGTGTCCTGCGACACTGGTTTCTGGACGGTGCTTCCGCACGCGAACTGGGTTTGACGCCCAATGGCCGGGCGCACCGCAGTGGCAGCGGCACGTCGCCTGGCGCAACGAACGTCACATTGATGCCTGGCGAAAAATCGCTGGAAGAATTGATGGCGGAAGCCGGGCAGGGCCTGCTGGTGACCGACCTGATCGGTCACGGCGTAAACGGCCTCACCGGTGACTATTCGCGCGGGGCAGCCGGGTTCTGGTTCGAAAACGGCCAGATCGTAGAAGCCGTCAGTGAAATCACCATTGCAAGCAATCTGAAGGACATGTTTGCACGGCTCGTGCCCGGCAGCGACCTCGACAACCGTTATTCGGCAGCCACTCCCTCGGTCATGATTGAAGGAATGGCCCTTGCCGGAAGCTGACAAGGGCCTGAACGACACCGGACGAAGCGAAATCGGGCTGGATGAAGCCGGAAGGGACGCGGACCTGCGCCTGCTGGAGTTGGCTGCGCGCCAGGCGGGCGATATTGCACTGGGTTTCTTCGGTCAGGATCCGGAGACCTGGTACAAGGGCAAGGCGGGCATGTCGCCGGTTTCCGAGGCAGATCTCGCGGTAGACCGTTTTCTCGCGGACTACCTGCGGTCTGCGCGGCCGGACTACGGCTGGCTTTCGGAGGAAACCGCCGACGACCGCAGCCGTCTCAACCACGAGCGTGTCTTCATTGTCGATCCGATTGACGGCACGCGGGCTTTTCTGGCGGGTGGGGACGAATGGACGGTGGCGATTGCCGTGGTCGAGGCCGGTCGGCCCGTTGCAGCTTCGGTCTTTTGCCCGCGCCGGGACGAGATGTTCCTGGCCCGTACAGGCGGCGGAGCCTGGCTCAATGGGGCACGACTGGCGGTGTCAGATCGCACCGGCCTTTCCGGTGCAACCTTGACCGGACCGCATTCCATTGTTGCCAATCAGGACGTTGTCGCTGCAGGTTTTGTCGGTACGGAAATCCTGCGCTCCCTGGCTTATCGGCTGGCGATCGTTGCAGCAGGAAGGGTCGATGTCGGGGCCGCACGGGGCGGGCCGAGCGATTGGGATCTTGCGGCGGCGGATCTTTTGGTGCAGGAAGCGGGCGGTGTATTGACCGACCTGTCGGGTCGGAACCTGATCTACAACCGCGCCAAGACCGGCCACCCGGCCCTGATCGCAGCTCCTGTTGCGCTGATCGGGCCTGTGCGCGACGCGCTCGACGACCTGATCAGGTAACAGACCGGTTGCAGCGACGAAAGCGAGGATATTGATGAGTAATACCGATACTCCGAAGCAGCTCCTTCATCTTGTGTTCGGCGGCGAGCTGGAATCACCGGAAGGGCTGACGTTCCGCGATCTGGACGAACTGGATATCGTCGGAATCTACCCGAATTATGCCGAAGCCTACAAAGCCTGGAAATCCAAGGCACAGGCGACGGTAGACAACGCTCATATGCGTTACTTCATCGTCCACATGCACCGCTTGCTCGATCCGGAAACGGCTTCTTAAGGCAGCGCAGCTCTCTCAGGCGACAACACCAAATGATAAAACGCCTCGGCCGTCAGCCCTGGGTTCTGGCCAGCATCGGCACTTTGATGGCCGTTTACCTGAAACTGGTCTACCGTACCAACCGGTTCGTGATCGATCCGGAGGGCGTGCACGAACGTTCCGAACAGGATCTCCCGGTTATCGTGGCCATGTGGCACGGCCAGCACTTCATGGTGCCCTTCGCCAAGCCGGCTCACTGGCCCGCCAAGGTGATGATTTCCCGGTCTGCCGATGGCGAGGTAAACGCGATCGCGGCCCGCAAGCTCGGCCTCGGCCTGATCCGTGCCTCCGGCGGCAAGAACGCACGCCAGATAAAAAAGCGCGGCGGCATGCGAGGTTTCATCGAGGCGCTTCGTGCGCTCAAGGAAGGCTATTCCATCGCCATGACGGCGGATGTGCCCAAAGGTCCGGCCCGCAAGTCTGGCGTTGGCATCGTTCAGCTTGCCAAGCATTCGGGCCGTCCCGTCCTGCCTGTGGCGGTGGCAACCAGCCGCAGCATCGAGCTGAACAGTTGGGACAAGGCCAGCGTCAACCTGCCGTTCGGCCGGGGCAGCATCGCGGTGAGTGATCTCATCTGGGTTCCCGCCGATGCGGACGACGACACGCTTGAGGAATATCGCCTCAAGGTGGAAGAGGGGCTCAACGCCGCAACGAAACGTGCTTACGAGCTGGTCGGAAGGGCGGATGGCTGACCGGCGACCCCTTGTCTTCAGTCTCTACAGGGGCCTTGCACGGGCCCTGACGCCTCTGTTCAATCTGCTTTTCTGGCTGCGCAGCCACTCCGGCAAGGAATTGCCGGCCCGCAAGGGGGAACGTTTCGGACGGAGCGCAACAAGCCGGCCAGCAGGCAAGCTTGTCTGGATCCACGCGGCCAGTGTCGGTGAAACCGTATCCGTGCTGCCGCTGGTTGATGAACTGACGGGGTCCGGCAACAAGGTGCTCCTGACCACTGTCACCGTGACGGCGGCACAGCTGGCACAGGGCCGCTTGCCGGAAGGGGCGATCCACCAGTTCATGCCATTCGATGCGCCCGGGCCGATCTGCCGATTTCTCGACCACTGGTCCCCGGACCTGGCGATGGTGGTCGAGTCCGAAATCTGGCCGTGCCTTTTCGATGAAATGCGTTCACGGCAAACGCCCTTCGTACTTCTCAACGGCCGCCTGTCGGACCGGTCGTATCGAAGCTGGGCGCGCTTTCCGCGTATTTCCGGATATCTGTTTCGGTGTCTGGATATGGTTCTGGCGCAAAGCGCCGCCGATGGCGAGCGGTTCCGTCTGTTGGGCTGCCGCAATGTTTCAACGCCCGGCAATCTGAAATTCGATGCACCGGACCCGGCCGTGGACGAAGGCCAGGCAACCGCCCTGTTGGCGCAGACAGGAGCGCGTCCGGTCTGGCTGGCCGCCCTGACGCATCCGGGCGAAGACGAAATTGTACTCGAGGCCTTTGGCCGTCTCACCGAGGAATTTCCCGGTCTCCTGCTGGTCCTGGTGCCGCGACATCCCGTTCGGACAGATGATATTGCGGCCATGATCGATAGCCGTGGCCTGCGTGCGGCGCGTCGAAGTCTGGATCAGGCAATTGAAACGGACACAGATGTCTATCTCGGTGATACACTGGGCGAGATGGGACTTTTTTACAGATTGGCACCGGTGACGTTTTTGGGTGGTTCATTCAACGATGCGGGCGGTCATAACCCGGTGGAAGCTGCATTGTCGGGCTCCGCGTTGGTCACTGGCCCGCGTGTTGCGAACGCCCGAGCCGTCTACAAGGACTTCTGGAGCCGGCGGGCTTCGCTGAAAGCGGAGTTGCCGGAGAACCTGGCAGATTGTGTTGGCAGTCTTTTGCGCGATGCTGACGCTGCCCGGGCGCAGGCGGAAAGAGCAAGAGCCCTGGTCGAGGCCGGGCGCGGTGCCTTGGCCGAAACCCTGAAAGTGTTGCAACCCATGTTGGGAAAAGCAGGTCCGGCGACTGGCGATCCGCTGCCGCGGGGCCGCGCATGAAGTCGGCGCCCGACTTCTGGTGGAAGCCGGGACAGACACTGGCAAGTTGGCTGCTGTCGCCGGCAGGCTGGATTTACGGACTGGTCTCAGGCCGCCGCATGTTGAAGAAGCCGAAAGCGAAAAGCCGGTTGCCTGTAATCTGCGTCGGCAATTTCGTCGTCGGCGGAACCGGAAAGACGCCCTTTGCCATCGAACTGTCCTACAGATTGCAGGAAGAAGGCTTGCGGCCCGGTTTCCTGCTGCGCGGTTACGGCGGCAAGGCCAAAGGGCCGCTCCTTGTCGATGCCAGCATGCACGACGCCGATGTTGTCGGTGACGAGGCCTTGTTGCTGGCCCGGTACGGTCCAACCGTGATTGCGGCCGACAGGCCGTCGGGGGCACGGCTTGCCGAACAGCAGCCCATTGATGTCCTTCTGATGGATGACGGATTTCAGAACCCGGCGCTGGCCAAGGATCTCAGCCTGGTGCTGGTCGATTGCAGCGTGGGGTTCGGCAATGGCAAGTGTCTGCCTGCCGGTCCCTTGCGGGCACCTGCGGCCAAGCAGATCGTGAAGGCCGATTGCCTGGTCCTGGTAGGCGAGGGGGATGCGGCAGAGGAAGCTGTGCATCTGGCTGGACGCAAGGGGCTGCCGATCCTTCACGCGCATGTGCGGCCACAGCCGAACGATGAACTGGCGGGAAGCAGGCTTTTTGCATTTGCGGGCATCGGCAGACCGCAGAAATTCTTCGATACGCTGAAATCGCTTGGCTACGACGTGAGGAAAACGCGGGAATTCCCCGATCACCATCAATACACGCAAGCCGACGTGCGTGCGCTGCTGACCGAAGCCGAGGAAGCCGGGTTCAAGCTGGTGACGACGTCCAAGGACATGGCCAGGCTGGAAACGTCGACGGGAGAGCTGTTCCACTGGATCGCATCCAGTGCGGCCGTTCTGGAAGTGCGAATGGAGATCGACGACGAAGACAGGCTGGCGTCACTCATCAAGGAGCGGCTACGTCGGCGTCAGTTCGGAAAATGAGGCTGCTTGACTTCGCCTGACGCGGCTCAGCGCGTTTCCAGATACCGCTTCATGGACGCATTGGCATCGACATAGGCTTCCTGCCGTTCGACAGACCAGTATTTCAGCTCGTCCAGCGGGATCGCCGTTCCGGTCACCGCACAGCGCACGAATGTCCCCGGTGTTTCCACCTGATAGTCGCCATCCAGGTAGCGGACGCGGGCTTCATTGGGGATGCGCGGATTTTCGTAGCGGTTCATGATCTGCAGTTTGGCTGTCGGTCTATCGGGAAGTCTCGATAGCATTTATGGCAGACTGGCAGGAGAGGGCAAGTCAAAGCTTTGCCGGGGGCCCATTTCCCCGTTGCGGGACAATCGGTTTCAAAATCGCTCAGGGTAACCCGGCCCCGACTGCATTCCGGCGCGCGGTACCGCATGACTGGCAAGTGGAATTCTCCGCTTATGGGATGATTTGCGCGCCAAAACGCCTATGTTGAGAGAAACAACCAAATTGCCCGGTCTGGCAATGCAACCTGCATCGGCAGACACTCCGGGCGAAATCAGGACAGACAGATGACCCTTTCCACCACCGATCTTATCGAATCTTCAGGCCTGGGCCTCGAAACGGCAAGGCGGATCACTCAGGACGCACTTGATGGAGCGGATGATGGCGAGCTTTTTGTCGAATACCGGCAAAGCGAAGGCCTGGTCTTCGACAACGGGCGCCTGAAAGGGGCCAACTACGACACCGCACAAGGTTTCGGCCTGAGAGCCGTTGCCGGTGAAGCTGCCGGTTACGCTCATGCCGGAGATATCTCCGAAGGTGCATTGAAACGGGCGGCCGATGCGGTCAGCGCCGTCAAGAAGGGGTATTCGGGTAGCTACGCGGCAGCGCCTGCGCGCACCAACCAGACGCTTTATACCGATGCAAACCCGCTTGGCGGGCCGAGCTTCGAGGACAAGGTCAAGCTGCTGCAGGAAATCGACGCCTACGCGCGGGCAAAGGATCCACGCGTGCGGCAGGTGTCCGCGTCTCTGGCGGGTTCCTGGCAGGTGGTCGAGATCCTGCGTGCGGACGGTCATCTGGTGCGCGATGTGCGTCCGATGGTGCGGCTCAGCATTTCCGTCGTCGCCGGCAATGACGAACGCCAGGAAAGCGGCTCATTCGGTTGCGGTGGCCGGGAAGGCTTCGAGCGTTTCATCACCACGGAAAACTGGCAGGGCGGTGTCGACGAGGCACTGCGTCAGGCTCTGGTCAATCTGGAAGCGGTTCCTGCACCTGCCGGCACTTTCGATGTCGTGCTGGGGCCGGGCTGGCCGGGCATTCTTCTGCACGAAGCCGTCGGCCACGGACTGGAAGGCGACTTCAACCGCAAGAAAACGTCCGCGTTCGCCGGTCTCTTGGGCCAGCGCGTTGCTTCGCCTGGCGTGACCATCGTTGACGACGGAACGATTGCCGATCGTCGGGGCTCGCTGACTGTGGACGACGAAGGCACGCCTTCCAGCCGAACGGTACTGATTGAGGACGGTATCCTGAAGGGCTACATGCAGGACCGCCAGAACGCGCGCCTGATGGGCATGGAGCCGACCGGTAATGGCCGCCGGCAGTCCTACGCCCACATCCCGATGCCGCGCATGACCAATACGGTAATGATGGCCGGTGACAAGGATCCGGACGAGATCCTGGCATCGGTCAAGGACGGCATTTACGCCGTGTCTTTCGGTGGTGGCCAGGTCGACATCACCTCCGGCAAATTCGTGTTCTCCTGCACCGAAGCCTACCGCGTGGAGAACGGCAAGGTTGGCGCGCCGCTGAAAGGCGCAATGCTGATCGGTAACGGACCGGACGCGCTGACCCGCGTTTCCATGATCGGGAACGACATGAAGCTCGATCCCGGCATGGGCACCTGCGGCAAGCAGGGGCAGGGCGTGCCGGTTGGTGTCGGCCAACCGTCCATGCGCATCAATGCCATGACCATAGGCGGGACGGCGGTCTGACAAGGCCGCCTGGAAGGACCTATGCCGGACATAAAATTCGTCATCTTCGATATGGATCTGGTGCTCTACGACTACGACCACCAGATCCGCTTGAAGTTGCTTGAAGAGCTGACAGGAAGGCCTGCGGCCGATATTGATTGCTCGGTCTGGGGCGGTCCTCACGAGAATGCAGCCGAGGCGGGAGATCCTGCAACGGCCGATGCCTATCTGGAGCAATTTGCAAGACTGCTCGAGTTTCCGATCGACTTCGAAACCTGGGCGGATGTGCGCCGGCAGATGATGCGCCCGCGCCGGGATGTCTTGTCGCTTGTCCGCCGCCTGAAGGCGACCGCAGACATTGCGCTGCTGACCAACAACGGCATGCTCTTGAAGGATGCCTTGCCCATCTGCGCGCCGGAAACGGTCGAAATTTTCGGTGAGAAAGCCCATGTCTCGGCTGAGTTTGGAGCCCGCAAGCCTGATCCGCTGGTCTTTGAGCGCATCTGCGGCCGCTACGGCTATGGTCCCGAGGAAAGTGCGTTTGTCGATGACCGAGCGGAAAACATAGTAGGGGCGCAGAACGCCGGGTTGAAGGGCCATCACTATGTGACTGCGGATGGCCTTGGAACGTTCCTGAGGACTTGCCGGCTGATCTGATCCGGAACGCAGGTTTGCGCGATCAGTGTGTTTCAGTCAGGGCTTTGGGTGAAAGTGCCTTTGAGGCAGCAGGTCTTCCGAACTGAAAGTCCCGTTTCCGGCTATCACCATGCCGCGTGCCACGCTCAGGTTCCTGGCAACGCCGCTTCCTTTCAGCAGACCGCCTCTCATGTCCGGATCATCTTCCTGAAAGGAACCTCCGTCCGACAGCGTACAACTGTCGACCGTGATATTGCCGAGGATCTGACTGCCGTCTCCCAGCATGCATCTGCCGAACAGGGCCGGGTTGTTGAGGAACCGGCCATGGCTGCCGATCCGGATTTCCGCGCCGGGCCTGTTGGCCTTGGCGGTAAATCCGCCTTCGCCGAACTGGTTCTTGCTACCGATCAGAATATTGCCGTTCGACGCTTCGAAATGGCTGCCGGAGTGCACAATGTTGTCGTCGCCCAGCCGGATCTCCGCTCCGGATGAGGCCTTCAGCGTGACGCCCGGATAAAAGATGTTGTTCCTGCCCGCCGATACGCCTGCGGAAACCAGCGTGGAAAAGGGATCCAGAACATGATTTCCGTCCAGGATTTCCATCATCTGAGACAGCGGCAGAAACCCGCAGGCAAGGCCTGCGGCATCGATTGAGGCAAACAGATCGGACATGCGGTGCAAGAGCTCCGTCTTGGAGTACAGGGATAGATAGCCAGCCTTTGGACTGGACGTTGCCTGCCAGACTTTTTCACCGGACATCTGCAACGCTACGCAGCAAATATCCAACGTGCAATCAGCTTGTGCGGTTCTCGGCGCGTGGGGCTGTCCTTTGATTGAAAATAAAGCACTTTTTTGCTGCAGTCGCTGGATTTGATTAAAGGATAGGGCGTATTCTCTGATATCGTTGAAGTGAGCCGAAGTCGCATGAAACAAGAAGGCGACGTGTCGGGACCATGCGGTTAAGGAGAAGGAATGGCAGCAGAAGGAGCCCCTCCGTTTTTTGCCGAATCGATCGTGTTTCTGGCCGCGACGGTCGTCGCCGTTCCGATCGCCAAAAGGCTGGGGCTTGGATCGGTGGTCGGTTATCTCGCTGCCGGAGCCGTTATAGGCCCGCACGGCCTAAAGCTTCTCGGCTCGGGCGAGGACGTGCTTCATGTCGCCGAACTTGGCGTCGTCCTGCTGCTGTTTGTCATCGGTCTGGAGCTGGACCCGCGAAAACTCTGGCGGATGAAGCGTGACATCTTCGGCCTTGGAACGGCCCAGGTGCTTCTGACCGGTGTGACCTTCTACGCCATAGGGCGGCTGTTTGGATATTCCTTCACCACCTCTCTGGTTGCTGGCTTCGGCCTGGCGCTTTCTTCCACCGCGTTCGCGCTGCAGATCCTGCAGGAACGCGGACAACTTTCCTCAGCCTACGGCCAGCGGGCGTTCGGCATCCTGTTGCTTCAGGATATCGCCATCGTGCCACTGCTTGCGATGGTCGCCATCCTGGCGCCCGGGGAAGGGCCGTCCACCTATACGCAGATCGCGAGCGAGATCCTGATCGTTCTGGCGGCGGTGGCTGCCGTAGTCCTGACTGGCCGATATCTGGTGTCGCCGATTTTCCTGCTGCTGGCGGCAAGCCGCGCGCGCGAGGTCATGCTGACAGCCGCTCTCCTCGTCGCTCTTGGCAGTGCCGGCATCATGCATGCGGTCGGCCTGTCGATGGCGCTCGGGGCGTTCCTGGCAGGTGTTCTGCTGGCCGAATCGAGTTTTCGCCATACGCTTGAAGCCGACATCGAGCCCTTCCGGTCTTTGCTCATGGGCCTGTTCTTTGTCGCCGTCGGCATGTCGCTTGATGTCTACCTGGTGATGACCCACTGGGAAATCCTCGCAATCGGCGTCATCTGTGTGATGGGTGTGAAGGGCATATTCCTTTGGGCTCTGTCACGGGGCACCGGCTCGCCGAATTCCGATGCATTGCGCATTGCCGTCACGCTGCCTCAAGGTGGTGAATTTGCCTTTGTCCTGTTCACCGCCGCTGTCGGCGAACGCCTGTTGAGCTATCAGGCCGTCAACCAGCTGAACGCGATTGTGGTCTTGACCATGTTGCTGACGCCGGTTGCCTGCCTTGGGCTGGACCGGCTGGCGGCCAGGGTCAAGGCACGGGGTGTTGAAAACCCGTCGATCGAGACATTCGAGGAGGCAACTCCGACCGTGCTGGTGATCGGCTTCGGCCGCTTCGGCATGGTGGTGGCCCAGTTCCTGACATCCGAAGGTCTTGAGATCACCGCCATCGACAACCGGCCGGACCGTATCGCTTACGCCCGCAAGCAGGGCTACAAGGTCTATTACGGCGATGCGACGCGGGCAGACGTTTTGGCGGCGGCTGGGGCGGGCAAGGCAACATTGGTTGCCATGTGTATCGAGAACGACAAGGTGATGGGCAAGGCCATCGACCTCGTTCGAGAAGGCTTCCCCGAGGCGCTGATCTTCTGCCGGGCGACGGACCGCGCGCATATGCTGGATCTCACCAAACGGGGCGTCGATTTCCAGATTCGTGAAACCTTCGAATCAAGCGTCGTCTTCGGCCGGGCGGCACTCGAGGCACTGGGAACTCCCCTCGACCGAATCGACCAGATCGAGGAAGACGTTCGCGACCGGGACGAGGAGCGGCTTGCCCAGCAACTGCGTGAGGGCATGTTTGCCGGCGCCGACAAGCTGCACAAGGTAACGCCGCGCCGGTCGATGGAGGCGAACGCTCCTGACGCGCCAGCCGCGGAATAGGCGGCAAGGCTCATCACCAGGATTTCGGAAACAAAAAAGGCGCCGAATGGGCGCCTTTCGTTTGGTTGCTTGCGTTTCCGCGTCAGGGCAGGGCGTCGAAGCCTGCAGAGAACCCATTCAGAGAAATCGGGATGCCGATCCCTTCTTCCGGGGTCTGGAAGATGATGAAGGTCGCCTGAGAGCCGGCCTGCAATTTGCTCAGCAGATCTTCTTCGAGAATGACCTCGGCAATGCAGCCGTTCGGAAGACAGCGGACGAAACCGGCCCGGCCGATATCGGCGTTGTCGACCCTGAGGCCAAGACCAGACGGCAGCAACACGCCGAGCGGTGCGAGAACCCTGAGAATGCGGGCCTGCTTGTCGGCGGTTTTCAGAATGATCACGGAAAGCCCGACGTTTTCCCGGTCGGCCGCAGTGACGTTCTGGATCAGCGCGCACTGGTCACCGGTGGAACCGGGAGGCGTGTCGCAGCGCATTTGCCAGTCGCCGTGAGTCGAGCGGACCTCGCCTTGTGCCGCGGCGGGCAGATTTCCGTAAGTCAACGAACTGAAGACGATCCCGGCAACGGCCGCGAGTTTGGAAAAAGACAGTCTGGAACGTCCATTAGGGCGGGCAGCCAGTGACTGCGGCAATTGGGTTGACAAGAAATCCTCCAGTCAATCGTTGTCCGGTTCGCTTTTGGTCGGCCCGGCATAAAAAGATGCGGCCTGCTTGGCGAATCAAGGTGTAATTCTAGGCCAGACATTGCCGCATGACGGCGCACGTTTCCAGTCCGGCGGTTCAGGAACCTAAGGATTAGCCGCAATTCTTGTCGAAAATTCGCATGTCCTTGACCCGTGTCAAATGGCAGAGAGCTTCAGGTGGCTGTGAAAAGTTGGAAATTCCGTTGCAGCCCGGCGTTTCTTGTGGTTTTTGTGCGGCTCAAAGGTGTCGGTGGAATGATGCGGCACATCGCCGCTATGCCCGATGGTAGCCATCGCCCTTTATATGAGTTTGTGGTTATAGTCCGGTCAAACTCATGACCTTGTCCAACTCCAGGACGCAGCAGATTTGGCTTGCGCAGCGCCGCCAAGCCCGCTACTGCCGCACCGGATTGGACCGGATCTGAGTCCGGAAATTTAGCATTTTCCGCCATTTCAGGCGGATGAGGGAAGGGAGCGCGGACGTGAAGGCAGTCTTCAAGCGTCTCATGACTATGGCCGGTGCGGCGGCAACTTTTGCTGGAGTGTCGACAGCGGCCCTGGCAGCGGAATCCGGCATCAAGGAATGGCAGTTGGGCTTTCAGGCCTCTGTCACCGATGTAATGGACGACATTACCTGGTTCAACGGGTTCACCCTGGTGATCATCACCGTAATCACGCTGTTCGTGCTTGCGCTGCTGATCGTCTGCATGACCCGCTTCAGCGCGAAAAAGAACCCGGTTCCGTCCAGGACATCGCACAACACCATGATCGAAGTGGTCTGGACGGTTGCTCCGATCCTGATTCTGGTCGTGATCGCGATCCCGTCTTTCCGCCTGCTTTACAAGCAGCTGGACATTCCCGAATACGAGATGACCATCAAGGCGACCGGGTACCAGTGGTACTGGGGCTATGAGTACACCGATGAGAACATGGGTGAGCTCTCCTTCGACTCCATCATGGTCAAGGACGACGAGCGCCAGGCTGTTGCAGACGCTCGCGGCGTGACGCTGAACGAAGTTCCGCGCCTTCTGTCCGTTGACTACGATCTCGTCATTCCGGTCGACACCACTGTTCGCGTCCAGGTGACCTCCGAAGATGTTATCCACGCCTTCGCGATGCCGTCCTTCGGCGTTAAGATCGACGCCATCCCGGGCCGTTTGAACGAAACCTGGTTCCACGCTCGCGAGGAAGGCGTCTACTACGGTCAGTGTTCCGAGCTTTGCGGCAAGGACCATGCCTTCATGCCGATCGCAATCCGGGTGGTTTCCAAGGATCAGTTCCAGACCTGGTCAACTGCCGCCCAGGACGATCTGGACACTGCCAACCAGCAGCTCCTGGCATCGATCGCCGATGCGAAGAAAGTGGCTGCCGCAGGCAAGCTGGAAGAGATCTCTGTCGCCGCGAAATAATGTGGCGGCGATCCTGTTTGGCGATGCGCGCGATGACATGCAGCGCCGCTGAGAAAGTCTGAAAGAGGGAGCCCAAAATGGCTGCGACCGAAGCACATGCGGCACATGGCCATCCGACCGGATGGCGCCGCTGGGTCTATTCGACCAACCACAAGGACATCGGTATCATGTACCTGATGTTCGCTATCATGGCAGGTATCGTTGGCGGCGCGCTCAGCGTCGGCATGCGGATGGAACTTCAGGAACCGGGGATGCAGATCTTCGGTGATCCGCACCTGTTCAACGTGTTCACCACCGCACATGGTCTGATCATGATCTTCTTCATGGTCATGCCGGCCATGATCGGCGGCTACGCCAACTACTTCGTGCCGATCATGATCGGTGCGCCGGACATGGCGTTCCCGCGGATGAACAACATCTCCTTCTGGCTGCTTCCGCCGGCCTTCCTGCTCCTGCTTCTCTCCCTCTTCGTTGAAGGTCCTCCGGGCTCCAACGGTGTCGGTGGCGGCTGGACCATCTATCCGCCGCTGTCCACGTCCGGTCAGCCCGGACCGGCGATGGATCTGGCGATCCTGGCCCTGCACATTGCTGGTGCTTCCTCGATCCTCGGTGCCATCAACTTCATCACGACCATCTTCAACATGCGTGCGCCGGGCATGACCCTGCACAAGATGCCGCTGTTTGCCTGGTCCGTGCTGATCACCGCGTTCCTGCTGCTGCTGTCCCTGCCGGTTCTGGCTGGTGCCATCACCATGCTTTTGACCGACCGTAACTTCGGCACCACGTTCTTTGCGCCTGCCGGTGGCGGTGACCCGATCCTGTTCCAGCACCTGTTCTGGTTCTTCGGTCATCCGGAAGTGTACATCCTGATCCTGCCGGGCTTCGGCATCATCAGCCACATCATTTCCACCTTCTCGCGCAAGCCGATCTTCGGTTACCTCGGCATGGCCTACGCCATGGTCGCCATTGGCGTCGTCGGCTTCATCGTGTGGGCGCACCACATGTACACCGTCGGCATGTCCTCCGAGACGCAGGCCTACTTCGTGGCCGCCACCATGGTGATCGCGGTTCCGACCGGCGTGAAGATCTTCTCGTGGATCGCGACCATGTGGGGTGGTTCCATCGAGTTCCGCACACCTATGGTCTGGGCAATCGGCTTCATCTTCCTGTTCACCGTCGGCGGTGTGACAGGTGTGCAGCTCGCCAACGCCGGTCTCGACCGTGCGTTCCACGACACTTACTTCGTGGTTGCTCACTTCCACTACGTGCTGTCTCTCGGCGCCGTGTTCGCCATCTTCGCGGCCTGGTACTACTGGTTCCCGAAAATGTTCGGCTACATGTACAACGAGACGATCGGCAAGGCCCATTTCTGGATCACCTTCGTGGGCGTGAACCTGGTGTTCTTCCCGCAGCACTTCCTGGGCCTGAACGGCATGCCGCGCCGCTATGTCGACTACCCGGATGCGTTTGCCGGCTGGAACTTCGTTTCCTCCATCGGCTCCTACATCTCGGCCTTTGCGGTTCTGGTGTTCCTCTTCGGCATCGTCGAAGCGTTCTCCAAGAAGCGCGTTGTCGGCAACAACCCGTGGGGCGAAGGTGCAACGACCCTGGAGTGGACCCTGTCTTCTCCTCCGCCGTTCCACCAGTTCGAGACCCTGCCGCGCATCAAGTAATTCGCGGCGGGAGGTTCGCCTCCCGGTCAAGATCAGCACCGCGCCGGTTGCCGGCGCGGTGCTCCCTTTAAAGAAATCTGCCGGGCCATGTGCACCCGGATGCGCGATCCCTGGATCGCGGAAGAAAACAAGAATTCAAAGGACGCGCCTATGTCGCTCGTTGAGCGCCAGGATATGATGAGCCAGGAAACCGCTGTCTGGGACGGCGGCATGGGATCGGTGAGCGACTATGTGGCGCTCCTGAAGCCGCGTGTGATGTCTCTGGTCATCTTCACCGCTTTTGTCGGCCTGATGCTGGCACCAGGCTCCGTGCATCCAGTGCTGGGCGTTGTCGCGATCCTGTGCATTGCCATCGGAGCGGGCGCTTCCGGCGCGCTCAACATGTGGTACGACGCCGACATCGACGAAGTCATGACGCGCACCCGCAAGCGGCCGATCCCGGCCGGCAAGGTCACGCGTGAGGAAGCGCTTGCCTTCGGTGTGACGCTGTCCATCGGTTCGGTTGTGCTGCTCGGCCTTCTGGTCAACTGGTTTGCCGGTGCATTCCTGGCCTTCACCATCTTCTTTTACGTGATCGTCTATACGATGTGGCTGAAGCGTTCGACGCCGCAGAACATTGTTATCGGCGGCGCAGCCGGGGCGTTTCCTCCGATGATCGGCTGGGCTGCCGTTACCGGAAGCGTAAGCCTGGAAAGCTTCGTGCTCTTCCTGATCATCTTCATGTGGACACCGCCGCACTTCTGGGCGCTGGCACTGGTCAAGAACGGCGACTATCAGGCCGCCAAGATCCCGATGCTGCCAGTTGTTGCCGGCGAGACCGTGACACGGCATCATATTCTGGCTTATGCCATCCTGCTCGCACCCATCGGTGTCGCGCCTTACCTGCTTGGCTTTGCAAGCCCCGTCTACGGCATTGCATCCGCTCTTCTGAGTGCCATCTTCGTCGGCCTTTCCTTTGACGTCTGGCGCAAGCGCGAGGGCGATCCGGCGAAGGCCGCGTGCTGGCGTCTGTTCAAGTTTTCAATCTTTTACCTGTTCATGCTGTTTGCCCTGCTTCTGGGCGAGAGCCTGATTGCAGGAGTGTGACGTGATGGCCAAGGAAGAGCAGGGCATTGCGCTCACCGAAGAGCAGAAGAAGAAGCGCCGGTCGCGGTCGATTGCAATCGCCTGCGTGCTCGGCGGCCTCGTCGTGCTGTTCTATGTCGTGACCATCGTCAAACTGGGCCCCGGTATCCTGGACCGGGCGCTTTGAGGGAGATCGTGTGAGCAACGGACAAGACACTTCAAACCTGTCACGCAGCAACCGCAAGGTCGCGGTGGTTTGCGCTGGCGTGTTCATGTTCATGGTCGGGGCGGCCTATGCCGCCGTGCCGCTCTACAATCTTTTCTGCCGTGTCACCGGGTTTGGTGGCACCACGCAGGTTGCCACGGCTGAAAGCGACGTGATCATCGACCGCAAGATCACCGTGCGCTTCGACGGCAACGTCAATCACGAGCTGCCCTGGAAATTCAAACCGGTGCAGCGTTCGGTCACGCTCCAGATGGGCGAAACCGCTCAACTGGAATATGTGGCAACCAACACGGGTTCCGGCAGGACCGTCGGCACGTCGACTTTCAACGTGTCGCCGCCGACGGCCGGAGCCTATTTCAACAAGCTGCAATGCTTCTGCTTTACCGAGCAGGCGCTGGAAAGCGGCGAGACTGTTCAGATGCCGGTCGTTTTCTTCGTCGACCCGGAAATGGACAAGGATCCTGAGCTGAAACACGTGAAGGAAATCACTTTGTCCTACACCTTCTTCCCGGTAGAAGAACCGGAACGTCCTGTTGCAGCAAAGGCCGAGAAGGCCGCAGCTGAAACAAAATTCGAGTGATTGGCGCATCCGCGCTTGAAATGACTGTCTTTGGGGAGCTTGCCGATGGCTGAGGCACATACCAAAAACCACGATTACCACTTGGTCGATCCGAGTCCGTGGCCGTTCATCGCATCCGTCGGTGCATTCGTCATGGCACTGGGTGCCATCGGCTTCATGAAATATGCACAGGGCACGGAGTTCGTGCTGCTTGGCCTGGATCTCACCGGCTGGGGCCTGTTCGCTATCGGGCTGCTGATCGTCCTTTATGTGATGTTCGGCTGGTGGCGCGACACCGTTCGCGAATCCGCTCAGGGTCACCACACCCGGGTGGTCTCGCTGCATCTTCGCTACGGCATGCTGCTGTTCATCGCTTCTGAAGTGATGTTCTTCGTTGCATGGTTCTGGGCCTACTTCGATGCATCGCTCTTCACCAGCGAAGCCATCCAGTATGCCCGTGTCGAGGCAACTGGCGGTCACTGGCCGCCTGCCGGCATCGAAACATTCGATCCCTGGCACCTGCCGCTGCTCAACACCCTGATCCTGCTGTGCTCCGGCACCACGGTCACCTGGGCACACCATGCGCTGCTGCATAATGACCGCGATGGCCTGAAGTGGGGCCTGACCCTTACGGTTCTGCTGGGTGTTCTCTTCACCGTCTGCCAGGTCTACGAATACATGCACGCTGCGTTCGATTTCGGCGGCAACATCTACGGCGCGACCTTCTTCATGGCGACCGGTTTCCACGGTTTCCACGTTATCGTCGGCACCATCTTCCTGGCCGTCTGCCTGTTCCGGGCACTGGCTGGTCAGTTCACCGTCGAGAAGCACTTCGGTTTCGAAGCTGCCGCATGGTACTGGCACTTCGTTGACGTCGTCTGGCTGTTCCTGTTCGTCTCTATCTACATTTGGGGCGCAGGCACACCGGCCGCTCACTAGGATCGCGCCAAACCGGCACGAGCAACGCCCGATCCGGCCACCGGATCGGGCGTTTTCATTTCAGCTGAGGCTTGAGGCACATCATGGAAGACAAGGCGCATTTTCCACCGGTCAATCCGGTTTCCGCAGGCCTGTCGGGCAAGTGTCCGCGCTGCGGCCAGGGGAAGCTCTTCGACGGTTTCCTGAGCGTCAAGAAATCCTGCATGGCCTGCGGGCTCGACTACTCTTTCGCCGACAGTGGTGACGGCCCGGCGGTTTTCGTCATCATGATCGTCGGGTTTATCGTGGTCGGTCTGGTGCTCTTCGTCGAACTCTCCTACCAGCCGCCGATCTGGGTACACCTGGTCCTCTGGCTACCGCTGACGATCCTGCTGGCCGGCGGAGTGCTTCGACCGCTGAAAGGCCTCATGATTGCGCTTCAGTTCCGGCACAAGGCTGCCGAAGGTCAACTGGACACCGGCAAGGACGACAATTGACCGGGCAGGTCCCGGGAAGACAATCTCATGCGTAAACTCGTTATCCCGACACTCGCTGCCATCGTGGCTCTGGTGGTTCTGCTCAATCTCGGTTTCTGGCAGCTCGACCGCCTGGCCTGGAAAGAAAACCTCATCGAACAGGTGGAAGCCGGTGTTTCGACCCCGCCGGAAACAGCACCCGAACCTGGGGCCTGGGGCGACCTTGCCCCCTCTGACGACTATAGCCATGTCAGGCTCACCGGACGTTTCCTGGAAGGGGCGGTTTTCTATTACACCGCGCTGACTGATCCGGTCGGGCCAGTAAGCGGGCCCGGGGTGATGGTTTATGCACCTTTCGAAACGGATCAGCAGTGGATCGTTCTGGTCAACCGCGGCTTCCTGCCACAAGGGCTCGACAAGGATTCGCGCGAAAAGGCAATCACGCCGCCTGATGGTGCCTGGGAGCTGACCGGACTTTTGCGGCTGAGTGAAAAACCGAACTGGACAACGCCGGAACCCGGTCGGGATGATCGTATCTGGTTCGCACGTGATACGGATGCCATGGCAGCAGAACTGGGCCTCGATCCCGCCAGGCTGGCTCCCTTCAGCATAGATCTCGACGCTTCCTTCACGCCGCCGTCCGGTCTGCCGCAGGCGGGGGAGACCATCGTTCATTTCAAGAACGACCACCTCGGCTATGCGCTGACCTGGTTCGGTCTGGCGGCAACGCTGATCGGTGTCTACCTCACTTACGCTGCAAGTATCCTTTGGCCGCGCAAACGGCAGGCGGGCGAAACGTCGACCAAGTAGGTGGTGCTGGTGGCCTCGTGACACGAAGGAACGTGGCCCCGGAGGGGCAGGAGAACCTAGGCTCTCGGTCGTCGTCGCGGCCAAGCGAAGCGCGAGCCGGGATCGGGGATCCACTGCTTCACTTTTGTCGGCAGGCAGGTTGAAAAGCCCTCGGCTCTCCGGTCACCGATCTCCGCGTCCGGGATGATCTGCTGAGAGGGGGCGATCAAAAAAGGGCCCCGCAGGGCCCTTCATCATTTCTCCTGCAAGCTTGCAAACAGCTTAGCCGAGTGCTTCCAGGATTGCGGCGGCACCGGACTTTACGGCTTCGCCCGGAGCGTCTTCAATAGCCAGGAAGGTGATCACGCCATCCTTGGCAATCAGCGCGAAACGCTGTGAGCGCAGGTGACCGAAGATCGGTGCCGGCCCGAGGCCGAGGCCTGCGGCTTCGACAAAGCCGGCAGCCGTGTCTGACAGGAACGTGATGCTGTCGCCGGCGCTGGAGGCTTTCTTCCAGGCGTCCATGACGAAGACATCGTTCACGGACAGGACAGCAATGGTGTCGACACCCTTGTTCTTCAGCGTTTCCGCATGCTCGATGAAGCCCGGCAGGTGGTTCATGTGGCAGGTCGGGGTGAAGGCACCCGGCACGCCGAACAGCACAACGGTCTTGCCGGATGTCAGCTCGCCGGTCGATATTTCGCCGGGGCCGTCCGCGGTCATGGTGTTGAATGTTGCCTCAGGAAGACGATCCCCAACAGAAAGTGTCATAGTGAATATCCCTTGATTGACCGGCTGCGGCGAAACGGCAGCCCCGCGACACAGATAGGGCTTTGTTGGCCGTCCGTCGAGGGAAGTTGAGGCAAAAGCGGTTCGATAGACAGACCGGCAGGAGGCAGTTTCTATTTCACCCAGGCCGGATCAATGGGAAACAGCTGCTCGACCGCCCGACCGCCCGCAGTCAGCACAAGGCGCAGATCGTCGTCGGTCTCAGTTGTTTTCATGCCTTTGAGTGGCAAGCGCCAGAGTGTCTTTTCACCACCTTGGCCGGCAGGTTTAGGCAGGCCGATATAGGAGCCTTCGGGAGCTGCTGCAAAAAGATCCGGCGTGGTGTCGTCAGGCGCCTGGACCTCGATCTCCACTGCATCGCCCGATGCCGACAGGGCTATCGCACTTATCTTCAGATCCGCGGACGGCTGCTTGGCAGGCACGGCCTCGAGGTCTCGTAGGATCAGTGTCTGGGCAAGGCTGTCGGTCTGGTCATCCGGGGTCAGATCAAGCGTCAGGGAGGCCTCTCCGGGAACGCAGATCTCGTTGCAGATACCAAAGAAAACGTCCAGGGAAAGCGTCACGGTTTGACCGGGATTTTCAGGTTCGACCCGCAGAGGCAGAACAATGCCATTGTGATAGACGATCGATTCAGAAAAGCCGTCGTCATAGCGCTCCGGCGCAGGATAGAGCACCTCGGTGGTCTTGATGTTTGCGCTTCCGGTCGTATCGATCTGGGGCGGAATTCCGGCTTCGCCAGGATAGCGCCAATAGGTGTGCCAGCCCGGTTCCAGAAGGAACTCCAAACCGGCTTCATAATGGCCGTCCTTCATGGGGCCCGAGGCGATCAGCCTGACGGCGCCTCCCTGAACTTCCGTCCAGCCGGTCATGGCGGCATGGGCGGGTGGAGCAAAAACAAAAATAGTGAGCGCAAGGGCAAGGACAGAGCGTTTCATGCCTTCTTTGCTACACGAGTTTCAGGCAAGCGTCATCGGCCAGACTGGGCAATCCAGGTCATATCCTTGTGACGCTGAAGTGAGCCGGTTGCCATTCGGCGAGCACAAACAGACATTAACAAAGCCCGGCAAAGGGGCTATGCTTTCCCTTGGGCAGAGAGCGTCAACAGAAAACGAGGTACGCATGGCCGGATCCGCAGCAACAGATTCCCTTGAAGGTCAGTTTCTGATTGCGATGCCGGGCATGTCAGACAGCCGGTTCGAACATTCTGTGATTTATCTGTGCTCTCATTCGGACCAGGGCGCAATGGGTCTCGTGGTGAACCAGGTGGCCCGCCATCTGTCACTGGAAGAGCTTCTGATTCAACTCGATATCGTCAACGACGATGGTGCCATTCGCCTGCCGTCGAAAGTCCGCGACATGAGCGTTCACAAGGGTGGCCCGGTAGAGGTCGAACGCGGCTTCGTGTTGCATAGCGACGATTTCATGCTGAACCAGTCGACCCTTGCCATTGATAACGGCATCTGCCTGACGGCAACATTGGAGATCCTGCGGGCGCTTGCGCAAGGGACCGGCCCCACCCAGGCCATGCTGGCCCTCGGTTATGCGGGCTGGGCTCCGGGGCAGCTTGAAAACGAAATCCAGGCCAATGGGTGGCTGACGGCTCCGGCCGATCCGGACATCCTGTTCGATCAGGCCTCCGACAAGAAATGGCATCGCGCGCTCGCCAGCATGGGTATCGACCCCGCCATGCTCTATGCCGATGCAGGGCACGCCTGACGGCGCTGACGTCACGGCCGGTTTCGCAAAACTTGTCTCTCCACGGTCATCATTTTAGCCAAAAGCGACTTGCGCTTGAATGTTATGGCGCGTAAGTCGCATCAATGGCATGGTTTGTTTCAAATCTGCCGGAATTCAAGTAGGCTGATCCTTCTCGCATCAGAGGTCTGGCAAACAGGCAGGGGACGCGGGCGTCCCGCGACAAACAAAGCAAGAGGAACGTTGCGCGGTGAAATACATCAGTACGCGTGGTGAAGCACCAGTTCTGGAATTTTCCGATGTCCTGCTACAGGGGCTCGCACGCGACGGCGGACTTTATTTACCCGAAACCTGGCCGCAATTTGATGCCGACACCATCGCGTCTTTCGCCGGTAAACCCTATCAGGATGTTGCCTTCGAGGTTATTTCACCCTTCGTGGCTGGCGCCATTCCCGAAGACGATCTGAAGTCCATGATTGCAGAAGCCTATGACGGCTTCCGCCACCCGGCCGTGACGCCGCTTGTCCAGACCGGACCGAACACTTTCATCCTTGAACTCTTCCACGGCCCGACGCTGGCGTTCAAGGACGTCGCGATGCAGTTGCTTGGCCGGATGATGGACTATGTCCTGACCGAGCGCGGCTTGCGCGCGACCATTGTCGGCGCAACTTCCGGAGACACCGGCGGCGCCGCCATCGAGGCCTTCCGCGGGCGCGAGCGTACCGATATCTTCATCCTGTTTCCCGACGGACGCGTTTCCAGCGTGCAGCGCCGCCAGATGACGACCCCGGCGGAAAAGAACGTTCATGCCCTGGCACTAAACGGCGACTTTGATGATTGCCAGGCCATCGTCAAAGGCATGTTCAACCATTTCTCCTTCCGCGACAGGGTTGCCCTTTCCGGCGTCAATTCGATCAACTGGGCGCGGATCCTGGCGCAGATCGTCTATTATTTCGTCGCAGGCGCTGCCCTTGGCGCGCCGCATCGCAAGATCTCCTTCACGGTGCCGACCGGCAACTTCGGTGATATTTTTGCCGGCTATGCCGCCATGCAGATGGGGCTTCCCGTCGAGAAGCTGGTGGTGGCGACCAATGTCAACGACATCCTGGCGCGGACACTCAAGACCGGGCGTTATGAAAAGCGCGGCGTGACGCCGACCATTTCTCCGTCCATGGACATCCAGGTGTCCTCCAATTTCGAGCGGCTTCTGGCGGAGGTCTGCGGACGCGATGGCGCGGCAGTCCGGCGCATGATGAACCAGTTGAGCCAGTCCGGCAGTTTCGAGATCGAGGAAGGCCCACTCCGCGCCATGCGCGCGGTTTTCGGCGCAGGCCGCTGCAACGAGGACGAAACGGCATCGACCATTGCCGAACTGTGGAACGAGGCAGGCTATTTGCTGGACCCGCACACGGCAATCGGTGTCCATGTGGCGAAAGACCACGATAACGGCGAGACACCGATGGTGGTGTTGGGCACGGCGCATCCGGCCAAATTCCCGGATGCGGTGGAAAGGGCTTCAGGAAACCGGCCGGAGCTGCCGGAAAACCTGAAGGATATGATGACTGCGGAGGAGCGCCAGCAGGTTCTGGCGGCGGATCAGGGCGTGGTGGAGCGATACATCGAAGATCACGCCCGGGCCGTTACTGCTGGGGTGTGAGCATATGAAAGTACAAACAACAATCCTCGATAACGGGATGACGGTCGTCACCGACCAGATGCCTCATCTGAAAACGGCGGCTCTTGGCGTGTGGGTGCGAACCGGATCCCGCGCGGAGAATGTGCATCAGAACGGGATAACCCATCTTCTGGAGCATATGGCCTTCAAGGGCACCAAGACCCGCACGGCGCGTGGCATCGCAGAAGAGATCGAGGCCGTCGGTGGTGAGCTGAACGCTTCCACAAGCATCGAACACACCAATTACTACGCGCGTATCCTGGCTGAGGACACGCCGCTTGCGGTCGATATTCTCGCTGACATCCTGCAGAATTCCACATTCGATGCCCAGGAGCTGACGCGCGAACAACATGTGATCCTTCAGGAAATAGGCGCGGCAAACGACTCCCCCGACGATCAGGCTTTCGATCTGTTCCAGGAAACCGCCTGGCCGGACCAGGCCATCGGACGGCCGATCCTCGGAACGCCGGAAACGGTGCAGGGGTTCAACCGCGACGCACTCAACGCCTATCTCGCCGATCGCTACCGGGCACCCGACATGGTGCTGGCCGCTGCCGGCGCGGTTGATCATGAAGAGCTTGTCGCTCTTGCCCGCGAGAAGTTCGGCGGTTTCAACTCCGAGCCTGCAGCTCCCGAATCCGAAGCACGCTACCGCGGCGGCGAAACCCTTCGGCCGAAAGAACTGATGGAAGCACAGGTTCTGATCGGTTTCGAAGGTCGGCCCTACAAGTCCAAGGACTATTACGCCATCCAGATCCTGGCATCGGTCCTGGGCGGTGGCATGTCCTCGCGCCTGTTCCAGGAAATCCGGGAGAAGCACGGCCTTTGCTACGCCATCTACAGCTTCCACTGGGCGTTTTCCGATACCGGACTGTTCGGCCTGCATGCGGCCACCAGCCAGGAAGACCTGGCTGCGCTGATGCCGATGATCGTGGACGAACTGATCGCCGCCACCCAGACGATCACCGACGAGGAAGTCGCCCGCTCCAGGGCGCAGATCCGCGCGGGACTGATGATGGCGCTGGAAAGCCCGGCAGCACGCGCCGGACAGATTGCCCGTCAGATCCTCGTGCACAACCGCGTGCTCGATCCGGACGAGATCTCCTCGAAGATCGAAGCGGTGACAGCTGCTGATATCCGCAGGGTCGCGCACGAGACTTTCGTGGGCACGGTGCCGACCCTGACTGCGATCGGGCCGGTTGACGGTATCATGACTGCGGACGAACTCGCAGGACGGCTTCAGCAAAGCCCGGTCCTGCGGGCCGCATCCATGTAAGTCGGACAGAACAAGGCGGAGAGTGGGGCATGGCGCTGTTACGGCCGGGAGCAACACCTGACGCCGAACTCCTGATCGAGGCCGGTGGTTATTATCTTCGCCCGCCGATCATGTACGACTTCAAGCCCTGGGCGGAACTTCGCGGCGAAAGCCGGGCCTTCCTGAAGCCCTGGGAACCGCTCTGGCCGTCCGATGATCTCACCCGAACCGGCTTTCGCCGCCGCTTGCGCCGCTATTCGAAGGACCGCAAGGAAGGGCGCAGCCTGTCGTTCCTGCTGTTTCGCGCGCGCAGCAACGAGATCCTCGGCGGACTGACACTCAGTAATATCCGCAGGGGTGTCAGCCAGACTGCGACACTTGGCTACTGGATGGGCGAGCGGCACGCCGGAAAAGGACATATGTCCTCGGCTGTCGCCATGATCTTGCCGTTTTGTTTCGACGTGTTGAACCTTCATCGTATTGAAGCGGCATGTCTGCCAACGAACATGCCGTCCATCCGTCTGCTCGAAAATGCCGGGTTCCACCGGGAAGGCTACGCACGCAACTATCTGTTAATTAACGGGACCTGGCAGGATCATCTTCTGTTTGCCTGTTTGGCGGAAGACCATGCGTCGCGACCTGAAAAGGTGGCACCGAGCGTCGAGGGAATCTTGAAAGAATTCTTGTGACATGCGCCACAACCCGGTACTTCTTCGCCCCATGTCGATTGTGATACCGGATCCGAAAACAAGCGTGATCAGAAACCTTGTCATTGCTCTGACGTTGTTTGCAACGTTGCTTGCCACCCTGCCTGCGCGGGCGCTGGAGCCGATCCCTGTTCCGATCGACGTCGAAGCACTGGACATCACCAATTCCGTCGACCTGCATCGCGAAGCCGGGACCCGGCTGCAGGTGTCGACCGCACCGGGTGCGGACGGCATCGTGCGCCGTATCGAGGTTCCCTCCCGCGATGGTACCAACACCAACTGGGCGGTGTTTGCGCTGGCCAACACCAGCGATGAACAGATCGACCGGCTGATCGTTGCGCCAAATTACAAGCTGGTCGGCTCCGACCTGTTCTGGCCGGATCTCGGTTCCTCGCGCATTCTGGCGATCACACCGAGCCAGGGCATCGCTCCCGAACGTCAGAAAAGCCTTGAGGCAGACGTCTTCCTGGTCACGCTCGACCCGGGGTCGATCGTCACCTTCGTCGCTGAAATGACGACGCCGAACCTGCCGGAAATCCGGATCTGGGAACCGGACGTCTACGAGGAAACCGTCAACGCCTACACGCTCTACCGTGGCATCATTCTGGGCATCTCCGGCCTGCTGGCCCTGTTCCTCACCATCTTGTTCGTGGTCAAGGGCACGGTCATGTTTCCGGCCACCGCGGCACTTGCCTGGTCGGTGCTGGCCTATCTGTGCATCGATTTCGGCTTCTGGGGCATGGTGTTCAATCTGGAGGGTGGCGGCAGCCAGCTTGCGCGCGCCTGCGCCGAGGTCATGCTCGCGGCCAGCTTGATCATCTTCCTGTACGCCTACCTGAACCTCAATCGCTGGAACATTCATTATTCCCATCTGGCGCTGACGACGCTGATCCTGATCCTGGGTCTGCTTGGCGTTGCCGTTTGGGATCCTTCGATTGCAGCCGGCATCGCCCGTCTTGCGCTGGCCATCATCGGCTTGCTCGGGTTCGTCACCATCGCGGTGCTGGCCTTCCAGCACTATGACCGCGCCATCCTGCTGATCCCGACCTGGTGCCTGCTGATGGCCTGGCTGGTTGGGGCGGCGATGACCGTAACCGGATATCTGTCCAACGACATCGTCCAGCCCGCGCTCGGCGGTGGTCTTGTTCTCATCGTGCTGCTGATAGGCTTCACGGTGATGCAGCACGCCTTTGCGGGCGGTGCGATTGCACAGGGGCTTATCTCCGATGTCGAACGCAAGGCACTGGCCCTGACCGGTGCCGGCGACATCATCTGGGACTGGGACATCGACCGCGACCGCATCTACACGGGCAACGAGGTTGAAGACCTGCTCAACCTGAAGCGTGGCACCCTGGAAGGGCCTGCGCGTGACTGGCTGGACATCCTGCATCCCCAGGACCGTGACCGGTTCCGGGCGACGCTCGACGCGGTCATCGATCAGCGTCGCGGCAAGGTAACCCAAACCTTCCGTCTGCGCTCAGAAGACGGTCACTTCCGCTGGTTCCGCCTGCGGGCCCGGCCAATCATCGGATCGGACGGCGAGGTGATCCGATGCGTGGGCACGCTCCTGGACGTGACCGAGGAGCGCACGGCGGAAGAACGCCTTCTGCACGATGCCGTCCACGACAATCTGACCGGCCTGCCGAACCGCGAACTCTTCGTCGACCGCTTGCGCACCAGCGTCATCCGGTCGCGTGCGGAAGAAACCTCCAAGCCGACCTTGCTCGTGCTCAATCTTGATCGCTTCAAGCAGGTCAACGACAGCATTGGTCTGTCTGCTGGCGACAGCATTCTCTTGACGGTGGCGCGTCGTCTCGGCCGACTGATCGGCCAGCAGGATACGCTGGGACGTCTTTCCGGCGACCAGTACGGCCTTGTTCTCCTGTCCGAGCAGGAGCCGGACCGGATTGTTGCGCTGGCGGATTCGCTGCGCAAGGCGGTCCGCGCACCGATCACCTTCGGCGACCGGGAGATCTTTCTGACCTGCTCCGTCGGCATTGCCTTCTTCGAAGGTGGCAAACAGGCGGTCGAGGACATGGTCACCAATGCGGAGATCGCCCTCAATCACGCCAAGCGCCTGGGTGGCGATCGCCAGGAAGTGTTCCGTCCGATCTTGCGTCCGCTTGACAAGAACATCGTCGACCTGGAAGCCGACCTGCGCGAAGCGATCAAGAAAGAAACGCTGGGTGTCTACTTCCAGCCGATCATCCGGTTGGAAGACCAGGCGGTTGCCGGCTTCGAAGTGCTGGCACGCTGGAACCACGCCAAGCGCGGCAAGATTTCACCTTCGGAATTCATTCCCGTCGCAGAGCAGTCCGGTCTCATCAACGAACTGGGCATCTATATGCTCGACAAGGGCGCACAGCAGCTGGCGTTCTGGCAACGCGAGTTCCCGATGCAGCAGCCTCTGTTCGCTTCGGTGAATCTCTCGTCGCGTCAGCTGTTGAAACAGGACCTGATCAACGATGTGAAGGCCGTTCTGTCGAGAACATCGCTGGCACCAGGAACCCTGAAGCTGGAACTGACGGAATCACTCGTCATGTCCAACCCGGAATATTCCGCCAAGGTGCTCGAGCGCCTTCGCGGGCTGGGGGCAGGCCTGTCCCTCGACGACTTCGGCACCGGTCATTCCTCGTTGTCCTATCTTCAGCGGTTTCCGTTCGACACGATCAAGATCGACCAGTCCTTCGTCAAACCCAACGGGTCTTCCGCCCGGCCGGTCCTGCTCAGGACAATCGTCGCCATGGGGCATGACCTTGGCATGTCGGTCGTTGCCGAAGGAGCGGAGAGCGAGAACGATGCGCTGGAGCTCTACCAGCTCGGCTGCGAATACGCTCAAGGCTTCTACTTCGGCGAGGCCGTCACGGCAGCGGAAGCCACCAAGATCCTGCGCAAGATGCCGGCGGAAGCCGAAACGGCCTGATATTGGCCGGCACCTATCGTGCCGGCTGATCTTGCGTCAGGGGCTCTGACAGCAGTTTCCCACACTCTCCGTCATGCCATGGCTCGACCATGGCATCCATGCCGTGCGCCATCCAGCCGCAAGGGCTTCGGGGTCGTCGAGGTCACGAATTGGATTGCAGGGGCAAGCCCTGCAATGACAGAGGGAGTTGATGTAGTTGGGGTTGGAAGGCGAGGAGGCGATGCCGCGCCGTTTCCGCGTCAAGGTGCCAGGATGGGCACGGTTTTGTCCGTTTGCCGGATTTCCAGCGGCGTTGCACCGAAGGGATCGCCGTCCACCTGTGCAGCCACGGCACCTGTTGCCAGAATGGAAGCCGTTTTGAACGGGCGCACCAACGCGCCCTTGGCCTTGTGGATGCGGCCCATCAAGAGCGCGACGCCATAGCAGAAGGACGACCAGGGGTCGTCCCTTTCCAGAACCAGCATATGCAGGCCGGGATCGGTCGCCCCGCCGGGACAGATGACAAAGGGGCCGCCATAGTGGCGGGCGTTGCTGGCTACGGCGAGTTTTCCGGTCAGCTCTTCGCCATCCAGGATCACCTTCAGCGAGGCGCTCTTGCGTTTGAAACCGGTCCGCAGCGCTGTGATGACATAGGCGAGCTTGCCAAGGCGCCGTTTCAGGGAAAGCGGCACGGCGTGAACGACTTCGGCATCGAACCCGGCAGAGGCCATCAGTACAAAAGGCCTGCCGTTGGCAAGGCCATAGTGCAACTGCCTGGTCTTGCCGCGTCGGATCAGCTCGGCAATTGCCTTTGCATTGCGCGGGAGGCCAAGTTCAAGGGCAAGCACATTGGCGGTGCCGAAGGGAATGATGCCCAGTTGCGGCGGGGCAGGGTGGTTCTGAAATCCGGTCAGGGCCTCGTTGACGGAGCCGTCTCCGCCGGCGACCACCAGCGTCTGCACAGGCAGTGAGGGATCCGCGCAGATGTCGCCGATCTCGCCTGCGCGTCTCGTCAACCGGATCTCGGTCTTGCATCCGAGATCTTCCAGGCGATTGCGCACGTCATCCAGAAATTCGGCGCTATAGCCACCCGAGGTCGGGTTGGCCACGATCAGAACCTTTCCGGCCATATCCGGAACCATTGTGCGCACTGCTGCTGCGCCGGACCACCAGAAAAGTCTCACTCAAAATCCTCTGCTCATCAGACAGGATTCGTTTTTTCGCCGCTCTTATACGGGGCCATTCCGCCGCGCGCCAGTTCATCTGCGCGTTCATTGTCCGGATGGCCGGCATGTCCCTTGACCCAGTGCCAGGTAACGTCATGACGTTCCCTTGCGGCGTCAAGAGCTTGCCAAAGATCGGCATTCTTTACCGGCTTGTTGGCGGCCGTGCGCCAATTCTTGCGCTTCCAGCCGTACATCCATTCCTTGATGCCGCTGCGCACGTATGTGCTGTCGGTATAAAGGTCGACCGCACAAGGGCGCTTGAGGGCATTCAGCGCCTCAATGGCGGCCATCAGCTCCATACGGTTGTTGGTGGTTTCCGACTCGCCCCCGGAAAGCTCTTTCTCATGCTCCCCGAACCGCAGGATGACACCCCAGCCGCCCGGGCCAGGATTGCCGGAACAAGCGCCGTCCGTATAGATCGTGACCCGGTTGTTGCTCTCCGTCATCGCTCCAACCCGTAGGCCTGCGTGGAGGAAATGCTCTGGTGGAAGCGGAGCTTCTTCAGATATTCCAACGGATCCTTCGGCGTAACCAGCGCACCTTCCGGCACGCTTAGCCAGTCATAGAGCCGTGTCAGCAGGAAACGCAGGGCCGCACCCCGGCAAAGGGTCGGCAAGGCATCGTATTCAGCCTCGCTCAACGGTCGCACGGCGGCATAGCCCTTGAGCAGGGCCTTTGCCTTGGTCACGTTGAAAGACATGTCCTGCTCGAAGCACCATGCGTTGAGACAGATGGCAATGTCATAGGCAAAGGCATCGTTGCAGGCGAAATAGAAATCGATAAGCCCGGAAAGCTCGCTGCCCAGAAAGAACACGTTGTCGGGAAACAGATCCGCATGGATCACCCCGCCCGGAAGATCCCTGGGCCAGACCTTTTCCACGTGATCCAGCTCGTTGGCGATCTCTGCACCGAGACCGGGATGAACCGTATCGCTGCGCTCCCCGCATTGATCGAACAGGGGTCGCCAGCCGCTGACGTCGAGCGCGTTCTTGCGGAACCCGTCGTAATCGGCGCCGTCCAGGTGCAACTCTGCCATGGCCCGGCCCAGCTCGGCGCAATGATCCACTTTGGGCCGCTTGACCCACATGCCGTCCAGAAAGGTGACCAGCGCGGCCGGTCGGCCGGCGAGTGTGCCCAGAAGTTCGCCGTCCCTCGAAGGGACCGGCGTCGGACAGGACAGGCCCTTTGCGGCCAGATGCTGCAGTAGGTTCAGAAAATAAGGCAGATCGTCCGGGTTCACGCGCTTTTCGTACAGCGTCAGGATGTAGGACGCCTTGTCCGTGTGGACCAGGAAGTTGCTGTTCTCCACGCCTTCGGCAATGCCCTTGAATGACAACAGACGTCCGACATCGTAGCTGCCGATGAAGTCGTTCAGTTCCTCATCGGTTACTTCGGTATAAACAGCCATGGGGTTATCCGGCAGCGGCCTGGGAGGAGGCGATCATCTCGCGCAGCTCCCGCGGCAGGTTGAAGGAAATCGTTTCTTCGGCAGTACGCACCGTCTCGACGTTGACGTCGAACCGATCGGCAAATGCCGCGATGATTTCCTCTACCAGGGTCTCGGGGGCCGATGCACCTGCTGTCAGACCCAACGACGTGATACCTTCGAAATCGTGCCAGTCGATGTCGCTTGCGCGCTGGATCAGCACTGCAGTCCTGCACCCGGCTCGTTCCGCAACTTCACGCAGGCGTTGCGAGTTGGAGGAGTTCGGCGCGCCGACAACGATCATTGCGTCGACCTTTGGCGCCACATGCTTGACCGCTTCCTGACGGTTGGTGGTTGCGTAGCAGATGTCCTCCTTGTGCGGAGCGACAATCTGCGGGAACCGGTCCTGCAGCACAGCCACGATCCCGGCCGTGTCGTCCACGGACAAGGTGGTCTGGGTAATATAGGCGAGGGGGCGGTCGGTCTTCGGCGTGAAGGCACGCGCGTCGTCTTCAGTCTCGATCAGGCTGACGGTGCCCTCGGGCAATTGGCCCATGGTACCGATCACTTCAGGATGCCCCGCATGACCGATCAGCAGAATCTCGCGGTCCCGGCGGAAATGGATTTCCGCTTCCTTGTGGACCTTCGAGACCAGAGGACAGGTGGCGTCGAGATAGAACATCTTGCGGCTCTGGGCGTCTTCCGGCACGGATTTCGGTACGCCGTGCGCAGAGAAGATCACCGGTCTGTCGGTGTGCCCGGCCGGTATTTCTTCCAGCTCTTCCACGAACACAGCGCCCTTGGCCTTCAGCCCGTCCACCACGAACTTGTTGTGCACGATCTCGTGACGGACGTAGACCGGACTGCCGTATTTTTCCAGGGCGAGTTCCACGATCTGGATCGCGCGATCGACACCGGCGCAGAACCCTCGGGGTGCGCAAAGGTGAATGGCAAGCGGTGTTTTTTCCTGATTGCTCTCGGTCATCATGCTCTTTCGAGGAACGTTTCTGCGCGCAATAAGGGCTCGCAGCCACGCCGTGTCAAGGGATGTGCGGCAAGCTGAACCAATTCAGCCACAATGAGCTGCTTGAAGGTTTGCGTTTGACAAGCCTCGCCAAGCAATTCTTCACCTGCTATGAAGCTCCGCCGACAATTGTTGCATTTTTATGGAATGAAGATGATCAGTGCGATTCCCGCCGTCTCCGGCAAGACCCTGAAGACAATTATGGCCGTGGGCCTTTCCGCCGCGGCTCTTGCGGGGTGTATGAGTGCCGCTGACGGTGTTGCGGGCAAGGTTATTTCCGGTGGCCAGCAGCCGATCGAGATTTCTCCCGAAACCTTCGCCCCGCCGGTTCCCTGTCCTGCGCTGCAGCTTCAGTCCAACACATTCCTGATCCGCAAGTATGTGCGCGGCAAGGACGATGACCCGCAGGGTCTGCTTTACCAGGCCACCGTCAAGGATTGGGCCAACACCTGCACGCAGCAGCCGGACGGCAGCCGCCGCATGAAGCTGGGCCTGTCCGGCGATGTCACCTCCGGTCCTGCCTGGAAGGGCGGCGAAGTGGTTCTGCCGATGCGCGTCGCCATTGTGCCCGGCGGCAGCGGTGCCAAGCCGCTCAGCTCCGAGATCGTGAAAATTCCGGTCACGCTCGGAGCGAACTCGCCAAGCGAAACCTGGACGCTGATCGAAGAGAAATTCACGATCCCGGCAGGTGCGGACGCCAAGGTTGTCTTCGGCTTTGACGAAGGCCGTCGCCGCTAAGGCCCGGCCACGCACGCAGCACATCAGTGTTGACTGAATTTGAGGCCTGGCCGGGAAGATGGAAGCCGGCCGGCCGTTGATCGTGCACACTCTGCAAGACGATGCCTAAAATTGTGCACCGGCAAAATTGCGGGGGCTGCATGTCGCATATTGACAAGACTATGTCTGCCTCGCACAATCCGGCCCCAATCGGGGTCGTCCCCCGGTTGGCGTGGAAACACGTCAATGTTTATGCGGGAGAGGCCGGGTGAAAGGATCCTGGCGCCGAAGGAGCAACCGCCCCGGAAACTCTCAGGCAGAAGGACCGCATGAACTGCAACGCTCTGGAAAGCAGTGCTCCGCAAGTGGGTTTGCGGACTGCTCACCGAAGGAGTAACCGAAAGGCGTCATCGGCGCCGGTCGGGAAATCTCTCAGGTACTCGGACAGAGGGGGTGCAGACGGATCAGGACCCATGCGGGCCGGTTCGGGACTGCGCAACCCCGAATACGAGGACCGTTCATGGCGGAAACCGTTGCAGACGAAGATCTGAAACAAACGCCTCTTCACGACCTTCATGTGGAACTGGGTGCACGCATGGTGCCGTTTGCCGGCTATTCCATGCCCGTGCAGTACAAGGCCGGCATCATGGCCGAGCACCAGCAGACCCGCACGAAGGCCGGCCTATTCGACGTCTCCCACATGGGCCAGGCCCTGTTGATCGGTCCCGATCACGAAACGACGGCCCGGGCTCTGGAAGCGCTGACCCCATCCAATTTCGTCGAACTTGGCCACGGCCGTCAGCGCTACACGGTGCTGCTCAACGACGAAGGCGGCATCATCGACGATCTGATGGTCACCCGGCCGCTGTCAGAAGCAGAAGACGGCAAGCTGATGCTGGTGGTCAATGCCTCCCGCAAGGATGTCGACTACGCCCATTTCCGCGACAGACTGCCTGAAAACGTGACCCTTGAAGTGATCGACGATCGTGCGCTGATCGCGGTTCAGGGGCCGGAAGCCGTGGCTGCGGTCGCAGCACATGCGCCAAAGGCAGCCGAACTTGGCTTCATGGCCGCCGCACCGATGGAGTTTGACGGGATCGACTGCCACGTTGCCCGTGCCGGCTATACCGGCGAGGACGGCGTGGAGATGTCCGTGCCTGCCGGTGCTGCTGAAGCGATTGCCCGTGCACTGCTCGCCGACGACAGGGTCGAACCGATTGGGCTCGGGGCCCGCGACAGCCTGCGTCTTGAGGCAGGGCTGTGCCTCTACGGACACGACATTGACGAGATGACGTCTCCCGTCGAAGGCGCCATCACCTTCTGCATGCAGAAGCGCCGCCGAGAAGAAGGCGGCTTTCCGGGCGCCGAACGCATTCAGGGTGAACTCGAAAAGGGACCGGGCCGTGTCCGCGTCGGCCTGCGCCTCGATGGCAAGGCACCTGCGCGGGAAGGAGCCGAGATCGCACTGCCCGACGGGCCGGTGATCGGCACCGTGACATCCGGCGGTTTCGCACCGACCGTGGGTGCCCCGATCGCAATGGGCTATGTCCCGGTGGAGCACTCCGAAACTGGCACGCCACTTGAATTGATCGTCAGAGGCAAGCGCTTGCCCGCTACCGTCGCGGACATGCCGTTTGTTCCGAACCGGTATTACCGCAAACCCAAAGCATAAATCTTTCCAGATAACGGACGCACAATATGACCACCTATTACTCCAAGGACCACGAGTGGATCGCCGTAGATGGCGACAAAGCCACTATCGGCATCACGACTTACGCGCAGGAGCAGCTCGGCGACGTCGTTTACGTCGAACTGCCGGAAGCCGGCAAGGCGCTGTCACAGGGCGATGAAGCCGCTGTCGTTGAATCCGTCAAGGCCGCCAGTGAAGTCTACGCTCCGATCGACGGTGAAGTCGTTGAAGCCAACGATGCGCTGGTGGACGAGCCGGCCAAGGTGAACGAAGATCCCGAAGGCGCTGCATGGTTCATCAAGATGACCGTCGGCAATGCGGATCAGCTGTCCGACCTGATGGACGCGGCAGCCTACAAGGCGTACGTGGAGACGTTGTAATTCATGGCAGGGCACTACTACACGGCACAGGTGGAATGGGCATGCGACGGCGACTATGCCGCAAACGCCTATTCCAGAGGGCACATCTGGCGTTTTGACGGTGGTCTCGAGATCCCGGCAAGCGCTTCGCCCACGGTGGTACCCCTGCCATATTCCATTGAGGCCGCCGTCGATCCGGAAGAGGCTTTCGTCGCCGCTATCTCGTCCTGCCACATGATGTCCTTCCTGGATCTTGCCCGGCGGGCGAATTTCGTTGTCGCCAGTTACAGCGACCGTGCCCAGGGTGAAATGAGCCGGGTGGCGCGGGGCAAGATGGCAATCACGAAAGTGGTGCTGCGGCCGGTTATCACGCTGGTTGCGGCCGAGGACCCGGATCCGACCTGGCTGACCGATCTGCATGAAAAGGCGCATGACGTCTGTTTCATCGCAAACTCCGTGAAGTGCGAGATCGTTGTGGAGCCCGAACCGCTCCGCCTCGTCGCACCGTGACTTTCCGGAGCCGGCCGCACGAAGTCGCAGCCGGTTCCCTGTTCTGGATGGTGACCAGTTCTCTTCTCTGTGCGTCTGCACGGCGCCACCGCGCCGAGCAGGAAACGGGGAGCCCGTATCCGGAAGCTTGTCAGTTCTCCGGTTCCGGGCTGATGAAGCGAGAGCAAGGTTTTCACCGGTCCGATTTTTGATCAAACCCTTGGGAGCTGCCTGATGCGCTACCTGCCTTTGAACGATACCGACCGCAGCGACATGCTCGCGCGGGTCGGCGTCAAATCCGTCGATGAACTCTTTGCGGATATCCCTGAAGACGTTCGCATGAAGGGGCTGCTCGACCTTCCCAAACGAGCCAGCGAAATGGAAGTGGAGCGCAAGCTCTCGGCCATGGCATCGAAGAATACTGCGGCCGGCTCCGTTCCGTTCTTCGTCGGCGCAGGTGCCTACAAGCACCATGTGCCGGCAACGGTCGACCACCTGATCCAGCGGTCGGAGTTCCTGACCTCCTATACGCCCTATCAGCCGGAAATCACGCAAGGTACGCTTCAGTACCTGTTCGAGTTCCAGACCCAGGTAGCGCGTCTTACCGCAATGGATGTCGCCAACGCGTCCATGTATGACGGCTCCACCGGCACCGGTGAAGCCGTGCTGATGGCGCACCGGGTGACCAAGCGCAACAAGGCCGTGCTTTCCGGCGGGCTGCATCCGCAGTACCGGGAAGTCGTCGAAGGCCTGTCCAACATGGCCGGCGATCGGGTCGTCAGCCTCCCGGCAGACCCGACGGGCACCGAAGACATCCTGTCACAGATCGATGACGAGACGTCTTGCGTTGTCGTCCAGTCGCCGTCGTTCTATGGCCAGCTGATCGACCTGAAGCCGATTGCCGAAAAGGCGCACCAGCACAAGGCGCTGCTGATCGCGGTCTTCACCGAAGTGGTGTCGCTCGGCCTGATCGAACCGCCGGGAACACAAGGTGCGGATATCGTGGTCGGTGAAGGCCAGTCCATCGGCAACGGCCTCAATTTCGGTGGTCCTTATGTCGGTCTCTTCGCCACCCGCCAGCAATATGTCCGCCAGATGCCGGGCCGGCTCTGCGGTGAGACGGTGGACGCGGAAGGCAAGCGCGGTTTCGTGCTGACGCTGTCGACCCGCGAACAGCATATCCGCCGCGACAAGGCAACGTCGAATATCTGCACCAACTCAGGTCTCTGCTGCCTTGCCTTCACCATTCACATGTCGCTTCTGGGGCAGGCCGGGTTGACCAAACTCGCCCGCATCAACCACGGCAACGCGGTGAAGCTGAAGAAGCTTCTTGCCGGCGTGCCCGGTGTCGAGGTTCTGAACTCGGCCTATTTCAACGAGTTCACGATTGCGCTGCCGAAGGTGGCCGAGGATGTGGTCGAGCAACTGGCCGAACGGGGCGTTCTCGCAGGCCTGCCGGTTTCTCGACTGGAGCCGGGCAACAAGGATCTCGCGAACCTGTTGGTCGTCGCGTCGACCGAAGTCAATACGGATGAAGACCGCGCGGCCTTTGCGGACGCGCTGAAGGAGGTGCTGGCATGAGCATGAACACGCAAGGCCGCCCGACCGCAGCAGGTGATGCCGGGGATGCTTTCCGCCCGAAGACTTTCACCGGCAACCGTGGTCTCGATATGGAAGAGCCGCTGATTTTCGAATTCGGCTCGCTGGAAACAACCGGAGTCGATCTCGACGAGAACGAAAGCGCCGAGTTCGAGCTTGGCAGCTTCAAGCGCAAGGCCGAGATCGGTCTGCCTGGCCTCGCCGAACCGGAAGCCATGCGCCACTATGTGCGCCTGTCGCGGAACAACTATGCCATCGACAGCGGTCTCTATCCGCTCGGCTCGTGCACCATGAAGCACAATCCGCGCCTCAACGAGAAGATGGCCCGTCTGCCGGGCTTCGCGGACATCCATCCGCTTCAGCCGGTCTCCTCGGTGCCCGGCGCACTGGAACTGATCGATGCGCTTGCCCACTGGCTGATGGTGTCCACCAACACCTCCGCCGTCGCAATGAGCCCGAAAGCCGGTGCCCATGGCGAATTGTGCGGCATGATGGCGATCAAGGCAGCCCACACCGCTGCCGGCCGTGATCCGAAGATCGTTCTGGTGCCGGAAAGCGCTCATGGCACCAACCCGGCAACGGCAGCGCTCTTGGGTTACAAGGTCGTCAACATCGATGCCAAGGACGACGGGACCGTCGATCTGGAGGCACTGAAGAAGACCATTGCCGAACACGAAGGCAACATCGCCGGCATCATGCTGACCAACCCGAACACCTGCGGGCTGTTCGAACGGGAAGTGAAGCAGATCGCCGATCTGATTCACAAGGCGGATGCCTATTTCTACTGCGATGGCGCCAACTTCAACGCCATCGTCGGCAAGGCCCGCCCGGGGGATCTTGGTGTCGACGCCATGCATATCAACCTGCACAAGACCTTCTCGACGCCTCACGGCGGCGGTGGCCCGGGTTCCGGTCCGGTCGTCCTGTCCCAGAGACTGGCTCCATTCGCGCCGCTGCCGTTCATCCGCAAGACGGAAAAAGGTGTAGAACTGGTCGAAACCGAAGCTGCCACCAAGGACGGCGAGCAGCCGTTCGGCCGCATGACCGCGTTCCACGGCCAGATGGGCATGTACGTGCGGGCTCTGTCCTACATGATGAGCCACGGCTCCGACGGTCTGCGGCAGGCGTCTGAAGATGCGGTGCTGAATGCGAACTATATTCGCGTCGGCCTGCAGGACCTGATGAGCCTGCCCTTTGGCGAGCGCCCGTGCATGCACGAAGTACTGTTCGACGACAGCTTCCTGAAGGACACCGGCGTGACCACGCTCGACTTCGCCAAGGCGATGATCGACGAGGGCTACCATCCGATGACCATGTACTTCCCACTGGTTGTCCATGGCGCGATGCTGATCGAGCCGACGGAATCGGAAAGCCGGGCTGCGCTCGATCTTTTTGTCGCCACCATGCGCGATCTCGTGATGAGCGCAAAGCGCGGCGAAACGGAACGCTTCTCCGGTGCACCGTATCTTGCCCCGCGACGCCGTCTGGACGAAACGGGTGCAGCTCGCAAGCCGGTCCTGAAATGGACCGAGCCGGCTCCGGCCGAAGTGACCCCGGCTGCTGCCGAGTAGCACGTGGACGAATTTTCAAGGATGAAAACCCCGGCTTCGGCCGGGGTTTTTAGTTTCCTGTCGCTCAGGTGTGCGCTGTCACCACGTTGGAGACGTGAGGAAACCGGATTGCCTTGCCGTCAAAACAGGGGCCCAGTTCTTTCAGGAAATCATTGAAGCAGGCGTTCCTGTCCTCTTCGGATAGCCGGGAGAGCTTGTCTCCGGTGTGCATGCCGCCCATGGCTCCGGCGGCATACACACGGCCATCCGGGTGATGAAGCGTCAGTGAAACTGTCTCCAGTTGGATATCCAGAAGCCCGGCTTCTTCAAAGTTCGATCGTATTTCTTCAGGGTCGGAGAGTTGGCAGATCGCACGAACGGCTGCCCCCGCCTCTGCGCCGACGTGTTTTTCCAATGCGGTTGCCTGCGCCATCAGCAGAGGATTTTCGGACAGACCGCGGGAAACGCAGAAGGCGACGCGGCCCCCGGGTGCCAGAACGCGGTGAAGTTCGCGCAGGGCTCCGACACTATCGGGGAAGAACTGCAAAGCCTGCTGACAGTAAGCAAGGTCAAAGCCGCCATCAGGGAACGGCAGATCGCCTGCGGTTGCCTCGAACCATTCTGCGTCTATCCCGTTTACGCTGGCCTTTTCGGCCGCAACGGCCAGCATTCCCGCACTCATGTCCACGCCGGCCAGCCTCGCAAATCCGTTCCCAAGGCTCGCGACTTCACGGATTACCGCACCGGTGCCGCACGCAAGGTCCAGGATCCGGTCTCCGTTTTGGGGTGGTTGCCGTTGGAGCAGCTCTTGTGCCCAAGGCTGAAAGATCACCGGCACCATGACACTGTCGTATCGCTCGGCAAATGTTCCGTTTCGGGGGACGCCTTCCTGATTGCTCATGGTTCGCTCCAGACTACGAACGGGACCGGCAGTATAGCTCCAAACCCTCGCCAAGGCACGGAACCTGGTTTTCACCGGGATCGAAACGTCTGGCTTGGAGCCTTCGGTTCCAGGGTGATGACACACAGGGACGTTCAAAAATCTTATTGACAATATAAATGTCAAAATGACATATAAATTGTCAAATGAGGTGCCCATGAAGAAATCCGTCGAGCTTTATGAAATCATCCGCCTGATACGCCCCGTGCACCGCCGGCTTGCGCGGGCGGTGGAGGCCAAGCTGGAGGGAACCGGCGTGACCGTCGGTATGCGAGCGGTCATGGAAGTGCTGGAGGAGGCCGGGCCGATGGCGGTACCCGAGATCGGCCGGGCGCTGTTTCTTGCCCGCCAGCAGATCCAGCTGCTGATGAACGCTCTGGAAGAGCAGGGACTGGTCGAGCGCCGGGCCAATCCGGCGCACAAGCGATCACCACTGTTTGCCTTGAATGAAGCGGGGCACGACCGGTTCGGCGAAATCCGGGCACGGGAGACTGACGAAATCGAGACAGTCTGCGAGCTCTTCTCGGACGACGATCTGCGTTCCACGCAGCGGGTGCTCTGCACCATGCTTGATCATTTTGCCGCGTTCGAGGACGACCCGGATCGGCCCAAGGCACTGGAATAATTTCACGAACAGGAGAGGTCACATGACCGGTATCTGGATTGCGGCCGGGCTCTGTGCCGCAGGCGTAGTCGCCTATATCGTTTATTGCCTGCGGCGGCTGGGAACACCGACAAAGGGCGCAAGTATCGACAGGTCAATGCGGCCGGGCACAGCTCTGGTGGTGATCGACGTGCAGGAGGACTTCACCAGGAACACCGGCAAACACGCTTTTGACCCAGGCCAGAGAGACGCCTCGCTTGCCGAAATAGGACGCCAGGTGGAAGCGCACCGGATGGCAGGCCACCAGGTCGCTTTCGTCAAGAATGTCTTCCGCGACTGGCCGGTGATCGCGGCCATGAAGATGTCGGCGGGCGGTATCGGCACACCGGGGCGAGCCGGTTTGAAGCTCGACCGAACACTTGCTGTCGGCAATGCTCCGGTCTTTGAGAAGTCGATCGGTGACAGTTTCTCCAGTCCGCAATTTGAAGCCTGGCTTGAGGAAAAGCGGATCGGGCGGCTGGTCCTGGTTGGGCTTGATGCCTGTCACTGCGTTCAGCTGACCGCAAAAGGTGCGTTGAACCGGGGCTATGACGTCGAAATCAGGGATCCGGCGACACTAACCACGACGCCGGACAGATGGACGGACCTCAAAGGCGAGTTGGGCAAACTCGGCGCAGCCTTCGCCTGAAGCGGGCGCAGTCGGAGCCATGTCCGGCTGCGCTTGAAGGCCTCAGAGTGCGACCAGGAGTGATCGCTCCCGGCTGCGCAAGTCGAGAAGTTGGGAGATCCAGCTATTTCGGTTTTGCAGAAAGGCGGTCAAAAGCGCTGGATAGTCCGCAGTAACTGCTTCTTGAACCGATGTACGGGCCGCAAGCTTGCTACGCCACGCAAGAACCCGGTCGAGGTCGTCAAACATTTCAAGCGTCAAGAACGTCTCAAAGACATCGAAATAGCGGAACACCGGGGCGAAAGCCGCATCGACGAGCGAAAAGGCTCTTCCGGCGAAGAAGGGACCGTCCGGATCAAGTTCACCTTCCAGATGACGGAACTTTGCACGAAGTGCTTCACCCGTAACATAAAATCCGGTGTCGTCCCTGGCGTTGTAGAGCGTGCCGATGCCGTTCAGGATCTGCGAGGCGAATTCGATATATGCCCGGTGCCGCGCGCGTTCGGAAGGGTCCTCCGGGTGCAGCCGGCTCCCTTCTGTCTCGTCCAGGAATTCGACGATCGGGGCGGATTCGAAGAGATAGCGATCACCACCCAGTTTCAGCAGCGGCACCTTGCCGAGTGGTGAGGCCGCGCGGAACCAGTCCGGTTTGTCGGCAAGGTCGATGGTAACCCGGTCAAACGCAACATTCTTTTCAAGAAGGACGATCGCCGCGCGCTGCACGTAAGGGCAAAGCGCATGGCTGATCAGGGTAAGTGTGTCGGGCATCCGGAAACTCCTTTTCATGCATCTGCATCAAGATGGATGCATATGCATGAAAAATCAAGATTGATGCAATTGCATAAATTTTCTATTTCTTGGCCATGAGCAATTCCGCCGAAACCGTCCCCCAGGCCATCGACGCCTGGGCCCGTCTGCAGCGTGCAAGCGGCAACGTGCTGGCACGGGTCGAGGCACGCCTGAAGGCGGCCGGATTCCCACCTCTCGGCTGGTACGATGTGCTGCTGGAATTAAGCCGGGCAGAGGACAAAACTCTGCGTCCGGTCGAAATCGAAAAGCGGATGCTGCTGGCTCAGTACAATGTTTCGCGCCTGCTCGACCGGCTGGCGGCTGCGGGCTACATCGAAAAGCTGAAGAGCCCGGAAGACGGCAGAGGTGTCTCGGTGCGTCTGACCCAGGAAGGGGAGACACTCTTGAAGGCCATGTGGCCGTGTTACCGGGCAGCGGTGGAAACCGAATTCACAAGGCATCTGGAGCCGGGGGACACCGAAGCGCTCTGGAAGGTGCTGGGCAAACTGGTGCGGTGACGTCTGTTCCCGGGGAGTGAACACACTGTTTCCGCATGACAGGCCAAAACATGCGTATAAGGTCGGCAAACCTTCTCTCTGACCGGACCTGAAACCCATGACCAACACCACCAATCTGGATGAACGGACCGGACTTCCGCAGGAGTGGCTGTTCCTTCTGAAAGACCATCCGCGCGAAGACTGGCCGGGTCACCGGAACCTCGGCCCACTGACCGAATTCTGGCTCGCACGGCATAATGGCTTCCGTCAGCTCGGTGCTGACCTGGATACGATCCTGACCGACTTCCGCGAACAACGGCTCCCGGTAAACCGTTTCGGCAACCTCTTTGCACCGCGTCTGCAACAGTTTCTCAGTGAGCTGCATCACCACCACATGATCGAGGATGAGCACTATTTCCCGGTGTTCATGGAAGCCGAAAAGCGCCTGGTGGATGGCTTCGAGCTGCTGGAGGGCGACCACGAACTGATTCATCATCGCATTGAGGCGGTGATCAAGAGCGCCAACAAGCTGTTCGGGCAATTGCAGACGAAAGACCGCGATGCCATCCGCCGCGCGGCCGACAGTTTCGCCGGTGTCAGCGACACCCTGATCTCCGGCCTGATGCGCCATCTGGATGACGAGGAAGACCTGATCGTTCCGGTTATCCTGGATCGCGGCGAACGGAAACTCGGGTTGTCGTAACGCGGCCAGTCGTGCAGAAGCGCTCGCCTGTCGCACAGGGGAAGGTGGGATTTCTTGACCGCGCGCAGCCTTGAGGCATGCCGGTTACACTTGCCGGGGTCTGGAACGTCACGAACACAACAGGCTTGACTCTTTTCCCGCCCTAACGCATTTAAGCTGGCATGACCAAGATGAGCGCATCCTTCGTGTATTTTTATTACGTCACCGACATACCGGCGGCTGCGTAGGATCTTGTTCACCCCATAGACACCTCAAAAGCCGCCGCGTCAGGCGGCTTTTTGGTTTCTAGAGACCCGAGCTTCCTGGCGGGGGAACCAGGAAGCGAAAAATGACTAGACATATGATCGAAGCCGGCAAACCGGCGACAAAACTCAAATCGGAAGCACTTGCCGTGCTTCTGGAACGTGGTCTTGTGCACCAATGCACGGATATCGAGGCGCTCGACCAGACGCTGTCACAAGGGCCGATCACCGCATACGCCGGGTTCGATGCCACGGCGGCAAGTCTTCATGTCGGCCATCTGATGCCGTTGATGACCATGCGTTGGCTGCAGAAGCTCGGCCATCGTCCCATCGTCGTGCTTGGCGGTGGCACAAGTCAGATCGGCGATCCGAGTTTCCGCAAGGATGCCCGGCCGATGCTGGAAGAACGTCAGATCGCAGCCAACATCGCGAGCATACGACGATCCGTTGAGCGTCTCGTGGATATGAACGGCGAAGATGGGGCTTTGCTGGTCGACAATGCGGAATGGCTCAATGAATTCCGCTTCCTGGAATTCCTCCGCGACTATGGCTCCCAGTTCACCGTCAACCGCATGATGACCTTCGACAGCGTCAAGTCGCGCCTCGATGCTCAGATGCCGCTGACGGTTCTGGAGTTCTGCTACATGATGCTGCAGGCCGTTGATTTTCTGGAGTTGGCAAAGCGTCATGACTGTGCGCTACAGGTCGGTGGATCCGATCAATGGGGCAACATCGTCAATGGTGTGGAACTCGGCCGCCGTGATGGCCGCAAGTTGCACGGCCTCACTGTTCCCCTGCTGACCACCGCCAGCGGTGCGAAGATGGGCAAGACGGCCGCGGGTGCCGTGTGGCTGCACCCCGAACACCTGTCGCCCTTCGGCTTCTGGCAGTTCTGGCGCAACACCGCCGATGCCGACGTCGCCAAGTGCCTGCGCCTTTTTACCGAGCTGCCGATGAGCGAAATCGAACGACTTGCGGCGCTGGAAGGGGCGGAGCTGAACGAAGCCAAGAAGATCCTGGCAACCCAGGTGACGGCAATCGTTCATGGCCCGGAAGAAGCGCGCGGCGCCTTGCAGCAAGGCGATGCCCTGTTTTCGGGCGAAGGCGAGATCCTGGAACCGACCCACAGTCTGCCGCTGAAAATTCTGGCAGACGGTCTCGGCCTTCTGGAGCTTGTGGTCGCGGTTGGCTTCGCAGCATCCAACGGCGAAGCACGGCGGCTCGTGGAAGGTGGAGGCGTTCGCCTCAACAACCAGATCGTCGACGACGCGCGCCGCCGCATTGCCACCGGCGATCTTCAGGCCAACGACCGTTTGTCGATTTCTGTCGGCAAACGCCGCAAGGCCCTGGTCGGCTTCGAGTGAGGCCGGTCAGACGGCTTTTGCATCATCGATCAGAACGGTCGGCTCCAGCCGGCCGTTGTAGCCGAAGACCTTCCCGATCAGCGGGAAGGTCACCTCTACGGTGAAACTGTACCTTCCATCGACAACACGCTCGCGGCCGACCGCTCTCGGAGCAAGGCGCAGCGGCAGCGGAAGCGGTCCAAGCGAAACGTCTGCCGGGGTGATGTCGATGCCCTTGTCACTTGCCGTTACCCGCATCTTGAACAGGAACGGTCCAAGGCGCTCGAGCATGCAGGGATACGCTTCGCCAGTACCTGCCATCATGTCGGTCTGGAACGGCTGCCCGTCAAACCGCCGGGTCCAGCGCTCTCCACCCTCGATAGGTTCAAAGCTGGTCTCGACCGGAACGCCCATCTGTGCTTTCGGCAACTTCGCCAGCCGGCAGATCAGTCTTGCGCCCCACGAGCTTCCCCGGGTGACATCCGCGGTTCCCCGCGCCACCCGCGCGAAGCTGTGCATCCGCCGGATTTCTGCCGGAACCTTGTCGAACTCGGGGCCGAGGATGGTTTGATAAAGCGTGCGGGGCATGTGAGAACTGTTTTGATGTCGATGTGTCTTCTCAGACAGACCATTCTCGCGTCGATTGGACAACAGCAAAAACTCTTTGCACTTGTTTGGTGACGTCCAGATGAGCACCATTCAGCCTCCTCATCATCCCTCTCCACTTCCTCCGTCATGCCATGGCTCGACCATGGCATCCATGCCGTTCCCCATCCGCCAATCGAGGCGTCTGGCTGAGGCACGGTCATGGCATGGATTGCAGGGTCGAGCCCTGCAATGACGGGGGAGGTTGAGGAGGCAGTAAGAGGTCTAGTTCTTTGGGGGGTGTTGCCCTATGTGCGGACGCCCCGCTGCGCCCGGAGGACTTGCCCACAACACGCTGTCCAAACCGCCCAATCCTCCACTTCCTCCGTCATGCCATGGCCCGACCATGGCATTCATTCCGTTCCCCATCCGCCAATTGAGGCTTCTGGTTGAGGCAAGGTCACGGCATGGATTGCAGGGTCGAGCCCTGCAATGACGAGTGTTTGGGACGAACGAATCCAGGGCTTGCCGGACAGTGGAGAGGACTTGAAAGAGGAAAGTGCAACTCGGCCACAAAGAAAGAAGCCGGGATTGCCCCGGCTTCCATTTGACCGTTCAGCTCTGTTTTTCCAGCTGCCTTGCCCGGTATTCTTCCACCGGCAGGCCGCCGACGCCCCAGTTCTCAAGGTCCACTTCCTCGATCACCACGAAGGTGGTTGCCGGGTTCTTGTCGAGAACGTCAACCAGTAGGTCCGTCGCGCCTTTGATAAGCCTGGCTTTCTGCTCCGCCGTCACCCCTTCACGGGTCACCTGGATATTCACGTAAGGCATGTCAGGCCACTCCTTCGTTGCGTGGTCGAATTTCGAAGATTTTCGCCATGATTTGCCAGCGGCCTTCGTCCCGCACGAAGGTCAGGAAATCGGTGAAATCGTTGTTGCCGATCGAACAGCGAACTCTGGCAAAGGCCGTGTTCTCACCGGCGAACTGGATCTCGTCGATGACATCGCGGCGCTCCTCACCCCGGGACGCCGGCGACTGGCGGGCGGCGACGACCGGTACATATTCGGCCATCGTGCGATAGAGCAGGGGTGTCTCGTCCGCCGTGGCGTAGATTGCCTTCTCGTGAAACACCTGCTGCAGCAGGTCGGTATCGCAGTGATAAAGCGCGTCGAAATAGTTGGATATGACCTTTTCCAGCGCAGCCAAGGCACTGCTCATGCCGCCAGGCCTTCTTCCTGTAGGGTCTTCAGGGTGGCCGGGCGAGCACGGATGCGCTCAACATAGGCTGCCATCTTCGGCCAGTCGCCAAGGGATACGCCGATGAAGTTCGTCCAGTTCAAGATGACAAAGGCATAGGCGTCGGCAACGGAGAAGGTATCTCCCAAAAGATAGTCGCCGCCCTTGGCCAGCAAGGCGTCGAACTGGCCGAGCTTGGTATTCAGCTTTGCTTGGTTTTCAGCTGCTTCTGCTTCAGAAAATTCCTTGCCGGAAAAGAACGGGCTGAACCCTTTGTGAAGCTCTGAGGACAGGAAGCTGAGCAATTCCAGCACGCGGAACCGGTCGAGCGGCTTGCCTGCTGTATCCGTCGCAAAGTTCGGGTACTGCTCGCCAAGCCAATGCAGGATGGCAACGTTTTCCGTCAGAACGTCACCGTTCTCAAACCGAAGCGCCGGCACGTAGCCGCGCGGATTGGTCTGCGCGTATGTTGCGCCGGTCTCCGTCAAACCCTCGGTCGTATCGACTTTTTCGAGACTGTAGGTGGCTCCGGCTTCGTTGAGCAGGAGATGAGCAGCCATGGAACAGGCACCGGGTTTGTAGAACAGTTTCATCGATTGGCTCCTTGGTTTGTATCGATGCCCGGAAGGTGTCTTTTGAAGTCACCATTGACAAGTAGGTTTCTATTGGTAACTTGCATTATCGAGTTACCGGGCAGAAACCTGATGGTTCCCGCGTGACCTTGGACCCTTGAAGATCGTGTGGTGCCCATGGCCTTGAAAATGCGCAAGAATCTGAGCCCGAAACCGCCGACCCCTTGCAGTCTGACCCAGTGCATGCAGGTGATTTCCGGAGCCTGGGCACCCAACGTCATCTGGAGCCTGCGGGCAGGTCCCCGCCGCTTTAACGAGCTGAAGGCGGATATTCCCCCTGTGTCCGGCAAGGTACTGTCACAGCGCCTTTCAGAGTTGGAAGGCCGCGGCGTGCTGTTGCGCCATGTCCGCCCGACATCGCCACCTTCCGTTGAATATGAGCTGACGGATCTTGGCCAGGATCTGATTCCGGCACTGGAAGCCATTGTCGAAGTCGGGCACAAACTGAAGGTACGGCGCGATTTCCAGATGGCGGCCGAAGCCGCCGAATAGGCGGTGAAGCGGGGAGGGGCTCATGAAACAGCAGACTTTCGTTTGCGTCCATGGTGTCTGGCATGGCGGCTGGTGCTGGTCGCGTCTGGCAAACATCCTGCGGGCACGTGGGCATCGGGTGACCGCACCAACGCAGACGGGCCTCGGCGAGCGCTCGCATCTGCTTTCGCCGGACATCACGATCCGGACCTTCGTGGAAGATATCGTCCGGCATTTACAGTTCGAGGACCTGGCGGACGTCATTCTAGTCGGCCACAGCTTTGGCGGCATTCCGATCACCGGGGTTGCAGACCTCGTGCCTGAGCGGATTGCCGGTCTGATCTATCTCGACGCGATCATGCTGGAAAGCGGAGAGACCTGGTTCGATCTTCTGCCGCAAGATCTTGCCGAAGACCGCAGGAAGCTGGCGGAAACCAGCAGCGGCGGCCTGTCACTGCCGCCAGCCCCGCCGGAAAGTTTTGGCATCACGAAGCCGGACGACGTTGCCTTTTTGAAACCGCGCCTGACACCGCACCCGTTCCGAACCTTCACCACGGCACTGGACCTGAAGCACCCGGTCGGAAACGGTCTTCCAGCCCATTACATCGAATGTACTGACCCGCCGTATCCGCCGGCAAAAGTCGCGCTGGCCCGGGCACAGGCCAAGGGATGGCCGGTCTCTCGGATCGCGACAGGCCACGATGCCATGGTGAGCGAGCCTGAGGCGCTTGCAGATCTGCTGGAAGAGATTGCAGAAGAACTTTGACGATGAACAGGCTGCCGTTCCCGGAGCTTCAACGGAAAACGGGGCAGCCTTCTTTCGAAGACTGCCCCGCATCACTGCCAGGACAAGATCGGGTAACGCCGGCAGTCTTTAGAAGAACCCGAGTTTGTTCGGGTTGTAGCTGACCAGCATGTTCTTGGTCTGCTGATAGTGATCCAGCATCATCTTGTGGGTCTCACGGCCGATGCCGGACTGCTTGTAGCCACCAAAGGCCGCATGGGCCGGGTAGGCGTGATAGTTGTTCACCCATACGCGGCCTGCCTCGATGGCGCGGCCGAACCGGTAGCAGCGGTTGGCATCACGCGACCACACGCCGGCGCCGAGGCCGTACATGGTGTCGTTTGCAATCGCCAGGGCTTCTTCTTCGGTCTTGAACGTGGTGACGGACACCACCGGGCCGAAGATTTCCTCCTGGAAGACCCGCATCTTGTTGTGGCCTTTCAGGATGGTCGGCTGAACGTAGAAGCCGCCGGAAAGGTCGCCGTCGAACTTCGCTTCCGCGCCGCCGCACAGCACTTGTGCACCTTCCTCGACCCCGATGGTCAGATAGGACAGGATCTTGTCCTGCTGCTCGCGGCTGGCCTGGGCACCGACCATGGTCTCGATGGCGCGCGGGTCACCCTGCTTGATGGCTTTCACACGTGCGATCGCCCGTTCAATGAAGGCTTCGTAGATGTCTTCCTGGATCAGGGCCCGGCTCGGACAGGTGCAGACTTCACCCTGGTTGAAGGCGAACAGAACAAAGCCCTCGATGGCCTTGTCGAGGAACGCATCGTCTTCGCTCATGACGTCGGAAAAGAAGATGTTCGGCGACTTGCCGCCCAGTTCCAGCGTCACCGGAATGAGGTTCTCGGTTGCGTACTGCATGATCATCCGGCCGGTTTCGGTCGACCCGGTAAAGGCGATCTTGGCGATGCGATTTGACTTGGCGAGCGGGGCGCCAACCTCTGCACCAAAGCCATTGACGATGTTGAGAACGCCATCCGGCAACAGACCGCCGATGAGCTCCGCCAGCACCATGATTGCCGCCGGGGTCTGCTCGGCCGGTTTCAAAACGACGCAGTTGCCGGCGGCAAGCGCCGGAGCCAGTTTCCAGGCAGCCATCAGAATGGAGAAGTTCCAGGGAATGATCTGCCCGACAACGCCGAGCGGCTCATGGAAGTGGTAAGCAATGGTGTCGGCATCGATCTCCGACATGGAGCCTTCCTGGCCGCGCAGAACGCCTGCGAAATAGCGGAAGTGATCGACGGAAAGCGGAATATCGGCTGCCGTGGTTTCGCGGATCGGCTTGCCGTTGTCCCAGGTTTCTGCCTTGGCCAGAATGTCGAGATTCTGCTCCATCACATCGGCGATTTTCAGCAGAATATTGGCACGCTCTGCTGCCGGGGTCCGGCCCCAGGCTTCCTTGGCCGCATGGGCCGCATCAAGCGCCAGGTCAACGTCTGCGGCATCGGAACGGGCGACTTCGCAAACGGTGGCGCCGGAAATCGGCGTGATGTTGTTGAAATACCGTCCGTTCACAGGCGCAACGAATTTGCCGCCGATATAGTTGTCGTAGCGGGACTTGAACGGAGACGTCGTGTCGACGGAAAAACTGGGCATCTGATTCATCTGGGTTCCTCCACAAGATCGGCGGTCAGGCAACCGAAGCTGCGACGGGCCGAAGGTCCCGGTCCTCCACCGGGAATGGGTGGACTGTGCCGGAGGAACTTGCGCAGTGGTAGGAGGGGGCAGATGCCTGTGTCCGGCATGTGTCTCAGTTCTGAGACAGGTCAGCCGGGATATCAGTCTATGTTCAGCCGTTTCATTCGCCGGTAAAGGGTTGCCCGGCCGATGCCGAGCGCGCGCGCGGCTTCGGAAACGTTGCCGCCGGCCCGCGCCAGTGCACGAATGACGGCAGCCCTTTCGGCCTTCTCAAAGCCGCTGGGGCCATCCTCGCGGCCAAGCAGATCGGAAGCGGGCAGGGGTTTCAGAGGGCCGCTTGCACCAAGCCCAAAGGCCTTCCTGGCAGCGCGCGTTGCCCCGAGAACGATGTCGTCGGCGTCGACGGCAAGCAGCATTGCGGTATCGGTGGTTTCCCCGTCGGCGACGATGATACGGGCGGCAGGAAAAGCGGCGCGGAAGGTTTCGATCTCGATCTGTCTTGCAGTCTGCGAGACCATTGCTGCGATCAGCCGGTTGAAGGTTTCCGTCTGGTCGGAACGGGCAGAAGACACATCGAGTGCACCGGCCAGCCTGCCGTCCGGACCATAGATAGGCGCGTCCATGCAGCTCATGCCGACATTGCGAGCCAGGAAATGTTCCTGCCGATGGACGATCAGATTGCGTTCCTCGGCAAGGCAGGTGCCGATGCCGTTTGTTCCGACGGCGGCTTCGCTCCAGTCGGTGCCCTGGCTGAGACCCCAGTCCTGAAAGATGTCCGCATCGGCGCTCATGCAACGCTGGTCAAGCACAACCCCCTCCGCGTCGGTCAGAAGAACCGTGCAGCCGGACTGACCGACCAGGCCGAATAACTGGTCCAGTTTCGGCGTGGCGATTTTCAGGAAGGCACCTGTCTCTTCCCGCCGCCGGTAAAGCTGGTCGTCCCCCATGCGCTGGGGCGCCTTGTGGGCGGCAGGGTCTAGGCCGTGCTTGTCGATCGATCTGCGCCACGAGGCTGCAATCCGGGACAGCGCAGGCGCCGATCCCGATTGCACGGTTCGCAGAACTGTCTCGACATGGTCCTTCATTGATGCGACCGCCGGCCTCGGGTCTTCCGGCCGTTTGCGCCGGTTTCAAACCGTCGGATCGTTCCTCCCATGAACGCTCGATTGATCGCGGAGGATGGAGGGATTGCATGGCGATTGCAAGCCGTCTGTCCGGCAAGGGGCCGAACCGAAGGCGCGGCCGAGCCGGACACGAAGGTTTGCATTGCCTTTCCGGTACCTCAAACGATGCGCCTTCTTCCGGCAAGAGTTTCAGGTATTCATTGTTGTTTTTCTCAATGGGTTATTTGGAAAAAAAAGAAACGTTGGGTAATTAAGTCGGAAAATTCGCGCGGAAGTGGTGGTTGTTTGTCAGTAACGGCAGTTAAAAACAGACATATTTCTGGAACTGATTAATGCTGACGTAAGCAAAGTCGTATACTCACAATGCTAACTCTGGAGGAGTCTGCATGTATGGAATGGTGAACGAAGGCATTCGCACCTTCATTCTGGACAACCACGGACCCGAGGCCTGGCAAAGCATTTGCGAAACCGCGGGCCTGGAGGAACTCGAATTTGAAAGAATGTCGAGTTATGATGATGCCATCACCAACAAGCTCGTCGGTGCCATCTGCAGCTTTACCGGCCTGCCTGCATCGGACGTCCTGAGCATCTTCGGAAAATACTGGGTCGAATACGCAGGCGCCTCGCATTTCGGCAATCTGATGCGCCTTGCCGGCAATTCCTTCATCGAGCAGTTGAAGGGGCTCGATGACATGCACGACCGGATCCTGCTGTCGATGCCACATCTGAAGCCGCCGTCCTTCGAGGTCGACCAGAAGGACGATGGATCCTGCATTCTGCACTACTATTCCGATCGTGACGGACTGGCGCCGATGGTCGTCGGACTTCTGCATGGTCTCGCCAAGGAGACCGGTGAGAGCATCGAGGTCAACCAGGTCGCGGTGAAATCGGAACAGGCGGATCACGACATCTTTGAAATCCGGATCCTCGACACTGCACGCAAGCCCATGAGAACCGAGGCCGGAATTTGACAGCATCCAAACTCGATCTGACCTGCAAGGCCATCGACATGCTTTTTCCCATGCATGTTGTTCTGGACAATTGCGGCCGGATCAGTGGACTGGGCCCGACCCTTGAACGGATCCTCGGGCCGGAAGCGTCGGGAGCAAACTTGTTCGACGTCTTCACGGTTGAGCGGCCGCGTAACGTCAGATCCATGGCTTGTGTTCGCGAAAGGCTCGGCACGAAACTGGTCCTTTCCGCATGTCCGCAGGATGGTGAGCCTATACAGTTTCGCGGTTTCGCCCTTGCTGCTGCGGACGAGGACACGGTGTTTCTGGACCTGTCCTTCGGTCTTCACCTGTCACAGGTCGTCGAGCGTTTCGGGTTGACGGAAACCGACTTCAAACCGAACGACTTCTCCATCGATCTCTTCTACTCCTTCGAAGCGCAGCGCACGCTTCTGGAGGACAGCCAGAAGATGGCAACCGCATTGAAGGCGGCGAAGATCGAAGCGGAAAAGAAGGCCTCACAGGATCCGCTGACGGAGATTGCCAACAGAGGGGCACTGCACCGGCGTCTGGAAAAGGCGTTGCAGCTGCCCGACACCGGGCACGTGTTTGCGCTCCTTCACATCGACCTCGACGAATTCAAGTCGGTCAACGACAACTTCGGTCATACCGCGGGCGACATGATCCTGATGCAGACGGCCGAGGCGTTGTCGGCAATATGCGGTCCGAACGATCTTCCTGCACGGCTTGGCGGTGATGAGTTTGCCCTGTTTCTGGCTGAGCCTCCGGACAAGGAAAGCCTCTATGCCATGGCGCTGCGCCTCTTGAATGCGATCGCCATGCCGATCCGCTACAACGGGCACAGCTGCCAGGTCAGCGCGAGTATAGGCGTGGTCCTGTTTCATCCGGGCGAAGTGCAGAACGCCGACAGGCTGATCGCGAATTCCGATATCGCGCTTTACGATGCCAAGGTCACCCGGTCGTCCGTCAAATTGCTGTCAAAGGAGATGATCCGGCGGCACGAGGAGACGAGCAGGTTGGTCTCACAGATCGAAGAAGGTCTGAAACGCAGCCAGTTCGTTCCCTATTTTCAGCCGCAGATCGATATCGTCACGGGTCGGGTGTGCGGCCTGGAGGTGGTCGCGCGCTGGGAGACGGCAGAACAAGGGGTGTTGCCACCGGCCCGTTTCCTGGAAACGGCGACCAGGGCAAACATCATGTCCGAAATCGACCGGCAGGTGCGGTGCAAGGCGTTCACCCATTTTGCTGCCTGGAAATCCGCCGGCAGGGACATAGGCAAGCTCTCGTTGAACGTGACGGCATCGAACCTCAGGTCGGTGGAGTTTGTCGCGATCTTGCATGCCGAACTTGCCGCCGCGGGTTTGAAGCCCGGGGACATTCAGCTGGAACTGCTGGAATCGATCCTTTTCGATCAGTCGGATCAGGAGCTGATTGCCCAGTGCCGTAACCTGGAACAGGCAGGTTTCGCCCTGGCCCTCGATGACTTCGGCACCGGACATTCCTCCATCGCAACCTTGATCGAAACACCGGTCGCGACGCTTAAGATCGACCGCTCGTTCGTTTCCGGGCTCGACAGGAACCCGAAGATGCAGAGAATTGCCGGCGCCATGCTGGCAATGGCCAAGAACATGGGGTTGGACGTTCTGGCGGAAGGCGTTGAAACCCGCGAGGAACTGGAGTTCCTGAAAAACTGTGGCTGCCGTCTATTCCAGGGTTTCTACTTTTCGCCGCCAATCGGTGCCGACGAGATCCTGCGATGGCTGGATGTCTGGGCGCCGGACGTGAAATACAAGAGCGCCTGATGGAGATACCGCTCTCCGTGCTCCATAAAGAAAACCCCGTCTCCTTTTCTGGGAAACGGGGCTAAGTCGATCTCGCGGGGAACGCGAAGTCTCTCTTTGGAGTGCCTGCTTATGCCTGCAGGCGGGATCTGATTTCCTTGCGGAGATCGTCGATTGGCGACGTCTTGCCGCCCTCGTTGATGTGCCAGAAGGTCCAGCCGTTGCAGGCCTCCTGACCCTGTACCAGAGCACCGACCTTGTGGATCGAGCCGGTATGATCACCGGACTTGAGCGAGCCGTCGGCGCGCACGATGGCAAGATGCTTGCCTTTCGGGCAGCTGAGTTCCGTCCCCGGCTGCAGCAGACCGCTTTCCAGAAGCGTGCCGAACGGGATGCGCTTCAGCGCCCGCTTGCCCTGCTGCATTTCCAGCGATGCGGCGTCGCCAGGCTCGATGGCCTCGATACGAGCCGTGGCCGCGTCGATATAGTCCTGCTCACGCTCCACGCCGACATAGTGGCGGCCAAGTTTCTTGGCGACAGCCCCGGTGGTGCCGGTCCCGAAGAACGGGTCGAGCACGACATCACCCGGTTTGGAGGAGGCCGTCAGAACCCGGTAGAGCAGAGCTTCCGGTTTCTGGGTCGGATGCACCTTCTGCCCGTCCTTGCCCTTCAGCCTCTCGGTGCCGGTACACAGCGGCAGGTGCCAGTCGGAGCGCATCTGAAGATCCTCGTTGAAGGTCTTCAGCGCATCGTAGTTGAAGGTCGGCTTCGCATCTTTCGACTTCACCGCCCAGATCATGGTCTCGTGGGCATTGGTGAACCGTTTGCCGCGGAAGTTCGGCATCGGGTTGGACTTCAGCCAGACGATGTCATTCATGATCCAGAAGCCGAGATCCTGCAGGATCGCGCCGACGCGGAAGATGTTGTGATACGAACCGATCACATACAGCGAGCCATCCGCCTTCATCACCCGCCGGACGGCCAGAAGCCAGGCCCGGGTGAAAGCGTCATAGGCTTCGAAACTTTCGAACTGGTCCCAATGGTCGTCACAGGCATCCACCTTTGACTGATCCGGCCTGTGCAGATCGCCACCCAACTGAAGGTTGTAGGGCGGGTCCGCGAAGACCAGGTCAACAGACCGGGACGGCAGTTTCTCAAGGGCGGCAACGCAGTCGCCCTTCAGGATCGTGTTCAGCCAGGAAGCACCAGCTTCCGGTTCATTTGATAGGCGGGGTGCCGCGAAGGACACCCCGGTACGCAGTACACTCATTGCGACGCAATACCTCACGCAATTTCGAGTGTCATGGTTACCGGGTTTGGTAAATCAGCAGTTAAGCTGATGGAACAAAAATTCCCTTTGAATCAAGGCTTTGTTTACAATCGTAAAAGCTGAATGAGAAGTTAATGACTTGTCCCGACCGAAAAGGCCAGAATTCTGCTGATTTCGTTCAGGGGACGACCGGAAGTTGCTTTCCATTCGTTAAAGGCGGCTTGAATCGCGGTGAGATTTTTTTTCGACATCGCGTCCTTCTCGATGACATTTTCGCGGATCAGGGCGTTAACCACATCGCCGGAGAGGACGAAACTTTCCTTGCCCATGAAGCGCAAGGCGATTTGCCCTGTGTTGCCACCAAGCCGGCTGCCGCGCTTCTTGAGCAGCTCCATCAGGCCGATCTGGTCGTCGACGGGATAATGCGCGAAAAAACCGGCTGCGCTGCCGTGTTCGGTCGCTAGGTCCTTGAGGAAAATCGCGTTTTCCTGAACAGATCGGATCTTGGCACCATTACGGACGATGCGTTTGTCGCCGAGCAGCGCTTCAAAGGCCTCGTCAGGGAGAAAGGCGAGGCGGGGAACGTCGAACCCCTCGAAGGCTTCCTCGAAACCCGGCCACTTCTGGTCGATCACCTTCCAGCTGAAACCGGCCTGGAACACGCACTTGGTGAACATGGCCAGCCAGCGATCGTCTCCGACCTTCTCCAGCTCTTCCGCAGTCCTGGGCGCATTATGCTCTGCCAAAAGAGCGTTGAGTGCTGCCGGTCCGCCTTTCTTCTCCGCGGCCAGTGCTTCTATTTCTTCAAAGGAACGCATGCGGGTCTCCGTCTCGCTGCAGACGCCGTTCCCCCTGCCCCCCTCCTCAGGATGAGGGAGGAAGAAAGGCGTGGTCAGGCGAAAACCTTAGCGCTCCTGGATCTGCTTTGCCCGTTCAAATTTGCGCAGGGCCAGCGAAAGCGTGATCGTCATCATCAGGTAGATCAGCGCGACGACATTGTAGGTCTCGAAGTACCGGAAGGAGCCGGCAGCGTAGACCTTGCCCAGCTGAGTGATATCCGCGACACCCAGAACCGAGACCAGCGAGCTGTCCTTGATCAGGGCGACGAAATCATTGCCGAGGGGCGGCAGGATGGTCTTCAGGGCCTGCGGGAAGATGATCAGGCGGAAGCGAAGCCAACCGTTCATGCCGAGTGCTTCGGCGGCCTCGATCTGTCCCTTGTCGACCGCCTGGATGCCTGCCCGAAACACCTCGGCAATGAAGGCCGAATAGCCGATGGTCAGCGCGAGAACAGCGCGCCAGAGCAGGGGGAAATCCCGCGTGCGCAGCGGATCCAGACCCAGAGGTTCCACAATGGCGTTGACCCCGGCAATGAACAGCGGTGTTGCGACGAAGGCGATATAGAGCAGAAGCACGATGATCGGCATGCCGCGCACGATCTCGACGTAGAACCGGGCCATCTGCCGCAAGACGATTGATCCGGACAGGGAGGCAAGCGCCAGCAGGAGCCCGATCAGGGAGGCGCAGAAGAAGGCGACAAGCGTGACGAAGACCGTCAGTCCGATACCACGCGAGACCGTCGACATGACCTGCGAATAGATGTCGTCGGTGGCGATCTGGAACAACAGGAAAACCGCAATGCCGGCGGCAGCAACAAGCCAATAGGGAAAGTCTTCCTTGGGGGCGCCGGACGGTGTCTTGTTGCGGAACATGGGTTGGTCTCGGCTCCAGCTTTGTTAACGGCAGTTCAAACGAAAATGGCCGGCATCGGGGCCAAAAGCCCGGATACCGGCCATGGAGTGGAAAGTCCAGCCGCGCAGGGGCAGAGGATGGCCTTACTGGGCGACTTTATAGTCGAAGAACCACTTCTTGTTCAGTGCATCCAGCGTGCCGTCTGTGCGCATGCTGGCGACAGCCGCATTGATCGGTTCGATCAGGTCGGAGCCTTTCGGGAAAATGAAGCCGAAGTCTTCCGAGCCCATCGGATCGCCGATCAGCTTGAAGGTGTCCGGATTGGTCGCGACATAGCCCTGGCCGCCGGTGCTGTCTGTCAGGACCAGATCGACGTCGCCGGCCTTGAGCGCCTGGACAGCGGCACCAAAGGTTTCGAACAGCTTGATGCGCGGGTTGGCTTCATCGCCATCCAGCACTTCATAAACAGTGACGTAGAAGGGGGTGGTGCCCGGTTGAGCACCGGCCAGGAAGTCCGTGTTGGAAGCAAAGCCCTTTGCATCGGTAAACCGGTCTTCATCGGCGCGCACCAGCATGAACATTTCGGACCGCATGTAGGGCTCCGAAAAGTCGACCTGCTCGGCCCTGTCTGCGCGAATGGTGATGCCGTTCATCGCCATGTCGTATTCGCCGGCGGAGATGGCAGGGATCATCGCATCCCAGCTGGTGTTCTGAAAGGTGACGTTCAGGTTCAGCCGCTTGGCGATTTCTGCAACCGCATCATATTCCCAGCCGATTGCCTCGCCAGACTTGGGGTCGACGAACTGCAGCGGTGGGTAGGTGTTTTCCGAAGCAATGACAATGTCCCGGCCACCGAGATCCGGCAGATTGTCGGCAAGGGCGGAGACGCCTGCGCCAATCAGGGAGGAAACGGCGACCGCGAGGGTCAGAACGGTTTTTTTCATGGGAAACTCCTGGTCAAAAGTTAGCCGGACTTTAGCCGCTTGCCACGGTTTGGGAAAGCCTGCTCAAATGCATCGTTGAGGCGCTTGTGCAGAAATTTTCTCTCTGCGAAAAAAAATTCAAAATCCGATGCTAGATCTATTGACCAAGGCAAGCGTTAGCGGGACTGTGAGCCCATAACAACAATAAGGAGACGGTTTATGTCCAACTCAACCAAAAACGTTTTTCATCAAGCCGCCCGCAGGGTTCGGCATGCGCCATCGCATCCGCTTGAGGTCTTTACCGACGCCAACAAGGCGGTCGACCGTTTGATCGAAATTTTTGAATCCAACACCGCCTTTCTGCGCCAGCATTTTCAGGACCTTCTGGATGGCAAGGAAATCGACGGCCGCGTGCGCGCGTTCTATCCGCAGGTCCGTATCGTGACCGACAGCCACGTCCGCCTCGACAGCCGCCTGTCTTATGGGTTCGTCTCCCGCCCTGGCACCCACGCCTCCACGATTACCCGCCCGGATCTGTTCCGTAACTATCTGGTGTCGCAGCTTTCGCTGCTGATGAAGAACCATGACGTGCCGATCCAGGTCGGCGACAGCGACATGCCGATCCCGCTGCACTTCGCTTTCTATGACGGAACGCATGTGGAAGGCGGCGCAGCAGCTGCAAATCTCGACCGTCCCCTCGCTGACATGTTCGATCTTCCCGACCTGACGGTGATGGACGATTCCATTGCCAACGGCACCTACGATCCGGCCGACGGTGTGATGCCGCTGGCATCCTTCACGGCGCCGCGCGTCGACTATTCCCTGCACCGCCTGCAGCACTACACCGCGACAAAAGCCGAGCATTTCCAGAACTACGTGCTTTTCACGAACTACCAGTTCTACATCGACGAGTTCTGCCGCATGTCCAAGGCGTTGCTGTTGCAGCCGGACAGTGGTTACGAGGCGTTTGTTTCCCCCGGCAACGTGGTGCTGGAGGCAGGGCAGACACAGCCGGATGGCGAAGAGCTGACAAAACTGCCCCAGATGCCGGCGTATCACCTGAAGCGGGCTGACGGCAGCGGCATCACCATGGTCAACATCGGTGTCGGGCCGTCCAACGCCAAAACCATTACCGACCATATCGCGGTGCTGCGCCCGCATGTCTGGCTGATGCTCGGTCACTGCGCAGGCCTCAGGAACAGCCAGACACTCGGTGACTATGTGCTGGCCCATGGGTATGTGCGAGAGGACAATGTGCTCGACCAGGACCTGCCGATCTGGGTGCCGATCCCGCCGCTCGCCGAAGTGCAGGTTGCACTGGAAGACGCGGTTGCCGAAATCACCGGCATCGATGGGTATGAATTGAAACGTGTCATGCGCACGGGAACCGTCGTATCGCTCGACAACCGAAACTGGGAACTCTGGGACCAGCCGGAACTGGTCAAGCGGTTCTCCCAGTCCCGTGCCATCGCGCTCGATATGGAATCGGCAACCATCGCGGCCAACGGCTTCCGCTTCCGGGTGCCTTATGGCACGCTGCTGTGCATCTCGGACAAGCCGCTCCATGGCGAATTGAAACTGCCGGGCATGGCGACCGACTTCTACAAACGCCAGGTCGCCCAGCATCTCCAGATCGGCATCAGGGCAATGGAGAAGATGCGAGACATGACGGCAGAACGCTTGCATTCCCGCAAGCTCCGCAGCTTTGCCGAGACGGCGTTCCAGTAGGGCGTGCAGAGCTGGCAGGAAGTTTCCCGATTTATGACTGTCGCCCCGGGCGAGCAAAGCGAGACCCGGGGCCAAGTCATTTCCAGAGAAATGACCTGGCGCGGCAAGAGGTTGGCAGAACCTCCTGCTTTGGCAAGCTGACTTGCGAGTAGGCCCCGGATCTGGGCTGCGCTTGCCCGGGGAAACAGCCTGGAGAACAACGCTCGCCCCCAGCCGCCCCGTCGGTCAAACCGTTGCCCACGTACCGGTCTTCGACGATTTCCAGGCAGCTTCCGTGACCAGTTGCACCTCCAGCCCGTCCCGGAAGGTCGGCCAGACAGGTGTTCCGGTTTCGATGGCCTTCAGGAAGTCCCGCATCTCGATAATGATCTGGTCCTGATAACCGGTTCCGTGACCGGGGCCCTGACAGAAGGGCAGGTAATCGGGATGTGCCGGTCCGGTCAGGATCTTGCGGAAGCCGCGTTCCGCCTCCGGCCCTTCGGCAAGGTAAAGCCAGAGCGCGTTCTGGTCTTCCTGGTCGAAGCGGATCGAACCTTTGTCACCGTATATCTCGTAGGCGTAACCCATCTTCCGGCCGGTGGCGACACGGCTGATGAAGAGATGACCCATCGCACCGTTTTGAAAGCGGCACATCAGATGGGCCTGGTCGTCATTGGTGACCGCCTCCGGCCCGTTTGCGCCGGGACGTTCGGAGTGGACGGTCTGGATATCCGCACTAACGCTGGAGATCGGCCCGGCAAGACGCAGGGCGGCGTTGATGATGTGAGGGGCGAGATCGCCCATGCATCCATTGCTTATGTCCTTGGTACGCCAGTGCGACGGCGTTTGCGGATCTGACAGAAAATCCTCGGTGTGTTCAGCGCGAATATAGTGGATCTGACCAATCCGGCCTGACTGGACAAGGTCATGGGCAAATTGGCTTGCAGGAGTGCGAATGTAATTGAAGCCGGTCATGTTCGGCAGGCCGGAGGCTTCTGCCGCCGCCATCATCCTGCGGCAATCTTCGGCGTGGCTGGCAAGCGGCTTTTCGCAAAAGACAGCCTTGCCGTTTTCAAAGGCGGCGATTGCGATATCCATGTGGGTCGACTGGGGCGAGGCAATCACAACCGCATCGATCGCCGGGTCGGCAACGACAGTGCGCCAGTCGTCCGTCGCCCGGTTGAACCCGAAAGCACGGGCCTTTTCACGGGCGCCTTCCAGCGTCGTTGCACAGATCGTCTCGCAAATCGGGCGCAGGCCTGTGTCGAAAACCGACGCCACTGATTTCAGGGCAACAGCATGGGCCTTGCCCATATAGCCTGTTCCGATCAGCCCGATCCGGATTTCCGTCATGGTTTCGCACCTCCAATTGCAATGAAAAAGCCGGTGCAGACCTGCACCGGCTTCAACATAACCAATGAAATGGCCGCTTGCGACTACTCGGCTTCGTCGGCTGGTGCGGCATTCAACATGCCGTAGCGCTCGACACCGATCTTTTCCAGAAGGTCGATCTGGGTTTCCAGGAAGTCGATATGGCCTTCCTCGTCGGACAGCAGCTCTTCGAAAAGCTGCATGGAAACATAGTCGCCTTCTTCGCGGCAAACATCGCGGGACTTGGCATAGGCCGTGCGGGCGTCATATTCGCCGGCAAGGTCTGATTCCAGCACTTCCTTGATGTTCTGGCCGATGCGCAGCGGTGCGACCTTCTGCATGTTCGGATGGCCTTCCAGGAAGATGATGCGGTCGACCAGCTTGTCGGCGTGCTGCATTTCCTCGATGGATTCTTCACGTTCCTTCTTGGCAAGGCGCGCAAAGCCCCAGTCGCTCAGGAGGCGGTAGTGAAGCCAGTACTGGTTGATGGCGCCGAGCTCCAGAAACAGAGCTTCGTTCAGGCACTCAATGACTTTTTCATTCCCTTTCACGGCAGAGCCTCCTTATTGCAAACCGATCTTTGTTTAGAATTATTCTAGAGTAATTCACGGCAGGCGCAAGGGTCCATTGCGCACGGAAGTGTAACTTCCACTGGTTACACCCCGAAACAGCGAATTGAAACCGATCACGTGCACTTTGACGTTTTTCCGGGTGCGAAGAGCAAGCTTCGGAGCCGTAGACACCTGTCCCCGCTCAGATCTCACCGAAAGCGGGGGCCGTGGCTCCAGCAGGTCAGGGAGTAGCGGGTGCCCTTGGTCACGGGTACGACCCTGTGCAGCATGAAACTGGCAAACAGCGTTGCACAGCCCTGTTCACGCGATGCGGCCATCACCTTGTGTCCAAGGCTGATTTCCAGCGCGCCACCTTCATAGTCCTGTGAAGGGGAAAGCTGGGTGACGATGGTTGCCTTTCGGAATTGCGCGATCGGGCCTTCGCCGACATCGGAATGCCAGTCGTAATGGCCTTCTTCACTTTCGTCGTAGATGGCGACCTGCAGTTTCTCCCGAAACTCGGTGATGTCGAAATCGAAAGCCTCGCGGTTGGCCTTTGCAACGGCGGTCATCACGCGGTTCAAAACCCATCCCGCATCGCCTTCGTCATCAAGCCAGCTGATTCTGGCCCGGCGGATGTCACCCTGCTGCTTGCCACCGACGAGGCCGCCCGTATCCTGAGCTTCGGCCCGGCTCAGGCGGATGATTTCATCGCAGTCCTTTTGAGAGAAGAGTGCGTCATAGGAATAGGTGAACATCGAGGCTCAGATCCAAGGATTGGGTGCGCTGTTCAACATCCAAACCGGACAAACTGCAACTGTTTTCTTGAGCCGGGAAAGAACTATTTCCGGGGGCTTTCGAACGCAGCGGCAAGAGCCTTCTTCATAACCGTTGGAAGTGCTTCGGTTTCAATGACTTCCGGGGTCGACCACCAGCCACCGTCAAGCAGTGGAGTGGTGTCTGCCGTAAGGTCGGCCCGATAGACGGTGAGCCGCAAATGGAAATGGGTGAAGGTGTGTTTCACTTCCACCGGGCGCTGCCGCCAATCCGCTGGAAACGGTGCGAAGTCTGGAGCTGCTTCTGGGGAGAAATCCTCTGCCCATTCGGTCCCCGGCACTTCGCTCATCCCGCCAAGAAGGCCTCTTGGTGGGCGGCGGCGCAACAGCACGGCCCCCGTCGCCGTATCGACAGCCACGAATGCAGCTCCAAAACGGGTGGGTTTTTCCTTCTTGGGTGCTTTGCGCGGCAGTGTTTCGGCAAGGCTTGAGGATTGCACCTTGCAGATAGAGCGCCACGGGCAGAGCGCGCAGGCCGGACGTCTGGGCGTACAGATGGTTGCGCCAAGGTCCATGACCGCCTGTGCAAAGTCACCGGGCCGTTGGTCCGGTGTCAGGCCAGCCATTTTCGCCTTTATTTCTGGTTTGGCGTCCGGAAGCGGTGTTTCGATCTGGAAAAGTCGTGTCAGCACCCGCTCCACGTTGCCGTCGACCACTGCCGCGTGCCGGTCAAACGCGATGGTTGCGATGGCGGCAGCCGTATAGGGGCCGATGCCCGGCAGCTTCAGCAATGCGTCTTCGTCTTCCGGAAAGCGGCCGTCGTGATCACGGGCAACGGTTTCTGCGCATTTTTTCAAATTGCGCGCCCGCGAGTAATAGCCTAGGCCCGCCCAGGCTTTCATGACGTCTTCTTCAGCCGCGGCGGCAAGATCGGTTACGGTTGGCCAGCTTCGCGTAAACTTCGTGAAATAGTCTTTGACGGCGGCAACGGTCGTTTGCTGAAGCATGACTTCGGACAGCCAGATCCGGTAGGGATCGGGGACTTCGCCCAGTAGGCGGTCTTCCGGGGAAACCCGCCAGGGCAAGCGCCGGGCATGACGGTCGTACCAGTCGAGAAGCAGTCGGGAAGGGGAAGCAGACGCCATGAGATCAGCAGAACAAGTGGTGTTGATATGAAGCAGCAAGCCTTGGATAGCCTGGGGACAACTTGGCTGATAAAGGCAGTGCGGTGAGGTTGGGGAAAGTATTCGTCGTCATTTTGTCGTATTCTATTGAGACACAACACCCCAATCCGGAAAACGGCCGGCAAATCGCCGCACCTTACATCTGGATGAGGAGGTAGGCTATTAGCGCTACAAAGGCAAATCCCGTGCACGCCTCGAAGGGGGTGAAATCGCTGGCCGATCTTGTCGGCAAGGCGATGACGCCTGTTTGCCGGAAGCGTGGATTTGCGTCCGTCGATATCATTGCCTCCTGGGCCGATATTGTCGGCGAGCGTTACGGCACGCGCGTGCAGCCGGACAGGCTGATTTGGCCGCGGCAGCCTGAACGCGGCGACCCGGAAAACCCGCCGGAACCGGCGACGCTGGTGGTGCACACCGACGGGGCGACAGCCTTGATCCTGTCTCATGACAGTGCCCAGGTGATCGAGCGTATCAATACTTTCTATGGCTGGCGGGCCATCGGCCGCATCAAGATCCTGCAGAAGCCGGTTCTGGTGAAGCAGCCCGTGCGCAAGAAGCCCTTGCGCGACTTGACGCAAACCGAGGAACAGCAGCTCGAAGCGCGGCTGGAGGGGGTGGAGAACGACCGCCTGCGGCAGGCGCTCAGGAAGCTTGGCGCCCAGGTTATCGCCCGCAGCGCAGAAGATGCGGCCTGACGGTCCACATTACTTCTTCCAATAACAACTCTGTGAAACCGGCATTGGCAAACGTGCCGCCGACTTTGGCATGATATCGAAGAACTCAGGATTTCCCTTGTGTTGGTGTCGGCGGGTCAAGGGAGGATGCCAGTATTTAATAGCCTTTGACCGTCCTCGCTCCTGCCACATTTGATAAGCTTTGTTGACGCCGCCTGCCCGAGAGGGCACAGAAAGCGGCAAGCTGGTTCATCCTGCATTCAGCTGAACGCAAATAGGGTGGCCCGGTATCAATTAACCCGATCGGCCAGGATATCCGACAGGATGTGCTTCGATCCACGCACCGGCCGGTGCAGCGCTTGATTAATGTGACAGGACGATCTTCGTGACCCAGACCCGTAGACAGTTTCTCAAAACCACTGCCCTGGCGACGGCCGCATTCTGCCTTGCCGGTTCGAGCTTGGCTCTTGCGCAGGCCGTCGACCAGGACGAGCTGGTCAAACCCGGCCCGCTGGGCGACAAGATTCTTGGCGACGAAAACGCGCCGGTCACGATTGTGGAATACGCATCCATGACCTGCGGACATTGCGCCAATTTCCATGAGCGTACCTATCCGGCCCTGAAGGCCGACTACATCGATACCGGCAAGGTTCGCTTCATTTTCCGCGAATTCCCGCTGGATCCGGTTGCGGCCGGCGCGTTCATGCTCGCCCGCTGCGCTCCTGCGGACAAATATTTCGAGATTGTGGACATCATGTTCGAACAGCAGCGGACCTGGGCGTTTACCGACAATCCGTACCAATCCATGCTCGACTTTTCCAAGCAGATAGGTTTTACAAAAGAGTCCTTTGAGGAATGCTTGGGGAACCAGGGTCTGCTCGACGCCATCGATGCGGTGAAAAACCGCGGTGCAAACGAGTTTGGCGTGAACTCCACCCCGACGTTCTTCATCAATGGCGAAAAGCACTCGGGGGCGCTTTCGATTGAAGAGATGGGCAAACTTATTGACGCAAACCTCTAGACTGGCGGTCTGTCCGCCGGTCTTTTCGGTATGCGCCGATCAAGCTCGTGATCTTCAGGTGTCCGTGTCCAGGAGGCACGGGCGCCAATGAAATTTTCCAAGCTCCGCATTGTCGGTTTCAAATCCTTCGTCGAACCGATGGAGTTCATCATCGGCAACGGCCTGACCGGTGTGGTCGGGCCGAATGGCTGCGGCAAGTCCAATCTTGTCGAGGCCCTTCGCTGGGTGATGGGCGAAAACTCCTACAAGAACATGCGTGCGTCCGGCATGGACGACGTCATCTTTTCCGGCAGCCTGAACCGCCCGGCGCGCAACACCGCGGAAGTGACGCTCTACCTGGAAAACCAGGACCGTACGGCGCCTGCCGCTTTCAATGATGCCGATGCGCTTGAAGTCAGCCGCCGTATCGAACGCGAGCAGGGTTCCAACTACAAGATCAACGCCAAGGATGTGCGTGCGCGTGACGTGCAGCTTCTTTTTGCCGACGCATCCACAGGCGCCAGGTCACCTGCCATGGTGCGCCAGGGGCAGATTGGCGAGCTGATTGCCGCCAAACCGACCTCCCGCAGGCAGATCCTGGAAGAAGCCGCCGGTATCTCCGGTCTGCATTCGCGCCGGCATGAGGCGGAAATTCGCCTTCGCGCCGCAGAGCAGAACCTGGAACGACTGGAAGATGTCCTCGTTCAGATCGACAGCCAGCTCGACAATCTGCGCCGCCAGTCGCGCCAGGCTTCGCGCTATCGTAACCTGTCGTCTGAAATCCGCGGGGCTGAAGCCTCGATCCTTTACATTCGCTGGACCGAGGCGCGCGATGCGCTGGGAACAGCCGAAAGCCATTTTGCCGAAGCCCAGAAGCAGGTGAACGAAGCCACCGGTCTGCAGGTGGAAAGCGCCCGCATCCAGGCTATCGCCGCCCACAAGCTGCCGGAACTGCGCGAGGATGCGGCAAGGGCGGGCGCCGCCTTGCAGCGGCTGGTGATCGCCCGCAACGAACTGGACGCGGAAGAACGGCGGGTAAAGGAAAAGCTTCAGGATCTGGAGCGCCGCCTGGTGCAGCTGGCGGAAGATATCCGGCGCGAACAGTCCATGGTGTCCGAGAACGACGAGGTTCTGGAGCGCTTGTCGGAAGAACGCGCAGAGCTACTGGAAGAAAACGAGATGGTGCAGGAGCGCACCGAAAGCGCTCGTGAAAAGGTGGCCGAGGCCGAAGAGACCGTGGGAACGCTGGAGAACCAGTTGTCCGACCTGACCGCGGCCGAAGCGCGTGCAACCGCCGAACGCCGCCAGTTGGAGCGGGCAGTCGCGGAAAGCCGCCAGCGCTCGGACCGGTTGTTAGCTCAGGCTCAGGACGCTCAGAAGGCTCTTCAGGAAATCAACGAACGCATGGCCGAACAGGACGGCGTTTCCGAGAACCGGGAAGCGCTGGAGATGGCCGAGGAATCTCTTCTGGAGGCGGAAGCTGCCGCGGAAGAAGCCGAAACCGCGACCCGTGAAGCGCGCGAACAGGAACAGTCCGCACGTGGACCCGTTGGTGATGCCCGCCAGATGCTGCAGGGCCTCGAGACAGAGGCAAGGACGCTGGAGCAGGTGCTGAATGTTCACTCCGAACAGGATCACACGCCGGTTGTCGAGCAGATCCAGGTGGAGCAGGGCTTTGAAACGGCTCTGGGGGCGGCACTTGGTGAAGACCTTGATGCCTCACTTGAAGAAGCTGCTGCTGTTCGCTGGGGTGGTGTCCTCTCTCATGATGGCGATCCAGCCTTGCCGGCAGGAACCCGCAGTCTGGCCGAGGTGGTTGAAGCCCCTGTCGAGCTGAGCCGCCGCCTGCGCCAGATCGGCCTTGTCGACCAGACCGACGGGCCAGGCCTGCGCACGACCCTGAAACCGGGGCAATGTCTGGTTTCCGTGGAAGGCGACCTGTGGCGCTGGGATGGATTCGTAATCGCGGCCAATGCGCCGACACCGGCGGCACAGCGCCTGGCGCAGAAGAACCGCCTTGCTGAACTCGGAGATGAAATCGAGCAGGCCCGGCGCGAGCTTGAGGATCGTCAGCAGGCACTGGAAGGTGCCGCAACGAGGGTTCGGCAGGCCGTCGAACTTGAACAGATGGCCAGGGGCAAGGTTCGTGACGGCCAGCGTCAGGCGGCCGCGGCGCGCGAAGCCCTGGCTGCGGCGGAAAGGGCCGTTTCCCAGTTCGCCGCCAAGCTGGAAGCTGCGCAGGACCGGGCACAGCGTCTTGGTGAAGAGGCCGAGCTGGCACGTGAACAACTGGCAGAGGCCGAAGAACGCCTGGAAGAAGCGCCAGACGGAACCAGCTATCGCGATCGTATTGAAGAACTGCAGGGGCAGGTCGCGGCCGCACGCGGCGCCCTGGCCGAGGCTAGGGCCGTTGCAGAGGGGCTTGCCCGCGAACAGCAGATGCGTGACCGGCGGCTTGAAGCCATCGCCCGGGAATATGACGGCTGGAAGACCCGTGCTGCCAATGCCGCCCAGCAGATTTCCATTTTGCAGGAACGGCGTGAAGAAGCGGAAGAAGAGCGGGCCGAGCTGATCGAGGCGCCAGAAGACATCGAAATCAAGCGCCGCGACGTGTTTTCCGCCATTGCCAAGGCAGAAGAGGAAAAGAAGGCGCGGGACGATCAGCTTCAGCAGGCGGAACTGGATCTTGCCGACGTCGACCGTGCAGCCAAGGCCGCGATGGAAGCGATGGCGGGCGCACGAGAAGAGAAGATTCGCGCCGAGGAACGGCTGGAAGCCGCCCGCGACCGCAAGCAGAACCTGGAACGGCGGATCGACGAGGACCTGGAGGTTGCGGTAACGGCATTGCCGGAAATCGCTGGTCTGAAGGAAGGCGCACCGCTGCCGGATCCCGATTCCATGGAGCGCAAGCTGGAACGGCTGAAGGCGGAGCGCGAACGGCTTGGCGGCGTTAACCTGCGCGCGGAGGAGGAGCTGCGCGAAATCGACGATCAGAAGACCACGCTGACCTCGGAGCGCGACGACCTGATCGAGGCGATTCGCCGTCTGCGAACAGGGATTTCGAATCTCAACCGCGAGGCGCGCGAACGTCTGCTCGCCTCCTTCGAGATCGTCAACGGTCATTTCCAGCGCTTGTTCACTCATCTTTTCGGCGGGGGCACGGCCGAACTCCAGCTGGTCGATTCCGATGATCCGCTGGATGCGGGGCTGGAAATCATTGCGCGCCCTCCCGGCAAGAAGCCACAGACCATGACGCTGCTGTCGGGTGGTGAGCAGGCACTCACGGCCATGTCCCTGATTTTCGCGGTCTTCCTGACCAACCCTGCGCCGATCTGCGTGCTCGACGAGGTCGATGCACCGCTGGATGACGCGAACGTGGAGCGTTACTGCGATCTCCTGGACGAGATGGCCAAGAGCACGGAAACCAGATTTGTGGTGATCACGCACAATCCGATCACCATGGCGCGCATGAACCGTCTCTTCGGCGTGACGATGGCCGAGCGCGGGGTTTCCCAGCTTGTTTCGGTCGATCTGGAGACGGCAGAGCGATTCCGCGAAACTGGCTAAGATTGCGTCTGGTGCGGCACTGCCGCGAAAACCTTATGCAACTTAGGTCTGGCTGATTCTGTTAAAACAGAAAAGATCTATATTTTTCAAGTGGATAGAGTTTAGTGCAGGCTTCTTGACACGGCATGAGGTGCCGACTATGGTGCGCGCGGCTTAGGGGGCTCCCCAGTTGTCGGATCAAGCATGTCGGCGCGAGCTGAGGACTTAAGAACATGTCTTCGCAAAACGGCGATAACAAGGATCGGGCGGTTGGTTCCCCGGAAGCAGGTCTGTCGGAACGGCGGGCTCAATTGAACCGGAAGCTTGATGACATAAGGGTGGTTGAAGAAAAGACCGCTCGGAAGTCGCAAAGCAGCTCATCCGGATACGCGCAGGCAATGAAACTCTCTTCGGAGTTTATCGCCGGCGTGCTGGTGGGGGCCGGGATTGGTTGGGTTGCCGACCAGTGGCTTGGGACGTCGCCTTTCGGGCTGATTGTCTTTCTGTTGCTGGGTTTCGTAGCCGGGGTCTTGAACGTTCTGCGCGCGGCCGGTGTAGTCGAGCAGCCGGATGCCAAGGTCCAGCGCGAAAAAGACGTTCAGAACGACAGATCGAAATAGAATTTGTCGCGCCTTCTGGCGCATTGATATGAACGAACGAAGAAGGCTGGCCGGTGGCGAACGATCCGATCCATCAGTTCCATATCCAGACGCTATTCCCGATTGAAGTCGGGGGCATGGATTTCTCTTTTACCAACTCTTCGTTGTTCATGGTTTTGACCGTGGCGGCGACGTCTGCATTCCTGATTTTCTCGACCAGTGGCCGCGGACTCGTTCCGACCCGCCTGCAGTCGATTTCGGAAATGGCGTATGAGTTTGTTGCCGGAACATTGCGAAGTTCAGCAGGAACGGAAGGGATGCGCTTCTTCCCTCTCGTGTTCTCGCTCTTCATGTTCGTTCTGGTTGCCAATCTGTTCGGGATGTTCCCGTACTTCTTTACCATCACCAGCCACATCATCGTGACCTTCGCCCTGGCGATGCTGGTGATCCTTACCGTGATCATTTACGGCTTCATGAAAAACGGCATGAAGTTCCTCAAGCTCTTCGTCCCCAGCGGCGTGCCCGGTGCACTGATCCCGCTCGTGACGCTGATCGAGGTGATCTCGTTCCTTTCGCGCCCGATCAGCCTGTCCGTTCGTCTTTTCGCGAACATGCTCGCCGGTCACATCACGCTGAAAGTGTTCTCCGGATTCATCGTCAGCCTTAGCGCGATGGGTGCGGTCGGTATCTTCGGATCCATTCTCCCTCTCGGAATGACGGTTGCCCTGACGGCTCTGGAATTCCTGGTCGCGTTCCTGCAGGCATACGTCTTCACCGTTCTGACCTGCATGTACCTGAACGACGCCATTCATCCTTCACACTGAGGGTAACCCAATCACACGGCCATTGCGCCGCGAGTGAGCAATCTGCAAACACCATTTAGGAGCACGTGTCATGGAAGCAGAAGCAGCAAAATACATCGGTGCCGGTATCGCATGCCTGGGCATGGGCGGCGCAGGCATCGGCCTTGGCAACATTTTCGGTAACTACCTCGCAGGCGCTCTGCGCAACCCGTCCGCTGCTGATGGCCAGTTCGGCCGTCTGATCTTCGGCTTCGCCGTGACGGAAGCTCTGGGCATCTTCTCCCTGCTGGTGGCTCTGATCCTCCTGTTCGCTTAATCGCTAAACCTTAGCGACTATCGATGCGACTCCGGTGGCGGCGCTCTCTAGCGCCGCCCAGCCGGATTTAGGAGACTGGAAATGGCAGGCCAAACTCACTCGACCACAGAAGGCATGCACGAAGCCATAGAAGTGCCGGCCGCAGAGCATGGCGCGGGTTTCCCGCCTTTTGACAGCACCACATTCGCCTCCCAGCTCTTGTGGCTCGCGATCACGTTCGGCGTGTTCTACTGGATCATGAAGAATGTGGCCGTTCCGCGGATCGCAGGCATTCTGGAAGACCGCAGGGACCGTATCGCCGGTGACATTTCCGAAGCCAACCGGCTGCAGGAAGAAACCGACGCTGCGATCGCAGCTTACGAGCAGGCGCTGGCCGAGGCCCGCAACAAGGCTCATGGCATTGCCCACGAGACGCGGACCAAGCTCAAGGCAGATCACGAAGCTCGCCGCGAAAAGGCGGAAGCCGAGCTGAACGGGAAGCTGAAAGCGGCTGAAGCACAGATCGCTGCAACCAAGACCGATGCCCTTTCTCAGATCGGGGATATTGCCGGAGAAACCGCTTCAGCGCTCGTTGAGCAGCTGATGGGCAAAGCTCCGACCAAGACCGACCTGACCAAGGCGCTCAAGTCGGCGATGAACTGAGGAGACCGTCATGGATGCTACATTTTGGGCCCTGATCGGTCTTATCCTGTTCTTCGTCGTGATTTTCTACGTCAAGGTTCCGGCCAAGATCAACGGTTCACTGGACGAACGCGCAGAAACCATCCGCAAGGAACTGGAAGACGCACGCAAGATGCGTGAAGAAGCCCAGGCTCTCTTGTCCGAGTATCAGCGCAAGCGTCATGAAGCCGAAAGCGAAGCGGAAGCCATCATCGCAGAAGCCAACTCGGAAGCCGAGCGCCTGACGCTCGAAACCAGCCAGGCTCTGGAAGAAATGATTGCTCGCCGTACCAAGGCTGCGGAAGACAAGATTGCACAGGCTGAAAGCCAGGCAGTCGCTGAAGTCCGTGCCAAGGCCGCTGACATTGCCGTTGCCGCTGCCGAGGAAATCCTTGCAGCGAAGGTGAAGGATAAAGTCGCCGACGACATCCTCGCCAAGAGCATTGAGCAGGTGAAGGAGCGGCTGAACTAAGTTCGGTCCACTCTGCTGACGAATTGAAGAAGCGGCCTTTCGGGGCCGCTTTTTTGTTGCGGCAGGCAATTCGCACGCTACTTGGCACTAATCGGCAGCGGTCTCTATTGCCGGTTGGTGTTGACGTGCCCGAAAGGAGAGGAGTGTCGCTGACTTGCAACGTATTTCCTGCCGTCTAAACCGACCCCGTTATGTCTGGAACCTCAAGTACCTGCAGCCAGCCTGACCGGCTTGAAGCTGAGGCGATGATGAACTGTCGGCCCATGGCGTTCCAGGGCTGCCTGATGCTGCGGCACGCCATACCCCTTGTGCTGGGCAAACCCGTAGTCCGGAAAACTGGCGTCGAGGTGAACCATCATCCGGTCCCTTGTCACCTTCGCAACGATAGAGGCAGCCGCAACGCACAGGCAGCGGCCATCTCCCTTGATCAATGCCTGCCCGGCCTGACGCAGCCCATGCGGCACATCGCGGCCGTCGACAAGAACGTAGTCGGGAACCAGAGGCAGGTGATTGACGGCTCGCATCATGGCCGAAAGGGTTGCGGTGCGAATATTGACAGCATCGATCGTTGCCGGTGAAGCGCTGGCGAGCGAGACATGGGCTGTAGCAACAATCTGCTCGAAAAGCTCTTCGCGCCGGGCTTCGGTCAGTTTCTTGGAATCATTGAGGCCAAGCGGTACCCGGTCGTAATCCAGGATAACCGCGGCCGTGACCACGGGCCCGGCCCAGGGGCCGCGACCGGCTTCGTCTACGCCGCAGAGCCGACCGTCAAAGGATTTCGCGTGCTTACGCTCGATCACAAGGTCCGGGCTATCGGGAAAGGCAAGGTCAAAGAGGGAAGGGCTGAACGTCATGAACTGCACCCTGCCGTCCGGCAGCAAGTTTCTCAAGATCTTGCGTCAAAACAGGTCCAATTGCACACCGCCTTTTTGCGGCTGGACGAAGGCCTCGGTGTTGAGCTTTCGGCGACGCAGATTGAGGCCAAGGCGTTTCGCTCCCAGCGAGAACCGTTTGGCAATCTGGTCGGCATACGGACCTCTCCCGCGCATGCGCTCGCCCCATTTGGCGTCATAGTCCTTGCCGCCGCGCATGGCGCGGATCAGGTTCATCACATGGCGGTAACGGTCCGGACGCTCTCGCAGCAGCCAGTCCCGAAAGAGTTCCGACACTTCCAGGGGAAGCCGTAAAAGGATGTAGGCGACCTCCGTCGCGCAATGCTCGGCTGCCGCTTCCAGAACGTTTTCAATTTCGCTGTCTGTCAGGGCTGGGATCACAGGCGCCATCATTACGGACGTGGGAATGCCCGCGTCGGAGAGAGCCCGGACGGCCTCAAGCCTTTTGTGGGGTGCAGACGCACGCGGCTCCATGGCCCGGCAGAGCTTCTTGTCGAGCGTCGTGACCGACAAGGCAACCTTCACCAGATTTCGTTCTGCCAGCCTCGACAGAATGTCGATATCTCGCGTGACCAGGGCTGACTTGGTTACGATCGCAACCGGGTGGGAGCAATTGTCCAGCACTTCCAGGATCTCACGCATAAGCTTGTAGCCGCGTTCCATCGGCTGGTAGGGATCAGTATTGGTGCCGATGGCGATCACGCGCGGCTGATAACCGGGGCGGGAAAGTTCACGTTCAAGCAACTGTGCGGCATTGGGTTTGGCAAACAGCCTGGTTTCGAAATCCAGGCCTGGAGACAGCCCCATGAACGCGTGGCTCGGTCTGGCGAAACAGTAGATGCATCCATGTTCGCAGCCCCGGTACGGATTGATCGAGCGGTCGAAGGAAATATCCGGCGACTCGTTTCGGGTGATGATTGTGCGCGCACGCTCTTCCTGCACCTGGGTTTTCAGCGGCGGCAGGTCTTCAAGCGTTTCCCAGCCATCGTCGAAACATTCACGAGTTAATTTCTCGAAGCGGCCGGAGGCATTGAGCGCAGCCGCGCGTCCCCGCCGCCTGTGCTCGGCAACGGAGCGGACATCGGGTACAAGGCCGGCTGCGTCGGCTGGTAGTGAAATTTCATCGGGGGGACTGAAGGGCACGCGAGAACGTCCAGGTTACGAAATGGAACATAACAAGAACATTATCACGACGCCAACGCGACGCAAGATGCTGTTTACACCTTGTGGGATTTGACCTTCAAAAGATGGTGGACTGCAGACCAGGCCGGAATTCAGGAACCGCCACGATCATCGTGACCTGGCCGGCGACCAAGGTATTTGATCAGGATCGCATCCAGCGTCCCGTCGGACTGCATCTCGCGAATGGTTTCGTCGTAGCGTCCGGGAAGGCTTTCGATGTCCGGGTAGGTCGAAGCTTTGGCAAAGACGTTGTAGTAGGGCTTCGTTATCAGCGGCAGCGGTAACGTCGCCAACTGGTCCAGCCTCCCGGCCTTCTTTTCCTCGTAGAGCGTGCTGATGGTGTTCATGGGAACGGCATCCACACGCTTTGCCAGCAGCATGCCGATCTGGAGATTGTTGCTGGCGACCGTCTGAAAGTCGAGGCCGGCGTTGAGGAACTCCGGCGTATAGGCGAAATCCTGCGTGATACCGATCTGCAGCCCCTTCAGGTCGTCGTAACCTTCGAAACGGATTGTCCCGGCATCTTCGGCGCGGATGAAGAAGCTCCAGCTGATGTCGATGTAGCTTTCGTCCGGATAGTTCAGGTACTCCATCCGGTCCGGCTTCTTGGAAAACAATAGCAGCATGTCCGCCCGTCCGGCGCGCGCTTCCTGTTGGATGCGGGTTCCGGATTCGACCAGTTCCAGCGAATAGGAAAGGCCGAGACGGCGCATGACTTCATCGAGAACTTCGACGTCGATACCCTTGTACACCCCATCTTCAAGAAACTTGTATGGCTCTTCCGGGGTTGCCAGCACCACGAGGTCTCGGGCCGATGCTGTCCCGGCCAGCAAAGCCATGGACAGAACAAACCCGGCGAGCCCCGTGAAAATCCGACTGAGCGTCTGCGTCAGGTATCCTGCGCCTGAAGTTGGCTGTTGATCGGGTGTCGTCATGGCGCGATCGCTTGGGTTCTGGTCGAAGTAAGAGCTTTCAGCTTTGGTATGCACTCTTAAGATAACATGAAATCCGGCACTTCCATTTGCCAGAGAGGGGCTATTTTCCTGAAAACCGTCAAATGGATACCGATCGGTTTCACACTGGAGCAACTTTTCACGGCCCTATGACAAATGTGAAAGAGGTACTGCTACAGCTTTCGCCCGGTCTTTTCTTTTCATGCAACCAAAGTAGACATTACCTGGCGATATATATCGCGAAGGTTGGTGACCGATTATTGGAGTTTGTTAAGAGCCCCAACAAAAAACAGCTCCCGCTTCGTCACCGACACTCGCACTTTGAAAAAAATCATGTAAAACTTGAGATCATGATCAGCGTCATCATTGCGACAAGAAATTCCGAAACCGAGCTCGTTCACGCGCTTTCGGCCCTGGTGCCGGCAGCTGCAGAGGGCGTTATCCGCGAAGTTATCGTGGTCGATGGTGGTTCGTCGGACAATACCGAGAAGGTTGCCGACGCGGCCGGGTGTGTTTGGATCAGCCGGGGCAATGCTTCCCGCAGCGAACGCCTTGCCTATGGCGCCTCCATGGCGAGCCGGGGCGACTGGCTATTGTTCCTGCGGCCGGAAACGCTTCTGGAAAGCGGCTGGCATCATGAGGCCCAGGCCTTCATCGAGCGGGCAGCCCGTGCCTCCAACGGTCCACGGACCGCCGCAAGCTTCCGCCTTCGCTATGAGGCTTTCGGGCTCAGTGCGCGGGTAAGCGAGTCTTTTGCAGCCTTGCGGTCTCAACTGCTTGGCATGCCTTACGGTAACCAGGGCCTGCTGATCTCCAGACAGTTTTATCAGAAGCTCGGCGGCCATCGGCCGCTGCCGGAGCTGGAAGATCTCGATATCGCCAAGCGTATCGGACGCGGGCGGATGGTGTTCCTGCGGGCTGCCGCCGTCTCTTCGGGTGAACCCGAGCGGGAAGGGATGTTTTCCAGGTTCCGCCAGGCCTTCGCACGCTTTTGCGTCGGTACCCTGCGCATTCCAGCAAGTGTTGCCGTCAAGTTGCACGGCTGAACAAGGCACTGCACGGTTCTGGGCGGAGACGCTCTTCTTCGGTGTGGTGGCGCTCACGCCTCCCGCAGCTTGCCGCGCTTCAGGTGCTCGTCCAGCCTGGGCATGATCTCCACGAAATTGCAGGGCATGTGACGATAGTCCAGCTGCCATTTCAGGATACCGTCCCAGGCGTCCTTGCAGGCGCCTGGGGAACCGGGCAGCACGAAAATATAAGTCGCCCCGGCGACGCCGCCGGTCGCACGGGACTGGATCGTGGAGGTGCCGATCTTGTCGTAGGAGATCCGGTGAAAGACCTCTGAAAAGCCGTCCATGCGTTTTTCGAACAGAGGCTCCATAGCCTCCGGTGTCACGTCACGGCCGGTAAAGCCGGTGCCGCCGGTCGAGACGATCACATCCACGCCCTTGTCATTGATCCAGCTTTTGACGACCGCCTGAATGGCCGGAACGTCGTCGGTGACGATCTGCCTGTCCGCAAGCGTATGTCCTGCCTTTTCGATCCGGTCCACCAGCGTGTTGCCGGAGCGGTCTTCTTCCAGCTTGCGCGTATCCGATACCGTCAGCACAGCAATGTTGAGCGGAATGAACGGACGGGTTTCATCGAGACGGGACATGGCGAACTCCTTTGCTCTCCAGACATAGGCAATAGCCGCAATGGCTTCCAGAGGCAGCAAGCAAACTGTCGCGGCATTTTGATATTGAAATAAAATTACAAAAAATAACAAGATTGAGACACTTGCAAAAAAGTTAGGTCAGTATTATTGACTTAAATAACCAATCCAAAAATGCAACGAGCCAACAATGACAACCTGGGAAAGCCTATACGCCCGACGCGCCAGCCGCATGCGCGCCTCGGAAATCCGTGAACTCCTGAAACTGCTGGACCAGCCGGATGTGATCAACTTCGCCGGCGGCATTCCCGACCAGGCTCTGTTCCCCGCCGAAGCGTTCAAGGCAGCCTATCAGGAAATTCTGGCAGGTCCGGACGCGGGCCGCGCACTGCAATACGGCATGAGCGAAGGCAGCGCCCGTCTGCGCAACTGGATCGTCAGCCACATGCGCCGCCTTGGCGTCGAGTGCGGACCAGAAAATATTCTTGTCACCTCCGGGTCTCAGCAGGGGCTCGATTACATCGGCAAACTGTTCCTGACGGAAGGCGATACCGCATTGGTGCAGTGGCCGACCTACCTGGGCGCATTGCAGGCTTTCAATGCCTATGAGCCCGGTTACGACCGGCTTGACCCTGGAGCCAACCGCCCTGCGGAAGATTATGCGGCAACCGCGCGCGAAAAGGGGGGACGGATCAAGTTCGCTTACCTTTCTCCCGATTTCGCCAACCCCACGGGCCTGACGGTGGATCTGGCCGAGCGACAACGCCTGCTGGCACTGGCCGGGGAACTCTCCTGTGCAGTCATTGAGGATTCGCCCTACGAGGCGCTGCGCTATGACGGCGAACCGTTGCCACCGATGCTGGCGCTTGATTGCGAAGCCTCGGGAGGCATCAACAACGCCCGCACACTTTACTGCGGCAGCTTTTCCAAGTCGCTCTCACCGGGATTGCGCCTCGGCTGGATCTGTGCGTCGGCTGAAGTCATCTCCAGGCTGGTTCTGATCAAGCAGGCGAGTGACCTGAACTCGCCGGTGCTCAACCAGGAAGCCATGGCCCGGGTTGCCGAAAATGTCTTTGAAGCGCATACGGCAAAGACGAATGCGGTCTACAAGTCCCGACGCGATGCAATGCTGGCCGCGCTTGAGCGACACATGCCGGCTGGCGTCAGCTGGACCCGCCCGGAAGGGGGCATGTTCATTTGGATGACCCTGCCCGAAGGTATGGACGCGGCAACTCTGCTGGAAACCTCCATCGAAACGGCGCGTGTCGCCTTCGTTCCCGGCCGTGCGTTCCATCCGGATGGCACCGGGGCGAACACCCTCCGGCTCAGCTTCTCCTGCAACGACTATCAGAAAATCGAAGAAGGTATTTCAAGGCTTGGCCGCTTGATTACCGAAACTGTCACGTCCAAGTTGTAAGTCCTTCGAGGGAAGAAGCAGGGGCGGGTGTTGGAGCCGATGGCGCTGACCGACAAGCTGGACAATTATTGTGAGCGGATCGGGCCGGAGTTCTGGTCCGAGCCGCTCAATGCGCTCACCAATGCGGCTTTCCTGATTGCGGCCATTGCCGGATACATGCTCTGGCGCCGCAAGACACCGGACGATCTCTTTGCCCTTGTCCTGATCGGCATCGTCTTCGTGACCGGCCTGGGGTCGTTCCTGTTTCACACCTTCGCGACACGTTGGGCGAGCCTTGCCGATGTCATCCCGATCGCGCTGTTTATCCATGTCTATCTCTTTGCGGCGCTGAACCGGTTTCTGGGTCTGTCCTGGTGGGCGGCGCTAGGCATCGTTATCGTGTTTTTCGCAGTCACGCCCTTTGCCGGGCGCGCGGTTGCCCCACTGGTCGGCTCATCTGCAGGCTATGTGCCTGCGCTGTTGGCGATCTTCGTGGTGGGGGCACTGTTTCTTCGCAAGAATGTGCGGTTCGGGCGTGAGGTGTTGCTGACAGGTGTCGTCTTTGCCGTTTCACTGACATTCCGGACGCTGGACGGCCCGGTTTGCGATCAACTTGCCATTGGCACGCATTTCCTGTGGCATATCCTGAACGGGGTCGTGCTGTTTTTGCTATTACGGGTTCTCATCAGGCAGCGCGCCGGTTAAATCACACAGAGTATTCACGAAATTGCAGATCATCCTTGCGGACAGGCCGCAGAGCTTTGCAGAACAACAATATGACCTTAGGGAAGAGGCAGGAGACAGGGACCGTCATGAGCGACAGCAGCAAGACCGGAAGTGATCTGACCGAAGCGGCCCTGTTCTATCACGAGCATCCGCGCCCGGGAAAACTGGAGATCCAGGCAATCAAGCCGCTGGGCAACCAGCGCGACCTGGCGCTGGCCTATTCACCCGGCGTGGCCGCGCCGTGCCTTGCGATTGCCGACAATCCGGCACTGGCAGCCAATTACACCTCGCGCGGCAATCTGGTCGCCGTCATCTCAAACGGCACGGCAGTGCTCGGCCTCGGCAACATCGGTCCGCTGGCATCCAAGCCGGTGATGGAAGGCAAGGCGGTTCTCTTCAAGAAGTTCGCCGGCATCGACGTCTTCGATATCGAGGTGGCCCAGACCGACGTTGAAAAATTCGTCGATGCGGTTTCGGTTCTGGAGCCGACCTTTGGCGGTATCAACCTGGAAGACATCAAGGCGCCCGAATGCTTCATGATTGAATCGAAGCTCCGGGAACGTATGAAGATCCCGGTCTTTCACGACGATCAGCATGGCACGGCGATCATCGTCGGTGCCGCGGTTCGCAACGGTCTGGACCTTGCCGGCAAGAAGATCGAGGAAGCCAAGATTGTGGCGTCCGGTGCGGGCGCGGCTGCGCTTGCCTGCCTCAACATGCTCGTCTCGCTGGGGGCGAAGCGGGAGAACATCTGGGTTACCGACATTGAAGGCGTCGTCTATGAAGGCCGCGAGGCGCTGATGGACGAATGGAAGGCGGTCTTTGCCCAGAAGACGGATTTGAGGTCGCTCGATCAGGTAATCGACGGCGCCGATGTCTTCCTGGGGCTGTCCGCTGCCGGCGTGCTGAAGCCGGGCATGGTGGAAAAGATGGGCAAGGGCCCGCTGATCCTGGCGCTCGCCAACCCCAATCCGGAAATCATGCCGGAGGACGCCAAGGCTGTCCGTGACGACGTGGTCATGTGTACCGGACGGTCCGACTACCCGAACCAGGTCAACAACGTCCTGTGCTTCCCCTACATCTTCCGGGGTGCGCTCGACGTCGGGGCGACCACCATCAACGAGGAAATGAAGCGGGCCGCCGTCGAGGCAATTGCTGGCCTTGCGCGCGAGGAACCGTCCGACGTTGCCGCCCGTGCCTACGGCGGCAAGACCGAAACCTTCGGGCCGAACTACCTGATCCCTTCGCCGTTCGATCAGCGCCTGATCCTGCGCATTGCACCGGCTGTTGCCAAGGCGGCCATGGCAACAGGTGTCGCCACGCGCCCGATCGAGGATTTCACGGCCTATCTGGACCGGCTGAACCGTTTTGTCTTCCGGTCCGGCCTCATCATGAAGCCGATCATCCAGAACGCCAGCAAGGACCCGCAGCGGATCATTTATGCCGAGGGCGAGGACGAACGTGTTCTTCGTGCCGCTCAGGTGCTGATCGAAGACAATATCGCCAAGCCGATCCTGGTTGGCCGTCCGGACGTTCTGCAGCAACGCTGCGAACGCTTTGGCCTGCGCATTCGTCCCGATGTCGATTTCGAGTTCGTCAACCCGCAGGACGATCCGCGCTACCGTGAGTATGTCGACGAATATTTCGAGTGTGTCGGCCGCAAGGGCATGCCGCCCAATGCAGCGCGGACGGTCGTGCGCACCAACACCACGGTAATTTCCGCCCTTGCGGTGCGCCGCGGCGATGCCGATGCGGTCATTTGCGGTCTGGAAGGCCGGTTTATCCGCCATCTGCGGGACATCAAGCAGGTGATCGGCGTTTGCGAGACGGCCAGGGACCTTTCGGCCATGTCGCTGCTGATCAACTCGCAAGGGGCCATATTCCTGTCGGATACCTTCGTGACGGAAGACCCGACCGCCGAAGAGATCTCCGAAATGGCCAACCTCGCGGCTGAGGAAATCCGGCGCTTCGGTATCGAGCCGAAGATCGCCCTGCTGTCGCTTTCCAACTTCGGTTCTCGCGACACGGCGTCCTCGCGCAAGATGCGCGAAGCGCTGGAGATGATCTGGAAGCGCTATCCGGAACTGGAAGTCGATGGCGAAATGCACGGCGACAGCGCGCTCAGCGTGGAGCTGCGTGAGCGGGTGATGCCGGGCAGCAAGTTGAAGGGCGAGGCCAACCTGCTTCTGTTCCCGAACCTGGATGCGGCCAACATTGCTCATAACCTTCTGAAGGTTTCGACCCAGGCGCTTCATGTCGGACCGATCCTTCTGGGCACGGCCAAGCCCGCGCATATCCTGACACCGTCTGTCACCTCGCGCGGCGTGGTGAACATGTCGGCGCTTGCCAGCGTCGAGGCACAGACCCGGTCCGCCGGCTAGTCCTGCTTCAAATCGCGCCTTCTGTTGAACAAGGCGGACCGGTACAACCGGTCCGCTTTTCCATTTTTCAAACGGCCTGCCATGACCCTTGTGAAACAGCCAGCCGACTGCGTCAGCAAAACGGATATCCGCACCGCAATTGATGCGCTTGACGAAGAACTCCTGCAGCTCTTTGCCCGTCGCCAGGGCTATGTCCGGCGGATGGCGGACCTGAAACAGCACCCTGATGAGGCCTTTGATCATCAGAGGATTGAAACAATGGTGGCTGCTCTGAAAGACCGGGCGGAAGAATTGGGGCTGGAAGGCGCCCAGGCGGAAGCGGTCTGGCGAACGCTGATCGACTGGAACGTGGCCTTCGAGAAGCGAACAATCGCCGCACGACTCGAGGCGCTGCAGGACGAGCCGACGAAACCGGGCTCCGATTTTTAGCACCGTGCCGGGTTTTCCAGACCGTTCGGTCTCCTACCTATCAGGGAGTATGGATCGTCCGTGGAGCCCCAATGACCCTGAATTCGCATCTTCTTCCAGGCGTGGCCGCAATGGCCGCAGCGCTCGTCCTGCCGATTGTCCCTGCCGCTATGGCCCAGTCCGCGGTTCAGCTGGAAACCGTTGCCACGGGATTGTCCTACCCATGGAGCGTCGCTTTCCTTCCGGAGGAGGGCTACCTGGTGACGGAACGCGACGGGACCGTGAAGCACATTGATGCATCCGGCAGGCAGAGCGAAGTTACCGGTGTTCCGGAAGTCTTTGCACAAGGACAGGGTGGTCTGCTGGACGTGGCGCTCAGCCCGGACTTTGCCACCGACCGGACGGTCTTTCTGTCCTATTCCCAAGGATCGGCAGAGGGCGCCGGTACATCCCTGTTCCGGGCGAAGCTTACCGGTGCCTTTGAGGGAGGCTTCGCGCTGGAAGATGGCGAGACGATCTTTTCCGGCAACAACAAGGCCTACGGAGGCCGCCACTTCGGATCACGCCTCGTTTTTGCGCCCGATGGCACCTTGTTCATGACCGTCGGTGAGCGGGGAGACGGCGAGCGTGCTCAGGATACCTCGGACCACGCCGGATCGGTGTTGCGTCTGGCGAGGGACGGTCAACCTGCTCCGGACAATCCCTTTATCGGGCAGGAAGGCTACAAGCCGGAAATCTGGTCCTATGGTCATCGCAATCCGCAGTCGGCTGCGATCCATCCTGAAACCGGCGTTTTGTGGACAGTTGAACACGGGGCACGTGGCGGCGACGAAATCAATATTCCCGAAGCCGGAAAGAACTATGGCTGGCCGGTGATTTCCTACGGACGCCATTACTCCGGGGCAACCATCGGTCAAGGCACGTCGAAGGAAGGCATGGAACAGCCGGTTCACTATTGGGATCCCTCCATCGCGCCGTCCGGCATGGCCTTTGTAACCAGCGACCGATATCCCGACTGGAAGGGCGACATGCTGGTTGGTGCGCTGGCCGGACAGCACCTTGCCCGTGTTGACCTCGACGGCGGAGCGGTTGTCGGCGAGGAAAAGCTGCTGACGGATCTGGGCGAGCGGATACGCGATGTCCGGCAGGGCCCCGATGGCTACGTCTATGTTCTGACAGACAGCGACGATGGCCGGTTGCTGCGGCTGCAACCTTGAGGCAGGCCGAACTTTTTGAGCTGTAAGCGCTTTTGCGGCTTCTCTGCTTGACATTAGGGCCGTTCCCGACGATATACCGCACTGCAACCGCTGCCGCGTGAGCAGAGAGTGCGCCCCGGACAAGAGAAGTTTCTTGGCGGGCAGTCGCAAGAGGGTTGCCACTTCAAGAACCCAATGAGGGGTTCAACCAGTTCCCATTTCACGCGAGGGTCTGGCGGCAGAGAGACCGGGTAGCGATGGCTGCCGGCTGTGCCGCATTCCAACTTCAAGTCGCACCGTCAATGACGTGCGGCTTAACAAGCGTTTGTTTCGCTTGAACCAAGGATTTTATATTGACCGACTTTCAAAGCCTGGGACTCTCCAATGGCCTTGTGACTGCCGTTACCGAAAACGGCTATGACGCTCCGACACCGATCCAGCAAAAAGCCATCCCGTTGATCCTGGAAGGCCGGGACCTCATGGGTCTGGCACAGACGGGTACGGGCAAGACGGCTGCTTTCGGCCTGCCGTTGATCGACCGGCTTCTCCTGGAGAAGAAAAGAGCGGTTCCCAAGGGCACACGGGCGCTGATTCTGGCTCCGACCCGCGAACTGGTGAACCAGATCGCAAAGAACCTGATTTCCTTCCTGAAGCATACGCCGCTGCGGGTTTCCTCCGTTGTCGGTGGTGTGTCCATCAATGGCCAGATCAAGCGGCTCTCAAAGGGCACCGACATTCTGGTGGCAACACCGGGCCGGCTGCTGGACCTGGTAGATCGTGAAGCGATCGACCTGCGCACCGCTTCCTACCTGGTGCTCGACGAAGCCGACCAGATGCTCGATCTGGGCTTCATTCATGCCCTGCGCCGGATCGCGGGCCTGGTGGCCGACAAGCGCCAGACCTTGCTGTTCTCCGCAACCATGCCGAAGCAGATCAACGAGCTGGCACAGTCCTATCTGCGCAACCCGGAGAGGGTCGAAGTTGCTCCGGCCGGCAAGACCGCTGACAAGGTTACCCAGTCAGTTCATTTCATGGACAAGAACGACAAGGGCGACTTCCTGGTTGATCAGCTTCGTGACAAGCCGGACGGGCTGTCGCTGGTGTTCTGCCGCACAAAGCACGGTGCGGAACGGCTGATGCGCAAGCTGGCGCATTCCGGAATTTCCGCTGGCTCGATCCATGGTAACAAGAGCCAGAACCAGCGTGACCGCGCGATCAAGGATCTGCGGGAAGGCACCATCAACGTGCTCGTGGCAACCGATGTTGCCGCTCGCGGCATTGATATCCCGGGTGTCAGCCACGTTTATAACTTCGAGCTGCCGGAAGTTGCGGAAGCCTACGTTCACCGAATTGGCCGTACGGCCCGCGCCGGTGCGGAAGGTGAGGCGATTGCCCTGTGTGCTCCGGAGGAAATCGGTCTCTTCCGCCAGATCGAGAAGCTGATCGGTATCGATATCACGGTTGCCGGTGGTGAAATTCCGCCGATGTCCGCGGCTGCCGGGCGCGCAAAGCGCGGCGGAAACCGGAATGGCAACAGCAAGCCGGGCGGCAAGAAGCCGTTCCGCAAGCAGTCGTCCTCCGGCGCCAACGACAACGCGTCCGAAAACCGTCGTCCTCCGCGTCGCCGTCGTCAGAACACACGCAGAGATGCAGCCTGACGACTGACGGGTTACGTCGCAGTTCATTGTGATGTGAAAAAAATTGCACCGGGAAGTGGCCTTCCCGGTGCCGAACCTTGTGGTCGATGGGTTTCAGAACTGTTGAAACAGTGCTGAATGAATTTGGAGGATGAACCGCCTGATCCGAACCAGAACCGCCGCCGGCTGGTTATGACCCTGCTGTCTTCCTGTCCACAAGGTATCCAACCGCTTGCGCGGCTCGATCTCGTTAAGCTTTCGGGAAAACCGCGGGAACTCCGCGAAGAACTTGTAGAAAGTCACCAAGATCTTGGTGATTTGCTACAAATTTGCCCCGTGAAAGTAAAAGTAAATTAACCAACGCGAGACTGCAATCACAACCAGCTGGTCGCTATTTGGTATGTGGATAAATAGATTTATCAGTAATTTCAGCTAGTTAGTTTGTTTTTGGTGAAATAGCGATGGATTTGACGAACAACCTCAGATGGAGTTGATGGTTGAGTGGTTGAAATAAACGCTTAGATTTCAAAGAATTGGCTAATTCATTTTCTTAATTTATTGTTATATAGAAAAAATTTATATACCCTCTGAAGGTCGATAAGTTCCTTATCACATTGTTTATAAACGGAAAAACCCGGCAATAGTTATACTGTCAAATATCGCGATGTATTGATCGGTATTTTCGAACAACTCTTATTTTCCAGGCTCCGTGTTTTCAGTTAAGGCGTATTCCAGACATTTTTTGACCAGTTGGTATAATTTTGTCTTTTGGAGTCATAACAAGTTTTTATTCGTCTCATTATTTATTTGACCTTGCCGTAGGGGGAGTTTATTCCGGCGCCATCACGGTTTTGGTTAACAGAATTAAACAAATCGAAACCCGAAAAAAATCCAGATCATCTCTGGGATAAATGTGCACGCTGGCTCCATCGGGACCAACGACCTCATAAGAATTGCCCGTTGTTAATACGGGTACGAACTTGTGGCGCGGGCAACCACGCGGCAGCAAGCGGAGTGGCATGTCCACTCGGCCTTGTCCGTGTGTTTGACAACCGCAACAGGCTGGACCCCCACATACGCCAGCCTGATTACGACCCATCGGCCGCAAGACTGCAGCACCGGGAAGGCTTCCTTTCCGGTGCTGTTCGTTTTTCAAGGCACAAAAAAACCACGGGTTTCCCCGTGGCTTTCAATGTTTTCCAGTTTGGCAGCGAACCTTACATGTTCGGATAGTTCGGTCCACCGGAGCCTTCCGGAACGGTCCAGTTGATGTTGCCGTTCGGGTCCTTGATATCGCAGGTCTTGCAGTGGACGCAGTTCTGCGCATTGATCTGGAACCGCGGCGCATCTTCGCCTTCCTCGATCCATTCGTATACGCCAGCCGGGCAATAGCGGTTGGACGGACCGGCAAAGACATCGTGTTCCGAGCGCTTCTGCAGTGCCTCGTCCTTCACCTTCAGATGGATCGGCTGATCTTCTTCATGGTTGGTGTTGGAGAGGAACACCGAAGACAGCTTGTCGAAGGAAACGACACCATCCGGCTTCGGATAGTCGATCTTCTTGCAGTCCTTGGCCGGCTTCAGGGTGTCGGCGTCCTTCTTGCCGTGTTTCATTGTGCCGAAGAAGGAGAAGCCGAACAGCTCGTTGGTCCACATGTCGAGACCGCCGAGGGCAACACCGATAGCGGTGCCGAATTTGGACCACAGCGGCTTTGCGTTGCGCACACGCCAGAGATCCTTGCCGATCGGGCTTTCGCGCCAGGCTGTGTCGTAATTGGCCAGCTCGTTGTGTGCTTCGCCGCGGCCGATTGCGGCCATGACTTCTTCTGCCGCCAGCATGCCGGACAGCATGGCATTGTGGGAGCCCTTGATCCGCGGCACGTTGACGAAGCCTGCGGAACAACCCATCAGCAGACCGCCGGGGAATGAGAGTTTCGGCACGGACTGGAAACCGCCTTCGGTAATGGCACGGGCACCATAGGAAATACGCTTGCCGCCTTCGAAGGTGTCACGGATCGCCGGGTGCGTCTTGAAACGCTGGAACTCGTCAAAGGGCGACAGCCAGGGGTTTTCGTAGTTGAGGTGAACCACGAAGCCGACAGCGACCTGGTTGTCTTCCAGGTGATAGAGGAACGAGCCGCCACCGGTCTTGCCGTCAAGCGGCCAGCCGAAGGAATGCTGCACCAGGCCAAGCCGGTGCTTCTCCGGGTCGATCTGCCACAGCTCCTTGATGCCGATGCCGAATTTCGGCACGTCGCTGTCCTTGTCGAGGTCGAATTTCTCGATCAGCTGCTTGGCCAGAGAGCCACGTGCGCCTTCACCGATCAGGGTGTATTTGCCGCGCAGCTCCATGCCGCGTGTAAACATGGCATTGGGTTTGCCATCCCGGCCAATGCCCATGTCGCCCGTCGCAACACCAACCACGTTGCCATTATCGTCATAGAGGATCTCGGCAGCTGCAAAGCCCGGGTAGATTTCAACGCCGAGCGCTTCAGCCTTTTCGGCCAGCCAGCGGCAGACATTGCCAAGCGAGACGATGTAATTGCCGTGGTTGTTCATGAGTTTCGGCATGAACATGTTCGGCAAACGCATGGAACCTGCCGGCCCCAGCACGAGGAAGTGGTCGTCGGTTACTGCCGTCTTGATCGGCGTGTCTTCTTCGCGCCATTCCGGAAGCAGCTTGTCGAGAGCGATCGGATCAATCACGGCGCCGGAGAGAATATGCGCGCCGACCTCGGATCCCTTTTCCAGTACGACAACGCTCAGCTCTTCGCCCTTGTCGTTGGCGATCTGTTTCAGCCGGATCGCAGCTGCAAGACCGGCGGGCCCTGCGCCTACGATCACAACATCCACATCCATGCTTTCGCGTTCGCCAAGCGCTTCTTGTTCGCTCATCTTTTTCTCCCTCCGCCCAAAGGGCAACTTCTGCGCCGCCAGGTGCTCAAATCAAGTGAACCAGCGTATGGATAACGGCTGATGCCCAATTGTTAGAGCAACTTACCTGCGTCCGTTCGGAAGCAGCGCCTATTAGCCCTTACCGCCTATTTGCCCCATTTTGCAGCGCAAAACACGACATTTTTCATCGGCAATTGCGAAATTTCGCCGCTATTCCTTCAGTTGGGCATCAGATAGACCAAAGCAGGCGCAGGGCGTCAAGTGCTTAGTTAACGTTTACGTAAACGTAACTAATGGGTATTCCCGGCAGTTTCGAAAATGTGCACAGGCTTTGGAAAACCGGCCGGATTGATAGTGGTCTGGCGCTGCATGCTTGTAGAAATGATCGGGGCGGTTAAACTCCGCGCCGGAGGCAGCCTCTTGCAACAGATCCCGAACGACCCGAGACACCTTGAAGCCCTGCTGGATTTTTATGCCGGTGCGGGTGTCGATTGTTTTCTTCAGGACGAACCCGTCGATTGGGTAGCGCTGACGCGTGCGCAGGCAGCGCAGCGTGCGCTGGCCGGTCAGCAGGCAACAGCCCCCACGCATGCTCAGCAGCCCCGGCAACAGGCCCCGGCAGGCAATTTCCAGGGGCAGACAGGCTCTCCGGTTCCGGCAGCTCCCGTTGCTCCCCAGACGATTTCCGTGCCGCCCGCAGTTGCGGGGCAAGCGCCGGTCTTGCCCGACAGGGAGATAATCGCCGCAGCCCGGGATCTGGCGGCATCTGCCCCGACTCTCGAGGAACTGCGCAATTGCCTGGGCGGTTTCGACGGCTGCAACCTCAAGCTGACCGCCAAGAAGCTTGTGTTTGCCGACGGCAATCCACAGGCGAAGCTGATGTTTGTCGGCGAGGCGCCGGGCCGCGACGAGGATCTTCAAGGCTTGCCTTTTGTTGGCCGGTCCGGCCAATTGCTGGACAGAATGCTGGGTGCGATCGGTCTGGATCGCTCGTCGGCCTATATCGCCAACGTGGTTCCCTGGCGGCCACCTGGCAACCGGACACCGACACCGCAGGAAACCGAGATCTGCAAGCCGTTCATTCTGCGCCAGATCGAACTGGTCAATCCGGACGTGCTCGTCTTTCTCGGTGCGGCATCCGCCAAGACCCTGCTCGGGGTACAGGACGGCATCCGCAAGATGCGCGGGCGCTGGATGACCTATCCCTGCAAGGGCAGGGAAATCTCGGCTATCGCCACTTACCATCCAGCGTATCTTTTACGCAGTCCACTTGAGAAGCGATTGTCCTGGCGTGACTTTCTGGCGATCAAGCAGAAGCTGGCAGAAAAAGCAGCGCAATAGCCTTCGGACTGCATGGTTTCCTGCAATCATCCAAACGTTTCTTCTTTTTCAGATCAAAAGTGACCTTGCGTTAACTTGGATTTCAGACTACAGGTTGTAACATTGAGTGTGTAACGCTCTGGGTGATTTTAACAACCGGTCATGACGATGGATGCAGACAAATGCATTTCGGCGCTCGTCGTCGACTTGGCGGACATGTCGTGTTTCGAAGCAACGGCCTATGATCTGACAGAGAACGGCTGTTGGATTGCGTCCGACAGGGTTGACCTCCTGAAGGAGGAGGTGGGCTTGCGCCTTGCCGGGTTCGACAAACTGGTCCGCGGGACCGTGATTGCCTTTGGCGATCAGCAAGCGCAAATTTCTTTTAGGACCAAACGAGAGGCGTCAGGCGAAAAACGCCGCGAGATCCGGCGGCAAGTCTGGATCACGGCAATCGTTTGCGGCAAGACCAATTCGGCAACAATGAGATGTCGGATCGTTGATGCCAGCAGGTCCGGATGCCGGCTGGAAGGCGACAAGCTGGATCGACTTCCCGATGACATCGAGGTCTCCATTCCCGGTCTCGATCTGCCAATCAGTGCAGAAATTGTCTGGCGCAAGAACAACCAGGCCGGTGTCAGGCTCACCTGGCCGTTCGAAGCGTCGCCCAAGCCCAAACCGGAAGACGTTCTGGAGCGCATGAAAGAAGAAGACGAAAAGCCGAAACGCAAGCGCAAAAAGAAGATCAGCGCTTTCGGTGGTTGAACAGCGCTTGGGCGCGTTAAACCGTGCGACAAGGTTTTGACGGCCTGGAGTCTTTGCAAGCGGGCTTTGCGTACATATATCGGATGGAGTTTGTGAACTCTTTCAGGGCCTATTGCGCGTGATTTCATCCCTTCGCCGGTTTCTTCCCAAACCCTTTCGAAACGATAAGCCTGTCATTCCGGTCGTGCGCCTGCATGGGGCAATCGGTGGCGGTGGGCCGCTGAAGTCCGGATTGTCCCTGGCGACCGCGTCCATCCCCCTGGAAAAAGCCTTCTCGATGAAGAAAGCACCGGCGGTGGCCCTGATGGTCAATTCGCCGGGTGGCTCGCCCGTTCAATCGAGGCTCATCTTCAAGCGGATCCGGGACCTGGCCAAGGAAAACGAGAAGGACGTTCTGGTTTTCGTTGAGGATGTGGCTGCCAGCGGCGGTTACATGATTGCGCTCGCAGGGGACGAGATCTTTGTCGATCCGTCGTCCATCGTCGGCTCGATCGGTGTGGTTGCAGCCGGGTTCGGCTTCACGGAGATGATCAAGAAAATCGGCGTTGATCGGCGCGTTTATACCGCAGGTGAAAAGAAGGTGACCCTCGATCCCTTCCAGCCGGAAGTGCCGGAAGACATCGAATACATCAAGAGCCTGCAGCTCGAGATCCACGAGACCTTCATCGACATGGTGAAATCGCGTCGCGGTGACGTGCTCGCAGATGATCCGGATCTTTTCACGGGCAAGTTCTGGACCGGGCGCACCGGTGTTCAGCTTGGGTTGGTCGACGCGATCGGCGACCTGCGCGAAGTGATCAAGGACCGGTACGGTGACAAGGCCGAGCCAAAATTGATTTCTGCACCGCGTGGCCTTTTTGGCCGCAAGGCCGGGCTTGGTGTCGGCCTTGCAAAGGGCCGACTGCTGGACGGGGTCGGCGAGGAGTTGATCTCCTCTGTCGAGGAACGGGCAATGTGGATGCGCTACGGCCTTTAAAAAGGCACAATGCCTGTGTGAAAATCGGGTGAGCAAGGGGAAAAAACATGACCGAATTGATAGGCGTCGCCGCATTGGCCGTGGGAGGTTACTGGATCGTGCAGCGCGTGAAGCGCAAGATGGCCGAGGTTGAAAACCAGATTTCCAGGGCAGCTGCAAAAGCCGATCCCAATGGCCGCGGTGCCAAGCTTGTGCTTGACCCGGTCAGCGGCAAGTACCGTCCGCAAGCCTGACGCAACGGCGGGCAGTTTGCCCGCCCGCCGTCAGGTGCTTTGTTTCAGCGGTTTCAATTTGCCGGTACCGCCCGGAAAAGTCCCCAGCGCGCTGTCCCGGTGCGCGCGGTAATACCGAGCAGGACCAGCGTCACCACCAGCAGCATCAGTTCCGCCAGCGGACTGGACAGCCAGATGCCGCCCTCTCCGAAATAGACCGGCATCAGGAACACCAGCGGCAGAAAGAAAGCATAGGGTTTGGCGAGGCTCAGCAGAGCTGCCCGAGCCGCATCTCCGAGCGCCTGAAAGTAGGTCGCAACCATGAACAGCGGCCCCGCGACAAAGTAGAGCGCCATTATCACCGGAAGGATCCGGCCGACTTCCGCCGCCACGCCTGGATCGTCGACAAATGCGAAACCGACCTGGTGTGAGAACAGCGTGAGCACGAGTTCCGCAAGGCCGCAGTAGACAAGGGCCACAACCAGGCCAGCCCGCAAGGTGCTGTCCGAGCGATGCCACAGACCTGCCCCGATATTGTTTCCGATCATGGACTGTAGCGCCTGGGCAAGTCCCAGGAGAGGCAGATAGCAGAAGGTCATGACCCGGGTAACGATCCCGAAAGCGGCGACCGTTGCCTCGTAACCGCTGGCACCGGCCGTCTGCAGTGCGGCGATGGTTGCGGCGGAGCCCAGCGCGATGCCGATGAAGCTGAGGCTCTGAGGTGCACCAAGCATCAGGATATCGCGCCAGAAAGATGTCAGCGGATATCGCAGGAGCGCGGACGGTGACAATTCCGTTTTCCCGCTCAGTCTTAGACCCAGCATGATTGCAAGCGCCATCGCCTGTGCCAGCACGGTTCCGGCCGCACTACCGGCAACACCGTAATCGTAGACCGCGATCAGCAGATAATCGAAGGCGATGTTGGCCAGCGAAACAAGCAGGCTGAAGCCTGCCATTACAACCGCGAGGCCTTCGTTGCGCAGCGCGTCAGCATTTACCGACAGCACGAACATCAGTGGTGTGAAGGCAACCGTGATGGCCATGTAGGTATGGCTCATACCGGCAATCTCCACTGAACCGTCAGCGGCGGCCCGGGTGAGGCCGTCACCTACACCCAGGAAGAGGGCGATCACGATGCCAGCGATGGCAAGTGCCAGGCCGTGGGCACCGGCAAAAACCGCTTCGGCTTCGGCACGAAGGCCGGCTCCGAGTTTGCGGGCGAGCACGCTGGACATGCCGCTGGCAACAAGTGTCGCCAACGCCGCAAGCAGCATATAGGCAGGAAACATCAGCGTGACGGCGCTGAGGGCATCCGGCCCGACGAAAAGGCCGAGGAATATGGCATCGACCACGGTCAGCAACCCGTTCATGCTCATCACCAGGATGATGGGCAAGGCGGTTCTGGCCAGGGTCGGAAGGATTGGCCCATGCGTATAGGCGTTGGGCCGGGATATGTCGGAAGACATTCCGTTCTCCATCAATGGGCATTTCGATCGGGAAGGAGGGGCTCGCATTGCCACCAGCGCGAAATGCGTGGGGAACAGAAAGTCTTGAAGACCAGAATTTCACCGTGACTGTCGTCCGCGAGCGGCAGGCATTCTGAAGCCGGTGCGAGGGATACCTTGGTGCCGGCGCTCCGTCAATCTGAAACCGCCACGCCCGCTTCGCCTTGACCTTGCCCCGACATCGTGGCACCTGTCGCCCAAACCGGCGATACGTGCACGCCGGGCACAGCCATATTCGCGGAACATCTTCATGTCGACTGAAACCCTGCCGGCGCACATGCGGCCGGAAAACTCCTTTCAAGGCCTGATCCTGACCCTGCAGCGCTACTGGGCCGACCAGGGCTGTGTTGTGCTTCAGCCTTACGACATGGAAGTCGGCGCCGGTACGTTCCACCCGGCGACCACGCTGCGTTCACTCGGCCCGCGTCCGTGGCGGGCTGCCTATGTGCAGCCGTCGCGCCGCCCGACCGACGGCCGTTATGGTGAGAACCCGAACCGTCTGCAGCACTACTACCAGTTCCAGGTGATCCTGAAGCCGTCACCGGCAAACCTTCAGGAGCTCTATCTGAATTCGCTCTACGCGATCGGCCTTGACCCGAAGCTGCACGATATCCGCTTTGTGGAAGACGACTGGGAAAGCCCGACCCTGGGGGCCTGGGGCCTCGGCTGGGAATGCTGGTGCGATGGCATGGAAGTCTCCCAGTTCACCTATTTCCAGCAGGTGGCAGGCTTTGAATGCTCGCCCGTCTCCGGCGAGCTGACCTACGGCCTTGAGCGCCTGGCGATGTATATTCAGGGCGTCGATAACGTCTATGACCTCAACTACAACGGCATGGAAGGCGATGCCAAGGTCACCTATGGCGATGTTTTCCTGCAGGCCGAGCAGGAATACTCGCGGCACAATTTCGAGCACGCGGACACCGAAATGCTGTTCCGCCATTTCAAGGATGCCGAAGCCGAATGCCGTTCACTGCTGGAAGCCGGTGCGAAAGCTCGTGAAGCTGCCGGTGCCAATGTCCATCAGGTGGTGCTGCCAGCCTATGACCAGTGCATCAAAGCCAGCCATGCCTTCAACCTGCTCGACGCGCGCGGCGTCATCTCCGTGACCGAGCGCCAGAGCTATATCCTGCGTGTCCGCGAACTGGCCAAGGCCTGCGGCGCTGCCTTCCTTGAAACGGAAGCCGGCGGTGTCGGCTATCACAACCAGGCTGCGGAATAACGCATTCCGGCTTGAGGCGGATCTTTTTGATCAATCGAATGCGGGGCCAGGTTGGCCCCGTTTTCGTCAGGCAATATCCAGGTTGTTCATTTTACCGCTACCAGCAACCTGTGAAGGCTCACTCGGGTTCCGAGCCCGGCTCGGGCTCCAGTTCACAGGCGAAGCGCATGTCGCCGATGTCCAGGTGGCTTGCCTGTCGATTGCCGGAAAACCGGGTGTTTCCCCGCTCGAAACTTTCTCCCGAAGCGCCCGGAACCGGGTCAAGCAGGACTTGCGTATGTGCCTTTCCGCCAACAGGTCCGGAAAGCGTCGCGGGCCCCGGTTCCTGCGGGTTGAAGATGACGTGAAAGACCAGATCGCCATTCGAACAGCGATATTGGTCAGCAAGCGAGGCATGGGCCTCTTGCGTTGCCAGCACCAACAGCAGCACCGCAAGTACCGGGATCATTCTGCAAAGTTGCAAGACGCACATTGGTGGCCGACCTTTCGTTCAGGCGTTTCAGGCAAGCTTGCCCAAGCTTATCTGCAATCCTGTGTCGAAGATTACAGAATGACTCAATTCAGGCGTCGGTCGCTTGAAGAAGATGACAAGTCAGCACCTCCCGGTTAGCTTCCAGAACACATTTTCTGGAGGTGATTGTCTTGTCCTGGTTCTTTCTTGCAGCGCTGGTTGCGCTATCTGTTTTTGCGATCGTTCTTTACAACGGACTTGTCAAGAAACGGCAGATGGTCGAGGAGGGCTGGAGCGGCATCGATGTCCAGCTCAAGCGGCGGGCAAATCTCATTCCCAACCTTGTCGAGACCGTGAAAGGCTACGCCTCGCACGAAAAGGAAGCGCTCGAGGCCGTGACCAGCATGCGCGCGCAAGTTTCGGCAGTGCCGAAGGACGACGTTGCAGGCCGTGCAAAGGCAGAAGGAGAACTCAGTCATGCTCTCGGTCGCCTGTTTGCAGTTGCGGAAGCCTATCCAGACCTGAAGGCAAGTCAGAACTTTTCCGACCTTCACAATTCGCTGGACGAGATCGAAAACGCCATCCAGATGGCGCGCCGTTATTACAATGGCGCGGTCCGGAACCTGAATGTTGCGGTCGAGAGCTTCCCATCCAATCTGATTGCCAACCAGTTCAAGTTCGAAAAGGCCGAGTACTTCGAAATCGAAGACGAGGCTGACCGCGCGGTTCCCAAGGTTCAGTTCTGAGGTGCGCGCAATGCTGAACCGGATCTCCGCCGGCATCCTGGCCGTCTTCGTCCTGCTGACTGCCGGACTTTGCGCGCAAGCAGACGAACGCATCTTGAAGTTCGTTTCCGATATTGACGTTGCGAGCAATGGCACGCTGACGGTTACCGAAACGATTACCGTCAGTGCGGAAGGCGATCAGATCAAGCGGGGCATTTTCCGCGATATCCCGCTTGCGGTGGAAGGTGCAAACGGGCGCATCTACAAGGCCGGCTTCAAGTTGCTCTCGGTGCTGCAGGACGGCGCTCCGGCCTCCTACCACACCAACGAGAACAGCCAGGGTGCGCGGATCTATGTGGGGGACGAGAACACCTTCCTGTCACCGGGCAACTACACCTACACCTTCACCTATGAAACCAATCGGCAAATCCGTTTCTTTGAAGACCATGACGAGGTCTATTGGAACGCGACCGGCAACGAATGGATCTTCCCCGTTGATGAGGCCATCGCGCGGGTCGTTTTGCCGGAAGGGGTGAAAGCCAGCGCATGGACGGCCTATACGGGCGGCTATGGCGAAACCGGAAATGCCTTTGAGGCACAGAGCGCCCAGGGTGGTTCTGAGATTATCTTCCGGACAACCGAGGTTCTGGGGGCCTACGAAGGCTTGTCGATCAACGTCAGCCTTCCGAAAGGCGCAATTGCAGCGCCTACGGAAGCCGAACAGCTGGAGTATTTCGTCGAGGACTACAGATCGGAGCTGATCGGAGGAGCCGGGGTGCTGCTGGTGCTGCTTTATTATTTCGCAGCCTGGTGGATGGTTGGCCGGGATCCTTCTGAAGGTGTTGTTTTCCCGAGGTTTTCACCGCCTTCCGGCATCTCGCCGGCTCTTGCCAAATACATTGTCAACCGAGGATTCGGGGATGGTGGCTGGGTGGCCCTGTCTGCAGCCTGCCTCAACCTCGCGGTCAAGAAACGCTTGCGACTTGAAGAGACGGATGGCGATACAACTCTGGTTCTGAACCGGAAAGGACGGGAAGGTCAGATCCCGGGCTTCGGGCTGCCCAGGGGCGAAGCTGCGCTTGAGGACTGGCTAAGCGGACGGGGGAGTCCGTTGACCCTCAACAAGGACAACGGCACCTCTATCCAGGCGCTGGGGAAAAAATTCCGGGCGGCTATCGAGCGGGAGAGCCGAAACGTCTTTTTCAGGGCGAACAGGGGCTATCTCATTCCCGGGTTCATACTAAGCCTGGTTACCATTGTCGCGCTGCTGGCTTTCGGTGGACTGCAGCCGGGTCAGGAAGGGTTCGTCATCGTCTTTCTGGTCTTTTCCGTTTTTGCGACCGTCATTTCAGTCAATCTGGGGAGGGCCATCTTCCGCTTCGCCAGCATGAAACTGCGTATGGCGCTGATCTTCATAGTCTTTGGTCTCGCAATATCAGGGGCAGCTTTCGGTGCCTTCCATGTGAATGGCGGTGTGGATTCCTTGCCTGTTCTGCCGTTCATCGCGGTGGCGCTGGTTGCCCTCAACATCCTGTTCTTTTTCCTGATCGGCGCACCGACGGCAATCGGCCGCCAGGCTCTCGATGAAATCGAGGGTCTTCGGATGTATCTGAGCGTGGCGGAAAAGGAGCGGCTCAATATGGAAAAGCTTCCGGATATGAGCACGGATCATTTCGAGGAGCTTTTGCCCTACGCCGTTGCGCTTGGCGTCGAAAAGCCCTGGGCAAAGGCCTTCGAGGCCTGGCTGACAACCGCTGCCGGGGCGGCTGCGGCCGCCAGCTACCATCCGGGCTGGTACTCCGGCAATCACTTCGATGCCCGGCACGTGTCCGACAGCCTCGGCCGGACGGCAAGTTCCATGGCTGGCTCCTTCCAGTCGTCTCTGCCAGCTCCGAAATCCTCCAGCTCCGGATCGTCGGGTTCCTCCGGCGGCTTTTCCGG
>NZ_JAAZTM010000023.1:0-2500 GCF_012395805.1 Labrenzia sp. 5N | reverse complement strand
CATTGTGGAGAGGGAAACAACCCTGACCGCCAGTTAAGGTCCCTAAGTTATGGCTAAGTGGGAAAGGATGTAGAACTCCCAAAACAACCAGGATGTTGGCTTAGAAGCAGCCATCATTTAAAGAAAGCGTAACAGCTCACTGGTCTAAATAAGGGGTTCCGCGCCGAAAATGTACCGGGGCTCAAGCCATACACCGAAACTGCGGGTGCATCTTATGATGCGCGGTAGCGGAGCGTTCTGTAAGTCTGCGAAGGGGGACCCGTGAGGGCTCCTGGAGATATCAGAAGTGCGAATGCTGACATGAGTAACGATAAAGCGGGTGAGAGACCCGCTCGCCGAAAGTCCAAGGGTTCCTGCGCAACGCTAATCGGCGCAGGGTTAGCCGGCCCCTAAGGCGAGGCCGAAAGGCGTAGTCGATGGGAATGCAGTTAATATTCTGCAGCTTGGTGGTAGTGACGGATGCCGTGTGTTGTATCTCCTTATTGGATTGGGGGTGCAGCGAAGGTGTTCCAGGAAATAGCTCCACCGTATAAACCGTACCCGAAACCGACACAGGTGGACTGGTAGAGAATACCAAGGCGCTTGAGAGAACTATGCTGAAGGAACTCGGCAAAATGCTCCCGTAAGTTCGCGAGAAGGGAGACCTCACGACGGGCAACCGTTGTGGGGTGGCACAGACCAGGGGGTGGCGACTGTTTATCAAAAACACAGGGCTCTGCGAAGCCGTAAGGCGACGTATAGGGTCTGACGCCTGCCCGGTGCTGGAAGGTTAAGAGGAGGTGTGCAAGCACCGAATTGAAGCCCCAGTAAACGGCGGCCGTAACTATAACGGTCCTAAGGTAGCGAAATTCCTTGTCGGGTAAGTTCCGACCTGCACGAATGGCGTAACGACTTCCCCGCTGTCTCCAGCATAGACTCAGTGAAATTGAATTCCCCGTGAAGATGCGGGGTTCCTGCGGTCAGACGGAAAGACCCCGTGCACCTTTACTACAGCTTCACACTGGTATTCGTCACGACATGTGTAGGATAGGTGGTAGACGTTGAAGCAGGAGCGCCAGCTCTTGTGGAGTCACCCTTGAAATACCACCCTTGTCGTCATGGATATCTAACCGCGGTACAACAATATCCGGGACCGTGTGTGGCGGGTAGTTTGACTGGGGCGGTCGCCTCCCAAATGGTAACGGAGGCGCGCGAAGGTGGGCTCAGAGCGGTCGGAAATCGCTCGTTGAGTGCAATGGCATAAGCCTGCCTGACTGCGAGACTGACAAGTCGAGCAGAGTCGAAAGACGGCCATAGTGATCCGGTGGTCCCTCGTGGAAGGGCCATCGCTCAACGGATAAAAGGTACGCCGGGGATAACAGGCTGATGATGCCCAAGAGTCCATATCGACGGCATTGTTTGGCACCTCGATGTCGACTCATCACATCCTGGGGCTGGAGCAGGTCCCAAGGGTTTGGCTGTTCGCCAATTAAAGTGGTACGTGAGTTGGGTTCAGAACGTCGCGAGACAGTTCGGTCCCTATCTGCCGTGGGTGTAGGAGAATTGAGAGGATCTGTCCCTAGTACGAGAGGACCGGGATGGACGTACCTCTGGTGGACCTGTTGTGGCGCCAGCCGCATTGCAGGGTAGCTATGTACGGAAGGGATAACCGCTGAAAGCATCTAAGCGGGAAACCCACCTCAAAACCAGTTCTCCCTGAAGAGCCGTGGAAGACCACCACGTCGATAGGAAGCGTGTGGAAGTGCGGCAACGCATGAAGCTTAGCTTTACTAATAGCTCGTTCGGCTTGATCCTCTCATTAGTCAATGTTCATCTTTTGGATGCGCCCCTGGCGCATCAAAAAGATCATTTTAAGTGCGCTACCGCCCTTCGGGCTGCTTGAGCGCGTTTGAAATGATCCATACGGCCAACCTCCTGGAACCTTCGTCCCAGGCGAGGCCGACAAAAACATCAAAAAAATATATAGACCAGTTCACGCAAATTGCGCTTCGCCGGCCTGGTGGCCCTAGCGGGGAGCCCCCACCCGATCCCATCCCGAACTCGGCCGTGAAACTCCCCAGCGCCAATGGTACTGCATCTTAAGGTGTGGGAGAGTAGGTCGCCGCCAGGCCTGCAAATCGCAATTTGAAACCTCTTCAACTTGTTTGCCGCTCACGCGCGCACCGCCCTAAAGGGCTGCGCTCCGCGCGGGCAGCCTGACCGGCCGGCGGCCACTCGGCCTTGCCTCCGCTGCGCTCCGGATCTCTTATCCCATATCAGCGCAGTCTTCCGGTCAAACCGAAACATAAGGGTATCCCCAACAGGGACCAAACCCACTTGGACCAAACGCGCAGCGCGCCAAGGTCAAACAAAAAAACAACGCGGGATGGAGCAGCCCGGTAGCTCGTCAGGCTCATAACCTGAAGGTCGCAGGTTCAAATCCTGCTCCCGCAACCAACAAATAACCCGGCCTCGCGCCGGGTTTTTTGTTGGTAACGGATACAGATTTTAAACTGACCAG
>NZ_JAAZTM010000022.1:0-207 GCF_012395805.1 Labrenzia sp. 5N | reverse complement strand
ACGGCGCCAGCTTCGATGCTTCGATGCCGAAACCGAAGGGTCCATCGACATCATCGTAACGGCGACTTCGACTGATGGTTCAACTTCAGAAGAAACCTTCACGATTGCGGTTTCCGACGTCAACGAATTCCGCTGTCACCGACACGGATTCTTCGGCCAACACCATCGCGGAAGATGCAAGCGCGGGCACCCAGGTCGGCGTGACTG
>NZ_JAAZTM010000021.1:0-235 GCF_012395805.1 Labrenzia sp. 5N | reverse complement strand
AAAGATGTAACGGACACCGTCTCCTATTCCGTGAACGACGCCCGTTTCACCGTTGACGAAACCGGCGTGGTTCGGGTTGCAGACGGCGCGAGCTTCGACGCGGAAACTGAAGGGTCCATCGACATCACCGTGACCGCTACCTCTACCGATGGATCGACTTCGGAAGAGACCTTCACGATCTCGGTGTCAGACGTTGATGAGTATGACATCACCGCGGTGACCGACACAGACACTT
>NZ_JAAZTM010000020.1:0-1447930 GCF_012395805.1 Labrenzia sp. 5N | reverse complement strand
ACGCTGGCTATGGACATACAACAACGAGCGGCCCAACATGGCCATCGGCGGTATAACGCCTGCAATGAAACTGAAAACAGCAGCCTGAAGTCCAGTTTTAAAACCCACCAAAAATGGGATGATTACCAAGGGCGCGCGCCAAACCGGCAGAAACTCGGGTCTCAGGTCACGATATTCAGCTGACCCTGATACGCCATCTTATCCGAAGCTTTCTCGTTGTGGATTAAGTCTGCTTGATGCGGCTTGGGGAACGCCCTTGGGAAAACTATGAAGACATTAGATATTACCAAAGTTGAAGTAGATGGCGCGTTATATTTTAAGTTCGGATATTAGAGATGAGCCTTGTCGAAGAAAAACTGATTGATCGTGCTCTCGAACTGGGCCTTGTCGACGACTTAATTGGGATGATGACAGGAGAAAGCCAGTACGCAGACGAGAAGGCGTTCAAGAAAATGGATATGAACTCCTCACGGCTCAGAGGGATGGCATTAAGTCACCTGCAGTTTATGAAAAAATTTGGCTATTGCGACGAGGAAAAATCAGTAAAGGAGGATGGATATATTCTTTCGAGTTATCCTGAATATTTCAACGCTTGGAAATTGGCGGGTTGTCCAGGTATTTCAATATCCAAATTGGAAAAGTTGTTGGAAGGCAGGTCTAAATAATAACAATGCCATATCAAAATCAATCCAAGGCACTGTGGAATTTCTGTGGAATCTAGATAGTATGTGAATTAATCAAATTTTTTACATAAATTTACTTAATATCTGGTCTGAGCCAGAAGCAGGGCTGGAACCTGTTCGACTGGATTATTACGCCAGCACACGCGCAGACTATGTGCTTTATCAGTTTGGGGCTATTCACGGTGGAGCAACGAAAAGCCCTCAACAAAACCTTAACGATATGTTCATTAACAGGTTTGGAGCAGACGGTATCGGCAAACTTGCAGGTGAAAAAGTGGTTGGCAACATAACGATCTATCTACCATGAACATGCTTCTAGAAGTCGAAAAGAAAAGCCCTGTACAGGTTTCGATCTTCTCCGAAGTTGAAAAGACTTTGCGAAAACTGAGGAGCTACGGCCCACAGTCATATGCAAGCTTAACGAGGCAAGATGGCCCTTATCTGCAGGTTGCTGGTGGCGGAGTAACCTGTGTGTTGGAAATGCGAGACCCGCAAGCTTCCAAGCATTGGCGCGCTCACTTGGGACAAGCTAAAGTACCTTTTGAGGGCGAACAAACTCTAATGTTTGGGGGGGGGAAATTGACTATATGGCCTGACGAAGTCCTTTTCATAGATGACGTAGTTGCGGTGTTTAAAGCCTTCTTTGATGGAGAGGCGCTCCCGAAAGAAATAAAATGGCGCGACATTTCTCAAGTCGTAGGTCTAGTGTGAATCTATCAGGGCCTGCTGGGGTGTCTGGCTCCCATCTTTGCAGCTTCTAACAACCGCATCATAGCACTTAAGGTGCCGGTGCAAGAGGCAGTCCAGCTCATCGGGCCCGGTAAATCTCGTTGCACCTTTCAGCTCGCAATGCACCTGACCCGCTCCCCCGAAATTTCCCCGTTTTGAGGTTAGTCCGTTTCCAATTCGCACTTTACCCAACTTCACCGCGCTGAGGTGATCTGTTCCGGTCATATCCCCGTTGCTGGATGTAGTCGCGGAGCAGGGCCACCCGGTTGGGGCGGAAGCTTTCGGTGCCGGGCGCCAGTGAGGCGATCCGGCTGACGTGGAAGTGGCGGTAGTCTTGCCGGAGGCGGCAATGGGCGAGCAGCAGCAGCGAGGTTTCGCTGTAGGAAAGACCCATCGGCCAGATTTCCCTTGTGGTCGTCCGCTCCTGCAGGTCGCGATAGGTGATGATCACGCTGAACTCCTCCCAGCAGGCCTCGCGCAACAGGTCAAGATCCACCGTCACCGGCGGGCGCTTGTCCGGTTGCCGCCAGCTGCGCATCACCGTGTGCATGGCCTGGCGCGCCTGCCGGTCGGGCAGGGTGGCGATGATGCGGGCCATGGCGTTGCGGCCGGCCTTTTTCAGTGTCTCGTCGCCGATCTGGTCCAGCCCGCTTTGCGCCAGCATCAGCGCCTCGATTTCCAGCCGGGAGAAACTCTGCGGCGGCAGCACGGGATCTTCCGTCAAGGTGTAGCCGACGCCCGCGGCCCCGTCGATCAAGGCGCCGCCCGCACGCAAGGTGGCGATGTCGCGGTAGAGCTGGCGCAGGGATACGCCGGTCTCTTCGGAAAGGCGCGCGGCGGTGACCGGTTGAGGTAGGCGCCTGAGGGTATCCATCAGGCGCATCAGCCTGTCCATGCGGGCCATTTTTGCTCCTGCCGTAAATTGTCAGCAGGGGGAAGCTATACCTTTGGCATCACAAAGAAAAGGAGCTTTCCCATGATGACGCTTTACCATTCTCCCAACAGCCGGTCTTCGGCGATCGTGACCCTGATCGAAGAGCTGGGAGTCGACGTCGAGGTGAAGGAAGTGACGGTTCGCCGGCAGGATGGCTCGGGCGGGCCGGATGCATCCAACCCGCATCCGGAAAAGAAGGTGCCCTACCTGGTGGATGGTGCCGAGGGGATCCGCGAGCGCGGCGCGATCATGCTTTATCTTACCGACAAGTTTCCCGAAGCCGGGCTTGGGCCGATCGAAGGCCAGCCGGGGCGCGGAGAGTATCTGTCCTGGCTGTTCTACTATCAGGGCGTGATGGAGCCGGTCATCATCCTGAAATTCGCCCAGTTTACGCATCCGGCCGTGGAGGCGAGCCTGCGCGATTTCGACACGATGGTCGCGCGGCTGGCGGAAACGCTGGAAAAGCAGCCTTACCTGCTGGGCGAAACCTATTCCGCCGTCGACCTGTTGTGCAGCGGTCCGTTCCTGTGGCTGCCCGACATGTTGCCGGACAACGAGGCGATCCGTGACTGGGTGAAGCGGTGCAGCGAACGCCCGGCCACCGTGCGGACGCTGGAGCGTGAACGCCAGGCGGCCTGAGAGGTTTTGAACCTCCGCTGACGATATGGCCTGCCGGGTTTTGCCCGGTGGGCCATATCTGTTTGCGCAGTTGTCTTGAAATCGGCTCTGAAACTGGATGAATTGCCTGCGCGGCTTTCCAGTTGGCCCGCCTGTTCGTTTCTGCCGGTGAGGGTGAGGTCAAGGGCCGTCAGTCCGGCCTCGTCCGCAACTGGCCTTCATAGTCGCGCTTGCCGATCGGCACGCCGCGCGTGCGCAGGATGTCGTAGGCGGTGACAGCGTGGAAATGAAAGTTCGGCAGCAGGAAGGACAGGAGAAAGGTCTCCGATGTCAGGGGCATCGGCGCGGGGCTGATGTGAACCAGATCAAGGTCGAGAGGCCGGCCCGACCAGTCGTTTACCTCGGCAGGCGTATAGGCCTCCAAGCGTGTCACTGTCTGCGCGATCCGGTCCTGCAGAGCCGCATATGGGGCTGGTCCGACAAGCGGCGGCGGGGTGAAGGCACCCGTTCTCATTGCTTCCAGGCCCCAGACGGAAAAATTGTCGACGCACTCGATCTGAAACCAGAACTGAGCCATGTCCGGATAAAGCCGCGCGGTCGCGAAGTCGTCCGGATCGGTGCCTGTCTGCTGGCAATGGATTGCCGCCTTTTGAAGAAACCCGCTGACGGCGCGTGCCGTTTGCAGGAAGGTTGGCACGCTCATGTCGTAGAGGGTGGTCGCCACGGGCTGTTTCCTGGTCATGATCCGGGTTCGAAACACGCCTTGGCGTGATCTTCAAAGGGTACGACTGGGAGGCGGATCATATCCAGGAATTTTGAGCGCTGGCGTGGAAGCAGGCATTCTGCCTTGGGCGGCAGGGTGCACTTGCTGGCTGTCTGTCGAGCACCGCGAAGAGAAAGGGCATCTGACGTATTTCGCCGCGCGCAGCGTATCAACGCCTCTTGCCGAAGGTCGGCTTGCCGGCGCCGGCACTTGCGTCCTGCCGGTTGCGGCGCACGGAGGTGCGCTCGTCGGCATGCGGTTCGTCCTGGTGGCGGCGCTGGAAAAAGTTGTCCGGGCTGTCGCGGCGCTCGTCGAGTTCGCTTCTCAGAGCTTCTTCGGAGCTTTTCAGCACCTGCGCGCGCTGCGCGGCAACATGCCGTTTCTCGCCGATGAACTGGACGCCGCAGCGAAGGCCTTCCTCCCAGCGGCGTTCGCAGGTGACTTCATAGTCTTCCAGGTCGATATGAAGGTCGAATTCCTTGGGCAGCATGTAGGCCTGCTCGAATTCCAGCAAAGCGCCGCCTTCGGAGATGTTGCGCACCATGCAGGGAATGGATCTCAGTCCGTTTTGAAAGACCATCTTGCCTTTCTTGAACACGCGTGCCCGCCGCTCCCGCGGCATCTGTTCGCTGGCGCTCTCATCCGCGGGTGCGTGCGGAAATGGTTTGGCGTCCGACATGGGTTTCTCGCATTCTCATGGTGTCCAAGGGCACTTTAACCCCCATTTGGGGTAAGTTTAGGCGCAAAGCCCTTGCCAATCGGTGAATCCACGTATGGATCAGTCAGGTAAAGCCCGGCATAGGACCATGTTGGGAGCAACAAAAGCTCCCTTGCGACGGTCAGAGAAACCTGAGCTTTTTGTATTCAGGCGAAAACGTGGAACACCATTCCTTGAATTGATACACTGTACCTTTCTATTTACGGGACAGCCACGCGGGCGGACAGCGCGGGGGGCAATATTTCCCGGCGCGAATTGAGGCATCAATGACTGAAGACCAGATATCTTTCTTGAACCTGCTGGCCCTGAGGGCCGGAGAGGAAATCCTCAAAATCTACGCGGAACCTTTCGAGGTCGAGAACAAGGTCGACGGGTCTCCGGTGACCAAGGCCGACGCGGCAGCCGAGGAAATCATTCTCGCGGGCCTTGCGGAAAAGTTCCCCGACATTCCGGTGGTGGCCGAAGAAGCGGTCGAAGCCGGCAAGCTGCCTGCGGCAGGTGCGCGGTACTTCCTGGTCGACCCGCTCGACGGAACCAAGGAATTCCTGAAGAAGAACGGCGAGTTCACCGTCAACATCGCCCTGATCGAGGATGGCCGCCCGGTGTTCGGCGTGGTTTCCGCGCCAGCCCTCGAAGAGATCTATTGGGGTGGGGAATTCCGGGAAAACGGCAAAACCGAAACCAGGGCCTTCAAGGGAACCATCGCGAACGGCGGCATCAGCGATGTTGCGCCCATCTCCGTTCGCACGCCGCCGGTGGATGGTATCAGCGTGCTCGCCAGCCGCTCTCATCTTTCGGAAGAAACCTCTGCCCTGATTTCACGGCTGAGTGTCGCCGAGCAGCTTAACGTCGGCTCGTCGCTGAAGCTGTGCTGGGTGGCCGCCGGCCGGGCCGATTTCTATCCCCGTCTTGCACCCACGATGCAATGGGACATTGCCGCCGGTGATGCAGTTGTACGCGCCGCCGGCGGGGCGGTCGTTCTGGCTTCAACCGGTGAGGACTTTGTCTACCGGGTGCCGGAAAACGCCCGCAAGGACGACCTGCGGAACCCGTTTTTTCTGGCAGCCGGGTGCAGGAACCTCCTGCGGGATGTCGCGCCCGCTGCCTGACGATTTGCAAAATTGCGCGGGCAGTTGGCCCGTGCCGAACGATTGATACGGCCGGTTCGCCGGCCAAACGGAAAAGCGAACATGAACATGCAATCTCACGGGATCTCGCCCGAGCGCCTCAGCAATCTGAAGCGGCTGGAAGCAGAAAGCATCCACATCATCCGCGAAGTCGCGGCCGAATTCTCCAATCCGGTGATGCTCTATTCCATCGGCAAGGACTCCGGCGTCATGCTGCACCTGGCGATGAAGGCGTTCTATCCGTCCAAGCCGCCGTTTCCGTTGCTGCATGTGGATACGACCTGGAAATTCCGGGACATGATCACCTTCCGTGACGAGACCGCCGCGCGTCTCGGCATGGACCTGATCGTCCATACCAACCCGGAAGGGCTTGAAAAGAATATCGGCCCGTTTTCCCACGGCTCCTCGGTTCATACGCACATCATGAAGACGGAGGCGTTGAAACAGGCGCTGAACAAATACGGCTTCGATGCCGCCTTCGGCGGCGCGCGCCGGGACGAGGAAAAGTCGCGCGCCAAGGAGCGCGTCTTCTCCTTCCGCAATTCCAATCACGGCTGGGACCCCAAGAACCAGCGGCCGGAACTGTGGAACCTCTACAATGCCCGTGTGGCAAAGGGCGAGAGCATCCGTGCGTTTCCGCTGTCCAACTGGACCGAGCTGGATATCTGGCAGTACATCCTGACGGAAGACATCCCGATGGTGCCGCTCTATTTCGCAGCAAAGCGCCCGGTCGTGAACCGCGACGGCATGCTGATCATGGTCGACGACGACCGCATGAAACTGCAGCCCGGCGAAGAGATCGAGGAAAAGATGGTCCGCTTCCGCACGCTCGGCTGCTACCCGCTGACCGGCGCCATTGAATCGGATGCCGATACGCTGCCCGCCATTGTCCGCGAAATGCTGATTGCCCGTACATCCGAACGCCAGGGCCGCCTCATCGACAAGGATGAAAGTGCGTCGATGGAGAAGAAGAAGCGGGAAGGATATTTCTAAGATGACGATCGAGAACATACAGGAAGCTGCAGAGACAGCCGTCACCGAATATATCCTGGCACAGGAAAGCAAGGACCAGCTCCGCTTCCTGACCTGCGGTTCCGTTGACGATGGCAAGTCGACCCTGATCGGCCGCCTGCTTTACGATACCAAGCTGATCTTCGAAGACCAGTTGGCCGCGCTGGAACGCGATTCCAGAAAACATGGTACCGTGGGAGAGGACATAGACCTGGCGCTGCTGGTCGACGGTCTTGAGGCAGAGCGCGAGCAGGGCATCACCATCGACGTTGCCTACCGGTTCTTTGCGACCGAAAAGCGCAAGTTCATCGTTGCCGATACCCCGGGCCACGAACAATACACCCGCAACATGGCCACCGGCGCGTCCACCGCCGACCTTGCCGTGCTGCTGGTTGATGCCCGCAACGGCCTGATGGTCCAGACCCGTCGCCACGCGTTCATCGCGTCGCTGCTGGGCATCCGCCACGTCGTGCTGGCCATCAACAAGATCGACCTTGTCGGCTATTCCCAGGAACGATTTGAGGAAATCCGCAAGGAATTCGAGGTCTTTGCCAACGGCTTCGATTTCGAAACCCTGCAGGCAATTCCGATGTCGGCGCGCTATGGCGACAACGTCACCGGGCGCAGCGACAAGATGGACTGGTATTCCGGACCGACCCTGCTGGAGCACCTGGAGACGGTTCAGGTGGGCGAGCATGTGCTGGAAGCCCCGTTCCGCTTCCCGGTGCAGTGGGTCAATCGGCCCAACCTCGATTTCCGCGGCTATTCCGGTACGGTCGCCAGCGGCCAGGTGTCGGTTGGCGACGAACTGGTGGTTGCCGGTCCTGCAAAGCAGTCCAGGGTGAAGTCGATCATCGGCGCAAGCGGCGAAGTCAGCTCCGCCCGGGCCGGCGAGGCAGTCACCATTTCGCTGGAAGATGAAATCGACATCTCCCGCGGCGATCTTCTGACCTCGACCGCACATCGCCCGGATGTTGCCGACCAGTTTGCCGCCCATGTCATCTGGATGTCGGACGAGCCGCTGCTGCCGGGCAGGCCCTATCTCCTGAAGATCGGCACTCGCACGGTGACGGCGACAGTCTCCGAGATCAAACACAAGATCAACGTCAATACGTTCGAGCATGTGGCCGGCAAGACGCTGGCGTTGAATGAAATCGCGTTCTGCAATTTCTCACTGTCCGCCGCGGTGCCTTTCGATCCCTATGAGGCCAACCACACGACCGGTTCCTTCATCCTGATCGACCGGATGAGCAACTCGACGGTTGGTGCGGGCATGGTCTGGTTCGCGCTGCGCCGGGCGAGCAACATTCACTGGCAGGCCCTCGACGTCGACAAGAATGCCCGGTCTGAAAAACTCGGTCAGAAGCCGGCAGTCCTTTGGTTCACCGGCCTCTCCGGGTCCGGCAAGTCGACCATCGCGTCGATCGTCGAAAAGAAACTGCATGTCGACGGGCGGCACACCTATACGCTCGACGGCGACAACGTCCGCCACGGCCTCAACAAGGACCTGGGCTTTACCGATGCCGACCGGGTGGAAAACATCCGCCGTGTCGGCGAGGTGGCCAAACTCTTTGCGGATGCGGGCATGATCACGCTGGTATCCTTCATCTCGCCGTTCCGCTCGGAGCGTCAGATGGCGCGCGATCTCCTGGAAGACGGTGAGTTCATCGAGGTCTTTGTCGATACGCCCATCGAGGAATGCCGCAAACGCGACCCGAAGGGCCTTTATGCCAAGGCTGACCGGGGCGAGATCAAGAACTTCACCGGTATCGACAGCCCCTATGAAGCGCCGGAAAATCCGGAACTTCATATTCGCAACGTCGGCCGGGAACCGGAAGAAGTTGCCGAGGAGATCGTTGAGTATCTGCGCAAGCGCGGGTTCCTGAACAGCTTCTCCGCCGACGGCGGCGGCATCTGACAAGGGCCGAAGGTGAACTTGCCAGGCTGATGACCTGCCCAGGCATTCGAAAATCAGCCATCCGCGTTGCAAGGACGCGGGTGGCTTTTTCGTTTGTGGGAGCGGTGCGACATCCCGGCCAGACGAGCTGGAATTTCGTTCGTTAACAGGTCGTTTTTCAGAAGCTCTGTGGGCGTGTCACGCCGCGGTAATCCATTTTGTACTAGGTGTTGAGGCGTCTGTAAGTGTCGCGGTTCCAGGAGGCCAAGATGGTTCGGGCAGACTTCGCCATTGCCCGAACCTTCGAAGCCTTTTAATAACTTGGCTGACCTACTTACGCGTTTTGTAAAATGAATTTTTGATCGAAAGGCTTTGGGCAAATCATGAAAACCGTTCTGGTGACCGGCTCTGCGGGGTTTATCGGCTTTTACCTGTGTACCCGACTGCTGAAGGACGGCTTTCGGGTGATCGGCCTCGATGCCATGACGGATTACTATGATGTCCGCCTGAAGGAACGCCGGCAGCAGATGCTGATGCAGAACGAGCATTTCAAGCCGGTGAACGACCGCGTTGAGGCGCCGGACCTGCTGATGTCCCTGTTTCGTACCGAGCGGCCGGATTTTGTCATTCATCTGGCAGCGCAGGCCGGTGTCCGCTATTCCATCGAAGCGCCGCGCTCCTACCTGGAAAGCAATATCTGCGGAACGTTCGAGCTGCTCGAGGCAGCCAGGGCCTTTCCGCCGGAACACATGCTGCTGGCGTCCACGTCGTCCGCCTATGGCGCCAACACCGAAATGCCCTATGCGGAGACCGACAAGGCCGACCACCAGATGTCGTTCTACGCGGCGACCAAGAAGGCAACAGAGTCGATGGCGCATTCCTATGCACATCTCTACGACCTTCCGGTGACGATGTTCCGCTTCTTCACCGTCTACGGGCCCTGGGGACGGCCCGACATGGCTCTCTTCAAGTTCACCAAGGCGATCCTCGAAGGCAAGCCGATCGACGTCTATAACTACGGCGACATGAAACGAGACTTCACCTATGTGGAAGATCTCGTCGAAGGCATCCGGCTGCTGATGGACGCAGTGCCTGTTCGCCCGGCAGAGGGAGAAGGGGTGAAGGAAGGCGACAGCCTTTCGCCGGTTGCTCCCTGGCGAGTGGTCAACATCGGCAATTCGACCTGCGTTCAGCTGACCGAGTTCATCGAAGCCATTGAGGCAGCTACGGGCCGGACCGCCGAACGCAATCTCATGCCGATCCAGGCCGGCGATGTTCCGGCGACCTGGGCCAATGCGGATCTGCTGCAAAGCCTTACGGGGTACCGACCGAAGACCACAGTGCAGGAAGGCGTTGCCAGGTTCGTCGAATGGTACCGGGACTATTACCGGGCGTAACGCCTGGCAGCCACCGGGCGAACGTCTGGATTCATGTGGCTCTTATGCTTGCGGTGACGCATCCTGCGGTGGCTGGCAGACGTCCACCCATTCCGCACCGGTGATTTCCGCCATGCGCTCCGGCGGTATCCTGACGGCGGCATTGGTCGCGCCGGCGGCGGGAATGACCACGTCATATTCCTTCAGCGAGACATCGCAGTAGACAGGCAACGGCTGGGCAAGGCCGAAAGGGCATACGCCGCCGACGGGGTGGCCTGTCAGCGTTTCCACTTCATCAAGGCCCAGCATCTTCACCTTGCCACCAAAGGTTGCTTTCGCCTTCTTGTTGTCCATGCGGGCATCACCGCGGGCAACCACCAGAAAGATCTTGTCCTTGAGCTGAAACGACAGCGTCTTGGCAATCTGACCGGGCTCGACCCCATGTGCCTTGGCGGCAAGGTCGACCGTGGCACTGCTGTCTTCCGTCACGATGACTTCAAGTTCGGGGGCGGCACTGGCAAGGTGGTTGCGAACGCTTTCAAGGCTCATGCTGCAGGGCTTCCTTCAGGTCGGATCAAACAAGACCGGCAGGGAGGGACGCGCAAGAGCTGCGCGGGCCGGGCCATAATTTGTGCATATCAACAATTTCATTGTGCTGTAAATTAAGAAAAGATTCATGTTAATCTTAAACGGGTTTTAACCATTTACGACGTAAACGGTACTGTGTGTGGCCGATGGAAATGGGTTCCAGTTGGCCATTGGTTAAGTCGTTCAAGGATTGCCGAAATGGCGAGAGCAGCTACAGCCGGAAATGAAGTTGAATCCTCTGGGGTGGAGAGGAGGAAGCAGGCTGACTATGCAGCTCATCAGGGTGGGTCTATGAATTTGCCATTTTTGGTGGCGAAAAATCTCCTGTTCTGGGGGACGATTTCGCTCAGCCTTTACGGTCTTTACGCGGTGGTTGCTGCCATCTAGGCAGCAGGTGCGTAAACCGATTGTGATTGAACGAACCGCGTCAAGTTCGCGGTCATGTCTCATCACCCGCAATCGCATATACAACCTTTCATTGCATGCGCGCCGTCGGCTTCTGCGGTCGGCGATTGCGTGAACGCGAGCTCCTTTAGCGATCTGCATCCAGTCTGCCGCTGCCGAAGTGGTGCGCCGGGCGAAATGTCTCTGGCAGAGGAACAACAGGTTCTCTGCCAGTCATCTCCGCCACCAGGGCATCCGCTATCAGATGTGCAATGCCGAAGGATATCTTGAAGCCGCCTGTTGCCGCGAAGGCGGTGTCAAAGCCAGGCAGTTTTCCTGCCAACGGGTCTCGCCTATGATTGCGGGGGCGGATACCGGCCCAGTCGGAAAGAACCTCTCGGCCCTTCAATTGCGGACAAAAGGCGGTGGCGCGTTCCAGCAGTTCGGTTGAACGGGCTGGTGAGGGGGCGGCGTCTTCGAATTCCCGTTCGGATGTGCTGCCAATGGCGACGGTACCGTCGTCATGCGGCACGACGTAAAGCCCGTCGCAATAGATCGCTGGCCTGTCTTCCAGTCCCTTGCCCTCCAGCACAAGGGCCTGGCCTTTCTCTCCACGCCCGATGCGTTCGCCGGTCAGCGTTTCGAGCAGGTCGAAAGCCGCAAATCCTCCTGAAACGACGAATTGCCGTGTCTTGACGGGGGCATGTCCGTCGGCGAGCAGGACGGTCTGTGTTGCATCCTCGTAACCGACCGCTTCAACGCCTTCCCGCAGACTGCCGTTCTGGCGGACGAAGCTGGCAAGGCTTGCCAGATAAGCCCTTGGGGAGATCCGCGCGGCAAGGGTTTCATAGACGATGCCGAAGGGAGCGGCATTCGCGTCCAGCCAGTCAGACCGGCTTCCGGCAGGTTCAACCACATAGGTAAAACCGGTTTCCTGAGGTTGCCAGCGCAGCTTGCTTTCTTCCGCCCGCTCCAGATGGTGCTCCAGCTTGTCGGTTGTCGTCAGCGGCAGGATGCGTCCACAGCGGTGATAGCCGCAGGAAAGCCTTGTTTGGCTTTCCAGTTGGCGGATGCGGTCTTCCAGACACAGCAGGGCCTGGAACTGGAATTCCTTCTTGGGGTTCCAGCGTGCCGGCATGTGCGGCATCAACGCCCCCAGCACACCTCCACTGGACCCGGCACCAACGTGGCTTTTCTCAAGAACGACCACCTTCAGCCCGGCCTCGATCGCTGCCCGGGCAACAGCGAGACCGAAAATACCGGCTCCGGCAATGGCAACATCGAAAGTTTCGGCGTCGGTTGCTGCCATGGGGCGGGGTCCTTTGAGATTGATTGATCCTGCCGGCTCTCTTATGAGAACGCGTTGCAAATGGCAAAGGCTGATGGGTGCGCCCCGAAGGAAACCTCAAGATCATGTCGATCAAGGCACCGGATCTGGAATGGCTGCAGGGCGATGTGCCCCGGGCTGAAGGCTTCAACGACACGTATTTTTCCAAGGCCGGGGGGCTTGCAGAAACGCGTCACGTGTTTCTGCAAGGAAATGGCTTGCCTGGCCGGTTCGATGGCTGCGAGCGTTTCACCATTGCAGAGTTCGGCTTCGGAACAGGCCTCAATTTCCTCACCACCCTTGCGGCGTGGCAGGAAAGGACCAATCGGCCGGACCTGACGTTCGTGACCTTCGAACTGTTCCCGATGACGGGAGAACAGCTGGCGCGGGCCCTTGCGGCCTTTCCCGAACTGGCCCCGCTGGCAGATGAGCTGCTGCAGGCCTGGTCGCCCGAGACGGGTTGGAATAGCCTGACAATTGGTGGAGCCAACCTCCAGATCGGCATTGGCGATGCGCGCGAGCTGATCGGTGAGCTGAACGCCGGAATGGCAGGTGAGGGCGAGGGAGGAGAACCGGCAATTGCCCCCATTGATGCCTGGTTTCTCGACGGTTTCAGTCCGGCTCGCAATCCGGAGCTCTGGGACGCGGACCTTCTGAAGGTGGCGGCTGACCTGACGGCCAATGGCGGAACACTGGCAACTTATACGGCTGCCGGCTGGGTTCGCCGCAATCTTCAGGCTGCCGGGTTCGAGATTGAAAAGGCTGAAGGCTTTGCAGGCAAACGCGAAATGGTGAAAGGGCGAAAGCCTTGAGGTGGGCGATTGCCTCCTTTTAATCCGCAACGGTCTCCAGCATCCACAAGCGGAACTTCTGCATGGCGCTGGTCTCCTCCCGCGACTTCAGCCAGGTCAGCCAGTAGCTTCCCGTCAGGACGTTGGTCTGGAAAGGCTGCACGATCGCGCCGGACGCGAGGGGGCGGCTGAACATCGCTGTCGGCACCAGTGCGACGCCTGCGCCCTGCGTGACGGCTTCAACCATCGCAAGAGAACTGTCGAACATCCAGCCACGCGCCCGTGGTGGCGGCAGTTGAGCTGCCTGGAACCACATGGCCCATTCATCCAACCTGTAGGATCTCAGCAGGGGCTCGTGCACAAGGTCTTCCGGCTTGGATAGCCGGGCAGCGGTTCCAGGTGAACAGATAGGCGAAAGCGGGGCGTCCATCAGCTTGACCGCGTTGGTGGCATGCCAGGCCCCGTCGCCGAAGCGCAGGAAACAGTCGAGACCATCTGCCAGAATATCCGCACGGTTGTTGTTGGTTTTCAGCCGGAGATCGATCTGCGGATGGGCCCTGGCAAAGACGGAAAGGCGGGGCAACAGCCAGCCGGTCGCGAAGGTGGCGACGGCGCCGACCGTCAGCACCTCCCGGTAGTTGCCATCCTCGAACCGGCTGAGCGCATCGCTCATCCGCCGGAAGGCATCGCTCAGCACAGGCAGCAGTGCCAGTCCTTCGTCCGTCAGGGCAACGCCGCGCGGCAAACGCTCGAACAGCGACACCTGCAACACGTCCTCCAGCGCCTTCACCTGGTGGCTGACGGCAGTCTGCGACACCCGCAGTTCCAGGCCGGCGCGTGTAAAGCTGCAGAGCCTTGCAGAGGCTTCAAAGGCTCTCAAGGCATTGAGCGGAAGTTTTGAGACGTCCATTCGGATCCAACTTAGGCCAAGTTTTACTCATGCCTAACCTCAGTATTCATCATTTGCGTTATATCTGAGGCAGCGGCACTGTCGCGGTGTCCCGAAGACGAATGGTGCGGGGGGCGACACACCACACCGGTTCGGGCTGTTTGTATTCATCATTGGAGTTGAAGATGAAACTCTGGACACGCCGTAACGCGTTGACGCTTTCCCTTGCCTTTTTTGCCGGGTTTCCGGCAATTTCCGGATTGGCACACGCCGCCGGGTTCGATCCCGCACCACTTGAGAAAACCGTCACCGGTGCCGAGAGCCGACTGTCTGCCCGGATCGGGGTTGCGGTGCTGGATACGGAAACCGGCAAGACCTGGACCCACCGCGCCGACGAGCGTTTTCCACTCAACAGCACCTTCAAGGCCTTTCTGTGTGCCGCCCTTCTGGAAAAGGGCGAGCAGGGCGAGGTTCAGCCGGAACGCCGCGTGAAGATCCGCTCGCAAGACCTCGTCTCCTATTCGCCGGTTACCGAGAAAAAGGTCGGCTCCGGAGGAATGACCTATCTGGAACTGTGTGAAGCGGCCGTTGCGATCAGCGACAATGCTGCCGCCAATCTCGTGCTGGAGGCTGTCGGTGGACCGGCAGGACTCACGGATTACCTTCGGGGTATTGGCGACACCATCACCCGGCTGGACCGGACGGAGCCGGGTCTCAATGAAGGCCGGCCGGGCGATGCCCGTGACACCACCACCCCGGCGGCAGCGGTTGCCACTTTGCAGAAACTGGTTCTGGGCGATGCCCTTTCGTCCACCGCCAGAGTCCAGCTGACAGGCTGGCTGCTGGACAACAAGGTGGGCAACGCGACCCTGCGTGCCGGGCTGCCGGAAGAATGGCCGGTCGCCGACAAGACCGGGGCTGGGGCCAATGGCTCGCGCAACAACATTGGCGTGATCTGGCCTGACGACAGGGAGCCCGTCGTGATCGCGGTCTACATCACGCAGACCGACGCCTCCTTTGACGACCGCAACAAGGCGATTGCCGATATCGCAGCCGCTCTTGCCGAAAGTCTCCACGACTGAGTGTTCTTGTCCGGGCGGATCTCTTCATTCGCCCGGGCGTCCCTGCTTCTGGAAATGTCCTGCCGCTTCCGACGGAGACAACCTTGTCCGTTCCAAGAACCATGTTTGCCTTGCCGTGGGCGCTTGTCGCGGTAGCAGTCGTTTTCTCCCAGGCATCTGCCGAGGAAACACGCGAACAAAAGCGCGCCAGAAGATGCGCCTACTATCAGGAAATCGTCCGCGTGGCGTTCGAAAATGTCAGTCGTTCGCAAATGCGGCCCGGTTTCGTTGCCGAACATGATGCCTTTATCGAAGGGGGGTGTTTCGCGGCGAAAGCCGTTTGCCCTAAAAAACCCGCCGAATTCGCCTTTGCCGACATTCTGACGATGATGACCGTCAGCGCAAACATGGGCAGCACCTTTACACCGTTCAGGTGCCCGGCCAGAGCAGAGGAATGAGAAGGTTCAGTTTTGCGCCTTGCCTCAGCAACAGGTGTTTCGGTGCGGACCGGCCCGGAAGGGGCCGGCCCAGGGTGCTGGCGGAGGTTACGTCGCCAGCCACCCTCTGCGACCTGGGATGTCGTCTTCTGCCGTTGCGAGGCACCCCGAGCAAACGGGCCACTTCCGCAGGCAAACTGGACCCGCTGACGGATCCGGGCGAACAGCCGGTGTTGAGTAGGCTTCTGAACGCATTCGTCTTTTGGTTCACCAGCCGCCCCAGTCGGCATCCCGGCGTGGTTTATGTGGTCTGATGGATCCACGCCTATCGGGTAAGCGCATCACAAGCAGAAAGGATGCGCTTGATCCATAAACCTAAGGCACAAGTCGGGCGTGTCAAATACTGAGCCGGGAAAAGAAACGGATCGGGCTGCCGAGCAGCCCTGGCACGCCCTCGATCTCAGCGCATTTCCGGCACTGGCGTTATGGCCTTGCCGGTTTCGAACCAGCTTTTCAGGTTGTCGACCACGAGCTGACCCATGGCATTGCGGGTCGCCTGCGAGGCGGAACCGACATGCGGCAGTACGGTGACCCTTGGCAGTTTCAGAAGGGCTTCGGGCACATGCGGCTCGTTCTCGAAGACGTCGAGACCGGCACCGTAGATCGTGCCGTTTTCAAGGGCCGCAATCAATGCGGCCTCGTCGATGACGGTGCCCCGGCCGATATTGATGACGATGCCATCCGGCCCCAGTGCTTCCAGCACCTCCGCATTGACCGCATGTTTCGTTTCCGCGCCACCAGGCGCCACCACCATCAGCGTGTCGCAAGCGGCAGCCAGCGCCTTCGGCGTCGCGTGATAGGGGTAGGAGACGTCGTCCTGTTTGCTGCGTCCATGGTAATGGATCTTCATGCTGAAGGCTTCGGCCCGCTTGGCAATCGCCTTGCCGATGCGCCCCAGACCAAAGATGCCGAGCGTGCGCCCCTGCATGGTCGCCCCGGTCAGCCTGTAGGGCCCTTTGCTTTCCCAATTGCCCTGGCGAAGCCACTGTTCGGCCTGGCCGAATTCGCGGATGGTCATGATCATCAGCCCGACCGCCGTATCGGCAACTTCTTCCGTCAACACGTCTGGCGTATGGGTCACCATCACCTTCGCCGCCAGGCAATCGTCCGTGTTGACGTGGTCATAGCCGACGCCAAAGCTGGAAACGATTTCCGCGTTCGGGATTTTGGCAAGCAACTCGGCGTTGACCGGCCCGAATGCCATCGCAACCCCGCGGATTTTCTCGCCGATTTCCGCCAGCAGCGCTTCCGGATTGTCGGCCTCGTAGAGCCGGTGCACGGTAAAGGCGGCATCAAGCTGCTCCTGAACGATCGGCAGCATCGGGCGGGGCATCAGAATATCGATGGAGGTCATGGCAGGTCCGGTGGGGTGATGAAGAAAGGTGAGGTGACCTTAAGGTCTTCGGTTGGGGGAGAAAAGAGCCGAATGGGCAGAGTTGGTACGCAAATTTCGTCACCCTCGAAGCGCTTTTGGCTCACTTCATCTGTGAAACGGCGTATTCCGCCGTCATTCCGGACAAGTGAGACAGGTGTCGAGCGCCGATCCGGAATCCAGAGATATTTCGCGCCATGCGCGGCAAATTGAGTGTTCGCTTTGCTCACGCTGACACGCTGGGTTCCGGATCGGCATGCAGCGTAGCTGCACTTGTCCGGAATGACAGGGTGGGCAGGTTCTTGGGCGTAACTGCAATTCTGAATATAGCGGCCGGCGTTTAACGCGAGTGGGGCGGCGTGCTTTCTGGAAACTTTGGTAATCGGAGTCGGTCCGTAAACTGTCCAATGAAAAGGACACTTATCCCAAAGCGAGGGTGGCTGGAAGTTGGCCAAGGAAGAGGTCTAATTGCGATTGCACAGGTAATGCCTGATTGCGAGACGAACTCTACAGGCGTTCTCAGGCAAATCCCCCCATTGCCCCCGGGCGCCATTTCCCCTAAAAGACGCCGCAGAATTCCTGAGAATCCCATCAGATTTTGAAAGCGGAGAAGCGGAGCCCCATGGCGCGCCAGTTCATCTATCACATGCATGGCCTGTCCAAGGCCTATAACGACAAGAAGGTTCTCGACAACATCCATCTCTCGTTCTACCCGGACGCCAAGATCGGTATCCTGGGCCCGAACGGTGCGGGTAAGTCGACCCTTCTGAAGATCATGGCCGGTATCGACAAGGAATATACCGGTGAGGCCTGGGCGGCCGAAGGCGCGAAGGTCGGCTATCTGCCGCAGGAACCGCAGCTCGACAACACCAAGTCCGTGATGGAAAACGTCATGGAAGGTGTTGCCCACAAGCAGGCGAAAATCGACCGCTACAACGAGTTGATGATGGACTACTCGGACGAAACCGCCGAGGAAGCCGCACAGCTTCAGGACGAGATTGACGCGCAGGATCTGTGGAACCTGGAAAGCCAGGTGGAAATGGCGATGGAAGCCCTGCGCTGCCCGCCATCAGATGCAGCGGTCGACAATCTTTCCGGTGGTGAGCGCCGCCGCGTCGCGCTCTGCAAGCTGCTGCTGTCCGAGCCGGACCTGCTGCTGCTGGATGAGCCGACCAACCACCTGGACGCTGAAACCGTTCATTGGCTGGAGCGTCACCTACGTGAGTTCAAGGGCTCCGTCCTGATCATCACCCACGACCGCTACTTCCTCGACAATGTCACGGGCTGGATTCTGGAGCTCGACCGCGGTCAGGGCATCCCTTACGAAGGCAACTACTCGGTCTATCTGGAAAAGAAGACCAAGCGCATGGAGCAGGAAGGCCGCGAGAACATGGCCCGCTCCAAGGCGATCGCCCGTGAGCGCGAGTGGATGGGCATGAGCCCGAAAGGCCGTCAGACCAAGTCGAAAGCCCGTATCCGGGCCTTTGAAGACCTTTTGACCGCCCAGGAAGAGCGTCAGCCGTCCATCGAACAGATCCTCATTCCGGTTGGCGAGCGTCTCGGCGCAAACGTCATTGAAGTCGATGGTGTTTCCAAGGGCTTTGAAGACCGTCTCTTGATCGACAACCTGTCGTTCAAGCTGCCGCGCGGTGGCATCGTCGGCGTGATCGGCCCGAACGGCGCCGGCAAGACGACCCTGTTCAAGATGCTCACCGGTCAGGAAACGCCGGACAAGGGCAAGGTCGTCGTGGGCGACAGTGTGCACCTTGGCTACGTTGACCAGTCGCGCGATGCGCTCAACCCGAACAACACGGTCTGGGAAGAAATTTCCGGCGGCGCCGAGGTCATCTACCTCGACGACAAGGAAATCAACTCTCGCGCCTATTGCTCGTCCTTCAACTTCAAGGGTGCTGCCCAGCAGGCCAAGGTCGGTGACCTTTCCGGCGGTCAGCGCAACCGCGTGCATCTGGCCAAGGTCTTGAAGAAGGGCGCCAACGTTCTGCTGCTCGATGAGCCGACCAATGACCTCGACACCGAGACGCTGGCAGCTCTGGAAGACGCGCTGGAAAACTACGCCGGCTGCGCCGTTATCATCAGCCACGATCGTATGTTCCTCGACCGTCTGGCCACACACATGCTCGCCTTTGAAGGCGACAGCCATGTGGAATGGTTCGAAGGCAACTTCGAAGACTACGAAAAGGACAAGGTCCGCCGCCTTGGCGCACATGCCGCCGACCCGCGCCGGATCAAGTACAAGCCGCTTACGCGCTAAGCGAACTGCCTGGAAGCTGAAATGGGGGGCGTGCCCCCTGTTTCCCGAATGTGCCGGCCCCGGAAACGGGCCGGCATCTTTTTTGCCCGGCGGTATTCACCGGCCGCCGGCAATTTTTGTCCTTGCGAGCGGCAAAAGGCATGTTCCACAGAACTCTCGTCTGTCTGTTTGTGGCCTTCGCCATCGCTGTTCTCGCCTCGTTTCTGGCGGCAGTCGGCTGGCCCGTCGATCTGCTGGCTCATTTTCAGACCCAATACGTTCTTGCCGGATTGCTGTTTGCTGCAGGGTTCGTCTTCTTCCGGAACTGGAACATGGCGGCACTGGCTATCTGCCTGTCGGTGGTCGCTCTCATGCGCATGGGCATCTTCGACAACGGACGCTTTGCCCCAACCGCCGATGCGGCAGAACCGGCGATCAGCGTCGTCACCGCAAATCTCTTCGGCAGCGCCGCAGCGCTCGGCAATCTGGTTGAGGAAAACAGCGCCCGCGGCTTCGATCTCATGATCCTCACGGAGCTGCCGGTACCTGCCGACCAAGGGCTGCTCGACCGGTTTGAAGGCATGCTGCATGTGGCCGGAACGCCCGATCAGGCGCTTGGTGGACGTCCCGCCGCGGTTATCCTCTCGCGCACTGCGCCTCGCAGCGTCGAACTGATCCCTGTAGGCGGGAACCCATACGCGATTACGAAAGCGATTTACTGCGGTATGCAGGCGGAGCCCTGTGTGAGTGTCTTTGCAGTTCACACACTGCCGCCTTTCAGGCGTGACTTCTATCTGCACCAGGCGGACATCCTTCAGAAGCTTGCATCCGAAGTGTCGAGGACGCCGGGACCTGTTCTTGTTGCCGGCGACATGAATGCCGCCTCCTGGGCACCGCTGCTGAAACGGTTTCAGGAAACGGCAGGGGTTCGCAAGGCAGTCTGCGGCAGCCGTTGGACCCCGACATGGCTTGCTCCTGTTCCGGGCATCGGACTCGAACTCGACCATTTTTTCGTCAGGAGCGGGCTTGCGGTCAAAAACTGCGAACTCGGACACTTCAACGGTTCCGATCACTGGCCGGTCTTTGCCGAATTTACTGTTGTCGACGGCAAGTCGTCCGACTGATCTTCGGCGGCAAGCCTGCGTCCACCCGGTCAAAGCGCCATGGACACGAGACAATGCAGTCCGCATAAAAGATTTCCATTCAGAACGTCGGGGATTTTGCCCTGAAGAGCCGGGTTCAAGTCAGACAGATGCTGCAAGCCGCTTCGGACATAAAGACAAGTCTCCTGCGCACGGACCCCGGCGGCCTGCGGCTGATGCGCGGCGTTCATCTGATGCTGACCGTGCTCGGAGCGGTCTTCCTGGCAAATGTCGTGGCAAGCTTCGTGCCCGGTCAGTCGGCCTTCAAACTGGCCGTTCTGGCAGCCGCTAGCGGCGGCCACTGCCTGATGTTCACGCCGGTCTCCACCAGAAAGGCCGAGGTCCTCGGTATCCTGAAGCTTGGCGTTCTGCTGACGACCCTGTTTGCTCTTGGGGCTGTTGTCGCCGAGCTGTCGGGGAAAAGCGCCGCAACCGTTCTGCAAGGGCTCTGGATCGCCGCGATCATGCTCGGTTTTGCCATGCAGGGGCTTGGTCCCTTCTGGCAACGCGCTGGGCGCAGCATGGCGATTTGCTGGCTTTTCGTGGTCCTCGGCAACGTCGGAGGATCGCCCGGCCTCTGGCTTCCGGTCATGGCGGTGCTTGGAATGGTGACAGCGCTCGTGGTTCGCACAGGGCCCTGGCGGCCTTCGACATACCGAACCTACCTGCGGGTCGAAGCTGCAAATCGTCAGGCGATGGCAACCTATCTGAGGCAGCTGTCAGGCTGGGCGACCGGTTCGTCCGGCGATGCGGCCGTTCGGATCAGGGATCTGGCGAAGCTGCGCATGGAACTTCAGGTCTGCGCCGATCTGCTCAGACCGGAAGGTGAGTTGCAGGGCATGTCGCCGGAAGCGGCTATCATGGTGGAACTTGCCCTGGAAGTGGTGGGCGATGCGCGCGACCAGCTGTCCCGGGACGCACGCACCCGTCTGGCGCAAGATGAGGACTTTGGCCGTGCGGTCGACCGGCTTGTCCATCGCCTGGAAACCGATGAGGGCGTTCCGGAAGAGAGCGATATCGGGGAAGGCAAAACCGGCGAAAGCGCACCTGCCGCAAGCTGGCTGCAGGCCGATATGGCAGTAACGGCACATGACCGGTTTCAGGAATTGCGCATTGCCCAGGCTTTCAAGCGTCTGTGGCTGCTGGCGGCAAAAGACCAGTCGGTTCGCCTGAGCCTCGGTACGGATGATGACAGCGGCGAGGGCGGCTGGTTGCGGAAGCTTTCCTGGCGCCTGTCACTTCAGGCAGGTGTCGCAGCCGGGATCAGCTTTTCCCTGGGGCTCGCGTTCGATCTCAATCACGCCTATTGGGTCACGCTCACCATCATCATCGTGCTGTCGAACAGCCTCGGGGCGACACTGCTCCGAACCGCACAGCGGATAGGCGGGACGGCGGGCGGCGTTGTTCTGGCCATGCTGGTCGATCCGGCGCTGGCGGAGTTTCCATCCGTCAGGCTCGTACTGGTTGTCATTGCCATACCCGGGGTCATCGTTTTTCTCGACCGCAATTACGCCATCGCCTCCGGTATCATAAGTTTCCTGGTGGTCATGGGGCTCCAGACGCTTGAAGGTCTGCTCATCGACGAACTCTGGTCGCGTCTCTACGACACGATGATTGGCGCAGGTGTGGGGCTTGCTGCGGCATGGCTGCTGTTTCCCAACCGCACCGGCGCAAGCTTCAAGGGGCTGGCGTCCGATTACCTCAACGCCTGCCGAAGTTGCCTGCGTGCGGAAGGCGGCAAGGCGGATACGGACCTTCAGGATCTCGCCCGGCTTCGAACGGCAGCGAGCACGCTGATCGCCACCGCCAGGTCCTATCGGATCGAGCAAGCTCCCTGGTCGTCGTTCACACGCTCCGCCAGCGACCTCAACGTGCTGGTAATCGTGCTGGCCCAATACGTGGTGCTTTACCGCGAAGCCCGTTCGGACGTCACGCGGGAAACGGTGGAAGCTCAGGCCAGGTCGGGGATAGAGGCGCTTGTCGTTCGCATGGACAAGCGTCTGGAAGATGAGTTCTCGGCTGTCCTGGATGGACGCCCGAGGCAGACCGTCCCGGGCCTGGAGGATGACTGGATGACAGCCATGCCCGAGGGGGCAACAGGCAATCTTGCGCTGGAAACCGGTTGGGTTGCGATGCTCTATCATGCGCGGAAAATCGTCCGATGCCTGGACGGCTTGCGCGAGGAGAAATTCCTCTCCGGCCCAGCCTGAAGACAGCTGTCACCACTGCAAATCCTGGGCGCAGCGGATCGATCTGCCGCGCTTATGAAAACATCAATGAGATTTGTTGGTCAGGAAGGTGCCAGCGCCCTAGCATCGCCTCTCGACTGCGACAGGAGACCCCGCATGACAGACCAGCTCCAGCTTCTTGCCGACGACTTTCGGATTACGCCTGCATTCAGGACAAGCGGCAAGGTGGAGGGTGTTTTCAGGACAGTCTCTGCGGAAGACTTCAGGACCACTGCAACGGTTGCTTTGGAGATGACGTTCGAAGGCATTTCGGGAGACCGGCACGGCGGATACACCCGGAGGTCCGGTGGCCGCGAACCCTGGTATCCACGTGGCACCGAAATGTGCAACGAGCGCCAGATATCCATCCTGTCCGCCGAGGAACTTTCGTTGATTGCCACTCGCATGGAGATTGCCGAACTGAAAGCCGAATGGATCGGCGGCAACATTACCTTGTCCGGCATTCCCAACCTTACGATGGTGCCACCGCGCACCCGGCTGGTGTTCGAGGGCGGTGTGGTTATTCGTGTGGACGGTGACAACAAACCCTGCCGTTTCGCAGGCGAGGCGATCGCCGAAGCCAATCCCGGCCGGGAAGGATTGGACCTGTTGTTCCCGCAAAAGGCAAAGCGCCTGCGAGGCCTTGTTGGCTATGTCGAAATCCCGGGGAAGGTTGCGGCGGGCGAGGCGGTCACCGCCCATGTTCCCGAACAGTGGATCTACGAGCGCATCTGATTTTAAGGCTCGCAGCGATGGAAACCTGTTTCCCGAGGGGCCCGATATTCTCTAGTCTGGATGCTCTGTCATAACCTTCCAACAGGAGCCTCCATGCTGCCGATCCACCACATGATCGACCAGGCGCCACAGCCGGTCGCGCCATTCTCCCATGCCGTCGAAATTGACGGCTGGGTGTTTGTAACCGGCCAGATGCCGACACTGCCGGACGATCCGGAAGCCCCGCTGCCGGAGGGCATAGAGGCGCAGACTGTGCGGGTGATGGAAAACCTGAAGCTCGTTCTGGGCGGCGTCGGGCTCGGCCTTGAAAACACGACTTTCATTCGTGTCTATCTGACTGAATTCAAGCGTGATTATCAGGCTATGAACGACACCTATCGGTCATTTTTCGAACCCGGAAAATTGCCGGGTCGTACCTGTATTGGCGTGTCGGGCCTTGCCGTCGATGCACTGGTCGAGATCGATCTGATCGCCCGGCGGCCGTAACGGCCGGCCGCCCGCAAATCCCATCCGGGGTTGTGTGTGACGGGTACGGATCCGCTTTAAGCACCGGTGTCAGTCCTCGGTTGGGGAGGTATCGTCAGCTTCCAGGCGTTTCGCACATCCCCAGGAGCTCAAAACGTCATTCATTTCGTCCAGTACGAAGAACCGGGCAGCGTCACGGTCATAACCTTCGTCCAGCAACGTATCGTAGTCGGTCAGGGCGTGCCGGACATGACTGGTGGTGGCCTGCCAAAGGGCAATGCCGGGCGGCAGATGGCGCAGGTGTCCGGCGAGGGCAACTTCGAGAATGGCTTCAGCATCTGAAAAGGGAACGCGCGGCAGCAGGACCCGCAAGGCCTTGCGCATGTCTTTTTGCCGCTTGGTGCCGCCGGTCATGAACAGGTCCCGGATTTTCGTGGTTGAGACCGGAGAGGTAAACAAATCCCGGACGGATTAGAAGAGGTCTGGTGGAATTGGTCCGGATTGCCGGTCAGGCGCGAAAGAACTGAAAGCTGCTGGCCCCGGCAGTACCGGACAGGGGAAGCCCTGCAACCCTTCCATTTTCCCTGGCATCGGCAAGAAGGTCCTCGAAAGGCAGGGGAGCGCTGAAATGGTATCCCTGGACCAAACGGCAATGCATCGCTTCCAGAAGTTCCAACTGGTTGCTTTCTTCAACGCCTTCCACCACGCACTGCATCTTCATGGACCGGCACAGGTTGACGATGGAGGTCACGACGCCGCTCGCGATCGGGTCCTTGATACCGGCAACGAAACTGCGGTCGATCTTGACGCAGTCGATAGGCAGCCGGTGCAGGTAGCCAAGGCTGGAATAACCGGTGCCGAAGTCATCCAGCGCGAGTTTGACACCGGCATTTCGAAGAACCTGCAGACAGGTTTCAGCCGCTTCATAACTGCCGATCACGGAAGTCTCGGTAATTTCGAACGTGATCCGCCGCGGGTCTATCGCCGCGCGGCGGATGATCTCGAGCAGCGCAGCCACTGTCTCGGCGGAGGTGACGTCATGTGCGGACAGATTGAAGGATAGCGAGAGCGTTCCGGGTAGGGTCTTGATCTGCTCGACCGCCTTTTCGAACAGCGACAGGGTCAGCCTGTGGATGAGGCCGGCGCGCTCGGCAATGGGAATGAACTTGTCGGGGGCAATCCTGCCAAGCTGCGGGTTGTCCCACCGCGCCAACGCTTCGAAGCCGACAACGAACCGTTCCGGCAACTGGACGACAGGCTGGAAATAGACCTGGAATTCGCTGGCAAGATCGGCGCTTTGAAGCGCGGCCTCGATGGCCCGTTCCGAGCGGATGCGGGCTTCATGTTCAGCCGAATAGACCGTCGTGCGGCCGCGCAGGCTGGTCTTGGAATTGTAAAGGGCGTAGTCGGACCGGTCGAACAGAACATGGGCAGAAGTGCCGGCATCAGGATAGAACGCAATGCCGCAGGACGCGCCAACGGAAACCTGCAGTTCACCGATCCGATAGGGGCGGCTGATCAGTTCGCAAATAGACTGCCCCGTCGAGGCTGCCTCGTAGATGTCTCCGAGATAAAGGAAACCGAACTCGTCGCCGCCGAGACGGCAGATCTCGACATTCGGCAGTCCAAGGCTTTTCAGGCGCGAGCCGACTTCCATCAGCAATTGGTCGCCCAACTGGTGGCCGTAGGTGTCGTTGATGGGCTTGAACCGGTCCAGGTCGACGACGCCGACCGCAAACTGCCGGTCCGTGCCTTCCACTTCGCTGATCAGGGCTTCAAGCCGGTTGAAGAAATAGCGTCGGTTCGGCAGGTCGGTAAGCGCGTCGGTTTGGGCAAGCTTGGAGTTTTCTGCGTTGAGACGCTCCGTTTCTTTCTGTTTGGCGGCCAGGTCCGATTGCGATTCAATCAGTTTACAGAACCCTCGATAGCCGTTCAGAAGAACCTGCAGGACGACCAGGCACACCAGGAAGATATTGAGCCCTATGGCAATGTAGACGTCCTGATTCTGGCCGAGATAGTGCACCAGATAAGGGATCGTCACGATCACCATGACCATCAGGGCAGCCTGCGGCAGATGCATCAGACAGAAGATGCAGCCGATGACGGTGATGGCGATGAAAAGCGCCACATGACCGCGCTCGGCAGGTCCGCCATAGCCGTCCAGGCTCAGCGACCAGGCAATGTAGATGACGGACACCAGACTGCCGAGAATGACGGTCTGCCGCATCTTGCTGATCGCTTCTTGCGGTGTCGGGTCAACTTTGCGGGCGCGTATCCAGGCCACCATGCGAAAGGTCGTGATCAACAGGATCGGCGCAAGAATTCCGACGGTCAGATAAGTCGGCGCGATATCGAAATGGGTATAGGCAACGGCAACCGCATTGACCATGAGGAGGGCATAGAGCGACGGAATCTGGGTCTTGAGCTCATTGTACTGAGCTTGTGCAATTTCCGGATGGCGAGGATCGATCATCATCCATCTCAGGAAAGCCCTGATTTTTTCCATCATTTTCTCCATTGATATTTCTTCTAATCAAAATGAGATAAAGAATTGTTATTGGGGCAGCTTTACTGACCTTAGGTCGTTTTTAGATTTCGAGAGTGTTAAATGTTCAGGTCGGAATTTTAGAGGTACGTTTTGCTAATATTCAGATTGCAAACCCGGGTAGCCGACAAAACATGCCGATTGTACAGGCATGGGGGCGTTGCAGTCTTACACTTGAATTTTGCTGCCGGAAATCGTCAATTTACAGGGGTACAGTCGGCACTCTCAGATTATTTCAGGGACTTTATAGTGGATCATGTATCCAATTTGGTGTGAACGCAACGTGACTACCGCTCAGATCCATGTAATCGTAGCTACGCATATTGTTTTCCCGCGGGCCGTTGCTCTTGAACTGGCGATCATTGACCTCAAACATAAGCGCTGTCTGGCAAATGTGCGGGACGAGCGGCGTGGAGAAAGGGGAGGGAAAAGGAACGGCATCCGGTGTTACGAGGTACCGGCTCGGTAGTTTCAAGAGTTAAGGCAAATCGATTTTTCATTTCTTGTTCGGGCAGAATAAATTGACCAGAAGATCTCACACAATCACAGGGGCTGCCCTATTTTTCGTCGCAGCCATCGTCGTCGCACTTGTCACGGCGGCTGGCCCGGTTCAGGCCGCCGGCATTCAACCGGCCCGCTCGGAGCATTGTGCTCATCGCATCGACGGCCAGATCGGCCGCGGCGACAGCGAACGGATAATCGGCTATTTGCAAACGGCACTGGACCGCGTCGATCAATATCAAATGGATGATCCGTTGGTTCTGTCGCCATTTTCGGTCTGTCTCAATTCGCCGGGCGGTTCGTTGTCAGAAGCAACGCGGATTGCAGCATTCCTGCTTGAGAAGTGGATTGGCACGGTGGTCGACGATGGCGACAGTTGCCTGTCGGCCTGTTCGATCATCTTTTTGATGGGCAGCACGGATGGCGATCTGGGCAAGGGCTTGAACCGCAAGCTGCATGTCAATGCCACACTCGGTCTGCATCGCCCGTCGGTCGACGCCCCGGACGGAGCCGGCTTTTCCGGCGAACAGCTGTCAAAGGCCTTCGACCTGGCCAACGAGGCGATCTACCGTTTCATGGCCTTGGCCAACACGCCACTGGGCCTAACGGACGGCATATTCGTGCAGCCGGATCTGATGCAGAACATGCTCCAGCACAAGGGGCAGGATTTTTTCTATGTCGATACCGTGGGGAAGGCGCTGCGCTGGCAGATCGACCTTTTCGGATATGAGAAGACCACGCTGGTCGACGCCGTGGCGGCCGCGCGGGCATGCCACAACATGTTCACTGTCAGCACGTCCACCGGAAAAGATCTGGTCTACGACTACGAAACCTATACCCAGGATCAGCTGATGGACGGAGTGACAACCTTTCACGCGCATTCCGCAAACGACGGTTACAGTGGCTTTCACTACGAGGTTCATGCGGCTTATTGGGATATGGTTAAGTCCGGTTGCCGGATCGGTGTTGTCGACCTCGGGGAAGGACCGCAGATGTCGGGCTGCGGCGGTTCCTGGTCCGGTGCAGATAATTTTCCCGGCAACGACTTCTGCCTGATTTCAGGACCATTTGCTCCCGACACGTTCGACATGACAGGTAGCAACGACGCCGAGGTCTTGGCGCTCCTCATGGGCAAGTTGCCGGCTTTCGCAATTTACCCTCTGGAAACCACCCTCAGGGATCTACCGGATCTTGCGCGGAAAACTCGGGCAAGGATCGTGGCATCGCCTGATCTTCCCCGGATGCTTGCGGCGCTTGGTTTCCGAGACTGCGCTGAATCCGACCTGTGCAAGCCCGGCGAGCGGGCGGTCTCTGCGAAGGCTTCGAAACCCGACAGTCGCAACTGGCAACGCATCGTCGGCGTGGCATCAAACGACGTGCTCTGGATACGTTCGTGCGAGTCGTCGAAATGCAACAAAGTCGGGTCGCTCGCACCGGGACAATCCGATTTTTACATCACCGAATGCGACGGAGGATGGTGTAAGGTCTTCTGGTCCGACGATAGTTTCGCCGGGTGGTCGAGCAAACGGTATATGGAAGCGCGCTGATCTCCCCTCGAAGGCACACGCCCGGCTCTGGTCGCTTCACAATAAGATAAGCAGACTATTTTTTTATCTTTGAAATACGCTATATAGACGGCTATGGCAGATCGTACTCGAACCCGGCTTTTGAACGCGCTGAAATCCTCCGGCCCACAGACTGCGGCAGATCTTGCCAGCGGGTTGAAGGTGACGTCAGTGGCTGTTCGCCAGCATCTGGACGGCCTGTTGCAGGACGGGCTGGTGGACTTCGATGATCAGAAAGGTTCGGTCGGCCGGCCCAAGCGGGTCTGGGACCTGACACCGGACGGGCACAAGCAGTTTCCCGACAATCATTCCAACCTGGTGCTCGGGTTGATTTCCGGCCTGAACGATATTTTCGGCGAAAAAGGTGTCGACAAGCTGATCGCCCACCGTGAAGCGCAAAGCCGGAAATCCTATACCGAAGCGGTTGGCAAGGCGCCGGATCTGCGCGGCAAGCTGGAAGTGCTTGCCGATCTGCGCAACCGGGAAGGCTACATGGCCGATCTTGTTCCGGAAGGGGCAGGCTACCTGCTGATCGAAAATCACTGTTCGATCTGTGCCGCGGCAACGGCCTGCCAGGGGTTCTGCCGGTCGGAACTCAATCTTTTCAAGGATGTACTTGGGCCAGGTGTCTCGGTCGAACGTACCGAACATCAGCTCTCAGGCGGTCGTCGCTGTGTTTACAGGATTGAGCCGGCGGCCTGATCAGGCGCTGGTCTCAGTCGAGGAGTGTTTTGCGTGTCAATCGCCAAGCCGCTGCTTGCGCGGCTCATCGACCGGTATTTCCATCCGTTCGAAACCCACATCAAACCGCTGGAACTGCCTGTCACGCCTCTTCCGGATGAAGGGCCGCTGAAGCTGGTCTGGCATTTCGCGATGATGTTCCGCTGGCAACTGGTAATCGTTTCCTGCCTGGCGATGATCTCCTCCGGGCTGGGTCTTGCGGGCATCTGGGCGATAGCTTTCGTGGTCGACGGTGTGACCGAGGCAGGGGCGCAGGCGTTTCTGAAAGACAACCTCACCATCCTGGCCGGTTTCTTCCTCCTCTTCGTGATTATTGATCCAATCGCATTTCTCCTGCGCCAGACCTTTGCCTTCCAGACCGTGCGTATTCTTCTGCCGGCGGCAATGCGTTGGCAGGCGCACAAGGCCGTGGAAGCACAGGACCTGGCTTTCTTTGAGGACACATTCGCCGGTCAGGTTGCCTCCCGCATTGCCCAGGTCACCATGTCGGTCCACCGTCAGATGATGCTTTCTATCGAGACGGTTCCGTTCCTGGTCATTCAGTTTGGCGGATCGTTCCTGCTGCTTCTGGCCATGGCCTGGCCGCTGGCCATTCCGGTATTGTTCTGGATATGCGCGAATATCCTCGTCGCCTGGTTGGCGATCCCGGCCTATCTGCAGCGTTCTGCCAAGGTGGCAGCGGCAAATTCCAAGGCCACCGGCGCGATGACAGACGTCTATTCCAACATCGCGATGGTCAAACTGTTTGCGGCGGAAGATTCGGAAGCCGGTGCCATTCGCAAGGTCATCGGCGAAACAATCGACACCAGGCACAGCGAGAACCGGTCCTATATCCTGACCGACAGCGGCGTCTATTTTCTGAACGTGCTGCTGATCCTGGCTGTGGTGGTCATTGGCTTCTGGGGCATGATGAAGGGGTGGGTCTCAATCGGCGACTTTGTCGCCGGGCTGACCGTCACACGCTCGCTGTCGCACGCTTCATCCAGCTTCATAGGGATCGGACAGTCGATCACCAGCACGCTCGGTACGATCCGCGATGCCATGCCGATCATGACGAGCCGGCCGGCAATCATCGACCAGCCGGATGCCGGCGAGCTGAATGTCAGCGCCGGGGAAATCCGCTTCGACAACGTGTCCTTTGCCTATCAGAGTGACCGCAAGCCGGTCCTGGACAAGTTCAACCTGACGATCAAGCCGGGTGAGCGGGTCGGTCTGGTTGGCCTGTCCGGCGCCGGCAAATCGACCGCTGTGTCTTTGCTGATGCGCTTGCGGGACGTGACCGAAGGTCGGATTTCGATCGACGGGCAGGACGTGCGCGATGTCACTCAGGCATCTCTGCGCAGCCGGATCGGCGTTGTCACCCAGGACATCTCCCTTTTGAACCGGTCGATTCGCGACAACATTCGCTATGGCAGGCCGGAAGCCACCGACGACGAGATCCGTGCGGTTGCCCGTGCTGCCGAAGCGCTCGATTTCATTGAGGAGCAGAAGGACAGCAAGGGCCGGACGGGGCTGGATGCCCATGTGGGCGATCGCGGTGTCAAACTCTCCGGCGGTCAGCGCCAACGCATCACGATCGCCAGGGTGCTTTTGAAAGATGCGCCGATCCTGATCCTCGACGAGGCAACCTCTGCCCTCGATAGTGAAGCCGAGCTTGCCATTCAGCAGAACCTAACCCGCATGATGGAAGGGCGCACCACGCTGGCCGTTGCCCACCGTCTGTCGACCATTGCCGCAATGGACCGGCTCGTGGTGATGGATCAAGGCCGGATTGCGGAAGAAGGTACACACCGCGAGCTGCTTGCCTCCGGTGGTCTTTACGCTGCGCTCTGGGAACGTCAATCAGGTGGTTTCCTGGCGCTCAGCGCTGCTGAATAGGGTCTGGTGAAAAGCACCTTGCTTGCGTGAGCTTCCCACTGGCCGGTGCTTCGGGAAAATGTCAGCTTGTGTTGATTTTCCGAAATCCGGCTGACAATACTCCTCTCATGGACAAGAGAGACCGCGCCGTACTTTTTCGCGAACGCCTGTCGGATGCCTTGCGCAGCCGGGATATGAACCGATCGGATCTGGCACGCGGTGCCGGGCTCGACCGGTCAACCGTTTCCCAGTTGTTGTCGGAAGATGCACCCCGCCTGCCAAACGGGCAGGCGCTGGCTGCCATTGCGACCGCGCTCAGCGTTTCTTCCGACTGGTTGCTTGGTCTTTCCACCCACCGCGGGGCCGCGGCCGAAATCCTGGATCAGGCAGTTCAGGTGGCAGAGACCGAGCGGCACCCGGTCGATGAACATCTGCTCGCCTGGTATCGCGATGCGGTCGGGGCGAAGATCCGGCATGTGCCCGCCAACCTGCCGGATGTCCTCAAGACCGAAGCTGTTCTGGCTTTCGAGTACTCCGGCGAAACGTTGCGCACCGCCGACCAGGCCATAACCGGCACCAGGGATCAGAGGGCACTCCTCAGCCGGGCGGAATCCGACATGGAAATCGCCCTGTCGAAAGAGGCGCTGGAAGGCTTTGCCCGCGGAGAGGGGCTATGGCAGGGGCTTCCGGTTGACCTGCGTCGCGAACAGCTGGAGGTCATGGGGCTTACCTTGAGCGAGCTTTACCCCTCGCTACGTCTGCATCTCTTCGGCGCGACCGACCGGTTCTCCGCACCTTTCACGGTCTTCGGGCAGAAATGGGCGGCACTCTACCTCGGGCAGCGCTACCTGGCGTTTTCCAACACGCGCCACGTCCAGCTCTTCTCCAGCCACTTTGACGACCTCGTTCGCCACGCGGTCATCCGCTCGCATGAGGCCGGTGATTTTGCCGTTCAACTGGCGCGCCAGCTCGACTGACGTCTGTTCGTTTTTAGCTGCAAGAAATGGTCACCTTGCAGCCATGGATATCTTGTGAGCCGCAGGCACAGCCAGGTTGGGTCGATCAGCAGCAGGGGTGCGCCTCGAGAAAGCCTGTTTCTGGAAACCTTCACCTTGAAGGACGACGCAAGGCCCCCGCTGACGCTTTGGTCCTAGGCGTGGGCGGACTTTGCGGCTTCCACCGACTTGGCCGGGTGAAAGCTTTCTGCTTCCGCCATTTCCCAATAGGTCGAGTAGCCCGGAATGTTGTGCGACTTTTCCAGGAGGGCCCCCTTCTTCAACCAGGACAGCGCGACGCTGGCCGGCATGATTTCGCGAAGACCTTCGTGCAGGTAGAAATGTTCCGGCTTGAATTCGCGCGGATGGCTAAGCCCGGCAGCAGCAGAAAAATCCCGAAGCGACTTCAGCGTGTTGCGATGAAAATTCGCGACGCGCTGTGCCTTGTCGGGAACAACCAGGGCCTGCTGGCGCTTGGGGTCCTGCGTGGCGACGCCGGTGGGGCAACGGTTGGTGTGGCAGCTCTGGGACTGGATGCAGCCGACTGCGAACATGAAGCCGCGCGCAGAGTTGACCCAGTCGGCGCCCAGAGCCAGCGCCCCTGCAATGTCGAATGCGCTGATCAGCTTGCCGGCGGCACCGATCCGGATATCTTCGCGAAGGCCCGTGCCGACAAGGCAATTGTGTACGAAGGTCAGACCCTGGCGCAGAGGTGTTCCCAACCTGTTGGCAAATTCCACCGGTGCGGCGCCTGTCCCGCCTTCGGCACCGTCGACCACGATGAAATCCGGCTTGATGCCGGTCTTCAGCATGGCCTTGACGATGGCCATGAATTCCCAGCGATGACCGATGCACAGCTTGAAGCCGACCGGCTTGCCACCTGAGAGCTCTCGCAACTGAACGATGAAATGCAGCAGTTCAACCGGGGTCGAGAAAGCGGAATGAGAGGCAGGTGATATGCAGTCGGTGCCGATCGGAACGCCGCGAGCTTCGGCGATTTCTTCCGTCACTTTCGGTCCGGGCAGCACACCGCCGTGACCAGGTTTGGCCCCCTGGCTCATCTTGATTTCGATCATCTTGATCTGCGGTTCGACAGCCTGCTTGGCGAACTTTTCGGCATCGAAAGTGCCATCGTCGGCGCGGCAGCCGAAATAGCCGCTGCCAAGTTCCCAGACCAGATCGCCACCGCCTTGCCGGTGATAGCGCGAAACGCTGCCTTCCCCGGTGTCGTGATAGAAACCGCCTGCCTTGGCGCCCTTGTTCAAAGCCAGAATGGCATTGCCGGAGAGTGAGCCGAAGCTCATGGCCGAAATGTTGTAGAGGGAAGCCGAATAAGGCTGTTTGCAGTCCGGTCCGCCAATCGTCACGCGCATGTCTTCATGGTTGTGCGGTTTGGGACAGATCGAATGGTTCACCCAGCCATAGGAAGTGTCGTAGACGTCAAGTTCTGTACCGAACGGCAGAACATCCTCGATATCCTTCGCCCGGTCATAAACCATGGAGCGCCGCTCCCGCGAAAACGGTCTGCCGTCCTGGTTGCTTTCAAAAAAATACTGGCGCAGTTCCGGCCGGATCGCTTCGAACAGGAAACGGAAATGACCGGAAACAGGATAGTTGCGCAGGATCGCATGTCGGGTCTGGCGGATATCGAGATAACCGATCGCCGAGAGCACTGCAAAAACCAGAAATGGCCAGACGAAGTAGCCGCTGAGGGCAAACGTCAGGACAAGTGCAACCAGGGCAAGTACGATACAAAGAATGAAAACGGTATAGCGGGCGGGAAACACGGACGGGTGACTCCTATTCGGCGGGCTGTCTAGTTGTGTCAGGCTGCGGCCAAAAAGGAAAGAGCGATCAACACTGTTGATCGCTCTTGCATGGAACCGGTTTGAGCTCAGACCATGTGGTGCACGTTCAGCTTGTTGCCGTCCAGGTCCCGGAAATAGGCGGCATAAAAGCCGTTGTCGGCGCGCTGGCCGGGCTTGCCTTCGTCCGTCGCGCCAAGCTCTATGGCTTTACGGTAGACCGCGTCGACCTGTGCCCGGTTCTGGGCGGACAAGGCGACCATGACGCCATTGCCGACGGTCGCCTGTTTGCCGTCATAAGGAATATGCACGGAAAAGGCTGACGTGGTCGGCTGGTTCGCCCAGACGATGAAGTCATCGAACTCCATCAGCCGCTGTGCGCCGAGTTCCGCCAGCAATGCGTCGTAAAACGCCGCTGACCGCTTCAGGTCGTTGGTTCCCAAAGACGTATATCCGATCATGAGTTTCTCCTGAAAATTGGTGTGTGCGGTGCCGGCGTGATGGATTTAGGTGTTTGCAAAAATGTTTGGAATAGGCAGATTTAAGGTGGAAGTTTTCAAATTTGAAAGAGCATGATGGATTGGAACTACCTTCGAACGTTTCACGCGGTCGCCGAGACCAGCAGTCTCGGCAAGGCTGCGGAAAAGCTCGCAATCAGCCATGCCACGGCGTTCAGGCACATCCGTTCTCTGGAAGAGCAGCTTGGCTCCAGGTTGTTCGAAAAAGTGAAGGGCCGTTACCGACCCACCGAGGCTGGTGCCGAAATTCTGGATCTGGCGCAGTCTGTTGTCGTTGCCATGGAGGACATCGACCGGCGGATATCCGGGGCGGATCTGGCTTTGAAGGGGCGAATTCGATTGACGGCCCCTGCAAGTTTCGCAGCCCATTTCCTTCCCGGGTATCTGCGTGACTTCAAGGCCCGGTTTCCCGACATCACCGTTGAGCTGCTGACCTCCAACGAGGAGATCAACATGTCCAGCAGGGCTGCGGAGATTGCCCTGCGGGTCACGTCATCTCCACCCGAACATCTGATCGGACGCAAGGTCGCAGATATTCCCTGGGCCTATTTCGCAAGCCAGACCTATCTGGAGCGCAAAGGCGTGCCGTCGAATTCGGCCGATCTCACAACTCATGACCTGATTGGTGCAAGCGGACTGCTGTCCCAGCGGCCCGGTTTCCAACAGATGGACAGATCGCATCGCGACAGGATCGTGGTCCGAAGTGATGATCTGATGACCATGGCTGCATTGGCGCGCAAGGGGTTGGGGACATGCCTCGTTCCGGTGGATGTCGCACAAGGCGGCTTGCAGAAATTGGCCTTCACCAATGACGTACCAGCAAACGAGCTCTGGGTACTGACCCATCCCGACCTTCGCTCTGTCGAACGGGTCGCCTGCATGACGCGGTTTCTGGCAACAGCCTTCGGGGCCGAAGCCGCCTTTTCAGATACGTAGCTTGGTTTTAGACGACATAGTCTAATCAGATCCTGTCAGCGCCGATCATCGACAGGAGCCGTTCTGCCGTACCTCGCGCACCCGGTTCGCTTGCCATGATGTCTGCCACCCGTTTGGCGCCGACACGATACACAGGGTCTTCGAGCTGCATTAGCGACCGGGCGAGTTTCGACGGAGTGAGCGACTTTTGCCGGATCGGTGCAGGCCCGGCTCCGATCTTGTGTACCTGCGCACCCCAGAAGGGCTGATCGCCGAAGACGGGACAGACCAGCGAAGGTTTGCCCCAGCGCAGGGCTTCGTGGGTGGTGCCGGCACCACCGTGGTGGACGATTGCCGCGCAACGCGGGAAAAGCCAGCTGTGAGGTGCTTTATCCAGCAGGAAGACGCGGCCTGAAAGTGTCTGCGGCAGGCTTTGCCCGGACAATCCTCCCCAGCCCGTCGCCAGGATCGCACGTTGGCCGGTTTGTTCCAGGGCTGCAAGCACGGTTTCTGTCAGCTTTGCCGGGTTCCTGCTCGGCATGGAGCCAAAGCCCAGATAGATCGGCTCCGGGCCGTTTTCCAGAAACGAAGCCAGGTCTTCCGGCGGAACGTAGTTCGGATCAGGTTCGGTCAGCCAATAGCCGCAGGCCCAGTTGTTCTCCGGCCAGTCTGGTGGTGTTGGCACGAGACCCCGGGAAAAAGCCTGAAGGGACAGCGGCGATCCTCCGCCGGGCATATGGCCGTCCATCAGATCGCCCGAATGGGCAGGCGCATCCTTCGTCCCCGCTTCCGCGCGGACGGCCTTTGCGAGCGGCGCGATACCCAGCCGCATCAGGGAGCGACCGATGGCAAAACTTCGCCGATTCAGGAAAGGACCGAGGTCGGGCAACCCGAAAAGCGGTAGCGGGAAGGAACCCGTTGCCGCGCTCACCGGCTGAAGCGCTGTCGGCAGGGCGGGTACGTCGAGATGACGCGCTACAAGTGTCAGGACAGTTGCCTTAAGATTGAACAGGATAAGGTCCGGTTTTTCCTGGATGCCGATCTGCCAGAGGCGCCGGGCGGCCTCCTTCTGCAGATCGATATTCTTGCGGGCTGCACGGAATTTGCCCTTCAACGTAAACAGCGCAGCCTGAATGTCCTCATTTTGCAGAAGGGCTTGATAATCGAGTGGAACCGGCCGTGACCGGGCACCGGCGGCGGTGATCATGTCATCGAAACCTTCTCCCGTCGTCACCACGACGTCGGCGCCCATCTTTGCCAGGTCGTGTGCTAGGGCAACATAGGGCTGAACGTCTCCGCGCGTGCCCAGAGAGGCAATGAGGATCTTCTTTCGGGGAGTTGGCATCAGGGCCTCGGTTCGGAAAATCTGGCGGGGCTTCGGTAGGCTTCCCTCAGATGGCGGCCCGCAGCAGTAATTGCAACCGTAGCGTGGATCGCCTAAGCCAGTGCGAAGTGGCAAATGGTCCTCGGAGGAATCGATGCAAACCAGATTCGCAATTGGCACCCGCGGGCAGGGCCTTTACGAATTCACCTCGTCGGTGGCTGAATGGCTTGCAGAAACGGGTGCGGAAGACGGCTTGCTCACACTGTTCGTTCGCCACACATCCTGTTCGCTGCTGATCCAGGAGAATGCGGATCCGGATGTGCAGCGCGATCTGAAGGCGTTTTTCGAACGCCTGGTTCCGCCCGCAGATCATCCTTCCATGAATTATCTGGTGCATACCCTGGAGGGACCGGACGATATGCCTGCCCACATCAAGGCGGCGATGATGCCGGTTTCGCTTTCCATTCCCGTCTCGGCAGGGCGCATGGCGCTTGGAACCTGGCAGGGAATTTATCTGTTCGAACATCGGACCCGAGCCCATCAGCGTCAGATCGCCGCTCATTTTCTGCCTGACAGCTAATCGGATGTTTTGTCTGCGCGTTCGATGACCGTGATTGAGAAAAAAGGCGCTTTCGGAAAATTTGTGACGACTATCACATCCTGAAAAATTGAAGCCGGTAGAGTGGTTGCATGATCCGGAAATCCGTCTCAGAAAACCGGAAGCCGGTTGAGTTTCAGGGAGATAGTCAGATGCGCACCACCCTTTTCCTTGCGGCACTGTTCCTGGCTGATCCCGCTCTTGCCGATAACGACCCGAACCGCCCGACCGACAGGATCGCGGCAGACCTCGGTATCGAGGAGGCGGTCTTCATCGAGTGTTTCAAACCCGTCAATCCGGAGCCGGGCAAATATCCCAGCGGTGCCCAGCAACGGGCGAACAAGGCGCTGTTGCTGCCGTGCCTGCAAAGGGCCAACGCTGCCATCACCAATGATCGCCTGGACGCGGTCATGGACAAATACCGGCCTGAGGGCGCATTCAGGAAAGAAGATTGTTCCCGCAAGTCCGCAAACCGGCCCGTTATGCAGCGTTGTGTCTTTCTGAAAATCGAGTGACGCTCACTTACTTGCGAAGTGCCGGAAGCCCAACCCCGGTGCTTTCAAAACCACCATCGGAAGCAATTACCTGCCCGGTGACGTAACTCGCCTGCTCGGAGCATAGAAAGGCGATTACTTCGCCAATTTCCGTTTCCGAGCCATAGCGGTTGAGCGGGATCGCGTCGTGATAGGCATCGATGATGTCCTGGCTGTGCACCGCCATCGCCAGCTTGGTGCGCACGGGACCCGGGCAGACACAGTTGGCGCGAATGCCGTATTCGCCAAGTTCAGCTGCCTGTTGCTTGGTGAGCTGGATGACGGCGGCCTTGGAGGTTCCGTAGGCAACCCGCAACGTTGACGCGCGCAGGCCGGAAATGGAGGCGATGTTGACGATGGCGCCACGGGTTTTCTTCAAGGCGGGAACGACAGCTTGAGAAACCAGAAACACGCCGTCGAGATTGGTCTCCATGACCCGCCGCCACATGGCAAAATCCGTCTCCTCTATCGGGCCGAATTCGGCAACGCCGGCATTGTTCACGACGGCATCCAGCTGACCGAATTTCTGCAAGATGGCAGGGATGGTTGCCTCGACCTGCTCTGCGATGGAAACGTCACAGATAAACGGAACGGCACCTGCCAGACCTTCGGACGCAATCGCGAGTTCGTCGACATCCCGGTCAAGCATGGCAACTTGCCAGCCGCGGCTCAGCATGAGCTTTGCCGTCGCAAGGCCGATGCCCCGGGCAGCACCGGTGATGAGGATGGTTTTCTGGGTCATGGGGGGGAGATCCGTTCAGGGCAGGGGAAGGGGAGGCGTGCCTGTTGAGAAGGTCAGCGCATTGAAATACAGACGCGAATGGAACCGGCATTGTCCGGCAGCGCGACATCCTTGTCGTTGATGCGGAAGGCATAGACACCGGCCGGATCGCGCGAGTTGACGGCGAGCGCGGCAAACTCCGCGAACGGCACAATGCGGCCCGCCTGATCTCGCACAAGCATCTCGCCGAAAGCGTAGGATTGGTCAAACTTGTAGCCGTAGAGCGGGCCTAGCCGTCGCGCGTCTTCGCCCGTGTAGCCACGCGGGCCGACGGCCTTGTACATGCCGGCAATCACGCTCCAGCCGCCGGAATACTGCACGCCGGTGATCTTGCCGCCGGGCAGGGACAGTTGCTGCCAGCCGCGTTTTGCCTGAACATCGATGCAATGATCGGCGGCAAATGCTGTGGACGAGAACAAGAGGGGCAGAAGCAGGCAGAGGCGAACAAGGGTCATGGTCTGATCCGAAATGAACTCGCCCCAGAAGATAACAGCCCCGCGTGTGGGTCAAGCTGTGTCGGGGAGCGCTGGTCCTGGATCACGCAAGCCTCACACAGGCTTGCCTTGCAACTATTTGCGGGAAGACCCACATCGTAGGGTGAACGATGAGGGGCGTTCCTCCCCAGACTGGCGCCGGGCTTTTACGAAAAGCTGCGGCGCCTTCTTTTTTCAACTCTTTGTCGGTATGCTGACCGTGTGGGCGACAAGGTCGCCAAAACCGGAAATGTGCTCCACTGCGCTCCTGGTGGGCCAGGACCTTGTCCTGGAGAGCTGCATGTGGTGGCCCGCGCCGTCGGACGGGGACGGCGCGGGCTTTAACACCGGCCTGAAAAGGAGGGGCTCAGGACACGGTGTTAGCCGTTGCCGCCAGGATGGCAGCAATCTGGTCTTTCAGATTTAGTCTCTTCTTTTTCAGGTCTTCCAGGACATCGTCGGATGCCGGTTCCACATCTGTCTCGATGCGGTGCACTTCGCGATTGACGGTGTGATATTCATCCGCCAGCCGGGCGAAATGGGCATCACTTGTTTTCAACGCATGCAAAGTGTCTGCGGCTTCCGGAAATTCTTCATGTAACTCGTGTGGCACGTGGCTCATTCTTGCCTCCTTGTAAGAACCACAAGGTGCCGCCAACCTGTTCAATTCACCTTGAGACAGATCAATCGTGTTCGAAATTGCATCGGAGTTTTTGTGGTGGCGCCGGTTTGCGCGCACGCGCGAGGCTGGAAGCCTGGAAAAGCAGGCGATCGGCGCTGGAACGGGTGTCAGCCGCTGACAGGCTTGAGCTTTGCCAAGCGTCCGCTCGTCGGCATCTTTTCCTTCAAGGTCTGTTCCAGAAGGTAGAGGGAGAAGTCCCGGATGGGCATCGGTTTGGCAAAGAAATAGCCCTGGGCGTAGTCCACATCTCGGTTCCTGAGGGACGCGAGCTGGTCCATCGTCTCGACACCCTCCGCACAGACTTTCATGCCATGTGCCGAAGCAATGCCGAGGATCGCCTGAACAAAGGCGCCGCGGGCCGTATCGGTGGTGCTGCCGAGATCATCGACGAACATCTTGTCGATCTTCACCAGATCGGGCTTGAGCGCCTTGATCTGGGCAAGGTTGGAATAGCCGGTGCCGAAGTCGTCAATTGCGATCAGGCAGCCGATGCTGCGCAGGTATTCCAGCGATTTTGCAATGCTGGTACCGGACCGGATCCCGGTTTCCAGGATCTCGCAGCACAGGGAAAGACCGGCTTCTGTCGCCATTGCAAAAACCGGCGACTGAATAACGGACTGGATCTGTTCGTCTTCCAGGTCCGCCTGGAAGAAATTGACGGACACCTTGAAACCCGGCCGTCCTGCAAGCAGCGGTTTCAGATCGCGCAGCGCCTTGGCGATGATGATCTCGGTAAACTCCCAGGTCAGGTTCTCCTGCTGGATTATGTTCACGAATTCATCCGGGAAAAGCTTGCCCTGGGCATCTTCGAACCGGGCCAGAACCTCACAGCCTTCGCATTTCATCGTGTCGAGCGACAGGATGGGCTGGTAGTGCGGCTCGAAACCTTTGCCGCCGTTGGCGATCGCGTGACGGATCCGCCCGGCCGGGCTGTGGCGGTCACGCACGATCCGTTTCACCCTCAGGAAAACGAGCCCGCCGGTGACGATGCCGAAGACCGCAAAAATCGCGAGCAGGCCGATATTTTGCTGAACGATCCGGCTGGCAGGGATCATGGTCAGGTAACACAGCCTGACATCGCCTTCGCCGCAGGCCTGTGCATAGACGTTGCCGAACATCGGGCCGTAGTTGTCGCGGTATTGCTTCAAAAGACCCGCGTTTCCATTGGCGTGGAACAGAACCGTGTAAGGGTCTTCAACACTCGACACATAGAACATGTCGTCGGCAGCCGTTGCCAGGTTGCCGGTCTGGTAGAATGAAACGCCGTAGCGGCCCTTCTTGATCACTGTAACGCTGTCGACACCCTCGGCCTTGTCGAAGGGCACCCTGTACCAGGTCTCCCTGCCATCGCGGAACAGTTGAGCCTTTTCAGGCGGGCCGAAATTGTGGGCAGGTTCGAAACGCCCGAAGCTCGAAGAGCAGGCGGCGTTCGTGTCGCCGTCCGGAAAAAACCAGATATTGGTAATGTGATTGTCGTTGTAGACGAGCGTGTTCAGCGTTTTCAAATGCGCGTCGCTGCAATCGTCTTCGGGAAGTCTTTCCAGCGCTCCGTAGAGCTTGTTTCCACGGTCTATGTTGGACTGCCAGATGCCAAGAAGGTCTGCCGTCTGTTTCTGCAGTTCGCTTTGCCCGTCATAGGCGACACCGACCCAGGCTATAAGCAACATGACGGCAACCGTCGCGAGGCCTGCAAGAGAGCCTTTTAATAGTGGTCGGGTATTGGGCGAGGTACCGTGACGAGCCATTTCATTGCCAATTATTATTCCGCCCAAGTTGCACAGTCGGGATTAAGAACAAGTCAATTGTTAGAATTAACGGCGCTTAACCCGGCAGATTAATCGGCTTTTTATGTCTTTTTAGGGTGTTTTTTGCCTGAAATGGCCATGAGGCGCCCTCAAGTCAGGCCGAAATCAGCAATCCGGGCAGGCGCTCGATGACCCACCAGGCCGACAGGATCGCAATCCCCGACAGCGCGCCGAGCCGCAAGGGTTGCAGGGCGGGTTCAGCTGTCTTTCGCAGAAGCAGGACGATGGAGAGCGTTACGGCGAGAATGATCAGCTGGCCAAATTCGATGCCGATGTTGAATGCCAGCAGCGCGGGTATGAGATCCGGTGCGCCCCGGCCGAGTATGTCCGCAAGAACGAAGGAAAAGCCGAGGCCGTGCAACAGGCCGATCGCGGCGAAGACGATCACCGAGCCCGACTTCCGGACCATTGCCGCGATGGCCGCATAAAGAACGGAAGCGGCAATGGCCGTCTCCACCAACGGGATGAACCATGGCCAGGAAGGTGTTGCCCCGAGGAAGGTGGCAATCAGCGTGACTGAGTGCCCGATCGTGAAGGCGGTGACGAGGTAAATCAGTCTCCGCGTTGCCCCGACGCCCAGAGCCAGCGCAATCACCAGAAAGACGTGATCAAGGCCTTCCAGAATATGCAGGGTGCCCTGGTGGATGAAATGCATAAACGTGCTGAGCCGGGATCCGTCGAACCGCGCAGGTTCTTCCAGTTGCCCGGGAGCGGTGGTCGAAACCGGAGGGGTGATGCGGGCATCGACCAGATGATTGTCGATGGCTATGCCGGGCCCCGGGATCAGGGGGGCGTACCCCGACTGCACTTGAAGGACACCGGTCGGATCGCTGCTTTCCAGCCTGAGCGCGTAGTCGATGACTGCCGTACCAAAGAGCGGGTCTTCATTCGGGAAAGCTTCGCTCAATGCGGATTGGGCGGCAACAGCTGTGTCGATGTCCTGATCAGGTCGACTGGCGTGAATCGTAAACCCGATGATCTCCACCGGCAGGGCAAGGCCCGCCTGCGAAAAGACGAGGGCGTTGCGCAACCGGTCTTCAAAGGCAGATCGATTGCTGTCGATCGCGCCGAGATCAACCCGGTAGCGCTCACTGTCAGGGGTTTGTTCCAGGCGAAGAAACGGCGAGACCAGTGGTACCTGTTCGACCTGCGAGCGACCGACGAGATCCGAGAAGACAAGCGGAGCGGGCACCCGCACATAAACAGTCAGCGTGTCACCTTCACGGGAGACCAGAAGCGAGCGCACCTTGGTACCTTCCGAAAAATGCGCGAAGGCAGGCGTGAAGTTTGTCAGCAGAAGCAAGAGGCTGAAAAGGATCATCTGCCAGCGTTTCATGATCTCTCCTTCCGGTTGTCGCACCGCCTTGGTCTGCGTCCCGGCCCATGCAGTTTAGCTGTGACGGCGCGGTACCGGCAAATTGTCATCAGCCTCTTTTCCGAATTCATCTGTGAGACGAAATTTGCAGGTGTTTACTTGCCCTTGCGTCATATATGTTTGTCACTCTCTCCTGACAGAATGCTGTCAGGAGAGGTTTGATAAGGTGATCCTCATCACAGCGCCTGAGGAGACTTTCCATGACTTTTGCACCCGATCACTTCAACGTCTGGATGGAGATACCCGTCTCCGATCTGGACAAGGCGGTCAGCTTTTATAACGACGTTTTCAAAACGGAGCTTAGACGTGTCATCGACATGGGACCAAATGAGATCGCAATCTTTCCGACCAAGGAGCAGGGTGGGATTGCAGGTCACCTTTACCCGGGAAAACCCGCGCAGAACGGAACCGGACCAACCATTCATCTCGCCTGCCCGGACACCCTGGAAGAAACGATGGAACGGTTCGCTGCCAAGGGGGGAGAGATCATTTCCGATCCGGCTGCCATTCCGGCGGGGCGCTTTGCCTATGGCATCGACCCGGACGGAAATTCCATCGGCATGTTCGCACGCTGATTTGAGACTGACAGGATGTCGGCTTCGCAAGGAGCCGGCATCATGAGACGCGCCGACCGCCTTTTCCAGATCGTGCAATATCTGCGCGGCGGCCGGCTCGTGCGGGCACGTCAGCTGTCCGAATGGCTGGAAGTATCCGAACGCACCATCTATCGCGATGTTGCCGACTTGCAGGCATCCGGCGTGCCGATCGAAGGTGCAGCTGGTGTCGGCTACATCATGCGGGATGGCTATGAACTGCCACCACTCATGTTCACTCGGGATGAAATTGTCGCTCTACTCGCCGGTGCGCGTCTGATCCGTGCCTGGGGCGGGGCTGCCATGGCCCGGGCCGCCGAAGAGGCGATGATCAAGATCGACGCCGTCCTGCCGGAAAAGATGCGGGTGCGTCAGAACGAAGTCGAGATCCACGCGTTCGCGCCAGAGATGACACCGCAAATCCGGGCTCATATCGATTTTCTGGAAGCGGCTGCCGATGGCCGCAGGCGCTTGTTCGTGGCGTATTGCGACAGCAAGGGGGAGCCGACCGATCGTACGATCCGCCCTCTCGGTCTGTGGTTCTGGGGCAAGGTCTGGACACTGGTTGCCTGGTGCGAATTGCGCCAGGACTTCCGTATGTTCCGTCTGGACCGGATTTCCGAGATGCGGGAGACGGGAGACCGGTTTGATCCGGAACCCGGCAAGACGCTGAAGGATTTCTATCGGGGCATGGAGGCGGAAAACTACGGCAACACCGGGGGGTGACGGCCTGGTCGCTGGAGCAGGGTACCGTTCCCGCGGGCTTATGGCACCTGCACGATCATATCGAGCCATGTCGCAATCGCCTGCAATGCGGTAGAATCGATGGTCGTTGCTATCCGGATATACTCGTTGATACGTCCGGTTCGCGTTGGTTGGAACAGGTGATTGAGGCCAGGCAGCGTTCTGACATCCGAGAGCGGGTGGGTGAGGGCCCTTCGCATGACAGGTGAATTCTCCCTGGCGGAGACCTGCAAGTCGTGCTCACCGAAAAGTGCCAGCACCGGAATGGTCAGGCCTGCCAGCTGCGCAACCGGATCGTGCCGCGCGTAGGCGGAAGCCCAGGGCGTCGCCCAGACAGCCAGGTTTTGCCTGATCTGGGAACCGCTCGCCCCCGAGTTCTTCAAGGCCTTCGTGATGTCCTCGCGTAATTCTGCCGGTGTTCCGGATTTCAAAAGAGCGGAGCTGATCTCATTCACCGCGCGGCTCTGTCCGGCAATGACTTCATCGGACAGGCCTTCCGCACGCCCGATATCCTGAACCTGAGTGCGCATGACATCGGGAACAAGCGGCAGGGCAGGGCCTGCAAGATAAACATGAAAGGCGGCCGGTTCGATCTGCTGCGCGATCGGCGCGAGATAGCCGCCTTCCGAGTGGCCGATGTATCCGGTTTTTTCGGAAAGAACACGCGGATGAGATTTCACATAGGCAAGCGCGGCGGCTGCGTCGCTCGCGAGATCCTGCGGGGTTGCGGTCGCAAAGTCTCCCGTGCTCCGACCCACGCCGCGATCGTCGTAACGCAGCACGGCATAGCCGGATTTCGTCAGGTAATCCGAAAGCACGAGAAATGGTTTGTGGCCCGCAATTTCTTCATTCTTGTCCTGTGGACCGGAACCGGTGATGAGCACCACCGCGGGAACGCGCCCCCTCCCTTTGGGTAAGGTCAGCTCGGCATCCAGTACGGCGGTGCCGGACGCAGTTCTGATGCGGACGGTTTCAATGGGGTAGTCGCGGACCTTCGGGTCCTGTGGACGGTCGCTCAGTCCGAAGACCGCCAGATAGCCGGCAAAAGTCGCCAGAAGCAGATCAATGTTCATCGTGGTGTTCCCCTTGGCTGGAACCTGCAGGCGACTGCATTGGAGTGTCGGATTGGTCCACGGGAAGAGCTGTATCGCGCGTCGGTGTCCAGCCGGGAGGTTTCATGAGCATCTTCAGAGCCTGGGCAAAGGAAGGGGCATTCAGCGCATCTGAGCCAAGACGAACGAAGTCTCGAAAGTTGATTGTGATCGGATTGGATGTGTTGAGCGGATCGGTGATCCCATAGACAACCTTGGCACGCTCGGGAGTGTAGGTTCCAAAGAGCCGGTCCCAGACGATCAGGATGCCGCCATAGTTCTTGTCGAGATACTCCGGATTGCTGCCGTGATGCACACGATGATGCGACGGTGTGTTCAGAATGCCTTCAAGCCACCCGAGCCGTCTGACCTTTTCGGTATGGATCCACGATTGATAGGCCACCACGACGGCAAGGCCTGCGATCACCTGCACAGGGTCGAAGCCGACAATCACCATGGGAATGAAAAACATCCATTCGAACAGCGCTTCAGTCCAGGCCAGACGCAGAGCCGTCGTGAAGTTGAACTCAGGCGAGGAATGATGAACGCTGTGATAGGTCCAGAATAGCCGTACCCGGTGCTCGCAGCGATGCATCCAGTAGTACGTCAGATCAGCGACCACGATCGCAAGCACCCATGTCAAGCCGTTCATGGGCAGGTCCCAAAGCGCGAACGGTTCTGCAAGGAAAACGGCAATCACGACGATCAGTCCGTATGCGGTTCGTTCCAACAGACCGTAGACAAGACCGATAATCAGATTTGCGCCGGTTTCCGATAGCGATTGACGGTAGCCGGCAAACCGGTCCCACACGGTTTCGGAAGCCAAAACAAGAAGAAAGACCAGCGCCAGAATTTCAATACCGTTGAAGAGTCCAGCCGCCTCCTGAAGGCGAAGTTCCAGATCAGAATACATGACACCTCACAAAGAACGAACGTTCGTTCTTTAATTGGGTGCACGGCCCAGGATTGCAAGACGGCAACGAACCTGAAATGAACAGCGCAGAAGAAGAAGTCGGGCTACGGTCTTTCTTCGTAGCGTCCCACAGGAGATTCCCGATGGCCGAAACCAGGCCTCAATCCACCAGCCGTCTGGAAAAATCCGCCAAGCGTCGACAGATGATCGTCGAAACGGCTGCGGGTCTTTTCATCGAAAAGGGGTTTCACCAGACCGGCATGCGCGACATCGCCGGAAAGGCGGGGATCAGCCTCAGCAATCTCTATAATCACTTCAAGGGCAAGAACGAGATCATCGCAGCTATTTCGGAACTGGAAACTGTGGAACTTGATCCCTTGCTGAGGCGGCTTGAAGACACGTCACGAAATCGGATGGAAAGACTGCTGCAGTTTGCAGCGGCGTATTTCGATCTCTGTTCGTCGCCGGCACATGCCGCTTTGAGCGCGGAAATCGTTGCCGAGGCCTTCAGAAATCCCGAGATCGGCGGCCTGTTCGAGCAAACCCGGGCCCGGCTCGTTCAAGCGGTTGCCAACTGCCTGCCAACGTTTGAGGAAAACCCTGCCACGTCGGCCGAACTGGTTCTTGGTTTGATCGAACGCAGTGGCCAGAATGCCGTTTCCAGAGATGTTTCGACCAGAAAACAGCTCAGGCAATCCATGTTGGCTTTTGTCGAACGCGCAGTTGGCACAGAGCTGAAACACGGTTGATCAACTGCCGGCAGTGAGCCGTTGACGCATTTTCTGCTGAACAGCAGGCTTCGTCTGTGGAGGTCGGCGCCGCCAGGTCAGGCTGGTTCATTGAACCTGGAAGGAATGTTCAAGGGGGTGACCACCTGGATATCGCTCGTTTCGCCAGAGGGAGACGTGCCGATGCCGTGGTATGCCAGGAGATGACGAAACGCCGAGTTCATGTCTGACTGCAGGTCGTGATGAAGCACCAGCGTCAGCTGCTCCTGCCGGAGAAGCTCGAGATTGTCCTTGTCCAGATCGTGCGCGACATAGACCCCTGGCATCTGGCCCGCTTCGGACAAGGCCTGCAAAATGGCCCTGTTGCCGCCTCCCATGGAATAGACGCCGGAAATCGGCGGAGAGGAGGCCAGCTTCTCGGCGACCTCCCGCCGTGTTTCGGGATTGAGACCGCCGCCGCCACTGGCATCCACCAATCTGCATTCCGGGCGTAGACGATCCAGCTCCTGCCTGAACCCCTCGTAGCGTTCCTCCTCGCCCTGAAAGGTGTGCTGGCTGAGCGTCGTCAGCACCGTTCCGTTTGCCGGCAGGAGCTTGTGCATGAGATAGGCTGCGGTTTTGCCGGCGCTGCGATTATCCAGGCCAACATAGGCAAGCCGCCGGGAAGCGGGAAGGTCGGTAAAGACGGTGACGACAGGGATTCTGCGGTCTGCCAGTCCTGCGATCATATGCCGGACTTCCTCTGTATCGCGCACCTTGAGGCAGACGCCCTGGCTGCCTCGCTTTGCGATCCGCTGCAGAATCGCGCTGCATTCGGCTGCCGACATGGTTTCGGTGAAAGTGAACCTGGGGCGGATCGCGATCGGATGCAGATCTGTCAGCACGCTTTCACAGGCGAGACGCACTTCTCTGCTGAACCTGTTCGGCGCTTCCATAACCACATCGAAGAAAAGCCGCCGCCCCCTGGCAGCCAGCTGACCTTCCTGTTGTTCCAGTTCTGCAATCGCATCCTCAACCCTGCGACGGGTTTGCGGGCTGACATGTGCTCGCCCGTTCATCACGCGGTCAACCGTGGCAGTGCTGAGGCCTGCCTGAAGGGCGATTTCCTTGATCGGGAAGCGATGGGTCATTTGATGGATTCTTGATGGAAAATGCCGATCCGATCAAGACCGATCCTGCTAGCATTGCAGCCAACAAAACCTGGGAGGGGATCATGGACAAACGGGTCGATCATCTGGCGTATTTCAACGCCTCCAGCTGCGATGTCGAGGACTTCAGGCAACTTGTGTCGCAAAAACTGGACGCCGGCATCGTGCCGCACGCCTACAAGGTGGTTGCCGGTATTCCCGTCTACCGGGTTGCCGATCTGGAGACCGTACTCGCAGGTAGCGAAAGCCGTAGCCGGTTGATGGCAGAGTGGGCGCAGGTTATGCGGCTGCACTCCGGTGTGCTGGTGCTGGAAGAGGCATATAAGGATGTCACTCCGATAGACCGGGCAACGCAGGTCTACAACCGGATCATCGCCGAGGAGAAAGCTGCTTCAGGCGGCGGTGCGGATCATTTTGCAGCTGCCGGCGCAAACGACCGGATCTGGAACTCACTGCAGAAACTCTGCCTGGAAGCCCCCGATGTCTTCGCGGACTATTTTGCCAATCCTGCCATCGATGCCGTCTGTGAAGCCTGGCTCGGGCCGAACTACCAGATGACGGCCCAGGTCAATCTTGTACGTCCGGGCGGCAAGGCGCAGCAGGCACATCGGGATTACCACCTTGGTTTCCAGTCAGCAGAAGACTGCGCACGTTATCCGGCCCATGTGCACGACCTGTCGCAGGTCATGACCCTGCAAGGGGCGGTCGCGCATACAGACATGCCGATTGAAAGCGGTCCCACGAAGCTCTTGCCGTTTTCACAGCTTTATCGTCCGGGCTACGCTGCCTACCGGCTGGAGGCATTCAAGGAGTTTTTTGAACAGAATTACGTGCAGATGCCATTGCGCAAGGGCGATGCGGTGTTCTTCAACCCGGCACTGTTCCACGCCGCCGGTGACAACTCCAGTGCAGATATCCAGCGCATGGCAAACCTGCTTCAGGTGTCCTCGGCCTTCGGACGCGCCATGGAAAGTGTGGACAGGGATGCCATGTGCCGGGCGCTCTATCCCGTGCTCCTGGCGAAAACCGGACAGGCAACAATGTCAGGTGCCAGACTGGAGGCGGCTGTTTCCGCGTGTGCGGAAGGATATTCCTTCCCGACCAATCTGGACCGGGATCCGCCTGTAGGCGGGCTGGCGCCCGAGACACAGAAGCAGCTTTTCCTAAGGGCCCTGCAGGACAGAATGCCGGCAGCGGATTTCGAAGCGGCTCTTTTGGCCCGGGCGGAGCGCCGGCAAGCCTGAAGCTGATTTCAGCGCAGGGAAGCGTAGCCGCTGCCGAAGATTTCCCGCAGCAGTTTGCGCTTCATTGCCTCTGCGTAGTCGTCATAACTGGCTGCAACCTCGACAAAGGCACCCGGACCCCTGATCACATGGGTCCGGTAGTAGCGCACCGGAGCTTCATCGGCGCCTGAAATCACCAGACCGTTGACCGTAACGTCCTGGAAATCGAAGGCCCTGTAGGCGCTTTCCGGGCCGAAACCGTCGTTGTTGATGCCATCACCGGCAACATCTATGACCTTACGAACACAAGGCGCGGGTGCCTTGCGCATCAGCGTTGCCGCATGGCCGAGTGCATAACCGAGGGCGGTTGGAAATTCGGTGTAGCCTCGTGGTGAGCGTCGCAGGGTTTCGGCCGCATTCGCAGCGCTTTGCGCATCGGAAAGATGGCTCCACCCAAGCTGGAGCAATTGCTGGTACCGGCCGCTCCATTCGAAACTTGTAACCCAGATCCCGCCAACGGCCTCGATTGCCTGAACGACGTCCGGGTCTCTCAGGGCATCCGCCAGTCCGTTGAGCTGCAAGGTGTGTTCGCGCGCATCGACGCTGGCCGAACCGTCCATCGCCAGAACCAGCGACAGGGAACACGCGGCTGCAGGACCTGGCAGGAGCAGCAAGGAAAGAAAAGAGAAGAGACCGATGACCTGACGCAACGTCTTGCGCGCCGCGCTTTGTCCGCGGTGGCAGTCGGTATGTGAGATCCAACAGCAGTCCGTCATGAACCCATTCTAGAGGATAGGGGCGACAAGGGAATGCTTTTACGACGCGCTTTTGGCTCAGAAACGATCATATTCTAGGCATAGAGCCGAGCGCAGCGGGCCAACTGAAAGGGCGGGATCCGGCTGTTTCTGTTCCATACCGCAAATCGCTCCGGAAATGCCGCCAGTCATCAGGCAGGATGCGCAAAGGGGTGATATTGTTCGTCCGAGCCATGTTGCACTGCAAATTTTTTGGCTTAGGCTCTTGATCCTGCTGAAACATCTGGGCAGGGTTAGGGCATGTATGCATCCCATGGATTTCTGCGGTCGGACATTGGCGACGTCGATGTCGTTTATCACGATGGCATCTATCATCTGTTCCATCTGGTGCTGCCCAATCACGATTTCATCGCGCACGCCGTCAGCACGGACGGCATGACATGGCGCCGGGTCAAGAATGCACTTTTCGTCGGTGAACCGGGCGAATGGGATGATGACATGCTCTGGACGATGCATGTGACGCCCGATCCGGATCGGCAGGGCGAGTGGCGCATGTTCTACACCGGACTTGCGCGGGCGGAATATGGCAGGGTGCAGCGGGTCGGGCTGGCACGGTCCAAGGATCTCTACACCTGGGAACGCTGCAATCACGGCAATTATCCCCTGCAGGTGCCGGGCCCGCTTTACGAGAGCACTGTAGACGAAGGCCGGAAGTGGGTCAGTTTCCGCGATCCGTTCTTCTATGTTGATGAAGACACAGGCGAACGCCTGCTGCTGGCCTCTGCCCGTGTCAAGGAAGGGCCGGTCATACGGCGCGGCTGCGTCGGGCTCGCCCGCGAGACCAAACCAGACAAATTCACGTTCGAGCCACCTCTTTATCGGCCCGGTCTTTATGACGACGTCGAGGTGCCGAACCTGTTTCGTCTCGACGGCCGCTATTACCTGATGGGATCGATCCGCGAAGACACCAAGATCCACTACTGGTATGCGGAGACGATTGAGGGCCCATACCAGAACTTCTTCGACAATGTGATCCTGCCGACGGGCAATTATGCAGGCCGTATTTGCCGGACCAACGACCGTTTGCTTCTGTTCAATTTCTTTTCCAAGACGGAGTACGTCTACGGGCGCGAGGTCGTGAAGAAGCTGTTGCCGCCGCCGAAGGAACTGGTGACGGACAGTGCCGGCAGGCTCAAGCTGAAATCGAATTCGGACTTCAACGATCTGGTGACGCATCGTCAGGTCGTGACTGCGTCCTACCAGTGCAAGGCACTGTATTCCAACACACATGCGTCGGCGATCGATCGGCCGGACGGGCTGCATCTGAGCTGCAAGAGCGGGTACGAAGCTTTCATGCTGCCGGGCAAGCATGAGGATTTCCGCCTCAAGGCACAGCTGATGCTGGAGGGACTGGGCAAAACCGGTCTTGTGCTGAGGATGAACGACGAGGGTGACGGTTATTACCTCTCTCTGGATCTCGTCAACGGCATTGCCCAGATGCGAGCTTGGGGGGCAAACCCGACACCTGAATTCGAACATGCCTTCCGTTACGAGCCGCTTCAGGAAGCACATTTCAGGGGCAGCGATCATGGCCCCTGGCAGATCGAGGTTGTGGCGCACGGCCTTTACTTCGAGTTTTCCATCGACGGCTATGTGGTGCTGTCGCTGGTTGACGACAGTTTCATCGAAGGCGGTATCGGCTTCTACACCGAAAGCGCGGCCGTCTGCCTGAAGGACCTTGTGGTTGAAACATTGAGCCGTCCGGTAACGGAGCACACGGTCGAACCGGCATATTCCGTCACGCACAGGGCGCCCGATCAGGAAGGGGAGGGCCGGTGACCGGCGAGACGGGCAAGAGTGATACCTGGCTTCTGGTCAGCGACATCGATGACACCCTGACCGGTAACCGGGCCGATCTGGAGCGACTTTGGCATCAGCTGAAGAACGCCAAGTCGCACCTGAAACTGGCTCTAAACTCCAGCCGACCGGCCGCCAGTGTCGACCAGACCCTTGCCGATTACTTCCCCGAAGGCTTCGAACCGGACGCGATTATCACCGGTTTGGGAACCGAAATCCGTCTGGACCGTTTCTTTCTGGAAAGCTGGCAAAGCCGGTTTATCGACTGGCCTGACGAGGAAGTTCGCAAAATCGTCCGGAAACTGGGGTATGATGCGCACGACGACAAGTTCCAGACGGACGGAAAGGCGAGCTTCGCCGTTCCGGGAAAAGACGGCGTGGACGCGATTCTTGCCGCACTCCGGGACGAGGGCATCCCGTTCAGGTACATCTATTCAGGGACCAGTGACCTGGACATTCTCGCCCCCGGCGCAGGCAAGGACACTGCCATGCGCCATCTGGCAAGCCATCTTGGCATTCCGATGGAGCGATCGATCGCTGCCGGTGATTCCGGTAATGACCTTGCGCTGTTCGAAGCAGCGGGCAAGGCAATCGCGGTCGGCAATGCCCGCCAGGAACTTCTATCAACCCTGCCGCGGCACAAGACCTATCTGGCATCCGCCCACCATGCGGCCGGCGTGCTGGAAGGGCTGACGGTAATGGGCATGCTGCCGCAATCGGCAGTCTGATCCGGCCTTTCGAGAGGCTGCTGCCTGCTGCAACGTCGGCGGGCCGATGAGCAAAAAGAGCAAAAGAACGCCTGGGTAGATGGAGATCAAGACACTCGAACAAGGTAACGACACATGAACAAGCACAATATCGGTTCCCTTCTGATGATCTCGCTGCACGGTTATGTGGCCGGATCGCCGGAACTGGGTAAACCGGATACGGGCGGCCAGGTGGTCTTCGTACTGGAGCTGGCAAAACGGTTCGCGCGGCTCGGCTACAGGGTCGATGTCATGACGCGCCAGTTCGAAGACCAGCCGGCCGAGGATATCATCAATGAAAACCTGCGCGTCGTGCGCGTTCCTTTCGGAGGATCCGATTTCATCCGGAAGGAGGACATGCACGACTGGTACGGTGATTTCGTCACCAATGCGCTGGCGATGATCCGTCATCGCAAGTTGCATTATGACGTGATCAACTCTCATTACTGGGATGCAGGCGTCGCCGGCCAGAAAATCGCCGAGGAGCTGCAGGTTCCGCACATCCACACGCCGCACTCCCTTGGCTGGTGGAAAGAACACGACATGGTGGGAGCAGGTGAAGAAGAGATGGCCGGATACCGCTTCAAGGAGCGTATCCAGAAGGAATTCGTTCTTTACCGCAACTGCGACCACATCATTGCGACGACCGAGCAGCAAACGGACCTGATCGTCGAGCAATACCAGCTACCGCGTGAGCATATCACCATGATCCCGCCGGGCATCGACGAAGGCCGGTTTACGCCCGCAACACCGGATGTGGTCGCGGAAGCGCGCCGGAAGCACGACTTCAAGGAAACGGATATCTACGTCGTTGGCAGGGCAGCGGAAAACAAGGGCTATGACCTGATCATCGAAGCCTTGCCGAGCCTCCTGAAACTGCAGCCCGACGCACGCCTTGTGCTTGCCGCCGGTGCCAATTCGGACAGCGACAAAGCACTGCTCGCGCAATGGAAGGAAGTCGCTTCTTCCCTGGGCGTGTCCGATGCCATCAGCTGGCGTGGGTATGTCGCGGATGAAGATCTGGCAGATTTCTATCGTGGTCCGGGTATCTTCGCACTTCCCTCCCGCTATGAGCCTTTCGGCATGACCGCCGTGGAAGCGATGGCCTGCGGAACGCCGACTGTGGTGACGATTCACGGCGGCCTTTTCGACCAGATCGAATTTGGCCGACATGCGCTGGTGGCCGATCCCAAGCGACCAGAAGAGTTTGCGGCCATGCTGAACATGCCGATGCAATACTCCTGGATGCGCGAAACCCTCTCGGTGGAGGGCGCTCGCTTCGCACGCCGCGTGTTCGGCTGGACAGGGATCGCCCGGCGGACGCTGCAGGTGTTCGAGCAGTTCAAGGGCCGTTACGACGACCTGCAGACGGACGAAGTGGCGCTGGGCTGACAAGGCGGCGGAAGGAGGCCGCCGCAAGAAGGGCTGCTCAAGAAATCCAAACAACCGGTTCAGCTTGCGTTCAGGTGAAATTGATTACACCTTGCACATGACCTCGTGAGCAGACCGGAATCGGACACGTGAAACAGATATTTGCCCTTTTGATCCTGACATTCGCCGTCATTGCGCCGGCGCAAGCCGCTTGTTTGTCCCAGTCGCAGGCCCGTGAAGCCGTGGCCAGTGGCAAGGCCGCCCCGCTTGGGGCGGTTGCAGGGCAGGCAGGCGGTGAAATCGTCAAGGCCCAGCTTTGCCAGCAGGGTGGAGGATACGTCTATCTGTTGTCGGTCCTAAAGGGTGGCAAGGTGACAACTGTCACAGTCAACGCCAACAGGTAATTGCTAGAAGCGACATCTTCCTGCCGGCTTTCGGTTGGTTGATCTGGTTCCGACTCCATCAGTCATAAAGTTGAATTTCATGCGCATTCTTGTTGTCGAAGACGATACCGATCTGAACCGCCAGCTAGTGGCCGCCCTGGAAGAGGCCGGCTATGTGGTCGACAGTGCGACGGACGGCGAGGACGGGCATTTTCTTGGCGACACCGAGCCATATGACGCCGTGGTGCTTGACCTCGGCCTGCCGTCGCTCGACGGACTGTCCGTTCTGGAAAACTGGCGCCGCGACGGGCGCACCATGCCGGTCCTCATCCTGACTGCGCGCGACCGCTGGTCGGACAAGGTTGCGGGGATCGACGCCGGTGCCGATGATTATGTCGCAAAGCCTTTCCACATGGAGGAAGTGCTTGCCCGTGTGCGTGCGCTTGTGCGCCGGGCCGCCGGGCATGCCTCCAACGAACTCACTTGCGGTGCGGTGCGGCTGGATCTGAGATCCGGCCGGGTAACCGTGGACGGCAGCGCGGTCAAGCTGACTTCGCATGAATACAGGCTGCTGTCCTATCTGCTGCATCACCAGGGCAAGGTGATCTCCCGCACCGAATTGACCGAACATCTCTACGATCAGGATTTCGATCGTGATTCCAACACGGTGGAAGTCTTCGTCGGCCGTCTGCGCAAGAAAATCGGCTCGGACATGATCGAAACCATCCGAGGGCTCGGATACCGCCTGGGAGCGGCGAGTGACACCTGAGACCTCTGCCAACGGGGACGGCCGGCCCGTGAACCGGCCTCAGCGGTCACTTTCCGCACGTCTGGTGTTCGTGGCGGCTGTATGGTCCACCATCGCGCTTGCCATCGCCGGGGTGTTCCTGGTGAGCCTTTATGAAAGAGCCAGCGAACGGGCGTTTGACGCCCAGCTCGAGGTTCATATCAAGGCACTGATTGCCGAAATGCTGGCAACCAATGCAGATGCCAGTGCTGACCAGGCAACCGCAACCCTGACTGCGCCGACCTACCGCGGCGATCCCCGGTTCTCCCTGCCACTGTCCGGCTGGTACTGGACGGTTCGACGCGCGGACAGCCCGTCGATCCTCTATGCATCGGAGTCGCTGGTGGGGGATCCGCTGAACACGCCGCCGATCGGGCAGGACGACGCCAATGCCGGGTTTATCGTCGGGCCGACCGGTGATGAAATCCGCGTACTCCAGCAGAGAATTACCGTTGAAGACGCGGCCTATGTAATTGCCGTCGGCGCTGCAACAGCAGGGTTCTGGGCGGATATCTTCGAGTTCGCGCGGCTTGTGGCCATCACGCTTTGCATTGTCGGGCTCGGGCTCATTCTGGCGATCTTCCTGCAGGTGAAATTCGGCCTAAGGCCGCTTGCGCGCTTGCGTGCGTCGCTTTCGGCCGTTCGACAGGGTGAAGCCGAACGCATTGACGAGGCCTTGCCGCGTGAGATCGCGCCGCTGGCAGTGGAACTCAACGCGCTCATCGTGTCGAACAAGGAAATCGTCGAGCGGGCACGCACCCACGTCGGCAACCTTGCACACGGTCTGAAAACCCCACTGTCGGTCATTTCAAACGAGGCAAGGGCGTCCGGCGGCCCCTTGGCGGACAAGGTGTCCGAACAGGCAACGATCATGTCGACCCAGATCCAGCATCATCTGGAGCGGGCCCGCATGGCGGCGCAGCGGCGCGTCATTGGTGTTTCATGCGAGACCGAGCCGGTTCTTGCCCGTCTGATCCGGGCCATGGGCAAGATCTATCAGGACAAAGGAGTTGATGTCGGTTTCGCGCAGTCCGGTCAGATCCGCTTTCGAGGCGAAAGCCAGGACCTGGAAGAAATGAGCGGCAACCTGATCGACAATGCCTGCAAATGGGCAGGTTCGAAGGTGCGGGTGCAGGTGGCCCCTTTGAACGATCCGGCCACGAACCGGGACATGTTCACGATCACGGTCGAGGATGATGGGCCCGGACTGACGCCTGAACAGCGCGCCGAAGCCATCAAGCGTGGTCGGCGTCTGGATGAAACCGTGCCGGGAACAGGTCTTGGCCTGTCGATCGTGGCAGATCTCGCTGCCCTTTACGGCGGTGCCTTCGATCTTGAAAGTTCCTCGCTCGGAGGCCTGAAGGCACGTCTGGTACTGCCTGCGCTCAGCAAGGAATAGGGGATTTACCAAACGTTCGCTTGGGCCGCCCTTGCGGGACTGTGATAGGATGTGATGCAAATAGCGGAAACAAAGACACGGTTGTGGCCAAGTTCGGCCACAAATTGAAAATAACACTGATTCATCGACCGGTTTGCGCCGGTTTCACGCCTTCTAGTGCAGTGATTTTGCGCTAGCCTTTGAAAAATGGTCAGCAATCGGATTTCAGCTGCTTCTGGTTGAAATTCGAAGAACTTGGAGCTTTCAAGAATGCGTCTTCGCGGTGCCTCGTGTCTTGCTCTTGCCTTTGCTTTGGCAGGTTGCTCCATGACGTCCGGGTCGAGAGACAGCAACACTTGGGGGTCCTTTTTCGGTGACCCGAATGCGAATGTTTCGGGCTCGGAAGCGAATACGGCCATTTCGGTGCTGGTGAACAACGAGTTCGGGGACGCGCTTGAACCGTCTGACCGCAAGGCAGCCGAAGATGCCCAGACCAGGGCCCTGCGCGCGCGTGGCCTTGGGGTTTCGGTTGCCTGGCAGAACGAGCGTACCGGCCGCAGTGGTCAAGTCCGTCCCGGACCGGTCTATTTCGTCAACGAGACCAGCTGCCGCGAGTTTACGCACGAGATGGTCCTCCAGGGCCGCACCTTGCAGGCGCGCGGCACGGCGTGTGAAACCGACCAGGGTGCCTGGCAGGTGATCGGCTGAACCAGCCGGCGCGGAAGAGTTCAAAGGGAGACAGTATCCTGGTGATGCTGTCCGAAGCCCTTTAAGTTCCCGGTATTTATTCTCAACACTTGCTTAAGTCTTCTAACGTTAAACTCGCGGTAACTAGGATCGCGATGTTGACGCTGTGAATGACATATTCGGACCAGCTTGAAACCAAAATCAAAACCTACTTGCGTAGTCTGAGCCCCAAGGCGGTTGAGGCTCTGGTCCGCAATTTGGAACGCGCCAAGGTTCAAAAACACGCTGATCCGCACATCCAGCTCGTTCTTGCCGCAGCCGTGGCACTCATTCGCAAACCGCAGCCGGTTGCACCGAGCATGCCGGGTGGCGCTCAGCGACGCAATCAGATCCAGCGGATGTTCTTCACACCGCTGGATGATTTTCTGATCAACGAAATGCTGCCACAGCGGCAGGAGGGCCGAATCCAGCGGGGCATTCTCGACCGTGTCTGGAACTGGCTCGGTCGTGACGTCATGGCTGCCGACATTCGCCTTGTGCTGGAACAGGCCGGAAATTCTGCCGTTAGTGGTGAGCGCGTGGATGCCCTGGTGCAGGCGCTGCGCTCGCGTGCCGTAGACGCCATCGGTGACATGCTGCGCCGCGCGGAAACGTCCGACAAAGACAAGCGCCGAATGGCAATCGAACTTGGCGGCGAACGCGGTATCTCCGAAGTCAGGGACATTCAGAAGATCTTCGCGGCAGAGCGCTGGTTGGTGCCGTTCCTGCAGAACATACCGGATCGCATCAACGAGCACCGGCTGAAGCAGGACACGGATGTACTGCGCCTCGTCGACAAATGCACCGCGCGGTTTCCCGACCATGTTCCGGTGATCGCCGCCGCGCTGGTAGACCGCTCGGACATGCCTTCGGCCTTGTGTGCCTTCGCCGGACGTCTGGCGGGTGACCCTGACCCCAAGGCGATTGCCCATTCCCAGTTCGCACCATTTGTTGATGTGGTCATGAGCGAGGCCGAACGCCTGCAGATCCTGGCACTTGAACATCGCAACAACAATCCGGACCCGGTGGCCTTTTCTCAGGCGCTGTCGGAGTACCACATGCTGGTCCGCGGTGTTGAACGTGACATGGATCTCTCGGTCACTGGCAGGTGGCACAAACGTCTGGCCGAAACCAAACGCAGCATCTCCAGTGTCGTCACCCGGGAATTGAACAGCGCCCACAGCAGTGTGCGGCGTGCCCTGCAGGTGCCGAAGTTCGACAAGGATGGCAAGCTGCAGATCGACCAGATCGCGATTGATGACGCTGTGCGTACGTTGCGCGTGGTCGCTATGGTTCGGAACGCCTCCGAGACTTTCGCCGTCAACGAGATCGGCAAAAGTACACGCCAGGCAGTCGAACAGACGCTCGAAATCCTGACTCGTTCTCTGATCACCGATCTTGGCAAATCCAAGGGACCTGCGCTGGAGGCGCAGATTGCCGCAGCCGACGTCGCCATCATGCTGTCGGAGATCTATTTCGGCACGGATTACGCCGCGCAGCTGCGCCGCAGTCGGCAATCCGCCTTTGCAAAAGCGAGCAAGAACGCGGCCGATGCCAGTTCCGGCCCCAGTCCGGAACGCAAACTGGTCGCCAATGCTCTTGGCCGGCGCTGACGGTTCCCGCTAGGCCCTCAATGTTGGCGTATTGCAAAGCCGGTTGCCGCAATGGTCTTGAAGGTCTGGCCTCATTCTCCGATTTGTTTGCGCCGCGACCGCCGGTCACATCCCAGCCACCTTGCTTTTGTCCGCATTGAATTGTCTATAGTGCGGCCATGGTGTTCTGGATCCTGATTGCCCTGTTGACCGGGGTTGCGACATTGTCGGTACTTATTCCCCTATCGCGCACACGGCGCCATCAGGAGGATGCACCGGCGCGTGCGGACGAAGCGGTTTATCGCGAGCAGCTTGCGGCGATCGAGACGGAACTCGAACGTGGCCTGATAGACGCCGAAGCAGCCGAGGCAGCGCGAACGGAAATCGCGCGCCGTCTGCTTGCAGCCCACGACAGGGGCGACAGCAAAAAACAGGACGGCTCCAAGGGGGGAAGCTTCAAGCTTGCGCAGGGGCTGGCCCTGCTGGCGGTGCCAGCCTCAGCTTTCGGACTTTATCTTTTCCTTGGCTCTCCCGATCTTCCCGACCAGCCGTTGCTCAGCCGTCTGAGCGCACCGGCGGAAGAACAATCCGTCGATCTGCTGGTTGCCCGTGTTGAACGGCATCTGGCGGAAAATCCGGAAGATGGACAAGGCTGGGCAGTCATTGCTCCGGTCTACCTGTCGCTCGGTCAGCCTCAGGCTTCTGCGAAAGCCTATTCCAATGCAATCCGCATTCTTGGGCCGAACCAGGCCTGGCTCACCGATATGGGCGAAGCCCTGACGATTGCAAACCAGGGTCTGGTTACAGCCGATGCCCGCGCCGCTTTCGAGCAGGCCGTGTCGCTGGAACCCGCAGCCGTAAAGCCACGATTCTTTCTCGCACTGGCGCTTGGCCAGGAAGGCCGCAAGGAAGACGCGATTGCCGCTTGGAAGGCTCTCCTTCAGGGCGCTGATGAGACCCAAGCCTGGGTTGGGGCCGCGCGTCAGGAAATGGCCCGGCTGACAGGCGGCGCACTGGTCGGCAACAGTTTGCCGGGACCGTCCCAGGAGGAGGTTGCTGCCGCCAGCGAAATGGCCGCGGATGACCGTCAGGCCATGATCGCCGGCATGGTTGCCGGCCTTGCCGAGCGGCTGTCCACGGAAGGCGGGTCGGTGGATGAGTGGAACCGGCTGATCCGTGCCTATATGGTTCTGGGTAAGAAACAGGATGCGGAAAAGGCTCTTGAGGAGGCGCTGTCGGCATATGCGGACAAGCCGGAGGACTTGTCCATGATCAAGGACGCTGCCAGCCAGCTTGGTCTAACTGACGGTTGAGCGGCAGACCTGCCGCAGGCGGCGCAGTTGCGCCGGGGAATTGAAAATCGGACGCTTCGCTGATGACACGCAAACAAAGACGATTGACCCTTATCGGTTCGGCTGGCGCGGTTCTGGCCATTGCCCTGACGCTGATTCTGATCGCGCTGAGAAGCGAGATCGTGTTTTTCCAGAGCCCGACCGAAATCACCCAGAACGGCGTTGCGCCCGGTCAGCGGATCCGGCTCGGTGGCCTGGTCGAGGAAGGCTCGGTCGTGCGCTCCGACAATGCCGAAGTCAGCTTCCGTGTAACCGACACGGCCAATACGGTTGCCGTCACCTACAAGGGCATCCTGCCGGATCTGTTCCGGGAAGGGCAGGGCGTGGTGACCGAGGGGGTCGTCGGTTCGGACGGAGTTTTCGTTGCGGACAGTGTGCTGGCCAAGCACGATGAGAACTACATTCCCAAGGAAGTGGCCGAAGCGCTGAAGGCGCAGGGACACTGGCAAGGTGAAGAGGGCAACGCGAACTGATTGTTCGCAGTGCCGGTGAGGAAGAGGAACGGACATGATTGTCGAATTCGGACACTACGCACTTGTGCTGGCCTTCGCGCTGACACTTGTCCAATCCGTTCTGCCGATCTGGGGGGCGCTCCAGAAGGATGAACGCCTGATGGCAGTGGCACCGCCGGTTTCGGTGATGCTCTTTCTCCTGGTCCTTCTGTCCTTTGTGGTGCTGACGGGTGCTTATCTCAATTCCGATTTCTCGGTGCTGAACGTTGTCGAGAACAGCCATTCGGCAAAACCCCTGCTCTACAAGTTCACCGGCGTTTGGGGAAACCACGAAGGCTCGATGCTTCTGTGGGTGCTGATTCTGGTTTTCTTCGGTGCTCTTGTTGGCGTCTTCGGGGGCAATCTGCCGGCCGACCTGAGAGCGGTGACATTGTCCGTCCAGGGCTGGGTTACTGCAGGTTTTGTCTTGTTCCTGCTGGCAACGTCCAACCCTTTTACCCGGATTGCAAATCCTCCGCTGGAAGGGTCTGACCTGAACCCGATCCTGCAGGACATCGGCCTCGCCATTCACCCGCCTCTGCTTTACGTCGGGTATGTCGGCTTCTCCATCACATTCTCCTTTGCGGTGGCAGCGCTTATCCTCGGCCGTATCGATGCGGCCTGGGCACGATGGGTGCGGCCCTGGACACTGCTTGCCTGGTGCTTTCTCACGCTCGGCATCGCGATGGGCTCCTACTGGGCCTATTACGAACTTGGCTGGGGGGGCTGGTGGTTCTGGGATCCGGTCGAAAATGCCAGCTTCATGCCCTGGCTTGCAGGCACGGCTCTGCTGCACTCGGCAATCGTCATGGAAAAGCGCGAGGCGCTGAAGGTCTGGACGGTACTGCTGGCGATCTTCACCTTTTCCCTGTCGCTTCTCGGCACCTTCCTGGTGCGTTCAGGCGTCCTGACTTCGGTTCATGCCTTTGCCACCGACCCGGCCCGCGGCGTCTTCATTCTCGGCCTTCTGTGCATCTTCATCGGCGGATCGCTCAGCCTTTACGCCTGGCGTGCACCGATGTTGAAGCAGGGGGGGCTGTTCGCACCCATCAGCAGGGAAGGCGGTCTGGTGCTGAACAACCTGTTCCTGACCGCTGCCTGTGCAGCCGTCTTTGTCGGCACGCTCTACCCGCTGGTGCTTGATGCCGTCACTGGCGAGAAGATTTCAGTCGGTGCACCGTTTTTCAACCTGACGTTCGGTCCCCTGATGGTGCCGCTGCTCCTCGCAGTGCCTTTCGGTCCGATCCTGTCCTGGAAACGGGCTGATCTTGGGGCGGCCTGCCAGCGTCTTTATGCGGCTTTCGGTCTCGCCCTGTTGCTGACGCTGATCACTTACTGGGCCTGGGGCATGGACAAGGTGCTGGCGCCGCTTGGTGTTGGGCTGGCGGTCTGGGTCATGGCGGGTGCAATTTCCGAAATCGTGACCCGTGTCAAATTCTTCGAAATAGGCTTCAAGCGCGGGTTTGCCCGTCTTGTTGGCCTGCCGGGATCTGCCTGGGGAACGGCCACTGCCCATTTCGGCATCGGCCTTACTGTCCTCGGTATTGTCACGGCTTCCGCGTTTCAGGAAGAACGTGTCCTCACAATGCGTCCGGGCGATGTTGTCGAACTCGCCGGGTACCAGATGACCTTCGAAGGCGCCGCACCACGCCGCGGTCCGAACTACACTGAAGAAGTCGGTCACTTCTCCATCCGTCAGGGCGGAACCCTGGTGGCCGAGCTTGACCCCTCCAAGCGCATTTACACGGCGCGCCAGATGCCAACAACGGAAGCCGGTATCTATACGACAGGGTTTTCGCAGGTCTATCTCTCGCTCGGTGAAGGGCGCGGCGATGGCGCTGTCGACGTGCGCGTCTATTTCAAGCCGCTGATCACCCTGATCTGGATTGGCTGTGTGATCATGTCCCTCGGTGCGGTGTTTTCCATTGCTGACAGGCGGCTGCGCGTGGGGGCTCCGAAACCGGCCCGCAAACGTCAGCAAAGTGTGGCAGCGGCGGAGTGACCGGATGATACAGCGTCTATTCCTTGCCCTGCTGCTCTGTGTGAGCCTGCTTGCCGCACCGGCTCTTGCCGTTGCGCCCGACGAAGTTCTGGACGATCCGGTACTGGAAGGCCGTGCGCGCGCACTGTCAGCTGGACTGCGCTGCATGGTCTGTCAGAACCAGTCCATCGATGACAGCGACGCGCCGCTGGCCAAGGATCTGCGCGTCCTGGTACGCGAGCGACTGGTCGCCGGCGACAGTGACGAGCAGGTGATCGATTACCTTGTGTCCCGCTATGGCGAATTCGTACTGCTGAAGCCTCGCTTCGCCTGGCATACCATCGTTCTGTGGGCCGCGGGCCCCGTTGCCCTCATTGCGGGTCTGATTGCGATTGTTGCAGCCCTGCGCAAGCGTGCTCGCAATCGTGCTGCTGCCAATGATGTCTCCGCTCCCAAGCTGACCGCGGAAGAGGAGCGTAGGCTGCAGGCGCTGCTGGACAAGGCCGACTGACACTTCCGGCCGTTCGTTTTCGGTCTCACCAGCTGCATACCGTTCAAGATCTGCGGTCACTGTGTTCACACCAATGCGTGACTTGCATGACGGGCAGGTGTGCTTACCTGTGGCCGAGTGAACGCATGGAGGCAGAAGAATGGGACAGCACCCGCTGAAACTGGAGTTTGACGGCGCGCACGACGCAAGTCTGGCGGCCCGGCTGGATCTGCCGTCTGGCAAGATCAGGGCTTTCGCCCTGTTCGCGCACTGCTTTACCTGCTCCAAGGATATCGCTGCCGCCCGCCACGTTGCCAGTGCGCTCTCACAAGAGGGGATTGCCGTGCTCCGGTTCGATTTCACCGGCCTCGGCGGCAGCGGCGGCGATTTCGCCTCAACCGGATTTTCCTCCAACGTCGAAGACCTGAAGCGGGCTGCAGATTATCTGCGCCGCAACTATCAGGCTCCACAGCTCCTGATCGGCCATTCGCTCGGCGGCGCCGCGGTTCTGTCCGTTGCTGCCGACATTCCCGAAGTGCGGGCCGTCGTGACGATCGGCGCTCCCTCCGACGCGGATCACGTGATCCGAAGCTTCAAGGGAGTGGAAGAGACGATCCGCAAGCAGGGCGAAGGAGAGGTTTCTCTCGAAGGGCGCAACTTTACCATTCGCAAGGAGTTCCTGGACGATCTGGAAGCCCAGTCGGTTCGTGACAAGGTCGCGGGTCTCGGCAAGGCGCTTCTCGTGATGCATGCCCCGCTCGACGAGGTTGTCGGTATCGACAACGCCACCAGCATTTTCGTTGCCGCAAAGCATCCCAAGAGCTTCGTGTCGCTTGATACGGCCGACCATCTTCTTTCAAAGAGCCAGGACGCGGCTTATGCGGCACGTGTGATTGCCGGTTGGGTCGGGCGTTATCTCGATCCGGTAGCGGAACAGGCCGGCGACGAAGCAAAGGATGGTGTTGAGGTGGTGGAGACCGGCCAGGGCAAGTTTCAGGTCCTGGTCACGAGCGGCGTACACCGGATGATTGCCGACGAACCCAAGGATGTCGGTGGGTTCGACAGCGGCCCGTCGCCCTATGGATATCTGTCCGCCGCACTCGGGGCCTGCACGGTCATGACGTTGCGCATGTATGCTGAACGCAAGGGGCTGGATATCGAACGGATCGGCACTCGTGTTCTGCACGGCAAGGTGCACGCGGCCGATTGTGAAGAGTGTTCGGAAAGCGTGAAGTCGCGGAACGGCAAGATCGACCGGTTCGAGCGATTGATCACGCTGGAAGGCAACCTTGACGAAGCAACGCGAACCCGGCTTCTGGAGATCGCCGACAAATGTCCTGTTCATCGCACGCTGGAAGCGGGCGCTGCGGTGGTGACTCGGGAAGTGTCGCCCGGCAAAGCAGAGGCGTGATCTGACGGGAAGCGGGGAGGCGGCCTCAGGCCGCCTGGCCTTCCAGGGTCTGCAGACGGATCTTCATGAAGGACAGCAGACGGCGCGCGTCACGGTCTGACAGCGACTGGTAGTCGTTCGCCCAGTTTTCCGCCGTCGACTGCGGCTGCTTGTTGTGCATCGCCCGAGCCTTGCACAGCGCATTGTAGTCCGCGTTTTCCACTCCCATGGCACGGCAAAGAACCGCCACACCGGTGGAATCGTAACGCACCATGACATTGGTGACGTATTTCTGCTCCAGCCCGGCCATTTCCGCCAGCAGGAAGCAGATGTCGAACAGGTTGTTGGACAGCGACAGCTGCGTGATCGCCTTGCTGAGCGAACGTTGCCCGGCCCGAATTTCCTTCAAGGTTACCTTCGCATTGATACGGGTCGCCTTGCGTTCCAGCTTCGAGCTGGCAACAACCTTGCTGGCCTTGTGGAAGAGATCCTGGATCAGGGTTTCGTTTTCCTTGCGCAGCTGGCGGATCTTCGCCTGCTGAGCCTCAGGCATCTGGTTGATCAGTTTGTCATAGTCGGACTCGGTAATGTCCGCGCGCTCCATCATGGCGTCGCGGATTTTCTCGTCCTTTTCCGCCAGCTTGATCAGCAGGCGAGAGCCCCATTCGGAAAACTCCGCTCCGGAGTTGGCGGCAACAGATTGCTTGACCGGGTTCTCGCCGCGTTCCAGCAGGACATCGGTGACATTGGCCTCAAGATGCTGGCGTTTCGAGATCGCCAGCAGGTGCCCCTGGCCCATGGTCTTGGCCAGCCGCAGGATATCCTCGGTCTTGAGCGCATTGGAGGACGTCAGCATCGGCCTGGCGATGTCGATCTCTTCTCGGGCAAGCTCATAGGCGACCTTGTTGGAAGTGTCGTCTATCGGCGCCAGCTGTTCGGATATCGCTTTCTTCTGTTCAGGCTCCATGGTGGGAAGCATGCTTTCCAGCACCGTGTTGAACAGGGCGATTTCTTCTGTCTGGTAGCTGTTCGCGCCACGCACAAAAAGCTCGGTAACGTGTTCCACCAGTTGGTGGCGTTTTTCCGGGGTGCTTTCCTGAGCGAGATTGAGAAGGTCGTTGAGCATCTTTTAGCTGTCCGTTTTTCTTGCAACAGGACTACCGCAGAGACAGTTTACAACTGTCTAAAGCGCAGGATAAAAAAAGGATAAATCTATCGCGCCATCCGTATTAATTACAGGATAAGGCTGACATTTTGCGCGCTTATGCGTGCCTCAAGCGTGTTTACTTTATTTGATAAAGTCTCTCGGAGACCCCGCGCGGATTTGCATTAGGTAACTACTGGTTGAAGCAAGTGTCATTTTCCCGGTTCAACTTCCAAAGGTCCGGTGTCCAGAACGACCTTGTCCATTGGCACATCCCAGGGCATTGGAAAGATGGAGTTGAGACTGCAGAACGCAAACCCGATCCCGATGGTCAGCGGTTTGGCCGGCAGCGATGCCAGCGTGCGGTCGTAGTAGCCGCCACCATTGCCGAGGCGGTATAAGTGGGCGTCGACACCAACCAGGGGGGCGATCACGACCTCGGGCACCTGCGATGAGCCTTCTTCGGGAACAGGAATGTTCCAGAGGCCTCGCACCATCTTGCAGCCTGGCTGCCACGGGCAAAAGACCAGCGGTGTCTGCTTTTCGAGAACGACGGGTAGAAGAACTGTCCTGCCCGAGCTGCAAAGCTCCGTCATCAGGGGGCGAAGGTCGGGTTCACCGCGGATTGGCCAATAGAGCGAGATTCTCTGATAGTCGACTGTTTCAAGGACGGGGCGAAGCTGATCGATCAGCGCAGCGGTCTTTACCGCCCGCTCCGTGCTTGTCAGTCCCTTCCGCTTTTCATAGAGGCGGCTGCGCTCAGATTTGCGGAACCGGCTGACATCGCGAAAGGTCTCCTGATCAACGACAAATCCGCCCACCAGCATGTCGGCGTAGCAGACAGGGTCTCCCGGCAGGTCGTCATCTTGGCTCATTCAGGAAAATTCCCTTCGCGTCCCTGTGCTTTTACCGCGTCAGGCGGCCTTTCTGTCCGTTGCGGGCCAGACCAGGGCCTCAAGCAGGAGTGAGCGGGTCAGAAAACCTTCGAACACTCCCTCCTGGCATACCGGAACATGATCCAGATTATCGCGAACCATCACATGCAGGGCATCACCAAGCGGCAGGGTGCCGTCGAAAGACGTCACCGGAGCATGCAGGAGGTCGCGAGCGAGGGGAGGGGCGAAGTTTGATCCGTCACCGAAGCCTTTGCTCAGGACGCGCAGAAGGTCGCGCTGGTTGATGAGACCGGCAAGATGGCCGTCAGCATTCACGACTGCGACTTTGGATGTTTCGGACTGCTGCAGTTTACTGAGGATTTCCTGTAGAGACGCGTCTGGAGCTACATGAAGGTGTTCCAGGGCGATCGCATCTGCACAGGCTACCCCTTCGAAGGGAGGCTGTATCAACTCTGCCTCGACAGCGGCCACAAGCCGGGCAAGATCAACAGCGCCGAGGTTGGTCGACTGGTGAAATTTCGACAGCAGGTCCGACAGATTTTCCTCGGTCAGGCCAAGCCGCCGCATTGGTGGTGGCCCGCTTTGCGAAAGGCTTGTCCGGAATGGATATTTCCGACCGGAGAAACGATGAAACACCAGGCCGGACGCCACCAGTACACAAGTCATCACGGCTGTATTGAAGACGATCATCAGCGCGCCTGTTTCTGTCAGAAGTTCAGGCGACAAGCCAATCAGCAAGGCGACAGCTCCGCCAGGCGGATGCAGAGCCCGGCCGAGCATCATCGCGGCAAACGCAAGCGCGACAGCCAGAACCGGCGCGGTTTCCAACGGCAGCAAGGCAAGCGCCACCACGCCGCACACCGCCGACAAGGTGTTTCCCAGAATTGCGGACCAAGGCTGTGCAAGCGGGCTGTTTGGTACGGCAAACACCAGTACGGCAGAGGCACCAAGAGGCGCCATCAGAAACAGTGGGAGGCCGCCATATGCATGCATCAACCACACCATCAGGGCGCATGCGCCGATACCGACAGCGCCGCCCGCCATGGCCAGAAACGCTTCGGTTGGCTGCGGCCAAGGCAACGCCGGGGCGAACGCGGTTCTGAAGGTCGGTTTGGGATCGATGTGCATGAAGTCGCCTGAAAAATATGCAATTGCACAAGTTCTAGGCGAAAAATCCGGAATTGACTTGGATTTTGAAACTCAATTTTCGGCCTGTCGCGAAACGGATTTTCGCACTTGGGCCGGTGGCGATCAGGCCGCCTTCTCGTGTTTGGCTGCTTTCAGCCTGATTTTCATGAGCGCCAGAAGTCGGCGGGCATCGGTGTCATCGAGCATGTGGTAGTTCGTCAGCCACTTGCTGCCGGTGCTTTCGGGAAACTTCAGATGCTTGCATCGTTCCTTGCACACTGCCTGGAATTCCATCGCGCCGATGCCGGTGGCCCGGCAGACGGTGGCGATGCCGGTGGAATCGAACCGGACCATGAGATTGTGGACATATTTCATGTCGAGGCCGGAGAAGAACGAGAGCAAGGCGACTGCATCGAGAAGATTGTGTTCCTGGGCCAGCTGGTAGACCGCCTTGTTCAGGGTCGTCTTGCCGAGCCGGATGCCCATCAGCCACGCCTTCGGGCTGATCTTGGATTGCTTTTTCACCAGTTCCGCACCGGCAGCGACTTCACCGTCGTCGCGGAACAGATCTTCCAGCAGCTCCTCGTTCGACTTGCGCAAGTGCCGGATGCGATCACCAAGCTGCTTGGGCATGTCCTTCACCAGGCTTTCGAACACCGGCATGGTGATCTCGGCGCCGAGGTTGGCGGCCAGCGTGTGTTTGACATCCCTGCTGCCGCGCTTGATCAGGATATTGCTGATATCGTTGCTGACGTGGTCGCGCTTGGCGAGAGCCAGAAGGTAACCCTGGTCCTTGGTTTCCGCGATCTTGCGCAGATCTTCTTCGCGAAGCGACTTGGAGCGTTCCAGCACTGCCTGGGCCACAGGCAGGTCGTCGCTGGCCATTGCCGCGGCAAGCTTGGAGGACATTGACGGCACATCTGCAAGACGTTCGGACATCTTGCGCTTAGCGTCGTGAGCAAGGGAATCGTAGACGCCCTCGAGCATGTTGTTCAGAAGATGCGTCTCTTCGGAGCCGGGGTCGTCTGCGCGGGCAACAAGCAGGCCTGTCACGTGCTCGGCAAGCTCGTGTTTTTTCTCTGAAGAACTGTCCCTGGCAAGCTTAAGAAGCGAGTCGCTCATGTCCGTACCCTATCGGCATAAGTTTCGCCAAATTTCCTTTATAACCTGTGAAAACCACCAAGTGCTTTGTTGCAATAAGGTGATTTCGGCACTGTTGACCTGCCGGCACCGATGGGTCATTCCACGCGCATGAACGCAACCTTGATGCCGATCTTCTATTCTTTCCGCCGCTGCCCCTATGCCATCAGGGCAAGGCTCTCGATTGCCGCAAGTGGCGAGCAGGTCGAATTGCGGGAAATCGTCCTGAGGGACAAGGCACCCGAATTTCTGGAAACGTCTCCCTCGGCAACGGTACCCTGCCTGAAAACCGGCGAAACGGTGATCGATGAAAGCCTCGACATCATGCTCTGGGCGCTTGACCGGTCCGACCCGGAAAACTGGCTGGAGCCGGAAAAAGGCGATCTCGATGCCATGCTGGAATTGATCGGCGTTTGCGACGGCCCGTTCAAAAGCCATCTGGATCGCTACAAGTACGATACGAGATATCCGGACACTGACAGGGAAACAGAGCAAGCCGGTGCTGCGGAGTTCCTATGGCATCTGGACAGCCGTCTCGCCGCTACGCCCTGGCTTTTCGGCGGCAAGGCCTCGCTGGCCGACTTTGCGATCCTGCCGTTCGTTCGTCAGTTCGCCAACTCGGATCGCAGCTGGTTCGACAGCCAGGAGTGGACGTCGCTGAAAGCCTGGCTGGAAGCCTTCGAAGTGTCGCCCCGGTTCCAATCCGTGATGCCGAAATGGAACCGATGGCAGCCGGGCGATACACCGGTCGTCTTCCCCTGACAGGCGAATCGAACCCCTCGTAACGCGAAGCAGAGAACACTCTGCCTGGGTCGCTGGCCGGCTGTTTCCTGCTTCCTGCACTCGGTTTTCACTTCTGTGCATGTTCGGGACGGAAAAAACCGTTGCCACTTGTGCTCCGGTCGTGGCGGTTTTCCTCACGTTTTCTGCCATTTCTTCCAACCTTACAAAACCGTAATGCCGCCGACAGGCGCCTGTAAGACTGGTTCACCTACTTTCACTTTCGAACCTGGAGCGCTTTCCCCGCAAGCAGTCCAGGAAATGGTTTTCAAACCTTATCTCGAAAGAGGAAGACAACATGCAAAACAGTCGCTCAGTTTCTCCCCTGCGCTCCCGTCGCGCCAAACTGCTGGCAGGCGTCGTCGCGCTCGGCGCAGCCGGACTTCTGACGGCACAGACCATTGTTCCGAGCCAGTTGGCTCTGGCTGATGCTGTCCGTGTCGATACCGCGGCTCCGCTGGACTTCTCCCACGTCGTCACTGCCGTCAGCCCGGCGGTTGTCAGCGTTCAGGTCAAGCAGGCCGCAGAACCGCGCATGATGAACTTCGGTGGTGGCAACGACAATTTCGAAGACTTCTTCAAGGGCCTGCCTGATGGCCATCCGTTCCAGCGCTTCTTCCGCGAGTTCGGTGGCAAGGGTGGCGGTGACCAGCAACAAAATCAGCGCCGTGCCCCGCGCCAGTACGGCATTTCCCAGGGCTCCGGCTTCTTCATCTCTGATGACGGTTACCTCGTCACCAACCATCACGTGATCGAAAACGGGACCGAGTTCACCGTGATCGACCGTGACGGCAAGGAATATGATGCCAAGCTCATCGGCGCCGACAAACGGACGGATCTGGCCCTTCTGAAAGTCGAAAGCGACGAAACGTTCACCTATGTCGATTTCGCCAAGGAAGCACCGCAGGTCGGCGAATGGACTGTCGCTATCGGTAACCCGTTCGGTCTCGGCGGCTCCGTCACGGCTGGTATCGTCTCGGCACGTGGTCGCGACATCGGCGCCGGCCCCTATGACGACTTCATCCAGATCGATGCCCCGGTCAACCGCGGCAACTCCGGTGGTCCGGCCTTCAACATGCATGGCGAAGTCATCGGTGTGAATGCGGCGATCTTCTCGCCGTCCGGTGGCAACGTCGGTATCGCCTTCGCAATTCCGGCTTCGACCGCGCAGGATGTCATCATGGAGCTGAAGGACGACGGTACCGTCGTTCGCGGCTGGTTGGGCGTTCAGATTCAGAACGTCACGGATGACATCGCGGAGAGCCTTGGCCTCGAAGAGGCCCGCGGCGCCATCGTCGCGGAAGCGCAGGAAAACAGCCCGGCACAGAAGGCTGGCCTGCGCTCGGGCGACACCATCCTTGCCGTTGACGGCACCGAAGTGAAAGGCCCGCGCGAGCTGTCCAAGATCATTGCGGCTTACGAGCCCGACAGCCAGGTTGACATCACGGTCTGGCGCGACGGCCAGAAAGAGGACGTCACCGTGACACTGGGCCGCCTGCAGGATCAGGAACAGGTTGCAGCCGTTCAGCCGGAAGCCGGTGAAAGCAAGACCAGCCTGGATGATCTCGGCCTGGTCCTGACGACGAAAGCCGAAGCTGGCCTGGAAGGTGACGGCGTGGTTATTGCCGAAATCGACCCGGAAAGCCCGGCAGCCGAAAAGCGCCTCAACACCGGTGACGTGATCCTGGAAGTGGCCGGCATGAAGGTCAACAGCCCGTCCGATGTGCTGAAGGCGCTGGACAAGGCGGAAAAGGATGGCCGCAAGGCGGTTCTCTTCCGGGTTGAAAGCAACAACACGACACGGTTCGTGGCCCTGCCCATGAACCTCGCCTGATCAGGGGCCGGTTCCGCCCCGAACCGGACCTGTGAGGCAAGACCGGCCTGCCCTCTGCCCCCAAACCCCGACGGGCCGGTCATTGCCAAGGGTTTATCTGCTAAACCCTGACTGACTGGCGGCGGCGACTCTCACATCCATCGCCGCCGTCAGCCATTTTCTTTAGGGCCAACTCAAGCTAAAAGGATGAGATGTTGAGGATTCTTGTCATTGAAGACGACCCGGAAGCTGCAAGCTACCTCGTCAAGGGTTTGAGTGAACTGGGCCACACCGCCGACCAGGCTGCCGATGGGCGGACCGGGCTGGATATGGCCCTCGACAGGGACTACGACATCCTCATTGTTGACCGCATGCTGCCGAAGATGGACGGCCTTTCGGTCATTCAGGACCTGCGCCGGGAAGGCAACCACACGCCGGTGCTGATCCTCTCGGCGCTCGGTCAGGTCGATGACCGCGTCAAGGGCCTGAAGGCCGGTGGCGACGACTACCTGCCCAAGCCTTACGCCTTTACCGAACTTCAAGCCCGCATAGAGGCATTGGCACGACGCCCCAAGTCGGCCAGCCAGATTGAGACCACCTATACCGTGGGCGACCTGACACTGGACCGGATGGCGCATTCGTGCCGCCGCGGCGAAACGGAAATCCCGCTGCAGCCGCGTGAATTCCGCCTTCTGGAATATCTCATGCAGAACGCCGGCCAGGTGGTGACCCGTACGATGCTGCTCGAAAACGTCTGGGAATATCACTTCGATCCGCAGACCAACGTGATCGACGTTCATATCTCCCGTCTGCGCGGCAAGATCGACAAGGGTTTCGAAACACCCCTTCTGCACACCATCCGGGGTGCCGGATATACGATCCGTGACGCGGCTCACTAGGTTTACCAGAACCACAGCCTTCAAGCTGTCGCTGCTCTACATTGCCGTCTTCACGGTGATGTCCGGTGTGCTGCTGTTCTATATAGCGGACAACACGGACAACCTGATGTCCGAGCAGGTGGTTCAATCCGTCGATTCAGAACTGAAAACCCTTGCCGACGTCTATGTGCGCGGCGGTGTTCGCGATCTTGTCGAAACCATCGACAGGCGCTCCCGCCACCCGGATGCCAGCCTTTATCTCCTCGTCGATTTTGCCGGCAATGCGCTTGTCGGGAATATTGCCCGCCTGCCGACCACCGTTCTCGAAGAGGCCGATGGTGGATTGCGCCGGGTTCGTTACACGCGCCTTGGCCAGGATGCTGAAGACGTAGAGCGGCAGGCCATGGTGCGCACGTTTGAGCTTCGCGGCGGCTTCCGTCTGCTGGTTGGACGTGACCTGGGCGACCAGCTCAGGTTCTCCAACCTTCTGGCCAACGCCTTGCGCCTGTGGCTGGTCGTCGTGGTGGTCATGGCCGCGATCACCTGGCTGTTTGTCAGCCGCAGGGTGATGAAGCGCATCGACGAGATTTCCGCCACCAGCCGCACGATCATGCAGGGTGAGCTCTCCGGCCGTCTTCCCGTTGCGGGCAATGACGACGAATTCGATCGTCTGGCGATCAATCTCAACACGATGCTCGACCGGATCGAACTGCTGATGCAGTCGATGAAGGATGTGACAGACAACATCGCCCATGACCTGAAGACACCTCTGACGCGCCTGCAGACCCGGATCGAAAACGCCTTGCGTGAAGCCAAGGGGGAGGAGGGCTACCGCGGCGCCCTGGAAGCGACACTGGAGGAATCCGACCAGCTCCTGAGGATATTCAACGCGCTGCTGCGTATTGCGCGTGTTGAATCCATGGCACCGGCCTCCGTCATGGAGCCGACCGATCTCAACAAGCTGGTTGCCGAAGTTGCCGAACTTTACGAGCCGTTGGTTGAAGATGAGGGTGGCAAGCTTGAAACCGATTTGCCCGAAGGGCTGAAGGCAGACTGTAATCGCGACCTCATCAGCCAGGTACTGGTGAATCTCATTGAGAATGCACTGAAATACGGTCGTCCTGAAACTGGCGAGCTGCTTATTCGCCTTGGCGGGCGGGAGGAGGACGGTCGCATCGTCCTCAGCGTCACCGACAATGGTCCCGGCATTCCGGAAAAAGACCAGGACCGGGTGAAGGAACGTTTCGTTCGGTTGGAGGAAAGCCGTTCCGAACCTGGAACAGGCCTTGGATTGAGTCTTGTCAAGGCGGTTGCCCGCTTGCATGGCGGAGACTTGCGCTTCATGAATGAGAACCCGGGGCTGAGCGCCCGGATCGATCTCAAGCCGGTGAAACCGGACAGCAGCAGGAGCGGGCATGAACAAGGCGGCACAGCCGGGCAAACGGGAGAAGGGAACTGACCAGGACGGTGGCGCGGGCGTTCTGGCCGACCGGATCGCGGTGGTCCCAACGGCACCGGATCCCGATCATGCAGCCCTGTTCCTGAAAGATCTTCTGGCTCATGCCGAAGCCGGCGAGGCCCTCAACGCTCTTCTGCACGAAAAACCGGACCTGGAAGGTTTCCTGATCGGGGTCATTGGAAACTCGCCCTATCTGCGCGATCTGATGCTTGCCGATCCACCGCGTCTCCTTCGCTTGCTGCAGGAAGCGCCGGAAAGCCGTCTTGAAAACCTGCTGTCTGCTGCCCGTGAAGCGCGGGCGGAGGACGAGGCCGGTATCATGCGGACCTTGCGCCACTTCAAACACGACCTCGCCTTGACGCTCGGCCTCGCCGATATCTCCGGTGCGATCGGTCTGAACCGCGTTACCGGTGCCCTGGCCGGGTTTGCCGACGCCGCGCTGACAGCGGCAATCAGGTTCTGCCTCGGCGATCTGGTCCGTCTGAACAAGTTCGCACCTCATGACCTGGAGAAGCCGGAAGTCGATAGCGGTCTCATCGTTCTTGCCATGGGCAAGCACGGTGCAAACGAGCTGAACTATTCGTCCGATATCGATCTGATCGTTCTTTACGACCCGGCCAAGGCACCCATGGCGGGAACAGCGGAAGCTCCGGTGGAATTCGTTCGGCTGACGCGGCGCCTGGTCAAGATCATGCAGGACCGGACCGCGGACGGTTACGTCTTCCGTACGGATCTTCGCCTGCGCCCCGATCCCGGTGCGACCCCGCTTGCCATGTCGGTGCCCGCTGCGCTCGTCTATTACGAATCCCTGGGGCAGAACTGGGAACGGGCGGCGCTGATCAAGGCGCGGCCTTGCGCGGGCGACATTCCCGCCGGCGAATCCTTCCTGCATGAAATCGTGCCGTTCATCTGGCGCAAGTATCTGGACTTTGCGGCCATTGCAGACGTGCAGTCGATCAAGCGCCAGATCCATATGCACAAGGGCCACGGGGCCATTGCGGTTGCCGGGCATAACGTCAAGCTCGGCCGTGGCGGCATCCGGGAAGTGGAGTTCTTCGTCCAGACCCAGCAGCTGATCGCGGGTGGCCGCAACCCGGCCCTTCGCGGACGTCGCACGCTCGACATGCTGGACGCTCTGGTGGATGCAGACTGGATCAAGGGCAAGACACGCGACGAAATGGCCGCCGCCTACCGGTTCCTGCGCAATGTCGAGCATCGCATCCAGATGCTGAACGACGAGCAGACCCAGCTTCTGCCGAAGGATGAAGACGGCATGAAGCGGGTTTCCGCGCTGATGGGCTACGACACGCTTGCAGCCTTTGAAACGGCACTGCTCGACCACTTGCGAACGGTTCAGCACCATTATGCCGAACTGTTCGAAGATGAACCGGCACTGTCGTCCGAACTGGGCAATCTGGTCTTTACCGGCGATGACCACGATCCGGGTACCCTGGAGACGCTTGCCGGTCTTGGTTTCAAGCAGCCTGCTGAAGCTGCCGCGATCGTCAAGGCCTGGCATTTCGGCCGCTATCCGTGCACCCGTTCGACCAAGGCGCGCGAGCGGCTGACCGAAATGCATCCTGCGCTTCTCAGTGCGCTGGCGGCCACGGACAACGCGGACGCCGCGCTGCGGGCGTTCGACAACTTTCTGGCCAAGCTTCCAGCGGGCGTGCAGCTGTTCTCGCTGCTGAGGTCCAATCCACAGCTCCTGACGTTGCTGGCAACCACCATGGGCGCTGCGCCACGCATGGCCGAAACGGTCTCCAAGCGGGTTCATGTGTTGGATGCAGTCCTCGATCCGGCGTTTTTCGGCGCCATGCCGAGCGTCGAGGAGTTCCGCGCCGGGCTCGACAGAACCCTGTCTCAGGCCCGCTTTTATGAGGAAGCACTGGACAGGGCGCGGATATTTACCCAGGAGCAGCAGTTCCTGATCGGCCTGCGGATGATTTCAGATACCTTGTCCGCCGACCGGGTAGGGTTTGCACTGGCACGGCTGGCCGAAGTTGTCGTCGACCGGATCCTGAAGCAGGTGATCGTGCATGTCGGCGAAAGCAACGGCACGGTGCCGGGGGGCAATATCGCGGTCCTGGCCATGGGCAAGCTTGGGGGGCGCGAAATGACGGCAGCCTCCGATCTGGACCTGATTCTTCTTTACGAAGCTCCGGAAGACGTCAAGCAGTCTGATGGTAAGCGGCCTCTTGCGATCACCCAGTATTACACCCGTCTGACGCAGCGGCTGGTCACGGCCCTCAGCGCACCGACGGCCGAAGGCTCGCTTTACGAGGTTGATTTCCGGCTTCGTCCGTCCGGCAATGCAGGCCCGCTCGCTACCAATCTGGACGGCTTCATAGCCTACCAGCAGAAAGAGGCCTGGACCTGGGAGCATATGGCTCTGACGCGCGGACGTGTGATTGCGTCCACGACGCCTGAGTTCAAGCAGAAGATTGTCGACAGCATCTGCGGCACGTTGGTGCAGACGCGTGATCTGACGAAGCTGGCCGACGATGTCCGCACCATGCGTGCCCGGATCGAGAAGGAAAAAGGCACCAAAGATGTCTGGGATCTGAAACAGGTGGCCGGCGGTCTGGTCGATATCGAGTTTCTTGCCCAGTTTCTGCAGCTTGCACACGCTCAGGAAAATCCGGAAATCCTGGCACAAAGCACGGAGCAGGCTTTGGAACTGGCCCGCGACGCCGGCTTTCTGACCCTGGGCGATGCCGGGCTGTTGTTGGAAGCTCTCAGGCTTTACCACCGACTGACCCAGGTGTTGCGGCTGGCTCTTTCCGGCAAGTTCGTGCCGGCAGAAGCACCTCGCGGGGTACTGGATCTCCTGGTTCAGGCCTCCGGCAGTCCGACCTTCACCCGGTTGGAAGCAGAGCTCGCAGACCTTCAGGTGAAGGTGCGCGAGACGTTTGTGCGGCTGATTGGCGAGGTTGAAACGGTCAACACTTGACCCGGATTGCCAAGCTGTTTCCATTGGGATAGGGAAGGACCGCACCGGCGGCCGATTTCAAATTATTCGCGCTCTCTTGAGCGAACCCTTTTCCATACTCTGAGAAACCTCATGACTTATTCACTCGACGAAATGGTCCGTCGTCCGGACCGGAGCGATCGTATTGCGCTGGCTGGCAACCGTGTGTTTGCCTGGTCTGAATGGGGCCCGGTGACAGGCACCCCAGTTCTGTTTCTGACAGGCGCCGGCATGGCCGGCACACTTGGCTTTGGCCTGGAACATCTCGAAAAGCTAAACCTTCGACTGATTGCACCGGACAGGCCGGGCCTCGGCGCTTCATCGCCCGACCCTGACAAGTCACTGGCAAGTGTCGCGCGTGACGTTGGCGAACTTGTTGCGAACCTTGGGCTTGTCAGCATCCCAGTGGTCGCCTTTTCGCAAGGAGCGCCCTTCGCTTTCGCCGCTGCAGCGTCGGGGACTGCAAGCTCCCTGGCGATCGTCTCCGGTCAGGATGAACTCTACCGTCCGGAATTTGCTGATGGTTTGCCGGATCAGGTGAGGGATATGACCCGGCATGCACAGGAAGACCCCGCAGGGTTTTCTGCCATGCTTGAAGGCTTCGCCGAGCCGGATGGCTTCTACGACCTGGTACTGTCGATGAGCTCACCGGAAGACCGGTCGGTATATGGAGTCGAACCTTTCGCCGCGGCCTACAGGCACGCCCTTCGGGAAGGTTTCAGGCAGGGACCGAAAGGATACGTCCTTGATACGCTCGCAGCGCTCAGGCCCTGGAGTATCGACCTTGGCATGATCAACTGCCCGGTCTCGCTCTGGTACGGCGGCAAGGATGGCAGCCCGGTTCATTCACCGGACTTCGGTCTTTCGCTCGCAGGCAGATTGCCCAATGCAAGCCGCCGGTTCATTCCGGAGGAAGGCGGCGCATTGTTGTGGACCCGATCGCTCGACATCCTGAGCGAGCTGGCAACAACAAGCGGCAACGACTGATCTGCTGTGCTTTAGGGCTACGGACAACCTGGCTCGCCTGGAGGGTAAAGCTCTTCAGGCGGCTTCCTTGTCGGCAAGCGGCAAGGTGAAGCTGACAGTGGTGCCTTTCTTGACTTCCGACTTGATTACCAGCGCTCCGCCATGAAGTTCAACCAGCGAGCGGGCGATGGCTAGTCCGAGGCCTGAGCCCTGGTGGGTCTTGGTGAACTGGTTTTCCACTTGCACGAAGGGTTGGGCGAGACGTTCGATATCGCGCTCCGAAATTCCGATGCCTGTGTCGATCACTTCGAAATGCAGCTTGTCTCCGCGTGGCCGCGCCTTGAGCGTGACGGTGCCATTGTCCGGCGTGAACTTCACCGCATTTGCCAGCAGGTTCAGCAGGATCTGTTTGAGCGCCCGCTTGTCTGCGTGCACCGAGACGTTTTCAACGACATCGGTGGTGACGGTGATGTTCTTCTCGGTTGCTGCTCCCGTGACGATCCGGCTGGCATCTTCGGCCGATTCCGAAGCATTGACCGTTTCGGTCTCGATACTCATGCGACCGGCTTCGATCTTGGACATGTCGAGGATGTCGTTGATCACGTTCAGCAGGTAAGTGCCGGAAGAATAGATATCCTTGCAGTAGTCGGAATACCTGTCGGTGCCGACAGGGCCGAACATTTCCTGCGTCATGATGTCGGAGAAGCCGATGATGGCGTTGAGCGGCGTTCTCAGTTCATGAGAAATATTGGCCAGGAATTCGGACTTGGCCTTGTTGGCGGCTTCCGCCCGGGTTTTCTCTTCCTGGTACTTCTCTGCCATTTCCACCAGCTGCCGGGCCTGAACCTCAAGGGTCTGGCGGGACTTCTGGAGATCGGAAACGGTTGCCCTCAACCGCTTTTCGGAGTCGATCAGCTTTTCTTCGTGCTTCTTGAGCGGGGTAATGTCGGTCCCGACAGACACGAAACCGCCGTCCTTGGTGCGCCGCTCGGAAATCTGCAGCCAACGACCGTCTTCCAGTTGCGCTTCGTAGGAGCCATCAGGAGCGCCGCCACGCTGGCGAAGAGTGACCGGTTGCGGTGCTACTTCGGCATTGGAGGCAGCTGCCATCACGTCCTTGTAGGGTGTGCCAGGCTTGATCACGGCGTTCGGCAGGCTGTGCAGCGACTGATAGTTGGAATTGCAGATCACAAGCTCGTTTCGGGCATTCCACAGAACGAAAGCTTCCGAGATTGTCTCGATCGCATCACGCAGGCGAAGATCTGCCATACGGCTTTGTTCGGCAAGCTCGTGCTGCTCGGTAATGTCGATGCAGATACCGATGAGGTGCGGCTCGGCACGGCCGGGTTCCGACTGGATTTCACCGCGGGCGCGAAGCCAAATCCAGCTTCCGTCGGCGTGTCGCATGCGGAAGGTCTCATCGACCAGGGTTTCACCGCTTTCCAGCAGGTGCTCGGCAAGGCCCAGAAGGTCGATATCATCGGGATGGGTGATGTCTGCGACATCGGCAAAGCTGAGAATATCGTCCTTGGGTTCGCGTCCGAGCAGCTCGTACAGCGAAGACGACCAGAACATTCTGCCGCGTGACAGATCCCAGTCGAACAGTCCGCAACGGCCGTGGGTGAGGGCGGTGTCGATGCGGGCACGGGTTGCCGCATACATGTCGTCGGCCGCTTCCGCGCGGGTCGCCTGACTGAAGAAGCCGTAGATGACCGCAAGCAGCACCAGCGAAGTTCCGACGAAGAGCGTCACATTTGCCGAAAGGTCATCCCGCCACTGGCTGAAGATCTCGTTTTCCGGCTGCAGCACCGCCACCATTCCGAGGCGGCCGTCGAGGTGATGAACCGTTGCGAGAACCTGTTCTTGGCCCCGGCCTGTACCAAGGTTGGTGGCAACCGGCATCACGCCGGCACGGGCGCCAAACACCATGAGCGGCTGTGATGGGCCGAGCAGGTCGCTGATCGGCCGGCTTTCAAGCGATGGCTGGAGCGGTGCCGAGGCAACGATGGTGCCGGATTGGTCCGCAACGAGATAAATGCGGCCCTTGCTGGTCGCCCCTGTGGGCAGACTGTCGGCAAGGATGCGTTTCAACGTCGTCCGGTAGCCCGTTTCAGGCAGATCGTTTTCCGACGACATCAGGCCGCTGGCGACGACAGTTGCCATCAGGCTGAGCGTAACCTGGGCGTTTTCCTGGGTCCGGGTGGAATCGCTGACAAGGTCGCCGGTGCGGAACAGGGCGAGTATGACGATGAAGATGATGGCGAGGCCGGGAATGAGGCGTCGCATCAGGCTATCGGAGCGGGCCAGGCTTTCGGCCAGAGCGCCGAGGAGGGTGCGCAGAGGCAGGCGTTTTGTGCCTGCGTCTGTCTCCCACTCAGACTCCTTCTCGCCGCGCCGCGCAGATGCGTCGCCAGCTAATGCTCTCGCCATAGGAAGTGTGCCTCAAAAACCGCCGCGTCGGGGGTGCCCCGAATCACTTCCATTTGAATCAAATCGTCTGTTTTTGTCCAGACCCGTCAAAGAATAAAATGGTTAACGCAAATCCGGATTTTCCGTTCTTTCGTTAACCTTTCTCAGTATTGCAGACTACTGCAAGGTTCTGTCGACGATGTCACGGCTGTCTCTCGACAGATTTTCGCATGCTGAAATCCTCAAGAGGGCAGATTCAGCAAGGGCACTTCTTTGTGGGTCAAGTGCGCGCCACGAGCGGAAGCTCGTCAGAAGTCTCGATGCCACTTGTGGATTTCGCTTGTCGATCTCCAGAACTGATTCGGCGATCAGTTCAAATCCGGCACCATCCATCCGGGCAAATTGTGTCGGGTTGCCGGTGGCAAAGGATTGCAGCAGCGAGCGGACACGGTTCGGGTTGCCGGCATCGTAGGATGGGTCCGACATCAATGCCTTGACCCGGTCCAGCGTTTCGTTGCCGGGTGCGGTGGCCTGGGTCATGAACCACTTGTCCATGGCCAGAGAGCTGTCCGTGTGCCGCTCGCGGTAAGCTGCAAGCGCTTCCTCTTCACGTGGCATATGGTCGTGTACCAGAAGGGTGAGGGCCGCGAGGCGGTCGGTCATGTTGTCGGCAGAGGCAAACCGCGACCAGACCAGGTCAGTCGCATCGGCTGCGCCGGAGACTACGTAATAATGCAGGCAACGGTTTGCGAGCGCTCGTTTTCCGGCTGCCTGCGCATCCGGAGAAAAGGTCCCACCTGCGGACTGGACGGTAATGAACGGGACGAGGGAAGATGCGATGCGGGCGGCAACTGCGCGCCGCAGCATCTGACGGGCCGTATGAATGGCGTCCGGGTTGACGTCCTTGCCGATTTCCTGTGCGACATCCGCTTCGCTGGGCAACGTGAGTGCCTGCGCACGCAGGGCTTCATCCAGCTGGGTTTCACCCAGAACAGACGCGAACACACCGATGACGTCTTCGGACGGCGTGCCTTCCGAGCCGTCACGGACCAGACCGGCAAGCCTCACAAGGTCCTGCATCGCCAACGTCTGCACCGCCTGCCATCGATTGAACGGGTCCCGATCCTGTGCTGCCTGAAACAGGAGCTCCTCGGAATGCAGGGGCTGGTTCAGACGAACGGGTGCGGAGAAACCGCGCAGGAGAGACAGAACGGGAGCGGCAGCGACATTGTGGAAGACGACGTCCTGGTGAGCCTTGTCGAGCACAAGCACATCGCCGGCGACGTTGGCACCCTCCACGGAGCCTGTTTCCATGTCCTCGCCATTGGGGCCGATCAACCCGAAACGAAGCGGGATGACTGCCGGTTTGCTGGACTTCTGGCCGGCAATGGGCGGGATTTCCTGGGACAATGAAACGGTGAAGGACTTGCGGTCGGGATCATATTCCGTTTCCACCGACACGACTGGCGTTCCTGCCTGCTCGTACCAGAGCGAAAACTGTTCAAGATCGGTGGACGATGCTTCCTCGAAGCAGGACAGGAATGCCTCGATTGTGGTTGCTTCGCCGTCATGGCGGTCGAAATAGAGGTCCAGTCCGGCCCGGAACTTCTGTTCGCCCAGAAGCGTCTGCAGCATGCGAACAACCTCGGCGCCTTTTTCATAGACAGTCGCCGTATAGAAGTTATTGATTTCATGATAGGTTCGCGGACGTACGGGGTGTGCGAGCGGGCCTGCATCCTCCGGAAACTGATGCGATTTCAGCAAGCGCACATCGGCAATGCGCTTGACCGCCCGCGAGCGCATGTCGGACGAAAATTCCTGGTCGCGGAACACCGTCAGGCCTTCCTTCAGGCACAGCTGGAACCAGTCCCGGCAGGTGATGCGGTTTCCGGTCCAGTTGTGGAAGTATTCGTGTGCGATCACGGCTTCAATATTGGCATAATCCTGGTCGGTTGCCGTTTCCGGGTCGGCCAGAACATACTTGTCGTTGAAGATATTGAGGCCCTTGTTTTCCATCGCGCCCATATTGAAGTCCGACACGGCGACGATGTTGAACACATCCAGATCGTATTCGCGGCCAAACACTTCCTCGTCCCAGCGCATGGACCTCTTCAGGGAATCCATGGCCCAGTCACACAGGCTCTCCTTGCCATGCTCGACGTAGATGTTGAGTGCGACCTCCTTGCCGGACATGGTGGTGAACGTGTCCGGAACTTCGGCGAGATCGCCCGCAACCAGTGCGAACAGATAGGCCGGTTTGGGGTGCGGGTCGTGCCACACGGCATAATGCCTGCCGGTGCCGTCGATATCTCCTGTCTCCGTCAGATTGCCGTTGGCCAGGAGAACGGGGCAGTCTTTCTTCGAGGCCTCCAGACGTGTCGTGTAAACGGCAAGGACATCCGGTCGGTCCAGAAAATAGGTAATCCTGCGAAAGCCCTCGGCCTCGCATTGGGTGCAATAGGTTGCCGAGGAGCGGTAGAGCCCCATCAGCTTCGTGTTCGCGTCCGGATCGAGTTCGGTCACGAGTGTCAGCTCGAACGGATCGGCAGGCGGTGAGGCAAGTTCGAGACGATCGGCTGTCGCTGCATAGGCAGTCTCGGCAAGCGCTTCGCCGTTCAGCTTGATGCCCGCAAGTGACAATTCGTCACCATCCAGCACAAGCGGGGCGCCGGCCTCTGTTCCCGGTTGCCTGCTGACCTCAAGCGTCGCGGTCACGCGGGTTGCGCCCGGGGCGAGTTCAACGTTCAGGGCGACCTTGTCGATGCGATAAAGTGGCGGTTGATAGTCTTCCAGCCGTATGGCCGGCGCCGTTTCTGAACGCATCGAATTCTCCTGCTGATGTTAGGCGCAATTGCCTGCCCGTGCCTGACCGTAAGGCCCTGTTTGGAGGCCGCAACCGCACCCTCATGAAAATGTGAGGATGACCTAAGGCGTTAGCATGATCGCAGATTACGGCAAAGTCCTGTTTGACCTTCCGCAAGGGCTGGTATTCCGTCAGCCTTTGATAACACCTAAATACGGACGGGAGGTTTTGACGGCAGCCGGGGCATTGTCTATGTCAGGTGCGTCGTAAGTTGCAGGGAATTTTTTTAATGAGCCGTTTGGACAGTTTTATTCGTCGAATGACATCCCAGAAAACATTGCTCGAATTTCTGGTCGACAAGGTCAACGAAGTCGACGGACCTATCCTGGAACTCGGGTTGGGCAATGGCAGGACCTATGACCACTTGCGCGAGATTTATCCGAACAAGGAAATTTTCGTATTCGATTTCGCCATGGACTGCCACCCGAGCTGCGCTCCGGACGCGCATCACATGATCCTCGGCAACATTCGCGACACGCTTGTTTTCTGCGGTCCGCGGATCGGGGCGAAGGCGTCGTTCGCCCATATCGACATCGGTTCGGCTGATCCTACAAATGACCTTGCGACAGCTTCCTGGCTGGCTCCTTCAATAGATGCCCACATGGCCGTTGGCGGAATTATCCTGTGCGCGCTCGAACTCAACTTGCCGAATTACGAGCCCCTGAAAAAGCCGGATGGCATTCACCGGGGTCGCTATCATATCTATCGCAAGACATCAGAAGCCTGACCGTCGGCACTATTCAGGAAGAGACACATGACCGCGCCGCTCAAAGGCATCAAGGTTGTCGAACTGGCCCGCATTCTGGCCGGGCCCTGGACGGGCCAGACCCTCGCGGACCTGGGGGCAGACGTCATCAAGGTGGAAAGCCCGCAAGGCGATGATACCCGGGGCTGGGGGCCGCCATTCGTCAAGGACGAGGCGGGCGCGGACCGGGATGCAGCCTATTTTCATGCCTGTAACCGCGGCAAGCGTTCCATTGCGGTGGATTTTCGTACACAGGAAGGTCAGGACCTCGTTCGCCGCCTGGTGGCGGATGCCGACATTCTGGTCGAGAACTTCAAGGTCGGTGGGCTCGCCAAATACGGCCTCGACTACGACAGCCTTTCCAAGGTCAATCCGAAGCTGATATATTGCTCGATCACCGGGTTCGGTCAGGACGGTCCCTACGCTCATCGGGCCGGATACGATTTCATGATCCAGGGCATGGGCGGCATCATGGATCTGACCGGAGACCCGGAAGGCGACCCGCAGAAGATCGGGGTGGCGTTCGCGGACATCTTTACCGGGCTCTACGGTGTCATCGGCGTTCTTGCCGCCTTGCGCCGCCGCGATGAAACCGGCGAAGGCGAATGGGTCGACATGGCATTGCTGGATGCGCAGGTCGGTGTGCTTGCCAATCAGGCGCTCAATTACTTTGTTTCCGGCAAGGCACCGAAACGTCTGGGCAATGCGCATCCCAACATCGTTCCCTACCAGGTCTTTCCGGCCAGCGACGGGCATCTGATCATCGCGGTCGGCAATGATGGCCAGTTCAGGCGCCTTTGTGCTGTTCTTGGCCTGCCGGAGCTTGCCGACAATCCCCGCTACGCCACCAACGCAGCGCGGGTTGCCGCCCGCTCGGACCTTGTGCCGATCCTGACGGCTGAAACGTCAACGAGAGCCCGCGACGACCTCCTGGCCGCGCTTGAAGGCGAGGGTGTTCCGGCTGGACCGATCAATTCCGTGGAAGATGTCTTCAACGACAAGCAGGTGTTGCACCGGGATATGAAGGTCGACCTGCCGGCGACCGGTGTCGAAGGCGGCTCCGTTGCCTCAGTCCGCACGCCCATCAGGTTTCGGAACGGGACACTCGTGCTGGACCGCGCCGCGCCGGCACTTGGCGAGCACACGGAAGAAATCCTGAAGGAACTGGGCATCACGTCTGACCCGAACTCCTGAACGAAGAAAGCACTGCCATGAGCACCCCGGATTACCTCAAGGTCTCCGATAGCGAAGTTCTGTCCAATTCCTGGGGAACGCTGACCCGCCACCGGATCGAGTACAGGCGCCGGGATGGCGACTGGCAGGAGCAAGTGCGTGAAGTCTACGACAGGGGGCATGGCGCAACCTGCCTGCTCTACGATCCGGAACGCAATTGCGTGCTGCTGACGCGCCAGTTCCGGCTGCCTGTCTGGGCTGCCGGTCGAGATCCGATGCTGATCGAAGCACCCGCCGGTCTTCTGGAAGGTGCGCATCCGGAGGATCGCATGCGGGCGGAGCTGATAGAGGAGACAGGATTTGAGGTTTCGGACCTGGAACATCTGTTCGATGCCTTCAGCAGTCCGGGATCCGTAACCGAATATGTGGCATTCTTCCGCGGGACATACCATCTGAAGGACAAGGTTGCCGAAGGTGGCGGCAAGGAAACCGAGGGGGAGGATATCGAGGTGATGCACGTTCCCCTCGACGAGGCGCTCGAGATGATCCGCTCCGGTGAAATCATGGACGCAAAAACCATAATCTTGCTGCAGGAACTGGCCCTGCGTCGATTGACCGGCTAAAGGCAAAAGACATCGCGGTGGCAGTCCTTTGCGGTGGAAAGTCGAAAGCTTGCCTTAATTTGACGGAAACCGTCATGCAGGTAAGCTGCCTGTTCGCAACAAGGGTCACCGCCCAATGAAAAAATCGAAACGCACCGGCCGGCGCATAATGCTGCCCCTGACGACTATCGTCGGGCTGGGGTTCGGTGCGTTTGTTGCGATTGCGATCGGTCTTGTCCTGGGCTTGTCTGTCTCGGCCAACTTTCGCAACACGTTTTCCCTGCTGAATGACAAGACGATCCTGAGCACCCAGGCGCTCGAGACGCAGTTGCGGACGCATTTCGTGTCTGTCGAAAACGCGATCATTGGCCTGAAGCCCTATTTCGACGACGGCACGCTCGGCTTCGACGATACGGAAAGGACGCTGCAGGATCTCTCGATCGCGCTGAAATCCAATCACGACATCACCACACTGGTGGTGACTTCGACCGACAGAAGCAAGCTGGGGATCTATCGGGCACCGACCGGCAAACTGTGGCGGATTGAAACCGACGCACCGCCACCCGGCATGAACATGAAGGAAATGCCGCAATTGAGCGCCGACAGTCCGCCGACCTGGGGCCCGCTCGTCAAACACGAGGTCGGTCTTTTCGCGAATGTTTCGGTGCCGTTGGTGCGGGACGGCAAGGTTGCCGGCATGCTGACGGCTGCGACGTCCATGGAAGAACTTGCCCACATCGTTTCTGCTCAGGACGAGGGTGGCGACAATACCGTTTTCATCATCGCGGACGGCGATCAGGTGATCCTGCATTCGGACGCTCCCTGGCTCCAGACCGGTGGCAACATTCAGGACAAGTTGCCGGGCTCCTGGCAGACGATCGGCGACCCCGTTCTGGCTGCCATGGTAAATGAAGAAAAGCTGGACGAATTCAAGAAAGCCGCGGAACTCGGCATCGACGTCTCCACCGTTGATGCAAACAACGAAGAATATATCTTCATGAAGGCCCAGCTGGATGGTTTCAGCGACCGGCCCTGGACTGTCGGACAGTATTACCTCAGCGCGACGGTCTCCCGGGAGCTGCGGCGTCTTGCGGGCTCCATGTTCGTCGGCTTCGGCGCGCTCGTGGTGTCGGTGCTGATCGCATTCTGGATGGGGCGGCGCGTCGCCCGCCCGTTGCGCTACCTTGCAGTTCAGTCCAAGCGCATCGGCAGCCTGTCGCTCAACGAGGTAGAGCCCCTGCCGCGCAGCCGCGTCGCGGAGATCGATCAGGTGGCGCTGGCCTTCAATTCCATGGTTGAAGGCCTCAAGGCGATGAACACCTATGTGCCGCGCTCGCTGTTCATCAAGCTGATGCGATTGGGTGGCGGGAATGCTGCACAGGCGCGTGGTGCCGAACTCACGATCCTCTTTACCGATATTGTCGGGTTCACGGCCTTGTCCGAGCACCTGAGTGCGGAAGAAACCGCCAGCCTGCTGAATGACCATTTCGCCATCCTGGTCGAGGCGGTCGAAGGCGAGGGCGGCACGGTCGACAAATTCCTGGGGGATGGCATGCTGGCCTTTTGGGGCGCGCCCGATGCCCGCCCGGACCATGCGGAGGCTGCTGTCAGAACCGCACGCCGGATTGCAGCTGCGCTGCATCAGTCGAATCTGAACGCGGTTACCCAGGGGCGTCCGCCGATGGCGCTTCGGATCGGTATTCACACCGGCCCGGCGGTTGTCGGCAACGTTGGCGCGCTTGATCGCTGGAACTATACCGTTGTCGGCGACACCGTGAACGCGGCCGAACGCCTGCAGACGCTTGGCAAGGAAGTTCCCGAAAACCCGGAAGTCGTCATCCTGGCGAGTGCGGACACCGTTGCGCATCTGCCTGGTGAGCGACACCAGCGGCCGGTCGGCGCGCATCACCTGCGCGGCCGAAGCGGGCAGATGGAAGTCTATTGGCTCGATCCCTTTCCGCAGTCAAAGCCGGTACACAGGCCCGTGGCGCGGCCGGTGTCTGCCGCGGAGTGATTCCTTCCGGACCGTTGGACCGCCGGCCAGGCTTCCAGCTAGTCTGTTTCGTGTTCAGATGAACGCAGAAAAAATGATTTCAGGTTCGTTCGACAACTGCAGTTTAACGTTCGGTTGCACCTGTTAATCGAGTGGCGGAACGGGTCTGCTCTTGCAAACTGTGACGAACATCACAGTTTGTTTTCATGAATCCTGCATTGCTATCCACTGGCGAATTTGGTTGTCTTTCAAATGCAATGAGGGCTTAGTAAGCCTCTGTCAGACAATCCTTGCCTGGGAGGAAATGCGCGGTGAATGTTCTCTCGATTGAGGGACTGACGGTTGATTTTAATACGGCGGAAGGTCAGGTCCGGGCGGTCGACAATGTGTCATTTGTCGTACCCGAGAACCGGACTGTCGCGCTGGTGGGCGAATCCGGGTCGGGCAAGACGGTCATATCGCAGACGATCATGGGTCTTCTGCCCCAGGCTGCATCCATTACATCCGGGAAGGTAATCCTGGCGGATCCGACCGGCGCAGAGCCGCCTGTCGATATCGCTGCGCTTGAGCGCAAGGGGCCGCAGATGCGGCACCTGCGCGGCAACCGGGTTGCGATCATTTTCCAGGAGCCGATGACGTCGCTGTCGCCGCTGCATACTATCGGCGACCAGATCGGCGAAGCCGCACTTCTTCACCGCAACGTTTCCAGCGCCGAGGCACGCGAACTGACCAAGACCATGCTGAGCCTGGTCCAGTTCCCCGATCCAGAGCGCGCTCTCGACACCTATCCGTTCGAACTCTCAGGGGGCCTGCGCCAGCGCGCGATGATCGCGATGGCCATGATCTGCCGCCCCGCGCTGCTGATTGCAGACGAGCCTACCACCGCGCTCGACGTCACAATTCAGGCGGAAATCCTGAAACTCATTCGCGAAGTTCAGGCCGAACTGCGCATGTCCGTCCTGATGATCACCCACGACTTTGGCGTGGTCGCCAACATGGCCGATGAAATCGCGGTGATCTATCATGGCCGCATCATGGAAAAGGGCACTGCGCAGCAGCTCTTCTCCAATCCCAAGCACGACTATCTGAAGGCTCTGCTCAACGCGGTCCCGAGCTTCCACATGGACCGGGACGAGCGGCTGGTGCCGATCCGGCCCATCAAGGTCCGTTCGGAGGAATTGACGGCCAATCGCCCGCATTGCGATGTCAAGCCGGGCGAGCCACTGGTCGAAATGCGCGATGTCACCAAACGGTTCACCTTGCGCAAGGGGTCTTTCCTTGGTGGCAAGGTCAAGACCATGACCGCGCTCGACAGCATCAACCTGACGATCCGCCGTGGCGAGTGTCTCGGTCTCGTAGGGGAATCGGGTTCCGGCAAGACCACCGCAGCAAAGGCCATCCTGAGGGCAATCGGTATCGAGGGCGGCAATGTCCTCTACAATCGCGGCAAGGGGCTGGAAGACATCTCCAAGCTCAAGGGCGCGGAACTGATGGACTATCGCCGCCGCGTGCAGCTTATTTTCCAGGACCCGTTCTCCTCGCTCAACCCGCGCATGACCATCAACGACACACTGATGGAACCCCTTGAGGTGCACGGCATCGGCACCCCTCAGGAGCGGGCCGAGCGCGCACGCAATCTGATGAACCTGGTGGGGCTCGACCCGCGTTTCCTGCGCCGCTATCCGCATTCGTTCTCCGGCGGTCAGCGCCAGCGCATCGGGATCGCTCGAGCTCTCGCGCTCAACCCGGAATTCCTGTTGTGCGACGAACCGACCTCGGCGCTCGACGTCTCGGTACAGGCGCAGATCCTGAACCTTCTGCAGGATCTCAAGCGCGACCTGAACCTGACCTATCTCTTTGTCAGCCATAACCTGGCCGTGGTCGACTATGTTGCCGACCGGATCGCGGTCATGTGCCGTGGACGACTGGTTGAGATGGGCGAAACACGAACTGTCGTCGGCAATCCGCTGCACCCGTACACGAAAGCCCTGCTTTCGGCCGTGCCCGAGCCGGACCTGTCGGCACCACTGGATTTTGCCGCCCTAGATGCCAACAGAGCATCGGAGCCGCAATCTTGGCCGGAACCTTTCCGATTGACCGACGGCCAGGCGCCGTCGCTGGTGGAAATGGAACCGGATCACTTTGTCTGCGCACCTGGCCTGAAGAATGCCGGGGCGCTTGAGGGGACTGCAGCATGAAGTTTTTGAATTCCGTAAGGGCCGGTCTTTTCCTGACCGTAGCTCTGATAGCGGGGCCACTGGCCGCGTTGGAGCTGAAGGAAACACCGGGCCTTGATCCGTCTCTGCCGCCCGTGGCGGAACGGGTTCCCTCCGACCCTCTGATCGTTGATCTTGAAGCCAAGGGTCGAACCGTCGGCAAGCCGGGAGGCAAGATCGACACCCTGATCGGCCGGGCAAAGGATGTCCGACTGATCAACGTTTGGGGCTATGCCCGCCTCGTTGGCTACAACGAGCAACTGGAACTGGTTCCCGATATCCTGGCGAACGTCGATGTTGAAGATGGCCGCATTTTCACGCTTCACACGCGCGCCGGCCACAAGTGGTCTGATGGCCATCCCTTCGGTGCCGAGGATTTCCGCTACTTTTTCGAGGACATTGTCAGCAACGAAAGTCTGACCCCGTCAGGTCTGCCGCCGTACCTGCTGGCCAACGGCAAGGGCCCCAAGTTCGAGGTCCTGGACGAAACCACCGTCCGCTTTACCTGGGATTCGCCGAACCCGCTGTTCCTGCCGGAACTGGCAAAGTCCCGTCCGCCGTTCATCTATCGGCCAGCCCACTATCTGAAGCAGTTCCACGAGAAATACGGCGATCCTGATGTGATCGCCAAGGAAGCTGCAAAGGTGAAGGCGCGGGACTGGGCACCGCTCCATAACAAAAAAGACGACATGTACAACGCGCAGAACGTCGACATGCCGTCGTTGCAGCCTTGGGTGCGCAACCGCGATGACAGCGATCTGCGCTTCGTTCTGGAACGCAATCCATACTATCACCGGGTCGACAGCACCGGTCAGCAGCTTCCATATGTCGACGAAATCATCATGACGGTTGCCGACGGCAAGCTGATCCCGGCCAAGGCACAGGCTGGTGAAAGCAACCTGCAGGCACGTAACCTCAACTTCGCCGACATTACCGTCCTGAAGAAGGGCGAAAAGGACAATGACTATGTCACCGCGCTCTGGTCCAACACCAAGGGTGCGGAGATCTCGATCCTGCCGAACCTGACGGTCAAGGATCCGGTCTGGCGTGAACTGATGCGCAATACGAAGTTCCGTCATGCCCTGTCGCTCGGGATTGACCGCAACCTGCTCAACCGGGTCCTGTTCTTCGGGCTGGGAACACCGGGCAACGACACGGTTCTGGCGTCCAGCCCGCTTTACAAGGCCGAGTTCACCACCAAGTGGGCGGAATACGATCCGGAACAGGCGAACGCGCTTCTGGACGAAATCGGCCTCACCAAGCGCAACGGAAACGGCATTCGTCTGATGTCCGATGGCCGTCCGCTGGAAATCATCGTGGAGACCGCTGGCGAGGAACAGGTCCAGGATGATGCCCTGGAGCTGGTCAAGGAAATGTGGAAAGAGATCGGCGTCGCTCTGTTTGCCAAGCCGAGCCAGCGTGACAACATGCGCGAGCGCGCCATCACCGGTGACCTGCTGATGTCTGTCTGGTCCGGCTTCGAGAACGGCATTCCGACGTCCGAAATGCCGCCGGAAGATTTTGCCCCTGTGCGTGGCGACGCGTTTTCGTGGCACAAGTGGGGTGACTATTTCGAAACCCAGGGTGAGGGCGGCGAAAAACCCGACTGGGCCCCGGCCGAGCGTCTGATGGAACTCTATACCGCATGGTTGAGCTCCAGAACGCCGGAAGAGCGCACCGAGATCTGGGAAGAAATGCTCCAGATCCATGCCGACGAAACCATTCATATCGGTCTGGTTTCCGGCGTTCGTCAGCCGGTTGTGATCAAGAACGTCGAAAACGTTCCGCTTGAAGGTATCTACGGCTGGGATCCCGGCGCCCATTTCGGAATTCACCGCATGGATGAATTCTACATGGCCAAGTAAACCGCAGTTCCGCTTGTTTTCCGGTCCGGCTGGTTCTGACACCAACCGGCCGGGGAAACTGCCAGAGGTATCGTTCGGTTCGGAAGATTATCCGAACCGAACGCTTTAAAGGCGACGGGCTGACTTGATCCGGCCCGTTCCGCCAGACGTTTTTCCGGGGACTGACTCTTGGTTGAAAAACGTCATACTATCGAAACCGAATTTGACTTTAAGTGCAGAAATCAGAGCCTGATTTGCGCAAAGTGCCGGGGCTGAGGGGAGTTTAGGTGCTCTATTACATTGTCCGACGTATTTTGATGATGGGTCCCACCTTGCTGGTGATCAGTCTGCTGACTTTCTTCATCATCGAGTTGCCGTCCGGTGATTACATTTCCAACCAGATTGCTGCCCTGAAGTCCTCCGGTGAAAGTTCCTCGGTTGCCAAGCTCGAGTTCCTGCGAAAGGAATTCTCTCTCGATCGTCCCTTCATGGAGCGCTACCTCATCTGGGTCGGCCTCTGGCCGGGGCCTCACGGTTTCGACGGGTTGATCCAGGGCAATTGGGGCTGGTCGTTCGAATTCGACAAGCCGGTGGAGCAGGTCATAGGACCGACACTTCCCTTGACCGTGGTCCTGAACTTCGCGACGATCCTGTTTGTCTACGTGGTGTCGTTCCCCATCGGTATTTTCTCTGCAACGCGTCAGTATTCCTGGGGGGACTACGGGTTCACTTTCCTGGGCTATATCGGTCTTGCCACCCCCAACTTTCTGCTTGCGCTCATTCTGCTCTATTTCTTCAATCGCTGGTTCGGCCTGTCCGTCGGTGGCCTGATGGATCCTCAGTACATCGATCAGCCCTGGAGCTTCGACAAGGCAATGTCGGTGCTGGCGCATCTGATCGTGCCCACCATCGTGATCGGGACCTCCGGCACGGCGGCCATGATCCGGCGCCTGCGCGCCAACCTGCTTGACGAGCTTCACAAGCAATATGTCACCACGGGCCGGGCGAAGGGGCTGAAGGAAAACCACCTGCTGGTCAAATATCCCCTGCGCATGGCCATCAACCCGTTCATCGCCGACATCGGCAACCTGATCCCGTCGCTTGTTTCTGGCTCGGTGATCGTTTCGGTGGTGATGAGCCTTCCGACAGTCGGGCCGGTTCTTGTGTCCGCGTTACAATCGCAAGACCAGTTCCTGTCAGGGTTCATTCTGCTGTTCGTTGCCATGTTGACGCTGATCGGCATGCTGATCTCCGATCTGCTGCTGGCGGTTCTCGATCCGCGCATTCGTCTTGGCGGGAGGGCCTCGTCATGACCATGGACGTGAAGAACACGCCCACGCGCGAAGTCGAGCATTACGTCGATCCGACGCCGTTCAACCCGGCTGTCACCGAGGAGATGACCGCCGAGCAGGAGCGCTTCTACCAGGCTTCCCAATGGAAGATCATGTGGTGGAAATTCAAGCGCCACAAAATAGCGGTCTGGTCAGGCGTGGTCCTGATCCTGTTCTACCTGTGTGTTCCCTTTGCCGAGGTAATTGCGCCCTATGGCGCCAACAGCCGCGACAGCATGCATCTTTATGCTCCGCCGCAACCGATCCACTTGTTTCACGAAGGCAAGCTCGTCGGCCCGTTCGTCTACGGCATGACCTCGGAAATCGACATGGAAACCCTGCAATGGGTGTTCAAGGACGATCCGAATAATGTCCAGCCGCTCCGCTTCTTCTGCAGCGGCGCAAAATACAAGTTCTGGGGGCTTTGGGACGCGTCATTCCACCTTGTGTGCCCGGCGGAAGGCGGCACGATGTTCCTGTTCGGGACGGACCGACTTGGCCGCGATCAGTTCTCGGGCCTGGTCTACGGGGCCCGGCTGTCGCTCACTGTCGGTCTGATCGGCGTCGTGATCTCAATCGTTCTCGGGCTCTTCTTCGGTGGGATAGCCGGCTATTTCGGCGGCTGGATCGACAGTCTGATCCAGCGGGCGATCGAGATCCTGCGCTCACTTCCCGAACTGCCTCTTTGGATGGCACTCTCCGCGGCGCTGCCTGTCACCTGGAGCCCCGTCTGGATCTATTTCGGACTGACGATCATCCTTGGTCTGCTGGATTGGCCCGGGCTTGCCCGTGCCGTCAGGTCGAAGCTGCTGTCCCTGCGTGAAGAGGAATACGCCAAGGCAGCTGTCCTGATGGGGGCCAAGCCGAAGCGCGTCATCACGCGGCATCTGCTGCCGGGTTTCACCAGCCACATCATCGCGTCGGCGACGCTGTCGATCCCGTCCATGATCCTGGGTGAGACTGCGCTGTCCTATCTTAACCTCGGTCTGCGTCGGCCGGCGGTTTCCTGGGGTGTTCTCTTGAACGAAGCGCAGAATATTTCGGTGGTGACCGTCTATCCCTGGCTGATGGCTCCGGTGCTGCCGATCATCATTGTCGTCCTGGCGTTCAATTTCCTTGGCGATGGTTTGCGCGACGCGGCAGATCCCTATAAGTGATGCATCTGAAATCTGAAGAACCGGCGGGCCGTTCTGGCCCGTCTTGCTGTTAGGAAGTCACAATGTCGAAGAATGCCACCACCGCCGCTGGCTGGGACGAGGAATATGAAGCCGGTCGCTGGGCCTTCCTGCGCTCGCTGCCTGAAAGCGGCCGATACGGCATTATCGGCATGTGGCTGAGCCTGACCGGCTCCATGGATGACGTTCTCGATATCGGCTGCGGCGAAGGCCTGCTCTACGAGCGTTTGCAGCCCATGGGCGTCAAGCGCTATGTCGGCATGGATCTTTCCCCGGCTTCCCTGCAGATCGCCAATGTCGACCCGGCCATCGCCAGCCTGCGGGCAGGCGACATGCACACTTTCGAAGCGCAGGAAGGTGAAACGTTCTCCGCCATTGTCTTCAACGAGGTTCTTCACTTCGCGGATGACCCGGCTGCCGTCGTTGCCCGCTACGTCCCGTTCCTGAAGGAAAACGGTGTTATCGCCCTGTCGATGTATTCACCGAAAAAGCCGGAGTCAGGTGCAAACAAGCTGATCAACAAGCTCTGGGAAGCAACCGACGATACCAGCAAGTGGGAAGTGCTCGATGACTATCGTCTCGTCTCCGACAAGAAAGGCGTCACCTGGCGCATGCGCCTGGTGAAGCCGGTTCGGTAAGCGCCGGAGAGCCCGAAAAACAGCATTGAATATGGCGAACACACCCCTGCCTCCTCAGCCTGAGGAGGCAGGGGTGTGTTGTTTCCAGAGGGGGAGGCGTGCTCAGGCAGCGGCTCCCCTGTTCTTGGAGTGCACTTGGTGATCCTCCTCGAGAGGACGATTTGCCCAGTGACAGGTGATCAACCCGGAAGCACGACAATCGTCGACTTGCCGCCCTTGTTCCGAAGGGCGTGTACATCGGCAAGGTCCGGGTCGCGATGCCAGGCCTTGGCGGCGTCGGGCGTGGGGAAGGACAGCAGGGCAACCATGTTCGGCGCATCGATAGCCGCTTCCAGGACCAGAGGTTCGGGATCCGCTGCAATGACGCTGCCGCCATGGCGGGCGAGAGCGTCTGCAGCTTTTTCACGATAGGCGCCGAGCGCTTCGCGATCCGTCACCGTGATCATGGCAATCGCTTGAATGGACATCTCTTGGTCTCCTTTGCTTGAGATGCCAGAATCGTATCGCAGAGGCGGTTTGCGAAAAATTCTTCAAATTCGTAACCGAACTGTGCAAAAATGCACGTGCCATGTATAGCTGGGATGATCTGAAATTCGTGCTCGCCATTGCCAATGCCGGCAGCCTGACCAAGGCCGCCCGCAGCCTTGGTGTGACGCATTCTACGGTGTCGCGGCGGCTGTCGGCGCTGGAAGAGGAAATCGGCGCACGTCTGTTCGACCGTCTTCCGGAAGGGTTCACGCCGACCACCGCCGGCGAAGAGGCGGTTGAAGCCGCCCGCCGGATGGAATTGGAAGTGCTTGCGCTGGACATGCGCATTGCCGCCAAGGATACCGAACTCGAAGGCCCATTACGGGTTACAGCGGCACAGCTTATTTTCCAGGTGCAACTGGCCGAGATTGTCGCGCGCTTCAAGGAGCGGCACCCGGGCATCGACGTCACCATGAATGCGGCCAACGAAATTCTGAGCCTGCACCGGCGCGAGGCCGATATCGCGGTGCGTGTCACCGACAAGCCCGATGAAAGCCTGTTTGGCCGTCTTGCCACAGGCCAGAACCGCTGTTTCTACGTGTCGAGAGACTTTGCCCGCCGATACCGGGACGCGGCGCTCGAAACGGTCACATCGCAGGCGGTGCCTTTCATCGCCTTCAAATGGTGGGGAAACAAGGTGCCGAAGGAAATGCGCGATCGGTACCCCAATGGCGAGGTGGCAACGGTCACCGACGACATGATCACGATGCATGCGGCCGTTCGGGCCGGCATGGGCATCGGCCGTTTGCCCTGCTTTCTGGGGGATCCTGATCCCGACTTGATCCGCCTGCCGGGCGTCGAACCGAGCCGTTACTTCGATATCTGGATCCTGACCCATCCGGACCTGAAGAACGTCGCCAGGGTCCGAACCTTTCTTCGCTTTGCGGCCGACGCCTTCAAGGAAAAGAGCAGTCTCTACCTCGGGAATTGAGTGACGTTGCCAGCCGTCAGATCCAGCGGCGAACGCGCGCGCAATAGTCGAGATACTCCTGACCGAACAGGCGCTTCAGATGCTCTTCTTCAGGCCTGATCTGGAATTCGGTCAGGTACCAGACAAAAGCCGGAACGACGGCGAAAACCGTCGCCGTACCGAGGTAGGTGCCGAATGCCAATAGCAGCAGAACGTCGGCGACATACATCGGGTTGCGCGACACCCTGTAGAAACCTCGGGTCACCAGAGTTCTGGCTTTATCCGGTGTTACGGGGTTGAAGGTCGTTCCCGCCATGACAAAGCGAAAAAGCGCGTGTCCGCCAATTGCCAGTCCGGCAATGAGCAACACCGCGGCGATCGAAGTCTGACCTGAAAAGGTGAGGTTCAGCGCCGGGAACAGCCTGGCGCCGGCATACAGCAGAAGCAGTCCGATCCCGACGACGACCGGAGGTGGAAGCAACAGGCGCATGGTCTCCCTCAGGACCTCTGAAGAACGATTGGTGCGCCGTGCGGCGTGGCCCTGGCCGCGTCGTCCCAGGCCTTGCGCAGGTCTGCAAGTTGTCCGGCTGCGGCAATGTTCTTGGCTGTGAGCAGACCTTCGAAGGCCGCCAGCCAACGGTCGTAATAGCCTTCGGTCTCGCCGCTTCCGTCGCCATCCTTGGCAAGCTCGGCGCCCAGAGCCTCAGCCCATTCGCCCCAGGTAAACACTCCGGCTTCATGGGCTTTCACCGTCATGGCGAAAACCCTGGCTTCCCAGGGAGCACCGAACACCGGCCCGCCGTCTTCATCCAGCGGCAGGCGCGGCGTTTCGAGAAACTTATCGGGCAAGGTCAAGATAAGGCTCCCAGAGATCGATACGCAGGGAAAGCTTGGGATCGCTGTCAGGACCCCAGATGTCGGTACCCTTGAAGAGGACACCATAAAGCCAGGTCGGCTGTTCGCCCTCGCCGTGCGCGTTGGTATCCGGGAACACATGAACGCCGTGAATGACCTCGATCGTGCCAACAGCATCGCGGGCATAGCGGGGAAGGCGCGTGTGGTGTTCGGGGTTCATGCGCCGCGTATGGACCTTGTCACCGACGCGGAAACGGGCGGGCTGATGTTCTTCTCGGTCGACCGGTGCGCCTTTGGACAGAACTCCGGCAACAGCGTCTGCCGAGAGCACGCGCTTGACCGGCTTCGCGGCTTCAAGTTTCCGGCCTTGTTTCAGTTCCTCTTCCGTAACGAGGCCATTGGCCAGCACAAGTTTTTCAAGCCCTCTGGTCCAGATCTCGTAATAGCTGGAGGTCAGGTAGGTAACTTGCGGCAAGGATTCGCGGGCAAAGCGTGAGGCATCAAGCGTCCAGGAGCCGGTTGCGCCCATGGCCAGCGTTACCGCAAACGCGCGTTCTTCCCATTTGGCATGGAAGTTGGGTTCGTTTTCTTCCAGTTCGATGGGGCCAAAGCCCATCTGTCCGCCAAGATCCTGGGCGCCGTTCATGCCGCATCCTCCAGTTCGGAAGGATCGAGCGCCAGCCCGGTACCGATCATGCTGTTGCGGGTGACGAGATCCGCCAGACGTTCCTCGCTCCATCCGTCTGTTCCCGCAGGGCGTTTGGGGATCACCAGATAGCGGATTTCAGCCGTCGAATCCCAGACGCGGACTTCGGTATCATCCGGCAGCTTTACGCCAAATTCATCCAGAACACCTCGCGGGTCGCGCACGGCGCGGGACCGATAGGGAGCAGACTTGTACCAGACAGGCGGCAAGCCCAGCACTGTCCAGGGATAACAGGAGCACAGTGTACAAACGACCATGTTGTGGGTCTGGTCGGTATTCTCGACCGCCACCATGTGTTCACCCTGACGGCCAGTGAAGCCGAACTCGGCAATCGCTGAGGTCGCGTCTTTCAGGAGCCGGTCCCGGTAGTCTGCATCCGCCCACGCCCGCGCAACAACGCGGGCGCCGTTCTTGGGGCCGATCTTGGTTTCGTAAGTCTCGATCAATTCGTCCAGGGCAGGGGGATCGATATATCCCTTTTCCGTCAGCAGCGTTTCCAAAGCGCGTACACGCAGCTCTATCTCGCTCAATTCGGAATGGTCGTGATCATGGGAATGATCGTGTTCGTGAGCGGACATGGAAAGCTCCTCGCTGGCAGGTACCTCATATGAGAACGCAGGTCATGGCCTGTCAATTCCAACACGAGGTTGGTCGCCTGATTTTGAGGAGGGTTTGTCATCCCGGATCGGTGTTCGACCTGGTCGCATTTGTCCGGGGTGACGGTGTTGCGTGGATTGGTCGTTAAATTAGTTACGAATGTAACCAATTTGACTTAGATCAAGGCGGATAGGCTGTGGAGCTATATGGTTACATATGTAACTAATTTGGAGGAGCGGTCCCATGAAAATCGAGCAGATGCATCACGTCGCCTATCGTTGCAAGGACGCCAAGGAAACCGTGGAATGGTACGGCAAGATGCTGAACATGGATTTTGTTCTGGCGATCGCCGAAGATCATGTGCCCTCCACCCACGATCCCGATCCCTACATGCACGTCTTCCTGGATGCCGGAAACGGCAACGTCCTGGCGTTCTTCGAACTGCCGACCAAACCCGAGATGGGGTTTGACCCGAATACGCCGCGCTGGGTACAGCATATCGCCTTCAAGGTGAAGGATCGGGACGAGCTGATTGCGTTCAAGGACCACCTGGAAAAGAACGGTGTCGAGGTTCTGGGTGTGACCGACCACTCAATCTTCCACTCCATCTATTTCTTCGATCCCAACGGTCACCGTGTCGAGCTGGCTTGCCCGGATCCCGAAGAAGACCAGCTTCTGGCTCGCCTGGACGAGGTCAAGTGGGAGATGCTGGAAGAATGGTCGAAGACCAAAAGGGCCCCGAAACACGCTGAATGGCTGCACGCCAAAGAGCTGGCCGATGTGTGAGCAAGACACATGCCGCCAGTGCGGCAAATGCCGTTCGATTGATGCCGCCTTGGCGGATCTGGGAGGAGAGCCCGATGTTTCAGACCTATCAATATCCGCAATACAGTTATCGTCAGTCGGAGGAGCAGCAGACAGGTACGGTCAAGCGCCACAAGGTGGTGGTGATCGGGGCTGGGCCGATCGGACTGACGGCTGCGCTTGATTTCGCCCAGCGGGGCATCCCCACCGTTGTTCTGGACGACAACAACACCGTTTCCATCGGTTCGCGCGCGGTCTGTTACGCCAAACGCCCGCTGGAGATCTGGGACAGGCTCGGCTGCGCCACACGCATGATCGACAAGGGTATCGAATGGAAGATCGGCAAGGTCTTCTTCCGCGACGACCTTGCCTACACATTCGACCTTCTGCCGGAAGACGGCCACAAGATCCCGGCCTTCATCAACCTCCAGCAATATTATCTGGAGGAATACATGGTCGACGAGGCTCAGAAATCGAACCTCATCGACTTGCGCTGGAAGCACAAGCTCCTGAACCTGCAGCAGGGTGACGATCATGTCGTGCTGACCGTCGAAACGCCTGACGGCGTCTTCAAGATGGAAGCAGACTGGGTGGTTGCCTGCGATGGCGCCAACTCCGACACACGCAAGATGGTCGGGGCAGGCTTTTCCGGCCAGTTCTTCCAGGATCGGTTCCTGATCGCCGACATCATCATGAAGGCCGATTTTCCGACCGAGCGCTGGTTCTGGTTCGACCCGCCGTTCCACCGGGGGCAGTCTGCTCTTCTGCACAAGCAGTGCGACGATGTCTGGCGGCTGGATTTTCAGCTTGGCTGGGAGGCCGATCCGGAAGAGGAGAAAAAGCCGGAAAACATCATTCCGCGCGTCAAGGCGATGCTGGGAGAGGACAAGGAGTTCGAGCTGGAATGGGCCTCCGTCTATCAGTTTGCCTGCCGGCGGATCGATAACTTCCGTTATGGCCGGGTACTGTTCGCGGGCGATGCTGCCCATCAGGTTTCACCCTTCGGCGCACGCGGCGCCAACACCGGCGTGCAGGACATCGACAATCTGGGCTGGAAGCTGAAACTGGTGCTGGACGGAGACGCCCCGGAAAGCCTCATCGACAGCTACCACACGGAGCGAGCCTTCGCGGCGGATGACAACCTGTTGAACTCGACCCGTTCCACCGATTTCATCACACCGAAAAACGAGGCCTCGCGCAGGTTCCGGGACGCGGTTCTGGATCTTTCGGAGGTGACCGACTTTGCCAAACCACTGGTCAACTCCGGACGTCTGTCGGCGCCGACACCTTATGTTGAAAGCGCGCTCAATACGGCCGACGAATCCAGTTTCGCAGGCAAGATGTCCCCGGGCACCTGTTGCGCCGACGCGCCTGTAAAAGTGAACGGCGAGGCGGCCTGGTTCCTCAACCAGATCGGCGACGGGTTCACCTTGCTTGTCTTTGGTGATGAAGCCGCAACAGATGTGTCAGCCGGCAATGTCAAGGCCCGTGTCCTGCGTGTGGGCAAGGACCTGCAGGACAAGGACGGAACACTTGCAGCCCGTTACGACGCGGCTCCCGGCACGGTCTACCTGATCCGCCCGGACCAGCATATTGCCGCTCGCTGGCGCTATTTCAACGACAACAAGGTGGAAGCCGCCTTGAAAACCGCGATGGGAGGCGCATGAACCATGGCCTTAAATCTGAAGCTGAACCTGACACGAAACCTTCCCGATCCGGACGGCTTTTATGAGTATCTGGTCTCCAGTCAGCGCCATATGAGTGACGAGGAAGCAAACTGCATGAATGCCAGGCTGATCCTCATCCTCGCCAACCAGATCGGCGATCCGGATGTCCTCAAAGCCGCCATCGACTTTGCGGCCAATCCGAAGGCGGCAGAGAAAAAGGAAGCAGCCTGAGCAGAAGGGGCTGGAGCACATGTGGTTCACGCTCCAGTGGCTGTTGTCCGGATGGCTTCAAAACCCTTGATTTTCTGCAATGTCGGGCATGAGTAACCTGTCATCCCAGCGAAGGCCGGGATCCAGTAATCTGCTGACCCCGCCGTGGTTTTCGGCCGGGTCTCACGGATACTGGGTCCCGGTCTCGCCGCTTGCGCGGCAAACCGGGACGACAAGGAAAGAGATCAGAAGCTGGCGCCTTTCACTCACCTCCTGAGCCGCGCCATCGCATAGGCGTCGACAAACGACCCGGAGCGGAAGGCAAAGTCCTTGTGGGTGCCTTCTATTTCGAAGCCAAGTGTCTGATAGAGCCTGACGGCGGCTTCATTGTCGGTGAAGACGGTCAATTCCAGACGGCGGATGTTCATCCAGTTGTCCGCAATCTCGATCAGCTCTGTCAGCATCGCCCGGCCGATCCCGCGTCCGGTGTAATCGTCGTGCACGCCCATGCCCAGACTGGCCGCATGTCCGCGCCGTCCGGCGGAACGGGCAAAACCGGCGGCGGCGACCAGAGTCCCGCCCAAAATGCCGACAAGGGACACCTTATCCGGTGAGGACTGGTTCACACGGGCCTCGATGTCCTTGCGCCGTGGGTAGGGCAGGCGCAAGGTACCCGCCCGGAACTTCGGCAGACCTTGCAGGACGGTCAAACCGTCCACGTCGTCCGGTCTTTCGGCGCGTATAATCAGGCCTTCGGGCCAGTTACCTGCCCTGGAGACCGGTGCAAATTCCGCGGGGATGTCTGAAATGCTCATTTTGCTCTCATTCGTTGGATCGAGAGAGCAGGCATCTGACAAACCCTGCTCTTCGAAGCAGGGTTGCGATGCGATCCGGCTAGATGTCTTCAGCCAACAGTGATCCCCTCGCGTCCCCTGCGGGAACGACGATATGCACCACGGTTAGATGAAGGGTCGCGCGATTGATCATGCCTCACAATCTTATGTTGTGCGCAGCCTGTCAATTGTCGGCATAAGATCTCGTCTGGGGGAATCTCCCCCAAGCCGTTTTGCAAACGAAATGCCTGACGTCACACTGGGAGCATCGATCATGACATTGGAGGCCGGGGTGAAAATCGGGCTGGGCGGCGGGTGCCATTGGTGCACGGAGGCCGTCTTTCAGGCAATTGCGGGCATTTCGAAGGTGGAACAGGGCTTCATCCGCTCCGATCCGCCAGAAAATGCCTGGTCAGAAGCGGTGGTGGTGACCTTCGATCCGGTCGCACTGCCGCTGGAAGTCCTGCTCGAGATCCATCTGCGCACCCACTCCAGCACCTCCCACCACAAGATGCGCGGCAAGTATCGCAGTGCCGTTTACGTCTATGACGCCGGGACAGGTGTGAAGGTCGGAAGGCTGATGCGCGCCTTGCAGCAGCGCTTTGACGAACCGCTTGTGACGCGTGTAATGACGCTTGCCGAGTTCAAGGCCTCGGACGAACAGTTCCGGAACTACTATGCCAAGGGGCCGGAACGCCCGTTCTGCAAGACCTATATCGACCCGAAGCTCGCCCTCCTGCGCAAACAATTTGTTGCTGCTCTGAAGCCGGAACGACTGGAAGCAGCGGAATAGCGAAGACTGTAAACAGGTCTGATGTTTGTCTGTCACGGATGAGGATGGGGAAAGCCGTGGCGCTCGGTGAGGGCGGTAAGGATCGCGTCCTTGTCATTGATGAAGCCGCCTTCGGAGAGCACCAGCACAGGCAGGGACTGATTGTCTTCCCCCAGAAGTTCGGCCACGTCCCTGCGTGGTTTCGGCCAGGCAATGCGGCGAACGTCAAGCCGGTCCGCAAGCTCCGGAAACGAGGCGAGCACGCCTTCCATGAGCGCGCAATGCCAGCAGTAGAATGTCTTGCCGGGATAGGCGGGGTCTTCAAATCCAGGGGCGAGTACGTAGAGCGTGTCTTTCATGCCTTGGGCCTTTGCGTCGACTCAACGGATTTGGATCTGGCGCAGCTATGCGGCAGACCTGCCCAAGCTGCAAGCTCCTGATCCATTCTGGTAAGGAAGACCATCTCGCAGGAGTAGATCACCTCTAAAAGGTCACCCCGGGCGACCGTAGGGAGTAAGTTCCGAATCTGCGCGGTGCTTGGCCGGGGAGACGCACAATTTGTGCTCGTCTGACGCCTCTCACCTCAGACAGATGCTCTCATCCGAACGGCTAGGAACCGTTCTCGCCAAAGAGGCTTTTCACCTCCGGCCATTCAGCGCCTTCATGATGAGCGGCGATTTCCAGAAAGATCTCCAGAAACTCGAAGCAGCCGTCGTCATGCACCAGATGGTGGGTCAGGAGGCCAACCGGCTCGGAGCCGGTGTTGCGCCGGCGGGTGAGCTGCAGGTCGAAGCGCAGCCGCGCGCTTTCCCAGCCGATGAAGCGCACCTGCTTTTTCCATTTCAGGATGTCGATGTGCGACTGGAGCTGATGCGCACGCGGAAAGTTGTGCCAGGTGAAGGTAGAAAGACCCGACAGGCCGATACCGGGCAGGCGGCGGGAGATTTCAGGATCGATCCGGTTCCAGGGCGGCACCATGGCCTTCACGAACTTGTCGCCAAAGAGTTCCCACAGGCGGTCATGACCTGCCTTGAGCTCGGCCATCAGGTCGTCCGGATCCCGCCGGGAACCAAGCTCGGCTGCTTTTTCGCCGAGGTCCTTCCGCTGGAAATTCTTGTGCTGCCAGCCGTGTTGCAGAACCAGCGCATGTCGTTCATCGGCGAACCGATCTGCAAGGGCTTTCGTCGCCATCTTCGGGATGACCGCGAACGCCACATCGACGTCATGATTGTTGGCAAGAGACAACATGCGTTCAAGGGCTGGTGTCGGTTCGATGGCGTCGTCGTCGCGCCACCAGAAGCGGACCTTGCGGCCGCGTTCGGCAAACCAGTCGAGATGATCGGTAAGCTCCTGCCGGAAGCGCTGCGGGTCAGTGGTCATGACATCCGGTCTTTCAGGTCTTGAAGGAGGACACGGGCGCTTTCCTCCGCACCACCCAGGCGGACGGTGTGCTTGCTGCGCGGAAGAGCCAGTGCATCGTCAATGGCAGCGGCAAGCCGCTCTGGTGTGAGGTCTGCTTCCGGCGTAACGATCGCCCGTCCATGGCCGGCAAGCGCTTCCGCGCGTTGTGTCTGTTCGGTCTCGTTGATCTGGGCAAAGGGCACGAAGACAGCCGGAACACCAGCCTGAAGAATGTCGAGCACGGTGTTGTAGCCCGCCTGGCTGACGGAAAGGCGCGCCCGTTTCAAAAGGTCCGGAAAGTCGCGCCGGGCGCGCTCTACGATGACCCCGTCCACCGCGCTTTGCCGGTAAATGGCAAAGGCGTCGTCGGAAATGTCGTGACCGATCAGCACCCGCCACGGCGTGTCTTCCGCACGGCGCGACAGCGGTCTGGCTTCCAGTGCCGCCGACAGCAGGCTTTCGGCAACGGCGCCGCCGCCGCAGGAGATAACCACCTCGTCCTCGCCGTCCGGCCCTTCCACGACAGGCCGTGGATCGCCGCCGACATAACCGGTGTAGCGAACCAGGTGGTCGACCTCCTCGGCAAAAGGGAAACTGTCTGCAAGGCGGATGAAGTCCGGATCGGAATGGATCAGGATCCGGTCGTAGAATTTCAGCGCCTGGTCGGCCATCCAGCGTTCTTTCCAGAGCTGCTTCTTGCGCACCAGAATGTCGCGAATGGAAGTGGCAATCAGCGGGACCTTGCTGCTCGCCTTGGCCGTTTCCAGAAGAGGGGCCAGTTCGAAGTCAAGCTGGCGACGGCCGAAGGGGTCGGTCTCGGTCAGGAGCAGGTCGAAGTCGTCGGCCTCAAGAACTTGAATCGATGCTTTAACGCGGGCGATTTTCCAAGCATCGTCAATATCTTCATTGTCCAAAGTCACAAGACGCTTGAAGGTCGCGTCCGGACTTCTGCAGGCTGGCAGTTCGACGATCTTCAGTGATCCGGTGTCGAGTGTCGGCGGTATTGTGTTGCCGCTGGCAAGTGTCACCTCAACGCCTTCGGCGGCCAGTGCCTTGCCGATGGCAGCGGCCCGCACGACATGGCCTGTCCCGAGCAGATGTTGAACATGTATGAGGGCCTTGAAGCTCATGCGTCTTTCGTCTCCCGGCGGCTCAAGTGGTTCCGCATGGCCTTTTCGGCAAGTGCTTCCAGCCGGGCAGCGCCTGCCGAAAGCGTATGGAAATGAAGGATGTGGTGGCGGGCTGCCAGGCCAAGCCTGTCCACAAGCGCCGGTTCCCGCATGGCGCGGCTGAGGTTGGCGGCAAGCGCGGATACATCGCCCTCGGGTGACAGCAATCCCGTTTCGCCATCACGGACAATGTCGGGAACACCGAAGGTGTCACCGGCAATCACGCCGACGCCTGCTGCCTGTGCTTCCAGAAACACGAGACCAAATGCTTCCCGGATTGCGGGCCAGACGAAAAGGTCGTGCCGTGCGTATTGGGCTGGAAGGTCGTCACCGGTAAGAGCGCCGAGCCAGGTGATCCGTTCGGGCGGAAACAGGCCAAGGACCTGCTCGCGCATCGGTCCGTCGCCGATGAGCGTCAGATGCCAGGGCAGGTCCCGAAGTTCGCCCAGTGCCGCGGCAAGCACTTCGTAAGAGCGCTGCTTGTCGCCTTCGCGCATCATGCCCACGGAGAGCAGTTTCAGAGGACTTGCCGCAAGCGGCTTGGCAGTGGTCGATGCGGCGAGAAAGGGATCGGCATCCAGAAACGGCAGGAGGACCGACAGGCAACGATGTGGCACGACCGCCGCAAGGCATTCGGCATCAGCGTTGTGGATGGCGGCAACGGCATCGGCGCGCTTCAAGGCTTCATCCGCGGCGGCAAACCCGAAGGCCCAGTCGCCCTGCTGCCGTTTCGGCGCACGGCTGGCTTCAACGATCGCATAGGGAAGGTCGAACCGGTCGGCAAGCGCCGGGCCGATCCAGTCCGGCGCCTTGTGATAGAGATGATAGGTCAGGAAGAGATCCGGCCGATAGCCTGACTGTTGCCAGTCGGCGCTTATCCGGTCTGCCTCTGCCAGCGCCTCACTCCGCACCTCTGACTGAATGCCGTCACTGCCATCCTTGCGCCAGGACCTGAAACGGCTGGCAATCGTCACTTCGTGCCCCAGACTTTCCAGAGCCTTCACGATCAACCGTCCCATGGTCCGGTCACCGGACGGGACCGGATGATCCAGGGGTTTCATCGGGGCAGTGAAGGCAATCTTCATGGTTTTCCTGGGGTTCGGCCTAGAGGACTTTGCGGAACTTGTCGGCAAGGCGGTCGAGGCCGGGGTCTGTCGAGAACGTCGTTCTGACCCTCTTGGCCGCGGCAAGGCCGAGACCGTGACGGGTCTCGGGGGCGGTAATAAGGCGCTGCATGGCCTCGGCCAGTTCCTTTGGTGTGCCAGGAGCAACAAGCACACCGGTTTCACCGTCGAGGATCAGTTCGGGTATCGCTGAAACCTTGGTGGACAGGCAGCAGATGCCCATGGACTGGGCTTCCATCAGGACATTGGGCAGGCCGTCGCGGTCACCGGATTTCGCGAGCTTCGATGGCAGGACGAAGAGATCAGCCTCGCGGCAGGTGGCGATCACCTCCTCGCGCGGCTGCGCCCCCCGCCAGGTGATCCTGTCCGACAGTCCGAGCGCATCCGCCTGTGCCTTCAGGTGCTCGGAAAGGTCTCCGCCGCCGATATGGGTGAAGTGCCAGTTGAGAGCCGCAGGCAGCCTTGCAAGAGCATCCAGAAGGTCGTCATAGCCTTTCTTTTCCACGGCGCGGCCAACGGAAACCAGGCGCACAGGCTCACCGCTGCCATCACGTGTCGTGGCTTTGGTCTTGGGCTCGGGAAAGCCGGAAAAGTCGAGGCCGTGATAAAGCAGCTCGATCTTGTCCGCATCCTCGGCAAGGCCTTTCAGGTGTTCGGCATTGACCGCGGTACAGGTCACGCCCCAGGCCGCGTCGTTGATCTTGGTTTTCAGGTCCCAGTCGGGGCTCGTCCAGATGTCCTTGGCGTGTGCGGAAAAAGACCATTTTCGGCCGGATAGATGCGCAGCATAACGCGAGGCGGAGCAGGGTGTGTGCAGATAGTGGGTGTAGATCCAGGTCACGTCTTCCGGCAGTTCATGGGCGAAGACGCAACCCTGGGCCCACCGGCGTCGCCGGTCGGCGTTGGGTTGATGCGCGAAATCGGCATCGAACAGAGCCTTGGCAGCCTCGAAGGTCGGCTGTTTCTCCGCCCAGCGTTTGGCGCGGGCAACGCGGGACGGGTCGTCTTTCACGTACTCCGGCAGATACATGACTTCGGCTGAAATCTGCCGGTGCAGATCGTGAATGTACGGGTCGTACGGCTTGCGCAGGGCGACGATCAGGATCTCGATACCTCGCCGCTCCAGACCAAGCATTTCCTGGGCGATAAAGGTTTCGGACAGGCGAGGATAGCCTTTGACCACAACGGCGATACGGGACATCGGTCAGCCCTTGAAAGAATGCGATTTGCGGGTGGCGATGGTCAGAAGTTGACCAGCTTCCGGCTGGCTGCCTGCTGTTCGTCGAAGATTTCGCCAACGCGGTTGGAGATGACATCCAGACCGCCAAGCAGATTATCGACGCCGGCTGCCGAAGGCGAAGCCATGCCCGGAAGTTCGGACAAGGCCGCAGCCATCAGGTCGGGATCCGGATACTGGTCGATCGGCAACACCTTCAAGAGGCCGCTTTGTTCGGCCCGCTCAGCCCGGATAGCCTGTTCCCGGCGCGGAATGACGCGCGGTACCATCAGGGTTGGCTTGTCGAAGGACAGGATCTCGCAGAATGTATTGTAACCCCCCATGCCGACAATGGCTGTGGCATTGGCAAGATAGGGTTCGATCTGCGGTGTAAAGCGGATGATCTCGACGTCGCGCAGGTGTTCGGCGCGCTCGCTGAACTGGGTTGCGGCGGCCGCCGGCATGAAGGGGCCAAGCACAATCAGGGCCGGGAAAAGCGGACGCTGCCGGGCTTCGTAGGCGCGCATCACCCAGTCGACCATTTCAACGCCATCGCCGCCGCCTCCTGGCGTCACCAGGATATAGGGTTCTTCGTCAAAGGGCGCGGGTGCGGGATTTTCGAGCGCCGATTTCGGCAACTCACGGCGCAGGTAACCGGTATAGCGCAGCTTGTCGCGTACCGATTGCGGCAGGTCGATGCCTTCCAGCGGATCACAGATATCTTCCGGTCCGTAGATCCAGATCTCGTCGTAAAGGTCGCGCAGGGCCGGATAGACGTTCTTGCGGTCCCACTCTTCCTTCAGCACCTTCGGGTCGTCCATGACATCGCGCAGGCCGAGTACGAGCTGGGTGTCGGTATCCTTCAGGGCTTCCAGCGTCCGCAGCACTTCCCCGCGCAGGCCAAGCGGTTCCTTGTCGACGATGAAGATGTCCGGATCGAACACCTTGGCGGTGTGTTCGATGATCGATGATCTGATCGCCAGCGTCTGGTCGATGTTGATATGCAGCGACAACGGTGTGTACTCGCCGTTGCGCAGCTTGATCACGCCTGGAATGCGAACGAAATCGACACGGGAGCGAAACTCGAAACTGCCGATGATCGGGGAGCCGGACAGGATCAGGACAGACAGCGTATCGAAGTCCCCGACCAGGGATTGCGCAATGGCCCGGCAGCGTCTGAGATGGCCCAACCCGAAGGAATCGTGGCTGTAAATGAGGATCTTCGGCGTCTTGGAACTCATACTGCCCCTAAATTTGTAAAACTGCCCCGAAAGGCTTATGTCTCAATTGATTGGCCCTTGTCACGTGCGGATATTTCTTGACAGGGGACTTTCGACAAGGAACGGTCTGCGGACCCTTTTAAAGCGGTTGTGGCAAATGTTAATCCCGGCTGGCGCAACTAACTCGGATCGCTAATATACCAAATATGATCTGCTTGCACATATTTGATCCTTGTCTGTTTGGATGAGCTTATGGAAAAGAGCCTTTTCGGTTTTATTTGGAAATACAGCGCCAGACAGCAAATCTTCATTCTCATGGTCACCGTACTCACATACCCGGTGGTCTATATCCTTCTCGAGCTGCCAAAACTGATTGTCAATGATGCCGTCCAGGGAGACAATTTTCCACGGACGATCCTTGGCGTCGATTTCGATCAAGTCCCATATCTTCTTCTTCTGTGTTTTGCCTTCCTGTTTCTGGTCGTCGTTTCGAACGGGCTGAAATTCTACCTCAACGTCTACAAGGGGCGTCTCGGCGAACGCATGCTCCGGCGCCTGCGGTTCGAGCTGTTCCAGCGGGTGCTTCGCTTCCGCTTGCCGCATTTCAGAAAGGTCAGTTCAGGCGAAATCATTCCGATGATCACATCGGAAGTGGAGGATGTCGGCGGTTACATTGGTGAAGCCTTTGCGCTGCCGGCCTACCAGGGCGGCATGCTGATCGTTCAGATCGGCTTCATCTTCATGCAGGACCCGCTACTGGGGCTTGCTGCCATCAGTTCCTATCCCATCCAGGGCTATGTGATCCCGCTTCTGCAGCGCAAGGTGGTGCTGTTGTCCCGGCAGCGGGTGCGCAACATCCGCGTCATTGCCGACAAGGTTGGCGAGAGCATCACGGGCGTTGCCGAAATCCATGCCAATGACGCGGCGGCCTGGCATTCGGCGGATATCTCCGACCGCCTCTACGAGAACTTCAAGATCCGGTATGACATCTTCAACCGGAAATTCCTGATCAAGTTCCTGAACAACTTCATGAACCAGCTGACGCCGTTCTTCTTCTACCTGATCGGCGGGTATCTGGTCATTCAGGGCAATCTGAGCATCGGTGCCCTGCTGGCGGTCATCGCGGCCTACAAGGATCTGGCTGGCCCCTGGAAAGAGCTGCTTTCCTTCTACCAGATGACTGCGGACGTCAGCGTCAAGTATCAGACTGTTGTCGAAAACTTCGACCCGTCGGATATTTATGACAAGGAGCGCCTGACCTCGGACGATACGGTCGACCTTTCCGGCGACGTCAAGCTCGAGAATGTCAATTTCTCCGGCGGTGCGGCCGGGCAGGAGGTTGTCGACGTCTCGCTGACCGTTCCGTCCGGCAGTGCTTGCGCGATTGTCGGTCCGGACGGATCCGGAAGGTCGGAGGTCCTGCAGCTTGCCGCCGGGCTCGTTGCGGCCGTCTCCGGCAAGGTCTGCATCGGCAGCCACGATCTCGACAAGCTGACGGACGCCACTCTCGGCCGGCAAATCGCTTATGTCGGCGGGGCAGTGCATGTCTGGACGGGAACGATCCGGGACAACCTCTATTACGGTCTGCGCCACCGTCCGCTCGTTCCGCCCCAGCGGGAGGGGGAAAGCCTGAGAAACTACAAGCGGCGGCTTGCCGAAGCCAAGGAAACACGCAACCCAACGTATGACCTTGCTGCCGATTGGGACGATTTCGCTGCCGCGGGTGTCAGCAACGAGAGAGAACTCGACACTAGGGCGCTTGAACTGCTCGAGACCGTCAAGATCGACAAGGACATCTATCGGCTCGGTCTGCAGTCGCGGTTCGATCCGACCATGGACGATGGCTTTGCCGACAAGATCCTGAACGTGCGCAAGGCACTCGCCGAGCGCATTGCCCACGAACCTGAACTCGGTGGCCTGGTCGAGCTGTGGCATCGCGATCGCTTCAATGCGAGTGCCAGCCTGGCGGACAACCTGTTCTTTGCCGTGCCGGCCGATCCGGAAATCACCATGGACCAGGTGCCGGACCTCGATGAGGTCAAGGCCTTCCTGGCGGAAACGGGCTTCGATCAGAAGCTTCAGCAAATCGGCCTCAAGATTGCCGAAACCATGCTGGAACTGTTCTCCAATGTTTCCGGCGACAGCGGTCTGCTCGGGGCTTACTCCTTCATCACGCTGGATGAGATTCCGGATTTCGAGCGCATTGTCCGCATCGCCAAGTCTGATCAGCCGCGCCCGGGCCTGACAGACGCCGATCGGTCACGTCTGACCGGGCTGGCCTTCAAGCTGGTCCCCGCCCGGCATCGTCTGGGTGTCATGACCGACGAATTGAAGCGCGATATCATCAGCGCCCGCCAGACGTTCCTGGAAGAGGTCGTCAAGAACAGCGACAACTTCGTTGCCTTTGATCCGGATGTCTATCTGCCGCCGCTGACCATCGAGGACAACCTCCTGTTCGGGCGTGCACGCGTCGACCGCCGGGATGCCCGGCGGCGTATCGACGATGTTATCCGTACCATTGTCGAGGAAACCGGTTTGCGGCGCCCGATCATCTATGCGGGCTTCGGATATCACGTTGGAGTGTCCGGTTCGCGCTTGTCTGCCGGCCAGCGCCGCAAGATCGCACTGGTCCGCGGTCTTCTGAAAAACGCAAAAATCACCATATTGGACGATATCGCCACCGGTATGACGGACGAGGACAAGACGCTTCGCGAAGGCTTGAGGCAAATCCTGTCCGGCAAAACATTCCTGTTCGGCACGTCCAATGCCGAAATAGCAGCTGAATTCGATCAGCGCTTCATTCTGGATCAAGGACGGCTTTCAGAAAAAGGGTAAGACGGTGGGTGTGACAATAGGTGGGCTACCGGTCTGCGGGGACCGGCCGGGCGATTCGGTTCGGTCGGAGCAAAAAAACAACGGGCGCGGGAGAAGAAGATGACACTTGAAACCGAAGTCGAGGCACTCCGTAAGGTGCCATTGTTCCGCGGGATCGACGAGACCAAGCTGAGGCTTCTGGCCTTCATCAGTGATCGGACCGAGTACCCCTCCGGCGAACGTCTTTGCTCCCAGGGAGAAGAAGGCGATTGCGCCTTCATCATCCTGTCCGGCGATGCGGATGTTCTGGTCGACACGCCTGAGGGCGAAAAAAAGGTAGCGCAGGTTTCGGAAAATTCAATTGTTGGCGAAATCGCTATTCTGTGCGACGTACCAAGAACCGCGACACTGGTCGCAGCGAATGACATGGATGTTCTCACTGTTTCGAAAGACGATTTCTTGAAACTATTGAAAGAATTTCCGGATATCTCGCTGGAGGTGATGCGGACACTGGCGCTGCGGCTTGAACGGACGACCCGGGATCTTGCCGACGCACGTCGAGGGGCTGCCAGCGGTTAGGGAGTAACACGTGGCTGAGGAATTTTCGCTTCGTTGCTGGGGCGTCAGAGGGTCCACCCCGACGCCGGGGTCGAGCACACTCCGCTATGGCGGCGAAACGTCGTGTTTCGAGATCCGGGCCGGCGACGCACTGGTTCTGGTCGATTGCGGTTCCGGCGCTCGAAACCTGGGCGTGGAAATCTGCGGGTGCAAGACACGAACCTTCGATTTGCTCTTCACCCACACCCATCTCGACCACATCTGCGGTCTTCCCTTTTTCAAACCTGCCTATGATCCGAGCTTCTCCGTCACTGCCTGGGCCGGACACTTTCAGGACGAAACCAGCCTCGTTGACATCGTCAGCCGGATCATGTCGCCGCCGATCTTTCCGGTAGCTGCCAAGACGTTGAAGGCGGTCGAGTTCAAGTCCTTCAATGCCGGAGACCTCATCCCGCGCACCGATGATCTCGTCATCCGCACCACGCGGCTTAACCACCCCGGTGGAGCGTGTGGTTACCGCTTCGAATTTAAGGGCAAATCGATTTGCATCATCACGGATCACGAACATGGCGATCCGGAAATTGATGCAGCTCTACCTGATTTCGTGCGCAATTCCGACGTCATGATCTATGACGCCATGTTCACTGACGACGAATACGGCACCTACAAGGGCTGGGGACACTCCACCTGGCAAAAGGCTGTCGAGCTGGCAAAGGCCGGCAACGTAAAGACCCCCGTTCTCTTCCATCATGATCCGCGCAGGTCTGACGACGAGCTTGATGAAATTGGTCTCGCCGCTCAAAACGCTTATCCCGGAACACTGGTCGCCAGCGAAGGCATGACCCTCAAGCCGTAAGCACCGCCCTGCCAGACAAGCCTCGATTCAATAATAAAAAAAGGGCGGCTCAAATAGCCGCCCAAAAAATCAATAAGGCTTAAAAATAGATCGATCGCCGGTTGCTGGAATGCGGGAATCCCGAGATTGCCGCCGGAAAACAAACACTTGTGACTTGAAACGCCGTCACACGTGCCTGCCGGATACGATCAATAGTTGTTTACAGGGTGTAGGAATTACTTGCATGGTCCATTTGGACTATAAATATGTATTTTCCGCAGCTGGGGAAGGGCGGATGGTTGGCCAGTAATTGGAAGTGTGCCGGCCTCTGCAGACTGGCGTGATGAAGAAATGGTCGGAACTTGATCAATGTTAACGCGCTGCCTCCGTTTTTTGCATATGTATTGAGGTGGAGCGTCAAGGCGGAGCGGGCTTAGCGGAAGCTGAAGCGTCAATCTGGTCTGCCCGACTTCGTTTACTGGCGTGATGCCGCAAGAACTCCCGGGGGGAAGGGTTGGCTGTCGCAGCAGAAGAATTGATTAGGCTGTCGAACCTTGCTGTATCGGCGGCACTGGATCCTGGGCGGTGGCAGGTTTTTCTCGACACGCTGAGCTGCAGCCTTGGTACGCGCGTGTGCACGCAGCTGATCGGCTACGACGACCTGACCAAAGCCACGCCGCTCACCTTTTCGTCAGGATACGACCCGTACATTCTGGAACTTTACGACGAGCACTACGCGGACAAGAACCCGTTTGCTGCCAACTTTGCCACCTGCAAGGTGGGAGACGTCGTATCAACCCATCAGCTGTGCCGACCTGAAACGCTGAAAAAGACCCAGTTCTACGCCGATCTTTTGTTGCCGCTTGAAGATATTACCGGTGGCGGTGGGTCGATGCTGGCGCTGGATGGCGATCGCATGTTCCTGCTCGGTGGCAACATGCGCTCGAAGGATCGCGACAAATACGAAGACGACTGGCTTCGGCTGTGTGCTCAACTCGCCCCGGTCATCCGTCAGTCACTGGAAATCAATCGGACCATCTCCGGACTGACCTTCGAGAAATGGGCTGCTGAACAGCATCTCATGGGATCTGGAACGGCGATTTTTGTGATCGATACCGCGATGCGGATCCACTATGCCTGCGCGGAGGCGCAAAAGCTCCTGGCCTCAGGCTCTCTTGTCGGTTGTGGTTTCGACAGGCGTCTGCATTTCCGGTCCGAAGAGGATCAAGGCAGGTTCGCTGGTTTCGTGCAGCTTCAATCCATGGGTGGTTTCGATGTGTTTCGAAACTGGCAGGCAAGGGATGGCAGAGGCAGGAACTGGACCTGTCGCTCAATAGGTTTGCAACTGGGGGATCTGGACAAGACGCCCTTCGGTGTTTTCATGAACAAGGCGGTCTCTGCAGTACTTCTGGCGGTCAGGCCCGAAGCCGGCAGCGATACGTTCCTGGCTCAAATGCAGAAGAAGCTTGGTCTCAGCCCGGCAGAAGCGGCAACGGTCCTGAAGCTCGCAGACGGCCGGACACCGGCGGAAATAGCCCAGGACCGCGAGATCAGCATTTATACCGTGCGCAACCAGATCAAGGCTGCGCTCTCCAAGACCGGGTCGCGACGTCAAGCCGAACTTGTGCGCAGTGTTGAGCAATTGCGTTTGCAAGGCAACCGGTAAGGGCCTGCTCACGTCCACTCACTTTACCGCGGGGTCGCTTGCGCAATTCGCGGCGCCGGTGGAAAATCCGCGCACGAGCAACGTCTTATCGGCGGCGAGATGACCACCATATCCCAGACACTGCGTTACATCCTGCAAGGCGGACCTCCGGATACCGGCATTCCGGAACGGGTCAGGGCCGAAATCCGTGCCCGAGAAGCGTCCTCCGAGCGCCTGATAGGCTGGGTTCAGCTTGGGCTCGTGCTGTTTTTCTCACTGCTTTACGCCATTGCACCAAGGGCTGAGGGATCGGCCGGTTTCAACTTCGTGCCTATTGCCCTTGCAGCCTACTTTCTGTTCACCGTCCTTCGGCTTGTGCTGTCGTACAGGTTTGAATTGCCGCGCTGGTATCTATTTGTGTCGATCGGTGTCGACATGGCCCTCCTGGTCGGGTTGATCTTTTCGTTTCACATTCAATACGGCCAGCATCCGACGTTCTATCTGAAGACGCCAACCTTGATGTATGTCTTCCTCTTCATCGGGCTAAGGGCTTTGCGGTTCGATCCTCGCTTCGTATTGACCACAGGCCTTGTGGCGGTCACTGGCTGGCTCGGACTGGTGTTTTATGCGGTGTTCGCAGACATGGACCACATGCGCGTGACCCGTAATTATGTCGACTACCTGACGGGCAACACCATCCTGATTGGTGCCGAGCTGGACAAGACCATGGTTATCCTGGCCGTGACGGTCATTCTGTCCGTTGCCCTCTACAGGGGACGGTCGATGCTGTTCGAGGCTTCGAAAGATCACGCGGCTGCAATGGATCTGAGCCGCTTCTTCTCGCCGGAAGTTGCGGCCTCAATCACCGGAGCGGACACGGAGTTGCAGGCCGGCGAAGGAAGCTTGCGCGATGCCGCCATTCTTTATGCCGACATCCGTTCCTTTACTTCCACCTCCGCCACTCTGCGACCGGAAACTGTGCTGGCGGTCCTGGCCGAGTACCAGAACCTGGCGGTTGATGTGATCGTTGAGGAAGGAGGACGGGTAGACAAGTTTCTGGGTGACGGCATCCTGGCAACCTTCGGCGCTGTCTATCCCTCCACGACTTACGCCGCCGATGCGCTTCGGGCTGCAAGACGTCTGGTGGAAACCGTGGAGCGGGAACAGCAGCGTTTTCGGGACGCCGGCTGGCCGGGACAATTGCGCATTGGAACAGCGGCTGCCGCCGGGCCGGTCACGGTCGGTGTGATTGGTTCCAGGGAGCGCCTGGAATTCACGGTCATTGGTGACGCCGTCAACTGCGCTGCCAAGCTGGAAGACGCCAACAAGAGCCAGGAAACCAAGGCGCTGACAGATAAGGCGACATTTGATCTGGCCGTTGCACAGGGTCATGATCTGCCCTTGATCGAAGCAAGGTCGGATGCGGCGGTCCAAGGTATCAAGCGTCCTGTGGACCTGGTGGTTCTGGCCAGATAGGCCGTTGGAGGGCCGCCGAACTGCCTTTTTGGTCAATACTGAAACACTTGACCGAACTGTCAATCTGGGCCAATTTGCCTTCAAAATTGACCTAATCGTCAATTGAGTAGATTAAATTCATTGATTTCAATGAATTGCATCCGTTTGGAGGTTTCTGTGAAACTGGACTCAACACTTTCAGCCATCGTGACAGGCGGTGCATCCGGGCTCGGAGCCGCCACCGCGCGCATGCTTGCGGTCGAAGGCGTCAAGGTGACGCTGTTCGATCGCAATGCCGATCAGGGGGAAGACGTCGCCGCGGAAATTGGCGGCGTCTTTGCCGATGTCGATGTGACTGACCAGGCGAGCGTCGAGGCTGGTTTCGAAAAGGCGCGCGCAGCTCACGGCCAGGAGCGGATTCTGGTCAATTGCGCGGGTATTGCACCTGTGGCGAAGACGACGTCTCGCGGCGAACCTCACCCGATGGACATGTTCGAGAAGGTGATTTCCGTCAACCTGATCGGGTCTTTCCGGTGCCTGTCGATTGCAGCAACGGGCATGGCCGCACTGGAGCCTGTCACGGCCGACGGTGGACGTGGTGTGATTGTTTCCACGGCTTCGGTTGCTGCCTTCGATGGCCAGATCGGTCAGGTGGCCTATGCAGCCTCCAAGGCAGGGGTTGCAGGAATGACGTTGCCTGTCGCCCGTGACCTTTCCAAGTCCGGCATTCGTGTCATGACGATCGCACCGGGCATTTTCGAGACGCCCATGCTGTTGGGTCTGTCACAGGAGGTCCAGGATTCGCTTGGCCAACAAGTTCCGTTCCCTTCGCGCCTCGGCAAGGCGACCGAATATGCGAAGCTGGTCAAATCCATCTGCGAAAACGACATGCTGAACGGCGAAACCATTCGTCTCGACGGCGCGATCCGCATGGCACCCCGCTAACACCGCTATTTGCGGGGGGCTGCCAGAGCGACAAGAAGAACAGATCTATCCGGTTGGTGGCTGAAGGGTTGCGGCCGGATAGGTTGTGTCAAAGTCCTCCAAAGTCACACTTTTTCATACGCATGACCGGAAATCCCTTTTAAGGTTACGCTACTGCTTCCGCCATATCGGGCGGAGCGAGGGCGTAAGGGGGAATTCCGATGGCGGAAAATATGCACGAGCTTGCTCCGCATCATCTGCCGCCTTTCATACCGGCTGCGGACGGTGGTGATTGGCTTTTTACCGTGATGCTGGTCGTGCTGATTTTCGGCGGGATCCTTGTCGGGGTGTTCTATCTGCACCTGCATTCGATCCCCGAACGGCTTGCTCACAAACATGGGCGCATGCAGTTCGAGCTTGTTGCGGTCCTCGGCCTTCTGGCTCTTTTCACACATAACAACATCTTCTGGGTTGCAGCGCTTCTGCTCGCCTTCATTCAGCTTCCCGATTTCTGGACACCGCTGGAATCGATGGCCCATTCCCTGAGTCGTCTGGCCGGAACGGGTGGTGTTTCGTCCGAAACCTTGGTCGAGCATGATCTTGAGCAGGAAGAGCAGGAGCTGGAGGTCGGCACGAGTGCGTCGGAGGGAGCGCCTCACGAACCACCGCCAACTCCAGCCGATCATTCCACTGCATCGACAGCCGAACAGGAGAACAAACATGTTTGAGCTCCTGTTCTGTTCCCTTCTCACCATATTGCCCGACTATCTGATCCGCAGATATGTGCAGGGCAAGCGCATCGGCCGGGAAATAACGCTCTATTCGGTCTGGTTCGAGCTGCGCTACGGCATTGTGCTGTGCCTGATGCTGACCGTGTCCCTGATCACGCTGATTTTCTATTTTCATCCAACGGCAACCACGGCGGTCTCGACATTCCGGACAATTCCGATACTGCCGGAAAGTTCCGGCAGGGTCGTCGAAACCTTCGTGCCGCGTGAGCTTGAGGTGGACATCAAGGCGGGTGACCCGATTTTCAAGCTCGACAGCACGCGTCAGGAAGCGGATGTCGTGACTGCGCAACAGCAATTGGTCGAAATCCAGGGAGAGCTTGCGCTGGCCCAGAGCGAACTGGCTGTTGCCAATGCCCAGACCGAGCAGGCGCAGGCAGCACTGAAGCAGGCGCAGGACGAGCTCGACACGAGGCAGGAGCTTTTCACCCGCAATGCCAATGTCGTGAGTGAACGGGACATCGAAAAGCTGCAGAACGCGGTGGATGCGCGAACCGGCGCACTGCGCGCGGCGCAGTCCAATCAGGAACTCATCCAGACCAAGATCACGGTATATCTGCCCGCGCGCCTGAAAAGCGCGGAGGCCAGATTGCACGAGGCGCAAGTGGAGCTGGAGAAGATGACTGTCTACGCCGGCGTGGACGGCACCATGAGCCAGTTCATCCTGCGTCCAGGTGATATCGTCAACCCGATGATGCGGCCTGCAGGCGTGCTAATTCCCACGGATGCACAGCGAGAGCGAATCGTTGCGGGCTTCGGCCAGATCGAGGCCCAGGTTCTCAAGGAAGGAATGGTGGCGGAAGCGTTCTGCGGAGCCGTACCTTTCACCATTATTCCGCTGGTCGTGACAGAAGTGCAGTCGCAGATCGCTTCCGGGCAGATAACAACCTCAGGCCAGCTTTTTGATGCCGCTCAAAGTGTGAAGCCGGCAACGATCACCACCTTGCTGGAACCGCTTTACGAAGACGGCCTGGCTGACTTGCCACCGGGCGCAATTTGCACGGTCAACGCCTACACCAGCAATCATGACCGCTTGTCGTCGGGCGAACCGATTGGAACCGGTGAGTTCATCTTCCTGCACGTGGTCGACACGGTCGGTCTCGTCCATGCGATGATCATTCGGCTTCAGGCGCTGCTGTTCCCGATCCAGACGCTGGTGCTGACGGGCCACTAGAACGAAAGCATCCCGGCGGGACGGTGGGAAACCGTCCTGACGGGGTGCGTATCATTCACTTCGTGTAGCTGACCACTTCAAACTCGATGCCATCGTCATCGTCGAAATAGAATCTGCGGCCCGGCTCGTAGTCGCCGTGATTGTGCGTGTGATAGCCATCGGCCTTGATCACTGCTTCGGTTGCGTCGATGTCATCGACGACGACTGCGATGTGGTTGAGCCCACCGTGGTGGCTGTAGCTGTCTCCGGAAACCTTGCTGGTTGTACCAGGCGGTGAATAGGCTGCTACATAGCTGGTTTCGTTGCCGATGTGATACGTCGTGCCGCCGCCAAGGCTTGCACCTTTCCAGCGAACCTTCCAGCCGAACCAGCTTTCCAGACGTTTGGCGGTCGCTTCCGGGTCACTGACCGTGACGTTCACATGTTCCAGGAATGCACTGCTCATCTCGGTGTCCTATCAGGGTTTGACCTTTTGTGGACACCAGACATAATTCCTCAATCTTAGTTGAGGTCAAGAGAGGCGGGGCGATATTTTGACGAAGGTTATGAAAGGCACCGATCTTCTAACCATCGGGGATCTGTCCGAGCGGACGGGGCTGTCCGTTTCGGCGATCCGGTTTTACGAAGAAAAGGGGCTGGTGCACCCAAGCCGGAACGCTGGAGGACAGCGGCGATTTTTAAGGGCCGACATCAGGCGCCTGTCCTTTGTACTGGTCGCACAGGAATTCGGGTTCTCGATTGCGGAGATCGCGGCGCAGCTCCAAAGGTTGCCGGAGGGGCGGGCACCGACCAAGGCGGACTGGACAAGGATCAGCAGAGATTTCCGATCTCACCTTGATCGGAAAATCGAACGGATGACGGCCTTGCGCAACAAGCTCGATGGCTGCATCGGCTGCGGATGCCTGTCTATGAAAACTTGTCAGCTCTACAACGCAGGAGACGCGGCAGCCAGCAAGGGACGTGGGCCCCGCTTTCTCCTTGGCGATCGTCCGGATTTCGCCAGGGACTGACTCACAAGCGGCTTTGGAAAAGTTGCCGGGACGCCAATAGGCTGTCCCGGCTCCTGATTTCACCTGTTGTCCAGTTGAGCCCTTACACGTTTTAGACCCAGCGGCGTGATCCGATACGGGCCGCTGTTCCTGGAGGCGATCAGCCGTTTGTATTTCAGCTTATGGAAAAGCTGTGGTGAGCAGCCGCCCCAGAACCAGCCTTCACGGGTGACGGTTTCATGTTTGATGACACGGCCATGCTCATCCTTTTCCAGAAGGCTATAGCCGCCTTGAGCCAGCAGGTGCAGGACCCGCTGCTCGGCTTTGGAAATGTCCATTGATTTGAATTTGCCTGAAAGTATGCACAGAGCTCCAGCCACCGCAGCTAATCGCCTGCAGTGCTGATGTGACTGGCCCCGACTGACGTCAGCCGGGGTCTACCGGGACTGTTGCAATCCGCGCATAAAACCTCTCAGTTGGTGGGAAGGCCCTTAGCACACGCTGCCAAACGCGACAACGCGCCGAGGCTCAATGCAGCGGTGAGGCTGGGTGATTTGCAGAGGCTGTTGCAAATCTGCTGCGATCTGGAAACGCAGGATTTCGATTTCCTGGTTCGACCGGGTGAAAACGCTTCAGCTGTGTTCAGCCGGCCAGTAGCCGTTGTCCGGGTTGCGTGAAACCGCAATGGCCTCGACATCCCGCGAGCCGCAGGAAGCGCAAGTAAGTGTTTCGCTCAAGGACGAGACTTTCTGGTCTCCGGTGAACCGTGAAAAGTTCATGTAACGGAACCGGCCACAGTGATTGCACAATATGGCAAGGCGTCGGTCGGTCTTGAAGAGCGTGTCGACTGTTGGGTCGTCTGTTTCAATAGATGAGAGTAAAGTCATGGCCTTTAAAACTTAATTTAAGGAATGGGAGCTGCCAGAGGCAATGCATGTCAAATACTTGTATTAACAAAAGTAGCACAGAGTTTTGCTGTACAAAACCGTTTAAATTTAGGTGAGCTGAGGGTCATGTCCCCGCGTTATGCCAGGGAAATGGGACTGTTTCATTCAATTACATGGCTTTACGGCCAACTGCTGAGACGAGACTGCAGCAATTTGCCGCCGGACTAATGTCCTTAAACTTGGAAACCGGCTCGCATTTTGTCCCGCACAAGGCTATGAGGAAGCCATGATGACGCTTTCAGAAACCTGGTACGACCTCTTCGGCCTTGCTGGCCTGCTCAACCCGTTTGCGCTGCTGATCGGCGGGTATCTGGGGTGGAAGGCCGACCGGCTGCAAAAGCTCTGGATCGCGGGATTCGCGGCGGCAGCGCTGACGCTCATTCTGGATGTGGCGATTGGCGCGCTGCCCGTGCCGCAGCCTTTTGCGCATGATGCCGGTGCGCTGGCTGTCTTTCCGTTCCGCTTTGTCGGCGGTTTGATTGCGTCTGCCGTGACCTATTGGCTCAGCCGCCGCGTGAAGCGCGCCTGAAGCCGGTGCTGCCGCGTTTTCAGCTGTCGATCCAGCTGTTGAACAGGGGAGCGTTGGGACAGTTCGGCAGGGCTTCATCCGCGCCATCGGGATGGCGTTCAAGCCAGGCACGACAGGCTTCGGTTTCGCTGCAGTTGATGCATCGATAGGCGGCAGACCTTAACGCGGCACCCGTGTGCACACCGGTCGGGACGTGGTTCATCGCGCCGATTGTGTCCAGCATCCTGCCCATCAGTTCCGCGCGTTCGTTGAGGCGATCCATCCAGTTCAAGCCGTTTCTCCTTCCGACGGGACATGTGCAGACATTGTCTGCCAAGGCCTTCTGTCTCTTGATGCCGCTCTGGTTTCCGGCACCGGTTATGAAGGACACAATGCAGCAGAAACACCTGCGTTACCTTGATCAGGGTCAACTCTGGGCAAGCATTGCGAAACCAGCCATACTGCAGGTTCATGATTCTGAACCCCTGCCAGGCCGCCTCCTGCAAATCGGAGCGCCGCAACACCTGGAGACGGTGTGATGGTTGAAACGGTAAGCGCCTCGCCGCTGCCCCAGGCAACCGGCAATGGCACAGTAGCTCAGGGGCTTGAGCCGGGAACGGAACTCAAGGCCAAGGTTGAGGCAAACCTGCCGGGTGGTGTGGTCCGCCTTGCCACACCCGATGCAAAACTGGAGCTGCGCGTTCCCGCACCGCTTCCTGAAGGTGGCGAGGTTACGGTTACCGTCAGCGGCTCAAAACAGCAGCCTGCGATCCTGATCACTGTGGGCAAGGAGCAGCCGCAGCAGCAACCTTCCGCGCCGGCGACAGCTTCTCAAGGTCAGGCGTCCCAAGCCCAACCATCCCAGGCTCAAGCTCAAGCATCCCAAGTACAGACGTCAAAGGGCCAGACCGGCCAGGCTCCTGCGCAATCCGAAGCCGGAGCGCCCCTGCAACCGCAACCTTCAACGGCAACCGCCTATCCGCGGCCGTCGCCGGTTCTGGCGCATCTGGTTCAGGTTCTTTCGGTCAATACGGCTCCGGGCCAGACTGCCGGCAACGCGCAGGCCTTGCCGCAAACACCTCTTCCGGGGGCGCCTCCGCCAACCAGCGCTCCGCCGGCGGCCGGCGCCGCGCAGCCTCCGGCTTCAGGAAACGTCGCAACCGGTCAGCCTCTTCCGCCGACAGGAGCATCTGGACAAACAATCGCTGGAGTGACACCTCCGGCAGGGGCTTCTACGCAGAACTCGGCGTCGACGCAGCCTGCTGCTGCCCCGTCCCAGGTTTCCGCACCTGCGCCAAATGCCCCTTCGGGTGGGCCCGTGCAGCCGCAAGTCGCTACCGCGCCACCGGCGGGCACGCCATCTTCCGGGATCTCTCAACCGGGACAGCCTGCGCCTCCGGCAGGGTCTGCGGCCGGGCAAGTGCCGTCGGGGGGAGGCGTACCTGTTACGGCCGCTCCCGGACAAGGTGCGGCGAGCCTGTCTAACCTGACCGGCGGACCACCGGTTTCGCAGCCGGCAGCAGTTGCTTCAACGGTTACAGTCGCGCCCACGCAACCCGGAACATCGGTGAACCAGCCCCTAGCGAACACTGCCGCAGTTTCACCTGCCGGTGCTTCTGTTCAGGCACCACCGTCCACGCTTTCAGCAGGCACGCTGGCAACGCCAGCGCCGCCGCCTTTACAAGGTAACCCGGCAGCTCCAGTGGGGGCTCCTTCAGGAAACGCGCCTGCACCTGCCACAAACGCCCCTGGTGTACAAAGTGCAGTCCCCGGAACGGCGCCCGGTCAGGTTCCGGCAGGTGCAGGGACCGGAGCGCCGGTATCAAGCACGGTACAGGCAAATCTCCAGTCGGGAGGATCGTCGGGACCAACGCCTGTCCAGGGCTCGCAATTGGCATCAACCGCCGCGGGGGCTGGTGCCAACTCCGCTTCTCCTCCAGCTGCAAACCTGGCTGGCACAGGCGTGCCCAATCAAGCTACAGGGCAGTCAAACGGCGCATTTCAGACAGTTGGAGCACAGCCCGTAGTCCTGACGCGAACGGCGATCCCTCAGACTTATCCCGCATCCGTTGGTGCATCCGTGCCGGCTGCGGGAGCCCCGAACCCAACTGCGCAGGCACCAGTGGTGGGTCAGCAGCCTGCCAATAAGATTGCCGAATTTCTGAAGCAGCCACTCAGCGAGCAGCAGGCCGGCCTGGGGAGCCTGTTCGCCCAGATCGGAAGTCTGATGTCCGCGCAGAACAGCGGGAACGTTTCTTTGCCGGATCCCGTGGTCAAGGCAATGCAGCAGATCCTCGGTTTGCGCTTGTCGTCGGCCCAGGCACCGACCACGCAGGATCTGCAACAGGCCGTAAGATTGTCCGGACAGTTTCGCGAAGCACAATTGTCCCTGCCTTCCGGAGCGCAGCCGCAGGGCCAAGTCGCACTGCCGGATCTGAAATCCGCCCTTTTGTCGTTCAAGGCACTGCTTCAGCAGTTGGGTGCCCGCTCTGAAATCACCCACCCCGCAGGACAGCCGCCGGCGCCATCCCGGCATGGTGCACCACAAGGCCAGGCGCAACAGACCAGCAGCGGGTTCTGGGCAGGAGCTGCTTCGCAAAATCTGCAGGCACTTCTGAAGGAAACGGATTCGGCCCTGGCGCGCCTGCGGCTGACGCAGCTCAGCAATACGAAACTGTCCAGGGAAGATGGACCGCGCGCAGCGTCCCGTCCGATGGATCTTGTGGTTGAACTGCCGCTCGCGTTTGGCAATGAAACGGCCGTGATGCAAATGCAGGTCGGCCGCGATGGAGCCGGAAACCAGGACGAGGATGAGGGGGAACCCGCCTGGCGGCTGCGGTTTGCACTCGATCTGACCGCGACAGGACCGCTGGAAGCTGCCATCAGTCTGCGCGGCGGCGGAACCTATGCCAGCTTGTGGGTGGATCGCAAGGAAACCTTCGACAGCCTGAACGCCGTTCGCGAAACCATGGAAGCCGCTTTTGCCGATGCGGGGCTGGACCTTCAGGAACTGCGGCTGATCCGGGGGCTCCCACCCAGAACAGCGGCCAAATACGGCGCACTGATCGACAGGCAATCGTGAGACGGAACCGGCAATGAGTGAAAAGGACAAATCCGGGAAGAAGCTTGCGGTCGCACTGCAGTATGAGAACGAGGGCGCTCCCGTTGTCACCGCCAAAGGCGCGGGCTCCATGGCTGAACAGATCGAACGTCTTGCGCGGGAAGCTGGCGTGCCGATTGAACAGAACCCGATGATGGCTGAGGCCCTGTCGCAGATTGAGGTCGACCAGGAAATTCCGATCGAGCTTTATCAGGCGGTCGCCGTGCTGATCGGCTTCATCATGCGGACTGGCCAGGCCAAGCACCCGCCGCAGGAATGATGGCGCAAGGCTGAGTCTTGTCGCGCTGACAAAGCAATTGCCACTGTGACCTTCCGTAGCACGCATGTTGGTCGTGTTTCCTGGCTCTGGAAATGATCAGGCCGGGGGGGCATTCCGCTCGTCCGTGGCGACACGGATGCTTGTTGCAACGCTTCGCAATGCGCGATTGCCAGGCAAGCAGACAGGAAAGGCGCGTCCTGCTGTGCGAAAGCTGACGCTTCAGGCAAGGAAAACCTTGCAGCCAGGACAATTCCCGACTAGGTCATCAAACGGCTACAAATTCGCGCCGCAGCATGTCTTTCCAGCTGGTTGACCAGACGCGAAATCAAAACGAACAGGATTTTTGACGACTATGACGATTGTCGACGTACGCACACCCGATCCGAAGAAATTCATCAAGGGCGCGACGGGCGATTGGGAAATCGTGATCGGTATGGAAGTCCATGCCCAGGTCACGTCCGAAGCCAAGCTCTTTTCCGGCGCCTCAACGGAATTCGGCAAGGACCCCAACGATAACGTCAGCCTCGTGGACGCGGCCATGCCGGGCATGCTGCCGGTGATCAACGAGGAATGCGTGCGTCAGGCGATCCGCACCGGCCTCGGTCTCAAGGCCGAGATCAATCTGAAGTCCGTGTTCGACCGCAAGAACTATTTCTATCCGGATTTGCCGCAAGGCTACCAGATCTCCCAGTTCAAGCAGCCGATTGTCGGAGAAGGCAAGATCCTTCTCGACATGCCGGACGAACAGGTCGAGATCGGTGTGGAGCGCCTGCACCTTGAGCAGGACGCCGGCAAGTCTCTGCACGACCAGCATCCGACCATGTCATTCGTTGACTTGAACCGTTCCGGCGTGGCGCTGATGGAAATCGTCTCCAAGCCGGATCTCCGGTCTTCCGACGAGGCAAAAGCCTATCTGACCAAGCTGCGCACCATCCTGCGCTATCTCGGCACCTGCGACGGCAACATGGACCAGGGGTCCATGCGCGCCGATGTCAACGTTTCCGTCCGCCGTCCTGGCGGTGAATTCGGCACGCGCTGCGAGATCAAGAACGTCAACTCGATCCGCTTTGTCGGCCAGGCCATTGAATATGAAGCACGTCGCCAGGTTGCGCTCTTGGAAGATGGCGGCTCGGTCGATCAGGAAACCCGCCTGTTCGACGCCGTGAAGGGCGAAACACGGTCCATGCGGTCCAAAGAAGAAGCGCATGACTACCGCTATTTCCCGGATCCCGACCTGCTGCCGCTGGAGTTCACGCAGGCGTTCGTCGACGAACTGGCGCAGCACCTGCCGGAACTGCCGGACGACAAGAAGAACCGCTTCATGGGCGATTATGGCCTCACCGCCTATGACGCCGAGATCCTGATTGCCGAAAAAGCTTCTGCCGATTTCTTCGAGGAAGTCGCCAAGGGCCGCGACGCCAAACTGGCTGCCAACTGGGTGATCAACGAGCTCTTCGGCCGCCTGAACAAGGAAGGCAAGGACCTTTCGACCAGCCCGGTTTCCGCGGCGCAGCTCGGCGGTATCGTCGATCTGATCAAGGACGGTGTCATCTCCGGCAAGATCGCCAAGGACCTGTTCGAGATCGTATGGACCGAAGGTGGCGACCCGGCGAAGATCGTCGAAGAACGTGGCATGAAGCAGGTGACCGACCTTGGTGCGATTGAAGCCATCGTCGACGAAATCATTGCCGCTAACCCGGACAAGGTTCAGCAGGCAATCGCCAAGCCGGGTCTTCTCGGCTGGTTCGTCGGCCAGGTGATGAAACAGTCCCAGGGCAAGGCCAACCCGCAGGCCGTCAGCGACATGCTGAAGCAGAAGATCGGTCTGGAGTAAGACCATGAGCGGTGAGGGGACAGCGCCGAAAGTTGAGCTGCCCATCACCGGTTCCTGCCATTGCGGGGCGGTGTCTTACGAAATGAAGACACCGCCTCGACACGCCGTTGAATGCAACTGCTCCATCTGCCGCCGGCTGGGCACCATCTGGGGGCATGGCGAAGCTGGCGATATCGAGATCAAGGCGGCACCCGGAGCAACGCTCAGCTACGTCTGGGGCGACAAGGGACTGGCTTTCCACAGCTGCAACACTTGCGGCTGCACCACCCACTGGCAAAGCTTGTCGGCTGAGTTTCCCGATCGGTTGGCAGTCAACCTCCGGCTAGCGCCTCCTGGAACCATCGAAGCCATCGGGCTGCGTCACTTCGATGGCGCGGATACCTGGACCTTTCTGGACTGAGGGAACATTGCGTGCTCTGATCGGGCCGAAGCGCTGTTGCGCACGTAATGCCATCCACACCTGGGAGGGGCAATGAACGAGCATCTTGCGAGCCTTTTTCTGGCTCTCGGCATCTTCTCTCTTGGTTTCATCAGCATTGGACCAAACATCCTCGCCATCATCGGGACGTCGATGGAACGCGGTCGCAAGTCCGGCACCCAGCTCGCGTTGGGTGTAGGCGCAGGCTCCGGTCTATGGGCAACCTTCACGGTTGCCGGACTGACTGCCCTGATTGCCGCTTATGCCCAGGCCGTTACCGTTCTGAAGATTTTCGGGGCGGCCTACCTGTTGTGGTTGGCATTCAAGGCATTCCGTGCGGCTTCAAGGCCGGCCAACGCAAAGCATGTGACCGGTGCAAGGGGACGCAATCTGTTCCTGCAGGGGCTCGCTATACAGATGACCAACCCGAAGGCAGCACTGCATTGGATCGCGATTGTCGGGATAGGCCTGGGTGCCGACACGCCGCTATGGGTCGGTCTGCTGCTGATTGGCCTGAGTACGGCAATTTCCATCATCGGGCACGTCGCCTATGCAGTGACGTTTTCAACCGCACCCGTCATCCGCTTCTATCGGCGTAGTCAGCGCTGGATAAGCGCAACGCTGGGCGTCTTCTTCTCCTTCGCAGCCTACAAACTGGCTACATTCCGGCCTTGAGCGGAAAGACGTTGCTGCCGGCTGCCTGTTTCAAGCTTACAGGCCAATGTCCACTGAAGCTCAGTGGACATAACTGTTCAGTTGCCAACAGGTTCTCGGTGACGTTCTGTTGGTTCGCTTGGTTCAGATCCGGTCTGCGGCCTCCGGGGCAGGTGAGTGAAACCGCTTGGGCAGTGCTGCGAGCAAAATGACCGTTGCGATACACGGTATTGCAAACAGAGCTGCTGTTGCGCTCATTGAGGCTACGCCACCCGTTTCAAGCATCCATCCGCCCACGAAGGTACCAAGTGCAATGCCGACATTGGCGGCTGCAATGTTCATGGATGCCGCGAAACTCTTGTGATCAGGCCCTGCCGTCATCACGCGCACCTGCGACAGCACGAAGCCGGCAGCGTGGGCCATGCCCCAGGCAATCAGGACGACTGTCAAAAGCAGGATGGGAGCAGTCGCCAGAAGGCCGAAGGCCATGGCTCCGCCTGAAACAAGCAATGGAACGACAATGGCTCCGGCCAACGCATGGTCGGCTGTCCTTCCTCCGACCCAGTTCCCCGCGAGGCCGGCTGCACCGAAAACCAGCAGCGCGATGGACATCTGATCTCCTCCAAGCCCGGCGTTGGCCAACAGGCTGGTGAGATACGAATAGCCAGCGAACATTGCCGAGAAAACGCAGACAGACAGAAAAAGCTGACAGAGAAACGATGGACGGCGAAGCAGGGAAAGTGCGCTGGCTGTCTTTGCCTGGAAAGGTGGCAAATGAAGCCTCAGATTGGCGAACAGCAGGACCACTGACAACAAACCAAGACCTGCGACAGGGGTTTGCCAGCCAAACCGTTCTGCAAAGAATGTTCCGCAAGACGGCGCCAGGACGACACCGAGCGTAACGCCGATATAAACTTTCGCGACGCCTTTGCCGGCGCCATACACCTGGGAGAGATGAGAGCTTGCGAAACTGATATAGACCGGCAATGCCGCTCCCTGAGCGACCCGGAGAGCGGCGGCAAGCTCGAAATTCGGCAATACGATCAATATCAGGTTGGCGGAGTTGGGCAGCATCATCCAGGCGAGCACCTTCGCCGGAGAGGTATCAGACAGATACGCGGAAAGGAACGGCGCGGCGAGGGCGGAGCCAATGGCAAACCACGTCACCAGCCAGCCGGATTGCGAGGGTCTCATGTTCAGCTGCGCCGACATTGCAGGCGCAAGGCCGATGACGACGAACTCCGTCGCCACCAGCACCAGTGCCGACAGCCCGATTGTCAGGGTTGTGGCTTTGGAAGAACCTCTTGTCATCAAGCGTTGGCACCATTGTCGATCAACCAGTCCGCTCCTGTAACAGACTGTGCAGCGTCCGAGGCGAGAAAAGCGACAACATTGGCAATTTCTTCAGGCTGTGCATAGGCTTGCCGCGCCATGAGGGCGCGTTGCCCGTCGGCAAACGGACCGTCGGCAGGGTTCATGTCCGTATCTGTGGAGCCCGGATGCACGGCATTTACCGTTATCCGCCGGGAGCCGAGATCACGCGCAAGCGCATGGGTCAATCCGGTGACGCCTGCCTTGGTTGCGCTATAGGCCACCAGTCCGGCCATGGGCACCTGAGCGGCAAGATTACTGCCGATCGAGATGATCCTGCCTCCGTCCGGCATGTGCGTGACCGCGGCTTTTGATGCAACGAACACTGCACGAAGATTGACCGCCAGGGATGTGTCGAAGTCCTCCAGGGACAGTTGGTCGACCGGGCCAACGAGAAAGACGCCGGCGTTGTTCACCAGAATATCGATCTTTCCGAAGGTGGATGCAGCCTTGTTGATCGCGTCCTGCAACTCATTGGCCTTGCTGTTGTCGGCGCGAATGGCCAGTGCCTTGCGGCCCGTCTTTTCGATCGCCGCAACCGTCCCTGCGGCCGCGTCCTCGTTTGACGCATAACTGATCGCTACATCAGCTCCATCTTCGGCGAGCTTGCGGGCGATTGCTGCGCCGATGCCCCGGCTTCCCCCAGTCACAAAGGCTGTTTTTCCAATCAATGTCATCGTCGATTCCTATTTTGTAGTGATTGATACAAAATTAGATGGACTGCTTGTGTTCAAGGGTCAAGTGATTTATTTATCGATCGATACAGAAAGGGTTTGAATGGCAACGAGAGGCCGTCCAAGAAAATTTGACCGGGAAGAGGCTCTTGAACGGGCGATGCGTGTTTTCTGGTCCAAGACCTACGAGGGAACATCGCTAAGCGATCTGACATCGGCCATGGGGATTAACACGCCCAGCCTTTACGCTGCCTTCGGCAGCAAGCAGGAGCTTTTCCGCGAAGCTCTGGCTCACTACGTCGAGAACTATCACAACGGTATCTGGACCGGTTTGGACGAGGCCCCCTCAATTTTCGATGCGGTCCGGACCTTCCTGACACGCTCTGCAGAAGCCTATTGCATGGCCGGACAACCACCTGGCTGCATGGTCGTACTGGGAGCTCAACACAGTTGCACCGAGGACCAGTCCGTTCCGGCAGGCTTGAGTGAGATGCGGAAGAACAATCTTCTCCAACTGCAGGCACGCATCGAGCAGGCAAAGGAGGAAGGTGAACTTCCCGGTGACTTCGATACCGCAGCCGCGGCAACGATGCTCTTCTCGATGCAAACGGGAATGTCGGTTCTGGCCCGTGATGGCGTGTGCGAGGACGCCTTGCTTGCTGCAGCCGACCAATGTGTCGAGGCCTTCAGGGCAATGGCAAACCGGCCCCGATAACAGCGGTTTAGCAAGCCTGTCGCATCCGTCGAGGCAGTGTCCATCAGGCAAGCGGTCCAGATTAATCGTCCAGGCATCTCCCGCGGCCTTGAAGTCGTGATAGCTGCACGATGCACACCACGAACCCGGCGCTTGATCAGTTGTTCCAGGCAGTTCGGTATCTGCGTGACCACCAGTCATGCCTGGTTGTCAGGTCGGACTGCCTTGTAAATTTGCCCAATATCGAGGCAAGTGCCTCCGTTGTTCGCGCATCACTTAAGTTCAGCTGCAGGTTCATGGCGAACGCCTGCAATTCTTTCCTTTGGCACAAGCCTTGCTCTTCCAACTCTGGTTTGAACCATTGGAAGTTTTTGATGAAGCACGGCCTTGTTTCTCTGGTTGGTATCAATGTCCAACCTTAGATTTTTCGAGATCTACCGGAATCCGGAATATTTATGGCTGCTCGCCAAGGGTGCATTGATCAGCGCTGCGCTGACAATCGGCGGCGGCATCCTGGGGTTTCTCCTCGCCGTGCTGCTGGCGGCAGTTCGCCACTACAGGGTGCCGGTTCTCGCCCAACTGGCGGCAGCCTATGTCGAATTCATCCGCAACACGCCATTGATCGTGCAGATGTTTTTCGTGGCCTTCGGTTTGCCGCTGCTTCTTGGGTACCAATGGCCCTTCTGGGCCCATGCGCTGCTGGCGCTCTCCATCAATTTTTCCGCCTATTTTGCGGAGATCCTGCGCGCGGGCCTGGCGTCCCTCGGCGCGGGGCAAACGGAAGCCGCCGATGCACTCGGTCTGCCGCGCTGGCTCAGCTTCGTGAAAGTGTGCCTGCCGCAGGCGGTTGCCGCCATGTATCCTTCGCTCAACAGCCAGTTCATCTTCCTGTTCCTGACAACCGGCATCATTTCGGAAATCGGCGTGACGGACCTGACATGGGCAGGTCTCTTCATCGACAGCCGGAATTTTCGCTCGTTCGAGATCTTCTTCACCCTGACGGTGATCTACCTGTTGATGTCACTGGGTTTCAAAACCCTTCTGGCGCTGCTGCATGACCGGTTGTTCAAATGGAAGGTGGTTCGATGAAAGACGCCTTCGTCGCCATCCTTGGCAAACCATTCGGCATCGTCCTGTTCCAGCTTCTGGAAGCCACCCAATACACGATCTATCTGTCTCTGATCGCTTTCATCGGTGGGGGCTTGATCGGCGCATGCGTAACCGCTTCGCGTGTCTCACCCGTCAAGATATTGCGGAAGATCTTTACCGTCTACACTTGGCTGTTCCAGTCAGTGCCCTTGCTGATGCTGCTGTTTCTACTCGGGCTGGGTATTCCGCATCTTTTCGAAATCCAGATTGACCCGTGGCGAGCGGCCGGCATTGCCCTGACGCTTTATACAAGCGCCTACCTGGCCGAAGTCTGGCGCGGGGCACTGACGGCCATACCGGCAGGCCAGCATGAAGGCGGCAAGGCGCTGGGCATGACCTTCGCCCAGATCATGTTCCTGATCATTCTGCCACAGGCGTTTCGCCTGGCCATTGCGCCCACGGTCGGCTTCATGGTGCAGATCATCAAGGGCACGTCGCTTGCCTATATCATCGGCTTTCATGACCTGATGACGGTCGGCAAGCGCTGGGCGAATGCGCCCGTGCCGGGCACCCAACCCTTCGTCATCTATCCGCTGATGGCGATGATCTATTTTTCTCTTTGTTTTCCGTTGTCTGTGTGGTCGCGGCGCCTTGAAAAGCGACTCGGGTCCACATCGTCCAAGGGCGGGGCTGCCGCCGCCGCCTGACAAATCGCGCTTCAAGAACAACCGAAGGAGGGTAGCGTAATGTTGAAAAAAATTTTGGGGCTGACAGGTTTGGCAGTGTCTGCCGCATTGATGATTGCTAGTCCTGCATCTGCAGAGCTGAAGGACATTCTGGAAGCCGGCAAGATCAAGATTGCTACACCGGAGAATTTTCCGCCTTTTGGCTCGCTGGGCAGTGAAGGCGAATACGAAGGCTACGATATCGACGTCGCAAAGATGATCGCGGAAGACCTTGGCGTGGAGCTGGAGCTGGTGCCCGTCACGTCCAAGCAGCGCATTCCGTTTCTGGAAACCGACAAGGCCGATCTCGTGATTGCAACACTCGGCGCCAATCCGGAACGCGCAAAGTCGATCTGGTTCTCTCACGCCTATGCTCCGTTCTTTTCCGGAGCCTTTGCCAAGCCTGACGTGGCCGTGTCCACCATCGCGGATTTTTCCGGCAAGAAAATAGCAGTGACCAGCGGCACGCTTGAAGATCTGGCAATCACGGCGGATGCACCGGAAGATGCGGAGATCATCAGGTTTGGCGACAACGCCGCCACCATTGCGGCTTATGTTTCCGGCCAGGCCGACGTTATCGTGACCGGCAACATGGTGGCTTTGGGCATTTCCAATGACAACCCGGACTTCAATCTGGAAAACAAGTTCATCATCGCCAATTCGCCGTCTTTCATCGGTGTGAAGACGGGCAACATCGACCTTCTGCAATGGGTCAACGTTTTCGTTCTGCACAAGAAGCTGAACGGCAAGCTGGGCGAGCTGTCAGAGAAGTGGCTGAAGACGCCGCTGCCGCCTTTGCCTGCACTTTAAGACCTGCCGGCTGAACGCTTGAAGCGCGCGGCGTCGAGCCGCGCGTTTTTGTTTTCGCAAGGGAAAATGCGAGGTTACAGTCTTCCGAAAATCTAGTATCCCCCTGCCATGATGTTTCGTAGTTCGACCGCCGGTACAGGGCCGGCTCCGTTTTATGCCACGCCCCTCGGGGTCTGGGGCGTCGTCGCCCTTTGGGGGCTCGCGCATATCCTGCTGAGGGCGTTGAACACGCCCGTCCTTGGTACGGACGATATGTTCGAGAACGTTCTGGTGCAGACACTGGAGCCCGGTTACATGCTGCGTCAGCCGCCGCTTTACGAGTGGCTGCTCTGGTCTGCGCAGCAATTGTTCGGTCCTACAATCTGGGCAGCGCTTTTCGTCAAATACACCCTGATCTCGGTTGCCGCGCTGTTTCTGTTTCTGATCGCACGCAAGGCCATTCACGACACGCGCCTTGCAGCCCTGTGTGTCTTTTCCTATTCGCTCTTCTACCAGTTCGGCTGGAACCTTCACGAAGGCGTCACCCACACGGTGGTGTTGACTGCAGCCTGCGCCATGAGCGGCTTCTTCTTCCTGAAAGCGCTGGAGACACAGCGGCTCGGCTACTACGTGCTGTTTGGCATGGCGGCCGGTGCCGGACTGCTGGGCAAGCATTCCTACCCGATATTTGTACTTGCCCTGATCCTGGCGGCGGCCAGCGACCCGGCATGGCGCACCCGGCTGCGCCTTTCGGGCCTGTTGCTGGTGCCTTTCGCGGCGGCACTGATCTACAGCCCCTATGCCTATTGGATCTTCAGCGAAGGGCTGAAGCTGCTGGCATCGGTTTCCGACACCATGGGTGTCAGTGCTGAAACATCGCATCTGATGCGCGCAGGCGAGGGGCTGGGGAAACTTGGCTTCGGACTTGTCGGTTTCTCGGTTCCGCTGGTCCCGCTGCTGCTCCTGCTGTTCTGGCCGCGCTATCTTGGCCGCAAAAAGCCCGAAACACCTGCCGTGAGTGACGCAGCGCGCCTGTGCGGGCGCACGGTTCTCCTGATGATCCTGCTGACGGCGCTGATGATTGCGATCACCGGTGCGACCTACGTCAAGGAACGGCACATGCACCCGCTGCTTCTGCTGCTGCCGGTGTGGCTGTTCGCCGACCTGGAACGCTTCGGATTTGAAAAGCAATGGCGCTGGCTGACGGCCGTTGTTCTGGCGGTTGTCGCGGTTGCCTTTCTCGCCCGGGTACCAGGGTTGGTCGCGCCGGACAAGACATGGTGCGGTGGCAAGTGCCGGCACATGAAGCCTTACGCGGACTTGAAGGCACCGCTGGCTGACCTGGGAGCAGCCGACGCCACACTGATTGCCGATGATGGCTATACCGGCGGCAATCTGAGGGTCTTGTTTCCCGATGCCAGGCTGGTGACCAAGGCCATTCCGGCCAGAACGCCACCGCGACAAAGCTGCTTTTTCATCTGGGAAGAGGGGGACAAGGAGCCGGACACGTCTGCAATGGAGCGCTTCAGTCAGGTCGCCTTCTGGGATGCCGGCGAGGCGCTTGAGGCAACGTATCTCACCGGCGCTTGGCCGCATTTGTGGAAGCCGCCCGGCTGGCGGACAAGCTGGTGGGGCGTAGCGAAGCTCCCGCCCGAGAGCCCAATCTGCCGCTGACCGTAATCTTTCCTGACCAAAGGCGCGAACCGAAGATGCCGGACACAATTGCCTCGACCGTTTCCATCGAAAAAGCCCGCCCGGAGCACCTTCGCGAGATCGTCGCCATCATCAATGCGGGGGCGACCAGTGTCCGCAAGGACAGGGAATTTGCCGACTGGCAGGACTACCGCCCGGCATTTGACGCACTTGTCACCGCACCCGAGTGCGATATCTACGTCGCGCTTGCCGAAAGCGGAGAAGTGGTCGGCACCTTCCAGATCCATTTCATGAAGGGGCTCGCCTTCCAGGGGCGGCCGAGGGTTGAACTGGAAAGCGTTCACGTGCGCGCAGACCAGCGCGGCACCGGTGTCGGGCGGCTGATGATGGCAAGGGCTGAAGACCTGGCACGGCAAGGCAACGCCTGCATGGTGCAGCTGACGTCGAACAAGGAACGCGAAGGCTCACATCACTTTTACAAGCGGCTTGGCTACGACCAGAGCCATCACGGCTACAAGAAGATGTTCGTCTGAGCCATCATTGATCAGTCGGTGCCTGGCGCGCTGTGCCTTGATGGAACCGTAACAGCCAGGCTCCGTCTCGTCTGCTCCAGATCGAACTGCGGTTTGCTGTTTCAACGTTACCAAGCTCACGCCTGACTTCACTGACGTAGGTCACGAGAACCGAATTCGTGTCGATCACGGTGAACTTGAGGCCGGGCAGGGGCAGGCGTACGTCGATAGGCCGTGCGGCACGCGCGGGCAGGATCAGGTCTTCACGCGGATAGATACGGCCGGATCGGCCGAACTCAAAAAAGTCATCCGAAAAAATCCGGTCCATCAGGACCGGATCGTACCGCGTTTCCGCTCGCCACAGGCTTTCCTCCAGTCTGGTGGGCGTTTCGATATCGTCGGGCGTGAGGCTCGTGTCAGACATGGATCCGGGCTGAGTTGGTGAACCAGCGATGTCAGTCGACCCGTCGCCAGGTTTCCTTTTCGCAGACATTGAAAACGACGCGGACGCAGCCCTGTACTTCCAGGGCGGAGGCGTTCTTCGGGCGCAAGGTGGCATCCGCGCTGAAGCCGCGACGCGGATCATAGACCCGGCCTTTCCAGCCATCTTTCTGTGGTGCCATGCGCCAGAGCACGGTCAGGCCGAGCACCTTCCGTTTGCGCTTGCTTTCGTCCTTGTTTTTGAGATCCGGCGTGTTTTCCATGGAATAGCCTTTGGGGGCCGGAAACCGGACAATCTTGCCGCAGGGCACCTTGCCGCATTTTTGAATCTGGATGACGGCACCTGCCGGTGTCAGCCATTTGCCGTTGATGTCCGGGGCTGCAATGGCTTGGCCCCCTGTGCCTGCAAGCAGGAGAGCGAACAGACCGGCTTTCGATAACAGTCTGGAAGTCGGAAACGCAGAAACAAAGAAAGAAACAGGAACCACGATTATCCCCCGTCGCAATGCTGGTGACGACTGCGCCACAATCTCTGACCGGCAATTGCGACGGAGGAAAGGCCAAATCGACAGGATCTGGCGATTTCGGACTTTGTTCAGCCGTTTATTGTTCCCGTTTCCAGGTTTCGCCCTTGCAGATGAGGCCGCCCATCACGCAGCCCTCCAGTTTCAACGCGTTGGCGGACGTCAGCTCGATGAAGCCGGTATAGGTCTTGCCGTCCTCGGCGTTATAGACCTTGCCCTTCCACTGGTTTTCCTTGTCGGTGGGTTTCATGGCCTGAACGATCTGTACTCCCAGCAGCGGGCGGTCCCGCTTGGCTGCGTCCGGGTTCCTGGTGTCGTTTCGCGGCTCCCGCAGCCATATCAGCTTGCCGCACAAGGAGCTGCCGCAGGAGCTTATCCGGATCTTGGATGCCCCGTTCGGGCGGACCCAGTCTCCCTTGGCATCGCCTGCGAAAGACATTGTTGCGGATGTGGTGATGATGGCGCCCGCAAGAAGTGCGGACGACAGAATGGTTTTCAGCATAAGTTCCTCCCAAAGCGGAATGCCTTCCGTTTACGGAAAGGGAATGTATAGCCCGGGAAACGTGCTGAAAAGCCGTCACCCAACGTCAGGTCGTCCGAAAATCCTCCTGAACGCCGAAGGGAGGCAAAGTCTGGTTTTCTGAAGGGAAGGGAACGAAATAAAGTCGGACAAAGAATTGTGGAAACGAATCCATGGTGAACAGAAGGTTGATGGGCCTTGTCAAATTTTCGGAGAATGTGACTGATTAAAAAGGGAAAATCGCAACCATATACTTACCGCAATATGAATTTCAGACTTATTTAAAATTTTGTTCGCATTACGTTAAACCTGTCTTTTAACGCCCCTTTTAACTGCTGCTGATGAAGTAGACCTCAAGAAACAACGGGGAAAGCTTCACGAAAGCTTGTGTTTCTTAGATCGGTCCTTGCCAAGCCATTGTGTTCTGCAAAGTGACCGGTTGGCAGTAGGGAACCGGAACGGTGGATCCAGAAGGATCGGAGCTGTTCCGCAGAAGTCAGACAGACGAAAGGGGAGCGTTATGGCTCGTTTTGAAATGCACTCGGCCGATATGGCCATCATGGGCGAAAAGCCGGTTACCGCGGACATCCTGTTCCAGATGGGTCTGGATAGCGCTTGCGGCCGTCACGGCATGACCGATCTCATCACAGCGCACAAGTGGTTCAACATTGCCGCTCTCAAAGGCAACAAGGACGCAGCACGCTACCGCAAGGAAATTTCCGGTGAAATGTCCACTTCCGAAATCGCCGAAGCTCAGCGGTCGGCTCGTGAATGGCTTTCGATGCATTGAACCGGATGAAGGCTGCCGGCCGAACGGCACCTGAACCGGTATCCACAACCTGACGCGGCAGCACAGTTTTCTGCCGCGTCCAGTTTCCGGCCCCTTGCCGGGACCGCTCCAGTCAATGGATCGGCGCCAGACCGTACTCATCCCAGATCGAGCGGTCGATTGGTGCACCAAGGGCATATTCGAACCCGCTGACGATCTTGCCGCTGGCGTCCAGCCGGCATCGATAGGCGATCTCGTACCAGACCCGGTTGCTTCTGAGGGCTCCGGCGGGCACAACAATCATATCTTCCTTCTGAAATGAATTGCGGAAAGCATGTGGCGCAAGCCGTGTCGGCTTGAATCCCGGCCGCGCATGGCGAACCTGCTCCATTGCCTCCAGCGCGCAAATCTGTTCGCGTCCGTCTTCACTGGTCAAGGTTGGCAGAAACTCGCGTGCCTGTGCGGAACGTGGGTCGTTCAGGACATCATTGGCAAAATAGGCATTTGCAGTAACCCATTCCTGCTCGGGCCTGGTCCTCGAAGAAGATGGGTCCGTGGGTGCGGGCGAGGTGGCATCCGAAGAAGGCGCCAGTTCCGAAGACGCGTTCGAACCTGACAACGGATCAGCAGTGGGTTGCGGGGAGACTGCCGCAGTTTGCGACTGGCTCTCGTTGATTTCTTCCAGCGCGGTTTCCGGCAGACTTGGCGGCAGGTATTCGGGAATGATCTCGACAGAGACGGGCTCGGGCGGCTCTGGCAGGATCGTCCGCCAAAGGGCGGCATCGCTCAATAACGCATAGAGCGCAAGGTGCAGCCAGAGCGCACAGATCCACGGAAACCTTTCCGCGACAAACCGTGTCAGATGCGTCGGAGGGGCGAGCTCGGCTATGGCATTTCTCCGATACCCGGCCAAGTTGAAGAATGTCCATCGCACCAGAGGACTGCGGCTGAATTATGAAGGGGAAGACGGGAACTGGATCTGTTCCCGCGGACGGCGGCAGGCCAGTCAATCATCATGCGAGAAGGGTTTGAGACTTTCTGGTAGCGCGATGAACTACCTCTGGAAAAACGTTCCCTAACCCAACAGCCTGGCAGAAGCCCGAGGCAGAAGCCTGGTCAGTTTCTTGCGGGTGCGAATTTTCCGTTTCGACATCTTTCCGCGCATTATGTCCAGTGGCGAAACAGCTTTGGTTCGTCTGAGAGCCGCAGTCCACTCGTCTGTCCATGCATTGAACTGCTCCGGGTAGCGATCGTCACGCATCGGGACAATTTCGAACGTCGTTCTTGCAGACCGGTTGCACGAGCAGGTGCGCCGCAAATTTTCCCTGAGGGCGTGATTGTCAAAACAGGTCGCGGGTATTGCAAGGAGACTGACCAGAGAAAACGTTTTGTCTGGATGCAGACGCGCCATCATCTCCTCAAAAAGAGTTGTTTCGCTTTTCAGATGCGAAACTTCTGCATGAAAGTCGTTTATCGAATTTTCTTCCGCCACTGCCGCGTTGCGATAGTAAATGAAGGTCGTTTTTTTACCGGTGTCTTTGATGAGTTTCCTGAATCTGTCAATCCGAACCTTGTAGTCCGCCAATACGTCACTGTTGTCGTGTGGATTGGAGTGCAGATGCGCGATTTTCGGGTAGTTCTTGAAAATGAGGAACTTCTCAACCGGATTTATTTGATGCGAGGCGTAAGTATAGTCGTGCTTGCTGGTTAGGCCCTTGAAGTCTGTCGCGATGATTTTCGAGACGTAGTCCAGGCCCGCATCAAGGTTCCAGAGCCAGTCGAAGGGGTATTGCTCATGCCTCAGGCCCAGCTTCTTGAGGTTTGTCGCAGCGTCACATCCGCCACCCAGCGAAACAAAAACGTTTTTCAAGTATCACCCAAAGCCAAATTCATTGATGAAAGAGGGTCGTTTTGCCGGTGGCGCGCCAAAAGTCAACTCTAAGATGTGACGGTGGCCGGGTAGGGAAGAAAAAAGCGAAACCTGGCGAGCGAATTGCCAACCCGACTTGCGACGGGTGGAAAGAGGCGGTTCATTTTCAAACGAACGAAGCGTCTGGTTCCGCGATTTGTGAAGACGATGCCGGATTTCAGCGCTCGATGCCTGTCTTCACCTTCCAGAAGTTGCGAGGCCAAGCGCGGTGGAAAAAGTGACAAGGCGTAAAAAACGCCTTGAACTGTGAGGCTTTTATTCGTACACGGGCGTTACCGGAGAGGTGGCCGAGTGGTCGAAGGCGCTCCCCTGCTAAGGGAGTAGACGGGCAACCGTCTCGAGGGTTCGAATCCCTTCCTCTCCGCCACTTTCCTTCTTCCCACCTTCATAGTCCTATTTCGCTGCGCTGCAGGTAATCCAGTCTGTGTGCTGGTGTGACGCAAACATTGTTTTGCGAGAGTGTGTTGTTGCGAGCGGAAACACAGCTGCAGCAACTTTGTGACCTTCCGGGCGAATGCTGCCGGCAACGCAATTGATTCACGCCATTGCCCGAAATTTGAAGCCACCGGTTAGCGACGCGAAAGTGCGTTGCTCTGTCTGTTCCTGCGGTTAGCCGCGAGTTTACCAATGCGAAAATGCGGCTAATTTGTGAACAGTTTTCTTTTGATGTTGTCCTGAGGTTTCCGTAGTGTGAATTTGAGTTGGGGGATCGGTGTAAGCGATGGCCTGAGAACATGTTTTGTGTGGATCTGGAATGTCGCGTTTATCGGAATTTTTTCGACCGTTTTTGAAGCCTCTTTTCGGAATACTCATCCTTTCCGGCGCCGGCAGTGTTGATCGCGCAGCCGCTTTTTCAGACGAATTTCGGCAGTATCACCAGCAGCTTATCCAATCTGGCGATGTACGGGCGCTGGTCGATTTCGTATCCCAACTCGAAAACGGCAGGAGCGCCGGCGATCGCCTGATCCTGGCGCAAGCCGAACAGAATGATGACTTGCTGACGCCTGCCGAAGACGCGGTTTCGGATGAGGCGATTCTGACGGACAGCAGCGACGACCTGCTGCCTTCCGATGACGGAAGCGATGATCTGCTGACCGCAGAGGAACCCGGTGCCGCCTCTGTTTCCGATGGTGACGATCTGCTGGCAGGTGATGATCCCAAGGCTGATGGAGATGATCTTCTGGCTGGCGATGACTTGCTTGCCGGGGATGATTTGCTTGAAGGTGATGACCTGCTTGCGGGCGACGGGGCCGATGTTTCCGGCGACGACCTTCTGGCCGGAGACGACGATCTTCTCTCCGATGATGACCTTCTGACAGTTGGCGATGATGACGACCTGCTGAGCGGCGGCGGAACCGGGCTGACCGAAACCGTTGAAGGCAAGAAAAAAGAAGAAACGATCCGGCGAACAGCCAATGCGGAGCATGAAAAGCTCTTCCTGGAAAGCAAATATCCTTCTGCAAACACCTGTGCGACCTGCCACCCTGGTCAGTATGAGCAATGGTCCGTGTCTCAGCATGCCTATGCGCAGCTGAGCCCGATCTACATGGCGATGCAGACCACCATCAACATGAAGACCAGCGCGACCAATGGCGACTTCTGCATTCGCTGTCACAACCCGGTCGGCATGAACATTGGCGAGTCGCTCTATGTCTCAAACCTGAAGCGCAATCCGACCTCACGGGAAGGCATCACCTGCGTTGCCTGCCACCGCGTCAGCCGGAACTACGGCAAGATCAGTGGCCGGTTCGCGCTGGAAGAGGGGGATGTATTCTCGCCGGTCTATGGCCCGAAGGGCGGCGAGGAGCTGAAGCGCGTTCTGAACACGCCCGAGGAATACCGGGTTTCCCAAAGCAAGGATGATCCGGGACGCAGCATCCATACCGAGGCGAAGCCTTTCTTCGCGCTCACCAAGCCAGGCTTTTGCGGCACCTGTCATGATGTGACGCTGTTCAACGGCTTCAAGCTGGAAGAGGCTTTTGCCGAATACAAGCGCTCACCGGCCGCCAAGCGGGGCGAGACCTGCCAAGACTGCCATATGGGCAAGGTTCAGGGCGTTGCCTCCGGCTATGACTACGGCCCCGCCGCAATCGTTGGTGATGTCCCGACCCGTAACCGCAAACTGACCAACCACATGTTTGCAGGCCCTGATTACTCGATCATTCATCCGGGCATTTTCCCGCACAACGTCGAGGCGGCGGAGTTCAAGACGCTGGCTGAATGGCTGCAGTTCAATGTCGGCGCCGGTTGGGGAACGGACAAGTTCGAGGACAACGTCAAGGACGGCTACAAGTTTCCCGAAGCCTGGTCGTCCATCGATGATCGTTATGATGGCCGCGAGATCCTGGATACCCAGTTCGAGCGGCTGGAAAAGGCGCGTCAGGCACGGCTTCAGGTGCTGCGCAACGGCTTCAAGCTGAGCGACATCACCATTGTCGACAACACCAGCCGGGCTCTCAAGTTCTCCGTCGATGTCAGCAGCGGCACGGACGGACACGGTGTGCCGACCGGGTTTGACGCCGAACGGCTGATATTCCTTCAGGTGACGGTCAAGGACAGCAACGGCAACACAGTTTATGTGTCCGGTGACCGGGACCCCAATGGCGACGTTCGCGATGCCCACTCGCTTTACGTTCACAATGGCGAGCTGAAGCTCGACAAGGACCTGTTCAGCCTGCAATCCAAGTTCGTGGTCCGGCTGCTGCGTGGCGGTGAACGCGAACAGGTGCTGGCGGTGAACACTTCAACAGACGTTCTGCCGCTCGTTCGGCCGGAACGCCGGGCAACCACCATCTACGGACGACCGCGCGGGGCCAGAAAGCACAAGCAGAACCTGGAACCGGGAGCGAGCCGCACCGCGACCTATGCCGTTCCCGCCGAAAACCTGAAGCCGGGTGAACGCTATTTCATCTCGGTGAAGCTGATTTCGCAGATGGTGCCGGTCAACCTGATCGCGGCCATTCAGGGAGCGGGCTTCGACTACGGCATGAGCCCGGCCGGTATCGCGCGCAAGGTGGTGCAGGGCAGCTCCGTGCTGTGGACACGCAAGGCGAGTGTCGTGCTCAAATGAGGTATCAGGCAAGCAGAACTCGGGGACGGCGGTTCAGAGCGTGGGCAATCACGACGGTGGCTTCGGCTGCGCTTCTTCTGCAGGCCGGCGGGCAGGTATGGGCAGCGGGCAGTGCCTTGAGCGACGACCCCATTCCCATGGTCACGGAAGCGGAAGTCCGCAAGCATCAGGAAGAAAACAGCGGGCCTGCCCCCCTGATTGCCGGTGACCACCATTCAAGCGAATTGAGCACCGATGCAGTTCCGATCATAGCGGAAGATGAGGAGCCCGAACCGACGCCACCGATCTTCCAGCGCGGCGAGAAATTCCTCGCCAGCGGAAATCTTGCGCCCGGTATCGAATTGCCGACAGGGGCAATCTGGCAACCGGCGCTTTGGGTGTTCGGCGACGCGCGCACCGCAATTGGCCACTATGCCAACGGCGTTGAAGATCCGCGCCAGTTCTGGGCGAGCCGTATCGACATCTTTGCAAATCTGAAACTGACACCTACCGAGCGGATCCTCATCGGGTTTTCGCCCTTGACGGAAAAACGCCGGAACACGGGCATTCTCTATACGGATGAAGGCGGCGTTGAATATGTCAACGGGCTCAATCCCTATGTGACGACACTGTTCTTCGAGGGGGAGTTCGGCGAGATTTTCCCGAACCTCGATCCGGACGACAACCGCAATTTCGATTTCGGATTTTCCATCGGCCGTCAGCCCCTGTTCTTTCAGGAAGGCATGATGATCAACGACAGTGTCGACGCGCTCGGCATCACGCGCGACACGATCGTCATTCCCGGCCTGACGCCGGATCTGAGGGCAACCGGTGTTTTCGGCTGGAACAATATCCGCCGCGGCGACAATGAACTCGACGATAGTGCCTTCCTTCTCGGCTTGTTCACCGAGGCCGATTTCCGCAAGAGCACGGCCAATCTGGATCTTGCCTATGTCATCAGCGATGAGGACGAGGGGGGAGACGGCTTCTATTTCGGGGCGTCCGCCGTACAGCGGTTCGGGCTTTACAATACGGCGTTCCGGATCAACACCTCGACTGCGATCGAAAAGCGAGGCCCGGCCGTCGACAACGGCGTGCTGATGTTTTCGGAAGTTTCGCGCACCGTGACGGCGTCCGAAAACGTCGTCTATGCCAATGCCTTCTGGGCTATCGGCAACTACACCTCCGCTGCCCGCGACAGCCTCACGGGTGGTCCTCTGGGTCAGGTTGGCATCCTGTTTGCCGCTCCGGCTGTTGGTCTGGGCGGGTCTGCACTTTCCAACCGGGCAGACAGCGTCTTCGGTGGATCTATCGGCCACCAGATGTTCTTCAACGAGGACAAGACACAGCTTGTTATGGAACTCGGTGGTCGCAAGGATACCGACGGCAGCGACGCCGGTGTGGTCGCATTCGGCGGCCAACTCTTGCATGCCCTCAACAACAGGAGCAGCATTCAGGTCGACGGGTTTGTTTCCGCCGGACAGGACCGGAAGGCGGGAACGGGACTGCGAATGGAACTGAGAACGAGGTTCTGATGAGAAACATCGGCTCATTTCTGGTCGGAAAGGCGGCCTGCCTATGATCCTGGCACTGCAAATCGGCGGTGGTACGATTGTTGCGCTCGCCCTGTTTCAGCTCTGCCTCGGGGTTTATTCATCTGTGGCGGCCGTCTTTCGCGAAAGACGTCTGGACGCCAGGCACCTGCAGCATTTCAACGATCTGGCACAGGCTGCCCTGCGCAATGCGGAAGTCGACAGGCTCAAGTCCGGAACGACCTGGGCCGGCAAACGCAAGTTCCGGATTGTCGAAAAGCGTGTCGAAAACAAATGCGGCGATATCTGCTCGTTCTATCTTCAGCCGCATGACGGAGGCGAGCTTCCACCGTTTCTGCCGGGCCAGTTCCTGACGTTCGAACTGCCGATTTCAGATCAGCCTGCACCTGTTATCCGGTGCTATTCCCTGTCCGACAGTCCCTCCCGTCTGGACCGGTACCGGGTCACGATCAAGAAACTGCCACCGCCGCCGGATGCCGGTGAAACCGTACCCGGCGGGCTATCCTCGACCTATTTCCATGCCAACCTCAAGGAAGGCGATGTCGTCGATGTGCAAGCGCCCAGGGGCGGTTTCGTATTGGACCTGCAATCGGAACGGCCGGTAGTCCTGATTGGTGGTGGTGTCGGCCTGACGCCAGTGCTGTCCATGCTGAAAGCGCTTGACGATGCCGGTAGCCACCGCGAAGTGCATTTCTTCCACGCGGCGCGTAGCGGCGATGACATTGTGTTGTGCGACGAAATCCGGGAGATCGCCGAGCGGCGGAACAACGTCCATTATCGCGTGCTCTACAGCGCACCGACCGATGCTTGCGTTGAGGGACGGGATTACGATTGCCCGGGCTTCCTGACAGTTGATGTCCTGAAGCGGTATCTGACATCTTCCAACTACGAGTTCTATGTTTGCGGCCCTCCGCAGATGATGTCTTCGTTGACGGAGCAGCTGCGCGATTGGGGCGTACCGGACAGCGATATCCACTTCGAGGCATTCGGGCCTGCGTCCGTCAAAACCGTCAAGTCGCCGGCAAGTTCACGGGACGCGGCTGAAAGCGTGCAGGTGGAATTTTCGCGCTCCGGCAAGAAGGTTTCCTGGCACGAGCAGGACGGAACGCTGCTGGATCTGGCCGAACGCAACGGCATCCGGGTCGCTTCCGGCTGCCGGGCGGGCAACTGCGGAACCTGCGCAACAGCGCTCAAGGAAGGCGACGTGACCTATGTCACGCGGCCCGCCAGCAGCCCGGCGCAAGGGTCCGTGCTCATGTGTATCGCTTGCCCGGGAGGCAATGTCATTCTGGACGCCTGACGACGCGAGAGGGTGCCCATCATTTTTGGATCAAAGGATTGAGGGATTGGATATGGCTGGATTACTGAAGGGCTTGCGCCAGGCGGCGTCCTGCCTCGCCGTGTGCGCTGTCGGATATCTCGTGCTGGCCGGAATTGCCCCGGCTCAGGCCGACCCGAGCATGATTGTCGGACCGAACGAATGTGCGGAATGCCACAAGAAGGAAACCTCGATCTGGCAGAACACGCATCACTTCAGCACCTTCAGGGATCTGCCCAAGAGCGAGGATGCCGAAAAGATCGCCGCCAACATGGGCGTGAAGCGACTTAAGGCGGAAAGCCTCTGCACCAACTGTCACTTCACCATGCAGACGGTGGACGGCAAGGAAAAGGCGATTGCCGGCAATTCCTGCGAGTCCTGCCATGGTCCTGCCAAGGAATGGTACAAGGTGCATTCGGATTTCAGCGGCAAGAAGGAAGGTCAGGAAACCGAGGCGGAAATTGCCGCACGCTGGGAAAAGGCCGAGGCAGCCGGCATGATCCGCCCCAAGATGACCTACGCACTGGCGAAAAACTGTTTCAGCTGTCACCTGGTGCCGAACGAGGAATTGGTGAATGTCGGCGGTCACACGCCCGGCAGTGCGTTTGAACTGGTTAGCTGGAGCCAGGGCGAGGTGCGTCACAACACCTGGTACAACAAGGGCAAGTCCAACCCGGAAGCGTCCATCGAACGCAAGCGGATGCTGTTCCTCGTCGGGCGTATCGTCGAGCTGGAAACGGCACTGATCGGTGTCAGCAAGGCGACCGAGAAGAAGGACTACGCCGTGAAGATGGCCAAGCGGGCAAGCAATGCCACGAAGGTCATAGCAAGTCTTGCCAAGCTGTTGCCCGAAGCGCCCGAACTGGGTGAGATCCAGGAAATCGCAAGCGGTGCCAAGCTCAAGCTGAACAACCAGGATGAGCTGACCGATGCCGCGGCAAAGATCTCCGTGCTCGGCCTCAAGTTTGCCGACACCTACGACGGGACGACGTTCGCCGCGGTCGACAAGTACATTCCGGGAGCCGACAAGTTCAAGGGACCCGTGACGCAGTAGGGAGCCGGACTGTTGGATCAGGAGCTTCGCGACGAGCGAAACCGGCGCTGGGACGAGCCATTCGGCAAGGAACCGCTGGACCGGGAGACGGTGGACCGTGTCCTGGCCCTGCCGGCGTTTGCCGACGTCAATCCGGCCGACTTTCCCTCGTGGCTGCCGGTTGCAAGCGTCATTGCGAATGATGGCCGGATCAGGACCTTTCAAAAGGGCGAAACTGTCCTGCGCAAGGGTGACTATGGAAGTTCGCTGTTCATCATTCTGTCCGGATCCGTGTTCGGCCTGACTGCGTCTGCGCCGACTGCCGGCTCGGGCCGCAAGCAACAGAAATCCTGGCGCAGGTCGCTTGCGCAACTGTTCGCGCGCAAGCGTCCGCCAGAGTACCGCCCTGCGCGGCGGCGGTCTCGCAGACCTTCGTCCGCGGCCGCTTCAATCAGTGAAGGCACACGAGCAAATGCGGTGGAAGCTGCCTTGCGTGTCGACGCGGACGAGCTGATCGCGAAGCATGAGACTTTCCTGCTGGAAGCCCCGCAGATGTTCGGCGAGCTGGCCGCCCTGACCCGAAGCCCAAGGCGCGCGACCATCTATGCCCTTGAGGACGACACTGTCCTGTTCGAGCTGCGCTGGCAGGGGCTGCGCGAAATTCGAGACTGGTCGGATGGCTTCCGCAAGCAGATCGACCAGCTTTACCATGAACGCGGTTTGCTGACCCGTTTGCAGGAATGCCCGGTCTTTGCCCATGTCGATAGCACAGCGCTGGCGGAAATCGCAGAAGAGGCCCTGTTCGAAACCTATGGCAATTTCAACTGGACCCACCGATTCAAGACTGAAATTTCCAAGGAAGACGGTGCGCAGCACATCATCCAGCACGAGCCGGTGATTTGTGAACAGGGCAGTCACGTCGACGGTTTGTTGCTGATCAACAGTGGCTTTGCCCGGGTCAGCGAACGGATCGATCACGGCGACAGGACCATTGGCCATCTGTCGAAAAACGACGTTTTCGGACTGGATGCGATTGCGGCGTTTGCGCGGGACAAGGTTTCTCCGGTTCTGGATACGAGCCTGCGCGCCATCGGCTATGTCGACGTCATCCGCATTCCGACGCATCTGGTCCAGAAACATGTATTGCCGGGGCTCGATCCTTCCTTCCTGCGGCAGGGCAGGCCGGATGATCGTGACGGCACGCGCGGGGAACTACGCCAGGGCATGATGGACTTCCTCGTCGATCACCGTTTCATCAACGGTGAGGAAGCCATGCTGATCAACCTGGAGCGCTGTGTCGGCTGTGACGATTGCGTGCGCGCCTGCGCGACCGCCCATGACAACAACCCCCGCTTCGTTCGGCAGGGGAGCCGGTTCGAGAACGCGATGATCGCGAGCGCCTGCATGCATTGCACCGATCCGGTTTGCCTGATCGGCTGCCCAACTGGCGCCATTCACAGGGCCGAGGACAGCGGGACTGTCGTCATTGACGACAACACCTGCATCGGCTGTGCGACCTGCGCCAATTCCTGTCCGTACAGCAATATCCGGATGGTCGAGATCCGTGACGAGAACGGGCAGTTCGTGACGGATCGCGAAGGGCAGCCCATCAGCCGGGCGACCAAATGCGATCTGTGCGCCGATCAGCTGACGGGCCCAGCCTGTGTCCAGTCCTGTCCGCATGACGCGCTTGCGCGCGTCAACATGCGCGACACCGAAAGACTGCTGGAGTGGCTGAAATGAGCTGGCTCCTCAATCGCAACATCCTGTTGAAGCTTGGTGCGGCCGCTGTTTTGCTCGCGGTTTTCATGACCGTAAACCAGGCTTACCGGATCTCGTTGCGCGACAGCCAGTTCCTCAACGGTTGGGTTCTGGTGGCGGTCATGGCCGGCATGCTGCTGCTGACGTTTCGCAAGCAGTTGAGCACGTTGCCGCTCGGGCGCGTGCGCCACTGGTTGCAGGTGCATTATTACCTCGGGTTCCTGACCATCGGCGTCTTTCTGGTGCATACGCATCTGCGGTTTCCGAATGCGCCGCTGGAATGGCTCTTGTGGATCCTGTTCGTGCTGGTTTCGGCAAGCGGCTGTGTCGGCGGTTTTCTGGCCCGGATCGTTCCCGTGCGCCTGGAAGGCAGAGGTGACCGGGTCCTGTTCGAGCGCATTCCCGTGTTGCGCGCGCAAATCGCGGACGAGGCGGAAACTCTGGCGCTAGCCTCGTTGGAAGACGGCAGTTCCGTCAGCCTTGCCAATGTCTACCAGCGGGAGCTCGGCCGGTTCTTTGCGCGGCCGCGGTATGTATTCGCGCATCTGCGCCAGTCGAACCTGCCGATTTCGCGGATCATGGGCGAGTTGCAATCGATCGAGCGGTATCTGGACGGCAAGGGCAAGGAGCGTCTGGAACGGATGCGCCAGCTGGTGCGCGCCAAGAACGACCTTGATTTCCAGTATGCCAACGGCGGATTGCTGAAACTCTGGCTGTTTGTGCATGTACCGCCAACTTATGCCCTGATCCTGGCAATCCTGGCGCATGTCGTTGTTGCCTATGCCTTTTCGAGCGGAATTGCCTGACCATGAGCCTGTTACGCAGAATTGGTGTTCAGGAACGCCGCTATGAACGGCCGCAGGACGACTGGGTCTGCGGACATCTTGCCGACGGGTGTCCGTGTCGTCTGGGACCGGACCGGAAAGGAAACTGCAGGGCGGGGCCTGCCTGCCAGCCTGTACAGGACGGTGACCGCTGGATTTGCCGGCGCTCGAGCCAGGAAGGCGGACCTTGCGAAGATGGTCCGCTGCCGGACGGAAGTTGCTGTCTGAACCAGGAACCCTGCGTTCCGAAGCCGAGCCTGCGCAAGCGCAGGCGGCGGGCAGCAGTCTGGCTCACTGCGCTGACTGCCGGGCTCGTGGCGATCATTCTTTCCGGCGGGGTGGCAAAGAACTATCTGATGCCGGGCCGGCTTGCAGCCCAGCACGCCAACCTGACAGATTGCCAGTCGTGCCACGCCGACGCACGTCCGCAAGGCCTTGGCTGGCTTCATGGCCTTGCCGCGACAGCTGCAGGACCGAAACAGACAGCAGCGCTTTGCACCACCTGTCACGACGTTGGTTCGCAGCCTTTCACGGCACATACAACGCCGGTTGAACAGCTCCGGCAGATGACACTTGCCCGCACGGCGGAAGTCGGCACCGGGCGTGATCAGAGCTGGACAAACCGGATCAAGTTCTCATTGCCGATGGCAGGGAAGACGCAAGGTAGCGCGGATGCCGGGTCGCAGAACATCTATTGTGCCACCTGTCACCAGGAGCACCAGGGAAGCCTGGGCAACCTGACCGAAGTTTCCAATGACAGGTGCCAGACCTGCCATGTCGAGAAGTTCGGGCGTTTCGAGGACAGTCATCCGCAATTCGCAGGCTATCCCTTTTACCAGCGCACCAGCATCATCTTTGACCACAAGTCGCATTTCGGAAAGCACTTCCCGGATACCGCCGAGAAGCCCGATGGTGCCGGCAAGGTTCCGGCCATGTGCGAGACCTGCCATGAGGCGGGGAACGACGGCCGCTACATGGCAGTTCGAGATTTCGAAGGCATGTGCGCGACCTGTCACAGTGGCGACATTCTCGGTCAGACCATCGTGAGCGGACCGAAGGGCACGAATTTCCTCTCTGTTCCGGGCCTGGATGTCGAAACGCTTGCGGAACGGGGGATCGACGTCGGGTCCTGGCCGGAAGGGTCCGAGGCAGGAATTACTCCCTTCATGCGAGCGCTTCTGGCGCTGGTGCTGGACGGCCGGGATATCGTGGGAGAAGTGTCGGACCTGGATCTTCTGGATCTGCGAGAGGCTGATGAGGACGCTCTGGCAAGGGTCCAAACGCTGGCCTGGGCGGTGAAGCAGTTGCTCGCGAATATCGAGCGTGATGGCCTTCCTGCCGCCATGGGCGCCGGGGCAGCGGACAGCGAAACCATGACGGACCACAGGCAAATGGCGCTGATGGTCGGTGTGATGCCACACGACGTGATCGCCGCCGCCAACCGGGAATGGTTGCCGGATCTCGCCCAGGACCTTGCCCGCCGCGCCGACGGAACGCCAACCCGCGCGTTCGAGGAAGCCCGGCAGGAGGTTGAAGAGAACGAAGCAGTACAAGCCGAAGAGGCCGCGCCGGACACCCTTTCCGGGGTGGACGACAGCGATATTCTTGCCGGGACAGACGAAGCCGCCAGCGAAGGCCATGGTACCGATAGCCTCATCCTTGGCGGCGGAACGGATGATGGCGCAGAGCTGGCTTCCGAGGACCTGTTGCTGGCGCCTGCAGGAGCCGATGACGCATTGGCAGGCAAGACAGATACCGACGATGACATTCTTGCAGACGAAGGCTCGTTGGTTGAAGACGGTCTTGCCATAGCGGATGACGCAGGCGCCGACGAGTCGGACGGCTTGGACATCCTGGCGGAGGACGACGCTTCGAGCAGTTCCGATGGGGACGCTCTTCTCGGCCAGCCTGCGGGCGGAGAGGAAATACTTGCCGGTGACGATATTCTTGCCGGTGAGGACATCCTTGCGGCAGACGAAGGCGGAACGGGCCTGTTGAGCGACGCGGCCGAACCTGTCGACACATCGACTGCAACTGACGCCCCCTCTGCGCAAACCCGGGAGCAGCCGTTTGATCCGGAAAACTGGGCTCTTTACGGCGGCTGGTACCGGCAGGACCATACGATCCGGTATCGTCCGACGGGACATGAAGACCCCTTCCTGAAAACATGGCTCGATTATTCGAGCCATGCGGTAACGGATCAGGAAAAGGCCCTGCGGGATCCCGTATTTGCCTCGCTCAGTGACCCGGGCGCGGTGGGACGCTGTACCAAGTGCCACAGCGTCGACACGGCTGGCGTTGAAAAGGCCGTGCGCTGGCACCCCTTCGATCCCGCACAGGTGACGACACGTTTCACGCGCTTTTCTCACGACCCGCACATCAGCGCAGTCGGAACGGAAGGATGCGTGACGTGCCACGCGCTCACCACGGGGGCGGACACCTATCTGAAGAGCTACGAGCAAGGTGACCCTGCCATCCACGCACCGAACTTCACCCCTATCGACAAGGCCACTTGCGCGACCTGCCACACGGAACGTGCGGCTGGAGAAGAATGCACGCTTTGCCACCAGTATCACACGGGTGGGTTCAGCCTGCCGCTGGTCAGAACCGAGGTGCCTAAGGAATAGCAGTTCGCAAGAGTGCTCCGCAGGCAATCGTCAAGTCGCAGGTGTCAGTCGAAAGCGATGGCGTATTTGCCGCGCCCCAGGCCGGCGTCGAGTGAGACGGACTTCAGGTAGTCTTCTTTGGCCTGGTCACGTTGGCCCAGTCGCAGCCTCAGGTTCGCACGGCTGTAATAGGCCTTGGCAAATCCGTCGCTGTGGGCGATCGCAGAGTTGAAGTCGTCTTCCGCCTTGTTCAGATGACCGGCGGCAAGATGAGCTTTGCCGCGATTGTAAAGGGCAAGGGGGTGGTTGGCGACAAGCTTCAGGACCACGTCGTAATCGGCAATCGCCGCGGTATAATTTTCAAGTTGAGCCTGGGCGAAACCACGGTTGAAACGCGCAGCGGCGTAATTGGTATTGATCGCCAGGGCTTTGTCGTAGTCGGCTATCGCTTCCCGGTATTGGTCAAGCTTGCGCTTGGCGTATCCACGGTTGTTGTAGGCTGCGGCATATCCGGGCCGCATCTTCAGAGCGACATCATAATTGGCTATGGCTGCGCCATAATCACCCATCATGCGGTAGACCAGCCCTCTGTTGTTGTAGGCTTCCGGAAACTCGGGGCGAAGCCGGATGGCAACAGTGTAGCGAAGCAGCGCGGCTGAATAATCTTTCGACTTCGCCAGTGCCAGTCCCCGGTTGTAGTAGGTATTGGCAAGTCGGCGTTGCAATGGCGCCTCGATCAGGCGGAAGTCCTGACAAGCCGTCTGAAAATCCTGCGTCTGGTCCAGGGTAAAGTCCACGTCCGGCCCTTTGCCCTGTTTCCAGTCCGATGCCTTGTGCCCGGTGATTGAATAAACGTAATTGCGTGTTTCATCAGGAAGGCGCCCGCGCCCACGGCGCCAGTTGTCGACACGGTCTTCCCCCGCATTATAGGCCGCGGCCGCCAGCCCAAGGTTGCCGTAACCTTTAAAAAGATATCCCAGCAAGCGGGAAGAAGCTTCAATGGCTTCCACTGGCTCGAATGAGTTTTCAAGGCCCCAGTTAGCGGCCGTGTAAGGCATGAACTGGGCAATGCCTTCCGCACCGGCCGGGCTGATGGCGTTGGGGTCGAAACGGCTTTCCTTCCAGATCAACTTGGCGAAGAAACCCGGTGGCAGGCCCTGTTTATTTGCCGCCGCCTCGATGGTGCTGCACATCTGCTGCAGGAAGGCAGCCTCGTCCCGGACCGTGTAAAACGGTCCATGTTCCTTGCGTACTGTCTCGGCTGCCGCCCGGGCGGCAAGAACAGGTGCCATGATGACCGTTTCCGCAGGCTCCGCTGCGTAGGAAGACCCGAAACCGGAAAGGCACGCCGTGCCGGCAATCGCAAGGAGGAGAAACTGTCGAAGTGCCTTGGTCAACGCAGGTCCGTCAATCGGGTGAAAGGCGCACGTCATGTGCGGCGGCAATCATAGCTTCCCCGGCACGCCAGCTCAATGTCTGCACTGAAGGCTGCAAACTTGTCGAAAGCCTGTGTCAGGCAGGGGCTGACAACAGGTTCTGCGCAAGTGCCGGAAGGTCCTTGAAGCTCGAAAAGGACACAGCATGTGGAATCTCGGAAATGGGACGTTTGCGGTAGCCTTCGGTGAACAGTGCAAAGGGCATGCCCGCATTGACAGCCGTTTCGGCATCGACCTCGCTGTCGCCGACATAAACGACCGGACCGCCGCCGAGGGACGATTGCAGGTAATGCAGCCCGGCCGGGTCCGGTTTGCGCTCCGTCAGGCTGTCCCCGCCAACCAGGCCCTGGAAGTAACGGGACAAACCCAGGTCCTCGATAATCTTCTCAGCGGGCCGCTGCGGTTTGTTGGTGCAGATCGCCAACGCGTGTCCAGACTGCAGCAAGTGGTTGAGCGTGGCTTCGACGTCAGGGTAGGGGGCCGTCAGATCGGTCGCATGTGCCTGGTAATCCTCCAGGAAGCTCGAAATGAGACGTGTGCGGTCTCTCGTCTGCAGGCCGGTGGCATCGATGATACGGTCAACCAGCGTCGGAATACCGTTGCCGATGAAGGAGCGGATGGTTTCAAGCGGCAGCGCCGACAGACCTTCGCCTTCCAGAAGGCGGCATGCCGCTGCATGAAGATCCTGGGCGCTGTCGATCAGCGTGCCATCGAGGTCGAAAATCAGAATCGGATTCATGCAGCCTTCCATTTGATGGAGCATCCCATGGACGGGATCTGGTCTTCCGGTCCCTTGCCCGTTTCTGCAACCTGTCGCATCGCTTCGAACAGATCACGCCGAAGGTCTGCTGGTCCCGTCTCCCTGCGGGAGGCATCAAGTCGCCCACGGTACTGAAGTTCCAGCGCTGAATTGAAGCCGAAGAAATCCGGTGTGCAGACCGCATCATAGGAGCGGGCGACAGACTGGTTTTCGTCAAAGAGGTAAGGGAAAGGGAAGTTTTCCCGCTGTGCAAGTTCTGTCATTTTCTCAAAACTGTCTTCGGGATAGCTCTCGACGTCATTGGCACTGATTGCAGCAACGCCGATGCCAATCGCCTGCAGGTCACGGGCATCGCGCAGGATCCTGTCACGGACGGCAACCACATAGGGACAATGGTTGCAGATGAACATGATCAGCGTGCCCTTGGGGCCGGCAATGTCTGACAGCTTGTAGGTCTTGCCGTCGGTCGCGGGCAATTCGAAATCGGGTGCTTTCCAGCCAAAATCGCAAACAGGCGGAATGGCGGCCATTGTGTCGTCTCCCCTTGGAATGATGCGCTTTGTCAAAAGGATAGAGTAGGTCACCCCATGGAAGAAATGAAGTGACCGGACGGAGGAAATTCGCCAACAGCAAATGGCCGGAGCGCCAGCATCCGGCAAGATGGCAAGCGGTGAAAGAGATAATCAACGACCGGTAAAGCGCACTGGCTCGACCCCAGGCAAACGAAGACGCATTCCACGGGCCGACCGGATTTGTGGCATCGGCCCGGCAATCCGGACCGGTGCCGGGCTGTTGTTTCAGAGCCAGACCTGTTTCGGATCAGGCAGCGGAATTGCGTCGAGCAGAGTGCGTGTGTAGTCCGCTTTCGGATTGGCGAAGAGTTCGGCCGTTTCGGAGTTTTCGACAATCTCGCCCTTGTAGAGCACCAGGATGCGGGTACACAGCCGCCGGATCACTGAGAGATCATGACTGATGAAGGCCAGGGTGAGACCGAGGTCCTTGACGAGGCTCTCAAGCAGGTTGAGCACCTGGGCCTGGGAGGACACATCGAGCCCGGACACGATCTCGTCGGCCAGGATAAAGTCGGGTTTCAGGGCGATTGCCCTTGCTATCCCGACGCGCTGGCGTTGACCGCCGGACAACTCGTGTGGATAGCGCGTCGCGAAATGCCGGGGCAGGCCAACCATGTCGAGTGCTTCGTCGACCCGGCCCTTGATGTTGTCGAGTCCCTGAAGGCGAAGTGGTCCGGCAATGATACCGCCGACACGCCGGCGAGGATTGAGTGAAGACATCGGGTCCTGAAAGATCATCTGGAAGCGCCTGCGCAAGGGCCGCAGGCTGTCCTCATGAAGATGGGTGATGTCAGTGCCTTCAAACCGGATCGCGCCACTGTCCGGTTCGATCAGGCGGATCAGTGCCCTGCCGAGCGTGGATTTGCCTGATCCGGACCCTCCGACGATGCCGAGGACTTCGCCCTTGGGAATATCGAAGGATAGGCCTTTCAGAACGTCGATCCGCGGTGCCGCGCCAAGAAGCGGTTTGCGGGACATGTCCGGAAAGGAGACGTGCAGGTCTTTCAGCTCGTAGATGATATCGCTCATGGCCGGGCTCCTGCGTTCAATTGTGCGTCGAAGGCAGCCACTTCAGCTTCCACCGCTTGCGTCACGCCTTCCGGTACAGGTGTCAGTGAGCCTTGCGGGTCTGTGTATTTCGGCGTTGCCGCGAGCAGGGCCTTCGAATAGGCGTGCGAAGGCGCGGCAAAGAACTTCTCGACGGAGGTTTCTTCAATCACCTTGCCCGCATAGAGCACTGTCAGCGACTGGGCTATCTTCGAGACGACACCCAGATCGTGGGTGACGAACAGCAGAGCAGTGCCGTGGCGCTGCTGCATTTCGCGGATCAGCTTGAGGATCTGCTTTTGAACGGTCACGTCGAGCGCTGTCGTCGGCTCGTCGGCGATGATCAGCTTCGGTTCGGCGGCAAAGGCGGACGCAATCAGGATACGCTGGCGCATGCCGCCGGACAGTTCGTGCGGATAGGCCTTCATCACCCGTTCCGGTGACTGGATGTGGACCTCTTCCAACAGCTCCAACGCCCGTTTCTCGGCATCCGGGCGTTTCCAGCCTAGAATATCCACCAGCCTGTCCGTGATCTGCGGCCCGACACGGCGGGATGGATTGAGCGCGGTGAGCGGGTCCTGCGGTATCAGGGCCGCGCGGGCGCCAATCCGCTGGCGTCTTGCCTTTTGGGAAAGCGTCTGCAGGTCTTCCCCGTCTAGCAGGATCTTGCCCCCGGTCAACCTTGCGGCCTTCGGCAGTATGCCGAGAACAGCCTTGCCGATCATGCTCTTGCCTGCGCCACTTTCCCCGACAAGTGCACGCACCTCACCAGGCTCCACATCAAGCGAGACATGCCGGAGCAGCGGCATGCCGTTCTTCAACTGGACCGTCAGGTCCTGAATGGACAGAAAGCTCATCGCAGCACCGGATCGAAATGGTCCTTCAGGCCTTCGCCGAGCTGGGAAAAGCTCAGCACCGTCAGGAAAAGCGCGAACAAGGGAAACACCAGCACCCACCAGGCCTGATAGATGGAGGTACGGCCTTCGGCAATCATGCCGCCCCATGTCGGCTGGTCCGTGGAAATGGACAGGTTCACGAAGGACAGGATCGCCTCGACGATCACCGCGATACCCATTTCCAGCGTCAAGAGGGCGACGATGGTCGGCAGGACGTTCGGCAGGATCTCGGTCAGGGCGGTGCCGAAACGGGTGCGGCCGGCAACCTGCGCCGACGCCACATAGTCCATCGCTCCCTGGCTCATCGCTTCAGCCCGGACAACACGCGCAAAGCGGGTCCAGTCAATGACGACAATGGCAATGATGACGGACATCAGTCCGGTTCCCAGAACCGCAATCAGCAGGATTGCAAAGAGAACCGGAGGGAAGGCCATCCAGATGTCGATGAAGCGCGAGATCACCAGATCCGCCCAGCCCCGGTAGTACCCTGCGATCAGGCCAAGCGTTGCCCCGATAAGACAGGTAAGCGTCCCGGCAACCAGCGCCACGATCAGCGCAAGTCTTGCGCCATAGAGCATGCGGCTGAGCACGTCGCGGCCGAGGCTGTCGGTTCCCAGCAAATAGGCCGGGTCGGCGCCTTGTTCGAAGAAGGGTGGCAGACGTCCGGCGAAAAGATCCTGTGCCAGCGGGTCATGCGGGCTGATCAGGGGGGCGAAGACGGCTGCCAGCACCAGGAAGGTGAGCCAGCCGCCACTGAGCCAGAGCCTGATGCCAGGCAGGCGACGGATATGTCCTCTGGCGTCACGCATGGCGCAGCCTCGGGTTCAGGGCGGCATAGGCCATGTCCACCACCAGATTGACCATCGTGAAGAGCAGGGCGAAAATCAGGACGATGCCCTGGATCAATGGCAGGTCTCGGTTGATCACCGCGTCGATCGCCATGTTGCCGAGACCTTCGTAGGAAAACAGGCGTTCGATGATAACCGTACCGCCGATGAGGAAGGTGAACTGCACGCCGATAAGCGTCAGCGTGGGAAGGATCGCGTTCGGCAAGGCATCACGCAGGATGATCGAGCTTTCCGAATAGCCCTTTGTGCGGGCCAGGGTGATGTAGTCGTCGTGCATGCATTCCTTCAGGGATTGCTTGAGGAGCTGCAGGATAATGGCCGCCAGCGGGATTGCCAGTGCGAGCGCCGGCATGAGCATGTGCCCCATGAGATCCAGCACCACGTCGAACCGGAACCGGGCGAGCGCTTCGAAGAGATAGAAGTTGGAACTGAACTCGAACCCGAGCGAAGGCGATATCCGGCCGGAAATGTGAAACAGCGGCCACAGCACGCCGAACAGCAGGATCAGCGCCAGGCCCCAAAGGAAATCCGGCAGGGACAGCGCGATGCCGCCGGCAACGTCGATCCCGCCTTCCACCTTGGAACCGCGGTAGAGCGTTGCAGTAAGAGCGGCAGCGCCTCCGATGATGACGGCGATCAGCAAGGCCATGACCGAGAGTTCCAGCGTGGCCGGCAAACGGCCGATCACCAGGTCGTAGACCGGCTGGCGCAGGGTGATGGACGTGCCGAAATCACCCTGGATCACGTTGGAGATCCAGATCACGAACTGTTCGAAGATGCTCTTGTCGAGCCCGTAAAGCGCTTTCAGCCGGTCAATGTCGGCATCTGTCGCCCCGGGCGGCAGCATCATGGCGATGGGGTTGCCAGGAACGACCCGGATGACCACGAACACGATGATCGCGGCCCCAAGCAGGGTGATAAGCGTTGTGATGAGGCGCGTCAGCAGCGCGCGCACGATTTGCATGACGGTATTTGGCCCAAAAATCGGAAAAAGTCGCCGCAACACCCCGGGAGCAAGCTTTAGAGAGTGTTGCGGCGAAGGCGGGTTCGAAAATTCCGGATTTTTAGGAACGCGTCATCAACGCAGGCAGCAGCGCGCCGGAAGCGTGCGGCGTGACCTTGACCTTGTCGCTGTGCAGGATCGGCTGGACGTACTGCAGGAGCGGAATGACCAGGGCATTTTCTGCAATGTGGCGATCGACTTCCTTCCAGCCTTCGATGCGCTTGTCCTCGTCAGCCTCACCCCAAAGCGGCAGGATCTTCTGCATTAGCTCTTCGCCATCCCAGACGGAGTGAGGCGAGGGGCCGAACATGGCAAAGCCGGTCGAGGTGGTCGGGTCGCCAATGGCATTGCCCCAGTTGTAGAAGGCTGCCGGGGCCAGCGTATCGGCCGCGCGCAATTCGTAATGCTTGGCGATTTCGTAGACTTCGATTTCCGCTTCGATGCCGATCTTGCGCCACAAGCCTACGATGGCCTGAATGATCTCGTAATCCTTCGGCTTGAAGCCGCGGGTGGTCTGGATCTTGAACTTGACCGGATTGTCCGGACCGAAGCCGGATGCCGCCAGCAGTTCCTTTGCCTTGTCCGGGTCGTAGGGAACGGTGATGGAGGCATCATAAGCGGAATAGTCGGGTGTCTGCAGCGTGTCGATGGGCACGCCGTATCCCGACAGGAGACGTTCGATGATGGTCTTCTTGTCGATGGAATAGGCCATCGCCTTGCGCACGTTTTCGTCCAGCATCGGATCGACATCGTTGATGAAGATCATGCCGATGTCGGAGATCGGGGCTGCGGTGCCGACGATGCCGTCGTTTTCCTTCAGCCGGTCGAATTCCTCGTAAGGCATTTCCAGCGTGACATGCGCATTGCCCGACATCACCTCAAAGGTTCGGCTGGACGCATCGGTGACGAACTTGATCGTGACCGTCTTGAATTCTGGTGCGCCGCCCCAGTAGTTCTCGTTGGCTTTCAGCCGGACGAAGGCGTTGCGCTCGAACTTGTCGACCATGTAAGGCCCGGTGCCGATCGGCTTGGCCTCGAAGCCGTCTGCGCCGACTTCCTCATAGTATTTCTTCGGCATCACATAGCCGGTCAGGAAGCTCATCCACTTGAAGATGGTGGGCTCGTACTCCTTGACGTCGGCGGTGATCTTGTTGCCGTCGATCTGGAAGTTGCCAACCTTGCCCCAGATGAACTGGATCGGATTGCCCGTGTCCGGATTGCCGGCGCGTTCCAGCGACCAGACGATGTCTTCCGGTGTCAGCGGATCGCCGTTGTGCCAGGTGACGCCTTCGCGCACATCCATCCAGATCTTCGACTTGTCGTCGTTCCAGCCCCAGCCGGTGATGATGCCCGGCGCAAAGCTGAGGTCCGTGTTCTGATGAATGAACATGTCGAACACGGACTGGTAGATGCCCTGGATGGTCGGGTTGACCGCGGACGGGCCGACTGTCGGATCCCAGCTCGGCAGGTTGACGTTATAGGCGATCACCAGCTCTTCGATATCGCTGGCGAATGCTACCGGTGTTCCGACGGCTGTCAGCAATCCGCTGGCGGCCGCACTTTTAAGCAGTGTGCGTCTTGAAACTCTCATGGTTACTGTTCCCCATTTTACCTCTGGTGCCGGTGCGTTTGTTTTTGTCGCTATCCGGCAAGTTTTTGTGCAAGCAGATATCCGGGCCCTGCGCCGGTTCCCGCACCGGGCCAGACGGCCGCGCCGGTGTGGTAAAGGTTTCCAACCGGCGTCGTTCCGTCGGCAAAGCCGCGTACGGGCCTGAACATGAAATGCTGGGTCAGATGATGGCTTCCGCAGACCTGGTCTCCTCCGACCAGGTTGGGATTGTCCGCCTCCAGCAGGGCGGGCGATACGATATGGCGGCCGAGGATCTTGGCCCTCGTGCCGGGGGCATAACGTTCCAGAATATCGAGTGCGCGTTCGGCGAATGGCTCCGCCGCTTCGGTCCAGTCGGTGGCCGCAATCTTGCCGGCGGCATCACCCTTGATGGTGCCGGGTGCCATGCGGACCTGAAGCCAGAGAACATGCTTGCCCTCCGGTGCCCGGCTCGGGTCGACGACGGTTGGCTGACCGCAGACAATCACCGGTTCTTCCGGCAGAAGGCCGGCCTGGGCCTGTGCATAGGTTCGTGCCATCTGATCGAGGTCCGGAGCCATGTGCACATAGGCGAATTTTTTCAGCTCTTCGCCTGCGGTCCAGTCGGGCAGGGCGTCCATGGCAAGATGAATCATCATCGTGCCCGGCGCATGTGCTGATTTCTTCAGGCCGAGGTCATACCGCGCGTTGCCGGTTTCGCCCGCAAGTTTCAGCAAGGCGGATGGGGCGACGTTGGCGATCACCGCCTTACGGGCCATGATCTGCCGACCGTCCTTGAGCTCGATACCGCGTGCCTGTCCATTCTCGACGATCACGCGCGTGACTTCTGCATTGCAGGTCACCGATCCGCCCGAAGCCTTGATCTGCGAAACCATGGCCTTGACGATCGTATCCGCTCCGCCCTGACCCAGAACCATGCCGAAGGCCTGATTGACCATGCCTTCCAGGTAGGGGAACAGCGCGCCGCCTGAAATGTCGGGTGCAAAATCCAGATGCATCCCCCAGGCCGCAAGAAGGGCACGCACCTTCGGCGATGTGAAGGTTGTGTTCAGCCAGTCGCGCGGCGAGGATAGCAGAAAGCGGGCAAGGTCCAGCACACCGTCCGAACCGCTTTTTCGCCACTCCTTGAACAATATATATGCAAATGCACGTTTTTTTGCCGGACTGCCCAGAAGCGCGAACAATGTCTCTGCGCGTCCCGGGAATTCCGATGTCAGCGCCCGCCAGACACGTGCGTCTTCCGGGCAGATCTTTTCGATTCGCGAAGCCGTCGTTTCCAGGTCATTGCTGACGCCAAGCCAGGTGCCGTCCGGAAAAACGGAAGAGAAACAATTGGATGCTGGCGCGAAAGCCAGCCCGTGGCTGCCCAGTTCCTCGGAGTATTGCTTGAAGAAGGCGGAACCTGCAAACAGGGAAAGGTTCATGGCCGCCCAGTCGTGGCGGTAGCTGGGTAGCGTGTACTCGCCCGATTTGACCGCCCCGCCAGGTTCCCCCGCGCGCTCGAAGACACCGACCTTCCAGCCTTGAGCTGCAAGATGAACAGCGCAGGCAAGGCTGTTATGCCCGCTGCCGATAATGACGCCGTCCAACACCTCGGTCACGATCAATCCCCTCCGTCGTTCGCAGAAGATAATTGCAAATACAAATAAATCTGTCTAGCATTGAATTGTGATAACGAGCCGACAGGCCACAGAGGTACAGAGGGAACGATTATGTCTGCAGAGAGCGCGCTCAGCGGGCTTGGAGCTAAACTCCTGTCCGGAGAAGTGGAAGTGGTGGATTGCACGGGCGTTCTGGGTCCGAATACGCCGATCCTGCAACTTCCGCCTGATTTTGCAAAGAATACGCCGAAGGTCGAGATCCACAAGATCAGTGAATATGACGCTGACGGTCCTTTCTTCGCCTGGAACTGGATGGTTCTGGGGGAGCATTCCGGCACGCATTTCGATGCGCCACATCACTGGATTACCGGGAAGGACTACAGCGACGGCTTTACGGACACGCTGGATGTGCAGCGTCTGATTGCGCCGGTCAATGTGATCGACTGTTCCAAGGAAAGCGCTGCTGATCCTGATTTTCTGCTGACTGCGGATTTGATCAAGGCCTGGGAAGCCGAGCACGGCGAGATCGGTGCCGGTGAATGGGTTGTGATGCGCACCGACTGGGACAAGCGCGCCGGCGATGAAGCCGCCTTCCTCAATGCCGACGAAGCGGGCCCGCACAGCCCCGGACCGACACCGGATGCCATTGAATATCTGCTGTCGAAGAAGATCGTAGGCTGGGGCAGCCAGTGCATCGGCACTGATGCCGGTCAGGCCGGTGGCATGGAGCCGCCGTTCCCGGCACATAACCTGTTGCACAGGGACAATTGCTTCGGTTTGGCATCGCTTGCCAATCTCGACAAGCTGCCGGCGAAGGGGGCGATCCTGATTGCCGCTCCGCTGAAAATCGAACGCGGCACTGGTAGCCCCATCCGGGCACTGGCTCTGGTTCCGAAAGCCTGAGGCGTCTCGAAATGGCCGCTCCGCACGTAATCGTCGGCTCCGGTATAAATGCCCTCGTCGCGGCAGCAATGCTGTCGCGCAGAGGGGAGCCGGTTCTGCTTCTGGAACGCTCAGACGTCCTTGGCGGCTGTATGCGGACAGAGGAAATCACGCTGCCCGGATTCCGGCACGATGTGATGGCGGCCACCTTCGTTCTTTTCATAACCTCACCTGCCTATGCGGAGTTGGCGGAAGATCTTGGCCGGCATGGTCTTGAATTCTGCCACACGCCGCATCCGACCGCCGTTTTACGGCCGGGAGGGGAGGCGCTGAAGGTGACGATGGACCGCGCGGCCAACATTGCAGCCTTCGAGGCCCTCGCGGCAGGCGACGGCAAGCAGCATGCGGCCGACGTCGGCGGTATCGAAGCCGATGCGGAGTTTCTGTTTGCCTTGCTGGGGAGCCCGCTCTGGTCTGGCAAGATGGCGCGCCTGATGCTCGCCCAAGCCTGGAAACGTGGTCTTGGCGGATTAAAGGCGTGGCTCGGTGCCTGCCTGCAGCCGGCTCGCGGCTGGCTGGAAGGGAATTATCATAGCGAAACCCTGCAGGCACTTTGGGCGCCCTGGGTTCTGCACACCGGTTTGACGCCGGAAAGCACCTATTCGGGTCAGATGGGCCGGGTAATTGCATTTGCGCTCGAAGCTGCCGGGGCACCAGTGGCGAAGGGCGGCTCAGGCTCCGTGCCGGAGGCGTTCCGAAAATTGATTGAGGCCAAGGGTGGCAAGATCCGCACCGGTGTCGATGTCGAACGTGTCCTGGTGAAGGACGGCAAGGCGGTCGGCGTCGAAACGGCGAGCGGTGAGACCATCAAGGCGCGGTCGGTGATTGCCTCCGTCACGCCAACGCAGCTCTATCAGCGGCTTTTGAAACAGGAAGCACTCCCGGAAGCCACGCAGAAATACCGCTACGGCCGCGGCAATTTCCAGCTTCACTATGCTCTGGATGGTGACCCGGACTGGATCGTCGAAGGGCTTGAGGATGTTGCGCTGATCCACCTTGCGGACGGCATCGACAGTGTTTCCAAGTCCGCCAACGAGGCCGAGCGGGGCCTTCTGCCTGAAGTTCCCACGATATGTGTTGGCCAGCCGCATCGTCTGGACCCCTCAAGGGCGCCGGAAGGCAAGGGGGTGTTGTGGCTTCAGATCCCTGACGCTCCGCGCAGGATCAAGGGCGACGCCGCGGGCAAGATAGAGACCGGTCCGGAATGGACCGAAGCAACCCGGGAGGCCTTTGCAGACCGGCTTGAAGAAATCCTGAAGCGGCATATCCGCAACTTCGATCAGATCAAGCTTGCACGGCGGGCTTATTCGCCAGCGGATCTGAACGATATCAATATCAATCTGGTCGGTGGAGATCCCTACGGCGGGGCCTGCAGCATCGATCAGTTTTTCATCTGGCGCCCCTTTGCTCATTCCGTTAATAGCGCCACCCAAATCCGGAACCTGCACATGATCGGCGCTTCGACCCATCCGGGGCCGGGGCTCGGTGGCGGGTCCGGCTACAATCTGGCGAAATGGATGGGTGCATGAGCAACGAGGATCGGACGGACGTCATCACGGAAGAAGCACGTGTGCAGCGGCTTGGCGAAATTGGGCTGGAGAATTTCCCGCCCTATCTGATGAACCGTATCATGGGCCGCTACAACGCGGCGCTGCGTGACGAAATGGCCAATCTGGGCCTGACGACGCCGAAGATGCGTACGCTTGCCGTCTTGTCCGTGATCGACGGCCTGCTGATCCGGGAACTTGCCATTTATGCGGTCGTCGAAGTGTCGACGCTCAGCCGGGCGTTGGACGCACTTGAACGGGACGGGCTTGTCCGGCGCGTTGCAGACAAGGACGACAGCCGTGCCGTCCGCATTCATCTGACGCCCAAGGGGCGCGACACGCATGAGCAGCTCTGGCCGCATCTGGCTGGTGCATACCGGCAGATGTTCAAGGGCATCAGCGACGCGGACCAGCGGGCCTTCGTCGCCACGCTGCAGGCAATTTTGAAGAACGTGCGCAAGCACCCGATATGAGTTGATCGCGTAAGGAGGGGCCGATGGCCGAAAGGTCGTTCAAGGCTGAGGTAGAGCATCTTCGCAAGGGAACAGGAGACACCTTCACGGGTGAGGGTATTCTGGCCATCACCAAGGCACTCCTGGAAAACGGTGTCGGCTATGTCGGCGGCTATCAGGGGGCTCCGATCTCCCATCTGATGGATGTGCTGGCCGATGCGGAGGATCTTCTGGGCGAACTCGGCATCCGTTTCGAGGCCAATGCCTCGGAAGCTGCTGCCGCCGCCATGCTGGCAGCCTCCGTGCATTATCCCATTCGTGGTGCCGTCACCTTCAAGGGCTCTGTCGGCGTCAATGTCGCATCCGATGCACTCGCCAACCTGGCCTCGTCCGGCGTCAACGGCGGTGCGCTTGTCATCGTCGGCGAGGATTACGGCGAAGGCAGCTCCATCATGCAGGAGCGTTCCTACGCCTTTGCCATGAAATCCCAGTTCTGGCTGCTCGACCCGCGCCCGAACCTGGCATCCATCGTCAAATCCGTTGGCGACGGCTTTGCCCTGTCGGAAGCCAGCAATTCGCCGGTCATGCTGATGGTGCGCATCCGCTCCTGCCATGTCACTGGCCGGTTCGAAACCCGGGACAACGTTCCGCCGCCGCTGTCCGTGCGCGACGCGCTCTCCAGTCCGATGCGCGATTTCAAGCGCGTTGTCCTGCCGCCGATGTCCTATGCGCATGAGCATGACAAGATAGACAACCGCTGGCCTGCTGCTGAAAAGTTCATTCTGGAAAATCGTCTGAACGAGCATTTCGGCCCGGAAGAGGGCAAGGTCGGGATCGTCTGTCTCGGCGGCATCTACAACAGTGTCATCCGGGCGCTGCAACGCTTAGGACTTGCCGATATCAGCGGGAACACATCCATCCCGCTTCATGTGCTCAATGTCACCTATCCTCTGGTGAAATCCGAACTGCTTGAATTCTGCGCCGGCAAGGAAGCCGTGCTGATGGTCGAGGAAGGCCAGCCGGAGTTTATCGAGCAGCAGCTCGGGGCGATGCTCTACAAGGAAGGCCGGACAACGAAGCTGGAAGGCAAGGGTATTTTCCCGCGTGCGGGTGAATACACCGGCCAGATCATGCTCGACGGTCTGGACACCTTCGTTCGCCAGTACGCGCCCGAGCTTCTGCCGGGCAAGGTGCTGGCACCAAACGCGCCCAAGCCGGAACTGCCGGATCTTTCCAAGACCGTACCGATCCGTCCGCCGGGTTTTTGCACCGGGTGTCCGGAACGTCCGATCTTTGCCTCGTTGAAGATGGTGGAGCAGGAAGTCGGCCAGCATCAGATCACCGGTGATATCGGCTGCCATTTGTTTGCCTGCCTGCCGCCCTTCGAAATTGGCGGCTCCACCATGGGCTACGGCCTCGGGCCGGCCTCCAACGCGGCCTTTGACGGCGGCGGCGAGAGGCGTGCAATTTCGATCATCGGCGATGGCGGCTTCTGGCATAACGGCCTCAGCACTTCCATCGGCAACATGGTGTTCAACAAGTCCGACAGCGTCGCGATCATCGTCGACAACTATTATTCGGCGGCAACCGGCGGACAGGACATTCCCTCCAGCCGGGCGAAGAACAAGACCAAGTCGACAAACAACCCGATCACCAAGGCGTTGCAAGGAGCGGGGGTCAAGTGGATCCGGCAGATCGACCGGACCTATGATGTCACCCGGATGCGCGAAACCATTCGCGAGGCACTGACGACCGACTATGATGGTCCGAAGGTGATCGTCGCGTCCTCCGAATGCATGCTCAACCGCCAACGCCGGGAAAAGCCCCAGCGCAACAAGGCGATTGCAGGCGGCGAGCGGGTCGAGGTGCCGCGGTTCGGCGTCGATCAGGACGTCTGCACTGGCGATCACGCCTGCATCCGTCTGTCCGGGTGTCCGTCGCTTTCGCTGAAGAAACTCGATGACCCGCTGCGGGATGATCCGGTGGCACATATCGACCAGTCCTGCGTGGGCTGTGGCAACTGCGGCGAAGTCGCCGACGCCGCCATCCTGTGTCCGTCCTTCTATGAAGCGAAAGTGGTTCACAACCCGACAGGCTTTGAAGCCTGGTATGCGGGGCTTCGCACAAGGATCATTTCCTGGCTGCAGACACGGCGGGCCGGCTCCCGTCTGACCTTTACCGGGGAGGGCGTGTGATGTCGCTTTCATTGCCACTGGAAGCCAGACCGGCAGATCCGGCGCTCGAAGGGATCATCAAACTCGCCATTCTGGCCGTTGGCGGTCAGGGCGGTGGCGTTCTGATCAACTGGATCGAGGGCCTGGCCAGGTCACAAGGCTATCATTGCCAGGCAACGAGCGTGGCCGGTGTCGCCCAGAGAACCGGTGCGACCATCTACTATATGGAGATGGCGCCGGGCGATGTCGCGGCCCCCGTCTTTTCGCTCGCGCCATCTGCTGGCGATGTCGACATTATCATTGCCGCGGAAATGATGGAGGCCGGGCGTGCGATCATTCGCGGTTTCGTGACCCCCGATCGCACCACGCTGATCGCTTCGACCCACCGCATGCTTGCTGTCTCTGAAAAAACCGTGCCGGGCGACGGCATGGCGTCCTCGGAGGAGGTAAAAGCGGCAGCTGAACTGGCAGCACAGAAGCTTGTTCTGGCTGATATGGATACGGCTGCCCTGAAAGTCGGATCCGTGATTTCCGCTTCGCTTTTTGGCGCACTGGCTGGCTCCGGCGCTTTGCCCTTCGAACGGGCGGCTTTTGAAGAGGCCATTCGCGCTGGCGGCAAGGGCGTTGAGGCAAGCCTCAGGGCTTTCGCCGCAGGTTACGATCTGGCGAAAAATGGCGAAGAGCCGAAGGTTGAAGCCGCAAAATCGGCCAGGCAGGAAATTGTCAGACCGGCCGGGCCGGATATGGCGCAGAAGGCCTGGGCATCTCTGGAAGCAAAGGTCGCGGCTCTGCCGGAGCCTGTTCGCGAGATGGCACGGGCGGGGCTGCAGAAAGTCGTCGATTTCCAGGATACCGACTATGGGGCGGAGTATCTCGGCAGGCTGGAAAGTCTCGTCAGCCGGGATAGCGCGGAGAAGGATTACGAGCTCTCCCGCGAGGCTGCCAAGTACATCGCCAATGCGATGGCCTATGACGATGTCATTCGGGTTGCTGACCTGAAAACGCGGTCGCAGCGTTTCGACCGGATTGAAACGGAAATGCAGGTGAAGGACGGCAAGCTGATGCACCTGACCGACTATCTTCACCCGCGTGCGGAAGAAATTGTCGGCCTGTTGCCGGAAAAGATGGGCCGGAAGATGGAGAACGATCCAGTCTGGATGAACCGCATCGACCGCTGGTTCAATCGTGGTCGCCGCATCCGCACCGATAGCCTGCGCGGCTTTGCAATGCTCTATTTCCTCGGTGGTTTGCGCGGCTGGCGCCGCAAGACCTTGCGCCACCGGATGGAGCAGGATCATCTGGAAAGCTGGTTGAAGATGGTCTCCGGTTACCTGCCGGACCGTTATGCCATGGCCGTGGAAACCCTGCGCTGCCGCAGGCTTATCAAGGGCTATTCCGACACCCATGCACGAGGCCTGTCGAAATTCGACAAGGTGCTGGCCGGCGCAAGGATGGTGGAAAACCGGGACGATGGTCCTGATTGGGTTGCCCGCCTGCGCGAAGCTGCCCTCAAGGATGAAAAGGGCACGGATCTCGATGGGGCGCTGAAGACGGTTGAGAGCTTCGTTTGAGGAAAGGGTGTCCCGGAACTCAATGACGGGACATACCCCTCGATTATCCTCCTGGCGAGCATAGCGGGACCCGGGGGCTACTCATTTCCAGAGTATCCTGGCTTCAAGGCAAGTCTTCGCCTCGTTCCTGGCGAAGAGAGCAGGCGAGTGGGGCCCGGATTTGCGTCGGCTCTTGCCGAGTTTGCAGCCCATCCGTCGAGACAGCGTTCCGCGCTTCCTCAGGATGAGGTTGGAGCAAGTTTGCGATTCAGAGAGGCAACTTTCCGGGCTGCTACACCCACACCCTCATCCTGAGGAGGCCGTCAGGCCGTCTCGAAGGATGGGCCGCTTGTGCTGGCTCCGGCGAAACGGCCTCCCGGCTCATCCTGCCAGTGCCTTCCCCAGTTCCTCCACGACTTCGCGTGTGGCGTCTTCGCTCGTCTGGATGCCGGGGGAGAGCCGGAGGGTTGCGCCACGGGTATCTGCGGAAAAACTGGCATCACGCAGATGGTTCAGCACCTGCACGGCTTGTTCTGGCGAAGCAAGTCCGAACATGAGACTGCCGCCACGATCTTCTTCTGATCGCGGTGTGAGCAGCTTCAGGCCAAGGTCATCCGCGCCATCGATCAGGATGCCGCAAAGGTGCCGGTTGCTGCGCAGGATGGACACCCTGTCGGCGCTGGCATGCCACTTGAGGGCGGGCACGGAGGCGGCCGCAGGCATGATCGACGGCGTGCCGTTGTCGAAGCGGCGGATGTCAGGGGCATATTCGAAGGCGTCGATATCCCAATTGAAAGGGTTGTCCTGGCTGAACCAGCCGCACAGCTCCGGCCTGCAATCCCGGATCAGGTCCGGGTGGACATACAAGATGCCGGCTCCAGGCGTGCCACACATCCATTTCAGACTGGTCGAGACCACAAAATCCACGTTCGGCGCCTCAACCGAATAGGGCAGGAGTCCTGCGGCCTGTGTGATGTCCACGCCGATGATGCTGCCCATCGAGCGGCCATGGTCAACGAGGGTTTCCAGATCCGAGCGTCTTGAGGTTGTGGAGCTGACCCAGGTGATCAGGCAGAGCGCGACATCGCGGTCCCACTCGGCGATCATGTCTTCGTCAGCGACGAAATTTGCGCCCTGACGGGCCCGCACGGTTACCAGCTCGAAGCCGAGCCGTTCCTGCAGGCGGGTGAGAAGAAAGTGGTTGGAAGGGAAACAGTCTGCGGCCACCAGCACCTTGCGGCCACGCAGCAGGCCGTCCGGCAGCGCCCGCATGACCATGTCGACGCCCTGGGTAACGTTCTCGCAGGTCGTGGCGGACCCGGCGGGTGCATCGATGATCGCGCGCCAGTAATCGATGAACTCTCCGCGCTTGCCGAGCAGATAGGGCCACTGCTGATCGTTCGGAGCACTCCAGACGGCGGCCAGCTCCGCCATCGCGGCGCTCAATCCGGCTTCCTTGCCGGGATACTGGCCGATGGAATGATAGAGGAAGTAGCCGTCTTCCCTGGTCGTCATGCGGTCCCCCGAAATGTCGTTTGCTTCGGTCAATCGGGGTGCTGAAACAGATCCGTTTCCGTCTCAAACACGCTATTGACCCTCACTGGAATATTCGTATACAGTTTTTGAGATAGTTCAAGCTTAAAGGACTTTTCAAATGCCTGAAAATGGGTTGAATAGGCTGAGTGTCTGTTTAGGCTTGAATTGTTCTGTATACGAATTTGCCGCGGTGGCGAGGTTCGTGACAAGGGAGGCTTGCCGGTGACAGCAGGAAAATCAATCGCCTCCACATCGGGTGCACAAAGCACCAGCGGACAGATCCACGACCTGCTCATGGGGCGCATCCAGCGTGGAGAGCTTGGTCAGGATATCCGCCTTGTCGACACCGCCGTGGCGGCCGAATTCGGCGTTTCCCGCATGCCGGCTCGTGATGCCCTGATGCGTCTTGCCCATGAAGGCTATCTGGAACCGACAACGCGGGGCTTTGTGCTGCCGCGTCTCGACCACCGGGAAATTCTGGAAATTTTCGATCTGCGACGTCTTCTTGAGCCGCGGGCAGCCGCCATGGCAGCGCTCAGCCTGTCGGAAGACGAGTTGAAGGGACTGGACGACATCCTCAAGGATGCGGGTTCGGCTATGGCGGCGGGGGATACCGAGCATTTGCATCGGGCCTGCGAGATTTTCCGCAACAGCTGGATTGCCGCCGTGCCGAATGTTTCGTTGCGCAAGGCGCTGCAGCGCTACATGACCCAGGTGCAGGCCGTGCGCCTGATGACCTTCGCCCATCAGGCGAACCATCCGTTGATCGTTGCCGGTAACACCCAGCTTTACCAGGCTTTCTGCCGCCGGGACGCGGTTGCCGCAAGCGACCGGATCCTGCGGTTCGTTTTTGAAGGGGAGGCGGCCTACCTCGCAGCACATGAGGATGCCGGCAATCAGAACACAACATCCTCTGCACAGGCAGGCTGAAGCGGGGGTAAAGGGAGCGATGGACAGGACATGACGGAAACCCGCGCGGAAGTCAGACTACCGACCCAGGACCTTGCCAAGGACCTGCCGTTCTTCACCAAGAAGCTGAACATGCGGCTGGACATGATCTATCCGGCCGACAGCCCGGAAATTGCGGTGTTCTCCGGTCACGGCTTGCGCGTGCGGGTGGAAAAGGGTGCAAGCGAAGCACCAGGCACGTTGCGAATTCTGACGGAAAATCCGGATGAATTTGCAGATGGCGAGCGCCTGCTGGTCTCCCCGAGCGGGACACGTGTCGAAATCGATGAACTCAATCCACCGCTGGTGATGCCTGAAACCGAGCACGCCTTCGTGGTGCGCCGTCTGGCAGACCAGGCCCCATGGGTGATCGGCCGGGCGGGCATGTCCTATCGGGATCTTGTGCCGACACGGCTCGGCGGCGCCATGATCGCCTCGCATATCCGGGTGCCGGACGGACCGGTTCCGGACATGGTTCACTTCCACAAGGTCGGGTTTCAGCTGATCTTTTGTGTCCACGGCTGGGTCGACGTTCTTTATGAAGATCAGGGCGGCATGCGCCGTCTGAGGGCCGGTGACTGTTTCATCCAGCCGCCGGAAATCCGTCACCGCGTAATGCAAGCAGCCGAAGGGATTGAGGTAATCGAGATCGGTGTCCCTGCTGAGCACATTACCGAGATCGACCACGAGATGACCCTGCCGACGCCCCATGAGCGGCCGGATCGGGAGTGGCAAGGACAGAAATTCGTGCACAGCCTGGCACAGGACGGCGTTTTTGAACCGTTCCGCATTCCGGGTTTTGAGGCACGCGACACCACCATCTGTGACAACACCCGAGGCGTGGCATCTGTTATGGTGGCTCGTCCGGTCGGGGAGGCCTCTCCCTGGACGCGTCATGACTGCGATATTCTATTCAACTTTGTGCTGGCAGGCGAAATGACCCTGGAGGGCGAAGGCAAAGATCCTTACCGCCTGTCTGCCGGAGACGCCTTCGTGATCCCGCCGAACATGGCGACGCGATACGCGGAAGCAACTGCCGACCTGGAACTGCTGGAAGTCAGCCTGCCGGGCCGGTTCGAAACGGAGGTCCTGCGCGACTGAAAAGACAAAGCCTGTCGAGGAGGAAAGAACAGGCTGTGCAGGAGTTCAAGGTCAAGCCATGAGGGGATGACAGCATGAGAAAATTGACGACAATTGTGGCCGCAGCAGCGTTGCTGGGCACGGGCACCGCCGCACTGGCGGACGACACCAAGATCGGTATCCTGATGGACATCACGGGGCCGATCGCCAATTTCATTCCGCCGCTTCAAAATGCAGCCGATCTCGCGGTCAAGCAGGTGAACGAGCAGGGCGGTCTGTTGGGTGGCACGGCAGTTGCCGTCTACGGTGACACCACCGGCACCGCCCAGGGCGCGGTCGACGCTGCCCAGAAGCTGGTGAACGTGGAAAACGTGCCGATCATCATGGGTTCGCTCATGTCTGGCACCACCATTGCCGCTGCCGAAGCTGCAATCATTCCGGCGGGCGTGCCGCAGATCTCGCCGACCGCGACCTCTCCGGCCATGACCTTCCTGGAAGACAACGGCCTGGTGTTCCGCATTGTGCCTTCAGACAACTATCAGGGTGAGATTCTCGCCAAGATGGTGATGGACGAAGGCATCAAGAAAGTCGCGCTCACCTTCGTCAACAATGACTATGGCGTCGGTATCGGGGAAACATTCATCGACGCCTACACTGAAGCCGGCGGTGAAATCGTCGCCGAGGCGAAGCACGAAGAAAAGAAGGATTCCTACCGTTCGGAACTTGCAAGCCTGGCCAAGGGTGATGCCGAGGCGCTGGTTGTGATCGCCTATGCCGGCGACAGCGGCGGCAAGATCGTCCGTCAGGCCATTGAAGGTGGCCTCTTCACCAAATTCATCGGCACGGATGGCCTTCGTGACGAACTGCTGATCCAGAACGTTGGCGCAGATGCCCTGAAGACCTCGTTCTTCTCCTCACCGACGTCTCCGGCTGAAAACCCGGCCCAGCAGTCTCTGCATGATGCCTTCAACGCCGAATTTGGCGAAGGTGCCGACAAGGCTTTTGTCGACCAGACCTATGACGCAACTTTCCTGGCCCTGCTGGCTGTTGAAAAGGCCGGTTCGACTGACCGCGCAAAGATTGCCGAAGCCCTAAAGGAAGTCGCCATGGCTCCGGGCGAGAAAGTCGGCCCGGGTGAATGGGCAAAGGCGATTGCGCTGATCAAGGAAGGCAAGGACATCGACTATGACGGTGCCAGCGGCTCCGCGGAGTTCGATGAAAACGGCGATGTCGGTGGCTACATCGGCAAGTTCGTCGTGGACGGCGACGGCTACAAGCAAGTCGAAATTGTCGAATAAGCCGACAAGGCGACAGCGTGATTGAGCTGGACAAAATCTGCGTCGATTTTGGTGGTTTGCGGGCTATTGACCATGCAAGCTTCAAGATCGGCGCAGGCCGCATCACCGGCCTGATCGGGCCGAACGGTGCGGGAAAAACAACCGCCTTCAACGTCATTGCAGGTGCAATCCGGCCCAGTGCCGGCCGGGTGCTTCTGGACGGGAAGGACATAACTGCGCTCAAACCCCATCAACGGGCCAAGGCAGGCCTCGCACGCACCTTCCAGATACCTCACGAATTCGGGCATCTCTCGGTTCTCGAAAACCTGATGGCGTCTGCCTCGGCGCCGGAAGGCGAGAATGTCTTCAACGTGATCTTCCGCCGCGGCCACTACCAGGCCGAGGAGCAGGAAATCTATGAGACCGCGCGGGACACTGTCCGCCTGCTTGAACTGGACCATGTCATCGACGAGAAGGCAGGCAATCTTTCCGGTGGTCAGAAGAAGCTGGTCGAACTCGGCCGCGCCCTGATGCGCAACCCGAAGATCATCCTGCTGGACGAAATCGGTGCCGGCATCAACCGCACGCTTCTGTCCAAGCTGGCGGACAAGATCCTGATGCTGAACCGGGAGCGGGGCCTGACCTTCTGTCTCATCGAGCATGACCTCGATTACGTTTCCAAGCTGTGCGACCACGTGCTGGTCATGGCGCAGGGCACGCTGCTGACAGAAGGTTCGGTCGAAGACGTGCGTAACGACGAACGTGTGATCGAAGCCTATTTCGGCGGCGGAAAATACGAGGCGCAGCTATGACCGAGCGACTTTCCGTCACAAACGTCAGCGCCGGCTATGGCGGTCCGCCCATCATCGAAGAGGTCTCGCTGACCGTTGAGCCTGGCGAGATCGCGGTCATTCTCGGGCCGAACGGCGCCGGCAAGTCGACCTTGCTCAAAACCATCTTCGCACTGACCACCGTCTCCGCCGGGTCGATCAAACTTGGCGCGAAGGAACTGGCAGGCTGCAAGACGTCCGCTCTTGTTCCGCTCGGTGTATCGGCAGTGCCTCAGACGAAAAACGTCTTTGCGACCATGTCCGTAGACGAGAACCTTGATGTCGGAACCTATGCAGCTCCACCAAAGGATAAAGCGGCGACGCGCGAACGTGTGCTCTCCCTGTTTCCCGACCTGCGGGACAAGTTGAAACAGCCTGCTGGCGAGCTTTCGGGTGGACAGCGGCAGATGGTTGCCATGGGCCGCGCCTTGATGAGCGACCCGAAGCTGGTGCTGCTGGACGAGCCGACAGCCGGTCTGTCGCCTGCCTATCTGGAGCGGATCTTCGATCTGCTTCTCGACATCCGCAAAACCGGGATCACGATATTGATGGTGGAACAGAATGCCCGCCAGGCTCTGCAGATTGCCGATCACGGCCATATTCTGGTGAACGGGCGAAACTATGCCAGCGGAACCGGCAAGGAGCTGCTGGCGGATGAAGACGTGCGTCGCCTCTTCCTCGGGGGAGCGGCTGCATGATCGAGTTCGTGAATTTCTATCTGTTCCCGGCGCTGGCCATCGGCAGCATCTACGCGCTTGGCGCTGTCGGGATTTCCATGATCTTCGGCATCCTGCGCTTTGCCCATTTTGCACACGGCGATCTGATGACCCTGGGCACTTACGGTGTGCTGGCCATGGCTGCCATCGTCCCGGTCAATCCGCTTCTGCTGATCCCCTTCGGCATGGCACTCACGATTGTCTCGGCACTGCTGGTCGACCGCTATTTCTACAAGCCACTGCGCGAGCTGCCGACCATTTACACGGTGATCTCGTCCTTCGGCATTGCGCTGGTCTTCCGTTCGATCGTTCAGTTGGTCTGGGGTTCTCAAAACCAGGTGTTTTCGACAGGCGTTAAACCGCCGCTGGTCCTGTTCGATACCTTTCGGGTGTCGGTGCTGCATCTGCAGGCGGTGATCTCGACAGCGATCATTGCCGTGCTTCTGCACTACTTCCTGACCGTCACAAGAACCGGCCGGTCCATGCGGGCAGTTGCCGACGATCCGGAACTGGCCGAAGTTTCCGGTCTGGATACCGCCAAGGTCATTCGCTGGACGTGGATCATCGGCGCGGCTCTGGCGGCGATCGCTGGAACCTTTGCCGCTTTGAACACCAGTGCTCACCCCAATCTGGGCTGGAACCTGCTGATGCCTATGTTTGCCGCTGCCATTCTGGGTGGGATCGGCAAGCCGATGGGGGCCATGGCAGGTGGTTTCATCATCGGCCTGGCCGAGGAACTTTCTTCCTATCACTGGATCGGTGACGATGCGCTCATCTCCCCGTCCTACAAAACGGCGGTTGCCTTCGTCCTGATGATCGGCCTGCTCATCTTCCGGCCTCAGGGTCTCTTCAAGGGGAGGTTGCTCTGATGGAACTCACCGGTCTCTTTTTCTATGCGGTCAGTCTTCTGATCCTGGGCGGTATCTACGCAATCCTGTGCCTTGCCCTGAATGTACAATGGGGCATGGGCGGCCTCTTCAACGCCGGTATCGCCGGTTTCTACGGTGTTGGGGCCTATACCTCGGCGATCCTGACAACCGCGGCCTCGTCCAAGCATCTCGGAGGCTTTGGCCTGCCTGTGCCGATTGGATTGATCGGGGCTGCGATACTCGCCGGGCTTGCCGGCTGGGCGGTGGCCAAGATCTGCGTACGTCTCAAGAGCGACTATCTGGCGATGGCCTCCATCGGGATCGCCGAGATCCTGCGGCTCGTCATCGTCAACGAAAGCTGGCTCACCAACGGCAGTCTGGGCCTGTCCCGCATTCCAAGGCCTTTGGCGGACCTCACCACCGGGCGCATGGGGGACATCGTGTTTCTCGGCTTTGTCTGGTTCGTGGTGCTGCTGGTCTATCTGGCAGCCTCGCGCCTGCACGACAGCCCGTGGGGGCGCAGCCTGCGTGCGATCCGCGACAACGAGGCTTCAGCGGCGGCCGTCGGCAAGAACGTCGAGAAATTCAGGATCCAGACCTTCGTCATCGGTTGCGCCATCATGGGGATCGCCGGTGGCCTGTCAGCTCATTATTTCCGCTTCCTGTCGCCCACGGCCACCGATCCGCTGCTGGTGACTTTCCTTGTCTGGGTGATGCTGATGGCCGGTGGTTCCGGCAACAACAGGGGGGCCATCCTTGGCGCCTTGACCATCTGGACGCTTTGGTCCGTGACGGAAATCTTCACCAACCGCCTGCCGCCGGAATGGGCGACCCGCAGTTCGTTCATCCGCATGCTGCTGGTGGGTCTGCTTCTGCAGGTGGTGCTGCAGCGTTTCCGGTCCGGACTGTTGCCGGAGAAATCGCCGCCAGTGAAATTCCGGCAGGAATAGCAACATTGCCGTCAGGTCAGGCGAGCGGTGGAAACACCGCCGTCTTCTTCACGGTGCCATAAACGAAACTGGTATCGATCGACGCAATGCCGCCGATCGGATGAATGCGGTTGCGGATGAAGGTCTCATAGGCTTCAAGATCCGACACCACCACGCGCAGCTGATAATCCATCGCGCCGGTCAGCACGTGGCATTCCAGAACCTCCTCGATGGTCTGCATCCGACTTTCGAACCGGCGCACATCCTCCTCGTTGTGTCGCTCCAACCGGATGCGGACGAAGACGGTGATCGGCAGGCCGTAGGCGGCAGCATCCACATCCACCGAAAACCCCTTGATTGCCCCGGAGGCTTCCAGGTTCCGGAGCCGGCGCAAGCAGGGCGAGGGCGACAGGTTGACCGCTTCCGCCAGGTCCTGGTTGGTCATGCGGCCATCCCGCTGCAGCGCACGGATGATCTGTCTGTCTTTCTTGTCCATTTGAAGCTCGATTGGCAGATTATGCTAATCAGAAGGCTAACACTGACAGATTTTGAAATCTATCACCCTTATGATTAGATCATATTGCTCAGGCTGAAATCAGGGAGACAGCCATGAGTGCTTACAAGGGTTTTGCCAGCCGTGCGATCCACCTCGCTTACAATCCACTTGAAAACGAGGGATCTCTGACGCCACCGCTGCATCTGACCTCCACCTTCGTGTTCGAGACGGCGGAAGCCGGCGGTGAGATGTTCGCGGGCGAGCGGGCAGGGCATATCTACAGCCGCATTTCCAATCCGACGCTGGATCTTCTGGAACGCCGCATTGCGGATCTGGAAGGAGCGGAAGCCGGTCTCGCGCTTTCTTCCGGCATGGGCGCGATCACCGCGACCCTTTGGACGCTCGTAGCACCGGGGGACGAGATCATCGTCGACGAAACCCTTTACGGCTGCACCTTTGCCTATATGCGCTATGGCCTGACCAAGTTCGGCATCAAGATCACCCATGTTGACCTGACCGATCCGGAAAACCTGCGCACCGTCATTTCCGACAAGACCCGGGTTGTCTATTTCGAGACCCCGGCCAACCCGAACATGCGCCTTGTCGACATCAGCCACGTTTCGGAAATCGCCCATGAGGCCGGCGCGACGGTAATCGTCGACAACACCTATGCCACGCCTTATCTCACCCGCCCGATCGAACTTGGCGCCGACCTCGTTCTGCATTCGGCCACCAAGTATCTGGGTGGTCATGGTGACGTTGTGGCCGGTCTGGTTGCCGGACGGGCCGACCAGATCCAGGAGATCCGCCTCGTCGGCATGAAGGACATGACCGGTGCGGTGATGGCTCCGTTCAGCGCCATGCTGATCCTGCGCGGTTTGAAGACGCTTGCCCTGCGCATGGACAGGCACTGTGCGTCCGCGCAGAAAGTCGCCGAATGGCTGCAAGACCATCCGGCGGTCTCAAAGGTCTACTTCCCGGGACTTGAAAGCTTCGAACAGCACGAACTGGCGAACAGGCAGATGAGCCAGCCGGGCGGCATGATTGCCTTTGAACTGAAGGGTGGACTGGAAGCTGGTATTTCCATGATGAATGGCCTGAAGATGATCCAGCGAGCCGTATCCCTGGGCGATGCCGAGACGCTGATCCAGCACCCTGCGTCCATGACCCATTCCACCTACACCCCGGAAGAGCGCGCCGCCCACGGCATCAGCGACGGCCTCGTGCGCCTGTCCGTGGGCCTGGAAGACCTCGACGACATCCTGGAAGACATGGCACAGGCCATGCCGCAGGTACCTGTTGCGGCGGCGGCCTGAGCTCAGTCAACGCCCAAGTCTTGCCAAAGACCACTAGATCCTCTCCTCCTCTCAACCTCATCCTGAGGAAGCGCGAAGCGCTGTCTCGAAGGATGGGCCCCACATTCCGGAGCAAGTGGCCCATCCTTCGAGACGCGCGCGAACGCGCTCCTCGGGATGAGGGAGCGGTGGAAATGAGAGTCGGGGAACGTGGTGGACAGCCTAAATCAGGGCGTCCGTGCCACGCCGGATTTCACACGCCGCAGCGGAATGGAGCTTTCGATGTTGGCGACACCGGGCACCTTGGTCAGCTTTCCGGTCAGGAAGGTTTCGAAGGCGGCGAGCCCGGTGGTTGCCACGCGCAGGAGATAGTCCCGGTTGCCGGTCATCAGCCAGCAGTCGACGACTTCCGGAAACGCCTGAATGGCGGCTTCGAACTGGTCCAGGGTGACGTCGATCTGCTTGTCGAGCTGAACGGACACGAAGACCGAAACCTCGTAGCCGAGCTTCACCTCGTCGATCAGCGCGCAATATCCTGTCACGATGCCGCGGTCTTCCAGGTGCCTCAGGCGGCGGGCTGCAGGTGTCGCACTCAGGCCGATGCGTTCGGAAAGATCCTGAATTGAAATTCTGCCGTTCTGGCGCAGCTCCCGCAGGATCTGGATATCAAATGTGTCGAGCGTGTCGAAAATCGCCAAGGAAGGCCTCATTCTTGGTGAAACTCTCCAAGACTTAGCCGAAAAGATTAGGAAATAGCAAGAAACCGGTTCTTGCCCGAAGCTAGAGTAACGGCAAGTACGCACTTAACGGGAACGCCTCCATGAGCACCGAACACCTGAAGACCATCGAACAGCGCCTGTTGTGGCTGTCGCACTGGATGATCCATCATGCCAACCACGTGCGTCCGAAGGTGGATGGCATCAAGATCGGCGGGCATCAGGCAAGTTCGGCTTCCATGGTTTCGATCATGACAGCGCTCTACTTCTCTGTTCTCCGGCCGGAAGATCGGGTGGCGGTCAAGCCGCATGCCTCGCCGATCTTCCATGCGATCCAGTACCTGATGAGCAATCAAACGCGCGAAAAGATGGAAAACTTCCGCGGTTACGGAGGCGTTCAGTCCTATCCTTCGCGTACCAAGGACATCGATGATGTCGATTTCTCCACCGGTTCGGTTGGGCTCGGTGTTGCGATTACCTCCTTCGCGTCGCTGGTACAGGACTATATCGCTGCCAAGAGCTGGTCGGGCGAAAAGCCGCTCGGCCGCATGATCGCTCTGGTCGGCGATGCTGAACTCGACGAAGGCAATGTGTATGAAGCCCTTCAGGAGGGCTGGAAGAACGATCTCAGAAACTGCTGGTGGATCATCGATTATAACCGCCAGTCGCTCGACGGGATCGTTCGTGAGGGGCTCTTTGACCGGGTCGAGAAAATCTTCGATGCCTTCGGCTGGCAGGTGGTCCGGGTCAAATACGGGGTCTTGCAGCGCGCGGCCTTTGCCGAACCCGGCGGCGACAAGCTGCGCCAGTGGATCGACGATTGCTCCAACCAGGATTATTCCGCGCTCACCTTCATGGGTGGAGCCGTCTGGCGCAAACGCCTGATGGACGACTTGGGTGATCAGGGCGATGTCACCGCGCTGATCGACCGTCGCTCGGATGATGAACTGGCAGATCTCATGGAAAATCTCGGCGGCAATTGCACCGAGACCATGGCGGAAGCCTTCGCCGCCATCGATCACGACAAGCCGACCTGCTTCCTTGCCTATACCATCAAGGGGTGGGGCACGCCGATTGCCGGCCACAAGGACAATCACGGCGGCCTGATGAACAAGACCCAGATGGCCGAATGGCAGAAACACATGGGCGTTGCGGAAGGCGAGGAATGGGAGCCCTTCGCGACAGTGCCGGACGTTGGAGCGCTGAAGGCGTTTCTGGATCAGGTGCCGTTCTTTGCCAAAGGCACCCGCCGTTTCTCTGACGACAAGATCGCCGTACCTGCCATCGAGCTTGCCTCCGACCGGGATATTTCCACCCAGATGGCCTTCGGCAAGGTGCTGGATGATCTCTCCAAGGGCGACAGCAAACTGGCCGAGCGTATCGTTACGACCTCACCGGATGTCACTGGCACCACCAACCTTGGTCCCTGGGTCAACCGGCGCAAGCTTTTCGCCCGCAAGGCCATGGCGGATGCCTTCATCGAGCACAGGATTCCCTCGACTGCGAAGTGGGAGTTCACGCCGGAAGGCCAGCATATCGAACTCGGCATCGCCGAGATGAATCTGTTCCTGCTACTGGGGGCTGCCGGTCTTTCTCATTCGCTTTTTGGCGAAAGGTTGATCCCCATCGGCACAGTCTATGATCCCTTTGTTTGCCGGGGGCTCGATGCGCTCAACTATGCCTGCTATCAGGATGCCCGCTTCATGATTGTCGGTACGCCGTCCGGTGTGACCCTGTCCCCGGAAGGCGGTGCACACCAGTCCATCGGCACACCGCTGATCGGCATGAGCCAGGACGGACTGGCCGCTTTCGAACCCGCCTTTGCCGACGAACTGGCCGTGATCATGGAATGGGCCTTCGATTACCTGCAACGCGACGGTGAGGGCGATCCGGACGAACGCACCTGGCTGCGCGACGAGACCGGCGGCTCCGTCTATCTGCGCCTGTCGACCAACCCGATCGAACAGCCCGTCAAACGGGCCGACGATGCCTTCCGCCAGGGCGCCATTGACGGTGCCTACTGGCTTCGCAAACCCGGCCCCAACTGCGAAGTTGTGATCGCCTATCAGGGCGTCGTTGCGCCCGAAGCCATCAAGGCGGCGGGAGAACTCGCCGGTAACCGGCGGGATGTCGGCGTTCTTGCCGTTACGTCCGCCGACCGCCTCAACGCGGGCTGGACAGCGGCGCAAAGAGCAAGGTCTCGTGGCAATGCGGCTGCAAGGTCCCATATCGAGCAACTGCTGGGCGATCTGCCCGGTCATTGCAAAGTGATCACCGTGATTGACGGCCACCCGGCAACGCTCGCCTGGCTTGGCGGCGTCGCCGGCCACCAGACCATCCCGCTCGGTGTCGAACATTTCGGCCAGACCGGTACGATTGGCGATCTCTACCGCCATTTCGGTATCGACGCCGCGTCGATTATCGAGAAGGTGAATGGATTGACACCGGGGCGGCGAGTCTAAATGCGCCTGAAGCTAAAGGCAGGGGCTGGATGGCACGTGATGTCTGTAGGTCATGGCTCGATAATGCCTTTGGTCAGAATGATGTTGCCGTAGAGGCGGTTCTCGCCTGTCTGGACCACGGCAAAGGCATGGCTGGCCGCTTCATAAAAGGCGTGGCGTTCCAGCGTTGATATCCTGGCCGGCTTGTCGGCGGTGTCATCGATGATGGTCTGGAACTCGGCGACAATCTCCGGCACCGCGTCCGGATCACCGACCACCTGCATAGTCCGGGCGGGGGCGGCGACGAACGTGTCGAGCGGCATAACCGACACGATCGCCTTCAGCGTGTCTGTTGCCGATATGCCATCGAGGCGAACACAATCGGGACCGGAGCTTTCCGCCGGGAAATTGGCGTCGACAATGGCGATCTCGTCGCCGTGCCCCATGGCTCTGAGGGCATAAAGCAGCGAAGGGCTCAGGATTGGGGGAAGGTTACGCAACATGGGAGGTCTCGCTCGGCAAGGGGGCATCGGGGCGGATCAGGCCAGCAGACCTGAGGTCTGACCAGAGTGCGGCAGGGATATCGGTCTTCAAGAGAGCAATATTGGCTTCAACCTCGGCCGCGTTGACTGCACCGGGGATGACGGTCTTCACACTTGGGTGTCCAAGCACGAACTGCAGCGCGGCCGCGATCAGCGGCACTGAATGGCTGCGGCAGACATCCTCGATCTTGCGCACGCGCTCAAGGATCTCCGGCGGTGCATCGGCGTAGTTGTATTTCGCACCGGGAACGGCCCCGGTTGCCAGAATGCCGGAATTATAGGGCCCGCCCAGAATGATGCCGACGTCCCGTTGCTCGCAAACGGGCAGGAAGCTCTCAAGGGCGTCCTGTTCCAGAAGCGTGTAGCGGCCGGCAAGCAGGAAACAGTCGAAATCGGCAAGGCCGAGCAGCTTTTGGCAAACCTGCCATTCGTTTACCCCTGCGCCGATGGCCGCAACGTCTCCGGCCTCTTTCAACTCGGTAAGCGCCTTGTAGCCACCAAGATCGAAAAGCTCGCGGACGCGGGCATCGCTGGCTTCCTGAGAGCCTTGCGAAAAGGCGCAGACGTCATGCACCAAAAGGATGTCCGCGTTGGCGGCCTCCAGTCGCTGACGGCTTGCCTCGTAGCTGCGCATGACGCCGTCATAGCTGTAGTCGAAGACGATCCGCTTTTGCGGCACATCGACAAAGGCTTCCGGGGTCACCTCGTGCGGCTCGCAATCCAGCAGCAGGCGGCCGATCTTGGTGGAAAGCTGAATGTTCTCGCGGCCAAAACGCTTGATGGCAGTGGCAAAGCGCATTTCCGATCGGCCCAGGCCGTATTGCGGCGCCGTGTCAAAGTAGCGGATGCCGTTGTCATAGGCCGCCTGAAGGGCAGCCTGGGCATCTTCTTCCGAAACCTTGCGGTAGAGATTGCCGAGCGGCGCGCCGCCGAAACCCATCTCCGTCAGGTCAATGGGTCTTGCGGTTCTGCCGTTCAGCCGCTGTGTTTTCAAGGCGGTCATGTGTTTCCTCTGGATGTTTCCTCAGGATCAGTTTGAACGCCGCATGATCTGCGGTCTGGTGTCGGGCCAAGTGCCAGGTTTTCAGTCGAACAGGTCCGGCCTGGTCTCCGCGAGCGGTTCCAGGCGCGTGACAAGTTCGCTCAGGTGCTTTTGCATTGCCTGGCGTGCCCGTTCCGGATCGCGGTCGCGGATTGCTTCCACGATGACCCGGTGCTCGTCATAGGCCTCAAAGGCTCTGCCGCGCATGGGCAACAGCAATTGCCGTGCCCGGTTGACCTGCATCCAACCGGTGGCAGACAGGTTGTGGAGCTTCGGGTAGCCGGTGAAGGAGAAGATAAGCTCGTGCATGCGCTCGTCTTCCCGGTAGAAGCCGGTTTCGTCGTGATCTTCCAGGCAAAGAGTCTGTAGCCGCAAATTGCGGTTCAACTCCGTCAACTGCTCTTCGGTGCGCTCCGCCGCCACCTTGGAAACCGCCGCCAGTTCGATGGCTTCCCGCAGGAAGGCGCCCTCGCGGATTTCCGACATGGAGAATTTGGTCACGCGGGAGCCGGACTGGGGAATGACTTCGACAAGGCCTTCGCCTGCTAGCCGGGTGATCGCTTCCGTCACCGGCGAGCGGGAGACACCAAGCTGCTCGCAGATGACTTGTTTCCTGAGAAGGGTGCCCGGCGGCAGGTCCATCGCCAGGATGGACGAGCGCAGCGCCTCATAGACACGCTGTGCCAGCGAGCCGGACAGTTTGCCAATGTCGGGCAGGGTGATCTCGGGAAAATCTTGTTCGTTGGTCAGGGACATTGTCAACTCGATTGAATGCTAACATGTTAGTTGACACAGTTACCCTGTCAAGCTAATCGTGAAGAAAGACCGGCCGTGCCGATGCTCCATGGAGAGAGCTCGGAGAAGAGTGAAAAGCTGATTGATGTCAGCGGGTTGAGAAGGGTCTTGTCATCTTGAAATGACAAGGCGGACCAACCGAAGCGGCCGTAGCGGGGAGAGAGACGTGTTGCAGCCTCATGCCAATTCGATCCTTCTGAATGCCGATGACAATGTGGTCATCGCCCTTCAGGATATTGCGGCCGGCGCAAGCGTTGCCCATGTTGACTGTCCGCTGCCCGGGCAGGTCATGCGCGGCCACAAGATTGCCCGTAAGCCGATCTCCGCTGGCGAAAACGTCATTCGGTACGGTCAAATCATCGGGCAGGCGAAGGCAGACATCAAGCCGGGGGAGCATGTCCATGTTCATAACCTTGGCATGGGCGATCACAGCCAGGACTATCAGCACGCCGAAGCCTCGATCCCGCTTGAGCCCGCAACGCAAGAGCGCACCTTTCTCGGCTACCGCCGGCAAACGGGGCGAGCAGGCACGCGCAATTACATCGGCATTCTGACCTCGGTGAACTGCTCGGGGTCTGTCGCAAAATTCATTGCGGAAGCTGCCGAGAAGTCCGGTCTGCTGGACGAGTTTCCGAATGTGGATGGCATCGTGCCAATCGTTCACGGAACCGGCTGCGGCATGTCCGGCAAGGACGAAGGTTACGCAACGCTGTTCCGGACCTTGTCCGGTTATGCCCAGCATCCGAATTTCGCAGCTATCCTGCTGATAGGTCTTGGCTGCGAGGTCATGCAGATTGCCGATCTCGTCGGTGACCGCAAGATCCGCCCTGATGGCGACCTGCGCTACATGACCATTCAGCAGACAGGGGGCACGCGCAAGACCATCGAGGCCGGGCTGAAAGAGTTGCGGGCGCTTGCCGAACTTGCCAACAGGGCTGAGCGCACGCCGGTGCCGATTTCCGAAATCACCGTCGGAATGCAGTGCGGCGGCTCGGACGGATACTCCGGCATCACTGCCAATCCGGCACTCGGGATTGCCTCCGATCTTCTGGTCCGTCATGGCGGTACCACGATCCTGTCCGAAACGTCGGAGATCTACGGCGCGGAGCACCTTCTGACCCGCCGGGCGGTTTCCGTCGATGTCGGCAAGAAGCTGATCGAGCGTGTGCGTTGGTGGGAAGACTACACTGCCCGCAATGGCGGCGAGATGGACAACAATCCGTCGCCCGGCAACAAGCGCGGCGGATTGACTACAATCCTGGAAAAGTCTCTTGGTGCAGCGGCCAAGGGAGGCTCTGCCCCCCTTGTGGATGTTTACAAGTTTGGCGAACCCGTCGACAAGAAGGGGTTCGTCTTCATGGACAGCCCAGGCTTTGACCCATGTTCGGTGACCGGTCAGATCGCCTCAGGCGCCAATATAATCGTCTTCACGACCGGACGCGGCTCCGTATCCGGTTACATGCCGACCCCTTGCATCAAGCTCGCCACCAACAGCGAGATGTATGGCCGGATGTCGGAAGACATGGACATCAATTGCGGTGACGTGATCTCCGACAATGTCAGCCTGGAAGCCAAGGGCGAGGAGATCTTCGAAATGATCATAGCCGTTGCCTCCGGAAAACAATCGAAGAGCGAGGAACTCGGCTTCGGCGGAGTGGAGTTCGTGCCGTGGCAGATCGGTGCGGTGATGTAGCCGCATCCGGCAGAAGTTGTGACGATGCGCGGACTTTCGGGAGGATATCAGTGCGCTTGAAAGATAAAACAATATTGGTGACGGCAGCCGGGCAGGGTATCGGCCGTGCAAGCGCGATTGCCTGTGCCAGGGAAGGCGCAAAGGTCTACGCCGCGGACATCAACGAGGAAACGCTGTCGACGCTCCCGGGCGAATGCCCCGGTATCGAGATCCACAAACTGGATGTCTGTGATCGCGCAGCCGTTGACGATCTGGCAAAAAAACTGCCGGCGCTCGATGGGCTCTTCAACTGTGCGGGCTTCGTTCACAACGGCTCTGTCCTCGATATCACCGAAGATGACTGGGCCTTCAGCTTCGAGCTGAACGTCACCTCCATGTACCGGATGACGCAAGCTTTCCTGCCGGGCATGCGCGAACGCGCCAAGGCGACCGGCACGGCATCGATCCTGAACATGTCGTCGATGGCATCGTCCATCAAAGGCTTTCCGATGCGCACGGCCTACGGCGCCACCAAGGCAGCCGTGATTGGCCTCACAAAGGGCGTCGCAGCGGATTTCGTCAAGGAAGGCATCCGCTGCAACGCGCTATGCCCGGGCACTGTCGATACTCCGTCTTTGCGCGGCCGCATTGCTTCTGCACCGGATCCGGTGGAAGCGGAAAAGAATTTCATCGCCCGGCAGCCCATGGGCCGTCTGGCAACCGTCGACGATATGACGCCGATGATCGTCTACCTGTTGTCCGACGAAAGCCGGTTCGTTTCCGGGCAGGCACTTCTGGTCGATGGAGGTGTCACCATCTGACGGTGGCCCCTGTCGCGGTTTGGGAGGATCGCGCATGACAAATCTGGTGAGGATGACGGGGATCGAAAAACGCTTCCCCGGCGTGCACGCCCTCAAGAATGTCAGCTTCGACCTGAACAGCGGCGAAGTGCATGCCCTGATGGGCGAAAACGGCGCCGGCAAGTCGACGCTGATGAAGATCCTGTCCGGAATTTACCCCAGGGACGGCGGCGAGCTGCTGGTCAACGGTCAGGCCGTGGAGATCGATGGTCCACGGGCCGCCCAGGCGCTGGGCATCGGTATCATTCATCAGGAACTCAGCCTGATGAATGATCTGACGGTCGCGCAGAACATCTTTATCGGCCGGGAACCGCGCAAGCGTTTCGGCCGTCTGGACGAGGCGGCGCTCAACGCCCGGGCGCTCGAGATCTTCAAGTCGATGAACCTGAAGATGAACCCGAAGACGATCGTTGGTGAACTCACCATCGCCCGTCAGCAGATGGTCGAGATCGCCAAGGCGTTGTCCTACCGTTCGCGCGTCCTCATCATGGACGAGCCGACGGCCGCCCTGAATGATGCGGAAATCGCCGAACTCTTCACCATCATCCGCCGGCTGAAGGCCGATGGCGTGGGCATCATCTACATCAGCCACAAGATGGACGAGCTGAAACAGATCGCCGACCGGGTGACGGTCATGCGTGACGGCTCCTATGTCGGCACCGTTGATGCAGCGCAGACGCCTGTTTCCAAGATTATCTCCATGATGGTGGGCCGGGAGCTGACCAGCGAGGCCATCGTGATCCCCGATCTGTCCGACGCCGAGACGGTGCTGGACATACGCGGATTGAACAGAGGGCGGGAGATCCGCGACGTCAGCTTTTCCGTCAAGAAAGGCGAGATCCTTGGCTTTGCCGGCTTGATGGGGGCCGGGCGAACGGAAGTGGCACGGGCGATTTTTGGAGCTGATCCGCGCGACAGCGGCGAGATCCGGGTTCATGGCAAGCCCTGTTCGATATCGAAACCTTCCGACGCCGTGAAGGCGGGGATCGGTTACCTTTCGGAAGATCGCAAGCATTTCGGTCTGGCCACCGGCATGGATGTTCGGACCAACGTGGCGCTGGCCAGCCTCGATCGCTTTTCCAGCCGGTTTGGCGTCCTGAATGACGATGCCATGCGCAAGACGGCGCAGGACTATATCGCCAAACTGGAAATCCGCACGCCGTCCGACCGGCAGGAAGTCCGCCTGCTTTCCGGTGGCAACCAGCAGAAGGTCGTCATCGCCAAGTGGCTGTACCGGGATTGCGACATTCTGATCTTCGACGAGCCGACCCGCGGCATCGATGTCGGTGCCAAGTCGGAAATCTACAAACTGCTGAAGGCACTGGCCAACGAGGGCAGGGCGATCATCGTCATCTCCTCGGAATTGCCGGAGATCATGCGTCTCAGCCATCGCATTGCCGTCATGTGTGAAGGTCGCCTCACCGGCATCCTGCCGGGCGGTGAAGCCACCACGCAGGAAGACATCATGCATCTGGCGACGCTTCGGGCGCCATCCATGCAGCCAGAAGGATACCAGCAATGACCGCCGTCAACCCGTCCTCCTCGCCGTCGCTCGTTGCACGTCTGATCGAGACAGGGGCGCACCAGAAGCTGCTGGCCTTCGCCAGCCTGGTTCTATTGCTGATCGGTTTCTCGATCGCTTCACCCAACTTCATGCAAACCTCCAACATGATCGCGATCCTGCAGGCGACCTCGGTCAATGGCGTCTTGGCTGTTGCCGCAACCCTGGTGATCATCACCGGCGGGATCGATCTTTCCGTCGGAACCTTGATGACGTTCTGCGCGGTCATCGCAGGCGTCGTTCTGACCAATCTCGGCATGCCGTTGCCGCTCGGTGTGATTGCCGCCATCGCGACCGGTGCGCTCTGCGGCCTGTGTTCGGGCACCTTCATCGCCAAGATGAAAATCCCGCCGTTCATTGCGACCCTCGGCATGATGCTGATCCTGAAAGGCCTGTCGCTGGTGATTTCCGGAACCCGGCCGATCTATTTCAACGACACGCCCGGCTTCGACCTGATTTCCCGTGGCTCGCTGATAGGCGACATTTTCCCGGCACTGCCGATCCCGAACGGGGTTCTGATCCTGTTCCTGGTGGCCGGGGCAGCGTCCTACATTCTCGGACGCACGGTGCTTGGCCGCTACACGTTCGCGCTGGGCTCCAACGAAGAAGCGGTCCGCCTGTCCGGCGTCAACACCGATTTCTGGAAGATGTCGGTCTACGCCCTGGCTGGCTCCATCTGCGGCATCGCCGGCATCCTGATCGCCTCGCGCCTGAACTCCGCCCAGCCGGCGCTGGGGCTCGGCTACGAGCTGGAAGCCATCGCGGCCGTCGTCATTGGTGGCACGTCGCTTTCCGGTGGGCGCGGAACGGTTCTCGGGACCCTGATCGGCGCCCTGATCATGGCCGTCCTGACCAACGGTTTGCGGGTCCTGTCCGTCGCCCAGGAGTGGCAGACGGTGGTGACCGGCGCAATTATCATCCTGGCCGTTTACGCGGACATGGTGCGCAGGCGCAAAGCCTGAGTTTCATCAACACACAAGAGGGTGGTCACACCCCGGTACCGGACCTTCCGTCCAACCCAACCACAGGAGAGGAATATGCTGAACAGACGTACTCTTATCGGAGCTGCAAGTGCCGCTGCCCTGATGCTTTCCGGGAACTTTGCCTTCGCCCAGGAAACCTACATTCCGCTCATCTCCAAGGGTTTCCAGCACCAGTTCTGGCAGGCCGTGAAGGCTGGAGCCGATCAGGCCGCCTCGGAGCTGGGTGTCACCATCACCTTTGAAGGCCCGGACAACGAGACCATGGTCGACCGCCAGATCGACATGCTGGCCGCTGCCCTTGCCAAGAACCCGACGGCAATCGGCTTTGCCGCTCTCGACAGTCAGGCTGCCATTCCGCTTCTGAAGCAGGCTCAGGAAAAGGGAATCCCGGTCATCGCGTTCGACAGTGGTGTCGACAGCGATATTCCGGTGTCGACAGCGTCGACCGACAACATTGCTGCTGCAGCACTGGCTGCCGACAAGATGGCAGAGCTGATCGGCGGAGCTGGCCAGGTTGCCGTGGTGGCACATGACCAGACCAGCCGGACCGGCATCGACCGTGTCGACGGTTTCGTCAACCAGATGAAGGCAAATCATCCGGATATCGAGGTCGTCACCGTTCAATATGGCGGCGGTGACCATCTGAAGTCGACAGAACTCACCAAGGCCATCCTGACAGCCAATCCGGATCTGAAAGGCATCTTCGGTGCCAACGAAGGGTCTGCCCTTGGTGTGGTCAACGGAGTCTCTGAAATGGGCAAGTCCGACGTGGTCATCATCGGCTACGACAGTGGCAAGGCCCAGAAGGATGCGATCCGCAACGGCGTCATGGCCGGTGCGATCACCCAGAACCCGGTCGGCATCGGCTACGAGACCGTGAAAGCAGCCCTCGAAGCATCGCAGGGCAAGGAAGTTCCGGCACATATCGACACCGGCTTCTACTACTACGACAAATCCAACATTGACGATCCGAAGATCGCTGCTGTCTTGTACGACTGATCGATTTTGTCGTAACCAACCCCATCGAGCCCGGTTGCACGCGCAGCCGGGCTCCAACCACTCAAGGACGATCCTTTATGAAATTGCTGAGATTTGGCGCTCCGGGACAGGAAAAACCCGGTGTTCTCGATGCCGACAACCGCGTTCGTGATCTTTCTTCCGTTGTCGCGGATATCGCCGGCGATGCTCTCCTGCCTGACAGCATTCAACGCCTGCAGGGGCTCGACTTCGCTTCGCTGCCACTGGTGGAGGGCGCTCCGCAGCAGGATCTGCGCGTCGGGCCTTGCGTCGGCAATATCGGCAAGTTCATCTGTATCGGCCTCAACTATGCCGACCACGCTGCCGAATCCGGCATGGATGTGCCGCCGGAACCGGTGGTCTTCAACAAGTGGACCTCGGCCATTGTCGGTCCGGACGACGACGTCAAGATCCCGCGCGGCTCGCAGAAAACCGACTGGGAAGTCGAACTCGGCGTCGTGATCGGCAAGGGCGGTGCCTATATCGAGGAACCCGATGCGATGAGCCATGTCGCCGGTTTCTGCGTGATCAACGATGTCTCCGAACGCGAATTCCAGATCGAACGGTCCGGCACCTGGGACAAGGGCAAGGGTTGCGATACCTTCGGCCCGATCGGCCCCTGGCTGGTAACGCCGGATGAAGTCGGCGACTTCGACGATCTCGGCATGTGGCTGGAAGTGGACGGCAAGCGCTACCAGAACGGCTCCACCAAGACGATGGTCTACCGGGTACCGTTCCTGATCTCCTATCTCAGCCGCTTCATGAGCCTGCAGCCTGGCGACGTCATCTCCACCGGCACGCCCCCGGGTGTTGGCATGGGGCAGAAGCCGCCGGTCTACCTGAAGGGCGGCGAGGTCATGACGCTTGGCATCGACAAGCTGGGCAGCCAGACCCAGAAGGTGACCAAGGCCTGATCGTTCGGGATCTTGTATGAACAGTCACGGCCGGACGCGGAGACGCGTTCGGCCGTTGACGTTTTTGAGGAAGGGACGCGCGGCATCTCCTGCGTGTCGTCCCGGTTTGTCGCGTCAGCGTCAAGAGCGGGATCCAGTATCCTATGTAGCTGGCGAGGGGCAGAGGCGACTTCAAGCGATTACTAGATCCCTGCCTTCGCAGGGATGACAAGGCGCGTGTGGATAGATTGATAGAAATTCGCTTTGTCCGTGGACGAACAGCGCCGCCACAGGTTCACCTTAGCCCTCTCTGGCGATCTGCCAGCCGGCCCAGGACTGGCTGACGGGCATCAGTTCCAGTGAGTTGATATTGAGATGCGGAGGCTGTGTCGCGACCCAATAGACAGTGCTGGCGATATCTTCCGGCTGGATCGCGTTGGCGCCGCCATATAGAGCATCGTAGCTTTCCTGGTTGCCACCGGTACGCACCAGCGTGAATTCGCTTTCGCATAGGCCCGGTTCGATGGAGGTAACCCGAACTCCCTTGCCGTGAAGATCCGACCGCAGGCCAAGCGAGAACTGGCGCAGGAACGCCTTGGTTCCCGCATAGACGTTTCCGCCCGGATAGGGCCAGTTGGCAGCAATGGAGGAGATGTTCACGACCATGCCCTTACGCTCGATCAGTTTCGGCAGAAGCTGGTCGGTGATGGTGACGAGACCGGTGATGTTGGTATCGATCATGGTCTTCCAGTCGGAGAGTTTCGTCGCCGGTGCCGAAGCCGTGCCGAGGGCAAGGCCGGCATTGTTGACGAGGATGTCGATCTCCTGAAAGTCCTCCGGCAGGCCGGCGAGGGCCGCAGTTGTTGCAGCTTCGTCCATGATATTGAAGACAAGCGCGTGAAATGCCTCGCCGAGATCCGTCTTCAGCTTTTCCAGCCGATCCGCGCGCCGGCCGGTGCCGATAACCTTCCATCCGTTTTGCACGAACAGCCGGGCCATCGCCTGACCGAAGCCGGAGGTCGTTCCGGTAATGAGGATTGTACCGCTCATGAGCCTGCCTTTCCGAAGTATCTGAAACAGTCGCTTGACCGGACCATAGGCAGCTGCCTCGCCAGCACAACGCCAAAAGCGGGCTTTGGACCTCTGGCTCCTATGAATTCAAGCGCTGGCTCTACGGCGGGTTTGCGACTGGTCCTAGGAGTGATGGGAATGCTCCGATCTGAAGGACCCTGCGCCATGACCCAGATGCCGATCAACATGGATCACCACTGGCTTCCGTTCACCAACAACCGTCTCTTCCACAAGGAACCGCAGATGTTCGCGCGGGCAGAGGGCGTGCGGTATTGGACGCCTGAGGGGCGGGAAATCCTGGACGGATCTTCAGGCCTGTTCACCTGTGCAGCGGGGCATGGCCGCAAGGAAATTGCCGAAGCCGTCTACAAGCAGCTTCAGGTTCTGGATTATTCCCCGCACTTCCAGCGCGCGGCGCCGATTTCCTTCGAACTTGCCGAGGAGCTCAGCGGAATTCTGCCGGAAGGTCTCGACCGCATCTTTTTCGGGTCTTCCGGGTCTGAAGCCGTCGATTCCGCCATCAAGATCTGCCTTGCCTATCACAAGGCCAAAGGCGAGCCTCAGCGCACCCGTTTTGTTTCGCGCGCCTGGGCCTATCACGGGGTCAACCTTGGCGGCACATCGCTGGCGGGCATGGTCAACAACCGGCGAGACTTTTCCGGCGTTACCTGCGACGTCGTTCACATGCGCCACACCTGGAACGAGGATCAACGCTTCACGAGGGGGCAACCGCAAGACGGAGCGTGGATTGCCGAAGATCTGGAAGAGATCTGCAAGACCTATGGCGGCGAGACCATTGCCGCGGTCTTTGTCGAGCCGATTGCCGGTTCTATCGGCACTATCGTGCCTCCCGTCGGGTATTTGCAGAAGCTGCGCGAGATCGCCGATAAATACGGCATTCTGCTCGTGTTTGACGAAGTCATCACCGGTTTTGGCCGGACGGGTTCAGCCTTCGCGGCCCAGGAATTCGGTGTCACACCGGATGTCATGACGATGGCGAAGGCGATTACCAACGGCGCGATCCCCATGAGCGCTGTCGCGGTGAAGACAGAAATCCAGAAGGCCGTCATTGATTCCATCACCGCAGATCGGCCGGAACTGATGCACGGTTATACCTACTCCGCCCATCCGGTTGCCTGCGCCGCAGCTTTGGCAACACTTGGCATCTACAGGACCGAAGGTCTTTTCGAGCGGGCGGCAAGCCTCTCGTCAACATTCCTCGATGGCGTTTTCAGCCTTCGCAATCTGCCTCATGTCCACGATTTGCGTGGTCATGGCATGATGTCCGGTATTCAGCTGACACCGGGCGAAACGCCGGGAGCAAAGGGATCTCTGGTGCAGCGGAAGCTGTTCGACGAAGGCCTGCATGTGAAAGCAACCGGCGATGCGCTGATCTTCGCCCCGGCACTCACTACATCGGAAGAAGATCTCTCGATGATGATCGATGTCCTCCAGAAGGTCTTGGGCAAGGCAGAGCTGTAAGCTGCCAGTCACGGGGTATCCCGGCTATGAGCCGGGATCGCTACCTGCTGTCCGCCAGAAGTTGTCCGAGCAGCTTGATGCCCGGCTCCATCTTTTCTTCAGCAATTGCACCGAAGCCCAGGCGGATCCGGTTTCGAGGACTATTCGGGGAGAAATACCGGTCGTCTCCTGCCTCTATCAGCAGACCTTGCCGCGCGGCTCTCGATTGCAGTTCCGCAGCGCGGATACTCTCCGGTAGCCTGATCCACACGCCTGACCCACCCGTCGTGACCGTTGCCTGACAGGTCGGCAGATGCGTTTCGATGAGCCTGAAGATCTTCTTCCATTTCTGCGACAGCACCTTTCGCTGACGTCGGATATGGGAATCATAATGGCCCTCGGACAGAAAGATTGCCATCGCCCGCTGGTCGAGTGCTGAGGGGTGCCGATACATCAAGCGTCTGAGTGCCCGAAGCTCTCTGATAATGCGCCTGTCTGCCGCGATGAAACCGAGCCGCAATCCCGGAAACAGGGCCTTGGAAAGACTGGCAACGTGGATGACACGTCCGGTACGGTCGAAACTGCGCAAGGACGGTTTCTGTGCGCCGATGAAATTCAGCTCATGCTCATAATCGTCTTCCAGGACGACGAAATCATGTGTTTCAGCATGGGCCAGCAACCGCAGACGCCGCTCCATCGACATGGTGACATTGGTTGGGGACTGATGGCCAGGTGTCACGTAAACAAGTCGTGCCCCCTTCAGCTCGTCTCCAACCCGCATGCCGTTTGAATCGACCGGGTGATACTTCAGCTCTGCCCCAAAGGATTGGAAGATGTTGCGGGTGTCCACATAGCCGGGCTCTTCCATGTCCGTCCTGACCCCGGGCCGGCAAAAGAGCTGTGCCACCAGGAAGAGGGCATTCTGGGCGCCGACGGTTACCAGAATCTCGTCCGGCTCTGCCCGGAAGCCCCGTTGCGGCAGCATCCGGCGGATGATCTGGTTGACCAGCATCGGGTCGTCCTGATCGACCAGATCGCCGATCCAGGTCGGGGCGTGCTGGGCAGTGCCTGCCAACCGGACACAATCACGCCAGCGCGCGACGGATGTCTTGTCCGGAGCAAGCTGGCCATAGATGAAAGGGTAGGGATAGGACTGCCAGTCGGCTGGTTTTGAAATGTTTTCCTGGGCCGCGTAGCTGTAGGTCAGAAAGGCTTGCGGATTGAAGGGGTGCTCCGCAGTGGGCAGGATGTCCTTGGCGTGATCATCCACCCGGATGTTGAGCTGCTCGCGGATGTGCCGTTCGTTGATGAAATACCCGCGCCGGCTGACCGACTTCAGATAACCGTCCTCAACCAGTCTCTCATAGACGATGGCGACCGTGTTTCTGGAAACCTTTATCTCGCTGGAAAAGACACGGGTTGCCGGCAGCGGTTCGTGCAGGGGCCATACGCCGTCCAGAATGGCCTCGATCAGCCGTTCCTGAATCTGGTGCTGCAATCGTCTGCCCGGATCGAAGGGCGTGTCGAAATAGGTCGCAAGCATTTGAACTTTTTGGTCGTCCCTGAATTCGGTTGGCCCGAAGGCGGCAGTTTGAAGCTGTTTCCCGAACCTGCAAAGCCCGGCAATTCCTCTGGCTCCATAGTTTTCACTCTCTGGCTCTAAGGGTGAATATTGCACCGCAATATCCTTTCTTGCAACGCGGCGCAGGATCGTCCGGGCAATGCGACCCTTTCCAAAAAAATGCGGCCTGTAACGCGCCAGAACGAGGAACAGTTTGGTGAGACCAACAGTGAAGGGGAAGTCATGATCAGTTTTAAAAAGGGAGCATCCGCAACGCGGCGCGATTTCCTGAAAACCGCAGCCGCGGCAGGCGCAGGGCTGTCCATGCCGGCAATCGTCAGCTCCAGCGTGCTGGCCTCGTCCGGTGAAATCAACATCATGATGTGGTCGGACTATCTGCCGGAAAGCTTCGTCAACGGCTTCACGGACAAGACCGGCATCAAGATCAACTTCACCGGCATCGGCTCCAATGAAGAGATCATCAACAAGTTGAAGGCCACCAACGGCGAAGGCTTCGACATCGTTTCACCGACCGTGAACCGCAACCTGCTGTGGGCAGAACTTGGCCTGTTGCAGCCGTTCGACATGTCGAAGGTCGCGCTCGACAAGGTCAACCCCTCAATGGCGCTTGGCGAAACCCACTGGAACTTCGACGGCAAAGGCGTCTTCTGGCTACCGCATATCTGGGGCACGGAAGGCATTGCCTGGCGGACGGACGCCTTCGTTCCGGGCGGCGAATTCCCGAGCTATTACGATGTCTGGGATGAAGCCAATGCCGGCAAGACAATGGGCCGTGGACATTCCATGCTGCTTGGCCTCGGTCTCGGCCTTGAAGGTCGCGGCGAACTGGAGCCGGGTTCCATGTGGGCTGCTTACGAGAGCCCGGAAAAGATGGACGAGGTCTGGACCAAGGTCGTTGAGGCCGCCATCGCCAAGAAGCCGAACATCAAGCTGATCTGGAACGATGCGGATACCCAGAAGAACGGTCTCCTGAACGAAGGCGTGATCGTCGGTCAGACCTGGGATGGACCTCCGCTTGCCCTGAAAACGGCTGGTGAGCCGGTCATGTACCGGGCGCCGAAGGAAGGTGCGATGGCCTGGGTCGATGGGCTTGCCATGCCGACGGGGGCGAAGAACATCGACCAGATCTACGCCTTCATCGAGACGGCTTATGACGCCAAGCTCGCCGGCGAAGCCATCAAGACCCACGGCTACAATTCACCGGTAATCGGCGCGGCCGAATTTGGTGGCGAAATCTATGCCAAGAACTTTGCCGATGCTTATCCGGGTGAAGCGCTGGACAACCTGAACGCCTGGCCGGCGGAAGCCCCCTGGTACTCGGAAAAGCGGACCGAATACACCAACAAGTTCCTGTCCGCTTAAGGCCTCTCCGGCTTTCTCTATGGCGGGTGCCGGGCGCAATGCGTCCGGCGCCAGGCCGCCCTTTTTCCGTCTCCCTTTCCCGCCGTCCTTCTGAGAGCGCCATGGCCACAAAAGATATTGTTCTGGATCACGTTTCCATTCGTTTTGGGGCCTATACCGCGGTCGACAATGCACATCTCGTCATCAAGGGCGGCGAGTTCTTCTCCTTCCTGGGGCCGTCCGGCTGTGGCAAGACCACCTTGCTGCGGTGTATTTCCGGCTTCTCCGATCCGTCCGAAGGTCGGGTGCTGATCGGCGGGCAGGACATGAAGGGCATCGGCCCGAACAAGCGCCCGACGGCGCTGATCTTCCAGAACCTTGCTCTCTTTCCACTGATGAGCGTCGCCGACAACATCGCTTTTCCGCTGGAGGTCCGGGGCATCGGCCGCAAGGACCGGCGCAAGCGGGCAGACGAACTTCTGGACATGATCGCGCTTCCCGGTGTCGGCGACAAAAAGGTGCACGAACTTTCCGGCGGTCAGAGACAACGCGTGGCGATTGCCCGTGCGCTGGCGGTCGAGCCGGATATTCTGCTTCTTGATGAGCCGCTGTCCGCGCTCGATCTGAAACTGCGCCACCACATGCGCACCGAATTGCGTGCTATCCAGCAGCGCGTCGGGCTGACCTTCATCTATATCACCCACGATCAGGGTGAGGCCCTGACGATGTCAGACCGTGTCGCGGTCATGAACTCTGGCGTTATCGAGCAGGTCGACCCGCCTGAAACCATCTACAATCGGCCGAAGACTTCGTTTGTCGCCTCATTCGTGGGCGAGACCAATGCCATCGAAGGCAAGGTTGCCCAGCAGTCGGAAGCGCTGGTTTCAGTTGAAACGCCACTCGGCCGCCTGCAGGGAAGGGCAGCAGGTGGGCGCCAATACAAGGCGGGCGAAGACTGCATCCTGTTCATTCGGCCTGAGCAACTGAGCCTTGGCGATGGTGCCCCCAACAGCCTGACAGCAAATTGGGTGAAAGAAGAGTTCGAAGGCAATTCGCGGCAGATGTTCCTGGAAGCGAACGGTGTCCAGCTTCGGCTCACCCGGGTCAACCTTGGCGGAGCGCCGGACAATCTCTCCGGTGGTGCTGTATCGCTCGGCTTCACGCCTGAGCAGGCAATCGTCCTGCCGCATGGCGCACTTGCGGGAGCGTGAGGATGAAAGCGCTTCAAAATGTATTCAGGGAAATTTCCGGCAAGCATGGTCTTGGCGCTGCATCGTTCGTCGCCGTGGCGGTCCTGTTCTGGGTCATCTGCCTGATCACGCTGCCGCAGGTGGCAATGCTTGACTATTCCTTCCGGTTCAACCTGCCGGCAGCTGATGTCGGTGGACCGCAAGATGTCTATACTCTTGAAAACTATTCATATTTTTTCCAAGGCAACGACGGCACGGTCAACACGCTCGATATCGGTATCCTGTTCAAGACCCTGATCGCGGCGGTGTTCGTCACCTGTATCGACATTCTGCTTTGCTACCCGATCGCCTTCATTCTCGCTCATTCGGCCACTGGCGTCGCGGCGCGGATGATGGTCATCGGTCTGATCGTGCCTTTCTGGGTCAACGAGATCCTGCGTGCCTTCGCCTTCCGTGTCCTGTTCGGCTCAACGGGCCTCATCAACGGCATCGGCATGTCGGTGGGGCTGTGGGATCAGCCCGTCGATTTCATCCGGGCTGACGTGGCGCTCTATTCCGGGCTGACCTACGCCTACATCCTTCTGATGGTGTTCCCAATCTTCAATGCCGTCGAGGCGCTCGACCGCAACCAGATCGAAGCGGCACGGGACATGGGCGCAAGCTGGTGGCGGGTGCATTGGCGGGTGGTGCTGCCGGTTGCCAAGCCGGGCATCGCCTCCGGGGCAACCATGGTGTTCATGCTGACGGCAGGTGCGCTTGCAGCACCCCAGATTCTCGGCGGTCCTTCCAATCTCTGGTTCACCCAGCTCATCTACCAGTGGTTCAACGAGAGCGCCAACTGGCAACGCGGTTCGGCCTATGCGGTGATCCTGCTGATTGTCTGCATTTCCTTCGTCATGATGCTGATGCGGATCTTCAAGGTCTCCATCGGGGAGATCGGCCGATGAACCGGGGCACAGGCGGCGGCGTGGTCGCGGCAGGCTTCTCCCTGCTTTTCTTCACCTTCCTGTTCGGGCCGTTGATCATCATGGTGATCACGGCGTTCAATTCGTCCTCTTTCCCGCGGATCACGCCATGGGAATGCTTCACGACGGATTGGTTTGGTGTCCTCTTCGCCAATGACCGTCTTATGAGCGGGCTGGCCAACAGCTTGGTGATCGCCATCAGTGTGGTGGTCATTGCCGTGCCGATCGGGCTGGCGGGAGCGCTTGCGCTCTCGGAGCTCGGACCGCGCCTGCGTGCGGCGCTCTACACGGTGCTGATCACGCCTATCCTCATTCCGGGCGTCGTTCTCGGCATCTCGACCATTGTCTTCTGGGGCGCTTTCGGCAGGTCTGTCGGGGCGGACTACGGTTCGATCTTCTACAACGGCATGTTCCTGACGCTTGCCGGTCAGGTCACCTTCATTTCCGCCTATGCGATGCTGGTGTTTCTCGCAAGACTGCAACGCTTCGATCCGATCCTTACGGAAGCCGCGCTCGATCTCGGCGCGACGCCGGGACAGGCCTTCCGCAAGATCCTGTTGCCGTTCCTGTGGCCGGCCATCGGCTCTGCCGCGTTTCTTACCTTCCTGGCATCCTTCGAGAACTACAACACCACCGTCTTCACGATCCTCTCCGGCAATACGTTCACCACGGCACTGGCTTCCAAGGTCCGTCATGGGACAGACCCTTCCTTGTCGGCGCTGGCGGTCATCATCATCGGTATTACGCTGATCGGGGCAGTGGTCCACGAAGCACACATGCGGCGGAAGGAAGTGATGCGGACCGGCACTGCTGCGCGTTCCCGCATTTACGGCAATCCGGTTCTGCGGACGCTCGTCCATCCGCTGACGATCTTCGTGATCCTACTGGGTGTTGCAGGCTTTGCCACCTATCAAGGTTCGCAGCACGATGCTGGCGTATGCAAACAGCAGATCCTCGATGAAAAGCGCGCGCGTCAGCAAGAACTTCTGGAGGAGCAGCGCCGGAAAATGGAAGCGCAACAGCAGAACCAGGCACCTGTGTCAACGGCGCCGGTTGAAGCGCCGGTGAAAGCCAATCCGTCGCCCTTCGGCGGGGCCTTCAAGTCCAATGGTTTGAAACCAGGCGAGTAACAAGCGAACAGAAGCGTGCCGTCTACTGTCCGGAAAGCCGGGACAGCAGCACGGCAACGCTTTTGACCTGAAACTTCTTCAACAGCCGCGCGCGCACATCCTCAACGGTTCTTGGAGACAGGCTCAGGACACGGCCCATTTCCTTGCTGGTCTGTCCCTGGGAAAGAAGTAGCAGGACGTCTCGTTCGCGCGGTGTCAGCTTCGGCCCGGCAGCAGCATTGTCGATCAGGGCGAAACTCAGGACGATCCGTGCCAGCGGTGTTTCCGGCGTCAGCGTTCGCGCCCGAAACCGGCACCAGATTGGCGTTCCATCGGACCGGCGCATCAACCGCTCGTCCGTGTAGGGCAGGGACCGGCGCAAGGGCTCCAGGCCAATGTCGCGGATCTGGTGAAATTCCTGATCCGTGCCGTAGAGCAACCGGAAACTCTGCCCGATCAGCTGAGACTTCTTGAACCCGAACATCTCAACGAATGTCTGATTGCAGGCACGAATGATCCGGTTTTCGGTCAGCGCCAAACCCATGGGCGCGTTTTCGAAGGCCAGTTGGTCGAGGTCTGTCATGTTCCACCGTGTTCCTACGGTATTGGCACCGTAGTTTGACGGTAGCATAGTTCTCGTTGCTTTTACCAAGGGGAGGCTGAGACGGGATGGCGCTAGCAGACGACCTGATCCGGGAGATCGACGGAAGGCGCGAGGATCTGATCGCGTTGACCCAGGACCTTCTGCGCATTCCCACGCTCAACCCGCCCGGTGAGAACTACGGCGATATCTGCGATTATCTGCAGAAGCGTCTGTCCAGGTCCGGCTTCGACATCGAACTGATCCGGGCGCATGGAACGCCCGGCGACAGCGACAAGTATCCGCGCTGGAACATCGTCGCGCGCCGGGATGGCGACCGGCCAGGCGAATGCGTGCATTTCAACAGTCATATCGACGTTGTCGACGTCGGCCACGGCTGGACAAAGGATCCGTTCGGCGGGGAACTGGTCGACGGCAAGATTTACGGCCGAGGCGCCTGCGACATGAAGGGCGGCCTTGCCGCCAGCATCGTTGCGGCCGAGGCTTTCCTTGCAGTCTGTCCGGACTTTGCCGGAGCTATCGAGATCAGCGGAACGGCCGACGAGGAATCGGGTGGCTACGGCGGCGTCGCCTATCTTGCAGGCAAGGGCTATTTCAGTCCGGACCGGGTTCAGCATGTCATCATTCCCGAGCCGCTGAACAAGGACCGGATCTGCCTCGGACACCGAGGAGTGTGGTGGGCCGAGCTGGAGACATTCGGAGAGATCGCTCATGGCTCGATGCCGTTCCTCGGAGATTGTGCTGTCCGGCACATGGGAGCGGTGATCGACGAGATGGAGCAGAGCCTGTTTCCGGCGCTCGCGCAAAAGCGCACCGAAATGCCGGTGGTGCCGGAAGGCGCGAAACAGTCGACACTCAACATCAATTCCATCCACGGTGGTCAATCGGAAGGCGATGCGGACTTTACCGGTCTTCCGAGCCCCTGCGTGCCGGACAGTTGCCGGATGGTGATCGACCGCCGGTTCCTGCTGGAAGAAAATATCGACGACGTGCAGGCGGAAGTCCTGGAAGTTCTGAAGACGGTTGAAGGACGGCGCGACAAGTTCCGCTACGACTTGCGGGAACTGCACAGGGTGCTGCCCACCATGACGGAAAAGGATGCACCCGTCGTGCGGACCGTCGCCAAGGCCATTGCCGAAACCATGGGCCGTGAAGCTGAATATGTCGTCAGCCCGGGTACCTACGACCAGAAGCATATCGATCGTATCGGCAAACTGAAAAATTGTATCGCCTATGGCCCGGGCATTCTGGATCTGGCACATAAACCGGACGAATATGTGGGAGTGGATGACATGCTCGATTCTGCGAAGGTCATGGGCCGTTCGCTGATCGAGCTGTTGGCAAGGCCTTGCGAAAGCAGCCTCAATAAAGGGGGAAGTCATGCGTTTGCGTAAGTTTGGATTGGGTCTGGTCAGTGCTTTGGCACTGGCAGCGAGCATGGGAATGGCCCATGCAAAGAGCGATATCGTGGTTGCCATGCAACTGGAACCGCCACATCTGGACCCGACTGGTGCCGCTGCAGGCGCGATTGATTCTGTCCTTTACTCCAACGTCTTCGAAGGCCTGACCCGCTTCGGTCCGGATGGTTCGGTCAATCCCGGGCTGGCCGAAAGCTGGGAGATTTCCGAGGACGGCAAGACCTATACCTTCAAGTTGCACGACGGCGTGAAATTTCACGATGGATCCGATCTGACGGCGGACGACGTCAAGTTCAGTCTCGATCGTGCCCGCGCAGACGACAGTCAGAACGCCCAGAAAGCGCTGTTTGCCGGTATCGAGAGCGTGGAAGTGGTTGATCCGCTGACCGTGAAGGTAACGCTCAAGGAGCCGAACGGCAGTTTCCTGTTCAACATGGCCTGGGGCGATGCGGTTATTGTCGCTCCGGAATCCATTGGCGATATCAAGAGCAAGCCGGTTGGAACGGGCGCGTTCAAGTTCACCGACTGGGTACAGGGCGACCGGATCGATCTGGAAAAGAACGCCGACTACTGGGGTGAACCGGCCAAGCTCGACAAGGTCACCTTCAAGTTCATTTCCGATCCGACGGCTGCCTTCGCGGCCGTGATGGCGGAAGACGTCAACGCCTTCGTCGGTTTTCCGGCGCCGGAAAACCTGCCGCAGTTCGAGGCCGACGCCCGCTTCCAGGTGCTGGTCGGCTCTACCGAAGGCGAGACCATTCTTGCAGCCAACAACAAGCTGCCGCCGCTGGACAACATCAAGGTGCGCGAAGCGATTGCCCACGCGGTTGACCGGCAGGCGATCATCGATGGCGCGATGTTCGGTTACGGCACGCCGATCGGCACGCATTTTGCGCCGCATAACCCTGATTACGTGGATCTGACGGGGAGCAGCCAGTACGATCCGGACCTCGCCAAGAAGCTGCTGGCCGAAGCCGGCTATGCGGATGGTTTCACCACCACACTCAAGCTGCCGCCGCCATCCTATGCTCGCCGGGGCGGGGAGATCATCGCCGCACAACTACGCGCCGTCGGTATCGAAACGGAAATCACCAACCTGGAATGGGCGCAGTGGCTTGAGCAGGTCTTCAAGGGCAAGGATTTCGGCCTGACAATCGTCAGCCATACCGAGCCGATGGATATCGGCATCTATGCCCGGCCGGATTACTATTTCCAGTATGACAATGCGGACTTCCAGAAGCTCATTGCCGATCTGACTGCGGAGAACGATCCGGCAAAACGCTCCGACCTTCTGAAACAGGCTCAGGAGACGATCTCCAGGGACTACGTCAACACCTACCTGTTCCAGCTCGCTTTCCCGACCATCGCCGACGCCAAGATCAAGGGGCTCTGGGAAAACCAACCGACCCAGGCAACGGATCTGACGGCGGTCTACTGGGAAGACTGACCCATACCGCAAAGCGGATGCTCGCGCCCGGTGTGCGGGCATCCACCTTCACTCCTTTCCTTTTGCCGGTATCTGACTGCCGATAGGCACGCGACGCGTTCATGCTGCAATATTTCCTGAAACGCCTTCTGTCCCTGGGGCTCAGCCTCGTGGCCGCGTCGGTGATAATCTTCCTGGCGCTGGAAGTGGTGCCGGGTGATCCGGCGTCCTACATGCTTGGCCTCAACGCGCAAGAAGACACGCTGGCTGCGCTGCGACAGGAGCTGGGCCTCGGCGGCAGTATCTTTGAGCGCTACGCAACCTGGGCCGGGGGGCTTCTGGTTGGCGATTTCGGCACGTCCTACACATATCGCACGCCCGTTGCAGGCATGATCGCCGACAGGCTTTGGGTGTCTCTGCCGCTGGCGGTCTATGCGCTGGTGCTGAGCACCTTGATCGCCTTTCCGGCCGGTATCTGGGCTGCCTCGCGCCGGGGCTCCCACGCCGATGGCGCTGTCATGGGCGTGACACAGCTCGGCATCGCCATCCCCAACTTCTGGTTCGCGATGCTGATGGTGCTGGTTTTTGCCATCAATCTGCGCTGGTTTTCTGCCGGCGGATTTCCCGGGTGGGACGCGGGATTCTTCGCTGCCATGAAAGCGCTGACACTGCCGGCCATCGCCCTGGCCCTGCCGCAGGCGAGCATCCTGACACGGGTGATGCGCTCCAGCCTGCTGGACACGCTGGGAGAGGACTTCATCCGCACTGCCCGTGCCAAGGGTCTCAGCAAGGGACAGGCACTCTGGCGTCATGCGGTGCGCAACGCCCTTATTCCGGTGCTGACGATCCTCGGGCTGCAATTCTCCTTCCTGCTGGCGGGCGCAATCATCATTGAAAACGTCTTCTTCCTGCCGGGCCTCGGCAGGCTGGTCTTTCAGTCTATCAGCGCGCGCGACCTGATCGTGGTCGAAAGCGTCGTGATGCTGCTGGTCTTTGCGGTCATCGTCGTCAACTTCACTGTCGACATGGCCTACGCCTGGGTCGATCCGAGACTGCGGAGGCGCCGTTGATGAGCCTCCTGTTCCACAGCCGCACCCTGCTTCCGGGCGCCATTCTGACGCTTCTGTTCACGGCCGCCGCGCTGATCAGCCTCGTCTGGGTGCCGTATGACACGACAGTGGTGGATATCGCCAACCGGATGAAGCCGCCAAGCTGGCTGCATCCCTTCGGCACCGATCAGTTCGGGCGGGATATTCTCAGCATGATCATGGTCGGCGCGCGCACCTCCATCGCCGTTGCGCTGGTGGCCGTCGGCATTGGCATGGCTGTTGGTGTGCCGCTCGGTCTTGCTGCTGCTGCCAGGAAAGGCGGCCTGATGGACGAGATCATCATGCGCGCCAATGACCTTGTGTTTGCTTTTCCAAGCCTTCTGATCGCGGTCATGATCACTGCCGTCTTCGGAGCGTCGGCGCTCAACGCCATCATCGCCATCGGCATCTTCAATATCCCGGTCTTCGCCCGCCTGACGCGCGGCGCCGCGCTGTCGCTCTGGAACCGGGAATACATTCTGGCGGCGCGGGTCGCGGGCAAAGGCTCGGCGCGTATTTCGCTGGAACACATCCTGCCCAACGTCGCCAATCTCCTGATCGTTCAGGGCACGATTCAGTTCTCTCTGGGCATTCTCGCCGAAGCGGGGCTCAGCTATGTCGGCCTCGGAGCACAGCCGCCGACTGCCAGTTGGGGGCGGATGCTGGCAGACAGCCAGACGATGATATCGCTCGCGCCTCATCTGGCGTTGTTTCCGGGCCTTGCCATCCTTCTGACGGTGCTTGGACTGAACCTGCTTGGCGATGGCCTGCGGGACAGTCTCGATCCGAAACTCAGGAGGGCCCGGACATGAGCCTTCTGACCATAAGGAACCTGTCGCTTTCCATTCACGGTCTTCAGATCCTCCGGAATGTCTCAATGGAAGTGGCGCCGGGCCGTATTCTCGGGGTGATCGGCGAGAGTGGATCAGGCAAGTCGATCACGGCCTTTTCCGTGCTGCAGCTGTTGCCGGGCGGCGCTTCCTGCGCCGGTTCGATCAATCTGTCGGGCAAGGATATCCTGTCGCTTGGCGAAGCCGAAATGTGTGGCCTGCGCGGGCGGGACGTCGGCATGGTCTTCCAGGAGCCGATGACCGCGCTCAATCCGCTGAAGACCATCGGCGACCAGGTTGCCGAGACAATCCTGATCCACGAGCGCGTTTCGAAAGCCGAAGCAATGGTCCGCGCAGCGGATGCCCTGCAACGCGCGGAACTACCGCAGGAACGGTTTCCGTTAAGCCGGTATCCGCACGAACTCTCCGGCGGTCAGCGCCAGAGAGTGGTCATCGCCATGGCCATTGCTCTCAAGCCCAAGCTTCTGATTGCCGACGAACCGACCACTGCACTGGATGTCACGACCCAGGCACAGATCCTGGAACTTCTGAAGCGTCTCGTCGCCGAGGACAGCATGGGTCTGATGCTGATCAGCCACGACCTCGCGGTCGTGGCCGACCTTGCCGACGATCTGGTGATCATGCGGCAGGGCGAGGTGGTCGAAAGCGGTCCGGCCAAGACGCTCTTCGGCAATCTGCAGCATCCCTATTCGCGTGCGCTGCTGGAAGCCTCCGCCCATGTGCCCGAACGCGGCAACGAAACGCTGGAGCAGCCCCTGCTGCAGGTGCGTGATGTCGTGCGCGATTATACCGGACATACACACGGATGGTGGGGCAAGACCACGCAGTTTCGTGCTGTTGATGGTGTCAGCTTCGAGATCCGCAAGGGCGAGAGCCTCGGTCTTGTCGGTGAATCGGGTTGCGGCAAGTCCACACTGACGCGGGCTATCCTGGGTCTGGAAGAAGTGCAGGGCGGCGAAATTCTGTTCGACGGTCTGCCTGTCTTCACCCATCACCACGCCAACCAGATCGTGCGCCGGCGCATGCAGGTGGTCTTTCAGGACCCCTATGGAAGCTTTAATCCGCGCTGGCGGGTGGACAGGCTGATCACGGAGCCTTTCCATCTGCTTTCTGACCCGCCCAAAGGGGCCGAGCGAGACGCGGCAATTGCCGAAGCTCTTGAAAGCGTCGGTCTGAGCGCGTCGGATGCCCACAAATACATTCACGAGTTTTCCGGTGGGCAGCGTCAGCGCATCGCAATCGCACGTGCGCTCATCATCAAGCCGGACCTGATCATTCTCGACGAAGCAGTTTCAGCGCTCGATGTATCCGTTCGCGCCCAGGTGCTCGACCTACTGGCGGATCTGGCCGACAGGTTTGGCCTGACCTACCTCTTCATCAGCCACGATCTCAGCGTGGTCCGTTCGATAACGGATCGGGTGCTGGTGATGAAATCCGGCAAGATCGTCGAGCAAGGTCCGACGGACACGGTCTTCGACCAGCCGAACCATCCATATACACAACAACTTGTTGCTGCCGCACCGGTCCTTCCGGCCGGCATCCTTTAGGGGAGGAACCCATGACCCAGGAACTGGACCTTTGGTTCGATCCGGCCAAATGCCTGATCGGCGGAAAATGGGTGGATCCGGCAGGAGGCGGAGAACTGCCGCTCAACGATCCCTCGACCGGGGCACGCATCGGTGCGATTGCCCGCGGTGGAGCGGCCGATATCGATGCAGCGGTCGATGCGGCCGAAGCCGCCATGGCAGGCGAATGGGGGCGGACCAACGCCGCCGAGCGCGGCCGGTTCCTGTTTCGCCTGCGCGAGCTGGTGCTGGAAAAGGTGGACCATCTGGCGCGGATCGAATCCATCGATGTCGGCAAGCCGTTGAAACAGGCACGCGCAGACGCTGTCGCTCTTGCCCGATATCTGGAATTTTATGGTGGGGCCGCAGACAAGCTCCATGGCGAGACAATTCCCTATCTCGATGGGTACACGGTCTACACCTTGCGCGAACCGCATGGCGTTACCGGGCATATCGTGCCCTGGAACTACCCGATGCAGATCATCGGCCGCTCAGTTGGCGCGGCGCTGGCAACAGGCAATGCCTGTGTGCTGAAACCGGCGGAAGACGCCTGCCTGACGGCGCTCGCCTTTGCCGATCTCGCCCGTCAGGCCGGATTGCCTGACGGTGCGCTGAACGTGGTTCCGGGTCTCGGGTCGGAAGCCGGCGCGGCCTTGACCGCACATCCGCGTGTCCACCACATCTCTTTCACCGGTTCGGTTGCAACCGGTGTTCAGGTGCAGACGGCGGCAGCCCGGAATGTCGTGCCGGTAACGCTGGAGCTCGGCGGCAAGTCGCCTCAGCTTGTGTTCGAGGATGCCGATCTGGATGCTGCCCTGCCATTCCTGGTGAACGCAGGCATCCAGAACGCCGGGCAGACCTGCTCGGCTTCCTCACGCATTCTGGTGCACAGGTCCGTTCTCGATCAGGTGACCGAGCGCATGGCGGCTCGCTATGGGTCGCTGACGGTCGGGCCTGCACTGAACGATCTCGACGTCGGACCGCTGATCTCGGCCAAGCAGAAAGACATCGTCTCCGGTTTTCTGGATCGGGGGGCGGACCTGCAAAAGGTGGCGGAAGGTGTGTTGCAGGACGCACCGGAAGGCGGGAACTACGTCTGCCCGACCCTTTTTGCCGGCGTTTCACCCGGCCACGTGTTGGCACGGGACGAGATTTTCGGCCCGGTGCAGGTGATCATTCCCTTTGACGACGAGGAAGAAGCAATCTCGATTGCCAATGGCACAGACTACGGCCTTGTCGCGAGCCTATGGACCCGCGACGGTGCCCGCCAGATGCGGCTCGCCAAAAAGATCCGGACCGGCCAGGTTTTCATCAACAACTACGGTGCCGGTGGCGGTGTCGAGCTGCCGTTCGGCGGCATGGGCAAGTCCGGTCACGGCCGGGAAAAGGGGTTCGAGGCGCTTTACGGCTTCACCACGCTGAAGACCGTTGCGGCGTTTCACGGGTGAACGCCCGGTCGCTCAATTCGATGCGCGTACAAAGAACAATTGAATGTAGCTCCCCGATCCCGGCTTGCGCTTCGCTCGGCCGGGATGACGCTGGAGAGCAAGGAACCAAGATCGGGAGGTTTGCATGAGACTTGAAGGAAAGAAGGCGATTGTCACGGGTGGGGCCTCGGGCTTTGGAGCCGGCATCGTGCGCAAGTTCGCAGCAGAAGGCGCGAAGGTCATGGTCGCCGACCTGAACCTGGACCTTGCAGAGGAAATTGCCGCGGAAGTTGGCGGACTGGCCATCAAGACGGATGTCTCCAGCAATGACAGCGTCAGCCACTTGGCCGATGTTGCCTCCTCGCTGCTCGGCGGGGTCGATATCCTGGTCAACAATGCCGGTATCACGCATCTGCCCAAACTGATGCAGGACGTCACGGAAGAAGAGTTCGACCGGGTCCTCGCGGTCAATTGCAAGTCGGTCTATCTGACCGCGAAGCACTTCGTCCCGGCCATGACGGAAGCCGGCAAGGGGGCGATCCTGAATGTTGCTTCCACAGCAGGCCTCAGCCCGCGTCCCAGGCTCAACTGGTACAACGCCTCCAAGGGGTGGATGATCACCGCGACAAAGACGATGGCGGTCGAACTCGCCCCGTCGGGCGTGCGGGTCAATGCAATTTGCCCGGTGGCCGGCGAAACGCCGCTTTTGAAAAGCTTCATGGGTGAAGACACGCCGGAAATGCGTGCCAAGTTCCTCTCCACCATTCCCATTGGCCGTTTTTCGACACCGGAAGACATGGGCAATGCAGCCTGTTTCCTATGCTCGGATGAGGCGGGCATGATTACCGGAGTTGCGATGGAAGTTGACGGCGGACGCTGTATCTGAGGATTGATCAGCCTCGGCCGGATCATGTATCGACAGGTCCGAACAGATTTGCGCGACATCCAGACGGCCGAAGGAAGACGAGATCATGAAGCGATACACCGGTGGCTGCCTGTGCGGGAATGTCCGGTTCGTGGCAGAAGGCGAACCGTATCGGGTCGGCCTTTGCCATTGTCTTGACTGCCGCAAGCATCACGGGGCGCTGTTCCACGCCTCTGCTGTCTTTCCGCAGGATGCCGTAAGCCACGAAGGAGAAACGGTCGCGTATCGGGGGCGGTTTTTCTGTCCTCGGTGCGGGTCGTCCGTTTTTTCGCAAACGGGTGATGAAACCGAGGTGCATCTGGGAGCACTGGACGCACCCGACCAAATGACCCCGACCTACGAACTCTGGACCATCCGCCGCGAAGCCTGGCTGCCGGAATTTCCGATTTCCAGACACTACGAGCGCGATCGGGAAAACGAGGGCCGCGAGGAGTAGAGGCTTTCAAACCAGGGCCGGGTGCCAAGTGGATGGCGAGTAGGCCCTGCATTGCGTATCACGCCATCGCGTTCCGGTCGCTGAAGCTTCGAAACCTGTAAGACTGCGCGCTCTGTTATCCGGTTTGTGCATCTGCAACCGGTTGTGCCCATGCAGTCAGGCAGGAAGTCAGGGGGCTGGATTCGGCCCCTTTTTGCTGCGCCATAACGTTCCCGAGCAAATTTTTTCACGTTTAAATTCAGGTGAAAGATCCTGAAATCACTCGCTATTTCTACGCATGAAATGAATGCATTCAAAAAAATGAAACGTTTCATATTGACGTTGTAATTCGGCCGTGCTTTCAATTGTGCAGCCTGATAGCGCCCTTGGAATGGCGTGAGAGGTGCAGCCTTTTTGGGAGGAAAATCATGAAGTTATTGAAAATCGCTGCCGCGGCAGCGACCGGCCTCGCTTTGCTTGGTGGAACCGCTCTTGCCGACGACAAGCCGGTGGTGGGCCTGATCATGAAATCACTGGCCAACGAGTTCTTTCAGAACATGATGGTTGGTGCCGAGGAGCACCAGAAGCGCCGTGGCGACTATGAGCTCAAGGCCGTCGGCATGCAGAACGAGACCGACTTTGAATCCCAGATCAATGCGGTCGAAAACTTCATCACGCAGGGCGTTGACGCCATCGTTGTCGCTCCGGCCGACAGCCGCGCCATGGTCCGTCCGCTGAAAAAGGCGATGGAAGCCGGTATCGTCGTGGTCAACTTCGATGTGGCGCTTGACGAGGAAGCCAAGAAGCAACAGGGCGTAGAACTCGCGTTCGTCGGCCCGGACAACCGGGGCGGTGCCAAGCTTGCCGGTGATGCACTGGGCAAGAAGCTGGGTGAGGGCGCAAAGGTTGTCATCATCGAGGGCAACCCGGGTGCAGACAATGCCACGCAGCGCCGCCTGGGCTTTGAAGACTCTGTTGCCGAGTACAAGCTGGACCTGCTGGACAGCCGGACAGCGCATTGGGAAACCGAAGAAGCCAACCAGGTCTTCGCCACAATGCTGACAGCGCATCCCGACGTTCAGGGCGTGATGGCGGCCAACGACTCCATGGCGATTGGCGTTGTAAAGGCACTGGAAAGCGCCGGCCGCACCGACATTGAAGTCATCGGTTTTGACAACATTCCTGCAGTCGGCCCGATGATCGAAGACGGTCGGATGCTGGCTACCGTCGACCAGTTCGGCACCGACATGGCGGCCAATGCCATCGACATGGCGCTCGACGTCGTTTCGACCGGTGAGCAGCTTCAGGGCTGGGTCAAGACGCCGATCGAATTGGTGACTGCGAAGTAAGCAGTCTCAAGAACGCTCCCGCCCGGTCAGCTTCAGGGCGGGAGCTGTTTATCCATCAAAAAACGACTGGACGCACCATGGCAGCAGCATCGCTTGCCGCAGCGCCCGCCGCTGCACCGGACCGTGCTTTCCTGACGGTCGAGGGTCTGAAAAAGCATTTCGGTGGCGTCAAGGCACTGGACGGGGTCAGTTTCTCCCTGGATGAAGGCGAGGTTCATGCGCTCGTCGGAGAAAACGGCGCCGGCAAATCCACCCTCATCAAGATCCTTTCAGGCGTGTTTCCCTACGACGAGGGACAGATCGCCCTGGCTGGCGAACCTTACCGCCCCATGAGCCCGCATGACGCCAAGGATCATGGCGTTCAGGTGGTTCATCAGGAATTCAACCTGCTTGAACACCTCACCATCGCCGAAAATATCTCCATAGAACATCTGCCGAAGAACAGCCTCGGTCTGTTGGACCGCAAGGAAATGAACCGGCGCGCGCGCAAGGCGCTGGATGCAATCGGACTGACGGATGTGGACGTCACCGCTCCAGTCCGCTCTCTCGGGATTGCCCATCGCCAGCTGGTCGAAATTGCCCGGGCGCTGCAGTCGAAAAGCCGGATCCTGATCCTGGACGAACCGACCGCAACCCTGACGGAACGCGAGACCAGACGCCTGTTTGACATCGTTGCCGGTATCAAGGCGGACGGGGTCACCGTGGTATTCGTCTCGCACCACCTCGATGAGGTGTTTGCCATCTGTGACCGTGTCACCGTGTTTCGAAACGGCAAGACCATTGCGACCGATCTGATCAGCGAGACCACTCCGGAAGGTGTTGTGCAGCGGATGGTGGGGCGCAAGCTTGCCGCCGAACAGGACGAACAGCCCGATGGCCATGCGCTTGGCGCAAGCGCATTGAGGCTGGAAGACCTTCTGACCGTTGCAAATCCCGGGACAAACGGGGTTTCGCTTGATTTGCGTTACGGCGAGATTGTCGGGATATCCGGACTTGTCGGGGCAGGGCGTACCGAAATCCTGCGCGGCATCTTCGGGATCGATCCGCTCAAGTCCGGCAAGATCTACCGTGATGGTGTGGAAGTGCGCTTCAAGGGGCCGCGTGACGCCATTGCTGCGGGCATCGGTTTCGTCACCGAAGATCGCAAGGACGAAGGCCTCATTCTGGACATGCCCATTGCTGCCAACATATCGCTGGCCAACATGGGCTCGGTCTCGCGCAAGGGGCTTTTGAAGCTGGCCGAGGAAACGCGCCAGGCCATCGCAAGCGCGGCTCGGCTGACCCTCAAATACGGACGGGCCTCGGATCCTGCCTCGAGCCTTTCCGGCGGCAACCAGCAGAAGGTTGTTCTGGCCAAATGGCTGGCGCGCAATCCGAAGGTGTTGCTGCTCGACGAGCCGACACGCGGTGTGGACGTCGGCGCCAAGGCGGAAATCTACGCCATTCTGAAAGACCTGGCCCGAGAAGGGGTTGCCTTGCTTGTCGTCTCTTCGGAAATGCCGGAGCTGATGACACTGGCCGATCGCATTCTGGTGCTTGCCGAACATGAGATCCAGGGCGAAGTGAAACGCCCGGATTTCTCTGAAGAAAACATTCTGAAACTGGCCTACGGGCAATCGCCGAGCGCCGGGGAAAACGACAAATGACAACCGAAACCTTGAGTGAAACGGCCGCCGCCGCACCGAAGTTCTCCATCCGGACGGTGTTGCACAACGCAGGCATCGGCCTGGCCCTGCTGGCGCTGATCGTCTTTTTCTCGCTCTTCACCGAGCACTTTCTGACACCCAACAACATCACCAACATCCTGACCCAGATCACCATCAACCTTGTGCTGGCCGTCGGCATGACTTTCGTGATCCTGATCGGCGGCATCGATCTGTCTGTCGGCTCGGTGATGGCCTTTGCAGCCGTTGTTGCCGGCAAGGCGATTACCTTGCCCGGCTTTGGCCCGGCTGAGGCGATTGCGCTAGCCGTGGTCGCAGCCACCTTGACCGGTGTCTTCTGCGGCTTTCTCAACGGTGCCATCAGTGCCTACTGGTCGCTGCCGTCCTTCATCATCACGCTCGGCATGCTGAACATTGCCCGCGGTGCGGCGCTGCAGGTTTCCGAGGCACAGACCATCTATTCCTTCCCTTTCGCGTTCGAGGAATTCGGGTCCGCCATGGTCTACGGTGTGCCGGTCGTGTTCCTGGTGGCGCTTGTGCTGGTGTTCATTGCCTGGTTCGTGCTGAACTTCACGGTCTTCGGCCGTCTGATCTACGGTATCGGCAACAACGAGGAAGCTGTCCGGCTGGCCGGTCATTCGGTGGCTCGCTACAAGATCGCCGCCTTCACCATCTGCGGTCTGACCGCTGGGATTGCCGCGGTCGTCTATATGGCACGCCTCAACATCTCCAGCCCGATTGCCGGCATCGGCTTTGAACTCAACGCCATTGCTGCCGTCATCATCGGCGGCACCAGTCTCAGCGGTGGGCGTGGATCGGTCATCGGGACGCTGCTGGGTGCCTTCATCATTGGTGTCCTCGCCAACGGGCTCATCCTGATCGGCCTCAGCGATTTCATGCGTCAGATGATCACCGGTGTCGTCATCATCGTTGCCGTCATCCTCGACTACTACCGTGCAAAGTACGCATCCAAATGAAACGCACAGCCCTTTTGAACCGCCACCTGAGTTCGCTTGTTGCTTCTCTCGGGCACCTGGACGAAATCGTTGTTGCCGATGCCGGTCTACCTGTCCCGGCAGGCGTGAAGGTGATCGACCTTGCCGTCACTGCAGGGGTGCCGAGCTTTCGCGAACTGCTGACCGCACTGAAGTCCGAACTTGTCATTGAAGGTGCGGTCTGGGCGGAGGAGGCATCTGCGGAGCTGACCTCGCTGATGCAGCATGAAGTGGCTTCCTGGGCGGAGGAGACAGGTAAGGCGATTACCGTTTCAAGGCTTTCGCACGAGGCTTTCAAGCACCGGACGCAAACGGCCAGGGCCGTGATCCGCACCGGCGAGGTGACCCCCTACGCCAACATCATCCTCATCAGCGGAGTTGCGTTTTGACGTCCGTTACCGTTGTCGGCAGCATCAATATCGACCTCACCAGCTATCTCGACCGCTGGCCGAAAATTGGCGAGACGATTTCCGTTCGCGAAACCGTCACCTCGCTGGGCGGCAAGGGGGCCAACCAGGCTGTCGCTGCCGCCCGTATGGGCGCCAGTGTCAACTTCATCGGTGCCGTCGGCAGAGATGGCTTTGGCGCGGAAGCCGCCGCAGCCCTCAGGCCAGAAGGGGTTGCGATTCTTCTGGAGGAAATGACCAACACCGCAACCGGTCTTGCCTTCATAGATGTCGGCCCTGACGGGCAGAACATTATCCGCCTCTCCGCCGGTGCAAATGGCAGGCTGTCACCGGAAAATGTCTCGAAATATGCAGATATCCTCCGCAAGAGCCGCGTGCTGCTTTTGCAGAACGAGATTAGTCTGGAAACATCGCTGGCCGCTGCGCGGATTGCCCGTGAGGCGGGTGCGCTGGTCATCATGGATCCGGCACCCGCGCCGAACCCTGCCTGGCCCGCTGAAGTTCTGTCCAGCTTCGACATACTGACACCAAATGCGGGTGAGACAGGAGGCCTGTTGGGAACAGAACCGCAAACATTGGCCGATGCACGCGAGGCGGCTGGTGCGTTGCGCAGCATGGGCTTGCGTGGGGCCGTCGTCACCATGGGGGCAGACGGAGTTGCCTGGTCAATCGACGGCAGCACCGGCGCCTTGTCGGCGCCAAGGGTTCGCAGCATCGACACGGTTGCCGCCGGTGACTGTTTCAACGGTGCTTTTGCAGCAAGAATTGCCTCGGGCAATTCGATTGAGGATGCAATTTCGTTCGCCATGCAGGCGGCGGCCCTGGCAACAACCCGTAAGGGAGCGGCAACATCGTTGCCACGTCTGGACGAGATGGAGGCTTTCCCCGCCCAACGCATTGCCTGAATGCATTCATTTGCTTGATCAGATCACCGAGGAATGGTTCAAGGGGGCATCGCCTGGGGCGCGGGGAGAAACGCAAAACATGCCAACAATCAAAGACGTCGCACGCAAAGCCGGTGTGTCCGTTGGTACTGTCTCCCGCGTTCTGTCCAAAAACGAGTCGGTCAAGCAGCCCCTGAAGGAGCGTGTGCTCGCGGCTATGAAGGAGCTGGACTACAAGCCCAACCTGGCTGCCAGGGCTTTGCGTACCAACAGCATCGACGTGATCGGCCTCGTGGTGCCGGATATCACCAACCCTTTCTTTTCCCAGCTCGCCAAGAATATCGAAATGGAAGCCGCCAAGCGGGGTCACTCCGTGATGCTCGCAAATTCCCATGACGACGCGGAAGCCGAACAGACCCAGATCGCGGCATTGCTGGACAGGGCCGTGTGCGGGGTCATCGTGGTGGCAACCTCCGACGGTGGCCAGACACACAAGGCCGACGTGCCGATCGTTTCGCTCGACCGCCGTTTCGGTCCCTATCCGCTGGTCGCCACTGACCATTTCGACGGCTCGGCGAAAATCGCCGATCACCTCGTCGGCCTCGGCCATCGCCGCATCGCCTATATCGCCGGCCCGCAATCCATGGAAGTGGCCCGCCAGCGGCGGGAGGGCTTTGTTGCCCGGATCAAGGCCCTGTCAACGCCGGAAGATCCGATCATGCTTACTGTCCACGAAGGTCATTTCGATTACGACAGCGGCGAAGACATCGGCCGGTCAATCCTGAAAGACGCTTCCGAGGAGACCCGCCCGACAGCCATCGCCGCCGCAAGTGACCAGCAGGCCATCGGCGTCCTGCGCTGCGCCCGCGATCTGAAGATCGCCATTCCGGCGGATCTTTCCGTCACCGGCTTCGATGATATTGCACTGGCAGCTCTCGTGGTCCCGCGTCTCACCACCTTGCGTCAGCCCATTGAACAGCTGGCCGGGTCCGCGGTTGAAAGGATCTTTGCCGGGGAGGCTGCGGCCGACGAAGCGATTGCCGGGGAGATCGTGGTGCGGGAATCGACTGGCAATATCCCGAATCCCTGAGACGCATTGAACGGTTCCGTACCTGTATCCAGCCTGACATAAAAGACGATTTGCAGATCGATACCGTCATTTATTTCAAGCTTGAAATTTTAGGCTTGAAATAAATATCTCCCTGTGGTTCGCTGAGCATACCACAGCAGGGGAGGTTCGTATGCGGATTGCTTGTCTGGGCGGGGGACCTGCCGGTCTCTATTTCGCCATCTCGATGAAACTGCGAGACCCATCCCACGAGATCGACGTGATCGAGCGCAACCGCGCCGACGATACGTTCGGCTGGGGCGTGGTGCTCTCCGATGAGACCCTTCAGAACCTTGCGGTGAACGACGCCGTCAGCGCCAAGGCCATCGGCGAGAATTTCGCTTATTGGGACGACATTGCCCTTCATATGCGTGGAGAGCGTCTCGTCTCCACCGGGCATGGTTTCTGCGGCATCGGTCGCATGAAATTGCTGCTGCTCCTTCAGGAGCGCGCCCGCGAACTCGGCATCAACCTGAAGTTCGAAACCGAAGTCGACAGCGCCGAGGATTATCGCAAGGACTACGATCTCGTAGTGGCCAGCGACGGTCTGAATTCCAAGACCCGCACGCTCTATCAGGACACGTTCAAACCCGACATCGATCAGCGCCTGTGCCAGTTCGTCTGGCTCGGCACGCATCAGAAATTTGCCGATGCCTTCACCTTCATCTTCGAGGAAACCGAACACGGCTGGGTCTGGGCGCACGCCTACCAGTTCGACGATGAAACGGCGACCTTCATCGTGGAGTGCACGCAGGAAACCTTTGACGCTTTCGGCTTTGGCGAAATGAGCCAGGAAGACAGCATCCGGACCTGCGAGGAAATCTTCAAGGATCACCTTGGCGGCTATCCGCTGATGACCAACGCCAAGCATATCCGGGGCTCTGCCTGGATCCGCTTCCCGCGTGTCTTGTGCGAGAAGTGGAGCCACGAGAATGTGGTTCTGCTCGGCGATGCTGCCGCAACGGCGCATTTTTCCATCGGTTCCGGCACCAAGCTTGCCTTTGAATCGGCAATTGCGCTCGCGGAATACCTGCACACCGAAGCGGATATGGCCGCTGCTTTCAAGCGCTACGAGGAAGACCGGCGCCTGGAGGTGCTGCGTCTGCAGTCGGCAGCACGCAACTCGCTGGAATGGTTCGAACACGTCGAGCGTTATCTCCATCTCGATCCGGTCCAGTTCAACTATTCCATGCTGACCCGTTCCCAGCGCATAAGTCACGAGAACCTGCGTCTGCGGGATCCGAAATGGCTGGAATCTGCCGAGCGCTGGTTCATGAACCAGGCCGGCGTTTCCCCGAATTCTCCCGTGCGCGCACCCATGTTCACGCCGTTCAAACTGCGCGAGATGGAGTTGAAGAACCGCATCGTTGTCTCGCCGATGGCGCAGTACAAGGCCGTTGATGGTTCGCCGACCGACTGGCACATGGTCCATTACGCCGAGCGTGCCAAGGGCGGGGCAGGTCTCGTCTTTGTCGAGATGACTTGCGTCAGTGCCGAGGGTCGGATCACGCCAGGCTGTCCGGGGCTCTATGCGCCTGAACACGAGGCGGCCTGGAAACGGTTGACCGATTTCGTGCATGCCGAAACCGATGCCAAGATCTGCTGCCAGATCGGCCATTCCGGCCGTAAGGGGTCCACGCGGATCGGCTGGGAAGGCATGGACAAGCCGCTTCACGACGGCAACTGGGAACTTGTTTCCGCGTCCGCAATCCCCTGGTCCGACGGCAATGCCGTGCCGCGCGAGATCACACTTGCCGAGATGGACGCGATCAAGGCGGAGTTCGTTGCCGCAGCCGAAATGGCTGAGCGCGCCGGCTTCGACATGATCGAGCTTCATGCGGCTCACGGCTACCTGCTGTCGTCTTTCATTTCGCCGGTGTCCAACGCACGGACGGACGAATACGGCGGGTCATTGGATAACCGCATGCGCTGGCCGCTGGAGGTCTTCAACGCCATGCGCGTTGTCTGGCCTGATCACAAGCCGATGTCTGTTCGAATTTCTGCCTGCGACTGGGTGGGCGAGGAAGGCATCACGCCGAACGACGCGGTCGAGATAGCTCGCCGCTTCCGTGATGCCGGCGTAGATCTGGTCGACGTCTCCGCAGGTCAGACAACCCCGAAGGCGCGTCCGGTCTATGGCCGCATGTTCCAGACGCCGTTCTCAGACCGTATCCGCAACGAGGGCGGGCTGCCGACCATGGCTGTCGGCAACATCTACGAGGCAGACCACGCCAACTCGATCCTTATGGCAGGCCGGGCGGATCTTGTTGCTGTCGGCCGTCCGCATCTGGCGGATCCGTATTGGACGCTGCATGAAGCTGCCAAGATCGGTGACCGGAACGCCACCGACTGGCCGTTGCCATATCTCGCGGGCCGCGACCAGATGTGGCGTCTGGCCGATCGGGAAGCGGAGATGTTGAAGGTATGAGTGTCGCTTGCCGCCATATCCTTGTTACCGGTGGCGGCAGTGGCGTCGGTGCCGCCTGTGCCCACCTCTTCGCTGAAAAAGGCGCAAAGGTCACCATTCTCGGCAGGACGGAAGCAAGCCTTGCCGAACAGAAGCTGCCGTACCAGGTATGTGATGTAACCGATGCGCAGGCCGTCCAGGCAGCCGTTGCTGCCGCCCGGACGGTCAATGGTCCGGTTGATGTCGTGGTCGCCAACGCAGGGGCTGCCAGCAGCAAACCCTTTACCCGCACCACGGCGGAAGACTTTCAGGCCATGCTGGCGGTCAATCTCTTCGGCGTGTCGAATGTCTGGCAGGCTGTCCTGCCGGACATGAAGGCGAGCGGCTGGGGCAGGATGATCGCGATAGCCTCCACCGCCGGGCTGCGTGGCTATCCCTATGTAAGCGCTTATAGCGCCGCCAAACATGCCGTCGTCGGGCTGACGCGCTCGCTGGCGCGGGAACTGGCCAGAACCGGCATCACCGTCAATGCGATTTGCCCCGGCTTCATCGAGACACCGATGCTGCATCGCTCTATCGACACGATTGTCGAAAAGACCGGCATGAGCCGCGAAGCCGCGGCTGACAGCCTGAAAGCGGACAATCCACAGGGACGCTTCATCCAGGTGTCGGAAGTGGCCGAAGCTGCGCTCTATTTGTGTTCTGATGGCGCGGTGTCCATCAACGGTCACGCGCTGACACTTTCGGGAGGAGAGCTGTGATGGCGGAAACCGCAGCAAAACAGGAAGCCCTGTCCAAGACGCGTTTGCGCCTGTGGCTGAAGCTGTTGAAATCCGTCAATGGCATCGAAGCCGAGATCCGCCGGAACCTGCGTGACCAGCATGGCACGACCCTGCCGCGGTTCGACGTCATGTCGGCGCTCGCCCGATTTCCCGACGGATTGAAAATGTCGGAATTGTCCACGTTCCTGAAGGTGTCGAACGGCAATGTCACCGGCATTATCGACAAGCTGACCGAGGAAGGTCTGGCCCTGCGTGTCGCCGTTCCTGGTGACCGGCGAGCCCAGGTGGCCCGGTTGACGCCGAAGGGCAAAGCCGCCTTCGAGGAACTTGCAACCCATCACGAAACCTGGATCGACGAACTGCTGGACGGCTGGTCGGCGGAAGATATCGCGGCGCTTTCGAGCCGCCTCGATCTGGTCCTGAAACGTCAAAGCCAAGAGGAGAGCGGCAATGCGAAGTGACGTGACGCATTTCAAGTGTGAGATCGCGAACGGCATTGCGCGGATCGCGCTCGACCGCCCTGAACGCAAGAACCCGCTGACGTTCGAAAGCTACGCCGAGCTGCGCGACTGGTTCAGGGATCTCGTTTATTCGGACGATGTCCATGCAGTGGTGATCCTGCCGAACGGCGGCAACTTCAGCTCCGGTGGCGACGTGCATGATATCATCGGTCCGCTGACGAAGATGAACATGAAGGAGCTTCTGGCCTTCACCCGCATGACCGGTGATCTGGTGAAAGCCATGCTCAACTGCGGCAAGCCGATCATATCCGCGGTCGACGGCATTTGCGCCGGTGCTGGTGCCATCATGGCCATGGCGTCCGATCTGCGCGTTGCGACACCGGAGGCCAAGGTTGCCTTCCTGTTCAACAAGGTCGGCCTTGCCGGCTGCGACATGGGGGCTTGCGCGATCCTGCCTCGTATCATCGGTCAGGGCCGTGCGGCGGAGCTGCTTTATCTCGGCCGTTCGATGAAGGCCGAGGAAGGTCATGCGTGGGGGTTCTTCAATGCGGTGGTTCCAGCTGCTGAACTGGAGGAAGCAGCCATGAACATGGCCGGCCGTATTGTTGCCGGACCGACCTTCTCCAACTCCATGACCAAGACCATGCTGGCGCAGGAGTGGTCCATGGGCCTGGATCAGGCCATCGAGGCGGAAGCCCAGGCGCAGGCGATCTGTATGCAGGGCAACGACTTCCGCCGGGCTTACGAAGCCTTCGTGAAAAAAGAAAAGCCGGTGTTCGAGGGCGACTGATGTCGGATAAATCTTTCCTCCACTGGCCGTTCTTCGAAGAAAAGCACTGGCGTATCGCTGAAGAACTGGAGATCTGGGCAGGATCGCATCTGGCTAATGTTGACCATTCGGACACGGACGCAGCCTGCCGTCATCTGGTGACAGCGCTCGGCGATGCAGGCTTCCTGCAGCACAGCGGTGCCCCGGACGGCAAGCTGGATGTGCGCAGCCTCTGCCTCATTCGCGAAACGCTGGCCCGTCATGACGGCCTGGCGGATTTTGCCTTTGCCATGCAAGGCCTCGGAACCGGTGCAATTTCCCTGTTCGGAACGGACGAGCAGAAAGCCGAGTGGCTTCCGCAGACGCGCACCGGCAAGGCGATCTCCGCCTTCGCGTTGACCGAACCTCAGTCCGGTTCCGACGTTGCCAATTCGACCATGACCGCCACCGACGATGGTGATGCCTATGTGCTCGACGGCGAAAAGACCTGGATTTCCAACGGTGGTATCGCCGACGTCTACACGCTTTTTGCAAGAACCGGCGAAGCACCCGGCGCAAAGGGTTTGTCGGCCTTCATCGTGACGCCTGACCTTGAAGGTTTCGAGGTTGTCGAACGCCTGGAAACAATTGCGCCCCATCCGCTTGCCACACTGCGTTTCACCGGCTGCCGCATTCCGAAAAAGAACATGATCGGCACGCCGGGCGGAGGGTTCAGGATTGCGATGTCTGTCCTGGACATTTTCCGCTCGACCGTCGCCGCCGCCGCCCTGGGCTTTGCCCGCCGGGCGCTGGATGAAGCGCTTTCACGGGTGACGACACGCGAAATCCAGGGCTCGCCGCTGTTCGACCTGCAGCTGGTGCAGGGGCATATCGCGGACATGGCGCTGGATGTCGATGCCGCAGCCCTGCTGATTTACCGTGCCGCCTGGACCAAGGACAGCGGCGCCCCCCGCGTGACGCGGGAAGCCGCCATGGCAAAACTCTTTGCCACCGACCACGCACAGAAGGTCATCGACAAGGCCGTGCAGCTTCACGGTGGCGATGGTGTTCGCTCGGGCATGCAGGTCGAAAAGCTCTATCGTGAAATCCGTGCCTTGCGCATCTACGAGGGTGCGTCGGACGTTCAGAAGATCATCATCGCGCGCCAGACCCTTGGCGCCTTTCAGGGAGACTGATCCATGCTTGGTCCCTCCGCACACGTCGATACCTTTACCCGGGACAACCTGCCGCCGGAAGACAGCTGGCCCGATTTCCTGCTCGATGGGTTTCAGTATCCCGAACGTCTCAATGCAGGCGTTGAGCTTACCGACAGGATGGTGGAACAGGGACTGGGGGATCACACCGCCCTGATCGGGAATGGCCGCCGCCGAACCTACAAGGAACTTGCGGACTGGACCAACCGGCTGGCGCATGCACTCACCGAAGATCTTGGTGTGAAGCCGGGTAACCGGGTGCTTATCCGTTCCGCCAACAACCCGGCAATGGTCGCCTGCTGGCTCGCCGCAACCAAGGCCGGTGCCGTTGTCGTCAACACGATGCCCATGCTGCGCGCGGGCGAACTTTCCAAGATCGTCGACAAGGCGGAAATCGAGTTCGCACTGTGCGACACGCGTCTCATGGACGAGATGGTCGCCTGTGCCAAGACATCATCCTTCCTGAAGAAGGTGATTGGCTTCGACGGCACGTCAAACCATGACGCGGAGCTGGACCGGCTCGCGCTGGAAAAATCCGTGCTCTATGACGCTGTCCCGACCGGACGCGATGACGTCGCCCTGCTGGGCTTCACGTCCGGCTCCACTGGCACGCCCAAGGCCACGATGCACTTCCACCGGGATTTGCTGATCATTGCCGACGGCTATGCCAAGGAAGTTCTGGGTGTCACACCGGACGATGTCTTCGTCGGCTCACCACCCTTGGCCTTCACTTTCGGTCTTGGGGGGCTTGCAATCTTCCCACTGCGGTTCGGCGCAGCAGCCACGCTACTGGAAAGCGCGACGCCGCCGAACATGATCGAGATCATCGAGAAATATAAGGCGACCGTCTGCTTCACTGCACCGACCGCCTATCGCGTGATGCTGCAGGCCATGGAGGAGGGGGCTGACCTTTCCTCGCTGCGCGCCGCGGTCTCCGCCGGTGAAACTCTACCGGGTCCCGTTTATGACGCCTGGATGGCCAAGACCGGCAAGCCCATGCTGGACGGGATCGGCGCTACGGAGATGTTGCATATCTTCATTTCGAACCGCTTCGACGACCACAAGCCTGCCTGCACCGGAAAACCCGTTTCCGGATACGAAGTCAGGATCCTCGATCAGGACGGCAAGGACGTCGCTCCAGGTGAAGTGGGGCGTCTTGCAGTGCGCGGTCCCACCGGATGTCGCTATCTGGCGGACGATCGCCAGGGGCAATACGTGATCGATGGCTGGAACATCACCGGTGACAGCTTTTCCATGAGCGAGGACGGCCATCTGCACTTTGCCGCCCGCAATGACGACATGATCATCTCCGCCGGCTACAACATTGCAGGCCCGGAAGTGGAAGCGGCACTGCTTGCGCACCCTGCTGTCCAGGAATGTGCCGTCATCGGTGCGCCGGATGAGGAGCGCGGCTCCATCGTGCAGGCCCATGTGGTTCTTGCTGCTGGGCACGAAGCCTCAGACGACCTTTCCAAGGCATTGAAAGATCACGTTAAAGCGACGATCGCGCCTTACAAGTATCCACGCTCGATCATCTTTGCGGACGCCTTGCCGAAAACAGAAACCGGCAAGATCCAGCGCTTCCGGCTGCGTCCGGACGCCTGACCAGACCCTCGCGTGGGGCACGCGGGACACTAAAACGACAAGCCCCTTGCTGACCGTGCCGCAATAACGAAGTACGGCGGTCCAAACTAAAAAACCGAATGGGAATAGCAGGTCACAAGACCAAGAGGAGCAGCATATGAAATTTGTAACAATGGCGGCCGCAGCCGCTCTCGCACTCGGCCTTTCCAGCGCCAACGCGGAACCGGTGAAGGTCGGCATGATTACCACTCTGTCTGGTGGTGGTGCAGGCCTTGGCATCGATGTGCGCGATGGCTTCATGCTGGCTGTTAAACAGGCCGGCAACACGGATCTGGAAGTGGTGATCGAGGACGATCAGCAGAAGCCGGACATCGCCGTGCAGCTGGCCGACAAGATGATCCAGTCGGAAAAGGTGGACGTCCTGACCGGTATCATCTGGTCGAACCTCGCCATGGCCGTGGTGCCGTCAGCAACCGCGCAGGGCAAGTTCTACCTGTCGCCGAACGCAGGCCCGTCCGCACTGGCCGGCAAGGGCTGCCACCCGAACTATTTCAACGTCGCCTGGCAGAACGACAACCTGCATGAAGCTGCCGGCGCCTATGCCAATTTCGAAGGCTTGAAGAACAGCTTCCTGCTTGCGCCGAACTACCCGGCTGGCAAGGACGCGCTGACCGGCTACAAGCGCATGTACAAGGGCGAGTTCGCGGGCGAAATCTACACCAAGCTGGGTCAGACCGACTACGCGGCTGAAATCGCGCAGATCCGTGCTTCCGGTGCAGACAGTGTCTATTTCTTCCTGCCGGGCGGCATGGGGATCTCCTTCCTGAAGCAGTACAAGGACTCCGGTGTCGACCTGCCGGTCATCGGACCTGCTTTCTCCTTCGATCAGGGCATTCTGCAGGCCGTTGGCGATGCGGCGCTCGGTGTCAAGAACACCAGCCAGTGGAGCAAGGACATCGACTCCCCGGCCAACAAGGCCTTTGTTGAGAGCTTCCAGGCCGAGTACGGCCGCCTGCCGTCGCTTTACGCTTCGCAGGGCTTCGATACCGCCAATCTGCTGCTGTCGGCCATGGCCAAGGCGGACGTGAAGGATGCTGATGCGTTCCGCGCGGCGCTAGAAGAAGCTGATTTCGCTTCCACTCGTGGTGGCTTCAAGTTCGGTCCGAACCATCACCCGATCCAGGACATCTACGTCCGCGAAGTCATCAAGGAAGGTGACGTCTACACCAACAAGATCATCGGCAAGGCCTTGACCAGCCATGCGGATGCCTACTGGTCCGAGTGCAACATGTAAGGTATTGACCCAAAAGCCGGTGCGGGAAACCGCGCCGGCCAAAGGGGCGGGGTACTCATGTCACTGATATTGCTCATAGAGCAGGTTCTGAACGGCCTGCAATTCGGCATCATGCTGTTTCTGATGGCCGCCGGGCTGACCTTGATCTTCGGCGTCATGGGTTTGATCAACCTTGCCCATGGTTCGCTTTACATGATCGGGGCGTTCTGCGCGGCGGCTGTTGCGGCTGCAACCGGATCGTTTCTGCTGGGCCTCGTGGCGGCACTTGCCGGTGCTGCCATCGCGGGCGCCTTGGTCGAGTTGGTGGTCATCCGCCGGCTTTACGCCAAGGATCATCTGGATCAGGTGCTGGCGACATTTGCGCTAATCCTGATCTTCTCCGAAGGAACGCGCTGGATCTTCGGTTCCTTTCCGCTGTTTCTCGACGTGCCGGAATTCCTGTCCGGCCCGGTCACGTTGCCGGGCGGTATCGAATATCCTCTCTACCGGCTGACGCTGATAGCCGTCGGCCTTGCCGTTGCGCTCGGTCTCTGGATGCTGATTTCCAGAACGCGTCTCGGTGTGCAGATCAGGGCAGGGGAAAATGACCGCGAGATGATCGCGGCCCTCGGCATCGACATTGCACGGCTCTACACCATCGTGTTCGCGCTTGGCGCTGCTCTGGCAGGACTTGCGGGCGCCCTGGTCGGTGCCATCCAGTCGGTGCAGGTCGGCATGGGGGAACCGGTGTTGATCCTGGCTTTCGTCGTCATCGTCATCGGCGGCATCGGCTCCATCAAGGGGGCGCTTGTGGGCGCTATCCTGGTCGGATTGACCGATACGCTCGGCGGCATCTTCCTGCCGGAGATCCTGAAACTGTTCCTCGATCCGTCGACAGCCACGTCCGTCGGATCCTCGCTCGCCTCCATGGCGATCTATATCCTCATGGCTGCGGTGCTGATCCTGCGTCCTGCCGGTCTGTTCGGAGCGCGCGCATGATCCGGGAACGCTATCTCAATGCGCTGACGCTGGCGCTCTTCGTCGCGATCCCTTTTTGGGCGATCTCGGCGGATGAACCCTTCACCATCACCCTGATGACGCGTGCTGTCGTCTTTGCCATCGCCGCCGTTGGCCTCAACATTGCGCTCGGCCTTGGCGGGCTGGTCAGTCTCGGTCACGCGGTCTTCTTCGGCCTCGGCGGTTATGCCATGGGTATCCTCGCCTACCATGCCCAGAACTATACCGCGCTCACCGAGTGGCCATTCCTGATCGAAGGCACGAAGTCCATGCCGGTGATCTGGCTTGTGGCCGTCGTGGTGTCTTCCCTGGCTGCGCTGGTGATCGGGATCCTGTCCTTGAGAACGGCAGGGGTCTACTTCATCATGATCACGCTGGCCTTTGGCCAGATGTTCTTCTTCTTTGCCATTTCCTGGGCGGAATATGGCGGAGAGGACGGACTGTCGATCTATGTCCGCAACGGGTTTCCGGGGCTCAATACGCTGGACCCAATCCAGTTCTACGGGCTTTGCCTGGGGCTTTTGTGCCTTGTGCTGCTGTTTGCATGGCGGCTGTCGGGGTCTCCCTTTGGCCTTGCTCTCAATGCTGCCCGGCAGGTTCCCGTTCGTGTGGAGACCGCGGGACTGGACCCTGTGCGACTGAAGCTCGTTGCCTTCGTTGTGTCCGGCGCCATCACGGGTCTTGCGGGGGCGCTGTTTGCGGACCTCAACCGTTTCGTCAGTCCGACGATGTTCAGCTGGCAGACCAGTGGCGAGATCATGATCTTCATCATAATCGGTGGGGTCGGACGGCTTTTCGGGCCTGTGGTCGGCGCGCTGGTCTTTGTTGCGCTGGAGCACTGGCTCGGAGCCTTGAGCGACTTCTGGCACATCTACCTGGGGCTGTTGCTTCTGGTCATCGTGCTCTTCGGCAAGGGCGGTGTGATCGGCATGATTTGCGGACGGGAGGCTGTTCATGACTGATGCTGTCCTGCAAACAAACGGCATTTCCAAGAGCTTTGGTGCCTTGCGAGCCAGCCGTGACATCTCCATCGACCTGAAGCCTGGCGAGATCCACGCGATCATCGGTCCCAATGGTGCCGGCAAGTCCACCCTGATCGGGCAGATTTGCGGAACACTGCGGCCTGATGCCGGGTCGGTTCGCCTGCTGGGCAAGGACGTGACGCATCAGCCGACACGCGCCCGCGCGCGTGCCGGCCTCGGGCGTACCTTCCAGATCTCCTCGCTGGCCATGGAAGATACGGTTCTCCAGAACGTTCTGCTCGGGGCACTGGGCGCCAGCGGTCGGCCCTGGAGGTTCTTCTCCGACGTGACCAGGGAAACCTCCTTGCGTGAAACCGCCGAAGAAGCGCTCGCCCGTGTCGGCCTGTTGGACCAGGCTCGCATGCGCACGGCGGAGCTCAGTCACGGTCAGCGCCGTCAGCTGGAAGTGGCCGTTGCTCTGACGCAGAAACCAAAGGCGCTTGTCATGGATGAACCCATGGCAGGCATGGGCTCTGAAGGCTCGAAGCTGCTTACCGGTTTTCTCGATCAGCTCCGGCACGAAGCGCCGATCCTTCTCGTCGAACACGACATGGACGCGGTCTTCTCGTTGGCAGACCGTATCAGTGTGCTGGTGTACGGCGAGGTGATTGCCACCGGCACGGTCGATGAAATTCGGTCCAACGCCGCCGTCAAGGAAGCTTACCTGGGAGACGAAGCATGAGCAGTCTTCTGACACTGTCCAACGTGACGGCCTCCTATGGCGCCAGCCAGGCACTTTTCGGCGTGGATCTGGAAATCGGCGAGGGCGAAGTGCTGGCACTGCTCGGCCGCAACGGCATGGGCAAGTCGACCACAGTCAAATGCATTTGCCGGATGCTCTCCGCGCAAGGCTCGCTGACATTTGCCGGTCATGACCTTGCCCGCCTGCCGAGCCACAAGGCTGCCCGGTTGGGACTGGGCCTTGTTCCGGAAGGGCGTCGCTGTTTCAGCACCTTGAGCGTTCAGGAAAACCTGATCGCGGCGGCTCGGCGCGGCGACTGGACCTTCGAACGCGTCATCGGCATGTTTCCGCGGCTTGGTGAACGGCGCGGCCAGCGGGCGGGCTCGCTGTCGGGTGGCGAACAGCAGATGCTCGCCATTGGCCGAGCCCTGATGACCAACCCGAAGCTGCTGATCCTGGACGAAGCGACCGAAGGTCTGGCCCCTGTCATCCGCCAGGAAATCTGGGCCGTGATCCGTCAGTTGAAGGCGGAATCGGGGCTCTCGATCCTCGTCATCGACAAGTCGATCAAGGAACTGCGCCAGGTTTGCGACCGGGCGACTATCCTGGAGCGCGGCACATCCGTCTGGACTGGCGGTATTGATGCTCTGACCGACGACGTCACTGCCAAGTATATCGGAGTTTGAGTGATGTTCCGGTTCGAGCAACCCATCTTGTTCAAGCATTGCGATCCGGCGGGGATTGTCTTCTATCCCCGCTATTTCGAGATGATGAACGATTGTGTCGAAGCCTTTTTCGACAAGGTCGTCGAATGGCCGTTCAAGGACATTCACAAGGTGGGAGCCGTACCGACTGCGGAAATCCGTACGCGTTTCATGGCTCCGAGCAAACTGGGCGATCTTCTGGTGCTCGGCTTGAACGTGACCAAGGTTGGCCGGACCAGTTGTGGCATCGCAATCAGCGCGCAATGCGAAGGCGAGGCGCGTTTCCAGACCGAGCTGACCATCGTCAACGTGGACAGCAGCGGCAAACCGGAGCCATGGCCGGAACAGGTAAAACAACGATTTCTGGACCAGTTGGCACTCGCTTGAGCGCCGACCGGTTCAACAGGTAGGGAGCGATCAGCCTTGAGAGTTCAATCCAGTCGGATTGATTTTCAGCTGATCCGGAAGACAAGGAAAGTCAGGATCAATGACGGTCAAAAGCATTCAACCCGACGGCTGGGCCCCGGCAAAAGGCTATGCAAACGGCATGTTGACGGAGGGCAAGACGCTCCATATCGGCGGCCAGATCGGCTGGAACAAGGACCAGGTCTTTGAAACCAGTGACTTCGTCGGCCAGATGGAACAGACGCTCGCCAACATTGTGGCTATCGTCGAGGCCGCCGGTGGAGCCATGACCGATATCGCCCGCCTGACATGGTTCATTACGGACAAACGCGAATATCTTGCCCGGCAGAGAGAAGTCGGTGAAGCCTACCGCCGGGTGATGGGGCGGCATTTCCCGGCCATGTCGGTCGTCGTGGTGGCTGGCCTCATCGAGGACGATGCATTGATCGAAATCGAGGCAACCGCCCAGGTCGGCTGACCCTCAAAACAGTCCTGTTGGAACCATCAGCAGCCCGGCACCTCGTGCCGGGCTTTTGTTTACAGCCTCCGCGACAGGCCGTCTTCGGGACAATCTCCCACCTCGATTTCGTCCTCCCGGACGGAGCGCAGCGCAGATCCTGGAACGGGGAAGCTGAGGCCTGTCGATAGGAGGCGGGCCACCGCCGTCGCCAGCGGCTCCCCGATCCCGGCTCGCGCGTTGCTTGGCCGGGATGACGGCGGTGAGTTTGATAGTTGTGAGAAGCGGTGGGGCAGCTCAGCTGGCTGCCCTTTGGATAATCTCCCACCTAGATTTCGTCTTCCCGGACGGAGCGCAGCGCAGATCCGGGACCGGGGAACCGGGGCCAGTCGATAGGGCAGGAGGACTTGCCGCCGCTGCCAGCGGCTCTCCGATCCCGGCTCGCGCGTTGCTTGGCCGGGATGACGATGGTGAGGGTGATTGTGGTGAGAGGCGTGGAGCTGCGGTGGCTGGTGTTCTTCGCGAGAGTGTGAAATTCACTCAATAAAACAATTGTTTAAACGGGATAGCGCTTTGCCTGAAAATTATGTCAGACAAAGTGTTTACAATGTCAGACAAAGTGGTAACGTGAGATGGCAAACAAAGAAGGTCGACATCTGTCCATGCCGGAAAATGCACAACAGCCGAAACCGGAAACGGGGTCTGCAGCAGCGAGTGAGCCGCGGGATGTGCCGCGAGCCCTGATCAGCCTCATCGAGCAGGAAGGCCTCAAGATCGGGGATCGTCTGCCGCCGGAACTGGAGCTTGTGCGCCGTCTCGGCTTTGGCAGGTCGACCATTCGCGAGACGCTCAAGACCTGGGAAAGCATGGGCGTCGTCAGCCGCAACAAAGGAGCCGGCACAAGGCTCATCGCGGAAATATCAACCAATACACTGCGCGTGGCCCTCACCATCAAACATGAAGCCGAGAGCCTGTTGCGAATGCAGCAGGTTCGACGGCCTCTGGAAATCGAGTCGGTGCGCATCGCAACGAGATCCGCAACGCCGGAACAGCGCCGCATCATCAATGCCCGGGCGGCGGAACTGATGGCTGTGTTCGAAGCCGGTGAAGACTGGCGCCCGGCCGACCATCGGTTTCACAACGCCGTTCACGATGCGACCGGCAATCCCCTGTTCAGGCAGTTCATCGAACAGATCCAGAAAGCCTTTCACGACATTTACGAAACACCGTTCGGCAAGCCGCATCTCGGCCAGGACACCATCCCGCTGCACCGCCCGCTTGCCGACGCGATCATCGCCGGTGACGAGGACAAGGCAGCGGAACTGACCGAGATGATCATCGATATGGTCTGTGCCGAAACCCAGAAAATTTCAGAGGAACACGATGGCTGACGCTGTGCCGGGTGGATATTCGATCGAGACGCTGCTGGCGGCTGCTGCCGAGACAGGAGGCGCTGTGGCGCCGCCGATCGTGCAGACGTCTCTCTTCACCTTCGACAACTACAAGGCCTTCGAAGACCGGATGGCGGGCCGCTCCAACGAGCCGCTCTATACACGGGTTCAGAACCCCACTGTGGCTGCCTTTGAAAAGCTGATGGCCCAGGCGGAAGAGGGCGAAGCTGCTGTCGGTTTTGCGTCCGGCATGGCAGCGGTCTCCTCCACCGTTCTTGCCTTCGTCAAGCCGGGTGACCGCATTGCCTGCATCGAACATGTCTATCCGGATGCCTATCGCCTGTTCGAGCGTATGCTGCGCCCGTTTGGCGTCGGGGTTACCTATCATTCAATTGAGGAGTTCCAGTCGGATCCGGATCTGCTCAAGGGCGTGAAGCTCGCCTATCTGGAAAGCCCGACCTCAGTCGTCTTCAAGACGCTGGATCTCGGACTTGTCGCCTCACATGCGAAAAAGCACGGCACGATCACCGTAATCGACAACTCCTGGGCAACACCGCTTTTCCAGCGTCCACTGACCCTCGGCATCGACATCGTTCTGCATTCTGCCTCCAAGTACCTGTCCGGCCATTCCGATACGGTTGCCGGCGTGGTGGTGGCTCGCCAGGACCTGATCGACCGGATCCGGGACCTGACCCTGCCGCTGCTCGGCGGCAAGCTTGCGCCATTCGAGGCTTTTCTGCTGACCCGGGGACTGCGCACCCTCGGCCCGCGCATGCGCCAGCATCAGGCGACCGCGAACCTGTTTGTTGACCGGCTGGCGAGCCACCCGCATGTCAGCGCTGTGCATTCGCCCGGTCCGAACATCGTGCCCGGTCTGACCGGCCGCTCGGGCCTGTTGTCCGTCGCGCTGAACGACAACGTCGACATCCCGAACCTTGCCGACAGTCTGAAGCTGTTCCGCCTTGGTGTCAGCTGGGGTGGTTTCGAAAGCCTGATCCTGCCGACACGCATCGGCCTCAACCAGGCGGGCGAGCAGAATTCAATGCAACGCTTTGGCGTGTCCGACCGGATCGTACGCCTCAGCCTGGGGTTGGAAGACCCCAACGATCTTTGGGCCGACTTCGAGGCGGCCCTGAGCAAAAGCGCCCGGACATAAGACGGCGCAATTCAAACCAAACCTGAAAGAAGCGGAGTTGAACCATGAGGGGACTGATAGGAGCAATTAGCGCATTGGCGTTTCTGGCAGGCTCGGCAGCGAGCGCGGAAACCCTGAAGCTGGTGGAAGTGATCACCAGCCCGGAGCGCACGGAAGTACTGCAGAAGCAAGTGGACGCCTTCGAGGCTGCCAACCCGGGCACGGAAGTTGAAATCGTCTCGCTGCCCTGGGGCCAGGCCTTTGAAAAGCTGGCAACCATGGTGGCCGGTGGCGACATTCCAGATGTCGTTGAAATGCCGGACCGTTGGGCGGGCATCTACAAGGACAGGCTGGTCGATCTGAACGACAAGATCGCCGGTTGGGAATATGGTGGCACGCTGACCCAGAAAACCCTGGACATGGGCCGCCAGACCGACGGCAAGACGGCACGGATGATCCCCTACGGCTTCTATCTGCGCGCCATGTTCTACAACAAGAAGCTGCTGGCGGAAGCCGGTGTTGAAAATCCGCCGAGCACGATGGCGGAATTCATGGATGCGGCCAAGGCCGTTTCCGAACTGGACGGAAAATACGGATATTGTCTCCGGGGCGGACCTGGAGGGCTCAACGGCTGGATCATGATGGCCGCCACCATGAACGGGGACAACACCTTCTTTGACGCGGATGGCAAGAGCACGCTCAACCAGCCGGGTTCCGTCGAAGGCATCCAGTTCCTGATCGACATGTACCAGAACGGCTATGCCCCGAAGGATTCCGTCAGCTGGGGCTTCAACGAGATCGTGGCCGGCTTCTATTCGGGAACCTGTGCGTTCCTCGATCAGGACCCGGATGCGCTGATCGCGGTTGCCGAGCGTATGGCGCCGGAAGACTTCGCTGTGGTTCCGATGCCTGTCGGTCCGGCCGGCAAGGCCTTCCCGACCATCGGGTTCGCCGGTTGGGCGATGTTCGAGACGACCAGCAACGAAGACCTTTCCTGGAAGCTGATTGCGCATCTGTCCAGCCCGGAAACCAACAAGGAATGGGCAAAGCGCGTTGGCGTCATTCCGATCCATGAAGGTGCAGAGCAGGATCCGTACTTCAAGACCGAGCAGTTCAAGGGCTGGTTCGACACCCTGAACGGCGACCAGTACATCCCGACGGTCATGCCGACCTATCTGGAGCAGTTCGGGTACTTCGCGGACTCCATCGCCCTGGAATCCAGCCAGGAAGCCCTTCTGGGTGAAATCTCTGCTCAGGAAGTGGCCGACAAATGGGCCGAGTTCCTGACGGAAGAATATGGCCGCTGGAAAGCCGCGCAATGACCACGATCGACACTGCCGTGCCCGGGAAAAAATCCCGGGCTCGGCCCACCTTCTACTTCCGTTACATGGTGGAGCCTTATCTCTACCTGACCCCGGCAATCGTGCTGATTGCCCTGGTGATGCTGGTGCCGCTGGTGATCGGCGTTTCCTATGCCTTCCAGGCCGTCAACCTGCTGCGCCCGTTCCAGTCGGGCTGGGTTGGCTTCGCCAACTTCGAGGCCCTGTGGTCTGACCGGAAGTTCTGGCTGGCGCTCACCAACACGTTCTGGTGGACGCTCGGGTCGATTTTCTTCCAGTTCTTCCTGGGACTTGGCCTCGCGATGCTGCTGAACACACAGTTCCACGGCAAGCGCATTGTTCAGGCACTGGTCTTTCTGCCCTGGGCCGTACCGACGTTCCTGTCGGCTCTCACCTGGGCCTGGCTCTTCAACCCGACCATCGGACCACTGCCGCACTGGCTGGCCGCTCTCGGGATCCTTTCGGAGCCGTTCAACATCCTGGGTGACAAGGACCTGGCTATGTGGGGACCTGTGACCGCAAACGTCTGGTTTGGCATTCCCTTCTTCGCCATCACGCTGCTGGCTGCGCTGCAGTCCATCCCGGGCGAACTTTACGAGGCTGCGGAAATTGATGGCGCGACCGCCTGGCAGACCTTCACCAAGATCACGCTGCCGTTCCTGGCACCGATGATCGCGATCACCGTCATGCTGAGGACGATCTGGATCGCGAATTTCGCCGATCTCATCTTCGTCATGACCGGCGGCGGACCTGCAAACTCGACGCAGATCCTGTCGACCTACATTTTCACAACAGCCTTCCGGAAACTCGATTTCGGCTATGCCTCCGCAATCGCGGTCGCGCTCCTGGGTCTGCTGCTGATCTATGCGGCAATCCTGCTGGTGCTGCGCCGGAAACTGGTCAAGATCTGAGGTGCTTCGATGAGTGCGCTTCGTAATAGCTCGCCTCTGGCGGTCACGGGAAAATATCTGGCTCTGGCGTTTTACGTCGCCTTTGCGCTTTTCCCGCTCTACTGGCTCGTCAAGATCGCGATCACGCCGGACAAGCTGATCTTCACGGAAGGGACGGCGCTCTTTCCGAGCGAGTTTACCTTCGAGAATTTCCAGACTGTCCTGATCGCAACGGATTTCCTGTCCTATTTCAAGAACAGTGTGATCGTGTCCATTGGCACCGCGGCCATCACCACGGCGATTGCGGCGGCTGCCGGATATGCTTTCTCGCGGTTCGATTTTCGCGGCAAACGGCTGATCATCGCCCTGATGCTGATCACCCAGATGTTTCCGCTTCTGATGATCATTGCCCCGATCTACAAGATCGTTGCAGCGATCGGCCTGCTGAACTCGCTTACCAGCCTGATCATCGTCTACACGGCCTTCAACATTCCCTTCGCCACCTTCCTGATGCAGTCCTTCTTTGACGGCATTCCGAAGGATCTGGAGGAGGCCGGCATGATTGACGGTTGCAGCCGCTTCGAAGCGCTCAGGAAAATCATTCTGCCGCTGACGCTTCCGGGGCTTGGGGCGACACTAGGCTTCGTCTTTACCGCCGCCTGGAGCGAGCTGCTCTTCGCACTCATGCTGATCAACTCCAACGACACAATGACCTTCCCCGTCGGGCTTCTGACTTTCGTTTCGAAGTTCTCTGTCGACTGGGGGCAGATGATGGCCGCCGGCGTGCTCGCACTGGTGCCGTCCTGTCTGTTCTTCATCTTCATCCAGCGCTATCTGGTCCAGGGGCTTACCTCTGGCGCCGTCAAGGGGTAGGAGACCCAGACCATGGCTCGTATCGAACTCAAGAACATCGCCAAGGCCTATGGCTCCGTCGAGGTGATGCGCGATATCAACCTCGCCATCGATGATGGCGAATTCATCGTACTGGTCGGCCCGTCCGGCTGCGGCAAGTCTACGCTGCTGCGCATGATCGCCGGCCTGGAACCGATTTCCGGAGGCGACTTCACGGTAGACGGCAAACGCATGAACGAAGTGCCGCCCCGTGATCGTGACATGGCCATGGTTTTCCAGTCCTATGCGCTTTATCCGCATATGGATGTGGCGCGGAACATGGGCTTCTCGCTGGAAATCCGCAAAGCGGCCAACGAGGAGCGTGTAAGCAAGGTGCAGGAAGCTGCCAGGACACTTGGCCTGAGCAATCTGACAGCACGCCTGCCCAAGCAGCTTTCAGGCGGGCAGCGCCAGCGTGTCGCCATGGGCCGAGCAATCGTCCGTGATCCAAGCGCCTTCCTGTTCGATGAGCCGCTATCCAATCTCGATGCGGCACTGCGTGTCGAAATGCGATTGGAAATCGCTCGGCTGCACCAGCGTCTGAAGTCGACGATGATTTATGTGACCCACGACCAGGTGGAAGCCCTGACGCTGGCCGACAGGATCGTGGTCCTGAATGCGGGCGACATCCAGCAGGTGGGCACGCCTCTGGAGCTCTACGACACCCCTGCCAACAAGTTCGTTGCCCAGTTCATCGGGTCTCCGACCATGAACATCCTCGATATCGAACCGAAGGAAGGTGGCGTTTCACTGAAGAACGGCGCCAGCCTAGGCCTTGGGTTGAGCAACGGGCAAGCAGCTGCAAGGGAGTTGGGGGTCCGGCCGGAACATCTCAACATCGTCGCCCAAGACGTCGCTCATATTTCCGGAACGGCCGAACTGGTCGAGCACCTGGGCTCGGACACCAACATTCACGCAAGTGTGCCGGGCATCGGTCAGGTCCTGGTGCGCGAGCACGGGCATTTCGCGCTGAAATCCGGTGATCCGGTCGGCATCGCGCTGGATCTGGACAAGACACATCTGTTCGATGCTGAAGGCCGACGCCTGGCAGCCTGAGTGCGTGGGGAACTCAACCCCACGCTTGCACAGGCTGATTAAATAGTGCGTCCACGGTCAGTTGCTGCTGCAGAGGCAGGCTTTGTAGGCTTCCGGGCTGGTGGCATCGAGCGCGCAGCCATATGCCTGCCAATTGACAGGATCGATTTCCGGGGTCGCTGATTGGACGGCATAGAGATCGCTGAACCGCTGGCGCAATGGCTCGTCGTTCTGAAGCGTCTTGGCGAGTGAAGCCCGGCTGGCGGCGGAAAGATCCGGAACCGCATAGGTGGAGCGATAGTCATATTCGAGCTGCCAGTCCGGTTTTGCACCGGCGGCGGCAGCTTCGAGGTTCGTCAGATAGAAGGTCGCCGAGTCCTTCACCGTGCCGCTGGTCTTGTCGTACAGAAAGACCGCAAAGGCCGGGTTGTTACCGAAGACAGGGCTGACCGATGCCGTTATCTGGTTCGCAATCAGCGGTTCACCCGAAGCATCATTGATGACAGTGAAGCCGTCCATATGCGTGTGGCCGGAAAACGTGTAGTCGACGGTGCCGGCATATTTGTACATCAGCTCCAGAAAGTCCGTGAGGTAATGCTCCTGCCAGAAGAGGTGGATACTGGCCTCACACGTCTCCTTGTCTGCATGGCGCGCCGTATCGCGAGCATCGGCGCCTGGTGGAACATGCATCAGTAGCTGCGCCTTGCGGCCGGCCTGCTGCGTTTCGGCAAGCTGCTCATCCAGCCAGGTCATGACGTCCTTTCCGGGATCGCCGCCATTGGTATTGCAGGCATCCGAATAGTGTTTTGCCCAGTAGACGTTGCTGAGGGCGATGATGTCCTGATCCGGCACCGTTGGATGCGTAACCTTGTAGAAACCGTCGTGCTTGAACGCCTGGAACCCGCCCGGTTGACGGCTCAGCTTCGCCCACTGCTCGCCGACACCTGCAAGAAATGCACTGTCGGGAGCGAGCTGATAGTCACCGCAGGCTGAATCTTCGTTGCCCAGAACGCCGTAGACCGGGATGTCGCCGAAGGTATCGCCCAGAAGCTGGGAAACATATTGCGTGGTCTTGATGGCAAACGAGGTCACGCCTTGCGGATTGTCGCCCGCTGTCTTCTGGTAGGTGTCATTGAAGTGGTGGCTCAGGTAGTCGCCGGTATAGAGCACGTAGTCGTAGGTCATGCCTTGGGCTGCCGCCGCATCCAGGGCGGAGACCATCAGCGAGTAGGTGGCATCATTGCCGTAACTCTTGATGTTTTCGGCGGCCCCCTTGAATATTTCTGTCCACCCGGAGACCGGGCTCTTGTCCAGTTCTGGCACGAGGGTCGGATCACTGAACGGGTCGAAGTGGATGTCGGTGACGATCAGAAACAGACCCTCGTTCGTACCCGGGTAAAACACCGGTTCCGTGGACTGTGCCTGGGCGCCTGTGAGCGGCAAGGACGCAGCTGCAAGCGTCGCAAAAGCAATGGCTAACCTGTCGAACATTCCGGCCCCCTAGCTGTGCCAAAAATTCCCTGCGGAATATTGGCACAGTCAAACACGGCACCGGTAAATGGATGTGAACCGCACTTCCGAAAATTGAGCCGATTTGCGCCTACCGATAGACCAGTGTCGGCAGCCACATCGAAAAGGCCGGAACGAAGGTCAGCAGCAGCAGCACCGTGATCAGCGGGACGAGGAAGGGAGCCGTTGCCGTCACGCATCGCTCGAAAGGCACTTGCGCCACTTTTGAAAGCACGTAAAGCACCATGCCGACCGGGGGCGTCAGAAGGCCGATCATCAGGTTCAGGATCATGATGATCCCGAAATGGACCGGATCGATACCCAGGCCGACGGCCACCGGAAGCAGCACCGGCGTCAGAATGGTGATGGCGGCAATTGTTTCCATGAACAGGCCGATCACCAGCACGATCAGCGTGATGATCAGTAGCAGAACGACCTTGTTGTCCGTCAATGCCACCATCAGCTCGGAAAAGTGGCGTGCGGTCTGGTTGGCCGTCAGGATCCAGGCGAAAATCGTGGAAGCGGCCACGATCAGCATGATGGCTGCGGTCGTCTCCACCGTCTCGAAGGATACCTTGAGGATCTTTCTGAAATTCAGCGTCCGATAGACGCCGACACCCAGAAAAATGCACCAGGCGACGGCAGCGATCGCCGCTTCCGTCGGAGTGAAAATACCGAACATGATGCCGCCGATGATGATCGTCGGTGTCATGAGGGGAAGCAGGGCGTCGAGAAAGGTCTGACCAAGCCGCGAAAAGCGGAAATTGAGATCACGCGGATAATTCCTCTGCCGGGAGTACCAGGCAACCATCACCATCAGGGCCAGTGCCATCATGAGCCCGGGAACGATGCCGGCCATGAAAAGCTGGCCGATGGAAGCGTCCGCGATGACGCCGTAGATAACCAGGGGCAAAGACGGAGGTATGATCGGCCCGATAGTGGAAGAGGCAGCTGTGATGCCGACCGCGAAATCCGTATCGTAGCCACTGTCCCGCATGGCCTTGATCTCGATGTTGCCGAGCCCTCCCGCATCCGCTACGGCGGCCCCTGACATGCCGGCAAAGATGACACTCGCGCCGACATTCACGTGACCCAGTCCGCCATGCATCCAGCCGACTGCCGCGCGGGCGAAGGCGAAGATGCGGGTCGTGATGCCTGCGGAGTTCATCAGGTTGCCGGCAAGGATGAAGAAGGGAACCGCGATCAGCGGAAACGAATTAATGCCGTTGACCATGTTTGCCAGCACGATCATCGGCGGCAGGCCTTCCATCAGCACGAAGGCGAGCGAGGCGAGGGCGAGGGCGGCTGCGACCGGCACCCCGATGATCATCAGGGCGAACAGCAGCATCATCATGAACAGGACGGCCATCGGCGAAAACTCTTCAATCGGTTGGCAGGTGGTCGTCCAGCGAGCGGACGAGGTCTTCGGGGCTTTGGCGAAGGCGGCGCCACAGCCAGATGGCCGAGTAGAACGCCATCAGTCCGAGAGCGACGACGCAGATCGTGTAGATCCATGCCTTCGGAATCGGCAGGGAAATCATCTTCTGCCGGGTTTTCTGGGTCAGTTCGATACCGATCCAGGTCATGGAGGCGAAAAAACCGAGCGTGATCGTCTGCGACAGAACGGTCAGACTTTTCGCAAGACGCGGTGGCACCATGCGCATCAGAAACTCGAGCGTGATATGCGCACCACGCCGCGTCGCGGTGATTGCGCCAAGAAAGCAGACCAGGATCAGCAGATAACGGGCCACTTCCTCGGTCCACGCGAGGGAATCGTTCAGCACATAGCGAGTGAAAAACTGGAGGAAAACGACCACGGCAAGGACCCAGAAGACCAGAATGCCGGGGGCATCGATCCATTTCAGTGCGCTGAGGTCGGTTTCGGTCTCGTCAAAGTGAAGCAGTTCGGGCGCGCCATCCGCGCGCCCTTGCTCCGTTTGTGCGGTGGCTTGTTTCGTTTGGTCAGCCACGGCATCGTTGCTTTGCGTCATTGAGCGAGAGCCTGCATCCGCTCGTAGTGTTCCTGGGTATAGGGAACCTTGGATTCATCGGTCAGGATCGGCTCGACAGCAGCCTGGAAAGCAGCCTTGTCGACTTCGTTTATCTGGATGCCCTGATCAACGAACCACTGCACAAGGTCCTGTTCCGACTGATAGATCTCGTCCGCATTCTGCGCGGCGGCTTCCTTCAGAACTGCGTCCACGGTGGCCGCATCGTCCCCCAGCTGCCCCATCGCGTTTTCGGAAACGACGATGATCAGCGAATTGCCGATATGGCCGGTCAGATTGATGTTGGACTGGACCTCGTAGAACTTCTTGAACTTGATCGTCGGCAGAGGGTTTTCCTGGGCGTCGACAACGCCCTGCTGCAACGCCAGATACACTTCGGAAAAGGCGATTGGTGTCGGGTTGGCGCCAACCGCATTCGGGAACAGCACCATCAGCGGCGAATCCGGCACACGGATCTTCAGACCCTTCATGTCGTCCGGTTTGGTGATCGGGAACTTGGATGTCACATGGCGGTAGCCGTACCAGGTGATGGCCATCACCGTGTGACCGGTCGCTTCCTTGTAGCCATTGGAAAGGTCGCTGAAGAGGTCACTGTCCCGGTAGGCCTTCCAGTGATCATAGTTCTTCAGCATGAAGGGATAGTCGGAAATGGCGATCGGACCGTAATCGCGTTCGGCGAAGTTGGGTCCGGTATAGATCATGTCGACGGACCCGATGGTCAGGCCTTCGTTGATCTCTGCTTCCTTGCCAAGTGACGAGGCCGGGTAGACCGAGATGGTCACGCGGCCATCCGTTTTTTCCTTGATCTGGTCTGCGGCCCACAGCGCCCATTTGTGGTAGCTGGATCCTTCCTCATAGACATGCGCCCATTTCAGGTCCGCGGCCCAGGACTGCCCAGCCAGGGCAAGTGTCATCGCGGCGGCCAGAAGGCCGCGCTTCATTGTTCTTCCAATCATGTCTGTCCTCCCGTCGGCCGGGGTCGAGCTCCTCCACTCAATCGGCCTATCTTGTATAACTGGTATACAAGTTATTTTACGTATATGACATATTGTAAGAATGCAAACGAATTCGGCTGGTCATCCCTTTGCTGGATTGCTAGTAAACCGGAAAAGAGGGGGAGAAACTGTAGGGATTCGAAGCAGATAGGCTCAGATCAGCTGCATCTTCGAACCTCTTGGTTTCAGGAAAGACGATGGCCGTATCACTGGATGAAACGCCTTCTGCCGGAGGCAAGACGCGCAAGCCGAGAGCGAAAAATGCACCCCCACGCGGTGCAGCTTCCGGGACCGCCAGACGGGCGGCCCGCAATTCGGAAATCGTCTACCAGGACCTGCGCAACGCGATCATAAATGTCACGCTGCCACCCGGTTCGCCGCTGGCGGAAAAAGACCTGACCGAAAAATACGGCATCAGCCGAACGCCGGTTCGCGAGGCGATCTTGCGGCTGGCGGAAGAGAACCTTGTCGACGTTTTCCCGAAGTCCGGCACCTTCGTTGCCAGGATTCCCGTTTCCGAATTGCGCGAGGCCATCGTCGCGAGGAAAGCGTTGGAGGAAGTCTGCGTTCGCGAAGCCACGATGAAGGCGAGCAAGAGCCAGTTGATGGGGCTGCGGGCGATAGTCCAGCGCGAGCAGGAGCTGGCCGACAAAGGCGACGAACAGGCCTTCCACGAGGCGGACAATGCCTTTCATTCCGGTATCGCCGCAGCCAGCGGTTACCCGGGCATCTGGAACATGATCGAGAAGATCAGGCTGCAGGTGGAGCGCTACCGCAGGCTGACGCTGCCGCAGGAAGGCCGGATGCAACTGATCGTCGGCGAACATGCCGCTGTTCTGGAAGCGATCGAAAAGGGCGATGCAGATGCTGCGGTTGCCAATATGAACAACCACCTCAACAAGCTTCAGATCGATATCGGCACCTTTCAGGATCTGTGGCCCGACTATTTCCTGTTCGACAAGGATTAGGCCTGACCGTTTGTGGCTCTGCCCTGATCGGAAAAGGCGGGCAGTTGGGGCAGGTGGTAACGAGGTGGCGTGAGCCGGCGCGACTGTTGCGCTTCAGGAAGAGCGAGTTTTTGGGGCTGCACTGTGGAAGACGCAGCGGCACAGGCGGCATCCGCCATTTCTTTTTCAATCGCAACCATTCAAGTGCGCTGTTGCCCGGGTCGGTTTCGGAAAACGGGTCTGGGTGTGGAGGCCTGTTTCAAGCGGCTGGTTCTGATTTCTTTTAGAAAACAGATTGTTATGCCTGATCTCTGAAGCGGGACCTCGACTGAACAGCTCCCGCGACCGTGCAGGACAGGACTGTGCAGAAACCAGCTCGCAAGAGGGCCAAAGCATTTGTTCCGGCTGGAGTAATGCCAGTTCTTTACAAGACAACACCGGACAGGCGGAAATCCGCCGGATTTCGGCATTTGCTGAACGTGGCGAAACAATACCTCTGAGCCTGAAAGGCTGAAAAAGCAAATCCAATATAATACCAATAAGCTGCGTGAATGGGCGATTCGGCCGGTGAAAAATGATTTTCACGATTTCAAACTAATAGGTCGACAAGTGGTATCAAATAGGTATTATATGAAATGAGCAGGAGGGCTGATGCTCTCCGGCGCATATTGTTCTGTATCTGGCGGTAAAACAAAAACGCGAATGGCAACGGAAGGTCCCATTAGGGCCGGCCGCGCCGGGAAGCGGGACGGGCTCCAACGCCGTGAGCGGACAATTTTGAACGTCCAGCAATGGATGGAACTTTTCGGAGGTGTCTTATGAAACGCAATATTCTAGCTCTGGCGATGGCCAGCACTGCGCTCTTTACGTCGACGGCTTTTGCTGAAGATGTCACGCTGACGATCGAAAGCTGGCGCAACGACGATCTGGCGCTGTGGCAGGAAAAGATCATTCCGGCTTTTGAAGCCTCGCATCCGGGCATCAAGGTGAAATTCACCCCGTCCGCACCGACAGAATACAATGCCGTACTGAACTCCAAGCTTGATGCCGGTTCCGCGGGTGACCTGATCACCTGCCGTCCGTTCGACGCCTCGCTGGCGCTTTATGATGCCGGACACCTGGCGGACTTGTCCGACATGGACGCCATGAACAACTTCTCAGACGTTGCCAAGGCCGCCTGGCAGACGGACGACGGTTCGGCAAGTTTCTGTGTGCCGATGGCTGCCGTGATCCACGGCTTCATCTACAACAAGGATGCTTTCAACGAACTGGGCATCGAAGTCCCGACGACCGAGGAAGAGTTCTTCGCCGCTCTCGACAAGATCAAGGAAGACGGCACCTATATCCCGATGGCCATGGGCACCAATGACCAGTGGGAAGCGGCCACCATGGGCTACAACAACATCGGTCCGAACTACTGGAAGGGTGAGGAAGGCCGCAAGGCTCTGATCGCCGGCGAGCAGAAGCTCACCGACGAGCAGTGGGTTGCCCCTTACGCCACGCTGGCAAAGTGGGCACCTTACCTGGGCGATGGCTATGAGGCCCAGACCTATCCGGACAGCCAGAACATTTTCACGCTTGGCCGTGCAGCGGTCTATCCGGCCGGCAGCTGGGAAATTTCGGGCTTCAACACACAGGCCGATTTTGAAATGGGCGCTTTCAAGCCGCCGCTCCGCAACGCTGGCGACAAGTGCTACATCTCCGATCATACCGACATTGGCATCGGCATGAACGCCAAGACCGAGCATCCCGAACAGGCCAAGGAATTCCTGGCTTGGGTGGCGTCTCCTGAATTCGCTACCATCTTCGGCAACGCTCTGCCGGGCTTCTTCCCGCTGTCCAAGACGCCGGTTGAACTGGAAGATCCGCTTGCGAAGGAATTCGCCAGCTGGCGCGGCGAGTGCGAAAGCACCATCAGGTCCACCTACCAGATCCTTTCCCGTGGCACGCCGAACCTGGAAAACGAAACCTGGGGCGCATCTGCTGCCGCTATCAAGGGTACGGAAACGCCTGAAGCACTCGGCAAGAAGCTGCAAGACGGTCTGGCGAGCTGGTACGAGCCGCAGAAGTAATCTGCACGAATGACAAACGGTTCCCTGGCGGTGTTCGCATCGTCCGGGAACTCTAGACCTGGACAGGCCTCTGTCTGCCCAAGGGAAGTTTGTGTCCCGGGCAAGCCTCTGCCTGCCCAAGGAAAGTCTATATCCCGGGCAGGCTACTGCCTGCCCCAGGGACGTCTATATCCCGGGCAGGCTACTGCCTGCCCGGGGCATTTGACCGGAGCTTTTTATGAGCAGGCCTCGCTTCCGCTGGCATATCGTCGTGTTCCTGGCCCCAGCGGTCCTTGTTTACACGGCCGTGATGATCTTTCCCCTCTTCAACACGCTTCGTCTTGCCCTCTACAGCAAGATTGACCAGGAGCGCGTCTTCGTGGGGCTGCAGAATTTCACCACGCTTCTTGGCGATCCACTCTGGTCGGATCAGTTCTGGAACGCGTTGGGGAACAATTTCTGGTTCTTCATCATTCATATGCTGGTTCAGAACCCGATCGGCATCGCCCTGGCGGCCATCCTCAGCCATCCGCGACTACGGTTTGCGGCCTTCTACCGCTCGGCGATCTTCATTCCCACAATTCTGTCCTTCGTGATTGTCGGTTTCGCCTGGAAGCTGATCCTGTCGCCGATCTGGGGCATCGCTCCGTCCATGCTGGATGCCGTCGGTCTGAAGTTCCTGTTCGCGCCCTGGCTCGGCAAGGAAGAGTACGCACTGACCACGTTGTCGCTCATTTCGGTCTGGCAGTTCGTGGGCATCCCGATGATGCTCATCTATGCCGCGCTGCTGTCCATTCCCGAAGAGATACTGGAAGCTGGCGAAATTGACGGCATCACCGGCATGTCGGCCTTCTGGAAGATCAAGCTGCCGCTGATCCTGCCGTCCATCGGCATCATCTCGATCCTGACCTTCGTCGGCAATTTCAACGCCTTCGACCTGATCTACACGGCACAGGGGGCGCTGGCCGGGCCGGACTTCTCGACCGATATTCTCGGCACCTTCATGTACCGCACGTTCTTCGGATTCCAGCTTCAGCTGGGCGATCCCTACATGGGCTCGGCAATCGCAAGCGCCATGTTCGCGATCATCCTGATCGGCGTCTGTCTCTACCTCTTCGGCATCCAGACCCGGATGCGCAGATATCAGCTGTAAGGGAGGTCGTCACATGAACAAGGCGCGTACCAACCCGCTCAACACCGCCGCCATGCACGGCGCCCTGATCCTCTATACGCTGATCGCGCTGTTCCCGGTCTTCGTGATCCTGGTCAACAGCTTCAAGACCCGCAAGGCGATCTTCAGGGAACCGCTGGCGCTGCCGGATGCCGAAAGCTTCTCGATGATCGGCTACCAGACGGTCATGAAGCAGGGGGATTTTTTCCTCTACTTCCAGAACTCCATGATCGTCACTGTGGTGTCCTTGACCTTCATCCTGCTGTTCGGGGCAATGGCGGCCTTTGCCCTGAGCGAATACCGCTTCAAGGGCAACATGCTGATGGGCCTTTATCTGGCACTCGGTATCATGATCCCGATCCGGATCGGCACCGTGGCCATTCTGGAAATGATGGTTGCCACCGGTCTGGTCAACTCGCTGATGGCGCTGATCCTGGTCTATACGGCGCAGGGGCTGCCGCTGGCGGTCTTTATCCTGAGCGAGTTCATGCGGCAGGTGTCAGACGATCTGAAGAACGCGGGACGTATCGACGGGCTCTCGGAATACACGATCTTCTTCCGCCTTGTGCTACCGCTCGTGCGCCCGGCGATGGCGACGGTCGCCGTCTTCAACATGATCCCGATCTGGAATGATCTGTGGTTCCCGCTGATCCTGGCGCCTGCTGAAGAAACCAAGACCCTGACCCTTGGCAGTCAGGTGTTCATCGGCCAGTTCGTTACCGACTGGAATGCGGTCCTGTCCGCGCTTTCGATGGCGATCCTGCCGGTGCTCGTTCTTTACGTCATCTTCTCACGCCAGCTCATTCGCGGCATCACCTCGGGAGCTGTCAAATGATCCGGGTTCTGATCGTCGGCCTTGGCAACATGGGACTTTCCCACGCCCTGGCTCACCACAAACATGCAGACGCCGAGATCGTCGGTCTCGTCAACCGTTCCGGCCGGGTGACCCATCCGGATCTTGCCGGCTATCCGGTGTTCACGGATTACGCGCAGGCACTGGACACCTCCAAACCCGACCTGGTGGTGATCTCCACCTATTCCGATACCCATGCGGATTATGCGGTTGCGGCGATGCAGGCAGGCGCTCATGTATTTGTCGAAAAACCGCTGGCGACAACCGTGGCCGATGCAAAGCGGGTGGTCGCTTGCGCCGGGGAAACCGGCCGCAAACTCGCGGTCGGCTATATCCTGCGGCATCATCCGTCCTGGGTACGGCTGATTGAGGAGGCACGGGGGCTCGGTGGGCCATATGTCTTCCGCATGAACCTCAATCAGCAGAGCTCGGGAGCGGAGTGGGAAACCCACAAGGCCTTGATGCAGACGACTGCTCCCATCGTCGATTGCGGTGTGCATTATGTCGATGTCTGGTGCCAGATTACCGACGCCGAACCCGTGAAGGTGCACGGCATGGGGCTGCGACTGTCCGACGAAATCGGCCCGGACATGTACAACTACGGCCAGTTTCAGGTCTTCTTCGACGATGGCTCGGTCGGCTGGTACGAAGCCGGGTGGGGGCCGATGATGTCCGAGACCGCCTTCTTCGTGAAGGATGTCGTTTCGCCCGCAGGCTCCGTTTCGATAGTCGAGGACGACAAGGGCGCATCCGCTGATGTTGACGGCCACACCAGGGTCGGCGGGCTTCTGGTCCATCGCCCGGAAGGTGACCGGCGCATCGATCTGCCGGGTGAACCCGGCCATCAGGAACTTTGCGACGCCGAGCAGGCTTTCATGCTTCGTGCGATTTCGGAAAACATCGATCTCAACCGGCACATGCTGGATGCCGTCCGGTCGCTGGCAATTTGCCTTGCCGCCGACGAAAGCATCCGCACCGGTCACTCAGTCATGCTAAAGGAGCTAACGCCATGACGGCGCTAACCCTGACCAACGTCAACAAGTCGTTCGGCAACGTCCATGTCCTGAGGGACATCAATCTCGAAGTGGAAGACGGCGAGTTTGTCGTCTTCGTCGGACCGTCAGGATGTGGCAAGTCCACCTTGTTGCGGGTGATCGCAGGTCTTGAAGACGTCTCCTCCGGCGAGGTCAGCATCGGCGGGGAGATCGTGAACACGACGCCGCCGTCCAAACGCGGCATTGCCATGGTGTTCCAGAGCTACGCGCTTTATCCGCATTTGAACGTGCGCAACAACATGACACTGGCGCTCAAGCAGGAAAAGCAGAGCAAGCAGGTGATCGACCAGCGCGTTGCAGAGGCGACCCGCATGCTGAACCTGGAGGACTATCTCGATCGCTATCCGTCGGAACTCTCCGGTGGCCAGCGCCAGCGTGTCGCGATCGGCCGGGCCATCGTGCGCCATCCGAAACTGTTCCTGTTCGACGAACCACTGTCGAACCTTGATGCAGCGCTGCGCATGAACACAAGGCTGGAGATCGCCAACCTGCATCAGCAACTCAAGACCTCAATGATCTATGTGACACATGACCAGTCCGAAGCCATGACGCTGGCCGACAAGATCGTGGTTCTGCGCGCTGGCCGCGTCGAGCAGATCGGCAGCCCGATGGAGCTTTACAACAACCCGGTCAACCAGTTCGTGGCGGGTTTCCTCGGTTCGCCGGCTATGAATTTCATGCCTGCAAGCCTGGTCAGTGAAGGCGATGCCCGCACGTTGGGAGTGCGCCCGGAAGACCTGTTCCTCAGCAACCAGGGGCAACTGAAAGCGTCTGTGCAGCATGTGGAACAGCTCGGCGGCGACACCAACGTGATCGCGAAGGTGCAAGACCAGCAGATCACTGCACGGCTCTTCGGCCAGCACGACATCAAGCCGGGTGCTGAGTTGAGCTTCGGCATCGCGGAAGGCAAGTCGTTCTATTTCGACAAGGACGGCGCCCGGCTTCGCGGATAGGGCACTTCTTTTAGAAACAACACAAAGGCCACCTGGTGATTTTAGGTGGCCTTTGTTTTTTGGGGCCGTCATTCCGGACAAGTGAGGCAAAGCCGAACGCCGATCCGGAATCCAGACATACTCGTGCCAACGGCACACCGAGCTTGAAAAAGCAACGGTGTTCGCTGCGCTCACACTTACGTCTGGATTCCGGATCGGCGTGCAACAGCGGTTGCACTTGTCCGGAATGACGGTTGAGGGGCGTGGCTCTGTCATCAAAAAAGCCGCCCCGGTCTCCCGGGACGGCTTCTCGATATCTCGTTACTCAGACTTAGCCGATCTGGGTTAGCAGCTTGTCGAGGCTGGCCTTGGCGTCGCCGTAGAACATGCGCGTGTTCTCCTTGTAGAACAGCGGGTTCTCGATGCCGGAGTAACCGGTACCCTGGCCGCGCTTGGAAACGAAGACCTGCTTCGCTTTCCAGACTTCCAGAACCGGCATGCCGGCGATAGGCGAGTTCGGGTCTTCCTGGGCAGCCGGATTGACGATGTCGTTGGAACCAATGACGATCACGACATCCGTTGACGGGAAGTCCTCGTTGATCTCGTCCATTTCCAGAACGATGTCATACGGCACCTTGGCTTCGGCCAGGAGCACGTTCATGTGGCCGGGAAGACGACCTGCGACCGGGTGGATCGCGAAGCGCACTTCCTTGCCCTTGGAGCGCAGGCGCTTGGTCAGTTCGCTGACCGACTGCTGTGCCTGGGCAACTGCCATGCCATAGCCCGGAACGATGATGACGCTGTCGGCATCTTCAAGCGCCGCAACAACACCATCGCTGTCGATGGCGATCTGTTCGCCTTCCACTTCCATGGCCGGACCGGTGGTGTTGCCGAAGCCGCCGAGGATAACGGAGACGAACGAGCGGTTCATCGCCTTGCACATGATGTAGGACAGGATCGCACCGGAAGAACCGACGAGCGCGCCGACGACGATCAGCAGATCGTTGCCAAGCGAGAAGCCGATGGCGGCCGCGGCCCAGCCCGAATAGGAGTTCAGCATCGACACCACAACAGGCATGTCGGCGCCGCCGATGCCCATGATCAGGTGGTAACCGATGAAGAACGCCAGCAGCGTCATCAGAACCAGCGTCCAGATGCCGGCCCCGTTCAGGAACATCAGCAACAAGATGACGCTGAGGGCTGCCGCACCTGCGTTCAGCATGTGGCCACCAGGCAGTTTTTCCGCCTTGGAGGTCAGCTTGCCGGCCAGCTTGCCGAAAGCGACGACAGAGCCGGTGAACGTGACGGCACCGATGAAGACGCCAAGGAACACTTCAACCTTCAGGATCGACTGTTCGATCGGGGTCTTGTGCGCCAGGATGGCGGCGAAGCCCTCAAGCGCATTGCGCTCTTCCTCGCCCATCGCCAGCACGTTGCCGAGCTCGATATAGGCATTGTAGCCGACGAACACGGCAGCCAGACCCACGAGCGAGTGCATGGCGGCGACCAGCTGGGGCATTTCGGTCATCTGGACGCGCTGCGCCACGAAATAACCGATGATGCCGCCGGCAGCGATCAGGATGAGGGACAGGAGCCACAGGCCGGAGCCCGGACCGATCAGGGTGGCGACAACGGCCAGTCCCATGCCGGCGATACCGTACCAGATGGCGCGCTTGGCGCTTTCCTGGCCGGAAAGGCCTCCCAGAGACAGGATGAACAGAACAGCCGCAACAACGTAAACGGCGGTCGTGAAACCGAATTCCATCTGCCGGCCTCCTTAGGATTTCTGGAACATGGCGAGCATGCGCCGGGTGACGAGGAAACCGCCGAAGATGTTGATCCCGGCCATGAAGACGGACAGGCCTGCCAGCAGGATGACCAGGAACGATCCGGATCCGATCTGCATCAGCGCACCGAGAATGATGATCGACGAAATGGCGTTGGTGACAGCCATCAGCGGCGTGTGCAGCGAGTGACTGACGTTCCAGATCACCTGGAAACCGACGAATACCGAGAGCACGAAAACGATGAAATGCTGCATGAAGCTGGCCGGGGCGATGAGGCCCACCAGCATCAGAAGCAGGCCACCGACCGCCAGCAGGGTCACCTGCTGCTTGGTCTGCGCCTTGAAGGCGGCAGTTTCCTGCGCACGCTTTTCTTCCGCCGTCAGTTCCTTCGGCTTTTCCTTCGATTTCGCCGCGATTGCCTGCACCTTGGGAGGCGGCGGTGGGAAGGTGATCTCGCCCTCATGGGTCACGGTCGCGCCACGGATGACGTCGTCTTCCATGTTGTGAACGATCTGACCATCCTTCTCGGGCGTCAGGTCGGTCAGCATATGGCGGATGTTGGTGGCATAAAGCGTGGACGATTGAGCGGCCATGCGCGAGGGGAAGTCGGTATAGCCGATGATCGTGACACCATTCTCGGTGACGACCTTCTCGTCCTTGACCGTTCCTTCCGCGTTGCCGCCGCGTTCGGCGGCAAGATCGACGATGACCGAGCCCGGCTTCATGGCCTTGACCATGTCTTCCAGCCACAGCTTCGGTGCGTCCCTGTTCGGGATCAGAGCCGTGGTGATGACAATGTCCATCTCCGGAGCCAGTTCCCGGAATTTTGCGAGCTGGGCTTCGCGGAACTCTGGTGAGGAAACGCTGGCATAACCGCCGGTCGCAGCGCCATCCTGCTGTTCTTCTTCAAAATCCAGATAAACGAATTCAGCGCCCATCGATTCGACCTGCTCGGCCACTTCCGGGCGCACGTCGAATGCATAGGTGATCGCGCCGAGCGACGTGGATGTGCCGATGGCCGCAAGACCCGCGACGCCTGCTCCCACGACCAGTACCTTCGCAGGCGGTACCTTGCCTGCAGCAGTGATCTGGCCGGTGAAGAAGCGGCCGAAATTGTTGCCCGCCTCGATAACGGCGCGATATCCGGCGATGTTGGCCATGGAGCTGAGAGCATCCATCTTCTGGGCACGCGAGATACGCGGCACCATCTCCATGGCAATGACGCTGGCGCCCGATTCCTTCGCCTTTTCCAGCCCGTCGGTGTTCCCACCCGGGTTGAAGAAGGAAATCAGGGTCTTGTCCTTTGTCAGATAGCCCAATTCCTTGTCATCGGGCTGCCGGACCTTGGTTACGATGTCCGATTTCTTCCAAAGACTTGCGGCAGTCTTGACGATTTCAACGCCGGCTTCTTCATAAGCCTGGTCGGAAAATCCGGCGGCGGTCCCGGCTCCGCTTTGCACAAGGCAGGAGAAGCCAAGCTTCTGCAGCTGCTTTGCGGATTCGGGTGTCATCGCCACACGGTTCTCCCCGGGGAAGGTTTCCTTTGGTGTGCCGATCTTTAGGGCTTCTGGCATACGTCTCTCCAGCAAGTGTCGAGGAATTGGCCTCAGGTAAGGGCAAGTTGGCCGGATTGGCTAACAAACTCCCCCCGTGCGTCCTGTCCCTCACAAACGTGCTGCGAATTTAGAAACGAAAATATTACTTATGACAAGGTGTCTTGCGATTGAATTTGGAGGGTATTACCGCACTGCACAGTGAGAGCAGCGCGATATAAATTTCACGGGATTTACAAAATAGGGGTATCGGAAACTGTGGGCGAGGGCATTCGGCAGTCGGAATACTCAAATAGGGCCCGGAATTAGTAAATTTTCCCGGCCCTATACACATATCAAGGCAAAATGACCAAAGACTGGTCGTGCGTAAAACCCCGGCAGCGGTTCCTGGGGAAAGAGCCGCTGCCGGACGAAAATTTATTCTGCAGCAGGGTCCAGCGCGGCTTTTGCGTCCAGATCCGCGGCATCATGACGCTCCGGAAGCTGCTCGTGATCTTCTCCCCAGGTCCGGTTCACCTTGCGCCCGCGAACAACCGCCGGGCGGGCATCGATCTTCTGGGCCCAGGCCAGGAGATTCTTGTATTCGTGAACGGAGAGGAATTCCGCCGCATCATAGGCGCGGCCAAGAACCATTCCGCCATACCAGGGGAAGATCGCCATGTCGGCGATGGTGTAGTCGTCACCGGCGATGTAAGGGCGATCAGCCAGCGCCTTGTCGAGGACGTCAAGCTGGCGCTTGGCTTCCATTGCGAAGCGATCGATGGGGTATTGGTACTTTTCCGGCGCATAGGCGTAGAAATGGCCGAAGCCGCCGCCAAGATAAGGGGCGGATCCCATCTGCCAGAACAGCCAGTTTAGCGTTTCGGTGCGCTTCGCCGGATCCTTGGGCAGGAATTCACCGAATTTCTCGGCCAAATACAGCAGAATGGAACCGGATTCGAACACGCGCGTCGGGGTTTCGGTCGAGTGGTCGACAAGGGCCGGGATCTTGGAATTGGGATTGGCTTCCACGAAGCCACTGGAGAATTGATCGCCTTCGTTGATCTTGATCAGCCAGGCATCATATTCAGCGCCCTTGTGACCGAGTGCGAGCAACTCCTCGAGCATCACCGTCACCTTGACGCCGTTCGGGGTCGCCAGAGAATAAAGCTGAAGCGGATGCTTGCCGACAGGCCGGTCCTTTTCGTGGGTTGAACCGGAAATCGGCCGGTTGATATTGGCGAACTGGCCGCCGCTCGGCTGTTCCCAGGTCCAGACTTTGGGCGGGGTGTAGGTCGGGTCACTCATGTGAAAGGGTCTCCGGAACGGGTCGGGCAGTAAAGGAAGGCGTGGATCGGAGCCAAGGTTGGTTCGATCCATCGCAATCTTACGATTAAATAGGCGGCAATGGCAGGATTGCCTAGGGTCGATTTTTGTTCTGAGGCAAATTATTGCGCAAAATCGAGCCTGGCTGAAACCGGGTCGCGATAAGTTCCCGTTTCGAGGTTTTCTGTTCTTTTCTCCTTGTCAAAGTTAGGATGCGTTTTCGCCATCGACCCCTTATCGTATTTCAGGCATTGTACTAAAGTCGCATTTGGAAATGCCAATGGTCGGCACCGTGATCATTGGCGCGGCCCGGCTGCAAAATGCAGGACAAGCAGCATAGGAGACGAATTCGGGAGGTCGGTAACAACAAGAAAAGGAATGCGGACATCCCGTCTTGAATGTCATCACGTTTAGGGAGGACGACATGAATTTAAGGCCCGATCCGAGTTTTTATCCGACGCCGCGCATGGCTATGGAAGCGCCGGTTGAGAAGCTGGCTTTCACCTTGATGCTCAGTCCAGATTTCTCTCAACCCGATGGTCTGGCTGTCGTCAATGTCGATCCGCAAAGTCCTGACTACGGCAAGATCGTGCATACCGTCTTCATGCCGAACAAAGGAGACGAATTCCACCATTTCGGGTGGAACGCCTGTTCCTCGGCGCTGTCGCCGCTGACAGGGCATGCCTTTCTCGAGCGCCGTTACCTGATCATCCCGGGCATCCGGTCGTCGCGCATCTACGTCGTTGACGTGAAAGAGCCGCTTCAAGCGAAAATTCACAAGATCATCGAACCGGAAGAAGTCTTCGCCAAGACAGGCTATTCCCGTCCGCACACCATTCATTGCGGGCCGGAAGGCATCTATGTCTCGACCCTTGGGGGAGGCGGTGCGGACGGCACCGACGGGCCTCCGGGCATCTTTATCATGGACTGCGAGACCTTCGACATTCTCGGCCGGTATGAAATGGATCGTGGCATCCAGGACAAACACTATGATTTCTGGTGGAACCTGCCGCGCGACTACATGGTGTCGTCGGAGTGGGGACTGCCGCCGCAGTTCGAGAACGGTCTCGTTGCAGAAGACCTTCTGTCCAATAAATACGGCCACAGCCTTCATTTCTGGGATCTGCGAGGGAGAAAGAACATCCAGACCATCGATCTGGGTGAAAACCACCAGATGGCGCTCGAGGTTCGCCCTGCCCATGATCCCGCCAAACAATACGGCTTTTGTGGCGTTGTCGTCGACACAACCAACCTGCAAGGGGCGATCTTCACCTGGTGGCGCAAGGACGATGGCACGTTTGAAGCCAGGAAGACCATCACCATCGACCCGCAGCCGGCCGATCCCGCAGACCTGCCTGAAATGCTGAAGGGGTTTTCCGCTGTTCCACCGCTGGTGACCGACATCGACCTGAGTCTCGATGACAAATATCTCTATGTCGCATGCTGGGGCACCGGTGAAATGCATCAGTATGATGTCTCCGACCCAATGAACCCGACGCTCGCTGGCAAGGTCGAGATCGGCGGGATCGTGAAGAAGACGAAACATCCGAACGGCAAGGACTTCGGTTACGGACCGCAAATGGTCGAGATCAGCCGGGATGGTCAGCGCGTCTATTGGACCAACTCGCTCTATTCCACCTGGGACGAACAGTTCTATCCGGGCGAGCGCGGCGCCGCGATGGTGATGGCCCGTGTTGGAGCGGGTGGCGGATTGACGCTCGATCCGGATTTCTGGGTCGAATTCCCGGCGGGCTACAGGTCGCACCAGATCCGGCTTGAAGGCGGGGACTGCTCTACCGACAGTTTCTGCTTCCCGTCGGTCTAGGTTTTGGAAGAGGCGAGTTTGTCGGCTCTCTGGTGGGCCGTCATTGCGTCTGGTCTCTATCACGGCGTGAACCCGGGCATGGGGTGGCCGCTGGCGGTGTCGGCTGCCTTGATGGAACAACGCGCGTTGGCCCTGCCGCGTGCTTTGTTGCTGCTGGCGGTCGGGCATCTGGCGGCAATGCTGGTTATTCTCTTGCCTTTTTCGGCAATGATCACGCTGGTTTCCCTGGAACGGGAAATCCGCATTGGCGCCGCCTGTCTGGTGATCGGCATGGGGCTGTACCTGCTGATCGCTGATCGCCATCCGCGCTTTCTGGCCCGTATTTCACCGGCGAAGCTTGGCCTCTGGTCCTTTCTGGTGGCGATTGCCCATGGGGCAGGGCTCATGCTGGTGCCGATCTACCTGGGTATCTGCGCAATGGAGCAGGAGGCAGGCCACGCGGCGGCCGGAACTCTCATGGGGGCAGATTTGAGGATGGCGTTGCTCGTGGCCGCGGTCCACACGCTCGCCATGGCGCTTGCCGGTGGCCTGCTGGCCATCGGCGTCTATTTCTGGCTAGGCCTGCGGTTCCTGCAAAAGGCGTGGTTCAACCTGGACAGGGTCTGGGCAGCCAGCCTCGTTTTCGTCGGCTTGTTTGCCCTTGTCCTGGCGCTCCGGAGCTGAGCTGCTCATCAGGTCAGCAGATGTGCCTCGAACGGAAACCTGGACAGGGTCTCGATGCCGGTTTCGGTGATCAGGACCTGCTGCTCCAGCTTGACGCCTTCCTTGGCACCATCCTCGCCAATGTAGCTTTCGACACACAGTGTCATGCCCGGTTCCACGACACCGTCATAACCGGCGTCCGGAAAGTCGCCATGGTGATAGAGGTAGGGGTATTCGCCGGTCATGCCGCAGCCATGGGCAGACAGATAGTAACGGTTGGCATAGTAGCGGTCGGGGATGTTCCACGCCCGGTCGGCATATTCCCGGAAGCTCATTCCGGGCTTCAGAATGCCCATGTTGTAGTGAACCTGTTCGTAGGCGACCTTGTAAAGTTCGCGCTGGATGTCCGTCGGCCGGTCCGGGCCGGAGTGGAAGGTGCGAGAAAAGTCGGCATAATAACCGTGGCAGCCGACAACATCCGTATCGAGGGCTATCAGCTCGTTCGCGCCGATGACGTTGTCAGATGTTTCCTGGAACCATGGATTGGTGCGCGCGCCAGCATTCAGCAGCCTCGTTTCAACATAGTCGCCGTTCTGCGCGATGATCGACTTGTGCAGCACTGACCAGAGTTCGGCTTCGGTAAGCCCCGGGCGAATTGCTTCACGCAGCTTGCCGACGCCTACTTCCGTTGCGCGCAACGAAGCAATCACGCATTTCATTTCTTCCGGCGATTTGATCGCGCGCGCCATCTCCACGGGTTGTTGCGCGTCGACCACGTTGAGCCCGGCTTCTTTCAGCGCGATGGCTGTTCCCGCATTAAGCCGTTCCAGCCCCACCGTGGCGTCCTTCAAGCCTGTCAGCTCACGAATGGTATCGGCCATCTCCGCCGCCCAGGCGCGTTCGCGCTCTGCAATATGAGGACCGGCAGCGACAAAGCTCGCGGTTTTGGAGGGGCGGACCTCATCGACGGTTTCATAGCCCTCACTAAGATGAAGACAGCCGGTGAACTCGAAAAGAATGGAGCGGTTCTGGGTCAGCAGCAGGTAGCGCGACGGGGCATTGCGCATGGAAAAAACCTGCATGTTCCGCGTGCCGGTCGCATAGCGGATGTTGACCGGGTCGGAGAGAATTACCGCATCAACACCATATTCGGCCATCTTCTGCCGCACACGCTGCTGCCGGTATGTGCGCACGGCCACCAGATCGATCCCTTCCACCTCGGGTGCGCGGTCAAGCTGCGCCAGTCCCTGAAGGTCGCTGCGCTCCGCGTGCCAGTCCAGTTCCGCCATTTGTCATCGTCTCCAGTTCAACTGGATGGAATATCGGGCGAGCTTCGATTTTTTAAAAGACTGGAAAAAATCGGGTCATTGGATAACCTCCAGTAATGCAAGCCTATCGAAAATCACTCCCGCCGCTCGACACATTGGTCTTCTTTGAAGCCGCCATGCGTCATCTGAACTTTACAGAGGCTGCCGAAGAACTCTTCGTGACCCAGGCAGCCGTTTCCAAACGCATCCGGCAGCTGGAAGACTGGCTGGGCGTCGACCTGTTCGAGCGGTCCGGCCGCAGGCTTCAGCTAACGGAAGCAGGAACATATCTTGCCGAGAAGACCGGCATGACGCTGGATTATCTGACGCAGGCGCTGAGTGCGCTGAAAGTGCCGGAGAGGCCCGTCGTGCGGATTGCGTCTGTGACGGCACTTGCTGCCTTCTGGCTCCAGCCTAAGCTCAAGGAATTTGCACTGTCAGACGAAGCCTGCCTGTTCAATCTGGCAACAGCAGACGATCTGGGAGACCTGCTCAAACCAGAGCACGACCTTGTCATCCTGCACGGGGACGGCCGATTTCCGGGCTGGCAGTCGGAATTATTGTTTCCGGAGGTCCTGACACCTGTCGGCATGCCGGAAATTATTGACGCCCTGCGGTCAGGAGGTGGCGGTAAACAGCCGGCGCTTCTCAACTACCCGCGTCTTGCTCCGAACTGGATCGACTGGACTGGCTGGATCCAGCGGACAGGGAGATTGGATCTGAAAGATTGGCCTGTTCAGTCATGTGCAAGCTATAACCAGTCTATAGGGCGGGCCTTGAAGGGGCTCGGCATTGCGCTTGGCGCCTTGCCATTGTTGCGGGAAGAGATTTCTTCAGGAAGGCTCGTGCCGCTGGACGGCGCTACGCTCAAGACGGGAATGGGCTATTACATCGCCTGGCCAAACATGCGGCCGCTCGGCACGGAGGCCGAGCGACTGAAATCCGCGCTGCTGGAAGCCGGCTGAGGCGTCAGTTCCTCACCACATAGACCGAACATTTCGAGTGACGGACGACCCGAGCTGCGTTTGGTCCGAGCAGGAATTCGCTCAGATGCGGCTGGTGGGCGCCAATGACAATGAGGTCTGCCCCGGTCTTTTTCGCGACTTCCAGGATTTCCTCGTAAATGGAGCCGGTGGCGACCAGATGCCGGATTTCGCTGTTTCTTTCCGCCCCGAGGACGCTTGAGACCTTCTCGACCAGCTTTTTCTGGGTTTCCGCCACCATCTGACCCTGGAAGTTCTCGTCGAAATAGGAAGCGACAAGATTGATGCCGGCGCTCGGGACGACCGTGATTACATCGAGTTGGGCACCGTCCAGACGGGCGAGCTTGTCGGCCGTTTCCAGAACCTTGGTGTCGTCGACCTGCTGGACGTCAACGGCGCACAAGATGGATTTCGTCATGCCGCTACTCCTTCTTCACGGTTGGTCCGGCCTGCGCGGGCGCGCTGGAGCATGAAGACAAGGGCCAGAAGCAGAAGCCCCGGAATATAGATCAGCTCCTTCGGCAACTGATCCGCCTCGAGGCGAGCTTCTTTAACGACCACGGGTTCGTCGCCGTAGAAGTCGAACGTTCCCAGCTGTTCGAAGTAGGGCGTCCCCGGGAAGGGTTCCTCCAGCTTCAGAACACCGTCTTCTTCGAGGGTCGTCAGGCCAAGCGCCTGCAATCTGGCTTCGCCCCCGTCTTCGCTTCCGGGCGTGATCGCAATGCGCGTTTCCATCGTGTTGCCGGTGTCGAAGTCCGGACCACTCAGCACCAGACGGATCTCGCTGCCTGCAGGTGCATCGCCAACTGCCTGGACGAAACGGTCCGGCGAGACGATCTCGAACGGAGGCTGGATCCGGTTCATGAAGAAATCCGGACGGAACAGCACGAAGGCGATCAGCACAAGCGCGACGCTTTCATAGATCCTGTTCTTGGTCAGGAAATAGCCCATGGTGCCTGCGGTAAACACAAGGATGGCAATCGTCGCCATGATGAAGACGAGTATGCCCTGGGTCACCGTGACGTCGATCAGGAGAAGATCGGTGTTGAAGATGAAGACGAAGGGCAGGGCGACCGTCCGCAGAGAATAGAAGAATGCCGTGAACCCGGTCTTTATGGCATCGCCTCCTGACACCGCCGCCGCGGCAAAGGAGGCTAGACCCACGGGTGGCGTTACGTCCGCCATGATGCCGAAATAGAAGACGAACAGGTGCACGGCGATGAGCGGAACTATCAGTCCGGATTGCGCGCCAAGTTCGACCACGACCCCGGCCATCAGTGAAGACACCACGATGTAGTTGGCCGTTGTTGGCAAACCCATGCCAAGTATCAGCGACAGGACGCCAACGAAGACCAGCATCAGCACCAGATTGCCACCGGATACGAACTCGACGAGATCTGCCATCACCTGGCCGATGCCGGTCAGGGTGACTGTGCCGACGATGATGCCGGCTGTCGCAGTCGCAAGGCCGATGCCGATCATGTTGCGGGCACCGTCGATCATGCCGTGGACGAGGTCGTTGACGCCCTCCTTGAAGGCTTCGACCGTCTCGTTCTCGCCCCGGAAAATCGCTTTGATCGGACGCTGGGTCAAAAGGATCGCGAAGAGCAGAGCCGTTGCCCAGAAGGCTGAAAGGCCCGGTGACTTCTGCTCGATCATCAGGAAGTAGACGAGCACGACGATCGGGAGCAGGTAGTAGAGACCAGCCTTGTAGATCTGGGAAATATCCGGAAGCGTGATCTCCTTGGCATTGGGGTCGTCCGGATGAAGGTCATCGACGCTGGCAGCCAGTTTCAACAGAGCGATATAGGCAAGGAAAACCAGTAGCGCGAGGATCCACGACGCGCCTTCCGGTACCAGGGCGACAATCCAGCCGACCGGGTATTGCACCCCATAGCAAAGAGCGGCAAAGGCCGCGAAAAACACGAACATTCCGATGATCGTGCGCAGGGTTGAAACGGTCTTGTGCCCGATGGTTGGCATGTTCCGCTTAACGGCTTCAAGGTGCACGATATAGACCAGCGCGATGTAGGAAATCACGGCCGGCAGAAAGGCGTGAGTGATCACGTCGACATAGGAAATGCCGACATATTCGACCATCAGAAAGGCGGCGGCGCCCATCACCGGCGGCATGATCTGGCCGTTCACGGATGATGCGACCTCGACCGATCCCGCTTGTTCAGAGGTAAAGCCGACGCGCTTCATCAGCGGAATGGTGAATGTGCCCGTGGTAACGACGTTTGCGATGGACGAGCCGGAGATGAGGCCGGTGGCTGCAGAGCCGACAACGGCTGCCTTGGCCGGGCCACCTTTCAGGTGACCGAGCGCGCCGAAGGCCATCTTGATGAAGTAGTTGCCCGCGCCCGCCTTGTCCAGCAAGGCGCCAAAGAGCACGAACAGGAAGACGAACTTGGTGGAGACACCGAGCGCGATACCGAAGACACCCTCCGACGTGATCCACATGTGGCTCATCGCCTTTTGCAGCGAAGCGCCCTTCCAGCGGATGACCTCCGGGACCCATTCTGAGGAGCCGAAGAAGACGTAGAGCAGGAATACGGTTGCGACGATGGCCATGGCCGGGCCGAGTGCCCGGCGCGCGGCTTCAAACAGGACCACGATACCGGCAAGGGCGAACCACTTGTCGGTGTCGTCGGCCAGACCGCCGTTGGCAACGATCTTGTCGTAGAAGAAGAAGCCGTAAAGCGAAATGAAGGCGCCGAAAAACGCCAGGGCCCAGTCCTGGATCGGCACGCGGTGTCTCGGACTGCTCGACAGTGCGGGGTAGGCCATGAATGCCAGGAACATCGCAAACGCCAGATGCACCTGTCGGCTGTTGTTGATGATGTCCGACGGCAGGACGTAGTAGACGATGGGGGAGGCGAGCAGAACCTGGAAGCAGGACCAGATCAGGGCCACGGTGGCGATCATCATCCCGACGGATCCGGCAGGGTTCCTGGACCCGGAATCGGAGGAGGCGACGAGTTCCTGAAGTTCTTCTTCGGATAGTCCCTGTCGTTGGTCCCGTCCGTTCGGCTGGTTCTGTTCAGACATGAAGTTCCCCCGGTCTTCCGGCTGAAGCGCAACGTCGGCATTGCGCTCGGCTGGCACCCGACAGCCACGCAGCCCGTGGCATCTGTTAATTCATTCAATAAATGCCTTGGCCAAAGTGTCGTTCAATGGGCCGCAGCAGAGAAACGGGCCCGGACATGGTCCGGACCCGAAATGTTGGCAAGGATTAGTTGATCCAGCCCTGTTCCTGGTAGTACTTCGCAGCACCCGGATGAAGCGGTGCGGACAGGCCGTCCTTCACCATTTCTTCCGGCTTCAGGTTGGCAAAGGCAGGATGCAGCTTCTTGAAGGCATCGAAGTTCTCGAACACTGACTTGACCAGCGTGTAGACGACTTCATCGTCTACCTTGGCGGACGTGATGAAGGTCGCGCCGACACCGAAGGTGGTGACGTCTTCGTCATTGCCGCGATACATGCCGCCCGGGATAGTGGCCTTGCGGTAGTAGCTGTTGTCTTCGATCAGCTTTCCGACAACCGGGCCGTCAACGTTCACGAGTTTGGAATCGCACGCCGTGGTTGCTTCCTGAATGGAACCGGACGGGTGGCCGACCGTGTAAACCATGGCATCGATCTGGTTGTCGCAGAGGGCGGCAGACTGTTCTGCAGCCTTCAGCTCGGTCGCCTGCGCGAAGTCATCCGTGGACCAGCCCATTGCTTCCATCAGAACTTCCATGGTGCCGCGCTGACCGGAACCCGGGTTGCCGATGTTGACCCGCTTGCCTTTCAGGTCCTCGAAGGACGTGACGCCGCTATCGGCGCGGGCAACGACGGTGAACGGCTCGGGGTGCACGGAGAAAACGGCTCGCAGGTCTTCGAACGGGCCTTTTTCCTCGAACTGCGAGGTGCCGTTGTAAGCGTGATACTGCCAATCGGACTGCGCAACACCAAACTCCAGTTCGCCTTCACGCACCGTGTTGATGTTGTAGACGGACCCGCCGGTAGATTCCACGGAGCAACGAATGCCATGGTCCTTGCGGCCCTTGTTGACGAGCCGGCAAATGGCTCCGCCGGTCGGATAGTAAACGCCAGTCACACCACCAGTGCCGATGGTGATGAATTGCTCTGCAGAGGCTGCGCCGGTGAATGCGATGCTGGTCGCCATGACGGCGCCCGCAAGGTTCAGTTTCATCATCATTTGACTTGGCTTCCCTTTGTTTGAATTCTTGTGTCCGGCATGGCGATCCACGCTAGACGTTTTCAAATTCGTCGAGCAGACGATTGTGTCTGTCGACCTCCTGGATCCGGGCTTCCGCCTCGGCTCCGGCCCGCGCAACCAGCATGCCTGTAATGGTTTCGATAAGCACAAGCGTGGCTGCGTAAGACGAAAAAAAGTGTGGACTTTCAGTGCGTTGTATGAAGTGGTAATTCGCGAATTGCAACCCTGGAAAGGCGTGGCTGTCGGTCAGGACGATCACCTGTGCACCATTTCCTGCCGCCACTTTTGCCGCGCGTACCGAACGGTGGGCATAAGGGTGCTTGGACAGGACGATGACCGTGTCGGCCGATGTAATGCCGGCAAGTGTGCTGCCCAGAGTGGCACCATTGCGCCCGGCAACGACCCACCTGTCATCGAACCACTTGGCCAGATAGGCGAAATAGTCGGTAAAACCTGCTGAGGCGAGGGCTCCTATCAGGATGATCTTGCGGGACTGGCTGAGCCGGTCGACGGCAGCATCCAGAACGGCCGGGTCAATGTCGTCCACCAGTGCCTTGATGTTGTCGATGCAAGCGGAGACCTGCCGTGGCAGCAAAGGCAGGTCGGCATCCGAGCGCAGCTTCCTGGCCTTGTCCTGAAACGTGTCCCGCCCACGGTGGCTCAACTCGTTCCGGGCCTGTTCGCGCAACGCTTCGTAATCTGAAAAACCCAGTGCCCTTGCAAGTCGGGTGTAGCTCGCCGGCGAAACGCCACTGGCCGATGCGACCGACCTCAGGCTGCGGGTGGCGATTTCCACCTGGTTTTCCGCAATGTAATCCGCTGCCGTACGCAATGCATCGCTCAGGTCGGCATAATTGGCCGAAATTGCTGTGCGAAGATGGGGCGGCGAAATGGTTTCCATCCGGTTACTGTTCCATTTGTTTTTTACATTGTCAATTTGTGAAACAAATGTTTCGCGTTGAAAACGATCCCTCCCTTTCTACCGGAAATCCCTACGGTTTTGCCCGTCCTGCCCGCACTCGCAAGGCAGTAAAATGTCCCTGTCCAAGTGGTTTGACGCGGCGATGACGGTTCTCGGAACCTGCTCAAAACGTCACTGGTAAAAATACACGTATAAATAGATTTTTGAAATTTTTTACACGTTAAGGTTTTGTTAATGATATAATCCCTTGGGGGCATTGCACTTTTCCTGTGACCATAAGGGGAGAGAGACATGACTGACTACACATCGAGAACTTTGGCCACATGTGCCCGGTCGGTGCTGTTGGCACTTGCAATGGCAGCTCCGGCAATTGCCGGTGACTTCTTTGAAGTCGAGCCCGGGGTCGATCTCTATTACGAGGATCACGGATCGGGACTTCCGATCGTGTTTGTTCCCGGTTGGACCTTCACCACACAGGTTTTCGAACATCAGATCGAGGCCTTTGCGAAAGACCACCGGGTCATCACCTTCGATCCTCGAAGCCACGGCCGCTCGACGCTGACACTGGAAGGCAATAACTACGTTACCCAGGGGGCTGACCTTGCAAAGTTGCTTGATCATCTCAAGGTCGAAAAGCCGGTGCTGGTGGGGTGGTCATTCGGTTGCCTGACCACTTGGGAATTCATCAAGACAAGGTCTGTGGATGCTGCGTCCGCCCATATGTGCATCGATCTTTCGCCGACACCGCTAACCGGTAACGACGGCGACTGGGCTGAGGGAAGTGTCGCGGAAATTGCGGAACTTTACAGCGGCATTCAGTCAGCTGAAGGCCAACGCAACGTCATCAACTGGTATGCCGACGAGGTCATGATCGAACAGGACTACACGCCGGAACTGTCCCGCTGGATTGTTGACCAGTCGACCAAGTCGCCACCATTCGTGGCCGCGGCTTATCTGGCAGCCGGAAATTTCAGCAATTACCTGGAGACGGCCAAGGAGGTCGACGCGAAGCTGCCGTCGGCCTTCGTGATCGCCGATCACTGGTCCGACAGTGCCAAGGCCTACCTTGCCGTCCATACGCCCAACAGCTCGGTGCAGGCCTTTGGTGGCCATATGATGTTCTGGGAGTATCCCGACCGGTTCAACAGGGTGCTGGCCGGATTCATCGCACAGATCGAATAAGCTTCAGGCTGAACCTTTGAGTAAGTGGCGGGTGAGGCCTTGAAACTCTGCCTCACCCGCATCTGTTAGGTGACCCAAGTCGAAGGGCTTTAGGCAGCCTGCAACGTATAGACCGAGAACCATTTGTTCTCGTCGCTGTCGACGTCCGTGATCTGCCATCCACCCTCGCGGGCGATGCCTTCGAACGCTTCCTCGTTGTATTTGTGTGAGTTTTCCGTGTGGATTGTCTCGCCCTTTGCGAATGCGACGGTTTCCCCGGCGATGGAGACCTGCTGCCGAACCAGGCTTTCCAGATGCATCTCGATACGGCTTTCGCCGTCGTTCCAGATGGCTTTGTGTGCGAAGGCGGCGAGGTCGAAATCGCCATCCAGTTCCCTGTTGATCCGCTGCAAAAGGTTCTGGTTGAAGGCTGCTGTAATCCCGGCTGGATCGTCATAGGCTTCCTGCAGGACTTTTGCATCCTTTGGCCGGTCCACACCGATAACTAGGCTGGCCTCCGGCATGGCTGAGCGAATGTTCGACAGGAGTGCCGCTGCCTCGGTTTTCTCGAAGTTGCCGATCGTGGAACCGGGAAAGAAGATCAGCACTGGCAACTCGGGCAGCAACGGCAGTTGTCCGAAGGGCTGTGTGAAATCGGCAGCAACCGGGATTACCGCCAATGACGGGTATGCGCGGCGCACCCGTTCGGCAGCAGCTTTCAGATGATTGGCTGAAATGTCGATCGGCATGTAGACGGACAGGTCTGGAAAGGCATTCAGCAACAGGTCTGTCTTGCGGCTGGACCCGCTGCCCAGTTCGACCATCGCTCCGCGTGCGCCCGGTAGACGGCGATATTTCCTGGCATTCTGGGCGAGGATCGAGATCTCCGTTCTGGTGGGGTAATAGGCATCCAGTTCGGTGATCGCTTCGAACAGATGTGACCCGACATCGTCGTAGAGCCATTTGCTGCTGATCGCCTTCTGGTCCTTGAGGAGACCGGAGAGAATGTCGTCGCGAAACATATCCGACTGGTTCTCGTCCGTTTGGTTCTCGGGAGAAACATGCTTGGTCATCATTGATCTCCCGCCAGCCTCAGGCCGAGCATCTGCCAGCGTTGGTGTGGATAGAAGAAGGTGCGGTACGACGACCGCAACTGTTCCTTCGGGGTCGCGCAGGACCCGCCGCGCAGCACCATCTGGTTGACCATGAACTTGCCATTGTATTCGCCAATGGCCCCCTCGGGTGGTCTGAAGCCCGGATAGGGGCTGAAAGCGCTGCTGGTCCATTGCCAGACATCGCCCCAAAGACCGGGCCTGCGGCCAACAGGCTGAAAGGCTCCGCTTTCCAGGAAATTGCCTTCGATCGGGGTCGGCTCTGCAGCGGCTTCCCACTCTGCTTCCGTCGGCAACCGGCGACCTGCCCAGCGGGCAAAGGCTTCCGCTTCGTAGTAACTGACGTGGACAACCGGTGCCGCAAGATCAACCGGTCTTGGACCCTGCAAGGTATAGGTCCACCATTGACCGTCCTGCTGCCACCAGTAGAGGGGGCTGTCCCAACCGTTCTTCTCTCGCACGGCCCAGCCTTCCATCAGCCAGAGCGTTTGGGCTGAGTAACCACCATCTTCCATGAAGGCGATCCACTCGCCGTTTGTTACGGGACGATCCGAAAGACGATAGGGCTCCAGCCAGACCTTGTGACGTGGCCCTTCGCAGTCATAAGCAAAGCCGGTCCCGTCGTGGCCGATTTCGAGAAGACCACCGTCGTAGGAAACCCATTCGGCGGTTTCAACCGCGCTGACCGGTGCCGGTTTTGGCTCGATATAGGCGGGCAGCAGCGGATTGAAGGAAAACGCATGGAGGAGATCGGTGACCAGCAGTTCCTGATGCTGCATCTCATGATGACAGCCGAGGGTAATCAGCTCTTCAAGCTTGTCCTGTTCGAGCGAAAAGGCGTTTCGGGCAACTCCTTCACGCAGGGCGTCTTCGACGTGTGAGCGGTAGTCAAGCACGTCGGTGGCGCTGGGCCGCGAAAGCAGGCCCCGTCTCGACCGGGTATGCCTCGGGCCGGCTTGTACGTAGTACGAATTGAAGAGCACGGCGAAACGATCATCGCGTGGCTGATAGCCAGGCAGCGAAGGCTTCAGGATGAATTCTTCGAAGAACCAAGTGGTGTGTGCCATGTGCCACTTGGGCGGGCTGGCATCCTCCATGGATTGCAACCCCATATCCTCCGGACTGAGGGGGGCGGCGAGAGCAAGTGTCTGTGCCCTGACCCGATCGAACAGGTCGGCAACGGCGGAAAGAGGCGCTTCATGCGTCCGCTCATCCAGCAATGTCATTTAAATCCCTCCACGCGGGAACCGGCTGCTGTGCCTCCAGCCGGACCTGTGTCTGCCACCAAGCGACTTCTAGGTAGGCACCGAACGGGGCATTCCAATGTCGGAAATTGCACCGGTCCTGTGCACAAATGCGCGATCAAGGCACTTGGTTGCGTATTATTGATAAAAAAGAACAATGTTGAGATTGATCTTCAATCGGTTGGATCGGGTGCGGAAAGTCACCAAGTCGTTGAGAGTGATGGAAGTTTTGCGTTTTGCCTTCCCGCAGATCAGGTGTGACCGTCGAAACCCATCCTAAAAAACAGCTACTGACAGGGTGTGTCAGGAGTTGCTGCAACCAGAGTTCACATTGATGTGAGGGAAGCGAAAATCGTTTCGCGTCAGCTTGAAATGGCCCTTCGCAGCAGCGCCGCACTGCCTGTCTCGGGCGGCCTCCGTGTTTTCCTGATGAACTTCACTTGACTTATTCGGACGACCGTCCTAATTCGTCAATAGGTCACTTGTCCTAATGAATTATGCGGAAATACGAAGGGAGATGGATATGGTTGCGGCAGGCGAGACACGGCGTCAGATCGTGGATGCGGCGGACAGCCTTTTCTATGCCCAAGGTTTTACGCAGACGTCCTTCGCGGACATTGCCGCAGCGGTGAAAATCTCGCGCGGCAACTTCTATTATCATTTCAAGACCAAGGACGAGATCCTCGATGCCGTGATCGACAAGCGTTTGTCGGATCGAAGAGAGCTGCTCGCCAAATGGGACGAGACGGCGGATGAAGCACGGAAACGGATTGAATGTTTTATCCGGATTGTCATCGTCAATCAGACGAAGATCATGGCTTACGGCTGTCCCGTCGGTACGCTGACGACGGAGCTGGCAAAGATCGATCATCCTTCACGGGGCAAGGCCAACGAGATCATGGCCCTGTTCGGCGACTGGCTTGAAACACAGTTTCGCGAAATCGGCTGCGGTGAGAATTCGCGGGACAATGCGATGCATGTCCTTGGCTGGAGCCAGGGCGTCGCGACACTTGCCCAGGCATTCAAGGACAAGGCCTATGTCGAGCGTGAAGTCTCGAAAATCCTGAGCTGGCTGGACGGCGTCATTGCCGGGACACAGCAGAACAAGATCCAGTAACTCGCCTTTGCCTTTCGTAAAAACCTACATGGAGAATGACATGTTTGTCGTGACACTCACCTTTGCTGACAAATCCCGGGCAGGCGAACTCATGGAAGGCCACAAGGCCTGGATCCAACGCGGGTTCGAGCAAGGATATTTCCTGATGGTCGGCAGCCTGCAGCCGAACCGTGGTGGCGGGATTATTGCGCACGGCGCTAGCCTGGAAAAACTTGAAGGATTTGTTGCCGAAGACCCTTTCGTTACTGAAGGTGTCGTGACGGCCGAAATTCTGGAAATAACACCTGCGCGGCTTGATGATCGCCTGGAGTTTTTGGCTGCCTGATCGCGGATCACGATGCAGTAAGATGTTCATGAGGGACGGGGCAGGTTGCCAGTGACGGGTTTTTGGTGGCACATCGATCTGGAATGACTATCGATGGACATGGGACCGCGCTTTCAGACAGCGCGGATCCGGGAGGACGCCACATGCTCGAACTCAAGGGATCCATTCCCGCCCTTGTCACACCGTTCAGGGACGGAAGCGTTGACATCGAAGCGCTGGAACGCCTCGTTGAGTGGCACATTGCCCAGGGCAGCGACGGGCTGGTTGCTGTCGGGACAACGGGCGAAAGCCCGACTGTCTCCAAGATCGAGCATAAGGACGTCATCAAGCGGGTCGTCGATCTCGTGGCCGGCCGCATTCCGGTTGTTGCCGGCACTGGCTCCAACGCAACGGCACAATCCCTCGACATGCTTCAGCACGCTGAAGCCGTTGGCGCAGATGCGGCGCTGGTCGTGACGCCCTATTACAACAAGCCCAACCAGGCAGGCCTGCTCAGCCACTACCAGGTTCTCCACGACAACAGCGCGATCCCGATCATCCTCTACAATATTCCGGGCCGGTGTGTGATCGACATATTGCCGGAAACCATGGCCGAGATGGCACGCTGGCCGCGGATTATCGGCGTGAAGGATGCCACCGGCAGCATGGAGCGGGTCAGCAAGCAAAGGGCACTTTGCGGCAAGGCTTTCATGCAGTTCAGTGCAGAGGACGCCGCCGCACTGGGTTTCAACGCCCATGGCGGGCAGGGGTGCATTTCAGTGACCGCCAACGTGGCTCCAGGCCTTTGTGCCGAGTTCCAGAGCGCATCACTTGCAGAAAACCTCGAACTTGCCCGGGAGTATCAGGACCGCCTGTTGCCGCTCCACTCCGCGATGTTCCTCGAGCCACCCGCAGCCTGCGCCAAATACGGCCTGTCCAGACTGGGGCTTTGCCACGAAGATGTCCGCTTGCCGCTGACACCGGTGACTGAGGCAACCCGTCGCGAGATCGACAAAGCCATGGAAATCGCCGGTCTGCTCTAGAGCCTCTGCTCGTTCGCCGTACACTTTGTGGCTGCAAATCGCTTTCCGCGCGATTGGTTATCTGAAGCGCCCCGGCTCGGGGCGCTTCATTTTTTTGATCAAGCCGTGACGGGCTTACTGAACCCGCGGAAAAAGCGTCTCGATTTCGCCGAGTTCGCTATTGCCTTCCAGCCGGTCAAGTTCCGGCTTCCACGGGCAGGCGACAGCCGGTGCGTTCAGCATGGCAAGAGCCTTCCCGGCAGATGCAGGGATGACCTGTGTCAGCGCTTCCATCACGACGCGCAGGCAGTCCAGTGTCACGTAGATCACCGTCTGGCAACGCTCGCGGGTCTCCTCGTTCTTGATGAGATCCCAGGGAGCCTGCTCGGCGAAGTAGTTGTTCATCTCGTCGGCGACGGTGATGATCGACTGCATGCGAGCCGGGATTTCAGCAAGGTTGACCCATTCGCCCATGCCTTTGGTGGCTTCAAGCACGGACTTGCGGATCGCTTCGTCTTCGGCTGACAGCGGACCCGGTGCCGGCAGTTTGCCGTCAAAACGGGCCTTGGAGAACTTGGCCGCCCGCGACAGCAGGTTGCCGATCTTGTTACCCAGTTCCGTGTTGTAGGACTGGGTGATGAAGTCGACCGAAATCTGGCTGTCGCTGTCCGCACGCATGTGCCGGGCGAGGTACCAGCGCAAGGCGTCGACGCCCAGCTTCTCGATGACCTCGATCGGATCAACAACGTTGCCGATGGACTTCGACATCTTGACGCCGCCCGCACCAACCCAGTGGCTGTGAACGGACAGTTTCTTCGGCAACGGCAGTCCGGCGGCCATCAGCATGATCGGCCAGTAAACGCCATGCGGCTTGAGGATATCCTTGCCGATCAGGTGCTCGCATTCCGCCCACCAGCTCTCGTAGCCTGCTTCCGGCCAGTTGATGTTGGTGAGGTAGTTCGCCAGCGCATCGAACCAGACGTAGGTGACGAAGTCGGTGTCGAAAGGCAGTTCGATGCCCAGGGTTACACGGGCCTTCGGCCGGGAGATACAGAGATCTTCCAGCGGTTCGGACAGCATCTGCTTCAGTTCGTTCTTGAACGCTTCAGGCTGCACGAAGTCCGGATTTTCGGCGATGTGCTGCAGAAGGCGCTCGCGGAACGGTTCCATCTTCAGGAAGTAGTTGGTTTCCTCCGTCTGCTCCACCTTCATTGTCGGGTGCAGCGGGCACTGGCCCTCTTCGGTCAGATCGGATTCCTTCTTGAACTCCTCGCAGCCCTTGCAGTAGGTGCCGGTGTAGTTCTTCTTGACGATCAGATCCTTGTCAAAGATCGACTGCTCCATTCCAGCGACGGCCGTCTTGTGGCCCTCGCGGCTGGTGCGCACGAAATAGTCGTAAGCCACGTCCAGACGGTCGAAGACATCGCGGAATTCTGCACAGCGCATGTTGAGGTAGTCTTCAACCGACATTCCCTCTTTTTCCGCTGCTTCCTGGTTCTTCTGTCCGTGCTCGTCCACGCCGGTGGACAGCATCATGTCATACCCCAGCGCCTGTCGGTTGCGTTTCAGGATATCGGCCATCACGGAGGTGAAGGCGTGACCGATATGCGGAGAACCGTTGACGTAGTAGATCGGGGTGGTGATGTAGCTTTTCATCCAAACGCTTTCGAAATGTTTGGGCGGAAACAAGTCCGGTCCGGCCTGTTGCGGCGCATCTGCCGTTCCGCCTAAAGAGGTGCGAGCTATATTCCATACTCGCCCGCACAAGAAAAGCCCCGGCCTTTGAAAAGACCGGGGTTCTGCTTCGTTATATGGGGTGCGGCAAGGCCGATTGAAAGGTCAGCCGATCAGCCAGATGCCGCCCAGAACGAAGAGCGCCAGAAACGCTGTCTGCGTGACCAGCATCCAGATGGCCGGGCCGCCGACTTCCAGCAGTTTCGGGATCGAGGTTTTCATGCCCACTGCCGCAATTGCGGCCAGCAACGCCCAGCGGGAAACGTGTCCGGCCGCCTCCTTGGCAACGTCCGGAATAAGGCCGAAGGAATTGAGTGCGGCAAGCACCAGGAAGGCGACAACAAACGCCGGCATGATCGGAGGACGGGCGCTGCCCGGCTCCGAACTCTTGCGCAGGATGAGCGCCGCGACCAGAACGATGGGCGCCAGCATGGTGACGCGGATCAGTTTCACCAGCGTCGAAAGGTCTCCGGTTTCCTCGGAGATCGAGAAGCCGGCCCCGACAACCTGGGCAACATCGTGGATCGTGCCGCCAAGGAAGACACCGGTCGCGTCCATGGAAAGGCCGAGGGAGGAGGTGAGGATCGGGTAGAAGATCATCGCCAGTGTGGACAGGACGGTCACGGTAATCACCGTAAAGGCGAGATCGCGTTCGGCATGTTCGCGTTTCGGCAGGATGGAGCCGATGGCCATGGCCGCGGAGGCTCCGCAAATGGCGACCGCGCCACCGGTCAGAAACGAAAACAACCTGTCTCGTCCGAACAGCCCGCCGATCAAGAGGGAAAAACCGATGGTAACCAGGACGCCGAGGATCACCAGAAGCAGAAACGGCAGACCCAGCTGCTGCACCATTTCCACACTGATGCGGACACCGAGCAGGGCAACGCCGACACGAAGCAGCGTGCGGGCTGCAAAGGCAATGCCTTCGCCCGTGCGCTGTTCCTCCGAAAGGAAGTTCAGCGGCATGCCAAGCAGGATGGCCATCAACATGGCCGGTGCCCCGTAGTGCTCGTTGAGGAATTGCGCGGCGATGGCGACAAGCCCGGCAATCGCAATACCCGGGAACAGCCGGTTAGCCCGGTCTTTCAATGGAGCAACCATGAAACGTTCTTTGTCCTTGTTGATGTTTACCGGTCGACGGGAAGGCCGCTCGGGACAGTGGCAGGGATGCCGAAGGGCGGAGCCGTGACGGACTGCGTGCCGGTCAGGCTTTTCAGGAAAGCCTCCAGATCGGCAATCTCCGCATCCGAAAGGGGGAGAGGTTCAATATCCCTGAATCGGGCCTGACGCGCCATCTCACGAGCGTCATTCCAGACCACAAAATCGATCGCCTGCAGCCAGGGTGCTTGTGGAAGGGCTGCGGTGTCCGTTGTCCAGGCTTTCAGCATTCCATCGGGGTCGAGATGATGCCGGATGATCCCCTCCAGCGTGGGGTAGGCGCCATTGTGCCCGTAAGGGGCGGTCAGCTCGACATTGCGCAGCATCGGGGTCCGGAACCGGTAGGCATCTTCCAGGCGGTCGGTTTCTCCCATCACGCCGACATCGCGCACCATCGGATCGAAGCTGCGGGTGCGGCCCGGACCAAAGGGGGGCAGGCCCAGGGCGTGGAACTTCTGATCGCTGAGCAGTTTGCCCGAATGACAGGAGGAGCACCCGGCCTTGCCGTAGAAGAGTTCGAGACCCCGCTTCTGGGCCGGATCCAGAGCGCTTTCGTCGCCGGTGAGATACGCGTCGAACGGGCTGTCGAAGCTCTGCCATTCAATTGCCTGGAAAGCTGCCAGCGCATTTGCGATTTCAACGATCGTGACCGCTTCCGGAGCGTCGATATGATCGAACGCCTCGACAAACAGGCGGCCATATTCCGGAATGATGCGGACGCGTTTGGCAAGGATCGGCCAGGCGTTGTCGATGCGATCGTAGATGGCCCCGGCGATCTCGTTTTCCTTCGGATTGCCCGCCATCTCGAACTGGGCCGTCACCGGAAAGACAGCCTGGGCGGCGAGCAGAGAATTGAAGCCCGTGGGCAGCCATTCTTCCGCCGGAGAGTTGAAGCCATTCTCGAAGGTGTCGGCAATCGACAGGCGGCCGTCATGAAACAGGACGTGGAGCTCTTTTGCTCCCAAATTCCAGAGACCTGGAGCGTTTCGCGGAATCCGTTTCTTAATGCGGCTGTCACCGGTTCCGGCAATCCGCATGAGCCCCAACCCTTCGCCACCTTCGCCGATGCCGAGCGACAACCGGTCCCCGGTGCCAAGGGTCGGGTGGTGGCATGTGGCGCAAGCAATATTCCTGTTGCCGGAGAGGATCTTGTCGTAAAAAAGCAACTGGCCGAGGGCTGCCTGCTTTCTGTCGAAGGCGATGAAATCGTCTTCCTTCAAGGGCGGTGGCAATTCGGAAGCAATCGCCGGTGCCGACAAGCCGAAGACCAGAGGGAGCAACCGCAACACATGAAAACCACGCTGACCGCCGCTCTTTTTGCTCTTGTGTTGTGCACGAGTTCTGCTCAGGCGGAAATCGAAGCCGCGCGCGACCTGATGGAGGCCAATCGCTACGAAGAGGCGATGAAGGAACTTTGGCCGGCGGCACGTTCCGGCAACGCGGATGCGGAAGAACTGATCGGTGTAATGTACGCTATGGGTCTGGGCGTCGAGCGCGACGACCAGCGGGCGTTCGAGTGGTATCTCAGAAGCGCGATGAAGGGGCATCCGGGTGCCCAGTCCGGTGTCGGCTGGTACTATGAGGTGGGCCGGGGCATGCCGGCTCCGGATCTCGTGAGGGCTTACATGTGGTACACGCTCTCCGCCATCGGGGGGGACCCCGACGCCGCGATCTCTCTGGAAGAGGTGGTCAAGAAGATGACCAAAGACGAAATTGAGAAGGCGCATATCCTGGTCGGTGATTACAAGGTCTGGATGTATCCGTTCAATTGAAAGCCGGTGGTTCGTTCCTGATCGGCGCAGAACTCGCGTGATCGAGTGCTGGGCGGGCCGGACCATTGAGTTCTGGCTCTCCCGGGTCTCCCACGGCTTCACCATGGGACGTGTGCCGATCCCTGTCCAGTTTACGGCAGGCACGATTCCGGACCGGTGCATGTGCTGGGATGTGTCACGCCCTGCAGTGGCAAGGCGTGACACGGTGTTTCGTCAGTTCAGATCGGCAGAGCGATTGGCGTTGATGTCGGCTTCGGCCGCAGCCACGGCTTCTTCCAGGGCGCCGAAGATCTCGCCGCCGCGTCCGACATTGCCTTTGAACCAGTCATAGACCGGAGCGGCTGCTTCCTTGAAGGCTGCCTTTTCTTCCGGGGTCGGGACGTAGAGATCGCCGCCACCGGCAACGAAGTCCTCATAAGCCTTGATCGACTTGCGCTTCGGTGAGGCGAAGGTTGCCTGCTGCAGGGCATAGAAACCGTCCACCACGACGCGGCGAAGGTCTTCCGGCATCGACAGGAACTTCTCGTTGTTCATCCACCACAGCGCGCCCATGTAGGCATGCCCGTCGAGGGTGACATACTGAAGACCGGCATCGGGGAACTTCATGCCCATGATGTCGGTGATGCCGTTCTTGGAACCTTCGACAACGCCGGTCTGCAGCGAGGTGAACAGTTCCGGCCACGGGATCGGCGTCGGAGCAGCACCAAGTGCCTTGACCAGTTCCTGCGGCAGGTCGGCCACCACGGTGCGGATCTTCAGGCCCTTGAGGTCTTCCGGCTTGGCGACGCGATGCTTGGTGTTGGCGAAGTTGCGCCAGCCACCGGTGTTGCCAATGGTCATCAGGCGGATGGTGTCACCGGAATCTTCCAGTGCCATCGTGCGCATAGTGCGGGTGAACTCGCCGGACAGGACATGCTCCGCAATCCGGTCGTCGCTCATCATGTAGGGCAGGTCGAGAACCTGGACATACGGGAAGATGCCCGCCGCGCCGCCGGAGGTGGAGATGTAGATGTCGATTGCACCGTCGGAAATGCCCTGAAGGCATTCAGCGCCGTTGGAGCAAAGCTGCGTGCCGATGAACAGTTCGACCTCTATGGCACCGTTGGAAGCGGCCTCAACGAAGTTCTTGAAAACGACAAGACCGTCGTAGTCTTCGTCGTTTTCGTTGGAATTGGCGGTTGCGCGCAGCGTGTAGTCCGCGGCAAGCGCGCTCAGCGACGATCCGGCAAGCATCGCCGCGACGGTGAGCGTTTTCAGTGCAGTTTTGAGCATTAGGTTCCTCCCTTAGAAAGCTCAGTATCAGTTGGCAAATCCGGTCAGACGCGGGATCGTCATCGAAAGTGCCGGAATGTAGGTGATCAGGAAGATCACCGCGATTTCCACCGCCAGAAACGGCAGGATGGCTTTGGCAATGGTTTCAACCCGTTCCCTTGAAACCGAAGCCGCAACGAAGAGCACCAGTCCCATGGGTGGCGTAGCCAGGCCGATGGTCAGGTTGACGCTCATGATGATGGCGAAATGGATCGGATCGACGCCAAGGTTGACGAAGATCGGTCCGAGAATGGGGCCGAGAATGATGATGGCAGGGCCTGCATCCAGGAACATGCCGACAACGAAGAGCAGCAGGTTGATCAGGAACAGCAGGATCAGCGGGTTCTCCGACAGGGTGAGAACGAACTCGGCCATGATTTCGGGAGCGTGGCTTAGGCTGACGACGGTCTTGAAGGCCATCGCCGCACCGACCAGGAGAAGCACCACTGCAGAGGTTATACCAGCCCTGTTCAGGACACCCGGGATCTCGGAGACCTTGATGGAGTGCAGAACGAAGAAGCCGATAACCAGCGCGTAGGCAACTGCGACCGCGGCCGCTTCCGTCGGCGTGAAGACCCCCAGCAGAATGCCGCCGAGAATGATGATCGGCGTCTGAAGCGGAGCAACTGCTTTCTTGCACACGACCCGAAAATCTTCCGAGACAGCACTTCTGAGTTTCCACAAGAGTACATGGGAAACCGCCAGGAAGACCGCGAACAGGATGAAGGAAGTCGTCGTTGAAAGGGAAGCGAACCCGGTCAGATTGATCACAAGGTCCGCGATCACCGTGAACAGGGCAGCCAGGTTTGCCCTCAGCACGACAAAGGAGAACCAGTATTCCACCGGTGCCATGGTCTGGCCGGGGTTGACGATCCTCTGTGCTTTGGGAAGGTCGTACTTGTTGGCCATGACCTTGACCATCAGCATCAGGCCGATGCCGACCATGATGCCGGGTACGATACCGGCCAGGAACAGCGCAGCAACGCTCTCGCCCATTACATAGGCATAGATGATCATGATGCCCGACGGCGGAATGATCGGCCCGATGACGGAACTCGCCGCGGTGATTGCCGCAGCAAAACGCCTTGTGTAACCCTGCTTCTCCATTGCCGGGATCAGCATGGATCCAAGAGCGGAGGTGTCGGCAACAGCGGAACCGGACAAGCCTGCAAACAGCATCGACGACAGGATGTTCACATGAGCAAGGCCGCCGCGCAGATGTCCCATCAGGGCCTGGCTGAACTCGACCAGCCGCATGGTGATGCCGCCCTTGTTCATCAGCTCGCCTGCGAGCATGAAAAACGGAATCGCCATCAGAGGAAAACTGTCCATGCCGTTGTAGACGTTGCGGTAAAGCAGCGTGATGTCTTTTTCCTGGCCGTTCAGCCAGAGCAACAGGCCAGGGGCCGCCAGAAGGCCGAAGAAGACAGGCAGTCCGATCAGCAGGAAGACGAGGAAAACGGGAAGGAACCAGATCAGCATCAGTCAGCTCCTGCCATGTCGGGATCGGGAATGACCGGCATGCGGTCGGCGCCACCGAAGCTGGCGATGATGTTGCGCAGGATCAGCTCGATGTTGACGAGCGTCAGCAGGAATACGCCGACGAGGATGGAAGCCATCATCCAGCTGCGCGGCACGCGGATCCATTCGCTGAAGGAAAGGTTGCCCGGAACATAAAGCGAGGCGGTTGCGAAACGGCCTCCGAAACCGGTGACTTCCGAAAAGCCGATCTTCAGGGCAACGACGAGCACCACAAGTGAAATAAGCAGAAGGAGCAGGGATATGGCGCTTCCCAGCAGGCGAGGCAGGGAATGGGTGAACATGTCGATGGCAACGAAACCGCCTCTGCGGAACGCCGTTGGTGCCATAAGACCTGTCATCCAGAGCATGCAGAAACGGGCTGCTTCGTCCGGCCAGGGCAGGGCATTGTTGAAGACATAGCGGAACACGACCTGAACCAGGATCGCGATCACCATCAGGGCGACGGCAACGATGCCGATGCCCCGGCCAATTCGCAACAGCAGCGAATTGACGAAGTCGAGCGGTGCAAGAACCGCCAGCAAAATGCCCATTCGGGCTCCTCCCTGGATCAACCGGCCGTCATGTGCGCGAACATGAGAACCGTGAAGCTGATCATGTAAAAAGTGGTGAAGCGGTCTTCTGCGTTCTCCTGAGACAGAAGGCTCCTCACTTTCCTCCAGAACGGGCCGGTCGCCGCCCCGTTTTCCGCCCTTATTTTGGAGCGATTTGTCCGAGTTTGCCTGCATAAAACGTCAGGGCCTCGCCTGAACGCATCTCGGCCTGCAACACCTGCCCAAGAACGATCAGATGATCGCCGCCCTCATAGGCGGTGAAGCGCTTGCACTCGAAGCGGGCGAGACAGTTTTCGATCAGGGGCACGCCGTTGTCGTCGATCGTATAGGTGAGCTGATCGAAAGCATGGGCATTGCGCACGAAACCGTTGCAGACTTCAGCCTGTTCGTTGCTGAGCACGTGAATGGCGTAATGTTCGGCCGTTTCGAAATACCTGAACCTTCGCGATCCCTTATCCGGCATCCACAGGACAAGTGCCGGTTCCAGGGAGACGGATGAGAAGCTGTTGGCTGTAATGCCGACGGGGCCGTCGGCCGAGCCGGTGGTCACCACCGTAACACCGGTGGCAAATCGACCGAACGCATCCCGCAAGAGGCGGGTGTTTTCGGCGTCCGGTTCGAAGGTCACGGTATGATTGGCATTCTGCATGGTCATCAGGGCACCTCTGTTCCAAGCGCCGCTTCGTAAAGACGGTACCAGGTTTCGCGATCCAGGCTGACTTTCAGCGCGTCGGAGATCTGGGCAATGCGCTCCAGATTGTTCGTGCCCATGACCGGCAAAAGTTGCGCCGGATGAGCCAGAAGGAAGGCGACCGCGACTGCGGACCGGTCTACACCGGCCTCTGCAGCGATTTCGTCCATCACGGTGCCAAGTTTGCCACGTTCGGAAATCAGCGAGCCGCCGCCGAGGGGAGACCATGCCATCAACCGGGTGCCGAGGCGCTGGTGGAACGCGAGGTCGCCATTGGTGAACGGCGCTATTTCCTTCAGTGATATCTCGATCTGGTTGGTCATAAGCCGGTTCGACATCGCCGACTGCAGCAGCTCCCAGTCCCACGGGCGGAAATTGGAGACACCGACATTCCGCACCTTGCCGCTCTTGACCAGGTCATCGAGCGCGGCGCCGGTCTCGTGATGATCCATCAGCGGGTCCGGGCGATGGATCAGCAGCAGGTCGATGGTCTCGATGCCCATCTCCGTGAGGGAGAACTCGACCGACTTCTCGATGTGAGATCGGGACGTGTCGTAGTATTTCACCCTGGCATCCGAGTACCGTCCCATCGGCGCGACAATGTCGCATTTGGTGACGATTTCCATCTGACCACGCAGGGCCGGATTGGCCTTCAGCGCCCCGCCAAGCACGGCCTCTGCGGCATAACCGCCGTAAATGTCAGCCTGATCGAAGGTTGTGATGCCCTGGTCGAGACAGGTCTGGATCTTGCGTTCCACGTAAGCGGGGGACGTGTCGCTGTCGTCGCCGATGCGCCACATGCCATAGATCAGCCGGGAGAAGTCCAGGGTTTCAGAAAGTTTCACGCGGTCCATTAGCGGCGCACTCCTTGGCCAAGTGGGGTTGCCGGCGTTTGAGCCGGTACACGACCATAGGCGTGCGGCAGGGAACATGTCTTCAGATTCGGCAGGACCCTGGACCCGAAATGCCTGGCTTCTTCCAGGTGCGGATAGCCGGAGAAGATGAAGGCACGAATGCCCATCTTCTGATAGGCCTCGATCTTGGACATCACCTGATCGGTTGACCCGACCAGCGCTGCCCCGCAACCGGACCGCGCCCGGCCAACACCCGTCCACAGGTTCGGTTCGATGTAACCGAATTCATCGGCGATCTCGCGGTTCTTTGCCTGGTGGCTCACCCCCAGCGACTTGGCATCCAGTGCCCGTTCGCGAATGGCGGTTCCCTGGGTCTCGTCAAGTTTGGAGACGATATAGTCCGCGTATTCCTGCGCTTCCTTTTCCGTGTCGCGCACGATCATGTGCACGCGCAGGCCATAGTCGAGTGTACGGTTGTATTTCTCGGCGACTGCGTTGACCGCCTTCATGCGGCCTTCCAGTTCCTCGATCTTTTCCGGCCACATCAGGTAGACGTCGCAATGCTGACCGCAAAGGTCCAGCGCATCCGGAGAATAACCCCCGAAATAGAGCAGGGGGCCACCGGTCTGGTAAGGCCGGGCGGGGTCCGTGGTCAGGCCCTTGAAGTTATAGACCTGGCCTTCGTAATTGATTTCGTCCTGCGTCCAGGCCTGCTTCAGGATCTCCACCACTTCCCGCGAACGCTGGTAGCGATAGTTGCTGTCGGCCTGCTCGCCAGGAAAGTCGGACGAGATGATGTTGACCGTCAACCGGCCCTCGAGCATGTGATCCAGCGTGGCAATGGTCCGCGCCAGCATGATCGGCTGCATCTCGCCGCAGCGAACCGCTGCCAGCAGGTTGATCTTGTCGGTGATCGGCGCGCAGCCGGCGACGAAGGACAGGGTGTCCTGGCCCACCTGATAGGACGACGGGCACAGGATGTTGCGGAAGCCCTGCTGCTCGGCTGTTTTCACGATCGAAGAGCAATGCTCCCAGGAGGAACGCAGATGGCCTTCGGGTACGCCCAGAAACTGATAGTCGTCGGAACACAATGCGGCGAACCAGGATACCTCCGCTGCATCAAGATCCGGTGACGTGACTGGGACTACGGTCATGAAGTGCCTCCCTTGGACCATCTTGTAGAATACCGAAACCCGCATGCGCCGACATGGGTGCGATTGAGGTTTCGCTATTTTCGTTTGTTTTCGAATGGCTTCATTCTGCCTTCGATTTCTTCTTGCATATCACCCGTTTTGATGTAAATCAATAGTGTATCAATTTTGAAAACGAGACCTTCGAACCGCCATGCCAACCGCCTCGCAAACCTCTACCGCGCTGCCGTTATATGTGCAGATAAGCGAGCTTTTGATCAGGGATATCGCGGCCGGGCGGCTGATCGACGGGGAGCGGCTGCCGCCTGAAAGGGACATGGCAGAGGAGCTTGGCATCTCCATCGGAACCCTTCGCAAGGCACTCGCCGACCTTACGCAAAAAGGCTTACTCGAGCGGATCCAGGGGTCGGGAAACTACATACGGCAGGGCGGTACGCATGAGAGCGTCTACGCCATGTTCCGTCTGGAACTCCTGACAGGAGGTGGTCTGCCTCGCGCGGATATTCTGGACGTAAAGCGCCTGGACAAGCCGGACGATCTGCCGCTTTTCGGTACCAGCGCCGAAGGCACCCGTATCCGCCGGCTGAGGTTTCTCAACGACGTGATGATCGCGGTGGAGGAAATCTGGCTCGACGGCGACGCGGGATTCGTGCGGCGCGAGCTTCTGTCGGACTCGCTTTACCGCTTTTACCAGAAACACCTCGGGTTCTGGATCGTGCGTGCAGAAGACCGAGTGACCATCCGTGCGCTGCCGGATTGGACGCCGGAACTCTTTCAGAAGACGCCGGGCACTCTCACAGGCTTTGTCGAACGGTTCAGCTGGGCGGATCGCCCCAAGCCGGTCGAATATTCGCGAACCTGGTTCGACACGGACCGGGCGCATTACGTGCAGCGCTTGAAATAGGTGGACGAGAAATGCCACCGCGCATGGAGGACTGAATGCCTGCAAAGGTAAGATATGGTGTCATTGGCTGTGGGATGATGGGGCAGGAGCACCTGCGCAACATCGCACTCCTGCCGGACACCGAAGTAACGGTGATCTTCGAGCCGGACGCCGGAATGGCGGAAGCGGCCGCAAGATTTGCGCCTCTTGCGCGATTTGCCAATTCCGTTTCGGAACTGCTGGAAGTGGACGAACTGGACTGCATCCTGATTGCCAGTCCGAACCACTGCCATGTGCCGCAGATGGAAGAAATTCGCCGCAAGCGCCCGTTGCCGCTTCTCGTCGAAAAACCTCTCTTCACCGATCCCAAGGATGTTGCCGAGCTGGAGGCTTTCAAGGCGTCCTATCCGGCGCCCGTGTGGGTAGCGATGGAGTACCGCTACATGCCGCCGATCGCGGCGTTGATCGAGCAGGCGGAAGCAGCCACTGGCGGCATCAAGATGCTGACCATCCGCGAACACCGTTTTCCCTTCCTCGACAAGGTCGGCGCATGGAACCGGTTCAACCGCTACTCCGGTGGTACATTCGTTGAAAAGTGTTGCCATTTCTTCGATCTCATGCGGCTGATCATGCAATGCGAACCAGTCCGCGTGATGGCGTCGGCCGGCCAGGATGCCAACCACAAGGACGAGGTCTACAATGGCGAGCAGCCGGACATACTCGACAATGGCTATGTGATCGTCGACTTCGAAAACGGTGCTCGGGCCATGCTGGAACTTTGCATGTTTGCCGAAGGCTCGCGCTACCAGGAAGAAGTGTCGGCCGTTGGCCCGGAAGGCAAGATCGAAGCCTTCGTGCCGGGTCCCGGACGCTTCTGGCCAGAACACCTCGGCGAGCCGCCGGTGCCCCAGCTTGTCGTGTCGCCCAGGTACCCGAAGGGACCGCGCCAGATCGATATTCCGGTTGACCCGATGATCCTCGATGCAGGCGACCACAATGGCTCGACATTCTATCAGCACGAAGGCTTCGTGGCTGTCGTACGCGGTGAAAAGTCGACACCTGAAGTGACGCTTGAAGACGGATGGCGGGCTGTGGAAATGGGGCTGGCGGCACAGCAGTCTGCCCGTACGGGTCAGTCCGTGACGCTACGATCTCAGGCGCTTTCCTCCGTCGCCTGCTGACAAGACGATTTTCCTCTGGAAACCTGGCCGGTACGACATTTGTCGTGCCGGCTTTTTTCTTGCCAGTCCGGCAGGCGAGAAAGGGCTACCAGCGTTCCTTTGGCAACAGGGACTGCACGTTGTTGGAACTGAAGCCATCCCGTCCGCGCCGCAGGTTGATGGCGCGGATCGGCACCTGGTATTCTCGGCCCGTGTCCGACTTCTTGCACTGCTGTTTCCGGTAGGCGAAATTGTCCGGCACGTTCCTGTGGTTTTGTACAAGGACGCAGAAGACGTCGTAGCGGCCGTTCACGGCCACGTCCCGCCGCGCGCCCTGGGCGACGATTACCTGCATGTGGCGGGTGAAGGCCTTGTCGAAAAGCATAAAGTTGCAGTAGGGCTCGCTGCCGTTGGGTGTGCGCGTGCTCTGGCAATAAAATATTTCTGCCCAGGCTTTCTGCGGAGCAGCGAGCGGGAAAGAGCCGATCGAGACCAAGCCCGCCAATACGGCTGCCAGAGCGTAACGCTTCACCATTCCCTTAAACTCCTGGTCGAAATGCAGTTTTTTTCAACGTGATCTTGCGGACAGAATATCACTCCACGTAAGATTTACCCGTGACGCCCCTCACAGGGAATAGGCGTGACGACGAAATTTAGCTTGCCTCGGGAACGCACAGGTTCCCGTCACGTGCACAGACACATGCACCGACATCGACAGGGTTGGTTGAACCGGCCCCCGGGAGGTCCCAATGCGTAAGTCTCTTTCCGTTCTTTTGTCTTCCACTTTGATTTTGCAAACGGTTTTCGTAAACGGCGTGCTTGCCGCGCCGGCCCTGACGACCGCCAACGTGAATTTCCGACAAGGCCCGGGAACGAACTTCGGCTCACTGGGAACGGTGCCGTCCGGCACGCAGGTCGAAATGGAGAACTGCGATGACAGCGGGGCCTGGTGTTCAATCAGCTACAACGGCCAGAACGGGTTTGTCAGCGGACAGTATCTTCAGCTTAGCGAACCGGAACAGACGACCGGCTGGCCGCGGTCTTTCCAGACCGACGCCGGGGCGACGCTGGTGCTCTACCAGCCGCAATTCACCGAGTGGGACAACTTCAAGACCCTGAAGGCGATGGTGGCAGCGGAATACATCAAGGACAAGGATGCCAAGCCTGTCTTTGGTGTGATCGGTGTCAGCGGCGCGACCGTGGCCGACACCGACAAGAGCGAAGTTGACATCAACCAGATCCAGGTAACGGAACTGAACTTTTCGGCCTTGGACCGGGAATCCCTCACTGACCTGTCGCTTCAGGTCGGCAAGATCATGCCGACAGGTACGATCACCGTGAAAGAGGATCGGATCACCGCAGGCCTTGCCGAATACCAGCGCATGGAGGATGTCCAGGGCCTGAGTTCGGAAGCACCACCTATCTATGTCTCGACCGAGCCGTCCATTCTCGTGCAGACCGAAGGCACGCCGATCTTTGCGCCAGTCAAGGGTGATCAGGGGCTCAGCTTCGTGGTCAACAGCAACTGGGACATTCTGAAAATCGACGAGAGCGGCGAACTCTATCTGCGCGATGAAAAATCCTGGATGAAAACCAAGGACGTCTCGGCAGGGTGGGAAGCGGTCGACAAGCTGCCGGATCTGATCGGGTCTCTTCCAGATGACGATAACTGGAAGGAAACCCGGGAAGCGATCCCGGGGGAACCGTTCGCGGACAATACTCCGCCGAAGGTGATCTATTCAGACACACCGGCCGAAATGATCGTCTTTGACGGCGAACCGGCTCTGGAACCGGTGGATGGCACCGATCTGGAATGGGCGTCCAACACCGAAAGCGACGTGTTCTTCCTGAAATCGACGTCCACCTGGTACATTCTGGTATCCGGCCGCTGGTTCAAGTCGACCTCGCTCGACGGGCCGTGGACTTTCACCACTCCGGACATGCCCTCCGATTTTCAGAACCTGCCGGAAGACGCGCCTTACTATTCGGTCCGTTCGTCCATTCCAGGCACTTCTGAAGCCTCGCAGGCACGGCTGAAAGCCAGCATTCCGACAACGGCTCGCGTTGAGGTCGGTTCCGTCAGTGCGGATGTCTCCTATGCCGGCGATCCGGAATTCGAGAAGATCGACGGCACGTCGATGTCCTACGCGGTCAATACCAGCGACCAGGTGATCCAGGTCGGTGCGAAATACTACGTGCTGCAGGACGGTGTCTGGTTTGTCGGAGACAGCCCGGAAGGACCATTTACGGTTGCCACGGCGGTTCCTGACGAGATCTACACCATTCCGCCGTCTTCCCCGGTCTACAACACCACCTATGTGCGCATCTACGACAGCGAACCGGGAGCGGTCTGGTACGGCTACACGATGGGCTATCTGGCTGGGTTCCTGTCCTGGGGCGTCTTCGTTTACGGCACAGGCTATTATTATCGGCCCTGGTACCGTCCGGGGCTGCGCCCGATCTACTTCCCGCGTCCGGTGAGCTACGGGATCGGTGCCTTCTACAATCCGGTCCGTGGCACTTTCGGACGCTATGGCTATGCCTACGGTCCGCTGCGCGGCATCGCCGGCGGTGGCATCTATAATCCGCGTACGGGCGGCTACATTCGCGGTGCCGCCATCAGCGGCCCGCTCGGCAGTGCAGGCTTCATCAGCGCCTATAATCCGCGGACCGGCAATCGTGTCGTGGTTGGCGGAGCCCGGGGCATTTACGGCTCCTGGGGTGGCAAGGTCGTAAGCGGGCCGGAATGGTCACGCACGCGCGATATCCAGGCTGGCGCCGTGCAGCGCTGGAAGCAGGACGGCAATCTGGGCCGTGTGGCAAATCTTGATCGCCGTGGTGACGTCTTTGCCGGCCGGGATGGTAGCGTCTATCGCCGCGATGGTGAGAAATGGCAGAAATTCGAGGGTGGTCGTTGGGGCGAAGTCGCTGCGCCCTCCCGCGAGGCAATCCAGGACCGCATGGGTGACATTGGTGCCGGACTGGCCGGGGGAGCGATCGGCGCCGGCGCAGGAACAGCCCTTGCCAACCGCCCCCTTGGCGACAAGATCCAGAACCGGCCGAATGTTCAACGCCCGACCAACCTGCCTGCTGGCCAGCGTCCGAATATCGAGCGTCCCAACGTCCAACGCCCGAATGTTCAAAAGCCGAATGTGGAGCGCCCAAACGTCCAACGCCCGGCGCAGCGGCCCAACGTTCAGCGCCCCAATGTGCAACGCCCGAATATCCAGAAACCGAATGTGCAGCGACCGGCGACCCGCCCTGCCACACGTCCGGCGGCCCGGCCCCAGGCGCCTGCACACCTGAGCAGGGACAACCGGGCGAGAACTGCAGGCAACCGGCAGGTCAATCGGCAGCGCAACGTTCAGCGCTCACGTCCGCAGGCACGCCCGCAACGTCATGGCGGCGGCGGCGGTGCGCGCAGGGGAGGCGGCGGACGCCGCCGCTGAGAAAACCTAGATTGGAAGGTCGCGGGCATCCGCGATCGATTCCATGGTCATGTACGACGTGACCGTATCCAGATCAACTTTCTCGATCAGGCGCTGATAGACGCGGTCGAAGGCATTCATGTCTTCGGCCACCACTTTCAGCATGTAGTCGTAGTCTCCGGCAATCCGGTAGAAATCGATCACGTTCGGAATGGCCACCACTTCGCCCCTGAACCTTTCCAGCCACTCCTTGGAATGGTGCCGGGTCCGGATCATCACGAAGACCGTGAGGTTCAACCCGAGCTGCGCCGGGTCCAGCCGGATCGTATGTCCTTCAATCAATCCACTGTCGTACAGCGTTTTCAACCGGCGCCAGCAGGCATTCTGGGAAAGACCGACCTTGTCGGCAAGGTCTCTTTGCGAAAGACGTGCGTCGCGTTGCAGGGCGCGCAGCAGCGCGCGATCAATATGATCGAATTTTTTCTCCATGTTCGATCAATTGACACGATCTGGAGCCTAAAACAATCGAATGAGGTGAAGATATCCCAGTGAAAGGGGTCGTATGATCCGAAAAAGGCGTTTCGGAGCACAAAATGACCCAAAAAACAGGCACGGCACTCGATCATTTCATCGAGGAACTGAAATCTCCGGACCTGATTTCCCGCCTACGCGCGGGATTGATCGGCGAGGGGGCAACCATTTCAGGTCCGTTCGGCGAGCGCGAGCTGATCTATGCCGACTACGTCGCCTCCGGGCGGGCTCTGCGTCAGGTCGAGGAATTCGTTCTGGAAGAAATCCTGCCGGTCTACGCGAACAGCCACACCGAGGCCTCCTACTGCGGCAGCGCAATGACACGAATGCGGGAGGCTGCGCGATCTGAAATCGCCCGCATTTGTGGGGCTGACCAGGGCTACGCGACGGTCTTTTGCGGCTCGGGGGCAACCGCAGGCCTTAACCGGCTTGTACATCTTCTTGGTGTTTCGGCCGCCGCAGAGCGGGGAGAACAGCCACTTGTTGTGATCGGTCCCTATGAACATCACTCAGACATTCTGCCCTGGCGCGAGAGCGGAGCGGAGGTGATCGAGATAGACGAAGCGGAGACTGGTGGTCCTGATCTTGCGGAGCTCGAGGTTGTCTTGCGCAAGGCGGGGGCCGGCCGGCTGATTGTTGGAGCATTCTCGCTGATGTCCAACGTAACCGGCATCGTTACCGACGACGTGGCGGTCACACGCGTTCTGAAGCGTTACGGCGCACTCAGCGTTTGGGATTGCGCGGGTTCCGGCCCTTACCTCCCGGTAGATATGAAAGCCGGCACGGATGCCCAGAAAGATGCGGTTGTTGTCTCGCCGCACAAGTTCATCGGTGGGCCAGCCGCGTCAGGCGTCATGATCGTGCGCAAGGAAGCTGTCAGCAAGGCGACACCGGTCTTTCCGGGCGGAGGAACGGTACGCTTCGTCTCGCCCTGGGCTCACGATTATTCAGACAATCTTTCAGCCCGCGAGGAAGCCGGTACGCCGAACGTGATCGGCGATATCCGGGCGGCGCTCGCCTTTCTGGTCAAGGAAGCCATTGGGCAGCGGCTCATGGACGAGCGGAACGCCGCCTGGCGCGCCAAGGCGCTGGCGGTCTGGCGTGACAATCCGGCGATCGAGATCCTCGGAAACGACAAGGCCCGTCACGTGCTACCCGTGTTCTCGTTCCGTGTGAAGGATCTGGAACGCGGAGGCTATGTGCACCAGCAGCTCGTCACCCGCATGCTATCGGACATCTATGGCATCCAGGCCCGTGGTGGCTGCGCCTGTGCCGGGCCCTATGCCCATCGGTTGCTGGATATCGGTCCGGAACAGTCCGAAGCGTTGAGGGCCGGTATTCTTTCCGGTGAAGAACTGAAGAAACCCGGCTGGACACGGCTCAATTTTTCAGTGCTCATGACAGTAGACAAGGCGGACAGGATCATTGCCGCCGTCGAAGATCTGGCGCTGCATCCTTATCCGGCCGCGGATTACTACGCGTGCGATGAAACCACGGCCCGGTTCAAGGCCATGCAAGACGCTGCTTGAAGGACACCAAGTCGACATGTGCCGCTGGGCTGCCTGGAGCGGAGCTCCCAAATACCTGGAAGAAGTCATTTGCGATCCGGCGCATTCGCTGATCGACCAGAGCCGCAACGCGCTGTCCTGCAAGACATCGGTCAATGCCGACGGGTTCGGCGTTGCCTGGTACGGCGACCGGGACACCCCTTGTGTCTACAAGGACGTCCGGCCCGCCTGGTCGGATCCAAACCTGTTGCAGATTTCCAAGCACATCCGGTCTCGCCACTTCCTGGCACATGTGCGCGCCTCAACCGGAACGGCGACTACGCGGGACAACTGCCATCCTTTCACGTTCCAGCGCTGGACCTTCATGCATAACGGTCAGGTCGGCGGCTACGACAAGGTGAAGCGCCGCCTCGACAACATGATCCCGGACGACCTTTACCGCGACCGCATTGGCGGCACCGACAGCGAAAGTCTGTTTCTGGTCGCGCTCGCCTATGGACTCAATCTGCACCCGCGCGCGGCCATGGCGAGAGCTGTGTTCGAAGCAGAAGCCCTGTCCAAATACGCCGGAACGACGCCGCACATGCGTTTTGCTGCCGGCTGGTCTGATGGTGAAACGCTCTATGCCGCCCGCTATGCTTCGGACAACCTGGCGCCGACGCTCTATTACCGGGTGTATGACGACGGTGTGATGGTGGTGTCCGAACCGCTGGATGAAGCCCGCGGATGCTGGATGGAAGTGCCTCAGGGCCAGATGATCGAGGTCAGGGACGGCAAGGTGAACCAGGTTGCCTTCCTGAGTGATGAACAGCTCGCCGACGCCTGAGTTTCCGCACTGACCTGCCAGCACTGATTTGCCAGATGAGGCTGGACGGCAGCCTCAGTGGCAGAAATCGCCAAGGGCTTGACCTCAGACTGGCGTTTCGATCCAGTGCCAGGCGATATCGATTTCATCCCGGTCGAAGTGCTTTTCCTGAATGCCGACCATCCGTGCAAACGTGGCGTCGATCGCAACGAGGGCGGCAAGCAGCTTGCTGTCCGTAACGATGGCGATCTTGTTGAGATGCTGCATGTTGGCAAGCACCCACCGGATGTCCGCCTTGGCGGCTTCGAAGGAAACGCCGACATGATCACAAAGAACGACCAGAACGCTGATCTTGCCCTGATCTTCAATCATCTCCTCGGCCTTGGCGATCAGTTTCTTTTCCTGATCAATATCGATTTTTCCGGAAATCTCGACACCGAGAACGGCACCCTGGCTGCGGGGCAGAATGGTGTACATGCTGGTTCCTCCGGCAGTGACTGGACGGCACAACCAGAAGGGTAAACCCAAACACGAAAAATAAGAACCTGCATGACCTTTTTTGCTGACCACCCGGCAAGGCACCAGGCACCCTTGAGCGGCAAAGTCTCTGGTGCAATCAGGCGATTTCCCGTCCGGCGCCCGTCATCATGGTGCGGGTCAGCTCGTCGACTTCGTCCCGCAACTGGCGCGTGAGAGCACTGCAATCGGTACGATCACGGCCGTAACCCAGGTTGAACTCATAAAATGAAGGCGCTTGCCTTGGCATCAGAACGTGCTGAAGCATGGTCTCCAGCTTGTCGAACGCCTTGGCAAGTCGGGCTTCGACGGTTCGTGCCGCTGCATACTCATCCCAGAGAGAGGTTAGCTCCCCAGCCACGTCACCCGGCAGCGGTTCACACAAGGTCAGGAAGTCCCGCCTCTCGCGTTCCTGCCGGTCGTCACCCGGCGTCTGGAGTGGAGCGGGGACATCTCCGGAGATGGCTTCGCCCAGGTCATGCACAAGCGTCAGCTTCAGGAGTTTGAGCAAGTCGACTTCTTTCAGCTCTGGTTCGAACAACAGAACCATCAAGGCCAGTCGCCAGCTATGTTCGGCAGTGCTCTCCGGCCTGCCGCCGGTTGTCGTTCCCGAGCGAAGCGTGTCTTTCAGCTGCTCTGCAGCCTGAAGGAAGTCCAGCAGGCCCGTCAGTCTGGTGTGGGGAATTTCAGGAAGATCGAGGGAAGGGGGCGTCTTTGTCATGGTGGCCAGATTATTGCGGGCCACCGCGCCAGACGAGTTACCGCATAATTTATGCGGAATCCTGTTCTTCACGGACCAGCCGCGCAAACCGTCCGTCTGACAGCGGCAGGCGCGAAATCCGGATGATGCTCTCCGGGATGGTCATTTCCGGAAAATCAACGTGTTCTGTTCGGTAGACAATGTCCGGAGAATCCGGCTCGAACCAGCCATAGTCGGTCAGTCTGTGCTCCGTTGCCCGGATGCCTTCGGACGCAAAACGCCACAGGGGCCGGTTCAGAAACTCGTTCACCGGTGCGCGCCATTCGCAGGCACGCGGTACGGACATGGCCAGCAGCCTGTGTGTGAGGTCGCAGACCAGATGCACGGGAACTGCGGACCGGGAGACAAGATCAAGCAGGGCCTTGTCGGCGGCGCTCTCCGGACGTGCCCTCAGCAGACGGGTGATCTTCGCCCTGTCGCTGTCGTCCGGCTGCGACATGCCACTCTCCCAGCGCGATATCCTCGTCTGCGAGACGCCGAGTTCATGCGCCAGAGCTTCTTGCTTGACCCGGTTCAGAACGCGCCAGCGCCGCAGCGACGGTCCAAGACTGCTTTCAAGAACGGCGGTTTCTGTTTGCATGGTGCAAGTGTAACGCGTCCCGGGAATTTTGTGCAGCGGGAAAAGAGGGCACGGCTCACCAGAGCAGGTGCCCGCGCCACCTGCGGGATCAGCGATACTTCTCGATGAACGCGTCGATCGACAACTTGCGAAAATCGGGTAGCCGTTGCTTCAGCTCTTCATGGGACCAGTCCCACCAGGAGATATCGATCAGCGCCTGTTCCTGCTGTTCGGTGAAACGCCGTTTGATTTCCCTGGCGGCCACACCGCCAACAACGGTGTAAGGGGCGACATCCTTGGAGACGACTGCCCCGGCTGCAACAATAGCTCCGGTGCCGATCGAGACGCCGGCAAGCACCGTGACGTTGTGGCCGATCCACACATCATGGCCAATGGTGACCCAGTCGTCCTTGCGCCACTGGAAGAAATCCGCGTCGTCTTCGCCAAGGTCATAGGCAGCAGCGCGGTAGGTGAAGTGGTGCTGAGAGGCGCGCCAGGTTGCGTGGTTTCCCGGATTGATGCGGACGCGACGGGCGATGGAACAGAACTTGCCGATGGTCGACCAGACGACATCGCCTTCCTGCACGATATAGGAATAGTCCCCCATGCTGCTTTCGCGCATTTCCGTGCGTGCGCCAACCTCGGTCCAGATGCCGAGATCACAATTCAGCACCCTGGCCTCCGGGTGAATGTTTGGGGCTTCGGTCAGGGAAGGCTTCTGGGTCGGGGCGGACATGGATGCTCCATATAGCGTTGGAAGGAGTGCGGAAACGGTTTGTAGCCGTGTTGCTGGCACCGGTCGTGACGCTTTGATGACACTGGCGTGACTCCCGTCACTTTTTTTGCATGCATCCACAGCGGTGAAAACGGCATTTGGCGGGTAGAAGCCTTGTATTTGAGCACTGATTTCCGAGTGAATTTCAGCCAGGCATGTGTGACGCCGAGGGGGCCCGGAAAGCGCTGAGAGCGCTGCGGAATTCCCGCCGGAGATGGTTGTTCTGCCAATGCTTCAGGCAGGGATGTCATTGATTTGTCATAAAATTTTGGGCTCCCCGACAAAGGAATGTCATTTTTCTGTAATGGTCCGGTGGCTCTTGTCGCGCAGCACGACGAACACAACGGACAGGGCTGGCGCGTGATTCAATTTCAGGAAGTCACCAAGACCTTCGGGTCTCGGACCGCGGTCAACAAAGTAAGTTTTAATATCGAAATACCGCAGATGGTCGGGATCATCGGTCGGTCCGGTGCCGGCAAGTCAACCTTGCTGCGCATGATCAACCGGCTGACCCCCGCCAGCGCCGGACAGATCCTGTTCGATGGCCGGGACATTCTCAGCCTGAAAGGCGGCATGATGCGCCGCTGGCAGCGCGACTGCGCCATGGTGTTCCAGCAGTTCAACCTGGTGCCGCGCCTGGATGTTGTCACCAACGTCATGTTGGGGCGCCTCAACGGTCACGGCACCTTGAAGAGCCTCTTCAACATCTTCAGCCAGGAAGACGTCAATTCCGCGCTTGGTGCGCTCGACAGACTGGGCATTGCCCAGGAAGCCACCAAGCGGGCCGAGGAGCTGTCCGGTGGTCAGCAGCAGCGTGTTGCGATTGCCCGCGCTCTTATGCAGGACCCGCACATGATCCTGGCGGACGAGCCGATTGCCTCGCTCGATCCGATGAATGCCAAGATCGTCATGGATGCGCTGCGTGAAATTCACGAGCGCGACAACAAGATCGTCATCTGCAACCTGCACACGCTCGACACTGCCCGGACCTATTGCGACCGGGTGATTGGCATGCGCGACGGTTTCCTCGTGTTCGACGGGGCGCCGGAAGCGCTGACCACGGCTGTCGCACGCGAAATCTACGGTGCCGATGAAAGCTTCAACGAGGCGGCGACATCCACCGCCATCGATGCCGGCCAGCCCGGTTCCAGAGAATCCGCCGGTGCGATGACCCCGGCGGCAGCAGCGGTCTGATCCGGCTGCGCACCCGCTTAACGTCATCAAAATTGAGAACTCTCGGGGAGTGTCCCAAATGAAACTCGTTGCTAAAGTTGCTGCGCTTGCTGCCGTCAGCATAATCGCTTTGAACGCTTCTGTTGCCGGTGCTGCGGAAATCACGGAATTCCGTATCGGCCTGCTCGGCGGCGAAAATGCCTCCGACCGTCTGCGTGCCAACGAATGCCTGCGCGAAAAGACCGAGGAACTGCTCGGCGTTCCGACAAAGCTGTTTGCTCCGGCAGACTACAACGGCGTTATCGAAGGCCTGCTCGGCGGTAACCTCGACATGGCCTGGCTCGGTGCTTCCGGCTACGCAAAAGTCTTCCTGACCGACCCGGAAGCCGTTGAGCCGGTTCTGGTCAAGGTCAACAACGACGGCAGCTACGGCTACTACTCCATCGGGTTTGCCCGCGTCGACAGCGAGATCAACTCCCTGGAAGACATGAAGGGCAAGACCTTCGGCTTCGGCGACCCAAACTCCACGTCCGGTTACCTGATCCCGTCCATCGAAATCCCGAAACTCGGTTACTCCATGAAGCCGGGTGAGTATTTCTCCGACGTCGTCTTCACTGGCGGTCACGAGCAGACCATCGTTGCCGTATTCAACGGCGACATCGCAGGCGGCGTGACCTGGGCTGACGGTCTTGGCGAATGGGAAGACGGCTACAATTCCGGCGCTCTGCGCAAGGCAACCGATGCGGGTCTGGTCGACATGACCGAGATCAAGGAAATCTGGCGTTCGCCGGTGATCCCGGAAGGTCCGGTCGTCCTGTCCAAGAAGCTGCCGGACGACATCAAGGCAAAGATGACCGAGTTGATGGCCAACCTCGTCAAGGAAGACAAGGAATGTGGTTACGGCGTGATGGCCGGTGAAGCACGCGGCTTCGAACCGATCACCCATGCGGCTTACGAATCCATCGTCGCTGCCCGCAAGGCAAAGAGCGAGTAATCGGAAGTTCCGATCTCCGCGCGGGCCGGTCTCCGGCCCGCGTTTTCTCAAGTATCGGCCAGCGGAATCGACTTTCCGCCAGAAGTGGCTCCACAGGGCGAGGATCGCCAGGTTTCGAAGAGTTGATCCAGCCAAGCCACCCCGCTTCGGATGAAGTGAGCATCAAGTAAAGGTCCCAAACAATGGCTGTTGCCGCACTCGAGCAGGAAATCCTGTCCATGCGCAAACGCCGCCAGCTCTATTCGTTGATAGGGTTGCTGCTGGTCGTAGCGGTTCTGGTCTCCGGTTATTCGAAATCCAATTCGATGAATTCCGGTGGATTTATTCAGGGTCTTTCCAAATTCTTCGACTATCCGGGCGAGATCGTCGTAGAAGCCTTTGAAGCCGGTCCGGCCTTTTTCTCGCTGATGCTGCAGTTCGTTCCGGCCATGCTGGAAACCTTGAACATTGCCGCGGTTGCGACCCTTCTGGGCGGCGCGATGGCGGTGGTGCTGGCCATGGCCTCTACACGCAATGTCGACAGCTGGGGACCGTTGATCCCGGTGGTTCGCCGCATCATGGACATTACACGTGCCTTTCCCGAACTGATCATTGCCCTGTTCCTGATTTTCGTACTCGGCTCCAGCCCTGTACCAGCCATGATCGCCGTCGCGTTTCATACCGCCGGTGCGCTCGGCAAACTCTTTTCCGAAGTGAACGAGAACATCGACCGCAAGCCAATCGAGGGCCTGTCGGCCTGTGGGGCCAGCTGGCTGCAACGCATCCGGTTTGCGGTGCTGCCCCAGGTGGCGCCGAACTATCTCAGCTATTTCCTGCTGCGCCTTGAAATCAATGTGCGTGCTTCTGCCATTCTCGGCTTCGTTGGCGCTGGCGGCATCGGCCAGGAACTTCGCCGCACGATCGGCTGGGGCAAGGGTGCAGGCGATGAAACCGCCGCTATCTTCGTCCTTCTGTTCATAACCATCATGGCCATCGACCAACTGTCGTCCTATCTGCGCGGCAAGCTGGTCGGGTCCGGCCGGGCGCATTGAGGGGAAATCTCATGACCGTCGATACGCTCGAAACACCCGTCACCCAGGCTCTGGTCTGGAACCAGGTCCGCCGGCGCGCATGGCTCACGGTCGTCGTACCGCTCGCGATCTTCACCTACCTCGTTTACACGTGGTTCGCCTTCGGGGTGCCGGAACTGCTCTCTCGTGCCCAGCCGGAACGGGCGGTGATCCTGGCAACGGATAGCGTCGCCTACAAAGTTCACGTCACAAAGAGCTTCCGGGACAACGAGTTCGAAGTTGCGATCGAAGGCGAGCGCACCGCTACCTACGACAACGCCAAGGTACCTGACTGGGTGCAGCTCAGCGGCGAAAATAGTGTGGTTGACCTCGGCGATGGCTACAAGGTCGAGATCGATGGCAGGACAGCCCTGTTCACCATCCCGGGCTATGGCGTGGTGGAGGGCACCGCGACTGCCGATGGTGTCGAAACGGTTCTGCCGGCAGGGCCGGCACCGGACTGGATCAAGATCGATCCGCGCAAGCTCGATGTGCGCCCGACCCTTGATCGGCGCCTTCAGGTCACCAAGACGAAGATCGAGGTTCACAACTATTTCGGCGGTTGGGAGAACTTCTGGTTTCCGTTCCGCTCACCACTTTACGGCATGTCCTTCAGCCAGCTTTATGCGTTGGCTTTGAGCTCGGACCGAATGGATCCGGAAACGTCGAACATCTGGTTTATCGTGAACGAGTTTCTGGAAAACCCTGACTGGCAGCACGGCAAGGTTCTTACCGCCTTGTTCGAAACCATCATGATGGCCGTTCTCGGCACTCTCACGGCCGCATTCTTCGGATTGCCGCTGGCGTTTCTTGCAGCTCGCAACTTCACGCCGTCGAAGCTGCTTCGGTTCGGAACACGCCGCCTCTTCGATTTCCTGCGCGGCATCGACATGCTGATCTGGTCGCTGATCTTCATTCGCGCCTTCGGTCTCGGGCCGCTGACAGGAGCTCTGGCAATTGCCTTCACCGATACCGGTTCGCTCGGCAAACTGTTTTCCGAAGCGCTGGAGAACATCGACAACAAGCAGGTCGAGGGCGTGAGGGCGACCGGCGCCAATCAGATTCAGCGGTATCGCTACGGTGTGATCCCGCAGATCCTGCCGGTCTTCGTTTCCCAGGTCCTCTACTACCTGGAATCGAACACCCGGTCAGCCACGGTCATCGGTGCTCTCGGGGCAGGGGGGATCGGTCTCTTGCTGGTCGAAACCATGAAGACCTCGCGCGATTGGGAAAACACCAGCTACATCATCATCCTGACAATCATTGTCGTGATCCTGATGGATCAGACCTCAGGTTGGCTGCGCCGGAAGCTGATTGAAGGCAAATAGGTCCGTCTGACCTGAAAGTGATAAACCCGGCGCGGTAACGGCACCGGGTTTATCTTGATAACTGCAGGTACCCCCTTTTTTGCCGCATTTATGTCGCGCTAGCGTGTCAGCGTTCGGAAATTGCTTCGAAGCTGCGGAGGGGGCTGTGCGCCAGGGCATGCGAAATCATCTTGTGAATGTTGCGTTCGGAACCGGTCTGTCCATGATGGCCATGGCAGGATCGGCCTTTGCGATCGAAAGCTGTGTTGCATCCCTGAAGAAACAGGCTGTTGCCGCAGGCGTCCGGCCGGACATCGCCGAGCGCATGCTGTCAGGTGCAACCTTTGACGAGAAGGTCATCCGGTTCTCGACGTCCCAGCCCGAGCACAAGACCGAAATCTGGGATTACATGGCCTTTCTGGTCGACGCGCAGCGGATCCAGGACGGCAAGGCAAACCTGAAAAAACACAACAGCACACTCACCTCCATCGAAAAGCGGTACGGTGTCGACCGGCACGTGGTTCTGGCGGTCTGGGGCATCGAGAGTGACTACGGCAACTTCCGCGGCGATTTCTACACCCCACATGCTTTGGCCAATCTGGTTTGCGCCGGCAAACGGCGCCAGAAATACTTCCAGGGCGAACTGATCAAGACCATGCAGATTGCTTCACGAGGGGATGTACCGGCCAAAGACTTCGTCGGCTCCTGGGCAGGGGCTTTCGGGCAAACCCAGTTCATGCCAAGCACCTACAACAGTCTCGCGGTCGACTTTGACGGCGACGGCCGCAAGGATCTGGTGAATTCCGTCCCCGATGCCCTGGCTTCAACGGCAAACTTTCTGAAAAATGCCGGATGGAGCAACAGCCGACCCTGGGGATACGAGGTCAAGGCACCGAAGAGTTACAGTGGGCCGTCGGGTCTGAAGAACTATTCCTCCCTGTCGACCTGGGCCAAAAGAGGCTTCACCAAAATCGACGGCGGCGGTCTTTCCGGCAATCTGGATGCAGCGCTGATCCAGCCGGCAGGAGCGGGTGGCCCGTCCTTCCTGGTGACCCGCAACTTCCGGGCCCTGCGCTCCTACAACGCATCAACGTCCTACGGTCTGGCGATCGCCCTTTTGTCGGAACTCGTATCAGGCGGCGATCCGTTCAAGACACCCTGGCCGACGGACAACCCCGGTCTTTCCCGTGCTCAGCGTGTGGAGCTGCAGAAGCTTCTCAACCGCAACGGCTTCAACGTCGGTGAACCGGACGGGAAAGTCGGCCCGGCCACACGTGAAGGCATCCGCAAGGCCGAGGCACGCCACGGCCTCCCGGTAACAGGACGTCCGTCCTGGAATGTGTACTCGGTGCTGGGGGGGAAATAGCCCACGGGCAACCGGCTGAAATAGGGTGAACCCTGCTTGACAGGTGCCGCTCAGGAAGCGTTCTGGGGAATGGAAAGCGGCACACTGGAATGAAGGCAGCTTCTGTTTCTGCCCGTTTTCTTGGCTTGATACATGGCCTCGTCCGCGGTCCTGAGAAGCTCATATTCGAGGTCCGGGCCGTTCGCCTGAACCGAGACCCCGACGCTTGCGCCGACCGTCCTGTCGACCGCCCCTTTGATCGGGATCGGCAGGTTGATGTCGTAAACGATCCTGTCTGCCAGGGCAGATAGACTGTCCGCGTCAGTGCGCCGTGTCGACAGGATCAGGAATTCGTCGCCGCCCATCCGGATGATCGTCTCATCTTGTTGCAGCAAATCCGACAACCGTTCGGCCACTGCCTTGATGACCTGATCACCGACCGAATGGCCATGGTGATCGTTGACGGTCTTGAACCTGTCCAGATCGATCAGAATGGCGGCAACTTTGACGCCGGGGCCCACGGTGAGCCGGGTCGTTTCGAAGAATTTCGACATCATGCGCCGATTGCCGACACCTGTCAGCGCGTCGTGCAGTGCGTTGAATTCGATCTGGGCGTTGAGTTCAAGAAGGCTCGTGTTTGCCTCCTGCAATTCCGTGTTCAAGGTTTCGGTTCTGGTGCGCAATTCCCTCTCGTAATCAGCCTTGCTGTGTGCAAGCCGGAATTCCAGACGGTTCCGGAAATCGTTGCTCTGGCGTTCCGTTTCCTCGGTGAACATCTTCTTTTGAAGTTTCACATAGGCCTTCAGATAGTCGAGTGCACTGCGGTGCTCTTCCAGGGCTTCGTGGGTCTGGGAGAGCTTGAGGTAGAAGTTTCGCGTCCAGTGGTGATAGTCGGCACCGGCAGCGTTCAGCAGACCGTTTTCCAGTTCGACGCGCGCTTCGTCATAGCGTTTCTCTTCGAAAAGGCTCAATCCGAGCACGTAGTAAAGGTGGCAGGCGACCCGGTGATCCTGGCTGAACTGTGCCGCTGCCAGGCCCTTGGCGGCGCAGGCGCGTGCCTCCTTCAATGAGCCGGTTTCCACCAGCGCCGCTCCCAGCACTTCATAGGCATAAGGCAGGTTCACGGCGTTGCGATGCTCCAGGGCATCTTCCAGGCACGCCTTTGCCGCTTCGACGGCTGCCTCGGGACTGCCACACCGCAATTCGGTGCGCGATAGGGTTTGCAGGATGTGCGAACGCTCGTAAACAAGGCCCAGCCGATCGGCGATGTCCATGGCTTCCTGAAGCTTGGACTGTGCCTTTTCGTAGTCATGATAATAGGCGCACATGTTGGCGAGCACGGTCAGCGGCTCGATACCGGCGCGTCCGTGAGTTGCCGCCCCGAGGATCTCCAGGCTTTCTCCCAGAATGGCATCGGCCTGGCTGAGTTCACCGAGGCTGTAGACGCAAACCGACTTGATGACCAGAAGCTCGGACCAGCCTTCCGGATCCTGCCTGGGATCCATCATCGAGAAGGCTTTGTCTGCAAGCTTTGCCGCCGCATCGAAATGACCGGACCAACGCTCCAGCCATGCAAGATTGAACTGAAGGGGACGGTTGCCGGGATCCGGTTCCGGCTGCCGTTTCAGCGCGTCATACAAAAGGCGTTTGCAGAACGCCGGATTGCGCCATCGCAAGGCCCAGCTTCGCTCTTGCAGTTCCTTCAGGTGCGCCTCCCTTGACGGCAGTTTTTAAAAAATACCACTGGTGATCATAGCCATAATTCCGGAAACGCAACGTAAATTCATTTGGATAAGACATAGATTTGTTGCGTTGCGAAAAACATCAGCGCAATATATTGGCGAAATTCTGGAGGTTTAGGCATGTCCGGGCGGATTCTGACGGTTGCACAGCAAAAAGGCGGGTCGGGGAAGACAACCCTTGCGGCCCATCTTGCCGTTGCGCTTGCCAAAAAGTCCGGCGAACCGGTGGCAATCCTCGACGTGGATCCGCAAGGCTCTTTGGGGACCTGGTTCGAGGCACGCGAAGACAACTTTGGCGAAGACAATACCGGTCTTGAATTCCGCACCGCGTCAGGCTGGGGCGCAAGGCGTGAGGCGCGTTCGCTCGCAAAGTCCCATGGTTACGTTGTCATCGATACACCGCCCAAGACCGACAGTGATGCCAAGCCGGCAATCGACGCCGCTGACTTCGTGATCGTTCCGATCCAGCCGACGCCGGTCGATCTCTGGGCAACCTCGCAGACGATCGAGATGGCTGCGCGTGAAGATACTCCCGCACTTCTGGTGCTCAACCGCGTGCCGCCCCGCGCGTCCCTGACAGGCGAGATGGCGGACGCCATTGCCGCTTCGGGATATGACGCGCTCAATGCCCGCCTGGGCAACCGGACCGTCTTTGCCTCTGCAATGGGCAGAGGCCGCGCCGTGACCGAGGACGCACCATCGAGCAAGGCGGCCCAGGAAGTTGCGCTGCTGATCGAGGAACTGGTCAGCAGGATCGGCTGAGCTCTCAGACCATCTCGTCTGCATGTGCGAGACCACGCCCTTGTGTCAGGAGAGTTCACTCTAAAAACTATTTTGCCTTGTCCTTGTCACGATCCAGTGACTTGATAGGGGAGATTATAGGCCCCGGAGGATTGGCCATGTTCGTTTTTTCGTTTGTTTCCCAAAAGCTTTCCCTCAATTTCAAGCATCGTTTCAAGAAGGTTGCCAAAAGCACGCTGCTTCTTGTGGCAAGCGCCGGTTTCGCCGGTGTCTTGGCCACCGCAGCAGGCGCGCAGGACCGGCGTATCGTCACCATCGATGATGCGGATTTCTTCGGTGGTGACTATCGCACCGTGAAAGACGTGGATCTGGACGGGTGCAAATCCGTCTGCCTCAGCGACAATCAATGCCGCGCCTTCACCTTCAACACCTCTGCGGGCTGGTGTTTTCTGAAGACCGACTATGGCGAACTGCAGAGTTTTGCCGGTGCGATCGCCGGACGGGTCGTTGAAGTCAAGGCGCCACGCGCCGACCAGAGCGCAGACCGAAAGGCGGAGCTGGTTTTTATTCCCAAATCCCAGCTGGAAAGCGCACAGACCTATTCCCTCAGCATTGCAAATTCGGTGCGCCCGAACGGGCAGACTGCGGATCAGCTGCGCCGGAACGGTCAGGACGCACTCGGCGAGCGTAACGGCGCACTTGCAGAAGCCGACTTCCTGCAGCTGATCAAGCTGGAACCGGGTGAATTTGATGCCTGGACCCAGCTCACCACCGCCCTGCTGCTGCAGGATCCAGACAACTGGCAGGACAGGGAAACCAAGCGCAAGAACGCGATATCAGCCTCGATCAATGCCTATCTGCGGTCCGTCAGCGCACCTGAGCGCGCCTTGGCGCTTGAACTTGTGGGCCGCGCGATGACCCGCAGCAGCGAATACAAGACCGCGATCAAGGCCTTGCGGGCATCGTTGGCGGTCGAGGAAAATTCCAGCGTCCGTCGGCAATACGCGGATCTGGTTGCCGAGCACGGCTTCCGGATCGTTGATCACGAAGTCGATTCCGACAGCGCGTCGCCACGGATCTGTCTGGTCTTCTCGCAAAAACTGCCGCTTGGCGAAGACATGAGCCCTTATGTCAGCGTAAGCGGCGAGGGTACTTTCGCGATCGAGGCGGAAGGCAGCCAAATCTGTGCGGATGGTCTCAAGCATGGCGGCCGCTATCAGATCACCGCACGCAGCGGCTTGCCGGCAGCCGATGGCGAGAAGCTGGAAAAGACCGCGGACCTGACTGTCTATGTGAAAGACCGGTCTCCTTCCGTCAGCTTTCTGAGCCGTTCCTACGTTCTTCCTGCTGGTGGCGACCCCACCATTCCGATCGTTTCCGTGAACACCTCAGAAGTCGAGACCTCGATCTACCGCATCGGCAACCGCTCCATCGCCGATATTCTGCGTGACAACCGCTTCCTGCGGCAGCTCGACAGCTGGCGGGCAGACCAGATCGAGGACGAACTGGGTCAGAAGGTCTGGTCCGGAATTGTCGAGACCGGCAACGACCTGAACCAGGACATCACGACCGCCATACCGATTTCGGAAACTGGCATCGAGCTGAAACCCGGCGTCTATGCCATGACTGCGCGGTCCAAGCTCGATCAGAAGAACCGCTGGGGCACGCTGGCAACGCAATGGTTCCTTGTGTCCGATCTGGGCCTGACGGCCCTTTCAGGCGATAACGGCATTGCTGCCAATATCCGGTCTCTCACAAGCGCAGAGGCATTGGAGGGCGTGACCGTACGCCTGTTGGCCGTCAACAACGACATTCTCGGTGAAGCAGTCAGCAACGCGGAAGGTTTTGCGGAATTTGCCGTCGGCCTTACCCGCGGCAGAGGCGGTCAGGCCCCAGGTATCCTCGTGGCTGAAACGTCCGAAGGCGACTATTCCTTCCTCGACCTGCGCAAACCGGCGTTCGATCTGTCCGACCGGGGTGTCGAAGGACGTGCAGCACCGGGACCGCTAGACGTTTTTGCCTGGACGGATCGCGGTATCTACAAGGCCGGCGAAACCGTTCACGCACAGGCTCTGCTGCGCAATGCAAGTGCAACCGCACAGGAAGATTTTCCGCTCACCTTCATCTTCAATCGGCCTGACGGTGTGGAGCACGCCCGCTTTACAGTGAACGACGGCGGGCTCGGCGGTCACCTTCAGGATGTGACGCTGGCGGCGTCGGCTCAGCAGGGTATCTGGTCCTGGCAGGTTTTCGCCGATCCGAAGGGCAGGGCTCTCACCGAGCAGACCTTCCTGGTGGAGGACTATCAGCCCGAGCGAGTCGATTTCGAACTTGAAACAGATGCAAAGGCCTTCAACCGTACCGGACCGACAGAAGTATCGCTGGACGCCAAGTATCTCTACGGCTCTCCGGCCAGCGGCCAGACGCTGGAAGGTGATGTCATCGTGCGGCCTATCCGCACGCTTGAAGCCCACCCGGGCTATCAGTTCGGCATTGCCGATGCGGATGCCTACACACAGCGTGGCTCCCTGTCGTCGGGCCTGAAGACCGATGAAGATGGCAAGCTTACCTTCGACGTCTTCATGCCCGAACTTCCCGAGACGACCATGCTTTATACCGGCGAGCTGATCGCACGCCTGGTGGAGGCGGGTGGCCGCTACGTTGAACGGGACATGGACCTGCCTGTTGCCATCGACGGACCACGCATTGGCGTGAAACCCGCCTTCGACGGCGGTGTCGATGAAGGCGGTCCGGCAGATTTCTCCGTAATCGTCATCGATGAAGACGGCAAGGAAGTCGACGGAGCGGACATCGGCTGGACCCTGTCCAAGGTCGATCGTCGGTATCAATGGTACCGCTATGACGGCAACTGGTCCTATGAGCCGATCACCACCACCCGCCGTGTTGCCACCGGCACTGTGCAGGTGACTTCTGGACAGCCGGCACAGCTGTCCCTTCCGGTCGAATGGGGTGAGTACCGTCTCGACGTTGAAGGCAGCGGAACGCTGCAGACCTCGACGCGCGTCACCTTCAATGCCGGCTGGTATTCTGCCGATGCCTCCTCCGATACGCCTGATTATCTGGACGTTGGCCTCGACAAGACCAGCTACCGGCCTGGCGACACCGCCAAGCTGCGCCTCAAGCCACAAATGGCCGGGATTGCCGTGGTCAATGTTGTTTCCGGCGGATTGCTGGCCAGTAAGACCGTTGAAGTGACTGCCGAGGAAACCGAGGTCGAGATTCCTGTCAGCGATGATTGGGGGGCAGGGGCCTATATCACGGCCAGCCTCTACCGACCGATGGACCTGGACCAGAAGCGAATGCCGTCACGGGCAGTCGGCCTGTCCTGGCTTCAGGTCGACCCGGGTGACCGGGCGCTTGACGTGCAGTTGTCTGCGCCTGACCGAATTCTGCCCGAGACGACACTGGACGTTCCGGTGAAACTCGCGAACCTGAAAGCGGGAGACCAGGCGTATCTGACGATTGCCGCGGTTGACGTCGGCATTTTGAACCTGACCGGCTTCAAGACACCGGATCCGGAGAAATGGTACTTCGGCCAGCGGCGTCTCGGCACCGATTTCCGTGATCTTTACGGCCAGTTGATCGACCGGATGGCTGGAACCCGCGGGCGCGTCCGTTCCGGAGGAGATGCCGCAGGCATGCGGCTCGATGCACCTCCGCCGGATGAAGAACCGCTTGCCCTGTTCTCGGGACTTGTAACCGTGGGCGATACTGGCGAAGCAACCGTCTCCTTCGATATCCCGGCCTTCAACGGCGCCGTCAAACTGATGGCGGTTGCCTGGACAAGGGATGGCGTCGGTCATGCCGACCAGGAAGTGGAAGTGCGTTCACCAGTCGTGATGACGGCAAGCGCACCCGCCTTCCTTGCACCGGGAGACCAGTCGCGAATTTCCCTGGAAATCGACAACGTCGATGGCCCTTCCGGCTCTTATGCGCTGGAAGTTTCGGTCGCTGACGGCCTTCGGCTGGAAGGCGGCAGCACGGATCAGTCGCGTACGCTGGATCTGGAAAACGGCAAGAAAGCCCTGGTGCTGCTCTCGGTTTCGGCAGAAGACATGCTGACGAAGTCGGAAGTCGTGGCGTCGCTGACCGGGCCGCAGGGCGAAGTTTTCGTCAAGCGTTTCAGCCTCGAGGTTGAAGATACCCAGCCTGAAGTTGTCCGTCAGTCCAGCTTCTCACTGGCATCCGGAGACAGCCTCTCGCTGGATGCGGACACCTTCGACGGCCTGCGGGCGGATACGGTTGACATCACCTTGTCTGCGGGTGGTGCTGCAAGCATCGATGTCGCCGGCCTGCTGGCCGCACTTGACCGCTATCCTTATGGCTGCACCGAGCAGACGACCAGTCGTGCCTTGCCGCTGCTTTACCTCAGTGAAGTTGCTGAGGCTGCGGGGCTTGGCGGCGATAGCGCCATTCGGGAACGGGTGGTCAAGGCTATTGCCAAGATCCTATCAAACCAGTCCTCTTCCGGCGATTTCGGTCTCTGGAACAGCTACGGCGGCGGTGATACCTGGTTGGATGCCTATGTCACCGACTTCCTGACCAGTGCACGCGAAAAGGGATATCTGGTGCCTGATCTTGCGTTCACTTCGGCACTGGACAATCTGGAAAACAGGTTGGCCTATTCCTCCGACTTCCAGGATGGCGGCGAAGACATCGCCTATGCGCTCTACGTGCTGGCCCGCAACGGCCGCGCCTCCATGGGCGATCTTCGCTACTACCTGGATGCCAAGCTACAGAACTTCGCAACACCGCTTGCCAAGGCACAGGTTGCTGCCGGGCTTGCCCTTTATGGCGAGCGTGACCGGGCGGCCACCGGTTTCAGGGCAGCTCTTGCCGCTCTGCCGAAGGAGGCTCCGAAGTACTATCGCGACGACTACGGCTCCGTCCTGCGCGACAGCGCGGGCGTGACGGACTATGTCGTTTCGGCGTCCATGGAAGACAGTCTGAAGACGGAAGCCATCGACTTCCTGAAAACGGCCCAGGCCAACAAGCCATACCGGTCGACACAGGATATGGCCTGGATGCTCCTGGCAGCGAATGCGCTCAACGAATCCGCGCAAGACGCCCGGATCTCCGTTCGTGGTGAAGTAACGCCCGGACGGCTCGCCTGGTCGCTGGCCGGACGCGAGGTTGCCGACTTCCCGGTGGAGGTGAAGAACAACGGTGACGCTGGAACGGAGCTTCTTGTTTCGGTGGCCGGCCAGCCGCTGGTTCCCGAGCCCGCAGGTGGCAAGGACTATGCGGTTGAACGCACGGTCTACGACCTTGACGGCAATCCGATCGATCCGGCCGCCGTTCCGGTCAACACCCGGCTTGCGGTGGTCGTTACCGTACGGGTCCTGACGGATCATCCTGGCCGGTTGATGGTCGTTGACCGCCTGCCTGCCGGCCTGGTGATCGACAATCCGCGGCTTGTGCGTTCCGGCGATATCGGTGGCCTATCGTTCCTCGATACGGTTGATCAGCCGGAACATTCGGCGTTCTACAGGGACCGTTTCGAAGTGGCCGTGGACCAGACCCGTTGGAGCAGCAAGGAACTGACCTTTGCCTATCTTGCACGGGCTGCAACCCCGGGCGACTATTCGCATCCGCCAGCGTCGGTAGAGGATATGTACCGTCCGGACCGTCGCGCCATTACGGCAACCGGCAGGTTGGTTGTTCTCGGCCCGACGCGGTAAGGCGACCGTACGATGAAAACGTTGGCGCGGCGGAATTGGCTCATGATCCGGCGGTGGTTCGCTGCCGCCGGTCTTGGTGCCGCCGCACTGTCTGTCTGCCTGATTACAAAGGTCGGGCACGACTATGCGTCGCTGTCCGCGCCGCCCCGTGTCGGCGACCTGCCTCTGTCGGTTGTCGTTCTGGACCGGAACGACCGCCTTCTGCGGGCTTTCACCAGCCAGGACGACAAATGGCGCTTGCCGGTGGAGCTACCAGAAATAGATCCGCTTTATTTCCGGATGTTGCTGGCGTTCGAAGACAAGCGGTTTTACGAACACGGCGGGTTTGACGCGCTGGCGCTTGCTCGCTCTGCCCTGCAAAGTCTCAGGAACGGCCGCATAGTTTCCGGTGGTTCGACGCTGACCATGCAGGTTGCGCGTTTGCTGGAAGAGCAGCCGACGAAGTCGCTTGAGCGTAAATACGAGCAGCTACTCAGGGCTGTTCAGCTGGAAGCGGAGTTTTCGAAAGAAGATATCTTGCGGCTTTATGCTCTCAGGGCGCCGTTTGGCGGCAACCTGGAGGGGGTTCGGGCGGCAAGCCTTACCTGGTTCGGCAAGGAACCTGGGCGTCTCACGCCGGCGGAAGCTGCGCTGCTGGTGGCATTGCCGCAAAGCCCGGAGGCGCGGCGGCCGGACCGTTTTCCAGAGCAGGCGCGCAAGGCCCGCAACCGTGTGTTGCGCCGCGCAGCAGTGTCTGGTGTCCTCGGTAAAGAGGATGCGGCTTCGGCCGCGAATGAACCGGTCCGGACGATACGTTATGCAATGCCATTCCTGGCGCCGCACGAAAGCCGGCAGGCGCGTGCCGATGCGCCTCTTTTGCCTGTCCACCGGTTGACGATCGACCTTGAGCTTCAGCGTGCGATCGAATCCCTGGCGAGACGGAAGAGCGAGACGATGCCATCGCCAGTTTCCCTGGCCATTCTGGTCGCCGATCACCAGAGCGGAGAAATTCTGGCAAGCGTTGGCGCGCCGAACCTTCTGGACACGCGCCGCCAGGGGCATGTCGACATGACCCGCGCCACACGTTCGCCCGGATCAACGCTGAAGCCGTTCATCTATGGTCTTGCCTTTGAAGAAGGTGTCGGTCTGCCGGAAAGTTTCATTGAAGACCGGGCGACCAACATTGGTGGCTACCAGCCGACGAACTTCGACCAGTCCTACCAGGGCACGGTCACCCTGCGCGAAGCCCTTCAGTTGTCGCTCAATACACCGGCCGTGAAGTTGCTGGAAGCGGTCGGGCCGGCACGGCTGATTGCCCGGCTGAAACGTGCCGGTGCCAATCCCGTCATGGAGAAAGGCATCGCACCGGGGCTTGCCATCAGCCTTGGCGGTCTCGGCATGACCTTGCGGGACCTGACCCAGGCCTACGCCGCAATGGCTCGAGGTGGCGAACCGGTAGCCCTGTCCGTGTGCCGCAAAGACTGCGAAGAGGGTACGGCGCCGGTGTCTTCAGCCCGCGTCCTTTCGGAAAAGGCCTCCTGGATGGTGGGCGATATTCTTTCCGGATTGCCGCAGCCGCAAAGTGCAGAAACTCACCACGTCGCCTACAAGACGGGCACAGCCTACGGTTATCGTGATGCCTGGGCTGTCGGTTATGACGGTCGTAATGTGGTGGCGATCTGGTCGGGGCGCCCGGATGGCACGCCAGTGCCCGGGGCGACGGGAGCTTTGGTCGCCGTACCTATTCTCTTCGAGGCGTTTCAGATCCTGGGACCCGACAGGGTTCCGCTTCCGGACGGTCCGGCGGAAGCCATGAGTGTCGCCGGGCAACAGGTTCCCGAACCGCTTCGCTTTGCCCGCTTGCCACAAAACCGCGGCACGGTTCGCACGGGTGACACCTTGCAGATATCCTATCCGCCGGACGGAGCCGAGCTGGATCTTGGGTTTGCAGGGGACAGTTCGTTGGAACAGTCTGCGCAGCCGCTGGTCGTCAAGTTCAAGGGCGGTGCAGGGCCGTTCTCCTTCCTTGTCAACGGACGCCCCCTCCATACAGGGCAGCGGGAAAGGCAACTTGTCTGGCAGCCGGACACGCCCGGTTTTGCGGATGTGACGGTGCTCGATGCCAACGGCAACAGTGCAGGAATAACGGTTCTCTTGCGCTAATCGCACAACAGCGCGCCAAATCGAACCCTTTCATTGTCGGCATCGCGTAAAGGCCTGCCGACCGGTCTGCATCAAAGACGCGGATCGACACGCCCCGCCTGCGCATCCGCTTGTTTTGCGAGAGTTCGCATGGATTGAGCGAATCTTCCGAAAAACATGCGGTTTTCATCGCTGTGGGGCGAATCTTTCAGCATCGAATCCCGCGACAAAGTATGTGGAAGACAAGAAACGCCTACCTTGATGCGGTTTTAGCGGATTTTCTCTACTCGTCTGAGTGGTGTCGTATTTTCCTTAAGGGAATGGTGTTGAAATTCTCTATTGAACTTGTTTTCAGGTGTTAATAAAGTATAAATTAAGAAAATATCTTAAATAAGAAAGACATGTATATTCTATTTTAGAAGTATGATCTATTTTTTGATTGAGTATTATCTTTTTAGATAGAAGTTCTTTGTTTTTCTGTGCTGTGTTTCGGAGGAGTGGGGTTGGGGTGTCTCATCGCGAAATAGTGATTTTCCCGGGATTTTCCGCGAATTTTTGTTTGATGGTTCCCTTGGGTAATGGAAAAATGGTTGCAAAACAGCATGTTGCAGAAAAAACACACAGCTGCCTGACAGTGCTGCCAGTCAGCAGTTTGGACTTGCTGTGCCAACTCGAGTTTGGTTCTTAAGCCCTGCGACGGCGAGTAATCGCCAGAAAAAATAGTTCGGACTTTTTCGACTGAATTGTTTTTGTACGAAATCGCGGGGATGGAGCCCGCCAGGTCCTTGAGGGTCAGGTTCGGTTCCAATGAAAATTGACTTTTGGAGGTCAGATATGAAACTCAAGAGCTTGATGCTCGGCGCTGCAGCTGCTGCTGCTGCCACCACCGCACAGGCAGCCGATCTTCCGGTTGCTCCGGAGCCGGTTGATTACGTTCGCGTCTGTGACGCTTACGGCGCACGCTTCTACTACATCCCGGGCACCGAAACCTGCCTCCGCGTTGGCGGCCGTGTTCGTACCCAGGTAATCGTCAACAACACGCTGGACAACGGCGCTTGGGGCAACCGTGATTCTGACGGTTACTCCTGGCTGTCTCGCGGCTACCTGTACCTGGACGCTCGCACTGCAACCGAATTCGGTACCCTGCGTGCATACGTCTCCATGTACTCCACCGTCACCAACGGTGCGAACTCTGCTAGCCTCGATAACGCCTACATCCAGTGGGGCGGCCTGACCGCAGGTCTTCTGACCTCGAACTTCGACATCTTCACCGGTCAGACCTTCATGGGTGTTGTTAGCCGTAACTGGTCCGACCAGACGGTCAACCAGATCGCTTACACCGCAGCTTTCGGCAACGGCTTCTCCGCTACGATCGCTCTGGAAGATCGTTCGCATCGTGAAGTTGGCACCTACGGCGGCACTCGTGCACCGGACCTGGTCGCTGCTCTCGGCGTTTCTCAGGGCTGGGGTTCTGCACAGCTGTCCGGTGCTCTGCACCAGGTTTACCCGGATCGTGCAAACGCACACCAGACCGGCGCAACCAACAACGGTGCTGACGATTCCCTCGGTTGGGCAATCGGCGGTGGTGTTGCTGTCAACATCCCGATGGCTTCCCCGGGCTCCAACATCTTCTTCCAGGGCTTCTACGCAGACGGCGCTCTGTCCTACATCGGCGCAGGCAGCACCGTTGGCGGCGTAGCAGTCTCCGATTACGGCCCGACCAGCGGCACCTCCACCGGCTACTCCCTGTCGGCTGGTGCTTACATCCAGGCAACTTCCACGATCGGTCTTGCTCTCGACGGTTCCTACATGGACATCGATCAGCCGAACGGCGCAACCGACCTGTCCCGTTGGGCAATCGACGGTTCCGTACAGTGGGAGCCGGTCTCTGGCTTCGTAATGGGTGCTGACGTTGGTTACGCCAACACCGACCCGGACAACGCATCTGACGTTGACGAACTCCTCTTCGGTGTTCGTATGCAGCGCACTTTCTAATCATCTGATTAGATTTCTGGCTGTGATCCTCTGAACTCCAGTCAGTCACGCGGCCCGGCAGGCTTCAATCTGCCGGGCCGTCCCCATTTTGATTCCCCGAGAATCCGCATGGGGCGAGGCCTCTAGCCTCCCGGTCAAGTGCCGGTCAAACCGGCGATTTTGCCGAGTTTCCTAACAGTTTCTAAATTTCCGATCTGATTTTGTGACATTCGCGCAACACCGGTTTTTGAAAACAGCCGCTGCGGTAGGTGCAAACCGTATTCTGTATTGAACCGGGAAATTGGATGCGTATGGTCATCCTTGCGAGCGGCTTCGAGCCGCACTGATTTGTCTGCCTCGGACGTCCAACCTCCGGTCGGTGGCAAACTCAGAAACAATTCGCGGGGACAATGGCGCTTTTCTTTGGTGCCAATTGAAATGACTGATTGGAGGTCAGATATGAAACTCAAGAGCTTGATGCTCGGCGCTGCAGCTGCTGCTGCTGCCACCACCGCACAGGCAGCCGATCTTCCGGTTGCTCCGGAGCCGGTTGATTACGTTCGCGTCTGTGACGCTTACGGCGCACGCTTCTACTACATCCCGGGCACCGAAACCTGCCTCCGCGTTGGCGGCCGTGTTCGTACCCAGGTAATCGTCAACAACACGCTGGACAACGGCGCTTGGGGCAACCGTGATTCCGACGGCTACTCCTGGCTGTCTCGCGGCTACCTGTACCTGGACGCTCGCACTGCAACCGAATTCGGTACCCTGCGTGCATATGTCTCCATGTACTCGACCGTTACGAACGCAGTTAACTCTGCCAGCCTCGATAACGCCTACATCCAGTGGGGCGGCCTGACCGCAGGTCTTCTGACCTCGAACTTCGACATCTTCACCGGTCAGACCTTCATGGGTGTTGTCAGCCGTAACTGGTCCGACCAGACGGTCAACCAGATCGCTTACACCGCAGCTTTCGGCAACGGCTTCTCCGCTACGATCGCTCTGGAAGATCGTTCGCATCGTGAAGTTGGCACCTACGGCGGCACTCGTGCACCGGACCTGGTCGCTGCTCTCGGCGTTTCCCAGGGCTGGGGTTCTGCACAGCTGTCCGGTGCTCTGCACCAGGTTTACCCGGATCGTGCAAACGCACACCAGACCGGCGCAACCAACAACGGTGCTGACGATTCCTTCGGTTGGGCAATCGGCGGTGGTGTTGCTGTCAACATCCCGATGGCTTCCCCGGGCTCCAACATCTTCTTCCAGGGCTTCTACGCAGACGGCGCTCTGTCCTACATCGGCGCAGGCAGCACCGTTGGCGGCGTAGCAGTCTCCGATTACGGCCCGACCAGCGGCACCTCCACCGGCTACTCCCTGTCGGCTGGTGCTTACATCCAGGCAACTTCCACGATCGGTCTTGCTCTCGACGGTTCCTACATGGACATCGATCAGCCGAACGGCGCAACCGACCTGACCCGTTGGGCAATCGACGGTTCCGTACAGTGGGAGCCGGTCTCTGGCTTCGTAATGGGTGCTGACGTTGGTTACGCCAACACCGACCCGAGCTCTGCGTCTGACGTTGACGAACTCCTCTTCGGTGTTCGTATGCAGCGCACCTTCTAATCAATCCTCACTCGAGGTTTGATGGAAAACCCGGCGGAAACGCCGGGTTTTCTTTTGTCTTGTCGGGCAAAAAGAACTGTAAAATGCGACGCACAGAGTGTCGCTGTAGCTCAAAAGCTCAAAAGCTCAAAAGCTCAAAAGCTCAAAAGCTCAGAAGAGCTAAGCGGAACAAGGCCAGGTGGCCGCCAGATTCAAACGCTTTTCAGAAAATCCGAAATCGTCTTGTGCGTCTCGCCATCCCACAGAACAGGGGCATGTCCTTGGCCGGGAATGGTTTTTGCTGTGGCGTTCGGGTGGTTGTCCGTCATCCGCCGACATGTTTCCGGGCTCAGCAGATCCGAATGTTCGCCGCGAAGCACCAGAACCGGTCTGTCGGTCAGCTTTTCGTAAAGAGGCCAGAGGTCGGGTGTGGGCGTGGCATCATCGAGACTTGCCAATTGATGGGCGAGGGCGGGGTCGTAGTCCATCATCACATGTCCGTCCTGCTCGCTCGCAAGCTGGCCGGCCAGCTTGAGCCAGTCAGCCTTTACGAAGGCAGGGAATTGATATCCGAGCGTGTGTTCCAGGTTGGCTGCGACGTCTTCATGGGAGGCGCATTTCATGTGGTGGCCGAGTGTTGCGGCTATCCGGTGGATCGCGCGCATCTCGATATGCGGACCAATGTCATTGAAGATCACGGCCGCCATTCGGGATGCGGGATAACGCAAGCCCATTGCCAGGGCATGCAAGCCACCCCGTGAAGTTCCAAGAACGGCAAAACGGTCCAGTCCAAGTTCCGCAATGGCAGCATCGATGTCCTTGTCTTCAACGGTCAAGGCGTAATTGCGCCAATCGGGATCCCAGTCGCTCTTGCCTCGTCCCCTGTAGTCGAGGGCGATGACCCTGTGGCCGCAAGTTTGAAGGAAACGCGCGATCTCATTGAAATCTCGTGTATTTCTGGAAAGCCCCGGCAGGCAGAGAACGGGAATTGGCGACGCTGCCCCTTCCGAATCCGGTTTGGCAGACGGCCACTCGCAGCCTGACAAGGTAAGGCCATCCGGGCTTTTCCAGGTAAAGTCTACTACTGGGGGCATCGGGGCGGTGCTGGAGCTGACAAGCGCTTCTTGCGGCGCAGAAGTCATGGGTGTCTCCCGTAACGTTTCCATCCAAAAGTTGTTTTTTTCAAAGATAGAGTGGATTGCGGGCGGGTGCCAATAGGAAGACTTCGTATCAGGCATTGAAAAGATGAGGCCAGGTGTCGCTGGAAGAGCGCAGTTAAGGCAAGAAAAGTCGAAAAGCAGCAGTTCTATAGCATTGGAACCATTGCTCCTTGTTCGGCAGATGAGTATGTTGCGCCTCCATCTGAAACAGATGCCCTTCCGCCCGTCGGAACCACGACAGTCATCCAAGAGGAAACCGAGATGTTTAAAGGTTCAATTCCAGCGCTGATTACCCCGTTCAAGGACGGAGCGCTTGATGAGAAACGGTTTCAGGAGTTCGTGGACTGGCAGATCGCTGAAGGTTCCTCCGGTCTCGTGCCCGTGGGCACGACCGGCGAAAGCCCGACGCTGACCCATGATGAACACAAGCGGGTTGTCGAACTGTGTGTAGAAGCGGCCGCGGGCCGCGTTCCCGTCATGGCGGGCGCAGGTTCCAACAATACGATCGAAGCAATCGACTTCGCGCAACACGCCGAAAAGGCCGGCGCCAATGCCCTGTTGGTCGTGACGCCTTACTACAACAAGCCGAACCAGGCTGGCATGAAGGCCCATTTCAAGGCCGTCAACGATGCCGTCGGCATCCCGATCTTCATCTACAACATTCCTGGCCGGTCGATTGTCGACATGCTGCCGGAAACGATGGCAGAGCTGTTTGAAACCTGCGAGAACATCAAGGGTGTCAAGGATGCAACGGCTGACATGGCAAAGGCCAGCCGTCAGCGCCATCTGTGTGGACCGGATTTCGTCCAGCTGTCCGGTGAAGATATCTCCGCACTTGCTTTCAATGCTCACGGCGGTGTCGGGTGCATTTCGGTGACCGCAAACGTTGCGCCGCGCCTGTGTGCCGAATTCCAGGCTGCCACGCTTGCCGGTGACTACAAAAAGGCGCTGGAATACCAGGACCGGCTTGCGCCGCTACACCGGGCCATGTTCCTGGAGCCGAGCCCGGGCGGCGCAAAATATGCGCTTTCCCTGCTTGGCAAGGTGGACGAAGAGCTGCGGCTGCCTCTTCTGCCGGTGACGGAAGCAGCACAAGCCGAGATCCGCGCTGCAATGGCACACGCAGGGCTGATCAACTGACCGGAAAAGGAATGGCACTGGCTGCCGGGAACTGACGTTCGTCTCGATTGTTTGTCTTTTCGAGACGAACCGAACTTCAAGGCGCTGGCGCCGGAAGGAAAAAAATGGCTCCGAGAAAAGGGGGCGATCCGGGGCGGACAATCATTTCCGACAACCGGAAAGCCCGGTTCAATTTCGAAATCGAAGATACGCTGGAAGCAGGCATCGAGCTGAAGGGCACCGAGGTCAAATCGCTGCGCAACGGCAAGGCGAATATTGCAGAATCCTACGCCGCCGAACATAAGGGCGAGATCTGGATCTACAACGTCTATATTCCGGAATACCTGCAGGCCAATCGGTTCAATCACGAACCGCGCCGTCCGCGAAAATTGCTGTTGCACAAGCGCGAGATCGGCAAGTTGGCTGGTGCCGTCCAGAAGGACGGCAAGACGATTGTCCCACTCAAGCTCTATTTCAATGAGCAGGGCCGGGCAAAGCTGGAATTGGCCCTTGCCCGGGGTAAAAAGCTGCATGACAAGCGCGAGACTGAGAAGAAACGCGATTGGCAGCGCGAAAAGTCCCGCTTGATGAAGAACTTCAGCTGATTTTCGCTATCCACAGCGGCGCTGCGTGACAATTCCATGACTGTGCGTAACCTGTTGAAAGCTTGCGCATAACGTGTGGAAGAGCTGTGCAGTGCCTGTGGGTAGTGGAAACGCCCATCCCGGACTTTTCCCGTGGATTGCCTGTGATCATTCACAGCGTAACCGTCTCGCCTGACTTGTCCGGTATCTAAGCCGTCAAACCTTCCAGGATTTCCCGTTTCCAGTCTGGAATAGGGCAGGGTCTGCGTGTTTCACGGGCCACGTGGACATGGACAAAGCGGCCGTGAGCTGCTGTCGTCTCGCTTTCGCCGGCAAACAATCCAACCCTGAAAATTACAGAAGTTGAGCCAAGTTTTTCAACCTTCAGTCCTGCGGATATGATGGCGGGAAAGGTTAGTTCGGCGAAGTAATGGCAGCCGGTTTCCACCACCAGAAAGATCTCGGGGCTCTTTAGCGGGTCGAGCAGTTTCTTATCCACGTACCAGCTGTTAACAGCCGTATCGAAAAAGCTCAAATACTGAACGTTGTTGACGTGCCCGTAGATGTCCACATCCATCCACCTTGTGGGGATATGTTGAAAAACTTTGAATTCGGACTTGTTTAGAGGTTCCGGTCTGGCCGCTTGTGGAGGAGCTGTGAAGTTCATAGCGCCACCCTGTAGATTTCAAGCGCGTCCGTTTCGCCAAGTTCCCGCGGGTTGTTGACCAGCAGGCGGGTTTGCTTCATGGCGTCGCTCGCCATTTTGGGCAGATCGGTCTCGCTGATACCGACATCGCGCAGGCGTGTTTGAAGGCCCAGTTTTACTGCCAGGTCTGCCAGGTTATCTGCGAACAGATCAGAGCGCGCCCTGGCGTCGCTTACCTCGGCAAGTGCAGGGAAAACAATTGGCGCAATCTCGGCATAAGTTTCTGAAGCAACGGTGTTATTGAACTTCAGGACATGGGGCAGAACCAGCGCGTTGGATAGCCCGTGAGGGACATGAAACGTGCCGCCGATGGGATAGGCAAGCGCATGAACCGCGGCCACCGGTGAATTGGCAAAGGCCATGCCGGCAAGCATGGAGCCGAGCAACATTGCGCCACGTGCGTCCCTGTCGTCCGGTGTGAATACGGCCTTTTCAATGTTGGCGCCAAGCAGCTTCAAGGCTTCAACGGCAAGCGTTCGGGAGACGGGGTTGTTGTTCACGGATTTCGAGGCGTATCCCTCGATCGCGTGGACCATGGCATCTATCCCCGTTGCCGCAGTGACAGGGCCCGGCAGGCCAAGTGTGAGCAGTGGGTCGAGGATCGCAAGGTCGGGAAGAAGGAAAGGAGACACGACGCCGCGCTTTTCCTCATCCCCGACTGTAATGATAGAGATCGGAGTGACCTCGGAGCCGGTTCCTGCTGTGGTCGGAACGAGGATCAGGGGCAGTCGTGGCCCCTTGGCGTTTCCGATGCCCCAGGCTTCGTCCAGGTCCTCGTTGCTGCCCAGCAGCAGCGCGACAAGCTTTGCGACATCCAGGGAGGAACCTCCGCCGTACCCGATGATCGACGTTGCGCCGTGCGAGCGGGCCGCGTCCACGGCGGCATCGACCAGGGACCGCGGCGGATCGGCGACGACGTCACTGAACCGGGCGATTTCATGCCCTGCTCCGACCAGGGATGCCTCGCAGGACGCCTGCAGGCCGAGGGAAACAATGCCGGGATCCGTTACCAGAAAGGGGCGCGGCCCCAGAAAGGAAGCCGCGTGGCTTGCCAGGTTCGCAGCGGCTCCATTTTCGAAGACGATGCGCTGACTGGTGTTGAACGTGAACGCCCCTATCATGAGTCCTCCCGGGTTTTCTTTGCCCCACAGTGCCCGGAAAAGACATGCGCAGTCGAGTGAAGATTGATCCGACTTTTGAAGAAGGCGGGAGGGGGTAATTTTCGAGGCCTGCAAAGTCTGAAGGTGTTCAGGCATGCATCTTCGCGCCCTTGGAAATTTTGTCTGCGACCTTCTTGTCCGCATGAAAGGCAATGCCGACCACCTTCGCATCATCCGGGCCAAAGCGCGAAAAGACCTCCCGGTTCGCACTGTCATGGCCCGTGGAGAACATTTCCTCGATGTAAAGACTTGCCGGAACTGAACGGTCCAGCGTCCGCCTGTGGATCTTGCCGAGTGTTTCCGCGTCGGCACTCAGGACGATGATCGGCTGAACACTCATCGGGTGATAGACATTGGTCGCCGCATCGCTATAGGGTTCGCCGATTATGCCGGGCTTTGCAGCGGCAACGCCGGTTGACAGGAAAGCAGTCACATTCAGCTTCTGCCAGACAGCGAGATCTTCTCGGACAACAACGACGAACTTGGTTTCGAACATGACTTTCAACTCCACGCGGGGATTTCATCTTGAAGGCGAAAGCAAGGACCTAGCGGAGCCGAAGCCGAGTGGTCTTGAACGTTTGTGCGAAGTGGAAGTGGACAGGATCCAGGTAGCGCCACCGGAAGAGGGGATCGAGCGCATTGACGCCCGGTTTCACGGCAACGGCTTTACACCTCACCGGCACGACACCTACGCCATCGGTTTGACCCTGAGCGGCGTACAGACCTTCAGTTATCGCGGTGAGAAACGTGCTTCGCTGCCGGGGCAGGTGATCGTCATTCATCCGGACGAACTGCATGATGGTGGTGCAGGGTCTGAACGCGGGCTCCGCTACCGCATGATCTACATTCCACCGGAGCTGATTTGTGAAACCCTGGCTGCCTCGGGCAACGCGCGCCTGCCGTTTATCGGCTCACCCGTCATCTCCGACGCAGGCTTCAGGAAAGATCTGGCGGACGCCCTGACCGATATCGATCACGAGATGGGGCCTTTCCGGCGCGACTGCCTGATTGCGGATCTGGCAGCTTGCCTGGCTCGTCATGCCGATGACCGCATGGCAGGTGTCTCCTCATTGAACTGGCCGTCCCTGAAGGCCTGCGCCGAGTACTTGAGAGAAGGCTGTGCAGACCGTATAGCCATGGAGGAACTGGAGGACCTGGCGCAGATGGACAGGTTTTCCCTGTCGCGGCAGTTTCGAAAGGTCTTTGGAACGAGCCCGCACCGATATCTCGTCATGCGGCGTCTTGAGAAGGCCAAGACCGAGCTGCATCAGGGAGCGTCACTTGCCGACGCGGCCTTTGCCAGCGGCTTTGCGGATCAAAGTCATCTGACACGTCACTTCAAGCGAACATTCGGGATGACACCCGGTCACTGGCGGCAGCTTTGCGCCGCCAGCATGGCTTAGCCCGATCGGAAAACGACCGGGGGTTTTGCCTTAAAGCTTGCTGGGCCCGAACTTGTTCGACCGGGGGAAGCCCGTGGGCGGCAGGCGACCGGCCTGACCGCGTTCGCCGCGCCAGTCCGCAAGCTCTTCCATTGTCCGGGTAAAACTGCGGCCGGAACTATCGGTCCAGGTCAGGCCGTCTTCGCCCTTGAAGACCCGAATGTCCGAGATGTTGCCGTCCCGGTAGCGCTGCAGGCGCACGCCGCGGCCGCGACCCATTTGCGGGATCTGTGCCATCGGGAATACCAGCAGTTTCCGGTTTTCACCGATGATGGCCACCTGGTCACCCGATGCCTCGACACAGATCGAGGCTTCCGCCGGAGCGCTGAGGTTGAGAACCTGCTTGCCCTTGCGCGTGTTGGCAACGACGTCGTCCTCGCTGACGACAAAACCACGCGCTTCGGTGGTTGCCAGAAGCAGGTTTCGGCCAGGTTTGTGAACGAAGGCGTTGACCACGTCCTGTGCTTCGTCCATTTCCACCATCAGGCGTATCGGCTCGCCATGGCCTCGTCCGCCAGGCAGGCGGTCGGCACCAAGCGTGAAGAACTTGCCTCCGGTGGAAAACAGCAGGATCTTGTCCGTCGTCTCGGCGTGGAGTGACAGTTTCAGTTTGTCGCCCTGCTTGAACGCAACACCGGAAAGGTCCGTCTGGTGACCTTTCATCGCCCGGATCCAGCCCTTTTCGGAAATGATGACGGTGATGGGTTCCTTTTCGATCATTGCCTGCTGGATGTCGATCAGGTCCGTTTCCGGAGCTTCGGACTTGTCGGTCCGGCGCTTGCCGATTTCGGTTTCAGGGCCATAGACCTTGGAGATTTCCGCAATTTCCTTGGAGATTTTGGTCCACTGACGCGCATCGGAACCGAGCAGTTTGGTCAGGTCGTCCTTCTCGGCCGACAGCTTGTCGTGTTCCTTGCGGATTTCCATTTCTTCAAGCTTGCGCAAGGAGCGCAGGCGCATGTTGAGGATGGCTTCCGCCTGAACGTCCGACAGCTCGAAAGTCCGCATCAGTTCGGCTTTGGGTTCGTCCTCTTCACGGATGATGCGGATGACCTCGTCAAGGTTCAGATAGGCAACAAGATAGCCTTCCAGAACTTCCAGACGATGGTTGATCTGGCCGAGACGGTACTCCGAACGGCGGATCAGCACTTCCTTGCGGTGATCCAGCCATTCGCGCAGGACCTGTTTCAGGCCCATGACCATCGGCACCTTGCCCATGGAAAGGACATTCATGTTCAAGGAGAACCGGTTTTCCAGGTCCGTCAGCTTGAACAGGGATTCCATGAGGATATTTGCGTCGACATTGCGCGAACGCGGCACCAGGACGATGCGGATGTCTTCGGCAGATTCATCGCGGATATCGTCCAGAAGCGGCAGCTTGCGCGCCGTCAGCAGTTCGGCGATCTTTTCGATCAGGCGTGATTTCTGCACCTGATAGGGGATCTCGGTGACGACGATTGCCCATTGTCCGCGGCCGAGATCTTCCACTTCCCAGCGGGCACGAACGCGGAAACTGCCGCGTCCGGTTTCATAGGCCTCGCGAATGGACCCCTGGTCCGACACCAGAAGGCCGCCGGTCGGGAAATCCGGGCCCTTGATGTACTCCAGCAGCTCGCCGGTTTCCGCATTCGGGTTCTTGATCAGGTGTTGGCAGGCTTCACAGAGCTCGAACGCATTGTGCGGCGGAATGGAGGTCGCCATGCCAACGGCAATGCCCGACGAACCGTTGCCGAGAAGGTTCGGGAAACCGCCCGGCAGAACGATCGGCTCCTTGTCCTCACCGTCATAGGTCTCACGGAAATCAACGGCGTTCTCGTCCAGGCCGTCCAGCAGCCGTTTGGCCGTGTCGGTCATGCGCGCTTCGGTATAACGCATGGCAGCCGCGTTATCGCCGTCAACGTTGCCGAAGTTGCCCTGTCCGTCGATCAGCGGATAGCGCTGTGCGAAGTCCTGGGCGAGACGAACGAGGGCATCGTAGACCGCCTGGTCGCCGTGCGGGTGATATTTACCGATCACGTCACCAACAACACGGGCACATTTCTTGAAGCCGGACCCAGGGTCCAGTTTCAAAAGGCGCATCGCGTAAAGCAAGCGCCTGTGCACCGGTTTCAAACCGTCGCGCACATCCGGCAAGGCTCTGTGCATGATGGTCGACAAGGCATAGGCCAGATAGCGCTCTTCCAGCGCATTCTTGAGATTGATGCTCTCAATGCCGCTTGGCGGCGGTGTCGTCTCTTTTCCCATACTTGCTTGCTAGCTGTTTCAGGCACGAGGTGCAATTCGCTAACTGCCTCGAATGGCCGGGAACAGCGGATTTTCAACGGATTTCACACGTCTGTGGGTGAATTTCTATCCACCGCAGGCGAGGGTAGGAGAGTACGGAAGGCGTGCGAGCAAGAAGTCCATTCAAAGAAAAACTCGAAGTAAAATATCGAAAACTGCGAAGCTTCCTTAATGTCATGTCAAGGAGAGACCGGTATTAATCCAAGAAAGGCTGCGGATTTTACCGATGCCCGGTTAAACTTTGGAACATGCCTGAATGGGTTCAAACTGGTTGACGTCGGCCTTGACGGCTTTCAAAACGTGGGTTGCTGGTGATAGTGGCGATCCGGACGTTGCCCTTGCGCAATATCAGTTCATCCAGCGCCAGACACCGTTCCTCTACATGATGAGCCTGGCTGGCGGTTGGGGTTTATCGGTGACGCACTGGTCGGTTGCTCCGATCGCTCTGACGCTTGTGGTGCCGCTACTCGTGACCGCCTTCGCCGTGCAGCGGATCGTGACGGTTCGCAGGCGCCAGAAAGAAACGCCGAGCCACGCTGAAATTCTTGCCTGGCAGAAGCAGGCCAAGGTCCTGGCGGTGGTTTCGCCTGCGATTTTCTCGATCTGGGTTCTGTCGCTTTTTCCCTATGGCGGGCCATACCTGCAGGTTCAGGTGGTCTTCACGATTGCCGTCGCCAATCTGGTGCTGCTTTTCTGCCTGATCCATTTTCGCGCGGTTGCCCTCATCAACGCCTTCTGCGCCAACACCTTGTATTTTATATACTTTGCCATCGCAGGCGAGAATGTCTTCACCTATTTCGCGCTCTATGGAATAGCGGCTTCCATGGGGGCCTTCTTCATCCTGAACAACCACTATCGCGGCTTCATCAAACTGATCCGCACGGGCAGGGATCTGAAACGTCATTCCGAGGAACTGGAACACAAGCAGGATGAAACCCAGAAACTGAGTGATCTGAACTACTACATCGCGAACCACGATCACATGACCGGTCTGCCGAACCGGCGTTGCTTTCTTCTGGAACTGGACCAAAGCTTCAGGTTGGCTCGCCAGTCGGGAGAACCGCTGTCGTTATGTGTATTCGATCTGGGAGGCCTCAGGGCCATCAACAACATCTATGGGCTCAACACCGGAGATCAGATCCTTCTTGAGGTCGTGCGGCGGCTGAAATCCAAGCTCGCACCGCAAATGTTCGTGGCCCGGATTGCCGGTGACGAATTCGCTCTATTAGCCGTTGGGGACGAAGCAGCCTTTTCGGACGTCAGCAGTTTCTTTGACGAACTGTTTGCAGAGAGTTGCCAACTGCCGGAAGCCAGCATGAAGCTGAACTATGCCGCCGGTATAGCTCATCTGGATGAAAGCGTTCTGTCACCGACGGACCTGCTGGAACACGCCGTCTACGTTCTCCAGGAAGCAAAACTCAATCGGAACGAGCCGGTTGCCGTCTTCGGACCGCGCCACAGCGAACAGATGCTGTCCCACGCCAGAGTTACCCAGGCGCTGCAGTCGGCGGATATTGAAGCCGAATTGTCGGTTGCCTTTCAACCGATCGTGGATGTGGCACACAATCGGATTACGGGTGTGGAATGTCTTGCCCGTTGGAACAGTCCGTTGCTGGGCAATGTGCCGCCAGGTGAGTTCATCCCCATTGCCGAACGTTGCGGAGTGATCAACAGGCTGACGCTGGTCTTGTTGCGCAAGGCGCTTGAAGCCGCTCGTCACTGGCCAGCCGATCTGAAGCTGTCTTTCAACCTGTCGGCAAGCAACCTGTCGTCCCGTGGTTTCGTGCAGGAGATACTCGACCTGTTGGAGAGCTTCGGATTTGAGCCAGGGCGACTGCATTGCGAAGTGACGGAAACTTCCGTGATGTGGGATTTCAAGGAAGCGTGCCGGGCGATCCTCGCCTTGAAGGAAACCGGGATCCGTCTGTCACTCGACGATTTCGGCACCGGTTATTCGAGCCTTTCCCATGTTCACAAGCTGCCCCTCGACTGCATCAAGGTCGATCGAAGTTTCGTCCACGGTATTCGGCCGGATACAGCCGGATATGGCATCGTCAAGTCGCTGTTGGCCCTCAGCCGCGACATGGGCATTGCCTGCGTTGTCGAAGGCGTTGAAACGGAAGAAGAACTGTCCGTTCTAAAAAGTCTCGGCACAAGCGAAGTGCAGGGCTACCTGTTTTCCAGGCCGCTTTCCGAAGCGGATCTTGGACGCCTGTTTACCAAAGGCATGACCCTTTCCAGCGGCACAATGCAATCGGACGACCCTCCGGTTGCTTTGGAGGCTGCCCAGGCAGGATGAAGGCGCGTCGTCTAAATACCTTTGGTTGCAGGAAAGGATTGTAGGAATCAGCACCGTCCCTTAGACCGTTGAAAGGTTTATTCAGCCGCACTGCCAATCGTGTGGTTCCTTTGCTGGGGGGGGGCATGGCTTCCAAACGCAAATCTTTTCGCTGGCTCTTGGTCGGTTTGGTAGCGCTGGTTCTGGTCGCGGTCGCGGTGTCCTGGAACGATTTTTACCTGCTGCGCCTGAAAACCTATTCCAATCTTTCAAGCAACATGCGTCCGACCCTGGAGGTCGATGAAGTTGTTCTTCCGACAAAATCTTCCCCTCAATGGGCGAGCACTATGAGCCAGTCCGCGGAGACGTAATCGTTTTCACTATCGCCGCCAAAAGAGCGAACGATTATATGAAAAGGGTCATCGGCTTGCCTGGCGAGCGCATACGGCTTCAGGACGGCGTGGTGCTGATCAATGATGTGCCTGTTCCACGTCAGGCCCTTGCAGACTATCGCTACGAGCATCGAGACGGCTCAGAGATCTCTGCTCCGCGATTTAGGGAAACTTTGCCGAACGGCAGAAGTTACGAAGTTCTGGATCTCGATCCGCAAGGAGAAATGGACACGACAAGAGAATATGTCGTGCCCGACGGTCATCTGTTTGTAATGGGCGACAATCGAGACAACTCCGTCGATAGTCGTTTTACAGACTACATCGGGTATGTACCGCTGAGTGGGGTCTTCGGTGTCGTTGAGATGATCCTTCTTCCGAAAGGCGAGGGCAGTTCGCTGTGGCAGCCGCAGCAGCCGGAAGCAAATTAGGGCGTGTTTCTGGAGTTTCAGAAATTCCAGGGAAAATCGGTTCGGTAACGCTTTTCAAGGGCGGTCAGCACCTGGCTTCGCGTGCCGCCGTCCCTGGTGCCATGTTCCTGCAGGTATCTGTTCAGAAAAAAGCTTGTCAGGTCGAACCCCTGGGTAACATCGGCCCAGGTTAGCTCACTGCCGGCCTGTCGTTGCCCCTCAAGAAGAAAGCCGGGCAGGGGCAGCAGGCGGTCATGGTAGGGCGTGCCGGCTTCCCGGCAGACCGCACGGGCGGATTTTGGTGAGACATAGGCAAGGTCTTCGTTGCTGCCGGTGGCGGCGCAGGACGAAAGATCGAGACCGATGCCGAGGTCGCGCAACACCTCAAGCTCGAAACGGATCAGAAGCGCGGCTGCCGCGTCCGAAGCCTCCAGATGGTCCAGAACCACGGTCAGCGCATTGAACAGTCTCGGGTAGGCATGTCTTTCGGGCAGGAGGCGAAGCAGAAAGGCCAGATGCTGAAGCGCGGCCAGACCGAGACTGCTGGTCATGAGGTCACCCGCTCGCAGGGTTTCCGGCTCTATGTGATACTGACCAAGATGGTCGGAAAGGCGCGCCTTCCAGGTGAGGGTTAGCTCGTTGCCGGGCTGCAGGACAGGCCGGTGCCGCCGGGAACGACCACCACGCACAAGGCCGAGGTGGCGGCCATGATCCAGCGTCATGGTCTCCAGAATGACATCGTTTTCGCCGTGTTTGCGGGTGGTCAGCACCACGCCGCGTCCGCTCCATTCCAAGGGCCGTTTCCCGTTTCATGTCAGGCCGGGAGTTTGGCGGATTCGGCGATCCGCGCAAATTATTTCGGAAATTCCAGTCCCATTTCCCGGTAACGCTCCGGATCGTCCGCCCAGTTCTCCCGAACCTTCACGAACAGGAACAGATGAACGGGAGCTTCGATGATTTCCGAGAGCTCTTCGCGCGCTGACTGTGAAATCGCCTTGATCGTCTGTCCGCGTTTACCGAGCACGATGGACTTCTGGCTGTCCCGCTCCACGTAGATGGTCTGTTCGATCCGGGCCGACCCGTCCTTGCGGGCCTGCCACTGTTCCGTCTCCACGGTGGAGATATAGGGCAGTTCCTCATGCAGGCGCTCGAACAGCTTTTCGCGGGTGATTTCGGCCGCAAGAATGCGCAGGGGCAGGTCCGACGGCTGGTCTTCCGGAAAGAGCCAGGGGCCGTCCGGAACCTTGGACGCGAAATAGTCCAGGATGGTCTCGGTGCCGTCGCCGGTCAGAGCCGATACCATGAAGGTTTCTTCAAAAGAGACGAATTCGTTGATCTTCTGCGCCAGCTGAAGAAGTTTTTCACGCTTGGCGACATCGGTCTTGTTGAGGATCAGAACCTTCGGTGCCTGCTGGCTGGACAGGCGCTTGAGGATGTTCTCCACTTCCTCGGTCAGGCCTTTGCGGGCATCGACCAGAAGCGCGATCAGGTCGGCATCGCGCGCACCGCCCCAGGCGGTGTCGACCATGGCGCGATCGAGCCGGCGCTTGGGCTTGAAAATGCCCGGCGTGTCGATGAACACCAGCTGTGCCGCGCCGTGCATGGCCACGCCACGCACAATGGTGCGTGTTGTCTGCACCTTGTGCGTAACGATGGAGACCTTGGTGCCGACAAGCTGATTGATCAGCGTCGATTTGCCGGCATTGGGCGCGCCTATCAGGGCAATGAAACCCGCCCTGGTATCAGCAGGCATCTCCGGCAGCGGCTCGGGCAGCGGCATGTCAAATCGGCCGGTGGGGGCCTGAAAGCCGTTGTCGTCATCTTCGTCCATCGGACCATCGTTGGTCGTGTTATCGTTCAAGCTGTCTTATTCCTTCCAGACGCCTTCCCGGCGCAATACGGCCTCTGCCGCATTCTGTTCCGCAATCCGTTTGGAGCCACCCTTGCCTTCGCCTGGCGGCAGTCCCTGAACGGTCACCGACACGGTGAAATTCGGTGCGTGGTCCGGTCCGTCCCGGCCTGTTACATCATATCGCGGTGTCGGCAGGCTCTTCGATTGTGCCCATTCCTGCAGCGTTGTCTTGGCGTCGCGCAGTGGACCCGACCAGGATAGCATACGCGGCTCCCAAAGGCGCGTAATGAAGCTTTCGGCCGCCTCAAACCCGCCGTCCAGGTAAATCGCGGCAATGACCGACTCGCAAATATCGGCGAGCAGGGCAGTTTTCTTCCGGCCCCCGGTCTGTGCTTCTGCAAGCCCGATGCGCATCGCATCGCCGACACCAAGTTCCTGGGCAATTTCCGCGCAGGTTTCGCGCTTGACCATGTGGTTGAAACGCCGCGCCAACTCACCTTCGTCAGCCTTGGGAAAATGCTTGTGCAGCATGGAAGCTATCACGAGGCCGAGAACACGGTCTCCAAGGAATTCCAGACGCTGATAACTGCCCGACACTGTTTCAGACGGTGCAAGGGCACTGGCATGGGTCAGCGCGACCCGCAGGAGTTCCAGGTCCTGAAACTCATATTGCAGTGCCGTTTTCAGGGCCGAAATCGGACCTGGTTGATGCAGTTGTCTTTTCATGCAGCCTGCTTCGGCGGCGTTCCGCCAAAGCCCCGGTTAGAGTGTCCGGCCAATCCGTTCCCAGCGAACGCTCCACGGCCAGGACCAGATATGCCAGGCAGGAGTTCCGTCCTTGACGGAGAAGAACAGGATTTCGGCACGACCCATGAAGTTTTCGAACGGAACGTAGCCGACCCTGTTCAGATAACGGCTGTCGATGGAGTTGTCGCGGTTGTCGCCCATCATGAAGTAATGGCCTTCGGGCACCTTGTACTCGCGGGTGTTGTCCACCTCTCCGCGCGTGGTCAGGTCCAGGGTTTCGTAGGAAACGCCGTTCGGCAGGGTTTCCCGGTAGCGCGGCACCCGGCGCACGAGACCAGAGGGCGATTGTTCGATGTAGTCGTCGATCCGCTCGCGTTTGACCGGTTCGCCGTTGATATGCACCACGCCCTCGATGACCTGGATGGTATCGCCCGGCAGGCCGATCACGCGCTTGATGTAGTCAATGGACGTATCGGTCGGCAGCTTGAAAACGGCGACATCTCCCCGCTCTGGCTCGGCGGACCAGATCCGGCCGCTGAAGGGGCCCAGGCCGAAGGGGAAGGAAAAGCGTGAGTATCCGTAGCTGTATTTGGAGACGAACAGATAGTCGCCAACCAGCAAGGTGTCCTTCATCGAGCCGGACGGAATGTTGAACGGCTGGAACAGGAATGTTCGCACGATCAGGGCAAGCAACAGCGCCTGGACAACAACCTTGATGGTTTCGGCGAGGCCGCTGTCCTTATCCTTCTTGTTTTCCGTCACGCTCATCTTGTCCCTTGATCAAAATCGTCCGGCGTTCTGTTCGGCAGCGCCTTTCACAGCCGGACTCTTATCCGCTAGCGCCTGCCGACGCAATGAGAGGAAGGCCCTTAAGGCAGGGCTTTCAGGGGGAATCCGCCTTTTGCGGCTCGGGCCAGTCGGTAGGCCAGGCTGAAATCACGACAAATGCCTGCGCAAGCGGATAATCATCCGTAATGGTCAGATCAATGGTGGTCCTGAAACCGGCAGGCGCCATTGCCTGCAATCGTTCGGCAGCGCCACCGGTCAGGGCAATGGTGGGTTTGCCGGAAGGAAGGTTCACCACGCCCATTTCCCGCCAGGCGACTCCCATGCGAATGCCGCTGCCAAGTGCCTTCGAGCAGGCTTCCTTGGCCGCAAACCGTTTTGCATAGGATGCAGCGCGCTCGGCGCGCTTGTCAGATTTTGTCCGCTCGATTTCGGTGAAGACCCGGTTGGTAAAGCGCTCGCCGAATCTTTCGAGTGTTTTCTCGATCCGGCGGATATCGATCAGATCGCTGCCAATTCCAAGGATCATGGCCTTGCTTTCCAGGTTGCGGCGGGATGGGTTCTTGGTCCCGGTCTTAGTTGGACAGGTGGTCCTCGAAAATCAAGCGCTGCCGTCTTCTTCGACAGTGTTGCCCGGGGCAGGGAACAAACGGCCATGTTTGCCGGCGCCCTTGTCGGCCAGCTTGTTTCTGCGGCGGCGCTGGTAGACCTCGACGCTCTTGTAAACGACCACATAGGAGACCGTTCCAACGATCAATCCAAGAGGAACCGCACCGATGAACATCGGTTTGAGCATTGGCCAGAGCGCGTCGAGAGATTTTTCGAAAAGACCTTGCTGAAACTGCTGGTGAACCTGATGCGGGTCCGCCTTTGGAGCGCGCCCGTGGATGATCCACTGCCCGATTTTGAAGGTGAAGGCCCAAATGAACGGGAACGTCAGTGGATTGCCGACGGACGTTCCAAGCGCTGCTGCTATCATGTTGCCGCGCACCAGGTAGGCAAGTGCGAAAGCGGTCAGGAAATGGAAGCCGACAAGAGGCGTGCATGAAGCGAAGGCACCCGCGGCAAAGCCAAGGGCAATCGCGTGGGGTGTCGCCGTGAGGCGCAAGACGCGCTTGCCGAAATAGCGGGTCGACCGCGCCCAGCTGTTCCGGGGCCAGACGGCAACGCGCAGTCGCTCAATCCGTGTTGGCCTATTTCTCCGGCGAAACAGCATGGTCTAAGGTTCGTTCCCGTCTTTTATCGTTCAGCTCAGTCCGCGGCTGCCAGGTTTGACAGCTGGCAAGGCGGCAAGTTCCGGCGGCAGGTTGTCAGGTTCATAGGCCGGAACCTTGTATTCTGCCAGAGCAATCACCGGAACCGAGGCGTCAGCCTCGCCGCCGGAGCGGTCGATCAAGCAGGCAACACCGAGGACTTCAGCACCAAGAGCTTTCAACGAGGTTACCGTTTCCCGACTCGATAGGCCGGTCGTGACAATATCCTCTACAACAATGACACGGGCGCCTTGCGGCATTTCGAAGCGGCGCAGTCGAAACTCCCCGTCCTCACGCTCCACCCACATGGCGGGAACGCCAAGATGGCGGGCGGTTTCGTAGCCCGGAATAAGACCACCGAGCGCCGGAGATACGATGTAGTCGATCTGACCCAGGCCGGAGGCGCGGATCTTGTCGGCGAGTGCCTTGCAGAGCTTTTCCGTCTTGTCCGGATACATGAACACGCGGGCCTTCTGCAGAAATACCGGGCTGCGCAGACCGGAGGTCAGAATGAAGTGCCCCTCCAGAAAGGCGCCGGCCTCGCGGAATACGGCCAGAACTTCATCGCGTGTCATTATCAGATCCCCTCAAATTCTTTGGCGGCGGCGGGTCTTCCATGGTCAAGCGGCTGTGTCACTCACCGGCAAGCCGCCTTGTCCTTATGTGCCTGCTACCGTTTGTAATCTAGCCGTTCACACGGCTGACGCTGGAAACATTAGGCTTGGTTCGCAGCTGATTTATGATCCTGTTCAGGTGTTTCAGGTCCCAGACTTCAAGATCGATGATCATCTGATGGAAGTCCGAGGCTCGCTGCATCATCTTGACGTTGTCGATGTTGCCGCTGTTTTCGCCGATCACCTGCGCGATGGTTGCCAGGGAACCAGGTTCGTTTGCAGCCGAAATGTCCAGACGTGCTGGGAACCGTTCCGGATTGTTGACGTCGATGTCCCAGCGAACGTCGACCCAGCGCTCCGTCTGGTCGTCGAATTCCTTCAGGGACGGCGATTGTATTGGATAGATGGTCAGTCCTTCGGACGGGGTCAAGATGCCGACGATACGGTCGCCGGGAACAGCACCGCCATCGGGAGCAAAAGTAACCGGGATGTCGCCGGACAGACCACGAATGGGAAGGGCAGGACCTTCTTCAGGCTCGCCACTCTCGCCGGCAGCTGCCTTGTCTGCATCCAGTTCGCCGGGCGGAATGCGGAACTTCAGTCCGTGACCCTGTTTCAGGCCGAACCAGCCTTCTTCCAGTGGCGGGCCGGAAATGGCAACGCGCTCGTCCTGATAGTCCGGGTGAGCCGATTTCAGAACCAGTTGGGCGGAAAGATCCCCGCGTCCGACGGCAGCCAGCAAGTCGGCGACGCTGGCCTGGTGCAGGAGATCGAGGATCGCTTCCAGCAGGTCTTCCGAATAGGCTTTTTCGGCTCTGGCGAATGCGCGCTTCAGAATATGTTCGCCAAGGGCTCCATATTGCTTGCGCACGGATTCCCTGGTGGCGCGGCGGATCGCGGCGCGGGCCTTGCCGGTAACGGCAATCGCTTCCCAGGCCGGTGGCGGGGTCTGCGCGGGCGAACGGATGATTTCGACCTCGTCGCCGTTATGCAGCTCGGTCACCAGCGGCATGATCTTGCCGTTGATCTTGCAGCCGACACATGTGTTGCCGATACCGGTATGAACCGCATAGGCGAAATCGATCGGCGTCGCGCCGCGGGGCAGGGCGATCAGACGGCCCTTTGGGCTGAAGCAGAAAACCTGGTCATGGAAAAGTTCCAGCTTGGTGTTTTCCAGGAATTCTTCCGGCGTGTCGCCCTGAGCCAGCAGTTCAGTCGTGCGGCGCAGCCATTCGAAGGCGCGGCAGTCTTCCGTATGCCGGGCAATATTGCGTCCGCCGAATTCGCCGTCCTTGTAAAGCGCATGTGCGGCGATACCGTATTCCGCCACCCGGTCCATGGAAATGGTCCGGATCTGCAGTTCCACACGCTGGCGGGACGGTCCGACAATCGTGGTGTGGATCGACTTGTAGTCGTTCTGCTTGGGCGTGGAGATATAGTCCTTGAACCGGCCGGGAACGGTCGGCCAGGTCGTGTGAATGACACCCAGCACGCGGTAGCAGGCTTCCACGGTGCCGACAGTGACGCGGAACCCGTAGATATCGGACAGCTGCTCGAAGCCGATAGCCTTTCGCTGCATCTTGCGAAAGATGGAGTAGGGGCGTTTTTCTCGGCCCTTCACGAGGGCGGCCATTCCCCGTTCGCTAAGGCGTTCGGTCAGCGTTGTCTCGATGTCCAGGATCAGATCGCGGTTGCGTTCGCGCAGATCGACCAGACGATCGGTGATGGTTTCATAAGCTTCGGGGTTGAGCGTATGGAAGGCAATGTCTTCCAGCTCTTCGCGCATATCGTGCATGCCCATGCGTCCGGCGAGCGGCGCATAGATTTCCATCGTTTCTTCCGCGATCCGTCCACGCTTGTGCTCCGGCATGTGGTGGAGCGTGCGCATGTTGTGCAGACGGTCAGCCAGCTTGACCAGAAGCACGCGGACGTCATCGGCAATCGCAAGCAGAAGCTTGCGGAAGTTTTCTGCCTGCTTGGCCTTCTGGGAAACCAGGTCCAGGCGCTTGATCTTTGTCAGGCCTTCGACCAGCTTGCCGATTTCCTCGCCGAACAGGGAGTCGATCTCGGCCCGGGTCGCGTCGGTGTCCTCGATCGTGTCATGCAGCAAGGCAACGGCAATGGTCGCGTCGTCCAGGCGCAGGTCCGTGAGGATCGCGGCAACTTCAAGCGGATGGGAGAAATAGGGGTCGCCAGACGCACGCGTCTGGGTACCATGCTTTTGCATGGCATAGACGTAAGCCTTGTTGAGCAAGGCTTCGTCGGCGTCCGGATTGTAGCGCGTAACTCGTTCAACGAGTTCGTATTGACGCATCATGGCCGCAACCGACCCTGGCAAACGGCTGAGACATCAGCGGGACAGACAAAAATCGCCCGAAGCGCCGAGGAAACCCCGTCGCGCTTCAGACGAACTTGTGAACTCAAATCAGACGTCGTCGGTCCGCTCCGGCGGAACGAGGCCTTCGAGGCCGCGCAGAAGGTCTTCTTCCGACATGCGGTCGAATTCAACCGCACTGTCGTCAACGTTGTTGACCTGCGTCATCTGATGCTGGTTCGAGGACGGAACCATCGGCACGGCTTCGGCCTCGGGCTCATCCACTTCCACATATTTCTGCAGCGAGTGGATCAGGTCCTCTTTCATGTCTTCCGGGCTGACGGTCTGCTCGGCAATCTCGCGCAGCGCAACAACGGGGTTCTTGTCGTTGTCACGGTCAATGGTCAGCGGCGAGCCGCTCGAGATCATGCGAGCGCGATGCGCAGCAAGCAGCACCAGCTCAAACCGGTTTTCGACCTTGTCGATGCAGTCCTCGACGGTCACGCGCGCCATTCGACGTCTCCATAGGCTTAAGGAACTTGAAGAACCAGCGTATAGTGTTCACGTTTCCAAAAAGCAACCCCTTGTCAAATTTGAGAGGAGGAGGTCAGATCCCGGAACGCATAGGCAAAGAATCCGCGGTTTTTTTGTCTGATTTGGTGCAGGCTACTCGCTTTTGCATTGCGGCACTCCAATATAATGGTGTAGGCCACTAGTAACGGCCCTTTTCAGAATCAGAAGGCCGTTGACAAAACAAAACGATAAGCTGTGTGACGCCACGGAATACGCGGTAAACTTACAGCAAAATATACGTCGCCTTATAGAGTGTGCGTGGAATTGGTCGCGGGAAGCCAGTTCCTTCTACGCCAAATTGCAAGAGCGACGTGTATGACTCGGAAAGGTTTCAAATAAGATGTTTGACGCTCGAGAAAAAGTTGCTTTGTTCATTGATGGAGCGAACTTGTACTCAACGGCCAAGGCAATTGGTTTTGACATCGACTACAAACGTTTGCTGAAAGAGTTCCAGGGACAGGCGTATCTCCTGCGGGCGTACTATTACACCGCACTGATCGAAGATCAGGAGTATTCCTCCATCCGTCCGCTGATCGATTGGCTTGACTATAACGGCTACAAGGTCATCACCAAACCGGTGAAGGAATTTGTCGACAGTGCCGGTCGCCGCAAGGTGAAAGGCAACATGGACATTGAACTTGCCGTCGATGCCATGGAACTGGTCGAGTCCGTTGATCACGTGGTGCTGTTCTCAGGCGACGGCGATTTCCGCTCCCTGGTTGAGGCGCTGCAGCGCAAGGGCCGCAAGGTGAGCGTGGTTTCGACCTTGAAGACCCAGCCGCCGATGATCGCTGACGACCTGCGTCGCCAGGCCGACCACTTCATCGATCTGGCCAGCCTTGCCAACAAGATCGGCCGTGATCCGTCCGAACGTCCCGCCCGTCCGCAGACCCCCGCGCAAGTCGATGAAGACGACGAGGATGACGACTACTGAGGCTTGATCGGGCAATGTCCGACTATATCGCAGACCATGGGCCAGTCGATCCCCCATCAGATTGTCCGGCCTGTCCCCGCCTTGTTGCCCTGCGTGAAGAGCTGAAAGCTGCCTATCCCGACTGGCACAACGCGCCGGTTCCGTCATTCGGAGCCGACGCGCCGCGTCTTCTGATCATCGGCCTGGCCCCGGGCATGAAAGGGGCGAACTGCACGGGCCGCCCCTTTACAGGGGACTATGCGGGAGATCTCCTCTACCAGACCATGATCGAATTCGGTTTTGCCGAAGGGACCTATAAGGCCCGGCCGGACGACGGTCTGCAGTTGAAGGATGCGATGATCACCAACGCGGTGCGCTGCCTGCCGCCGCAGAACAAGCCAACCGGCGCGGAAATCAAGACCTGCCGCCCGTATCTTTTGTCGACGCTGGACGCCAATCCGTCGATCAAGGCTGTGCTTGCTCTCGGCCGGATCGCGCATGAGACATTTCTGTCGGCCCTGGATCAGCGTCGGGCATCTTTCGCCTTTGCCCACGGCGCACGGCACGAGCTTCCCGGAACGGGACTGACGCTTTTCGACAGTTATCACTGCTCTCGCTACAACACCAACACAGGCCGCCTCACCGAGGAAATGTTCCACTCGGTCTTCAGGCAGATCCGCTCGTTTATTCCTTAGGAACACGACGGTTTAACGCTCTCGTCGCAGTTCGGTGATGTCGATAAAAATATCAGCCGTTTCCCGAGCGCAGCACCCCCTTCCAACCTCATCCTGAGGAGGATCGTCAGGTCCGTCTCGAAGGATGGGCCACTTGCTCAAGTGTGTTTCGCCCATCCTTCGAGACAGCGCTGACGCGCTTCCTCAGGATGAGGTGTTGGGGTGGGAGCTTCCGCAATGTAGAGGAGAGGGCAGGCGTGCGCCGCCTTCCACACAGTCATTCCTCTGAATGCGGTTCCGTTTGATAGGCCTCAGCGTCGACAACGAGCCAGCCGTTGGGGCCAAGATGTTCCTGTGGTTTGAAGCGGGCCTTGTAGGCCATCTTCTGGGAGCCGTTGACCCAATAGCCAAGATAAACGTAGGGCAGGTTCATTTTCCGGGCCCGCTCTATGTGATCCAGGATCATGTAGGTGCCGAGCGGGGTCTTGGTGTAGTCGGGGTCGTAGAAGGAATAGACCATCGACAGCCCGTCCGAGAGCTGGTCGGAAAGGGCAACGCCCAACAACGGGCCTTCGCCGGCTCCGGTGATGAAGCTGTTCGGACCGCGTTGGCGATACTCCAGGACAATCGTTTCGACATGTGTGTCTTCGACCATCATAGCGTAGTCGAGGACACTCATTTCCGTCATGCCGCCGTTCTCGTGTCGGGCCTGAAGATAATCGCGGAAGAGATCGTATTGTTCGGCAGACGGGCTGGGCGGCAGACGGGCGCCGACGATGTCCGATCCGGATTTCCAGACCCGCTTGAACGACTTGCTCCACTTGAAATCGTCGACGCGGACGCGAACCGAGATGCAGGCCTGGCACCGTTCGCAGGCCGGGCGGTAGGCGATATTCTGACTGCGCCGGAAACCGCCCTGCGTCAGCACCTCGTTGAGAGCGGGAGCGCCATGGCCGACAAGATGGGTGAAGACCTTGCGCTCTTGTTTTCCCTCAAGATAAGGGCAAGGCGCTGGCGCCGTAAGGTAGAACTGCGGATGATCTGTGGGGTGCCGTGTCACCGTTTTGTCCCGCGAAACCTTTAGATTTGTTTTCTATTCCCGGTCCTATAGTCCGTAATACCATGGCGCGACCAGAGAGAAGGTCAACCATAAAATGAGCGCAAGCGGTGTTCCAGCCCGCACAAAGTCGTTGAACTTGTAGTGACCCGGACCCATCACGATCAGGTTGGTCTGATAGCCGATCGGCGTCGCAAACGACGAGTTGGCCGCAATGATCAGGCAGACGACGAAGGCTTCGGGGCTCGCACCGATCTGATTTGCCAGATTGATCGCAATCGGTGTGAACAGGACAGCCGCCGCGTTGTTCGACAGGAAGTTCGTCAGGATCATCACGATGAAGAACAAGGCCGAGAGCATCACGGTCGGCGATGCTCCGGCGAGCAAATGAACCAGTCCGGTGGCAATCGCATTGGCGCCGCCGGTTCCCTCCAGTGCAACGGCAGCCGCAAGCGAAGCGCCCACCAGCATGAAGATGCGGCTGTCGATGGCGCGCATGGCCTGGCGGATGTTGAGACAACCCGACACAATCATGGCGAAGGTCCCTGCCACGGCGGTGGTGACAATGGGAATAAGACCGCTGGCAGCCAGCGCGACAACAAGAGCGAAGATGACAAGCGCCCTTGGCGCGTAGCGTTTGCGCGGCACTTCGGCCATTGACCAGTCCAGCAGCAGCACGTCGCGATTACCGCGCAGGCGCGCGATCGCCTCTTCGCTGCCGGCCACAAGAAGCACGTCACCCGCTTCCAGGCGAATGTCGTTCATCGCCATGCGCGGCATGCGGCTGCGGCGCTGGATGCCCATCACCAGACAGCCGGTGTCGGTGTAAAAGCCCGACTGGGGCAAGGTGCGTCCCATCAGGCGGGAGGCGGGGGCCACCACCACTTCCGCCAGGCTGATCGTGCCGGCAGGTGCCTGGGTCTCGCGGCCGGAGTTGCTGGTATCTGAATCAGCTTCCATCAGCGGCTGCCGGCGAGCCAGAGCATTGGCAAGGGCTGCACGCGTCGCCGCCACGATCACCGTATCGCCGGGAGAGAGCACCACGTTTTCAAACGGGGGCAGGATTGGCTTCTGGCCTCGCTGAACCAGTCTAACCGTCATGTCCTTCAATTGCGGGAACATGCCGGATACGGATTCCACGCCCACCAGCGGATGACCATAGGTGATTTCGATCTGGGCGATAAACTGCTTGCCGGAGGAACTCTGGAACTCTTCCGCCATGGTTTTGCGCACCGGAAGCAGCTTCGGCATGATGAACAGCACATAGATCGAGCCAACACCGGCGATGATCAGTCCGATTGGCGTGAAGCTGAAAAAGGTCAGTTTGAGATCGGAACTTTGCGCCGCGAAATTTGCTACCAGCAGGTTGGTCGACGAGCCGATCAACGTCGTCATGCCGCCAAGGATCGCGAGGAAAGACAGGGGCATCAGAACACGGGCCGGCGACTGGCCGACCGTGGCGGCAACAGCAGTCAGGATCGGCAGAAACATCACCACAACAGGGGTGTTGTTCAAGAATGCGCTGAGCGCCGCGACAGTCAGGAGAACAGGGATTGCAGCCCGCAGCGACCGTCCGCGCGTCATCTTGACGATCGCCTTTGCCGGTGCTTCCAGCGCGTCCGTCTGGAACAGTCCCTGGCCGATGATCAGGAGGCAGATGACCGTTATCAGCGCCGGATTTGAGAAGCCGGACAGGAAGTCGCCAGTGGTGATAAGCGAACCGTCCGGTCGCTCGACCGGAAAAACCGAAAAGATGACAATGAAGGCGGAAACGGACCCGAGAGCTATTGTTTCAATCGCGTACCGCTCGACGGCGTACAGGACGACAGTGGACGCGATCACCACGAAGGTCAGCGCCATTGCAATATCAACTGAGTCCATTCACCTGCCCAAAGCCACCTTGGCCAATTTCACGAACCTGCACTTTAAAGCAGGCGGTCCCGGCAATGGAAGAGCCTTAAGATAATATTGCCGTTGATATATTCCTTTGAGGCAATGACATTGTCAAAGTTCATGTGCCGTTACCGCGATTTGATCCGATTAATGGGAACCCGGACTGGCGATCCGCGTTGAAGAAGTCATGAAATCAGAGAACCCAATTTCGCCTTCGTTCCCGAAAGACCTGCCCTCGCTGGTCTTGTTTCTGGCAGTTGTTTTGGGTGTCGGCATCACGATCGGCGTTTTGAACACCCCTGGCGCCTGGTACGAGGGCTTGCAGAAGCCGCCGTTCAATCCACCCAACTGGGTGTTCGCGCCTGCCTGGACCATTCTTTACATTCTGATAGCGATTGCCGGCTGGCGGACATTCCTTCGGGCACCCGATAGCCGCTTGATGAAAATCTGGTACGGGCAGATGGTTCTCAACTGGATCTGGTCGCCACTCTTCTTCACGCTCCACTTCATGTGGACGGCTTTTGCCGTGATCGCGGTGATGCTCTACCTGATCCTGAACTTTATCGGTGGAAGCTGGCAAACCGATCGTTTGTCCGCGCAGCTGTTCATTCCCTATGCGCTCTGGACCTGCTTTGCCGGAATATTGAACCTGTCGCTGGCTCTCTTGAACTGACCTTAGACCTGGCCGCGCACATAGCCTTGATGGGAGGCCGAGTTGATCACTACCGTTCCCAGTACGAGGTCGTGCAGCAGGCGTTTACGGTCGGAAAACAGTGACACCAGCAAAACAAGCGGCGTCAGCAAAGAGACCGAAAACCAGAACAGGATGACATGGACAGCTGCCAGAAGCGGGTAGGGCTTTGCGCCATACCAGAGGCGCATTTCCAGTCCCATCGCACGCATGCCCAGGGTTGACGCCTGCGGGCCACCAAGGGTGAAGGCGACATAGAGCAGCGCAACCGCCGTCGGCAGGATGCCGTAAAGCAGGAAGCCGAGACCCAGCGTAAAGACACCCAGGAAGAACACCACGATGCCGGCACCGAAGGTGAACAACGTGATCACGATCAGATCGATGAAGAAGGCAAAGATGCGCCGGCTGCGCACGCCGGAAAACAGCTCCGGATTGCTCACAGGATCGAAAACGTCCTGACGGGCATAATCGGAGGTGGTTTCAGCTGACATGGTTCGGCTCCCTTGGGTTCGATGATCAACATGTGGTGATTGGGGCCGAGTTTCGCAAATCATTTGCCGGGTGAAACCGAACCGTTCCGCGGGTAATCCACACCAACCCCTCATCCTGAGGAAGCGCGGAGCGCTGTATCGAAGGATGGGCGGCACACTCCGGAGCAAGGAGCCCATCCTTCGAGACGGTCCTCCGGTCCTCCTCAGGATGAGGTCGGTGTGTGGAGTGTCCGCATCAATACCCGTGTAATGAAGGACTGAGGTGGCAGCCCTTCAGTCCATCCGCTCGCCGATTTCCAGGTAACGCACCACGAAGGCACGTTCGCGCAGAGCGGCGACGATACGCTCGCCATGCGGGCGGTCAAAGGCCTCGAAGGTCACGTCCAGCGTTGCCCCTTTTGCGGGAACATTGAGGAACAGGCGATGGTGTTCAACGTCGACCACGTTGCCCTGCATGTCACCGATCACGGTTGCGATTTCGCCCAGAACGCCGGGGCGGTCAGGCGTGTCGATCCGGATCGAGACCAGTTTGCCATCGCGTGCAAGTTCGCGGACCACGATCTTGGAGAGCAATCTCGGATCGATATTGCCGCCGCAAAGAACCAGGCCAACCCTCTTGCCGGCAAATCGCTCGGGTTCGGTCAGCAAGGCCGCGAGACCGGCGGCGCCTGCGCCTTCCGCAATGGTCCGTTGCAAGGTCAGATAGGCGTTGATCGCCCGCTCGATGCTGCTTTCCGAAACAAGCAGGATATCATCGACGACCCTTTTGACGACTTCGGTCGTCAGGACGCCGATGTCGCGCACAGCGATACCTTCTGCGATGGTCGCGCCTTCGCAGCGCACGTCCTTGCCATAGAAGGCGCCCCACATGCCGGGGTAGAGCGTCGTTTCAACGCCAATCACTTCGACGGAAGGCTTGAGAGCCTTTGCCGCCGTGGCGATGCCGGCGATAAGGCCGCCGCCGCCGATCGGCACGACCAGGACATCGAGATCCGGCTGCTGCGCCAGCATCTCGATGCCGATCGTGCCCTGGCCGTGTATGACATGGGCATCGTCATAGGGATGCACCCAGACGAGATTGTTCTGTTCGGCCAGCCTGTCGGCTTCTTCCTTCGCCTCGGCCAGCGTGTTTCCCGCCAAGACCACCTCTGCACCATGGTTGCGGGTCGCGGAGATCTTCACGAATGGCGTCAGAACCGGCATGACGATGGTTGCCGGTATGCCAAGCCGTCCGGCGTGGTAGGCAACACCCTGGGCGTGGTTGCCGGCCGAAACAGCAATCACGCCGCGCATCTTTTCATCCGCCGTCAGGCTGGAGAGCTTCACCAGCGCACCACGTTCCTTGAAGGCGCCGGTGACCTGCATGTTTTCGTATTTTACAAAGACATCCGCCCCTGTGAGCTGCGAAAGCCGCGGAGCGGGCAGGCACGGGGTCTCAATTACGGCGCCCTTCAAAAGTGCAGCCGCTTCCTGAACCTTGTCGAATGTGACGTTGTCAGCGGTGGTGGCCCCGGCGGAGGTCATTTCCCAGCTGCCAGCATTTCGGCCACCTTCGGTGCGAAATAGGTCAGAATGCCGTCGGCGCCGGCGCGCTTGAAGGCGAGCAGACTTTCCAGCATCGCCTTGTCACCGTCCAGCCAGCCGTTTCCGGCCGCAGCCTTGATCATCGCGTATTCGCCTGACACCTGATACGCGTAGGTCGGCACCTGGAACTCGTCCTTTATCCGCCGGACAATGTCGAGGTAGGGCATGCCCGGCTTGACCATCACCATGTCGGCGCCTTCAGCAATGTCCAGTTCGGCTTCCCGCAGAGCTTCGTCCGTATTGGCCGGATCCATCTGGTAAGTGCGCTTATCGCCAACCAGGGTCCCCGACGAGCCGACAGCGTCCCGGAACGGTCCATAGAAGGCGGAGGCGTATTTCGCCGAATAGGCCATGATCTGGGTTCCGCGATGACCTTGAGAATCGAGTGCCTGTCGAATGGCGCCGATACGTCCGTCCATCATGTCGGACGGGGCGATCACGTCTGATCCCGCTTCCGCCTGCACCAGGGCCTGCCGGCAGAGCTGATCCACGGTCTCGTCGTTCAGGATCGTCTCGCCTTCCATCAATCCGTCATGACCGTGGCTGGTGTAGGGATCAAGGGCGACGTCCGTCATCAGGCCCAGGTTCAATCCTTCCGCCTTGATGGCGCGCAAGGCGCGACAGGTCAGGTTTTCAGGATTGAGAGCCTCGGAACCTGTTTCATCGCGAAGACCGGGATCGGTGTAGGGAAACAGTGCCAGTGCCGGAATGTTCAACTTCGCCGCCTTCTCGGCGTCGCGGACGGCTTCATCCACGGACAGGCGCACAACATCCGGCATGGACGGAACGGACTGACGGATATTCTCGCCGTCCACCAGGAAAATCGGCCAGATCAGGTCATCGACCGTGAGATTGTTTTCGCGCACCAGGCGGCGCGACCAATCGCTCTGGCGGTTGCGGCGCATGCGCGTGCCGGCCAGCAGTGTGTCCATGTGGTCGGAGGTTATCGGCGGGAGGGGAGATTTTGACGGCATCGGCCCTGACTGTTCGCTAGGAGATGTTGGAAAGCGTATTCTGATCGAAGTGAGCCGCCAATCTATCACGCAGATTGACGCAATCCAACATTCTGTAAAATAACTGAATTTAATAAAGAAAAAGAGATTGTTTGACGTTCGCGTCAAATGTGCTTTAGTGCTGCCGCGAAGACAGGGCGCAGACCTTTCCGGAGGAGGAAGTGCGCCGCCACCGCTTGAGGGAGGATAACCCGTGGACTTTTCACTGAACGAAGATCAGCGCGCCTTTCAGGACATGGCGGCAAGTTTCTCGCGGGATGAACTGGCGCCATTTGCCAAGGAATGGGACGAGGAAAGCCACTTCCCGATTCCCACCCTGCGCAAGGCAGCCGAGCTTGGGTTCGGCGGCATCTACGTGAAGGAAGATGTCGGCGGTTCCGCGCTCACCCGGCTGGATGCAACGCTGATCTTCGAGGAACTGTCCAAGGGCTGTACGTCGACGGCGGCCTATATATCCATTCACAACATGGTCGCCTGGATCATCGATACATATGGCTCGGAGGACCTGCGTCAGAAGTATCTGCCCAGGCTCTGCACCATGGACCTGCTCACCAGCTACTGTCTCACCGAACCGGGCTCGGGTTCTGATGCAGCGAGCCTGCGTACCAGCGCCAAGGATGATGGTGACCATTATGTCCTCAACGGCTCCAAGGCATTCATCTCCGGCGGCGGCGTAAGTGATCTGTATGCGGTAATGGTCCGCACAGGTGGTGAGGGACCTTCCGGCGTTTCCTGTCTTCTGGTCGAAAAAGGGACTCCCGGTCTCAGCTTCGGTGCCAACGAGGTGAAGCTCGGCTGGAAGAGCCAGCCGACGGCTCAGGTCAATTTTCAGGATTGCCGGGTGCCGAAGTCGAATCTGATCGGATCGGAAGGGCAGGGCTTCAAGATCGCGATGGCGGCGCTCGATGGCGGTCGGCTCAACATCGGCGCCTGCTCGATGGGGGCTGCACAGGCCTGTCTCGATCACGCCCTGGCCTATGTGCAGGAACGCAAGCAGTTTGGTCGACTGATTGCCGACTTTCAGGCACTTCAGTTCCGCCTGGCGGATATGGCAACCGAATTGGAAGCAGCCCGTCTGCTCTTGCACAAGGCCGCTTCGGCGGTGGATGCGAAATCGCATGACGCCACCAAGCTTGCGGCCATGGCCAAGCGGCTTGCTACCGACACTGGCTTCAAGGTGGTCAACGAAGCACTGCAGCTTCATGGCGGCTACGGCTATCTGCGCGACTATCCTATCGAGCGTTATTTCCGCGATGTGCGGGTTCATCAGATCCTGGAAGGCACAAACGAGATCATGCGGCTGATCATTGCACGGCAGCTGCTGAAGGACTGATCGAGTTTTCCGTCCCATTCCGTTGAAACGACTCTTCTTTTTGCGAGGCGCCAGTGAGCGACGAGATTCTTTTCCAGAAGCGCGGCAAGGCCGGGTTTGTCATCTTAAACCGGCCGAAGGCACTGAACGCGATCAACCACGCAATGGTCCTGGCAATGGCCGAGCAATTGTCGCGCTGGGCGGAAGATCCGGAAATCGCGCACATCGTCGTTACGGGTGCTGGCGACAAGGCGTTCTGCGCAGGTGGCGACATTCGCAGCATCTATGATGCCCGAATGAGCGGGCAGACAGACGGCCTGAGTGCCTTCTTCCGTGACGAGTACATGCTCAATGCACAGATCAAGGCCTATCCGAAGCCATACATCGCTCTCGTCAACGGGATTGTCATGGGCGGCGGTGTCGGGGTGTCGGTTCATGGCAGCTATCGCATCGGCACGGAAAAGACGTTGTTTGCGATGCCCGAGACCGGAATTGGCTTCTTTCCGGATGTCGGCGGGACATTCTTCCTGCCGCGCATGCCCAGGAACAGCGGCGTCTACTGTGCACTTAGCTCCGGCAGGCTGAAACAGGGCGATGCTCTGGCTACCGGCGTTCTGACCCACGCCGTTTCGGAAGAAAGCCTTGCTGACCTGGAACAGGACCTTGAATCAGCAGACGATATCGGCGCAGTGCTTGCGCCGTATCTGATGACGCCGGAGAAGGGGCCCGTCTGCGAAAGTCTCGACGTTATCGACGAGATCTTTTCGGCTGCATCGGTGGAAGACATTCTGTCGCGCCTGGATGCTTCGCAGAGTGAATTTGCGGGGAAGGCCGCTGCCGCCATCCGGCAAAAATCACCAACAAGCGTTCTGATTGCTTTCGAGCAAATGAAGCGAGGCCGCAAGCTTTCCTTCAATGAATGCATGAAGCTTGAATATCGCATCGTCTCGCGCATTCTGCAGGGGACGGAGTTCTACGAAGGCATTCGTGCTGTGCTGGTCGACAAGGATCAGGCGCCAAAATGGTCGCCTGCCCAGTTTGGCCAAGTGGACAGCGCCGAGCTGGCGTCGTATTTCGAGGAACCTGCTGACGGAGATCTGCCGCTCAGCTGAGCTCAACCTGACCCGGACAGCACATGATTACCAGCTTTCAGGACCTGATCGATTCCCGCCCACCCTGGAGCACGCTGCTGATCTGGTATCTGCGCGGCATTGCGATCATTCTCATCGGCGGCGGCGTCATCTACTGGGCCCGCATTATCGGCATCGTCGAATGGCGTGGATTGTGGTTCTGGGACATGCCCGTGGCGCTGCAGGGAGCCATCGTCTTTTTTGCCGTCCTGGATCTGGTGGCCGCGACCGGCCTCTGGCTGACCGTGTCCTGGGGCACGGTGATGTGGATTTTCCGCTGCTTCTGCCAGATCGTCATGCACACAGCCTTTTCCGATCTCTACGGCCGGCGGCCATATGAAATCGCCTTCTACCTGCTGACAATCGCAATTTATGCCGGACTGGCCTTCCTGATGGACAGGGAAAACAAGGCCAATGCTGGCTGACGGCGGTTGAATCAGTTTTTGAAGTGCCTGGAACGGCAGTTCAAGACGGCCAGCCAACAGATTCAAAATCAACATGAAATCTCTTTGGGAGGAAACCATCATGAGCACTATCGGATTTATCGGTCTTGGCAACATGGGCGGACCGATGGCGATCAATCTCGTCAAGGCAGGGCACAAGGTACTCGGCTTTGATCTGTCCGATGCGGCCATGGCGGCACACGAAGCAGAGGGTGGTGAAAAGGCAGCTAGTGTCGCTGACCTGGCTGCTGCTGCCGACGTGATCGTCACCATGCTGCCCGCCGGAAAGCATGTCCGCCAGATCTATGAAGGCGAGGGCGGCATTCTCGACAACGCCAAGCCCGGCACTCTCATGATCGATTCCTCGACTATCGACGTCGACAGCGCCCGTGCGGTCAGCGCGGCGGCAGAGGCCAGGGGCATGAAAATGGTCGACGCGCCGGTCTCCGGCGGTGTTGCCGGCGCCGCGGGTGGAACGCTGACCTTCATGGTCGGTGGATCCGCCGAGGCATTCGAAGCGGCGAAAACCTATCTCGACATCATGGGCAAGACCATTGTGCATGCAGGCGACGCCGGAACCGGTCAGGCGGCAAAGATCTGCAACAACATGATCCTCGGCATTTCCATGATCGCCGTGTCGGAGGCATTCGTGCTTGCCGAGAAGCTTGGTCTGGACAAGCAGAAGTTGTTTGACATCTCCTCGACGGCGTCCGGTCAGTGCTGGTCCCTGACATCCTACTGCCCGGTGCCTGGTCCGCTGCCGTCGTCTCCGGCGAACCGGGATTATCAACCTGGGTTTGCAGCCGCGATGATGCTCAAGGATCTGAAACTTGCTCAGGAAGCAGCAAATTCGGCCGGCGCGGCAACGCCGTTGGGCGCGGAAGCGGCAGCGCTCTACTCACTGTTCTGTAATACAGGTGGCGAAGCCCAGGATTTCTCAGGGATTGTGAAGTTCCTCCGCGGAACATCGTAAACAACTTGTTAAAGGGAAGTCTAAAACGCCCCTTGGAAGTTAACGGATGATTCAGCGTGTCTCTTAAGCGGATTTTAGAATCGCTCGGTTAGATTGCGAAACAAGGCGGGAAAAATATCCGTCCAACGACAGGTACTAAAAGAGGCGCAATCACATGATCACCGCAAGTAGGGCAGTCGACGCTGTTGCACAGAGTGAAGGGGAAGAGCTTGAGATCAAGCCGCTTTACCTAGAGGCTCTTACGCTCGTTGAGCGACTGCATCGGCGTCTGCTCGACGTCATCAAGGACGAATTCGACCGCATGGGCCGGTCCGACGTAAACAGCGTGCAGGCACTGCTGCTGTTCAACATCGGCGACAGCGAACTGACCGCCGGTGAACTGCGGACACGCGGTTACTACCTGGGGTCGAATGTCTCCTACAACCTGAAGAAGCTGGTCGAGACCGGTTACATCCACCATCAGCGTTCGCGTATGGACCGCCGGTCTGTCCGTGTCAGCCTGACGGAAAAGGGACGGGAAGTGGCCAAGATCGTGAACGATCTTTACGAGCGTCACATGCTGTCCGTGGAACAGGTCGGCGAAATCGGTCCGCAGGACTTTGTGGCACTGAACAAGTCCCTGCGCCGTCTGGAGCGGTTCTGGACCGACCAGATCCTTTACCGCCTGTAAGACATTCGCGGAACATTCAGATGACAAGGCACCGCCCATTGGGCGGTGCTTTCTGTTTTTCAGCCTCAAGTTGCCGACCTCACGCAAATTTGCACAGCCAGAATTCTCGAACGGCGGAGAAACAAAGCTATGGTGCAGGCAGTTTTAACTGCTGCGGCAAAGTTGACATCTTGTGGTCACATTGGAATGGCTTTGTGCAGTGCTCCTGAATCCGAGATGGTTAAAAAATCAAGCGATTTGTTAACTCCCTTCCGTTAGGACTGGGAGCAGGAACCGCCGGGGTGGCCTGTTTTGTTGGTCTCAATCCCGCGTATTTGAAGAACATTTGCGCCGAATGGCGCTGCAACATGGGGTCGGCGATGAACCTTTTATCCGGACCGTTCGGGATAAAGCGTCACTGGAAGTGGACTGCTGGAAAAACGCTCAAGAGCATGATGATGCTGGGCGCCGTAACTCCAGTGATGATCGCAACTGGTGCGCAGGCACAGACGGCCCCAATGACATTCGCACAGAACCAGCAGGTTGAATGGGCGGATAACTTTGACATCGCGACGGATCACATCACGGAAGTGAAATCCTCTGCTCCGACGTTGTCGCCGCAGACGGCCGACTATATCGCGGCAGCGATCGACCGTTATCAGCGCATTGTCCAGGCCGGTGGCTGGGGAACAGTGTCTGCTGGTGGCAAGGCGCTTCGCATTGGTGCCAAGGATCCGCGCGTCGTGGAACTTCGCCGCCGCTTGATCGTTTCCGGCGATCTTGAACAGCAGGCCGGCCTCTCTGACACCTTCGATTCTTACGTGGATGCAGGCCTGCGTCGTTTTCAGCTTCGTCACGGTCTTATTCCGGACGGTGTGATGGGCGACGGCACCGTGACCGCGCTGAACATTTCGGCCGACGTGCGTCTGCGCCAGCTCGAAACCAACATGATCCGTATGCGGTCCATGTCCGGTTTCCTGGGCGACCGCTACGTGATGGTCAACATTCCGGCAGCAGAGATCGAGGCGGTTGAAAACGGCATGGTCCGTTCGCGCCACACGGCCGTTGTAGGCAAGATCGACCGCCAGACGCCGATCCTCAACAGCAAGATCTACGAGTTGAACTTCAATCCGTACTGGACGGTGCCGAAGTCGATCATCCGCAAGGACCTGATCCCCAAGATGAAAGAGGATCCGCAGTATCTTGCGAAGAACAATATCCGCATCTTCGACTGGAGCAACAACGAGCTGAACTGGCAACAGATCGACTGGAACACGGATGAGGCGACCCAGTATCGCTTCACCCAGGATCCGGGCTCGGAAAACTCGCTCGGGTCGGTGCGCATCAACTTCCACAACAAACACCAGGTCTATCTGCACGATACGCCGTCCAAGACCCTGTTTGGCGAAGCCAACCGGTTCCATTCTTCGGGCTGCGTGCGCGTTCAGAATGTGCGAGAGCTGGTGACCTGGCTGTTGCAGTCGACAACTCCTGACTGGGATCGGGGGCGCGTCGATGGTGTCATCCGCACAGGTGATCGTGAAGACGTGAAACTGAAATCGCAGATTCCGCTTTATCTCACCTACATCACCGCCTGGGCAAACGCCGACGGTGTGGTGCATTTCCGTGATGATATCTACGACCGGGACGATCTCTACGGAACGGGTGAGCAAGCACGCCTGTAGGTGTCGCCAAACGTCAAACAATTGTTTCCTGTCCAGAAACGTCGGCCTTGATCAGGCCGGCGTTTCATGGATTCTAGCTCCATTCGCATGCTTGTTCGACAATGGGGTGCTGGATCAGGAGAACGGCAATGAGTCGCGAAGAGCGGCCTGGTGAAATTTATCTTGAGTTTCGGCCGATCGGTCAGCAGGTCAAGGTCACTGCCATTGACGCGGCGACCGGTTTTGAAGTGTCGGTCTTCGGGCCGGCTTCAGCAGCTCAGGAAGATCTGAAGCGGATTGCCGTTCGAAAACTTCGCCGCCGCCTTGAACAGGAAGCCTTGACTGCGCAGAACAGGCCTGACCCGACCCTTTATTGATGGTTTGTCTTAAGTCTCTGCTTCCGCAACAGGTTTCGATAAAACAACAAGCAATTTAAATCGTTTTGAGAAGAACGGCGCACCAGATCGGTTTGCGAGAGCAGATTTGAATTGTGCCCGGGTATTGTTTTGGTGCCGGTCAAATGATCGGCGCTGAAGGTCGGATCTGTTGCAAGTGTAACTTGTTGGGTTGTCAGTTTAGATTTGGCCCAAGGTTGCGAAAACTTGTTTCGTTCAAGATTTGGCAGCTGTGTCGTTTTCCAAACTGGACGCGTCGGTATGCCCCTTGGTTCTGGTCGGGGGGTGTGTTAATTCCTCGCCTCACACAGGCATGACGGTCGAAAGCGTCCTTCCGGACATTGGCCGCCGATGCTCCTGATCTATCAAAAGAACACAAGGATGGCGCTATGTCTTTGATGGAAAGCTCCGATCAGTCCCTGCAGTCCGGTTTCTTCACCCGCAGCCTTGCTGAAGCCGATCCGGATATCTTCGACACGATCGGCAAGGAACTCGGCCGTCAGCAGCATGAAATCGAGCTGATTGCTTCGGAAAACATCGTTTCCCGCGCAGTGCTGGAAGCACAGGGCTCGATCTTCACCAACAAATATGCCGAAGGTTATCCGGGCAAGCGCTACTATGGCGGTTGTGAGTTCGCCGACATTGCCGAAACGCTGGCAATCGAGCGCGCGAAGGAACTGTTCGGCTGCCAGTTTGCCAACGTTCAGCCGAACTCCGGCAGCCAGATGAACCAGGCAGTGTTCCTGGCTCTTCTGCAGCCTGGCGACACCTTCATGGGCCTGGATCTCAACTCCGGTGGTCACCTGACCCACGGTTCCCCGGTCAACATGTCCGGCAAGTGGTTCAACGTCGTCTCCTATGGCGTGCGTGAGGACGACCATCTTCTCGACATGGATGAGGTCGAGCGCCTTGCCAACGAACACAAGCCCAAGCTGATCCTGGCCGGCGGCACCGCCTATTCCCGTATCTGGGACTGGAAGCGTTTCCGCGAAATCGCCGACAGCATTGGTGCCTATCTCATGGTCGACATGGCGCATATCGCCGGTCTGGTTGCAGGTGGGGTCCATCCGTCGCCGGTTCCGCACGCCCACGTCGTCACCACCACCACCCACAAGTCCCTGCGCGGTCCGCGCGGCGGCATGATCCTGAGCAACGACGAAGCGATCGCCAAGAAGATCAATTCGGCCGTCTTCCCGGGTCTTCAGGGTGGTCCGCTGATGCATGTGATTGCTGCCAAGGCCGTTGCCTTCAAGGAAGCACTGCAGCCGGAATTCAAGGCTTATGCCCGCGCCGTTCAGGAAAATGCCAAGGTTCTGGCTGAAGTCCTGAAGGAACAGGGTCTGGATATCGTTTCCGGCGGCACCGACAACCACCTGATGCTGGTGGACCTGCGTCCGAAGAACGCCACCGGCAAGGTGGCTGAAAAATCTCTCGGCCGCGCCAACATCACCTGCAACAAGAACGGTATCCCCTTCGACCCGGAAAAGCCGTTTGTCACGTCTGGCGTTCGTCTCGGCACCCCGGCAGCGACCACACGCGGCTTCGGTGTTGCGGAATTCCGCGAAGTCGGTCTGCTGATCACGGAAGTGTTGGACGGTTTGAAGGCCGCAAACAGTGAAGAGGGCAACGCGGCAGTTGAAGCGGCGGTCAAAGCCAAGGTAGAAGCACTGACGGCCCGGTTCCCGATCTACGGGGGCTAATCGCGGGCTCGCTCAGGAGCTTTAAGACATGAGATGTCCGTTTTGCGGGGGTGAGGAAACCCAGGTCAAGGATTCCCGCCCGACCGAGGACAATACAGCCATCCGCCGCCGCAGGATCTGCAATACCTGCGGCGGCCGGTTCACCACCTTCGAGCGCGTGCAGCTGCGCGAACTCCTGGTGCTCAAACGCTCCGGGCGCCGCGTTCCCTTCGACAGGGAAAAACTGATGCGGTCCGTGCAGATCGCGGTGCGCAAGCGTCCCGTGGATCCTGACAAGATCGAACGCATGGTCTCCGGCATCGTTCGCCAGCTCGAAAGTTCGGGCGAAACCGAAATCACCGCGGAAACCATCGGCAACCACGTCATGGAAGGCCTGAAGGGCATCGATGACGTTGCCTATGTCCGCTTTGCCTCCGTTTACAAGAACTTCCGCGAGGCAAAGGATTTCGAAGCCCTTCTGGATGAGCTGAGCGATCCGGACGGACAGCCGCTCAAAAACTCCTGACCTGCAGTATCCGGTTCTTGATGTCCGAGCTTTCCAATCTTGATGCCCGTTTCATGGCGGCCGCCGAACGCCTTGCCCGTCGTGGTCTCGGCCGTGTGTGGCCCAATCCTTCCGTGGCTGCGCTCATCGTCCGTTTCGACGCAGGTGCCGCTGTTCTCGTGGGCAGAGGCGTCACGTCCCGTCCCGGCATGGCGCATGCGGAAGTCAATGCCTTGAACCAGGCAGGGGACAGGGCGAAAGGGGCGACCTGTTACGTCACCCTGGAGCCATGTTCTCACTACGGCCGAACCCCGCCTTGCGCCAAGGCTCTGATCGAGGCGGGCGTGAAACGCGTGGTCGTCGGCATGCTGGACCCGAACCCGCGTGTCGCTGGTCGTGGTGTCGCCATGCTGCGCGATGCGGGCATCGAGGTGGAAGTGGGTGTGCGCGAAAAGGCCATGCATGCGCTGTACCGAGGGTTCACCTACAGGCAACTGAAACAGCGTCCGGTGGTGTTCCTGAAGCTAGCTGTTTCCAGGGATGGATTTATCGGCCGGGTAGGCGAAGGTCAGGTCAAGATCTCCGGTGCCCTGTCGATGCGCAAGGTCCATGGGTTTCGCGCCGAATGCGACGCCATCCTGGTCGGTTCAGGTACGGCGCTTGCCGATGACCCGCAACTGACCTGCAGACTTCCAGGCCTCGCTGGTCGCTCTCCTGTGCGGGTCATCATCGACCGGTGTGCCCGGCTGCCATTGACTTCCAAACTGGTGCAAACCTGCGTTGACGTGCCTGTCTGGCTTGTGTGTGGCAATGCGGCGGATGCTGACAAGCTGGCGGACCTGGCGGCTGCTGGTGTCAATGTCATCCGGGTGCCCGCTGAAGAAACCGGCATCAAGCCCTCTGTCATCCTGAGTGCGCTGGCAACACGCGGCATAACGCGGGTGATGGTTGAAGGTGGTTCCCGTCTGGCGTCGTCTTTCCTGGCGGCGGACCTTGTGGATGATCTTTGTGTCGTTACCGGGGATATCGTAATCGGCGAAGGCGGCATACCTGCTCTGCACGGTCTTGACCTTGCAGATGTTCTCAAAGACCCCAAATTCGAGCGGGTCGATGCGGGCCGTTTCGGTCCGGACAGTTTTGTTTATCTCAGACGGCGCGGAGCCTGACATGTTCACCGGAATTGTGACCGACCTCGGCGAGATCCTCGCTATCGACAAGATCCCTGCCGGAATGCGGACGCGGATCCGCACCGCCTACGATACGAATGGCTTCGACATCGGGGCTTCGATTTCCTGTTCTGGCGTCTGCCACACGGTGACAGCCAAGGACAACGGCTCCAATGGCAACTGGTTTGAAGTGGAATCGGCCGCCGAAACCCTGGCGCTGACCAACGTCGCATCCTGGAAAGTGGGGCAGAAACTCAATCTGGAACGCTCGCTGACGATGGGTGCGGAGCTGGGCGGGCACCTGGTGCTTGGCCATGTCGATGGACTTGCAACGGTGACAAAGCGTGAAGACCATCCGGATTCGGTCTATTTCCAGTTCGAAGCACCGGCGGAAGCAGCCCCCTTTATTGCCAAGAAAGGTTCGGTTGCGCTCGATGGCACGTCCCTGACGGTGAACGAGGTCGACGGGTTGCTCTTCTCCGTCTTCCTGATCCCGCATACGCTCGAAGTCACGACCTGGTCTGATCGGCAGGTCGGTGACAAGATCAACCTGGAAGTGGATATGATGGCCCGCTACGCCGCCCGTCTTGCGGAATTCTCCAAGACCGGGTAGGGGACGGTCCCAACACCTTCGAAAAGAGCTAATATCATTTACCGCCTTAACCACGGGACGAACTCGTCACCGGGATATCGTGGTCCTTTACGAATGAGACTGGACAAACCGGGGCAGACGTGGTTCCTGTCGCGGCCTTACATAGGAACGAAAACCCATGAGCGCTGCACCGAAACTTCTGATCATCGAAGCCCGTTTCTACGAAGATCTGGCCGATGCTCTCGCAGAAGGCGCGATCAAGACCATTGAGGCTGCCGGCGCAAGCTATGACCGGATCGCTGTTCCGGGTGTCCTGGAAATTCCGGCTGCCCTGTCCATGGCTCTGACGGCAATGGAAAACGACGGCGAGCTTTACGACGGCTTCGTTCTGCTGGGTGTCGTCATTCGCGGCGAGACCACCCATTACGATATTGTTGCCAATGAATCGAACCGGGTGATCATGGATTTGATCGTCGATGCGGATCTGGCTGTCGGAAATGGTATCCTGACCGTTGAAAACGGTGAGCAGGCATGGGCCCGCGCGAAGGTGGACGACAAGGACAAAGGCGGCGCGGCTGCCCGTGCTGCCCTCGACATGATCGCCCTGCGCGAGCGGCTTGGAGTATAAGAAGAATGACCGGAAAGGCCGACCCGGAAAAACCGGCTGGAAAAACTGTGCGCCCTGCAAACAAACGCGGCGTGGCTCGCCTTGCTGCTGTTCAGGCCCTTTATCAGATGGACGTCGGCGGTGCGCCGCTGACCAGTGTCGTCAGCGAATTCACTGCCTTTCGCCTCGGCAAGGAAATCGACGGTGCGCAGTACCGCGAAGCCGACGAACAATGGTTCAAGCAGATCCTTGCCGGCGTTGTGGAGGACCAGAAGTTTCTGGATCCCTACATTCACACTGCGTTGGCCGAAGACTGGCCCCTGAAGCGTATCGACAGCCTGCTGCGGGCTATCCTCCGCTCCGGCTCCTATGAGCTGCTGCGCCGCAAGGATGTTCCGGCCAAGGTGATCATTTCCGAGTATATCGACGTCACCAAGGCCTTCTTCGATGATGATGAGCCCGGCCTTGTCAACGGCGTGCTCGACCGTCTTGCGCATGAACTGCGCAGCGGCGAACTCGAGGAAAAGAAAACGGACGGCGCCTCCTGATCATGGGCGCTGACCGGCCAGGCGAATTCGAGCTGATCCGGCGTTTCTTTGCCCCTTTGGCAAAAGACCCGGGCAGCCTCGGTCTGACCGACGATGCCGCGGTGCTGACACCACGGGAAGGCCATGACCTCGTTCTGACCAAGGACGTGCTGGCGGCCGATATACATTTCTTTGCTGAAGATGCACCGGAAGCGATAGCCGCCAAGGCACTGAGGGTCAACCTCTCCGACCTTGCGGCGAAGGGCGCACGTCCGCGTGGCTATCTGATGGGCCTGTCGTTGCCGTCCGACTGGACGGTCGACTGGCTTGAGCGGTTCTGCAACGGCCTGGCGGCTGACCAAGCGGCCTATGATTTCCATCTTCTGGGCGGTGACACGGTTCGTTCCGGCAATGGTCTGCAGGTGTCGATTACGGCAATAGGCGAGGTTGAAACCGGCAGCGCAGTTCGGCGGTCCGGGGCACGGCCGGGCGATCTTCTGTTTGTTACCGGAACCATTGGCGACGCCGCTGCCGGTCTTCAGGCGCGCCTCAATCCCGACTTCTGCCGCGATCATGATCTGACAGAGAGCGAAGAAGCCCATATTCTCGACCGTTACCTGCTGCCGAGGCCGCGCACGAGGCTTGCCGGGGCAGTGACCGATTATGCTTCGGCTGCCATGGACGTGTCAGATGGCCTGTTTGCCGACTGCGCGCATATGGCCAGCGCTTCGGCGTTGGACCTCACGATTGACCTGGATCAGGTGCCGCTTTCACAGGCGCTCGCCCATCTCAAGATCAAGTCACCAGAGGACTTTGCCCGGTGCCTGAACGGTGGCGACGATTACGAAATCCTGATGGCGGTGCCGGAAGACGTTTCTGGTACCTTCTGCCGGGTTGCTCATCTTGCCGGCTGTGCCGTCACGCAAATCGGTCATGCCCGGGCAGGTGAGGGCCGAATTCGGCTTGAGGAAGCCGGGCAACCTGTCGACTACGGTCGCTTTGCGGGCTTCAGTCACTTCTAGCTGTCGCAAAGGGCAGGTGCCGGAATTTTACCAGGCCGGATCCATCGCCCGAATGCCCGCCTCCGATGGTGTTGCGCTTTCTTGCCGCTTGGCCGTGACGTGTCGCACGTTACAGCTCTCGGCTGGTCTCCAGTTGCAAATGAAACTTCTGGTCTTTCGCGGTCGGCTGTTGGCGTGTTATGTGCCATGCAAACTTCTGCCTTCCTGAAAGTATCCAAATGACCGTGACGACCCCCGATAGCTTTGTCGACGACAGTCTGGCAAAACGAAACGCGCTGCTATTGGCTCTGGCTCAGGCAATTGGTGGGGCTTCGGCGTCGATCGTGATCGCAACGGCGCCGCTGGTCGGGTATTCGATGCTGGATACGGACAAGTCTCTGGCGACCTTGCCCGTGTCGGCGATGGTCCTGGGAACAGCTTTCGGGACCATTCCCGCCGGCATGATCATGCGCCGATACGGCCGCAGGACCGGTTTCATGGGGGCAGCTTTGCTTGGGGCCATCGCCGGGCTGCTGGCGGCATTCGCGGTTTTCCAGGACGAGTTTCTGATGTTTGCCCTCGGGTGCTGCATCAGCGGTTTTGCAGGCGCATTCGTGCAGCAATATCGCTTTGCTGCAGCAGACACGGCAAGTGACGCCTTTAAGCCGAAGGCCATCTCATGGGTGCTTGCCGGTGGTGTTCTGGCAGGGGTGGTTGGTCCGCAAACGGTTATCGCCACCAAGGACCTGTTCTCGCCAATCCTGTTCGCCGGAACCTATCTGGCGCAGGCGGGCTTGTCCCTGATTGCCTTTTTCCTCGTGGCTTTTCTCCGAATTCCAAAGCCGCAGCGGCACAGCCATACCCAGGCGGGTGGACGTCCACTGCGCCAGATCATGTCGCAACGCCGTTTCATCGTCGCGGCAGCCTGCGGTATCTGCTCCTATGCACTCATGAGCATGGTGATGACGGCCACGCCGCTGGCCATGATCGGCTGCGGCCTGTCGCAGAATGACGCCACGCTTGGCATTCAGTGGCATGTGCTTGCCATGTTCGGTCCGAGTTTCTTCACGGGTAATCTCATCGGTCGCTTCGGCAAGGAGCGGATCGTCTCGATTGGCCTGCTGCTGCTGGCCGGATGTTCCGTGGTCGCGTTGATGGGGGTCGACCTTGCCAACTTCTGGATCGCGCTGATCCTGCTCGGCCTTGGCTGGAACTTCGGCTTCATCGGAGCCACCGCCATGCTGACGGATACCTACCGGCCCGAAGAACGGAACCTGGTGCAGGCGGTCAACGATTTCCTGGTGTTCGGCTTTGTTGCTGCCGCATCGTTCTCGTCCGGTGCTTTGCTGAATGTCTACGGCTGGAACACGGTCACCCTTCTGGTGTTTCCGTTTGTGGTGCTCTGCATCGGCTTGCTTATCTGGCTTGCAGTTGCGGAAAGAAGAGCGGATACAACCGCTTAAAGTACCTTCGAAATTCCATTTCGTCAGCGCAGCATAATTACTGCGCTGCATCAAACAATACCGTAACGGAAGTTTTGAATTAAACAATGTGAGAGCTTGACGAGGCGCGCCGCTTTGCTGCTATCGTTACCCTCCCTCACGTCGAGGAATTGATGTGAAGGGCCGTCAGGCGGCAAAAAACGACAAGAAAATCAGTCCGCCGCAGCTTTGGGAGGAAGTATGATCGAGCTTGTCGTCATCATTTGTGGCCTCTTGTCCATTGCCTATGGGGCGTGGGCCATCCAGTCCGTTATGGCAGCGGATGCAGGGAACGCGCGCATGCAGGAGATCGCCGAGGCGATCCAGGAAGGGGCTAGCGCTTATCTCAATCGTCAATATACGACTATTGCCATTGTGGGGGCCGTTGTTTTCGTGCTCGCCTGGCTATTGCTTTCCGGCACCGCGGCAATCGGATTTGCCATCGGCGCCGTCCTCTCGGGAGCTGCCGGTTACATCGGCATGATGGTTTCCGTCCGGGCCAATGTGCGCACCGCCCAGGCGGCCAGCCAAAGCCTCGGGGCAGGGCTGGAAATCGCGTTCAAGGCCGGTGCCGTCACCGGCCTTTTGGTTGCCGGGCTCGCGTTGCTTGGCGTGGCAGTCTATTTCGCCATCCTCACCGGAATGATGGGGTACGACCCGACGGACCGTACAGTGATCGACGCGCTGGTCGCGCTCGGCTTCGGTGCCTCCCTGATATCTATCTTCGCCCGTCTCGGCGGCGGTATCTTCACCAAGGGGGCTGACGTCGGCGGTGATCTGGTCGGCAAGGTTGAAGCCGGAATTCCGGAGGATGATCCACGCAACCCGGCGACTATCGCCGACAACGTCGGCGACAATGTCGGCGACTGTGCGGGCATGGCGGCCGATTTGTTCGAAACCTACGCGGTGACGGTCGTTGCCACGATGGTTCTGGCCTCGATCTTCTTCACGAGCAGCCAGGCCATCGACCTGATGCACCTGCCGTTGCTGATCGGAGCTAGCTGCGTGGTGACGTCCATCATCGGCACGTTCTTCGTCAAGCTCGGCAGCAACAACTCGATCATGGGGGCGCTCTACAAGGGCTTCATTGCCACGGCAGTTCTGTCCGCGGTTGCCCTCGCGATCATCATCTTCGGCTGGATCGGTGCCGGCACCGAGTTCACTACATCGGGCGGCACGACCTTTACCGGGTTCGATCTGTTCGTCTGTGGTCTCGTAGGTCTCGTAGTGACCGGGCTGATCATCTGGGTGACCGAATATTACACCGGCACGGAGTATCGTCCGGTGAGATCCATCGCCCAGGCGTCGGTGACCGGTCATGGCACCAACGTGATCCAGGGTCTGGCCGTGTCACTGGAAGCAACGGCCCTGCCGGCGCTGATCATCATCGCGGGCATTCTGGTCACCTACGCTTTCGCGGGCCTCTTCGGGATTGCGATTGCCGTAACGACCATGCTGGCGCTCGCAGGCATGGTGGTAGCGCTCGACGCCTTTGGTCCGGTGACCGATAACGCCGGGGGGATTGCCGAAATGGCGGATCTTCCGGCGGAAGTGCGTACCACGACGGACGCCCTCGATGCGGTGGGGAACACCACCAAGGCGGTCACCAAGGGCTATGCCATCGGCTCCGCAGGGCTAGGTGCGCTGGTGCTCTTTGCTGCCTATACGGAAGACCTGAAGTTCTTCTCCAGCAATGCTGCGGAAGGGTCGATCTTCTATGGCATCGACGTCGGCACCCTGTTCACATTGTCCAATCCCTATGTGGTTGCAGGTCTCCTGTTCGGCGGTCTGTTGCCCTATCTCTTCGGCGGCATTTCAATGACCGCCGTCGGCAGGGCTGCCGGTGCGGTGGTGGAGGAAGTCCGCCGCCAGTTCAAGGAAAAGCCGGGCATCATGCAGGGCACGGAACGGCCGGATTACGGCCGTGCGGTGGACATGCTAACAAAGGCGGCGATCCGGGAGATGATCATCCCCTCGCTGCTGCCGGTGCTGTCGCCCATCGTGGTGTTCTTTCTGGTCAAGGCCGTGGCAACTCCGGCCGACGCCTTCGCAGCGCTTGGTGCGATGCTGCTGGGCGTGATCGTGACTGGGCTCTTCGTGGCCATTTCCATGACCGCCGGTGGCGGTGCCTGGGATAACGCCAAGAAGTCCTTCGAGGACGGTTTCACCGACAAGGACGGTGTGACCCACCAGAAAGGCAGCGAGGCGCACAAGGCCTCGGTGACAGGCGATACGGTTGGAGATCCCTACAAGGATACCGCCGGTCCGGCCGTGAACCCGATGATCAAGATCACCAACATCGTGGCCTTGCTGCTGTTGGCGATCCTGGCGCACTGACGCCCCGGAAAAAGAAAGCCCCGGCCGATGGCCGGGGCTTTTTGCATAGGGTTGAGACTTTTGCCTCAGAGACCAAGGCTCGGGTTGGTCGCACCGCGCAGGATCTGCGTCAGGAAGCCATAGTCGGCACCGCCCGTACGGGTCTTGCGGGTGACGATGTCGACGATTTTGCCGTCTTCAAGCGAGTAGTTGCCGAGGTCCTGGACGTAGCCGTCCTTATCGAAGTAAACCGCGACGACGCGCTGCTCGACGATATCCGGAGCCATGAAGGCGGTCGTGGCGGTTTTCTGCGAAATGTAATAGTAGGCATCGCCGTTGAGGCTGGACGTTGTCGACGGGGTTCCCAGGACCAGCTCAACCTGTTCGCGGCTGGAGCCGACCTGAACCTGGTTCAGCATGTCGCTGGTGATCACGTGCCCGTGCGTATAGGTGGAGGTAAAACAGCCGCCGAGCGGTAAGGTGACCAGAAGCGGAAGGATCAGGGCGCTTGCCTTGAAGTTCATCTAAGAATTCCCGTTTCGCCAGACCGGTCTGGCTGCTCTTGAATTTCGTTGCTTGGCAAAGTCACTATCGTGGGATAGGGCACAAGGCAACACCTGACTTAAAAGGAGATGCCATGCTGTTTGGCCTGTTCCGCCGTCGGACCCGCGATGCCGAGCACAAGGTCTATTGTGAAATCGTGGCTCAAGCACGGCAGCCAGTCTTTTACACCGACTTTCACGTGCCCGATAGTGTCGACGGCCGTTTTGACATGATCGTGGCCCATGCAGTGCTGTATTTCCGCCGAATGCGCGGGGAGGGGAAGTCGGTCTCGGAGTTTACGCAGAACGTCTTTGACCTGTTCTTTCTGGACATGGATGCATCGCTGCGTGAAATGGGTGTCAGCGACACGCGCGTGCCCAAGAAGGTGAAAGTCATGGGCGAAGCCTTTTATGGTCGTGCCGATGCCTATATTCCGGCGATTGAAACAAAAAACGTTGAGGAGCTGGCAGAGGCGCTCGGCCGCAACATCTATCCGGATGCACCGGAGCCGGTCGCACAGAAGCGTTTGGCGTACTATATGCTGGAAGTTGCCGAAAGCCTCGAGGGGCAGACGGTGGAAGCACTGATGAACGGGAGCATCGTCTGGTCCGACCCTGAAAAATTCAAGGCATTGCCGGTCTGAGAGCCAAGCCGGCGGTGCAAGAGACCGCGACAAAGGTGCCAAGGTAAAAACAAAAATGACAAAAGAAACTTTCCCCTATTCGTACAAGTTCAACGCCGCCCGCGTTGTCGACAAGGACGAACGCGTCACTGTCAGTCCGGACGAAGCCGCGCTCAAGGCCATAGCCAAGACCTATGAGCTCGATGGCATTCGCGACCTCAAGGCGGATTTCCTTCTGAAACCGTATCGCAAGGCGGGACTGCGCGTGGTCGGTCCGCTGACGGCAACGCTGGAACAGACCTGTGTGGTTTCACTGGAACCATTCGAAAGCCAGCTGAAGATCGATGTCGATCGCACCTTCGAGCCCCAGTCCAGCCGGCCGCGCAAGGTCAGCGATCTCAATGAGGACGGCGAGATTGAAATCGACCTGGAAACGCTCGACCCGCCCGATGTCATTCTGGACGGTGTTCTCGACCTTGGTGCCGTGATCTGCGAGGAACTTGCACTTACGCTCGACCCGTTCCCCCGCAAGCCGGGAGTGGAGTTCGAGGGTGGCGATGGCGACGACGACAGCGCCGATGAAGAGCCTGAGGCTAAACCGTCCCCCTTCGCCGCCTTGAAGGCACTCAAGGAACAGCCGGATAACTGATATCCATTGTATTCACAGGTGCCGGAACGATTTGGACTGGGTCTTCATGCAGGTTTTCAACGTCAGAACTCTCCGCGATCAGGAAAACGGTTGTCAGTCTTGCCAAAACCGTTATGTTCGCGCCCGTTCTAGGCCCTTGCCGGACCTGCAGGACTTTGTCTGGAAGCACCACTCGGTGCTGTTCTTGGTAGCGAAACGTCAAAAGACCTTCTAGATGGCGAAAACTATTCCGATTTCTCTGGATGCCATGGGCGGCGATCATGGGGCTGACGTCGTCATTCCCGGGGCGGAAATTGCGCTTGTCCGCCATCCTGACATCCGTTTCCTGCTGTTCGGCAATGAAAAGGTCGTGCTGCCACTCCTGGAAAAGTATCCAAGGGTTCGCGATGCTTCGACGTTCCATCATTGCGACGTCTCCATTGCGATGGACACCAAGCCCAGTCAGGCCCTGCGTCAGGGTCGCTGGCGCTCGTCCATGTGGCGGTCCATCGAGGCGGTAAAGACAGGCGATGCATCCGTTGCGGTCTCTGCCGGCAACACGGGCGCGCTCATGGCCATGTCCAAGTTCTGCCTGCGGACAATGGCCAATATCGAACGTCCGGCGATCGCGGCCATCTGGCCGACCATGCGCGGCGAGTCCGTGGTGCTTGATGTCGGTGCAACGATTGGCGCCGACGCACAGCAGCTTATCGATTTCGCCATTCTCGGTGGCGCCATGGCGCGGGCCCTGTTCGGTGTCCAGAAGCCGAGCGTCGGCCTGCTGAACATCGGCGTGGAAGAGGTCAAGGGACTGGAAGAGGTTCGCACCGCCGGCCGGCTTCTGCGCGAAACGCCGCTGCGCTCGCTGCATTACGCCGGTTTCGTCGAGGGTGACGACCTTGGAAAAGGCACTGTCGATGTCGTCGTGACCGAAGGCTTTGCCGGTAACATCGCGCTCAAAACCGCGGAAGGCACAGCCAAGCAGATCGGCAGTTACTTGCGTTCGGCCATGAATCGGACCTTTATGTCCAAAATCGGCTATCTCTTCGCCAAAGGCGCCTTTGATCTGCTGCGCGAGAAAATGGATCCGCGCAAGGTCAACGGCGGCGTGTTCCTGGGACTGAATGGCATTGTGATCAAAAGTCACGGCGGGACGGATGCCGAGGGTTATGCCTCGGCGGTCGACCTTGCCTACGACATGGTCAAAAACGAACTGACACACAAGATCGCCCAGGATCTTGTGCATTATCATCGTGGCCGCTTCGCTGAAGCCGCGCCGACATCGGAAGGTGATTTGTGAGCGTAATCCGTTCGACCGTAACCGGCTGCGGAAGTTTCCTGCCGGAAAAAATCCTGACCAACGACGATCTCTCCAAGATGGTCGACACGTCTGACGAATGGATCGTTCAGCGCACCGGCATCCAGCAGCGCCATGTTGCTGCCGAAGGCCAGATGACCTCGGATCTTGCTCTGGAAGCTGCCAAGCGGGCGCTGCAAAGCGCCGGCCGGGATGCTCAGGAGATCGACACAATCATTCTAGCAACCGCCACACCGGACAACACCTTTCCGGCAACGGCTGTCACCGTCCAGGCCAACCTGGGCATCTATCACGGTGCCGCATTCGATGTGCACGCCGTTTGCTCGGGCTTTGTCTATGCCCTTACGACGGCCGATGCCTATATTCGGGCAGGCTTGGCGAAGCGTTGCCTGGTTATCGGTGCAGAGACGTTCTCACGCATTCTGGACTGGACCGACCGGACGACCTGCGTTCTCTTCGGCGACGGCGCTGGTGCTGTCGTGGTGGAAGCAGCGGAAGGCGAAGGCACGACGGCCGACCGGGGTGTCCTTACATCGCACCTTCGCTCCGACGGCCGACACAAGGAAAAGCTCTTCGTCGACGGTGGACCGTCCTCGACCGGGACCGTTGGGCATCTCCGGATGGAAGGCCGTGAAGTCTACAAGCATGCGGTCGGCATGATCACCGACGTGATTGAAGATGCCTACAAGGCAACGGGCACCACATCGGAAGATCTCGACTGGTTCATTCCGCATCAGGCCAACAAGCGCATCATCGATGCCAGCGCCAAGAAACTCGGTATCGCACCTGAGAAGGTCGTGACCACGGTCCAGCATCACGGCAACACCTCTGCCGCGTCCATTCCGCTTGCGCTGGATACGGCCGTCAGGGACGGACGTGTCAAAAAGAACGATCTCGTGATGCTGGAAGCAATGGGCGGCGGATTCACCTGGGGCTCCGTTCTGCTGCGCTGGTAAGTCCTGTCTAACTTCCTACGACAAATCTGATTTCCACCAAGAGTTCCGGTTGACCGGCTCGCCGCAAGGCCGTACCGTATGGCCTTGCATCGGAGTTCTTGTGCAAAATCAGCCAGATGATGGCGTCGTTGAGGAGGGGTTATGGGCAATCGGACTATTACCCGCGCTGATCTGTGTGAGGCCGTTTATCAGAAAGTTGGTCTGTCCCGGACCGAGTCTTCTGAATTGGTCGAACGCGTACTTTCTGAAATTTCCGACTGTCTTGTGACCGGAGAATCAGTAAAATTATCAAGCTTCGGGTCTTTCGTGGTCCGCTCCAAGGGGGAGCGCATCGGCCGCAATCCGAAGACCGGCGAGGAAGTACCTATTTCACCGCGCCGGGTGATGGTGTTCAAACCGTCTAACGTATTGAAACAGCGGATCAATGATGCGCTGACAGGACAGGCCAGCAAATAGCCAGAAAATTTTAAGACCGGATGAGCTCGCAGGAAAAAAGCCCCGACGCCTTTCGTACTATCAGCGAAGTCGCAGAAGATCTTGACCTGCCGCAGCACGTGCTGCGGTTCTGGGAAACACGCTTCTCGCAGATCAAGCCGCTGAAGCGTGGGGGAGGTCGCCGGTACTACCGGCCGGACGATGTAGAGCTTCTGAAGGGCATCCGTCATCTGCTCTACGGTGAAGGCTACACGATCAAGGGTGTACAGCGGATCCTGAAAGAGCAGGGGCCACGCTTCGTCATGCAGATCCGGCATGAAGACATGTCGGCCCTGCAGGCCGTCGCCACTGCAGAACCGGCACAGGCGGAACCTGCGCCTGCCCCTGCGATGATTTCCCAGAATGGCCAGCATGAAATCCATAACGGCCCGTTGCCAAGTGGCGTTCTGGCGGACAATGCACCGGAACCGGCACCAGCCCAGGGTCATGGACATTTCAGTATTCTTGGTCGCCTGCGCGGCGAGAAACCGGCTCAAGGTGCGGGATCCCATTCGTCCGTGACGAAGGAGGATATCCGCCGCCTGCAGGCAACCCTCTTCGAGTTGTTGGAATGCAAGCGAACGCTGGATCAGGCGCGCTGACCTTCATAACTGGCCTTACTGGTCTGCCTTGCGTTTGAAAAGTTTCGCCAGGAAGCCAGGCTTTTTGCCGGCCTTTTCCGAAGTTTCGTTCGAAACCTGAGCCTGCTTGACGAAGTCTCGCAATTCGGCAACCGACATCCTTTTTGATGACGGGGAAGTCTTTCCAGCAATGCGGGTGTCATCCAGCTGCCCGGCTGCGGTGGCGATCGTCTGATGGACTTGCGATGCAGTTGGCGGTGAAACGGGTTTAGCAGTTTCAGGATAATCTGGTTTAACTGGCTGGTCTGGCCGGTCCAGTGCCGACATCTCCTGCTCGAAATCCTCTTCGCTCCGAACGTCTGGAAGCTCTTGAGAGGAAGGCTCTTCTTTCAGCTCCTGTAAACGTTCCAGGATGGCTGCGTCCACGGGGTCGTGCGGATCCAGTTCTGCGTCCTCGTTCCCGTCCATATAGCTCCCGGTTTCATTCAGGTCTTCATCGTAGCGAACGTATTTTGTCGGCACATCTTCACGGAGGATACCGAATTTGGGATTGTGGACGACCTTGAGTTCAATCGTACCCAACCCGTCATCGTCTTCCTCATGGTAGATCACCTGGATCTTTTCGTTTTCCTCACGGCCAAAAACGTCTCCATCATCGATCAGGCGACTACTCTTGTTCGTGAACTTTGAAAACGCGACGAGGATCTCGGCAAGGTACTCTGGCGGCAACCTGCAGGGCAGAACCTCCACCCTGTACCCGGTTAGCCACTGGGAGCCGACCCCCATCATGCCGATCAATTGCTCGCCGGTTTCGGGATCCTGTTGTCCGTAAGGATTGGGCAAGAGGTACAGGTCGTCGTGGTTTGAGGCGCGAGCCAGCGCCGAAAAGGCATCCGGCTTCAGCAGGAAGCTGCTTGGAGCCCAAAAGACGGCGTCCGGCCGGGATCTTTCCACGATGATCGCCGTGATCAACCTTGCGATCTCCATGGCTTGCAAGGTTTCTGCAGCCTCGCAGAAAGCGAGACTTTCCACTCCGGAAAGTGTCTTCAGGTTTTCTGGCAGCGAATCCGTGGGGATGAGGCTTTTTCGGACCGAAATCTGCGTGCAGGCCGCAATCTCGTTCAAAAGGTCGGCCGCTTCCGGAAAAGCGGTCCGGGCATAGATCGTTTCAAGCGCAGCATCTATCAGTGGCGTGTATTCGAAGAGGCCTGACTGTGTGACAAGAACATGGAACTTGCCGCACAGAAAACGCTTGTTGATCTCGTCGGACGTATTCAACAGCTGGCAGGCGCTGCGCGGAACGCCCACCTTTTCCGCGACAGCTACAATGACAGCCATGATCGCGTCTCCGTCAAGCGGCTGATAGCGCTTGTAGAGGATCTGGGAATCGACGCTTGGAAGCGGATGCGTTTTCAACGGTAAGACCACACCTGATTTGCGGAATGATGCGGGAGGTTAGGCAACTTTGGTGAAAAAGGCCTTATCGCCTCTCACCTTGGTTGCCAAAGCCGGCTCCTGCACGTCACTCCAGTCCGAGGCAGGACGCATAAAAGCTCGTGGTTGCCGGCCAGTCCGAAAAGATGCCCTTGACGCCAACCTGGCGCGCCAGAACATCCACAACCTCATAAAGCTTGCCGTCGCCATCGATGGCATCGTTGACGGTCTGATAGTACCAGCCGCCGCCGGACGACAGCGGTCCCGACCTTTCAAGCGTCCAGGCAATCAGCTCGATACCGGCTTCCTTTGCTGCAATCGCATAAGCCGAGGGAACGATCTTGCCGTCTTCCTCAGCAAGAAGGACAAACAGCGGCGGCGCGAGGTAGTTGACGCCCATGGCCTTCAGTTCGGCCATGGAAGGGGAGAATGTTTCCGGATCCATGGGATCGACATCGCGGCGGCTTTCAAGGAAGACTGCCTGCTTGCCGAAGTCCGGTTCGTTTTCGATCCAGTAGAGCACGTCATCAAGGTTGAAGGATTGCGGGTAGACGTCTTCTGCCGGAATGCCTGCCGCCTTGTATTCGTCAATCAGTTTCTGGGCGTAGTCGGCCTGGGTAAAGCCATCAAATGGCATCTCGACTTCAGGGGCCTTCAACTCCGGAGTGAATTTCACGCCGAGGTCCTTGAAGAGGCGGATCGAGGCATCGTGGGTCAGCAGCGTTCCCGTGCCCGCGTAGAGATCCGTGCGCCAGGGAGCGGTCCCATTCTGGTAAGCTTCAGGCGTTGTGGCCGTTTTGTCTGCGCTGTCCATCTTGCCCTGCAAAGACGAGAACTCAGCCAGGGTCAGATCACTCGTCCGGCATTCGGCCGCGGCTGGCGTCTCACCCGAGGCCGGAGTGAAGCCCGTGGTGCATTTGTCGGCGAGATCGGTGGTTAGAATGTTCGTGGTCGTGTGCAGATCGTTCTGGGAATGCCGGCACACCAGTTCCTTGTCCTTGGTAAAAGTGACGTCGCATTCCAGGATGCCCGCTCCCATGAGTGCCGCAGCCCGGTAGCCTTCCTCCGTGTGTTCTGGAAACTGCAATGGGGCCCCACGATGGCTGATGGAAAACAGGGTGCGTTTTGCCGGCTTGCCGATGCAGGCTTCCAAGGTCTCCTTCAGCGGGCCGTCAGCCATCTGGGACACAAGGTAGGCGGGGCGGGGCCCAAGCTCGACAGTGCCTGCTTGTGCAGGCAAGACGGCACACAGCCCGGTCAGGCAAAGAACAACTTGTTTGAGGTGCATGAGGTATCCAATGGCTTTCGTGGCAAGAAGGGCAATAATTAGCGGCACGCATGCCGGGAGCAAGTGCAATAGCTGCAACTAGGCAGGTTGCCAGGCAAGTCTGAGTGCTTCCGGGCCTCTCACGGACAGGCCACGCTTGTAGGTGACGTTGTCATCAATCAGCTCAATCGTGCTGAACCTTTTCAGCAGTGTTGAAAAGATGATGTCCATATCCAGACGTGCAAGATGGTTGCCGAGGCAGAAATGTGCGCCCCGGCCAAAGGCAATGTGCCAATTCGGCGTTCTGCCAACATCGAAGCGGTCAGCGTCGGGAAATTGGGCCGGGTCGCGGTTGGCTGCTCCATAGAGGACGCCGAACTTCGTCCCGCGCGGATACGCGTCGCCGCATACCGTCATGTTTTCGGTGGAATAGCGGTGGAAGAACGGCAAGGGTGATTCATAGCGAAACATTTCCTGCACGGCCGTTTTCATCAGCGTGGGATCTTCGCGCAGGCGCTGCAGCTCTTTCGGAAACTTCAGCAGCGCATGCATGCCGCTGCCGAGAACGTCGATGGTTGAACCGTGACCGGCCATCAGGATCAGCATGGCGGTCGAAATGAATTCGTCCTCGTTCATCTGGCCGGCCCGTTCAGCTTCGATCATGAGCGACAGAAGGTCGTCCTGTGGTGCGCGTTCGCGCTCTGCCTTCAGCGTTTGCAGATAGAGATAGAATTCGGTCGTGTTGCGTTCGGCCAGTTCCTTGCGCTCATCCGTCCGGTCGATGTCGAAGTACTGAACAATGTTTTCCGACCAGATGCGCAGCTGCGGGCAGTCTTCATCGGGAACGCCGAGAACGCGGCCGATGATGTGACCTGGAACATGGGCGGCCAGATCTTCGATAAAGTCGATTTCGGTGCGGTCTGACAGACTGTCGAAAAGGCGGTCGACATAGGCCTGTATGTCATCGCGCAGCTTGCCGACCATCACCGGCGTGAACAGTCTGAACACCTGCTTGCGCAGCCGGTCGTGAATGTCCCCGTCGCTGTCCAGCAGAGAGAACTGCACGAACCGGGAATGATGCGGCATGTCGTGCCAGTTCTGGGCACGTTTCAAGTCCGCGATTTCTTCCGCGCTCGCGATGTGGTCCATGGATCGCACCATCTTGCCGTTCTGCACGATTTCCGAAACATCATCGAACTTCGCGGCCAGCCAGATATCGAAATCCTCGAAGTAAGTCAGACCCTTGCGGTCACGTAGTGCGGCGTAGAACGGGTAGGGGTCTTGTGCAAAGGCATCGGACAAAGGCGCGAAGGAAAGGTCTGTGGACGGGCTCATGAAGGGCTCTTGAGGTCGGGTTGGATGGGGTAGAATTGTGATTCTTGGCAGGGTCGAAGATTTGGCTGGCCAAGTGCAAGCGAAAAGCGGGAGCTATGGGCCATTTTTGACGTGTTTGGGCGAGTTATCCCAAGCCAGGCCTTCAGCTCTTGGGGATTGTGAGGAAATGACATTTCTGACGATATCGGCAGAGGTTCGGAAATCTTAACAATTCCTAAACGCAGGCTGGAAGGCCTGCTTGCACAGACCAGCAGAACCGTGAGTGCGTGAGGCCGAAATGCGTGTGCCAAAGGCTTTCAGTGACGAGTACCAGACCTTCTTGCGGGAGACAGGCTTGGACAACCCCAATCCGCAAGCCCTCCTCATGGAACTTGCCTCGCTCTCCATGGAAGTCTACCTGAAGGAAATTGCCTGGCTTTCCGAGTTCATCGGCAAGATCGAGCGCGCGAAAAAGGCTGCAGCCTGACGGTAAGATGTTGACTGGATTGCGCCATTTCTGGCGGACGACATGTTCCCCTGGAATTTGATCTCGTGCTTATCGAAGATTGTGAACCAAGCCGTTGCAATTGAGATGACGAACGCTGCGACGTGAAGCATACTCGGACGATATAACGTCCGGAGCAGCTGTTTCATGTCCATCAGTCAGTTCTCCACCACCAAGGAAATTCTGAGGTTCGAAGGCGCCAACAAGGCTGCCTATTGGCGCAAGTTCGCTTTGCTGCTGTCGCTTGCCGTGATCATCGCCACGATGGGCCTGCTGCGAAACTCGGGCGCTGTCGTGATTGCGGCCATGCTGGTGGCCCCGCTTATGACTCCCATCCTGGGCATCGCCTCATCGATCGTGATGGGATGGGTTGGCAGGGCGCTCGTCCTGATGCTGACTGTCTGGATCGCCGCCGGCTGCAGCATCGTGATCTCGTGGCTGATTGTCTGGATAGCGGATGCGCCTTCAACGCTGCTGCTGCCGGATGAAGTCCTCAGCCGGAGCAATCCCGGGGCGGAAGACATGGTCGTTGCGCTCGCCGCGGGCATTGCCGGTGCCTACGTGCAGATCAGGAAATCGGAAATCAGCCTTTTGCCTGGAGCGGCAATCGGCGTGTCCCTGGTTCCGCCGCTCGCGGCAGCAGGGATCCTGTTGTACTTCGGTGAACAGGAGGCGGCCTATGAGGCCACATTGCTCTTTGCCACCAATTTCGGGGCGATCATCTTCTCTGCAAGCCTGGTCTACATCATCCTGGGCCCACGGGAGCGGCTCTTCCGCAAAGCGCATCGGGGTGTCAAGTTCACGCTCGGCATGACGGTCACGCTTGCCTTCCTGTCGGTCGTTCTGGTCCAGCTTCTGGCGGCAACCTACCTGCGCTACATCGAAACCGGGACAGAGGCCGTTCTGGCACAGCGCACCAAGGAGTGGGCGGGGGACACGCCTGTCGAGATCATAAGGGTCGACGTTCACGCCCGCACCAAGATTGCGGAAATCTGGGTACTTCTCGATCTGCCATCGGACGCGCAGTACAAGATCGGCTCACTCGACGATTTTCTGCCAGCCGCGATGAAGGAACATCCGTTCAGAGAGGCCGCCCGTGAAGTTCTGGGAGAAGATTACAAGGTGGTCGTCAGATACCAGACACGCATTGCCTGGCTTGTGGATCTTGCCACGGAAACGATCGATGTAGCTCCTTCTGTCGATACCGTGAGGGAGGACTGACAGGTCAGGTAAAAACAAACCCCGCCAGAACGGCGGGGTTATGAGAGACTGCGTGTGCTATTCCGTCCTAGAGGGCGGTCGACAGTGAGCGGCTTGCCAGATAGGCGGCCTTGGCCGGAACCGAAAGCCAGGCCTGCGCCTGAGCGACGCGTTCCGGCGTGTAGTGATGCTCTTCATGAAGCATGTTGACGGTACCAACCAGCGTATCGCCGAGAACAACGGGCAGGTTGATGACCGAGCCGCAGCCAAGCCGGCCAATCAGCTCGTAATCGGGAAAGACTGTCGCAATATCCGCAAGCGTGTTTGCGACAAAGCTTTTTCGGTCCTTGTGTACCGTTTCAAACCAGCGGTCATAAGTGATCGGTTTGGTACCGGAGACCGGGTAGTCTTCCGGATGCGAAGTGTAGGAGCGCTGCGCCAGCTCGGTTTTCATGTCGGCTGTCATGAAGGTGAACAGTTTCACGCCAATGGTTTCCTGCGTCAGCTTCAGAAGGGCATCAAAAGGCGCATCCGGTGTGGTCGCGGTGGAAAGGGCATGGTCAAACGTGGCCAAAGGGCCGGTGAAATCGGTCATGTATCGAAATCTCGAGCAATTCTGGTTGACGTTAGGCAGGGTGCAAGATGCCGCCACTGGCGGCATAGAGTTCGCGGGAATAAGGATCTGAGAGCTGACCCGACTTGAGAGCGTCGACACCGGCAATTTCCACCACGCGGCCATAGCGCATGACAGCCAGGCGGTCGCACAGGAAGGAGACAACCGGAAGGTTATGCGTGACCATCAGATAGGTCAGCCCCTGTTCCCGTCGCAGCTTTTTCAGAAGGTTCAGGATTTCCGCCTGGACCGAAACGTCCAGTGCGGACGTTGGCTCGTCCAGTAGTAGAACGCGCGGTTCCAGCATCAACGCGCGGGCGATCGCGACCCTCTGGCGCTGACCACCGGAAAGCTGGTGCGGAAAGCGGAAGCGGAATCGCTGGTCCAGACCGACGGCGGCAAGCATGTCTTTCACACGGCCGTCCCGACCGCCAATACCATGAATGGCGAGCGGCTCTGCAAGGCAGGTATCGATGGTCTTGCGTGGATGAAGCGAGCCGTAAGGGTCCTGAAACACCATCTGGCAGGTTTCGGCAAAGGTCCTGTCCGGTGAATGTCCGCGAGGTTTTCCTTCAACGGCAATGGTGCCGGTCCAGTCCGGGGCCAGTCCGGAGATTGCCTTCAGGATTGTCGATTTGCCTGAGCCGGATTCCCCGACCAGCGCAAAACTTTCCCCTTCAGCAACATCGAAGGTGACGTCGTGAACCACAGCCGTGTCGCCATAGCTGATGGTGAGGTTTTCAAGATGGATGGCGGCGTCGGTCATGTTCCGGCTCCCGTGGTCCAGGTACTGCGGTCGAGAACGGGCAGCTCATCACGGTCTTCATTCATGCGCGGCATCGCGGCAATCAGGCCACGGGTGTAGGGATGCTGCGCGTTGTGCAGATCGCTCGCCTTGCACTGCTCGACGATCTCGCCGCTATTCATCACCAGGATGCGGTCGCAGTAGCGGGACACCAGGTTGAGGTCATGACTGATCAGGATCAGACCCATGCCCTTGCCGGTGACCAGATCGTCGATAATGTCCAGGACCTGTGCCTGCACGGAAACATCAAGCGCGGAGGTTGGTTCATCTGCGATCAGGAGATCAGGTTCCGGGATCAGCATCATGGCGATCATGATACGCTGGCCCATGCCGCCGGAAACCTCGTGCGGATAAAGACCCGCAACCCGTGCCGGATCGTTGATGCGCACAGCTTCCAGCATGGCAAGCACCCGTTCCTTCAGCTCCCGGCGTGGCAGCTTCTTGTGGGTGACGAGGGCTTCGGCAATCTGCTCGCCTACGGTCATCACCGGGTTGAGCGAGAATTTGGGGTCCTGCATGACCATGGAAATGCGGGCGCCGCGCAGATCGCGCATCTGGCGTTCACTTCGGCTGAGGAGGTCCATGCCGTCGAAGGTCATGCGCCGGGCGGTGACCTTTCCGGGTTTCCGGATCAGGCGCAGGATCGACCGGCCGGTCATGGATTTGCCGGAGCCGGATTCGCCGACAATTCCGAGCCGTTCCCGCCCAAGCGTGAACGAAATGCCCTTGACGACATCGACCGGGCCACGGGCCGTCGGGAAGGTGACGGTGAGGCCGTCAACCTCCAGAAGCGGGGCGCTCATTGTTTGTCTCCCTGCTTGGGATCGAGCACGTCGCGCAGGCCGTCACCGAGGAAACAGAAACCGAGGCTCACCAGGATGATGGCAAAACCCGGCATGGTGGCGACCCACCACTGGTCGAGAATGAAATTCCGTCCGCGCGAGATCATCGCCCCCCATTCCGGCAGAGGCGGCTGAGCGCCGAGACCGAGAAAGCCGAGACCGGCGGCCGTCAGGATGATGCCGGCCATATCCAGCGTCACGCGAATGATCGTGGAAGAAGCGCAAAGCGGCAGAACGTGACGGAGGATAACGCGGGCGGAAGACGCACCTTGCAGGCGCACCGCCGCGATGAACTCTGCATCGCGGAAGGTAATCGTTTCCGCACGGGCGATACGCGCATAGGCGGGCCAGGCGGTGATCGCAATGGCGATGATGGCGTTCTCGATGCCGGGTCCGAGGGCTGCCACAAAGGCAAGCGCGAGGATCAGCTTCGGCATGGACAGGAAGATATCCGTCACGCCCATCAGCACCCGATCGGTCCAGCCGCCGAAATATCCGGAGACCGCACCGACGATGAGGCCGATTGGAGCGGCGATGACGGCCACCATGGTAACGATCATCAGTGTGATGCGCGCACCGTAGACAACGCGGGAGTAGATGTCCCGGCCAAGCTCGTCGGTGCCCATCCAGTGGGCCGCGGACGGCGGCATCAGGCGGTTTGCGAGATCCTGGCCGATGGGAGAGTAAGGGGCGATCAGCGGAGCGAAGATCGCCATCACGATCAGGACCAGAATGATGAAGCCGCCCACCACGGCAAGCGGATTGCGCAGGAGTGCTGCAAAGACACGCCAGGCGCGGCCTAGATTGGCCTGCAGGCGCGAGGTGGGGCTATCGTCGAGAAGCCAGTCGATCATTTGCGGGCCCTCGGATCGAGAATGCGGTAGAGCACATCGGAAATCTTGTTGATGAGGATGAACACGGCACCGATGACGAGCGTCGCGCCCAGCACGGCGTTCATGTCGGCATTGAGAAGGGCACTGGTCAGGTAGTTTCCGATACCGGGCCAGGAGAACACGGTCTCGATCATCACGGAGCCTTCCAGAAGAGCGGCATAGGACAGGCCGATCACGGTGATCAGCTGGATGCGGATCGGGTAGAACGCGTGGCGCCAGATGACACGGCGCTCGGGCACACCTTTCACCCGCGCGGTCGTCACATACTCGTGCCCAAGCTGGTCCAGCATGAACGACCGGGTCATGCGGGCGATGTAGGCAAGGCTGAAGAAACCGAGGATCGATGCCGGCAGCATGAGGTGATCGAGCGCGTTCCAGAAGATGTCCCATTCGCCTGCGACCACACTGTCGATCAGGTAAAGCCCGGTTACGGGATCAACAATGCCGTCGTAGAAGATGTCGATACGGCCCGGGCCGGCAACCCAGCCGAGGCCTGCATAGAAGACCGCAAGACCAACCAGGCCAAGCCAGAACGCGGGGACGGAATAGCCGAGAAGGCCGAGGACGCGGATCAATTGATCGATCCAGGTTCCCTGGCGGGTGGCGGCCAATACGCCCATAGGTACGCCGAGCAGCACGCCGATCAGGATGCCGATCGTGGCCATTTCCAAGGTGGCGGGGAAGAACCGCCCCAGGTCTTCAGCGACCGGCCGACCGGTGGAAATCGACATGCCGAGATTGCCGGTGAAAACGTCGCCCACGTAGGAGAAAAACTGGATGACCAGTGGCCTGTCCAGCCCCATCGCCTGACGGGCAGCTTCATAGACTTCGTTCGAGGCCCTGTCGCCGACTACTGCCAGAACCGGATCGATCGGCACCACGCGGCCGATGAAAAACGTGATTGCAAGCAGGCCAAGGAACGTTCCGGCCGTTACAAGACAGAAGCGCAACAACGCCGCCACACTGCCCAGCAGTTGGCTCGTCAACAGGCCCTCTCGTGCGTCGGTTACGCTCTCGGAAGGCTCAAAAGACATGCCGGTAGCGGCCTGTCGCCGTTCCCTGTTCAACCGGATTCTTCAAGTCCGTTCTCCACACTCATATGACTCATTTTCTGAATTTGAGTCTTCAGGTTGTTGTTTTTAAACAGCTTTCAGAAAGCGCTGGTAAGGCGCTTTTTTCAAAGGTGTCTAAAAAAGTTCTTGGAGCATACAAAAAAATCTGGTTACATCAAAAAAATTTTGATGGGAGTAAAAATCTTTGAGCAGTTCGACAGCACGTGCCGCTTCCGATGTCGATACAAAGGTTGGCGCGCTGATCCGTGCGCGGCGCCGGCAGCTGGGGTTCACCCTGCAACAGCTGAGCGATGCTTCGAACCTCTCGGTCGGGTATCTCAGTCAGGTCGAGCGCGATCACGCGACACCGACACTCGGATCTCTGGCGGGAATTGCCCGGGCACTCGGCGTCGGGCTGGATTATTTCGTGGCCCAGCCACGGGCTCAGGATGCACTGACCCGTGCCGCCACGCGGCCCAATTTCTCCATTTCCGGTTCCGCCGTAAGCTATGAGCGGCTGGCAACCGAGTTTCCAGGCAATCAGCTTTCCTCGTTCATTCTCACCGTGCCGCCGGGATATGCCTCGGAAACGGTGAGCCACGAGGGCGAGGAGCTGATCTACATCCTGGAAGGGTCCATCACCCAGTACCTCGACGGCGAGGCGATGGTGATGACAGCTGGCGACAGCCTGCATTATCGGGGCAACACCCCGCATGCCTGGTCAAACCCGAACGATGCGCCGGCAAAGATTCTGTGGACCGGCACCCTCACGATTTTCAATGCCGGCGACGAGAAAACCAGCCGCATCGAGCTGGTGTCGCCTGACAAGAGCGCGGTGAAGCCGAGCCGCGCCAAAAACAAGAACAAATCCTAACCCCCTGACAGACGGAGACGAAGAAATGAAACTTTTAAGGACCGCGCTTCTGGCGGCCGCCCTGGCAATGCCGATGGCAATGCCTGCCGGTGCCGCGACACCGGACAACATTCTGGTGGTGGCGCAGAACATCGACGATATCGTCGCGATCGATCCTGCCCAGGCTTACGAGTTTTCCTCTGGCGAGCTCGTGACCAATGTCTACGACCGCCTTGTGCAATATGACGCCGAAGACCCGACAGTTCTGGCGCCGGGCCTTGCTGCCGAATGGCAGGCTGACGCTGATGCCAAGACCATCACCTTCACCCTGCGCGATGGTGCGACGTTCCATTCCGGCAATCCGGTTCGCGCTGAAGACGTGGTGTTCTCCTTTGCCCGTGTCATCAAGCTGAACCTCACCCCGGCCTTCATCCTTGCCCAGCTTGGCTGGACGGCGGAAAACATCGAGGACATGGTCACGGCCGACGGCAACAAGGTCGTAGTGAAATACGAAGGTGACTTCTCTCCGGCGTTCGCCCTCAACGTCCTGGCTGCCCGTCCGGCTTCCATCGTCGACGAAAAGACGGTGATGGAGCATGAGGAAGATGGCGACATGGGCAACAAGTGGCTCAATGCCAATTCCGCCGGTTCCGGTCCATTCGAACTGCAAACCTACCGCGCCGGCGAACTGGTGCGTTACAAGTCCAACGCCGACTACTTCAAGGGCGCACCGAAGGTTGAAGGCGTGATCATCCGTCACGTGGCCGAAGCTGCAACCCAGCAGCTGCTGCTGCAGTCCGGTGATGTCGACATGGCCCGCAATCTGACGCCGGACCAGATCGCCGGCATGGAAGGCGACACCATCAAGGTGGAAACCTATCCGCAGGCAGCCGTCCACTTCCTGTCCTTCAACCAGAAGAAGGACGTGCTGCAGCCTGAAGCGGTGTGGGACGCGGCGCGTTACCTCGTCAACTACAAGGGCATGACCGACAGCTTCCTGAAGGGCCAGATGGAAATCCATCAGGCTTTCTGGCCGAAGGGTTTTCCTGGATCCTATGACGAGACGCCTTACACCTACGACCCGGAAAAGGCCAAGCAGATCCTGGCGGATGCCGGCATCGAAACGCCGATCACCGTGACCCTCGACGTGATCAACTCCACCCCGTTCACGGACATGGCCCAGTCGCTGCAGGCAAGCTTTGCCGAAGCCGGCATCAATTTCGACATCATCCCGGGCACCGGTTCGCAGGTTATCACCAAGTACCGCGAGCGCAGCCATGAAGCGATGTTGCTCTATTGGGGCCCGGACTTCATGGACCCGCACTCCAACGCGAAGGCCTTTGCCTATAACAGCGACAACTCCGACGACAACTACCAGGCAACCACCACGTGGCGGAATGCCTGGGCTGTTCCGGCTGAGATGAACGACATGACCAAGGCTGCCTTGGCCGAGAGCGATGCGGAAAAACGCAACGGGATGTATGTCGAACTGCAGAAGGAAGTTCAGGCCAAGTCGCCGATCGTGATCATGTTCCAGGCGGCCTATCAGGTCGCGATGGACCAGAAGGTCGAAGGTTACGTCAACGGTGCGACGTCCGACTTCGTCTACTATCGTCTGGTAACGAAAAACTGACGCCAGAAACCAGGCCGTCCCGGTTTCCGGGGCGGCTTTTTTGTTTGCTGACACAGCACACTGACTGACCAACCCCTCCGGAGTTTCCTGAAATGTCTTCCCTTTCCGATCAGCGCCTTGCCGCTTTGCGCGAGCGGATGTCTGCGACCGGGACCGACCTTGTGGCCATCGGTCCGTCCAGTCACATGATGTATCTGGCTGGTCTCGACCCCCATGGCGACGAACGGCCGGTGATGCTTCTGGTTTCCAGGAGCCATGCGGGCTTTCTGATGCCGGCGCTCAATGTCGACAGCTCGCGCCAAAAGACGCACTTGCCCTTCTTCCCCTGGCGTGACGACGACGGACCGGACGCCGCGCTTGCCACATTGCTGGAAGCCTCCGGACTTCCTCAATCGCCAAGTGTCGTCATCGACGAAACCATGCGTGCCGATTTTGCCCTTCTGTTGCTGGACGCGCTTCCGGGGGCTTCTCGCCGGTTTACGGATGACACGGTCGGCTTCCTGCGCGCTCGAAAGGAAGAGGACGAATACCGCCGTCTTAAAGCCAGTGCCGTTCTGAACGACACTGCCGCCATGGCGGGCTTCGACGCCCTGACACCCGGCATCACGGAACTTGAGATCGCTGCCGTCATCCGGGACGTTTACAAGCAGGCAGGCGCGACCCCGGTGTTCACCTCGGTCTGTTTCGGTGGAAACGGCGCTTTTCCGCACCATCACACCGGCGAAACACAGCTGAAAGCCGGGGATGCCGTGCTGATCGACACCGGTGGACGTCTCGAGGGCTACCCGTCCGACATGACCCGTGTTGGCTTCTTCGGAACGCCTACGGCGGAATTTGAGAAGGTCCACGCCATCGTCAACAAGGCTGTGGAAGCAGCGCTTGCCGCTGCAAAGCCTGGGGTCTTGGCAAAATCAATCGACAAGGCGGCTCGGGATGTCATTGCAGATGCGGGCTATGGTGACTTTTTCACACACCGGACCGGCCATGGCCTCGGAATAGACATACATGAACCGCCATATCTGACGGCGACCTCCGAAACCGTACTGGACGAGGGCATGGTGTTCTCGATCGAACCCGGCATCTATCTCCCCGGCCAATTCGGCCTGCGTCTGGAGGAAATCGTCATCTTGCGGAAAGACGGCGCGGAAATCCTCTCCGATCTGCCGCGATCGGCTGTTGTAAGGTGAGGGTACTCCAGTAAACGGACACGATGCCGTTTTGGGAAACGAGGTCGGATTGTGGTTCCTTCGCCCTTGAAGGAACCTGAAAATCTTATACAGATTCGCGGCAAGACCTGCCTTGAAGCGGGGCTTGCCACGAAACGTGACCGCGAGACCCGAAACGGATTCATGCTCGAAGTAATTGAACTGGACATTCCCGAGGTCAAGATTCTCCGGCCGAAGAGGCATGGTGACAGCCGTGGTTTCTTCTCCGAAACCTACAACAAAGCGCTTCTTTCCGACGCCGGAATAGACATCGATTTCGTCCAGGACAATCAAGCCTACTCTGCGGAAAAGGGAACCGTCCGCGGTCTGCATTACCAGACGCCGCCGTTCGCGCAGGACAAGCTGGTGCGTGTCGTGCGCGGAGCGATACTGGATATCGCTGTGGATCTGCGACAAGGGTCTCCGACTTACGGCAAACACGTCTCGTCCGTCATTTCCGCGGAAAACGGCGATCAGATCCTGGTTCCGATCGGATTTGCCCACGGGCTGGTGACCCTGGAGGCGCACACGGAGGTTCTCTACAAGGTCTCGCATTATTATGCTCCGGAGCATGACCGGGGCATCGTGTGGAACGATCCCGATCTGGACATTGATTGGCGAATACCCGAAGCCGATGCCGTCCTGTCTCAAAAGGATCAGAAACTCCCACGCCTTGCCGATGCCGCCAGCTGTTTCACGTACCCGGAGGCCAGAGAACGATGAAGGTTCTTGTCACAGGGGGCGCCGGCTTTATCGGTTCGGCGGTCGTGCGAAAGCTGGTGTCGCAAGGCCTGGCAGAAGTCGTCACCGTGGATGCCCTGACATATGCCGGTAACCTCGCGTCACTGGCGCCGGTCATGGAAGAACGCCGCCACCGGTTCGTGCCGGCAGACATCCGGGACAGGGAAGCAATGGCCAGTCTGCTGGAGGCAGAGGCACCCGACGCTGTCATGCATCTGGCGGCTGAAAGTCACGTCGACCGGTCGATTGATGGCCCGGCTGCCTTTATCGATACAAATATCGTGGGCACTTACACCTTACTGGAGGCGGTGAGGGGGTATTGGTCCGGCTTGCCAGTGTCTCGACAGGAAGCCTTTCGCTTTCATCATGTGTCCACCGATGAAGTCTATGGCAGTCTCGGTCCGACAGGGGCCTTCAAGGAAACGACCGCATACGCGCCGAATTCTCCTTATTCCGCATCAAAGGCGGCGTCGGATCACTTGGTCAGGGCTTGGCACCATACGTATGGGTTGCCGGTGGTCACCACCAATTGTTCCAACAATTACGGGCCTTACCAGTTTCCGGAAAAACTGATCCCGTTGATGATCCTGAACGGCCTGGAGGAAAAGCCTCTGCCGGTCTATGGCGCGGGAGCAAATATCCGTGACTGGCTGCATGTCGAAGATCATGCGGATGCGTTGTGGCTGGTCTTGATGCGCGGCACACCGGGCCAAGTTTACAATATCGGCGGTGACGCAGAGCGTCGAAACATCGATGTAGTCCATCTGATCTGCGATCTGCTGGATGAAACGGCGCCAGGAGGAAAACCCCGCCGAGAATTGATCGCGTTCGTGACAGACCGTCCTGGCCACGATGCGCGCTATGCGATGGACATTTCGCGGATCGCTGCCGAACTCGACTGGCGACCCAGTTATTCCTTCGAAAGCGGGTTGCGCCAGACGTTGGACTGGTACCTTGCCAATCGCAGCTGGTGGGAGGCGATCCGTAGCGGTCAATATAGAGGGGACAGGCTGGGACTGGGTGCAAATGGTTTTTCAAGTGCATCTGCCGGTGTTCCATGACCCGTATTCTGCTAACGGGAGCGAACGGTCAACTCGGTTATGAAGTCATTCGGCAAGCCCGGGCGCTGGCTCTTGATGTTGTGGCTCTCGACAGATCGACACTCAACATAACCGATCGCGGAACCGTGGCGGAAGTCGTCCAGAACTTGGCGCCCGACCTGATCATCAATGCGGCTGCATACACTGCCGTTGACCGTGCCGAGACCGACCGGCAGGCCGCCTTTGCGGTCAACCGCGACGGAGCGCGCAATCTTGCGGAAGTGGCCGAACGGCGCGGTGCCGTCTTGATACATTTCTCCACAGACTACGTGTTCGACGGGGCAAAGCCGCAGCCTTATGTGGAAGAAGATACAGTCGGCCCGTTAGGCGTATATGGCGAAAGCAAGGAGGCCGGGGAGGCTGCCGTCCGCACAGTCTCAGAACGTCACCTGATCCTGCGCACGTCCTGGGTATACGGCGTGCATGGTGCGAACTTTGTTCGGACGATGCTGAGGCTCGCACGGGAGAAGGATGAAATTCGGGTGGTCACCGACCAGACAGGATGCCCGACATATGCCGCCGACCTGGCTGAAATCGCATTGCAGCTATCCGTGCAGGTCCTGAAGGGCGATTTTCCGAAGGGTGGATACGGAACATTTCATTGTGCCGGACAGGGGCAGGTGAGCTGGCATGGGTTTGCATCCAAGATATTCGAACTGGCCGGGGAACGTTTATGCAAACAGCCGGAGCTGATTGGCATTCCGGCGTCGGAATTTCCAACGCTTTCAAATCGGCCGGCGAACTCGGCGCTTGACTGCTCTAAACTGTCACGTGTCCACGGCCTTTCCGCCAGGGACTGGCCATTGGCACTGTCCGACATGCTTGACCGCCTGTATCTAAACGCCTGATATCTTGCGGGCAAGCAATTGGAATTGGAGTTGGACAATGAAAGGCATCGTGCTGGCGGGCGGAAGCGGAACGCGTCTCTTCCCGGTAACAAGGTGTATTTCCAAGCAATTGCTGCCTGTCTACGACAAGCCGATGATCTACTATCCGTTGAGTGTTCTGATGCTTGCCGGGATAAGAGATCTCCTGATCATCACAACACCACGCGATGCCATGGCTTTTCAGAGCCTTCTGGAAGACGGCGCGCGATGGGGCATCAATATCAGCTATGCAGTTCAACCTGAACCGGCCGGCATCGCGCAGGCGTTCCTGATCGGAGAGGAGTTCCTTGCTGGACAGGAATGTGCGCTGATCCTGGGAGACAACCTTTATTACGGACATGGTCTGACGGAAATTCTTGCGAGAGCTTCAGCGCGCAAGTCCGGAGCGACCCTGCTCGGATACGAGGTGGCGGAGCCGGAACGATATGGCGTCATCTCGTTCGACGCGTCGGGGAAGCCCGCTTCAGTGGAAGAAAAGCCGAAATCGCCGCGGTCTTCCTGGGCGGTGACAGGGCTTTACTTCTACGACAAGGACGTCGCCGCTATCGCCTCGGATATCCGTCCGAGTGCGCGCGGTGAACTTGAAATCACGGATGTGAACGCCCGGTATCTTGAGCGCGGAGACCTGCATGTTGAACAGCTGGGGCGGGGATTTGCCTGGTTCGACATGGGGACACACGACAGTCTCATAGAATCCGCGACCTTCGTGCAGGCCATCGAGAAAAGACAGGGCCACCGCATCGCCGTTCCGGAAGAAATTGCGTTCAAGAACGGTTGGATTACTGTGAATGATCTGGAACGGCTGAGTGAAGAATATTCCAGCAGTGGATATGGGAAATACTTGGGAAAAATAGTCTCTGGGCACTCTAACGCATAAATTAATATTTCCGTGCGGAGGAAAATTGAAAAACTTGTCTAATAACAATCTATTTGATTTACAAGCTAATAAATTCTGTCGAAGGCTATACGAAGCTTTTCTCTCGCCACGAATATTTGTAGCTGCTTGCTGGTGGTACGTCGTTGGTAAAAGGCAGCGTTCCCGAAACCGATTCCGACTGGTTTTCAGCGCTACAAGTATTCAAGGCAAGAATCTTCGTGTCGGACCACATATCTGCTTTGCACAAGCAAACCCGTCTATATCAGAACGAGAAGAGATGCTGCAGGAAGTTGCCGGTTGGCATAGTCCTCCAGTAATCTCAATTGCAATGCCGGTCTATAATACAGATCTGGCTCAGCTGCGAGATGCCATCCAATCCGTGAAGAAGCAGATATATCCGCATTGGGAGTTGTGCATTGCTGACGACTGCTCAACGGATCCAGCCGTTCAAGAGGCTCTCAAGGAATTTGAAGAAAGTGATGGGCGCATCAAGGTCGTTTACCGGAGCGAAAACGGACATATCTGCAGAGCTTCAAACTCTGCCATAGATATTGCGACCGGTCCTTACATTGCGTTTATGGACCACGATGACCTGCTACCAGTTCATGCCCTTTATTATGTTGCCAGAGAAATTCGGCAATATCCTGAGGCAGATTTCATCTACTCGGATGAAGATAAAATTCGGAAGGAGGGCTGGCTTACCGATCCACACTTCAAGCCGGACTGGAATCTGGAACTTTTTCTAACCCAGAACTACATCAATCACCTCAGCGTATACAGGGCTTCAATCGTCAGGGATGTCGGAGGGTTTCGACCAGGTTTCGAGGGAAGTCAGGATCATGATCTAGCACTCCGGGTGGTTGCTCGGATTGACGAGAAAAATATTCGTCATATTCCGAAAATTCTCTACCATTGGCGATGCTTCTCCGGTTCGGGATCTTTTTCCGATCGCTGGATCCAGCAAGCCATAGAAGCGCGTCAGCGCGCCGTGCGTGAATACTTTAAGGACAATTACCCGGACGCGCCGGTATCGGTAACGAATGGCCCTTCAGCGTGCAACAGGATCGTTAGGGAGCTCCCAAGCCCTGTTCCGCACGTAACCATCATTATTCCAACCCGTGACTGCACAGAATTTGTAAAGGCCTGTGTCTTCAGTCTGTTTGATAAAACAGACTATCCAAGTTTTGACGTTATCATCGTGGACAATGACAGTGTGGAAGTGGAGTTAAAAGAATATCTGGCTGAAATAACAGAAAAACACCCTGTAACTGTATTGCCATATTCTGGTGAATTTAATTATTCAGCCATGAATAATTTTGCCGTTGAGCATGCTTCAGGTTCAGTTGTTGTGCTCTTGAACAATGACACTCAAGTTATTTCTTCTGAATGGCTTCGGGAGATGGTGTCCTATGCGGTACTGCCTCATATCGGGGCTGTTGGGGCGAAACTCCTATATGCCAACGGTTTGGTTCAACATGCTGGTGTGATCGTGGGTGTGGGAGGTATCGCAAATCACGCTTTTCAATTTTATCAAGGCGGCGATATCGGCTACCAGCACAGGTTACAACTTCCACAATATTTTCTCGCAGTTACTGCCGCTTGCATGGTAGTTGAAAAGGATAAATACCTAAAATGTGGAGGTCTGGACGATAAAGATCTAAAGGTTGCGTATAACGACGTTGATTTTTGCTTAAGGCTATCAAGAGATTTTGGGTTAAAGAATGTATACACTCCATATGCCCAATTATTTCATCATGAGTCTGTCTCGCGTGGCCAAGATACTTCACCGGAGAAAATAGCAAGGTTCGAGCATGAGTCGATGACCATGAGGCAGCGCTGGGGTGATATCATGCAACGGGACCCTTATTATAATGAAAACTTCTCGCATCATAATGCGTATTTTCAGTATAAATATGAATAATTACATAGTTCTTCTGGAGGGTGTTTGTGAGAGGTGAAGAGAGCAATCTAAAGAATGACGGGTTTACTGTTTTAAATGGTTCTCAGTCACACTCGGATGAGTACGCAACGCTAATCTGCGTTGGTGTGGCCCGCAGTGGCACTTCTCTTATTGGAGCTGTTTTGCGACAGTTCGGCATTTTTCTTGGTGAGAAAGCAGATCCGGCTGTTTTTGAAGACACTGTATTGTCAAATGCTTTGGAAGCTGGCGACTGGGTTCGTTTCGATCAAATTATTGAGAACTACAATAAAGAGCACAAGGTATGGGGGTTCAAGCGGCCCGAAGCGTTTGGTCTGCTTGCGCAGAAGTTGAACAAATTCAGGAACCCTCGCCTGATTGTAATACTGAGAGATCCTGCATCGATTGCAAAACGCAACGAAATCTCCATGCATACCGACTTTCTGGAGCAACTGAAAAGAGCGGCTGAACGGACGTTGGATCTCGTACACTTCGTCGAGTCAATCGAAGTGCCGATACTTGTAATTAGCTATGAAAAAGCTCTATCGGACCCTGATTGTCTTGTAGAGAAACTTGCCAAGTTTTGTGGAATTAAACTCGATGAAGGTTTAAGGACTGAGGCGCTTGCTGTAATTGAAAACGGGCCAGAGCTTTATTTGCAGAGTTCTCGGGTCCGGTACGAAGGTCAATTTTTCGGAGTTATTGACGGGGTAGCTCAAGGTTGGGCCCGAAGGCTTCCTGGTGATTTTGCATGTTCGATCGAGATTCGCTCTGGAGGCGAGATAATCGGGGCAGGGACATCCAGCCATTTCAAGGTAGATCTTCCCGAAGAAATTAGGGCGAGAGCGTTCTCCATTCCGTTGGAAAAATTGGGCGACGGTACAGAGATCGAGGCTCGAATATCAGGGACTACTGTAAAACTATAGTGGAAAGGATCGCGAATTAATCACTTTGTTTCATGTCGATACCAAAGCGGTATCCTCACTTAAGGAAGTTCTCGTTGAATTATCCAAACACGCCGACCAGAAGGCTTTCTGTTCTCTTCCGGCAATTTCATTGCGCTCATGAACGGGTGTGAGCGATCCGACGAGGTCTTGAAAGTTCCGTTCAATCGATAGCGACAGCAGGTTGTCCACCCAGGTTCGAACGCTGTTTTTCCAGACCAGGCCCACGCGGTTGACACGAACGAAGTCAGCATAGGCCCAGCTGTCGCTGTACACACCAACGCCTCCACAAACAGCATGTTCTGCCAGCTTGTTCGCGGATCGGGCATCGTTGAAGCTCGAAGGTATTACCGGGTAGAGAAGAACGTCAAACCTGTGTTTGAAAAGGCGCTTGCGATAGAAATACCAGTCGAGGTGCCTCAAAACCCGTAGCTTGGGGTGCGTTGATAGCTGCGGCGGTACATCGTGATCTCCAACGATTGTCAGTTCGACATTTGCGCCTGTCGCCAACAGGTTTTCAAATACCTCAAGGACGAATTTTCGATCGGCGGCGTGGCTGGCAGTTCCTAGGTAGCCGATCCTGAGCGGTGCATCTGCCGGCAGGTCTTGAAAACACCAGTCCGTCGAAAGTGCTTCTGACCAAAACGGATCGAGCATTTTGACCTGAAATCCTTGTTGCTCGTAGACCTCGAACAAGGCAGGCGAAGGGACAACAATCGTGTCGGCTGCAGTTGCCAGCTTGTTGTGCTGTCCATTGCGAAGGCTCAGCAAACGTTGCCGGTAAATTTCAGGCAGTGACACATCGTGGTCGGCTGCCCATAAATTGTCATCGATCACGTAATAGAGCCGTTTTGTCTTTTCATTCAAAAGACGCTCGATGACGCCCGGATGATCACGACGGCAGACGACAACGGCATCACGGGTGGAAAACGAATTGACACCTTCGCGCTGCAAGCTCCGCTCGCGGTTGGAATTCAGAAAATAGATGTCTGTCGTTGGAATGGTTTTGAACGAAGAACACAGATTACGCGCGAGGACGCTGTAGCAATAGTAAAAATCATCAGACGACTTTCTCGAAAATTTTGTCGCTATTCTCATCAAAAAAATACTCGGAATATTCGAATACGCATTGGTAGCTATGATTACTCGGAATACAGCATAATCAGGTGCCAGTTCCGTGCCGTGGCCGCAAGCTGCCATACGTTGTCACGGTAGGTAAGTTTACGCATAGCGTGCATCCGACGGCAAGCAACTGCGGGAAGCGAAAACGGCAGACTGTGATACTTCTGGGTGAAACGTTGGAATGCTGAACGGCAAACGCAATGCGGCGCTGGATGGAGTTCCAGCCGCATACTCGTTCAAAATCTGCAAAATATTTGGGGAAGTTTGTGTTGGTCGGGCAGGCCGGATTTGAACCGACGACCCCTTCACCCCCAGTGAAGTGCGCTACCAGGCTGCGCTACTGCCCGAACGGACCCTACCTAGCTTGTTCGCATGCCAAGCGCAAGCAGGTTGTTGCGCTTCTTTGGAGGCTTTTCCAGACATCTGTTACTTGCGGTAGGGGAAGGCGGGAACCGGTCGTGCAGGGCAGCCATGCCCGAGCTTTTCAGCGGCAATCAGGCCCCAGGCCAGACCGTACAGCATATACATGTGCCGCCAGTGGTCGGTGTCGATGATCACCGACAGGATAAGATGCGCGGTAAACACCGCGAAGACGGATTGGGTAAAGGCGGTCCACGGGCGGGCTTTGAACAGGAGCGGCACCAGCGCGCAGAACGTCCATAGCGCCATCAGAATGTAGATCGAGCCGCCGAGCCAGCCGTAGGTCGTGTAGCCTTTCAGATAAACGTTGTGTTCGTCTTCAGGGAAATACTTGTTGAACTCCAGCGGGCCGAGCCCGAGCGGGTGTTCCATCACCAGCTGAAAGCCGAGCGAGTAGCGGGCGAAACGGCCAAGGCGGGCGCCGTCGTAGGCTTGTACGAGCTTTGCCCGTTCTGCGAACATGTCGGCGACCGTATCGACCGAAAGTGCCGCGCCGATCAGCGCGAAGACCGCAAGAATGCCGATTACGCCGAGCAGCACCAGGCGCGCCCGGCGGGCAGCGGCCTTTTCGGTGACGAGCGCCAGGAAATAGACCAGCAGCACCGATGCAGACAGCACACCCCAGGCGCCACGTGAAAAACTCAGGAAGACACCGAGCAGCAGGATGGCAAGCGGTACCAATAGGTGCAGGTTACGCAGCACCGATTGCCGGAGCAGCTTCTGGATCAGAAGCACCGTCGGCAGCACAAGGAACGGACCGAACACGTTGGGGTCCTGGAAAGTGCCACGAGCTCGATCGTAGAGCGTGAAATAGGACGCGCCGGGGAAAAGCTGAAAGTAACCGGCAACGCCTATGGCAGCCACAAGCACGGCGCTTGCGATATAGCCGCTCTGGATGACCCTGAACCTGCCGGGGTCTTCCGCGATAATCGCAGCATAGAAGATTGCAGTGATTGCCAGAAAGCCGGAAACGGCGATGTACATGATGGCATCGCCCATCTCCTTGGCCATGGGAATGGAAGCGACGCCGCCTGCAATGTAAAGCATCAGGCAGATGATCAGCGGACCGAATTCACGGCGAAGTTTCAGGCCGCAGGCAAGCCAGACGACCGAAAGCAGTGCCATGTAGAGTTCGTAAGGTGCAGGCTCCTCGATAACGAACCCGGACAGAAAGGCTGCAAGCCACAGTGCGCCGTTGCCCAGGCTCCTGGCCTGAAGACCGATAGGCGCGCGTGCATGAGGCGTGCCGCCAAAATGGTCGGTCGCAAGGCTCAATAGGCGTTCTCCGTATTGAGCAACCGGAAGGGCGTCTGGATCAGGATTTTCAGGTCGAACAGGATCGACCAGTTCTCGATGTAGTAGACATCGCACTCCACGCGCTTCTGGATCTTTTCCGGTGTATCGACTTCACCGCGCCAGCCGTTGATCTGCGCATAGCCGGTCACGCCCGGCTTGACCTTGTGCCGCGCGAAGTAACCGTCAACGACGTCGTCCCAGGTCTTGTTGTTGGTATGGGCGTTTACAGCATGCGGGCGAGGTCCGACGAGCGACAGGCTGCCGCCGAGAACGTTGAAAAGCTGCGGTAATTCATCGATCGAAGTCTTGCGGATGAAGCGTCCGACCCTGGTCACGCGGGGATCGCCCTTGGTCACCACCTTCTTGGCGTCCGGATCGGCCATTTCCGTGTACATGGACCGGAATTTCAGAACTTCGATAATCTCGTTGTTGAAGCCGTAGCGTTTCTGCCTGAACAGGATCGGCCCCTTGCTGTCCAGCTTCACGGCGATGGCAGCGGCGATCATGACCGGCAGCAGCGTGATGATGGCGAGCGAAGCGAAGACAAGGTCGAAGATCCGCTTGGCCACCATGTCCCAATCGGCTATCGGCTTTTCGACCACGTCGACAAATGGGACCGTACCGATGAAGCTCGATCCGCGGTTCCGAAAGCGAACCTTGTCGGTGTGGGCAGAAAACCGGATGTCGACCGGCAGAACCCAGAGTTTTTTCAAAAGCTCCAGCACCCTTTGCTCTGCGCGCAAGGGAATGCACACAATGAGCATGTCGATGCGTGCCAGACGGGCGAATTCAACTAGCGCGCTGATGTTGCCGAGCTTCGGATAGCCGGCCACCACTGGCGGCGAACGTTCGTTGTTCCGGTCATCGAAAATACCGCAAATGCGGATGTCGTTGTCCGGTTGGGCTTCCAGGTCGTGGATCAGCTCCTGGGCGGCCGTGCCGCCGCCGACGATGATCGCGCGCCGTTCCAGGCGACCGGACTTCATCCAGTGACGCACCAGCCGATAAACAATGAAGCGTGACAGGCAAAGGCCGGTCAGGCTTATCGCGAACCAGGCGCCGATCCAGGTATCTGACAGTTCCGTGCCGATGCCTGTTGTAGTCCGCAGAAGCGCGAACATGGCGAACACGAGCGTCCAGCCGGCGGCAACGCGTCCGATCTGCGACAGACCCTGGCGCATGACCGGAACCTGATAGACGTCTGCGGCCTGGAAAAAGGCGAGCGCAAACAGGATGGCGGCGCCAGTGACAAACAGGTTGCCAAGTCCGGAACCAGCCGCTTCGGGACTGGTAAAGACTGCGAACAGGGCCGTACCAGCGATCAGCAGTACATCCGTCAGACGCACCATGCCGGTGAGAACGGTAACGGAAACGCCCTTGCCACCTAAGCCTTGAGCAATTTCAAAGGCATCGGCCGAAAGGCTGGTGTTGGCGGCGGACAGAACCTCGACGTTGCTTTGGCCCGTCGCGCCATGAACGGTATGTCTGAAATGCTTTTCCAATCTGTGCCCCAAAGCGGATGTCCCGCCCGCAACAGGCTTCGGTTCGACCGTATCAGAGGGTTTTAAAAATGGGGTATTCATTATCGGTTGCTCGATCTGGCAAGAACAGTCTGCGCACGCGGCACGGCTGAAACACTATCAGCTTGGGCCGGTGTCGAGCTATCGGTCGGGGCGATGCCCTGGATTTCCTGGTAGAGGGTGGTGATTCTGTCGTTCATGAGGTCGACCGAGAAAGTCTCTGCAAGGCAGCTGCGCAGGTTTTTTGCCTGCTGTGCCATCTTGGCGGGGTCTGCAAGTGCTTCTTCCATGGCCGTGGTCAGTTTGCCGATATGGCCTGGTTCCACCAGCCGATTGGCATAACGGCCAAATATTTCCGGAATGCCGCCGACGCGTGTTGCGATCAGCGGACGTTCTGCCGCCACGGTCTCCAGGATGATATAGGGCATGGCTTCGGCGCGTGATGGAACAACGACGTTCCTGGCAAGCTTGAAGGCTTCCCGAGCGGGAAGGGCACCATGGAACGTGATTGCGCCGTCGAGCCCCAGCTTCCTCACCATGTTACGATACCGCTCTTCGTCCGGGCCTTCACCAACGATGTGAGCCTTGGGCGCGGTGCCGTTCTTCAGGCGAATGTTGTAAAGCGCTTCAATGAAAAGGTCCGGTCCCTTCAGGTCTCGCAGCATTCCGATATAAAGGAAATCGGCGGCTGCTTCATCCACCGGAACGGGGGTGAATTCGTCCGGTGTCAGCCCGTTGTAGACAATGCGCGATCGGGCTTTCGTGTGACCGACCTTGCTTTCGTAGGCTGCGGCTTCGTAGTCGGACACAAAGATCAGCCCGTCGGTCAGGCGGCCAAGAAGCCGTTCCAGCGTGTGGTAAACCCGGCCTTCGAAGCGATTGGGATCATAGTGCAGGCTGCCGCCATGAGGGCAATAGACACGGGCGGCTTTCTGGCCGCGCAGGCGCAGAACGCTGCCGATCAGGCGCGCATAGGCGCCACCTTTTGCCCCGTGTCCATGCAGGATGTCGGGTTTCAGGTCCCGGATGTGCTTGTAAAGGGAAACAGTTGCCGTCAGATCCTGTACGGTAAGCTGACGTTGCATGGGAAAGCGTGCAATACCAAGAGCTAGCCTCGGCTTCAGCTCTTCAAGAAGCCGATTGTCGAAAGCACTGCCCGTGTTGCTGTCACATACGAGGCCGACATCGTGTCCCGCTTCCGACTGGCAGATGGCCAGATCCCGGATATGGCGGAAAATGCCGCCAATGGGCGAGCGCACGCAATGCACGATCCGCATGGGGGTCGTTGTCATGATGCAGTATCCCTGTTGCTACCCCCAGGTTTCTTGTCGAACCTGTGGGGCACTGAAACTGCACCCTAACAAAGGGAGGTGAGTCCACAGTTAACTTGGCGGGACCCTAAAAATAACGCTCACGGACGTAAATTGTATCACCGGGACGCACCGGGTCCGAAATGGGCACACGGCCGTTTAGAATTTCACCGTTGAGCTGTCGGGTGATATCCACATCTGACTGCAGCGCCCGCGAACTGAATCCGCCTGCTGTTGCGATGGCGTTTTGAACGGTCATGCCGGCAACGTAATTATATTGGCCTGCATTTTGCACTTCACCCATCACGAAGATCGGACGATAGGTATCGACCTCCACCGAGACGTCCGGATCGCGGATATAGCCCTGACGCAGCTTGGCCGAAATTTCGGATGCCAGACCTTGCTGGGTCTTGCCGCGCGCAGCGACGCTGCCGACCAGCGGGAAGGAAATATATCCTGCTTGATCAACGACATAAGTATTGGACAGGTCATCCTGGCCGAACACGATAATGCGCAGCTTATCGCTTGAGTCCAGGCGATAAGGCTGGGTCAGTGTTTCGTGAAACGCTGTCGGCGGCTGTCTGTACCCGCTGCATGCAGCAAGGCCCAGGCACAAGCCCAGGACAACAAGCGCTCTCGTTCGCATCAACGACTCTCCTACAATTCGGAGACAGGATCGCGCTTTATGGTTAATTGAGGGTGAAGAGGAAAAAAGACCTGTCCGGCACCCTGTCAAATTTGCGCATGCATTAATTAACAGGGCGTCCCCGGAGACTGTAACCAGCTTAACCGAACGCTTACCATAATTCGACATAGTTTGCCGGTATCTTGGAGTTTCAAAAGATGAATGCTGAGCGGCAGACACATTCCGAAGACGATATGGCGCTGGATCTGGGTGGTCTGTTGCGGACGATCGGTCGATCCCTGGGGTGGCTTGTGCCACTCACGCTCTTCGTCACCGTTGTCGTCTTTCTGGGGCTCCAGTTCGTAGCGCCCAAATACAAGGGCGAAGCGCGCCTCATCATCGAGAGCACGGACAATCTGCCCGGTGCATCGCGAGGGCAGGAAGAAGAGCGAGCGCTGCTCGACAGCGAAGGTGTTGTCAGCCAGGTTCAACTGCTCAAGTCCGCTGATCTGGCGCGTCGTGTCGCGAACAAGCTCAACCTTGCTGCGATCCCGGAATTCGATGCCAACGACGATGGCAGCCTCGTCAATCTCCTGCTGTCTCTGGTCGGGTTCGGAAACGAAACCGAAGGCAATAGCGAGGAAGAGCGGGTCCTCAAGCATTATTACGAGAACCTCGAAATCTATCGGCTGGAAGGATCCCGCGTCATCGCGGTTGACTACACCGCCGAAAGTCCGGTTCTGGCGGCCAAGGTCGCCAATACGATTGTTGATGAGTATCTGTCGGTTCAATCCAGCGCAAAACGGCAGACGACCGAGCAGGCCTCCGCTGCGCTGGAGCCTCAGATTGTCGAATTGCGCCGGGAAGTTCAGGCAGCCCGGCAGGCGGTATCGGATTTTCGCGCCCGGGCCGACCTTTTGATCGGTGCCGACAATATCCCGCTCAACCAGCAGCAACTTGCCGAAACGAGTACCGCTTACTCCGACGCCCAATCCTCCAAGGCCGAGGCGCAGGCCAAAGCCGACCTCATTCGAGAGTTGCTGAATTCGGGCGGTTCTCTTGAGACTGCCAGCGATGTACTGAATTCCGCACTCATTCAGCGTCTGCGGGAGCGTCAGGTCGAAATTCAGTCCAACATTGCCGAACTCTCAATCACACTGTTGCCCAACCACCCGCAACTGAAGGCGCTTCAATCTCAGCTTGGTGATTACGACCGGCAAATCCGATCGGAAGCACGCAAGATCCTGCAGGGTCTGGAAAACGATGCGAAGGTGCAAGACCAGCGCGCAAAAGCGCTAGGGGCACGCCTTGAGGAGCTGAAGACGGCTGCGGCAAAATCCAACGCCGATCAGGCAAGGCTCGCGGAACTGGAGCGCGAAGCCAATGCCAAGGCGGCGCAACTTGACCAGCTTCTTCTCAGTTTCCAGGAAGCTGATTCCCGCTTGCGTGCACAGGTTCTGCCTGCCGATGCCAGGATCATTTCCCGTGCCAGCGTGCCGGTAGAACCGGATTCGCCCAAAATCATTGCCAGCACCATCATTGCTGCGCTTGTCACCTTTATTCTCGGATGTGCCTTTGTGCTCATGCGCGAATTTCTGAACGGCAATGCGCTCTATCGGATGCAGGATGGTTCGTCTGAAGGGCCGCGCGTCGCACCGCGCATGGATGAGCGGCCGCAGTCTGGTCCTCAGGATACCGTGCGGGCTGAAAACCCAGGCTGGGGCGGCGGCTACGGTCAGACCGTTGCCAGCTACAGGATCGATCCTGGCGAGTGGAGCAAAGCCGACACGCTTCGCGACACGGAACCAAGCGTCCCTGAAACAGCCGTTAGCATTGATGAACCTACCGAAGAAACGGTTCCTGAGCAGCCCCCGGAACCCCAACCCCAACCCCAGGCCTCGGAAAAGACACAGCGGCCAAAGGGACGCATCGGGATCCTGTCCGGCAAGCTTCGTGGTCGCAAAATGAAGACCGGCTACGATCACGATGTAAGCCCGGACTGGGTGGGGGACATGCGGGGTTCGAAGGAAGCCGAAACAGAGGTTCCAGGCGCGGAAGTCGCTCCTGTTCCTGTGGTTTCAGCCAGCAAGACAAGCAGGCAAGCAAAGCGGGAAGAGCAGCTCAAGACGACGCACGCGGACGATGTCGAAGCGGCGGGACGCGTTGTAGTGCTCAGCGTCGATGATGAGGCCCTGTCTCACGAACTCGCTTTCGACCTGATCCGGAAGGCGGCTGGACGTGGCAAGTCTTCTCTCATCATGGAAGTTTTTCCCGATCAGACCAACCTGAAGGGGGCCGAAGGGTTCTCCGACATCGTCGCCGGAACGGCGCCTTTCGCCAAGGTGGTCTATCGCGATGCCGGGTCAAAGGCGCATATCATTGAGGCCGGCCGGGTTGAGATCACGGACGAAATGGTGAACTCGGAACGTTTCAAGCTCGCTCTTGAAGCAATCAAGTCGACCTATGAAACCGTGGTTGTCGATCTTGGCGCCATCGATGGGTCGCTGGCGAGTGCCCGTATGTTGAGTTTCGCGGACAAGGTATTGATTGCAGCATCGGCGCCAGACCACGGCCACGAACTGCAAAGTGCGGCCAATCTTCTGGCACATAACACAGGCGCGAAGGTCGAAGTCGTGATTTCTGGTGGAACCGGACCGGGGCCGCGCAGAAACGGTGACGGGCACGCCGCCTGAGGAAGATGTTGGCGACAGTTGGTCGCCAACTGTCTAACTGTTGCCGGAAAAACCAGCTTTCATCTTGCGCAAATGCCGGATCAGCGGCCACAGGACCGATGAATTGCGGACGTGGGTTTTGGCTTTTAGCCTAGCGGCTTCCAGACGCATGCGGAGAGCCCCTTTCCAGGTCATCGCCAAAAGGCTGTCCTTCAAAGGCACTGGTTCCGCCCACGTGGTCTTGTAGCGTTCCTCGCCAAGGCCGAGGTCCAATGTGTCGATGGTCGGATCACCGCACGCCCGTTCGATGATTTCCTTGATCAGGACCAGCCCTGGACTGTTGGGCAGCATGTCGTCATGAGCAACGCTGTTGCTGTAGGCATAAAGCGTCTTGCCATGCTGGGCGCACAGATAGGTGGCCCTGATCCGGTCTCCCGCTTCCAGGTACCAGAGATCCAGGGGATGAGCGCCGTGATCTTGCGCGCTGCCCGTTGCATCCAGTCCAACCACGCTGGACAGGAACGTCTTCGCTGGGGGCGCCGAAAAAACATTCGGAATGCCCGCTTCCCTTGCCCTGACCGAACGTTGTTCAAGAAAGGCATCGAAGCCACGTTGTCTGTCGACAGGGGAGGTGGCTTTGGCAATCGTGTAATTCCCGGCTGCCTGAAGATGTCGTTCCTTGCGAAGCAGGTTCTTGCGTGAGGACTTGCTGTGTGTGTCGTTGAACAACTGTCCGAAATCGGAGGGCAGAGCGCGGGCGAAAACAGGACTTGGGCTTGATGTCGCTCCTTTGAATACCAGCGGATGGTCTCGCCCTAGCCAGGTCTCCGGAACGTTTTCAAGCTTGAGGAGATCAGCACCGACCTGTTTGCAGACGGCAGACAGGTGGCTTTTCATCTCGTCTGCCGTGGCACCTCGGTAAAAATCGGCGTGCCAAAGGCCCGTATTCTGGTTGCCGTTCTGGTGGCCGAGAAACGTCAGCGCAGAGATTCCAGCAGACCGTTCAAGTTGCAGTGGCAGCAGAAAAACCGCCTGACCGCGACACCGTCCGACAACGATCACCGGCGTGCAATTCAGGCTCTGGCCGACTGTCTCGAACCAGCTGCAAAGCCAGCCAGGAGACTGGTATGGATTACTGTGCAGCACATCCTTTAGTTGTTGCCAGTCAGCCTGTGCTTCGCTAAGCCTCGTGAATATAGACAATTCAAGGTCTGTTGAGGACACAGTGCTCACCTCGCACCAGGGCGCGTGAAAGACAGGCTGAAACGGTTATTGAAAATCGGATAAACCATTTTGAACGAACATGAAGGAAAGACAGGACGTCGCGCTGGCAGATCAAGCTAAGTCTCGATAGATTTAGCAATAATTGTTAAAGAAACCGTGCCTAACTGGCACATTCTAGCAAGGTGGGCATTTCGGCCACATGGGCATGCGGCACAAGACGGTAACACGCGCATTCAGTGTACTTAAGGGAACGGGGCTTGGCCGTATGCTGGCACCGTTTACCCAGGGCTGTGGTGCCGTGTTTATGATGCACCATGTCCGGTCGGCCCGCTCCGATGCTTTCCAGCCGAACCGTCACCTGGAAATCACGCCCGAATTTCTGAAGCTCGCGGTCGAGCGGATTAGGGCAAATGGCTATGAAATCATATCGATGGATGAAGCCGTCGACCTGCTCAAGTCCGGTTACGGGCACCGCCGTTATGCAGTTCTGACCTTCGATGACGGGTACCGGGACAATCTGTCTGTCGCCTACCCGATATTGAAGGAACTGGAAGCTCCTTTCACCGTGTTCGTCACAACCGGGCTGATCGACCGGACCAGCGAACTGTGGTGGCTGGCCCTTGAGAAGATCATCGCAGACAACGATGAAGTGGTCTTCACAGCGGCAGGCAATTCAGCCGGCATCCCGTGCAGAACACTTGCAGAAAAAAACGCGTGTTTCGAAAAGATCGTCGATCATCTGACACTGGAGGTCGGCGAAGGAGATCAGCGAAAGATCATCCGGGCACTTGCTGAAAGATACGGCGTCGACCTGAAAGCCCTGGCGGATGCGCAGATGATGACGTGGGACGAGACCCGCCAACTGGCTGGCGATCCGCTGGTTACCATTGGTGCCCACACCCACGATCATTTTGCCATGGCGCGGTTGAACGCAGATGCCGCCTGTGAAGACGTGACCAGGGGCCTTGAGCGGCTGGAGAAAGAACTCGGCCGCAGGCCGAAGCACTTTGCCTATCCGTATGGAAAATCACACGCGGTTACACCGCGCGATGCGGATATCTTGCGGGAGATCGGTTTTGCCTCGTCTGTGACGACGCTTCCCGGTGTGCTTCAATCCGTGAACGCGCGCGACCCGATGATGCTGCCACGCGTCTCCCTGAACGGACGGTTTCAAGACCCGGCTGTCGTCGACCAGTACCTGACGGGGGCGCCCTTTGCGCTTTACCGGGTTGCCCGGTGGGCTGCCAACGGGTTTGGTGTCAGGTCCGGCTTTTCCCGCCTCTTTCCATCCACCAGATAATCGCGCCTGCCGGGATAACCCAGGCCAGACCTGCGATGCCGAAGTAGATGAAGCGGACCAGGTTCGAGGACTGCTGCAATGTCAGGTCGCCGATCACCATCGCGGTGAGGGCGTAGACCACCACAAAAACAACCAGCAGCACCATGCCGATAAACTTGCGAAACGAGGGAACCATTGTCGGGCGTGTCCGTTGACCGTGTGTGAATCCGCGCGATGAGGGACCTTTTGCCGCAAAACGTCCCGGACCGCTTGCCGTCTTGCTCCTGCACCTATATCTCCGCAAGCCAAAGGTCAAACTCACGATAAGAATTTCCGGAAGCGGCTCATGATTGCGATTGCAGAAGGTGTGAAGAACGAACAGATGCTTCCGGCCAAATTGCAGAGATTGCGACAGAACAGGGCCCTGATCCGATGGTGGCTCTACTTCGTTTGTGCGCTGATCCTGGCCATGGTCGTCGTCGGCGGCGCGACACGTCTGACCGAATCCGGTCTGTCTATCACCGAGTGGAAACCCATCCACGGCGTCATTCCCCCGCTCAGCGAAGCGGAGTGGGAAGAGGAGCTGGAAAAATATCGCCAGATTCCGGAATATCAGCTCATCAACAAAGGCATGAGCCTTGACGAGTTCAAGTTCATCTTCTGGTGGGAATGGGCGCACCGGCTGCTGGGGCGCTTCATTGGTGTTGCGTTTTTTGTTCCCATGGTGGCGTTCTGGGCAACCGGCAGGATAGAGCCCTGGCTGAAGCCGAGATTGCTTGTCGGCCTGGCACTTGGCGGTTTGCAGGGCTTTGTCGGTTGGTGGATGGTGGCATCCGGTCTGGTGGATCGGGTGGATGTCAGTCAGTACCGGCTGGCCACACACCTGACGCTCGCACTTTTCATTTTTGCCTATCTTTTCTGGATTGCCCGGCGGCTGAGCCCCTTGCCCGAACCCGAAATTCAGGAGCAGGAGCGGCTCGCAGGGCTGGGCAAACTGGTTCTTTTCCTTGTCTTTGTTCAGATGTTCCTGGGAGGTCTCGTCGCCGGGTTGAACGCCGGATTGACCTTCAACACATGGCCACTCATGGATGGCCAGTTCATTCCGCGCGGCATGCTTGCCATCCAGCCTATCTGGCTGAATTTCTTTGAAAACGTGATGACGGTTCAATTCCAGCATCGCATGACGGCCTATGTGCTGGTGTTCACCGGTGTGGCGCTGGCCTGGAGTACCTTCCGCGTGAGCCGCCGCAAGGAGCTGCGCCGGGCAGGCGCCCATGTTGGGGGCTTCCTGTTGCTGCAGGCGATCTTCGGTATTCTGACGTTGCTGTGGCACGTGCCGCTGTCCATCGCTCTGGTGCATCAGGGCTTCGCGGTTATCGTCCTGGCGGCTGCGGTTGACTATGTGGCCATGCTGAAAGGGCCTTTCGCCATTCGCAGCTAGGCTCCGGAAATCTCAACTGTTGGGGAAACGGGCAGCCGCGTGGAAGCACTTCGCTCCGAACGCTGCGGCTCTCCGATCCAGAATTTCCGCTGCGCTTACGGCCTCGGGGCCCGATCGAGTGTACAGGCAAAAAAGCCCGCCGATTGGCGGGCTTTTCGTTTGTTCAGCTGGTGCCTCTTAGCCGGAAAGAGCCTGATCGAGATCGGCGATGATGTCATCGACATCTTCCAGGCCGACCGAAATACGCACCACATCCGGGCCCGCACCGGCCGCGGTCTTCTGTTCATCCGAAAGCTGCCGGTGTGTGGTGGACGCGGGATGGATGATCAGACTGCGCGTGTCACCGATGTTGGCCAGGTGTGAGAACAGTTCCACCTTGCTCACCAGGGCGACGCCTGTGTCATAACCGCCCTCAACGCCGAAGGTGAACACGGCACCGGCGCCTTTTGGCATGTACTTCTGTTGCAGGGCGTGGTGCTTGTCTTCCGGCAGGGCTGCGTAGGACACCCATTTGACCTTGTCGTGGGCCGCGAGGTGAAGCGCGACTTTCTTGGCATTGTCCGAGTGACGCTGCATGCGCAGCGGCAGGGTTTCGATGCCGGTCAGGATCATGAAAGCGTTGAAGGGCGAGATGGCCGGTCCGAGGTCGCGCAGACCAAGCACACGGCAGGCAATGGCAAAGGCGAAGTTGCCGAAGGTCTCGTGCAGGACGATACCCTGGTATTCCGGCCGGGGCTGGGACAGCAGCGGATAGTTGCCGCTGGCAGACCAGTCAAAGCTGCCGCCGTCGACGATGATGCCGCCCATGGAATTGCCGTGACCGCCCATGAATTTGGTCAGCGAGTGCAGAACGATATCAGCACCGTGTTCGATCGGCCGGCACAGGTATGGCGTTGCCATGGTGTTATCGACCACCAGCGGCACACCCTTTGCCTTTGCAATTGCCGCAATCGCCTCGATGTCGACAACGATTCCGCCGGGATTGGCCAGGCTCTCGATGAAGATCGCGCGCGTGCGGTCGTCAATCGCCGCTTCGAAGGACGACATGTCCGCAGGGTCGGCCCACTTCACGCCCCAACCGAAGCTCTTGAAGGAGTGGTTCAGCTGGTTGATGGAGCCGCCATAGAGCTTGTTTGCGGCCACGATGTTGTCGCCGGGCTGCATCAAGGTATGGAAGCACAGAAGCTGAGCCGAATGACCGGAAGCTGTCGCAAGTGCGGCGGTACCGCCTTCAAGCGCTGCAACGCGCTCCTCCAGAACAGCCGTCGTCGGATTGGTGATGCGTGTGTAAATGTTGCCGAAGGCCTGCAGCCCGAACAGGGAAGCGGCGTGATCGACATCGTCGAAAACGAACGAGGTCGTCTGGTAAATCGGTGTCGCCCGCGCGCCTGTCGAAGGATCCGGCGCTGCGCCAGCGTGAATCGCGAGAGTGGAAAAACCTGGAATATTTTCGCTCATTAAAAGACCTCCCTGTTGGATTGGCGGCCAGTTTGACCGAAGGAGCAGGGCAGGTCAAAGAACGATTTTGCGGTTTTGTGATCTAAAGGAAATTATGTATGTCAAAGCGTTAGGCAGGATTGGTGGCCTTTGTCTCCTGCCAGGGTGAGGCATGTCTGCCTATTGGTCGGAAGGGTTCTTCCGGTTCTCCAGCTTCACACCGAAATAGACACCAAAAAGCAGTGCCGCCGCCAGCAGTGGCAGGCTCCATGCCAGAAATGTCGTATCTCCGAAGACTGCAAACACAGCGGCCTTCCTCCCGGTTCGAAAACTTGGATGCAAGGCAAAAGGTTAACGATCTCTTATGGAGAAAGTGGAAAGAAATTCATCGGCATTCGGAGCAAATTGAGCGAAAGCTCTTATAAATTGAACTTAAAATTGTCAGCTTTTGTCGGTTGTATCATCTTTCGTGCGCCTGGTTGCGCGCGGGCCGTTTGCAGATGGTTTCTGCAGATGAATCAGTACCGCGATACAGACGACGAACGCGACAGTCGCGAGCGCGAATATCATTAGTATTGCCCCCATGTATCTGTCGTTAAAGGCGCAAATTCGCCTAAACGCAGATCAAAACCCCATCCCTGAAGTCCCGAAGTATAGCAGAAACACGCAGGGGTAGAAGTGGGGGTGTATACATTGATTTCGGTTCAGCCGCCCTTCTGTTCCCGCTCACCGGACTGGGCCTGCTCTCGTGCCCAGGTCTCGTCACGGTGGGCGAAGGGGGATCCGTGTTCGGCCTTGTGCACGAATGCGAACAGCAGCAAGGCAACCAAAGCTGCCATAGCCATGAGAACCCATTCAAATGCGGTAAACAGGGTCGGGTCCTGAGTCATGCTGCCTCACGCTACTGATGGCATCCGGTTGGCTTCCGGACGGCGGTATCTCGACTAACGAGCTATCCGGCGAGCATTGTGCGAAGCTGATGCAATGGGGAAAATTAGCTGTCTTTTTCCCCAGAAAGCCCGCGATGCTGAAACCCTGCTTTCAGAGCAGGGCGCTTGGAGGAAAGCGTGCGCGAGTTGACACCTGCCCATCCGATTTCACCTGACAGCCGACCATACTCTATCTTGGGGCAGCGGTTCATCACCATCTTGATACCGGCAGCTTCGGCTCTTGCTGCTGCTTCGTCGTGGCGCACGGTCAATTGCATCCAGATGACCTTGGGCAACTTGCCGCTGGCAATAACGTCGTCGACGATTACGCCTGCCGCTTCGGAATTGCGAAAGATGTCGATCATGTCGGGAACCGCAGGCAATTCGTCGAGCGAGGAATAGACCTTCTGTCCCAGGATCTCCTTGCCTGCCTGACCGGGATTGATGGGCCAGACCTCGTATCCCTTGGACAAAAGGTATTTCAGCACGAAATAGGACGGCCGGACATTGTTGGCACTCGCGCCGATCATGGCGACGGTTTTCACCTCGTCGAGAATACCCTTGATGTAGGCGTCCGGATAAGTGTCGTGATTCATGGAATGGAGATCCTCAGATTTGTCGCGCTATCCAATGCGAAATGACACCTGCCTGCAAGGGGCCTTCTGCCGCAGACCGGTCCGCCTCGAAGAATTGTGAAACTGCGCAGGGGCGGTCAGGCGCGATAAGCGGCTCACCGGTAAACGGGAGAGGCTAAACAGGCATACGGAAGACGGCGTTTTATGAGTGAGTTGAAAAAGCGGTTCCAAAAGGTGCTGGAAACGATCGACCGGTCGCTGGACGGTCCGCTTGATGTTCCTGCGCTTGCGGGGGTGGCCGCCTATTCGAAGTTTCACTTTCAGCGCCAGTTCTCGGCCTTCTTTGGCCTCGGAGTTGCAGAATACCGGCGGCTCCTGAAGCTGAAACGCGCAGGACAGCAGCTCGCTTTCAGGGTGGAGCTGCCGGTCACTGAGATTGCCTACGATGCGGGCTACGAAAATCTCGAGAGCTTCTCACGTGCGTTCAAACGAGATTTTGGGCAAAGCCCGTCGGCTTTCCGATCAACGCCCGACTGGTCTGTCTGGCACAGAACCTATGACCCATTGCTGAATTTGAAAGGACAGTTCATGTCGGATCAGCACCTTGATGTCTCGGCCGTCCGGATCATCGATTTTCCTGAAACACCCGTCGCCCTGCTTGAGCATCGCGGGTCACCGCAAGAGGTGCCCGCATCCGTCAGACGCTTCATTGCCTGGCGCAAGGCAAATGCAAGCCCTCCCTCCAGAAGCGCGACGTTCAATATACTCTTTGACGATCCCAGAACGGCGCTGCCTGAAGAATACCGGTTCGGCATTTGCTGCGCTGTATCGGGACAGTTCAAAGAGAATGCGGAGGGCGTGGTAGCCGCAACGTTGCCTGCAGGACGCTGCGCCGTAATCAGGCATTCCGGTCCACTCGACTTGGCTGAAGAAACAATCCGCGCCCTTTATCGCGACTGGCTGCCACGAAGTGGCGAGGAGCTGCGGGACTTTCCGCTGTTCGTTCAACGCCTCAGCTTCTTTCCGGATGTTCCGGAGCATGAAGCGCAAACCGATATTTTCCTGCCGCTGAAATGATATGGGACTGCAGTGGTAATACGGTGAGTTGACAGTCGACACTCAGGCCAGCTTTGCCGCCTGTTCTTTCCTGAATTCCTTGCGGATCATCAGTTTCAAACCGGACCAGATGCCGTCAACGGCACAAACCTTTACGTCCACAAGCCCGATCGGCAGGCAAAGCTCGCGGATGGTGTCTTCGGTGACGTCGGTCGGTAGCTTGCTGGCCTTCTTGGGCCAGGAAACCCAGATCATGCCATCCGGGGCCAACAGGACCCGCAAGGTTTCCAGTAGTCCAGTCAGCTCAACCCGTTCGGTGACAAACACATGAGCGCACTCAACACCCGGTTCCGGCGCGGCACGAATGACCGCGCCAGGGGCCTGTGTCTGCAGCAAGGCGGAAATGTCTTCCGGCATCCGGTGACGCCAGCAGATCATTCCCGGTTTCAGCCCCAGTTTTGCGGACAGCGGACGTCCGGAATAACCGGCTTCAGGCATGTCTTATCCTTGTTGCCTCCAAACGGCAGGGCGGATCAGCTGTCCGTCCATTCTGGTTTGCGTTTTTGCAGAAAGGCGTTGATGCCTTCTTCCGCATCCCGGGCCATCATGTTCTCGACCATGGTTTGTGCCGCGAAATCATAGGCTTCCGACAACGGCATTTCCAGCTGACGGTAAAAGGCTTCCTTGCCGATCTTCACGGTCTTGGCAGACTTGGAGGCGATCGATTCCGCGTATTTCTGGACGACCTGCTCCAGGTAGTCACGCGGGACGATGCGGTTGATCAGGCCGAAATCCTTCGCGGTGGATGCGTCGATGCTTTCACCGGTCAGAAGCATCTCCATGGCCTGTTTAGGTGCAACATTGCGCGAGAGTGCAACCATTGGTGTCGAGCAGAAGAGGCCGATATTGACGCCTGGCGTGCAGAAGGTGGCCGTGTCGGTAGCGATGGCAAGGTCGCAGGAGGCAACCAGTTGGCAACCGGCAGCGGTCGCAACACCTGTTACCACGGCGATCACCGGCTTGGGCAGGCGCACAATCTGCTGCATCAGGTCCGAACACTGGCGCATGATCCGCTCGTAGGTGGCTTTCCCGCCGTCCGCTTCACCGCGCGCAGCGGTTAGTTCCTTCAGGTCGTGGCCAGCGCAGAAGACCTTGCCTTCCGCACCGAGCAGGACAACACGCACTGCAGGATCCTCGGCCGCCTTCCGAAGTTCACCGGCTAGAGCGGTCATCATCTCGCTCGAAAGAGCGTTCATCCGCTCCGGCCGCTGCATTACGATCCGGTAAACGCCTTCATGAAGAAGCGTTGCGAGCATCGGTTTCTGGATCTCGTCATTTGCGGCGGTTTCAGACATGGAACGCTCCCTGAAGATTTGCTTTGCCGATGTTATAGCCGACGCGGGCAGGGCGGCGAAAGTGTCCGATCGGCTGGTGGCTGCCGCCGATCACAGATGGTTTATCTGACGATGCGTCAAGTCGCTGGCGGTTCTTTCGGTTTCGGTTATCCTTTCGGCATGTGGAGGCTTTCCGAAGTCCGCTCACTTGCAGGTGCAGTCGCCTTGCTGCTGGCACCTCTCGGTCCCGCGCTTGCGCAGGAACAGGTCGATGTCGCTCTGGTCCTTGCTGTCGATGTCTCCCGCTCCATGTCGCCTGAAGAACTCCAGATCCAGCGCCGCGGATATGCTGCCGCCATCGCCAGCCCGGAAGTGGTGCGGGCGATCGGGTACGGGGCTCACGGCCGGATCGCTCTCATGATGTTCGAATGGGCCAACGAAAGCCATGCGCGCGAAATTGTCGGGTGGTCGGTGATCGAGGGCGTGGAAGATGCCCAGGAGTTCGCCGACAAGGTTCTGGCAGACAGCACCTACGGTCAGCGCCGAACCTCGATTTCCGGCGCAATCTGGCATGCTTCGGCCCTCCTCGCCGATGCACCTTTCAAGGCAGACCGCCGCGTGATCGACATTTCAGGGGATGGTCCCAACAACCAGGGAGCACCTGTGGTTCAGGCACGCGATGCCGCCGTGGAGGCCGGTCTGGTGATCAATGGATTGCCGCTGATGACTACTGGTGGCATGGGCTTCCAGTTCAACATTCCGGACCTGGACGTCTATTATCAGCGCTGCGTCATCGGCGGGCCCGCCAGCTTCGTCATACCGGTGAACGACTGGGAACAGTTTCCCGAAGCCGTTCGTCGCAAGCTGATCCTCGAGATCGGAGGCGTCAAGCCGCCCGAGCCACAAGTCATCCCGGCCCAATTCACCTTCGAAGAGCCATATGACTGCCTCGTGGGAGAAAAGATCTGGCGGCGTATGCGTGAGCAGTATTTCTGGGATCAGTAGCGGCAGTGCAAATCTGCCGCCCGTTCATGCTTGCTAGCCGAAGGAACGACACCGTCAACCCCGGCGGCGTCTCCGCCTGCGCTCTCCGCCGGCTGCATCCGACCCCGCGTCAGCCTCCTTGCGTACCGGCAATTCGACGGCAGCTCGAAGGTGGGGGAATTGATCGACCTTGTTTGGCAAGGCCATTGCATTGACGAAATGCTCCTGGAACTTGGGTTCCAGAGCTGTCTCGATCTTTTCGATATCGCGCACCGTCTGCTCGATTTCGCGCCTGTAGCCGCGGTTGAGCAAAGCCATCCGGGCGCCTGTCCCGGCAGCGTTGCCGACGCCGGAGACACCCTCCAGCGGGCAATCGGGAATAAGGCCAAGGATCATCGCGTACTTTGGGTCGATGTAGCTGCCGAAGGCCCCCGCAAGGCGAATGCGGTCCAGATCATAGGTGCCGAGTTTGTCCTGCAGAAGTTTGACACCGGCATAAAGCGCACCCTTGGCGAGCTGGATCGCGCGAATGTCCGTCTGCAGGATCGATATTTCGACCCCGTCGTCTGCAATCAGATAGGAGAAGGTCCGGCCGGTGGATTTCACGCGCGATGTCCGTTCCGCCATCGAGCCGTCGATAACACCGTCTTCCGTGATGAGGCCCGCCAGATACATCTCGGCAACGGCCTCGATAATGCCGGAGCCGCAAATGCCGGTAACGCCGACAGTGTCGACCTTTTCGGCAAAGCCTTCTTCATCCGACCATTCGTCGACACCAATCACCTTGAAGCGAGGCTCAAGCGTTTCCTTGTCGATGCGGATGCGTTCGATTGCACCTGGTGCCGCGCGCTGGCCGGACGAGATTTCGGCGCCTTCGAACGCAGGGCCGGTCGGAGAGGACGCTGCCAACAGCCGGTTCCGGTTACCCAGCACGATTTCCGCATTGGTACCGACATCGACAAGCAGCGTTATCTCGTCGAGCTTGTAAGGGCTTTCTGCAAGCGTTGCAGCAGCTGCATCGGCACCCACATGGCCGGCGATGCAGGGCAGCATGTAGACACGTGCTCCCGGGTTCAGTTCCAGATCCAGATCGCGCGCGTTCAAAATCATGGCGTCGGAGGCTGCGAGCGCGAAGGGAGCGCCGCCAAGTTCCACCGGATCGATACCGAGGAACAGATGATGCATGACCGGGTTACCGACAAAGGTCGCATCAAGCACATCCGTGCGTTCTGCGCCGACATCGCCGACCAGTTTGCCGATCAGCGCGTTGATGGCATCGCGCACGGCCTTTGTCAGATCCGGCAGCTTGGACGGGTTCATCTGGACATAGGACACCCGCGACATCAGATCCTCGCCAAAGCGGATCTGCGGGTTGGAGGTGCCTGCGGACGAGACTGTGCGCCCGTTCTGAAGATTGCAAAGGTGGGCTGCGATGGTGGTGGAGCCAATGTCGACGGCAAGGCCGTAGACGGCAGGTTTTTCTCCGGGCCAGAGCGCCACGAGTGTCGGCAGCACGCCTCTGTCTTCGTGGATTGCCGCAGTTACCTGCCAATTGCCCTTGCGCAGGATCGTCTGGACCCGTGGCAGCAGCACCGGGTCGATCGTGAGGTCGGCAATGCCGGTCTCGGCAATCAGCGCCTCTCGCAGCCGGTCGATATCGCCGCGCGGCGTTTCCATGTCCGGTTCGGCGATCGAGACGGATACCAGCGAGATCGGGCTGTCGGCTTCGATGTTGCGGGCTTCCGCGCGCTTGCGCACAACCTGACGGTTGGTCTGGGCATCGGTCGGGACATCGATAACCAGATCGCCCAGGATTTTTGCCTGACAGGAAAGGCGCCGGTCGGCGGGCAGTTTGCGCAAGGTCGCGTAGCGGGTTTCCGCTTCGGTGGCACCTTCCAGGTTTTCAGCTGCGCTGGTCAGGTTTTCCTTGGCGAAAGTGCCTTCCGAGATCGAAATTTGGCAGCGCCCGCAAATGCCGCGCCCGCCACATACCGACTCCACATAGACACCGAGCGAGCGGGCAGCGTCGAGCAGGGGCGTGCCGACAGGAAAGGTTCCACGGCGCCCGCTGGGTTGGAAAACGACTTTGGCTTGTTTGACGGTCTCGGTCATGTCTGCGATCTGCCACTACCGGTTTTGAAACACTACGGGGACGAAGCCCACCCTTGACCCTTCACTCACAAGGAGGAGGGAGTTTTTATCTAAACTGCGAAAGCCGGAGCCATCGTGAAAATGACGCGGATCCCGCGATTTGAAACGTGTCCCTCGACACGCAAAACCCCTCCCCAGTAAGGGGAGGGGATTGGGGTGGAGATTCCATCCTGAAACTGGTGAAAGCCACCCTGTTTGCGGAAGGGGAGAGAACCGCAAACGTGTTATGACATCTGGGCTCAGCCGGCGGACCGACGGGCCGCGCGTCCACCGCGGCGACGACCGCCTGCAGACGCACCACCTTCACCAGGTGCTGCAACCGCACCTGCAGCGGCAGGCTGGTGATCACGGTAGGTCATGATCCATTCCGAGCAGTTCGGATCAGTGCCGTTGAGCACGTTCGCCGCACGTACGGCTTCCATTTCCTGCGGGCGGCACGGGTTCATGATCGCGGAGGTCATGCCGGCACCGATGACCATCGGAATGAACCCGGCATTGATGCCGTGGCGATGCGGCAGGCCGAAGGAGATGTTGGAAAGGCCGCAGGTCGTGTTGACCTTCAGCTCTTCACGCAGACGGCGCAGCAACCGGAACACCTGCTGACCTGCGGTGCCCATGGCGCCGATCGGCATCACTAGCGGATCCACGACAATATCGTGTGCGGGAATGCCATAGTCGGCAGCATGCTGAACGATCTTCCTGGCGACTTCGAAACGAACGTCCGGATCTTCGGAGATACCGGTCTCGTCGTTCGAGATCGCCACCACCGGCACGTTGTATTTCTTGATCAGCGGCAGGATCGCTTCCAGCTTCTCTTCTTCACCGGTCACGGAGTTGACCAGCGGACGGCCCTTGGCAACCGCAAGGCCGGCCTCGATGGCGGCGGTCACGGATGAATCGATAGACAAGGGAACGTCGACAAGCTCTTGAACTATCTCAAGAGTTTTGACGAGGAGGGGCGGTTCGGTCTCATTCGGGTTGACCGCTGTCACGCCTGCGTTGACGTCAAGCATGGTCGCGCCTGCAGCCACCTGGGCCAGCGCATCGGCCTTGACGGTTTCGAAGTTGCCTTCGGCCATTTCCGCCGCCAGCTTCTTGCGGCCGGTCGGGTTGATCCGCTCGCCGATCACGCAGAACGGCTGATCGAAACCGATAACGATTTCCTTGGTGGCGGACGCGACAACAGTGCGGGTCATTTATGCGCTCTCATTGGCAGTCAGGATTGAAGACGAGGTTTGAAAAGACCAGCTCCCGCGGCTGTGCAGCCACTCGGCGGTTTTCTGGATACCGCCGAAGGGATAGGCGTGAATCTGGGCCAATTGGGTGTTCGACTGGCTGGTGACGCGGGTCTCCAGCGGATCGACCATCGTGTCAGGATCGTAGCCCGACAGCATGGAGACGACGGCACCGCCGCGCTTCTTCAGGAAGTTGAAGGAATTTTCAACACCGGCAAAAGCGGCATATTTCAGCAGGGTCGTCATCTTTGCCGGACCGGCAACGCCGACATGGACCGGGAACTCGTTGCCCCATTCGCGCAGCTCGTCCAGCCACAGGCTGACGCGGTGCGGATCGAACCCGAACTGGGTGACAATGCGGAATTCCGCATCGCTTTCGCAGGCAAGTTCGTGCTTGCGCTGCAGGAAGCTCTTGATGACGTCCGGCTTGATGTCCGGTGCGCCTTCCGGGTGACCTGCAACGGCGATCTTCTTGATGCCGAGCTTGTCGAAGAGGCCCGTCTCCAGAAGGGCGACGGATGAGGTGAGGGGGCCGGCTTTTTCTGCTTCACCGGCAATGGCCAGAACCTCGGTCGCACCTGCTTCCTGGGTCAGACGCGTGATGCGGCGCTCGAAGTCCTCACGGCTGGCGTACCGGCGGGCCGCCATATGCGGAACGGCGGTCAGCTTGTTGTCGCGCAGGATGCGGGCGGCATCGACGATCATGTCTTCCGAGCAGTTGCCCAGATCCGTGACATAGACCTGCGTGCCCGCCGGAATAAATTCCAGAAGCTCGGTCTTTTCGACCACCTGCTTGGGAGACATTTCGGTAGAGGCGGGAAGCCGCCCATTGGCCAACAGGCGCTGATCAGTCATGTTCCGAGCCTCCATTTGCGAGCAGGGTTTTCAGTCTCTCTTTCGGATAGGCCGAGACCAGGTCGGTCAGGGCTGCGTCCGCTTCCGTTTCCAGGTCGTCCGTGACGGAGACCGGGTCTGTCCGGCGCCACTCCGCCATGTAGGCGTCGCTGTCCTTCGCTCCGATCCGCATCGCGCAGGCATCAATGGCTTCCATGAACATGGCCGGCAGTTCCCGTCGGGCGGATTTGCGCCCCTGTTTCACCAGGATCTGTGCCGGGATGTCCCGCCAATAAACGATGATTTTCTGCGCCATTCTCGGACTTTCCTCCTGAGAAACATGTTTGCCGGAAGCTGGCTGATCCAGGACGCCTGATAGCGGCATCATCACGTGAAAAACCGACTTGTCCGGATGCTATTTTGCGACGCTCAGTCCGCCTGGCCCTTGTCCAGAAACGGCTGAAGCAATCCATACCCGGTTCGGCGCATTTCAAACGGCAGACCCAGCCGGTCTGCCGCGCGCCGCGCCGCATCCTCAAGGGCAGGGTCATCGGTCTGCGCAAGGTAAAGAACACGGGTGTAATGAGCGAAATACATGTCCCGCAAATGCGGGTGCCAGTCGAGGCCGAGCGGTTCGATGACCATGGTCTGGAAGTGACGGGCCAGGAAGTCGGTCAGGTAGAAGGTGCCGAGCTGGTCGTCTTCCATCTGGTCGAATTCGTCTATCCCCGTGAAGAAGGCATAGCAGTGTGCGCCATCGATGCGTCTCGCGCCGGTTTCTTCCAGCACCTTGTCGAGCAGGCCACCGGTTCCGCAATCGCCGTAGGCAATCAGAATGTCGGAATAGGTGTCCGCATTCTTGAGGATGGCCCGGCGGACTTCATCAGGGATCTTTTCCGGCGAGTTGTGAAGCTTCGCCGGAAGGCATGTGATGTCGAGATGATCGAGGCGGTTCTTTTCTCGGATGGCAACGATTTCGCGTGCCAGAGCCCCGCAGGCAATAACAAGAACGCGGCCGGCCTTGTCGTCCGCGCTCCCATCCGTTTCAACCGGAAAGAGAGGCTCGCCCACCAACATTTCGGCAGCCTCCTTGAACATTGCCGTCAGCCCTTGTTGGCCAGCATGTTGTGGCGGCGAGCGATCAGATCTTTCGCCATTTCCACAGCAACGGCCGCGTCGCGGCAATAACCGTCAGCACCGACGGCTTCGCCGAATTCCTCGTTCAGCGGTGCACCGCCAACGAGCACGATATAATCGTCCCGGATGCCCTTGGCCTTCATTTCGTCGATCACGACTTTCATGTAGGGCATGGTGGTGGTCAGTAGAGCTGACATGCCGAGAATGTCCGGCTGGTGCTCTTCAATGGCCGCAAGGTAGTTTTCGACAGGGTTGTTGATGCCGATGTCGATCACTTCAAAGCCGGCGCCTTCCATCATCATCGAGACAAGGTTCTTGCCGATGTCGTGGATGTCGCCCTTCACGGTGCCAATGACCATCTTGCCAACCTTCGGCGCACCGGTTTCCGCCAGCAGCGGACGCAGGATGCCCATGCCGGCTTTCATGGCGTTGGCGGAAAGCAGCACTTCGGGAACGAACAGGATGCCATCGCGGAAGTCGACGCCGACGATCCGCATGCCTTCGACAAGGGCCTTGGTCAGGATGTCGTAAGGTACCCAGCCGCGTTCCAGAAGGATGTTCACGGCATCCGTGATTTCTTCCTGAAGACCGTCGTAGAGGTCGTCATGCATCTGCTCGACAAGTTCGTCGTCAGAAAGGGAGGCGAGATCAATATCGTCTTCGTCAGACATGGGCAGCTCCAACCAGGCACAACGGGCCATCAACTTAGTGCAAAACCTTATGCCTCAAGCCGGATTCGCCGATATCTCCAAAGCGACACGGCTAGTCGTTTACGCGACAGGGAAATCAAGCCAGGCCGTTCAACGTCAATTTTGTGCGCTGACGGGAAATGTTTGTAGCTGTCTAAACTTACGAGAAGGCAGTGGCGCTGCCTGCCGAAAGAAGCTTCACGCCCTGCCAGGCGGTTTCCGCACGGGCGTCGATGTCGTTTTCCGACCATTCAGCCACGGCGCGTGTCACCAGCCGGATTTGAAGATCGCCGATCAGCAGGGACAGATAGATTTCCGCCGCGGTTTCCGTTTCAAGGCCTGTCAGCAGTCCGTCGCCCTGAACCTTCGCGACAAGGTCGGTTACGAGCGGCCTGATCGCGTCGCGACCGCTTTGCGCTAGGGCAGTTCCAAGCGTGCCGGTCGTGTCGGCGGCAGCTGCACGGTTGAGAGCGATCGCGGCCGGGTTCGAAAGAACGCCCAGGAGACGTCGGCCGAAGTTCCGCAGTGCTTCGGTGGGAGACGGGGTGTTTTCAATACACTCTCGAAGTGACTGGCGAATGTTTTCTGCATTGCGATCCACCAGGGCGCTGAACAACCCGGTCTTGTCTCCATACCAGCGGTAGAGCGTTTCGTTGGAGGCCTTTGCTTTTTTTGCGACTGCCAGCATCGACAGGTTGTCATAGCCCTGATCCAGCAGCAATTCGATCGCCGCCGCTTCTATGGATGCTTTCCGTCGTTCCCTGGCTTCCGCCCGCATGTCGTTCTCTCCGTAGCTTGCTCAAAACCGTAATCGATGTTACGGAAATTACAATCCGTACACTTAATTACGGTTTGGAGTTTGGGATGTATCGACTTGCGCTTGGAACCGGTCTCCTGGCGATTGTTTTTGCCGGGGCCATCTTCGGTTTCTTCTATGCCTGGGTCTGCTCAACCATGTGGGGCCTGGATGCCACTGACCCTCGCATTGCGATAGCAGCCATGCAGGCCATGAACGCGTCTGTCCGGAACGCCGTTTTTGCGCCCCCTTTCTTCGGCACGCCTTTCGTTCTTGCTCTTGCCGGGGTCTTCAGCCTGTTGTCTGGCCGGCGCGCAGCCGGGGTCGCCTTTGTAGGTGGAGCAATCGTCTATGCGCTGGGCGGCATCATGCTGACGTTCCTTGTCAACGTGCCGATGAACCTCGAGCTTGCTGAGGCAGCGATCCCGGAAAACCTGAATGAAGCGGCAATGCTCTGGCGGTCCTATTCCGAGCCTTGGCAGGTGCGGAACCAGACACGGACCGTCTTCTCGGGCCTTTCCCTGTTGTTGGCTGCGATCGGTCTCGTTCTGCTCGGCCGACATCCACACCGCGCTGCCTAGCCGAAATCTCAACTTTCTTCATGCGTGGCTCGACCATGGCATCCGTGCCGTTTCAGTTCCTCTTGTATAGCGTTTGAAGCGATGTCATTCCGGCGCGGGCTGAGAGACCGTTGACCGCACGCCACACAAAAAAAGGCAGGTCCTGAGACCCGCCTTTTCTGGTATTCGGCATCGATCCTGAATGATCAGAACAGACCTTCGATCTGACCTTTTTCGTCCAGTTTGATGTGGTTGGCTGACGGCACGCGCGGCAGGCCGGGCATGGTCATGATTTCCCCGCAGATCACTACGATGAAACCGGCCCCTGCCGACAGGCGGACTTCGCGGACCGGCAGGCTGTGGCCGGTCGGGGCGCCTCGGCGCTGCGGGTCGGTCGTGAAGGAATACTGGGTCTTGGCCATACAGACCGGCAGATGACCGAACCCGTCGGCTTCCCAACGCTTGAGCTGGTCGCGCACAGACTTGTCTGCCAGAACTTCGTCTGCCCGGTAGATCCGTTTTGCGATGGTTTCGATCTTCTCGAACAGGGACAGGCTGTCGTCGTAGAGCGGTGCGAACTGCGCCGCGCCGCTTTCGGCAAGGGCTGCAACACGGGTGGCAAGTTCTTCGGTACCTGCGGAGCCGTTGGCCCAATGGGTCGCCAGGATCGCTTCAACGCCGAATTCGGCACAGTAATCCCGCACGGCCTGAACTTCCGCTTCCGTGTCTGCTGTGAAGTGGTTGATGGCCACAACTGCCGGAACACCGAACTGCTTGACGTTCTCAATGTGGCGGCCAAGGTTGGCGCAGCCTTTTTTCACGGCTTCGACGTTCTCGTTGCCGAGGTCTTCCTTGGCAACGCCGCCATTCATCTTCAAAGCCTTGATGGTGGCGACGATGACAACCGCATCCGGGCTGAGGCCTGCCTTGCGGCATTTGATGTCGAAGAACTTCTCGGCACCGAGATCTGCGCCAAAGCCAGCTTCCGTCACCACATAGTCGGCCAGCTTCAGGGCTGTCTGGGTGGCAACCACGGAGTTGCAGCCGTGTGCGATGTTGGCGAAAGGGCCGCCGTGAATGAATGCGGGATTGTTTTCCAGCGTCTGCACCAGGTTCGGCTGCATTGCTTCTTTCAGCAGCACGGTCATGGCGCCGTCTGCTTCCAGTTCGCGCGCGGTGATCGCCGTGCGGTCGCGCCGGTAGGCAACGATGATGTCGCCGAGTCGCTTCTGCAGATCTTCGAGATCGGTCGCCAGGCAGAGGATGGCCATGATTTCGGAGGCGACGGTGATGTCGAACCCTGCTTCACGCGGAAAGCCGTTGGCAATGCCACCAAGCGAACAGACGATGGAACGCAGTGCGCGATCGTTCATGTCCATCACCCGGCGCCAGACCACGCGGCGAATGTCGATGCCCAGTTCATTGCCCCAGTAGATGTGGTTCTCGATCAGGGCGGCGAGCAGGTTGTGGGCCGAGGTGATGGCGTGGAAGTCGCCGGTGAAATGCAGGTTGATGTCTTCCATCGGGACGACCTGCGCATAGCCGCCGCCGGCTGCGCCGCCCTTCATGCCGAAACAGGGGCCGAGCGAAGGTTCGCGCAGGCAGATCATCGCGTTCTTGCCGATCCTGTTGAGGCCGTCGCCAAGACCGACCGTTGTGGTCGTCTTGCCTTCGCCGGCCGGGGTCGGGTTGATCGCCGTCACCAGAATCAGCTTGCCGTTCTTGCGGCCATTGAGGTTGGCAATGTAGTCGGCGGAAATCTTGGCCTTGGTGCGCCCGTAGGGCAGGAGAGAGTCTTCGGGAATATTCAGCCGTGTGCCGATCTCCTGAATGGGTTTCATCTTGGCTGCACGGGCAATTTCAATATCGCTGGCCATGGGTTCTCTCTCTCCGAAGCGTTTCCGATTTCTTGTTTTCCGGATGCGGTTTTGCACCGCCCCGACTTGTGCCGGAACGCTATGGGAGAGGGCGGTGCAGCAAATGTTCCGAAAGCGACAGGATGCGCCCCGGAAGCGACGGCAATTCAATCGGCGCGGTTGCGCAGCACTGTTGCGAGAAAAACCAGCATGGTCAGAACCGCCAGAACAGAGCCGGCTTTGGCCATGATTTCCCCTTCGGCGTTGATCGCAAATACGATCCCGGGCACCAGTACGATGACGGTGAGAACCGACAATCCGTAGTGGATGAGCGCAAGGCGCGAGGCAGCTGCCTTTGGTGCAAGGGCGTAGTAGGCACCAAAGACGGCCATCATCACGAAGCCGATCAGGTTGAGATGCCCATGCGCTGGCGCAAGTGTGTGATCAGTGGTCGCGGACATGTGGATGCCCCAGGCCATGCCGATCAGGGCAAAGAGTGCGGCCGTGGCAAAATAAAGACGTGGTATCGCTTTCATGTGTTCCCCCCGGAAGACGATGGCCATTCCTGTTTTCAGGTCCTGGCCGAGGGAAAGCTTACATGATTTGTGGCAGTTGGATGACGGGAAAAGTAAATTGCAATATCTGGCGAAACGGATTTTAGTTCCGCAATGACAGATTCAGACATTCTCTCCCGTTTGCCGGCCCGCCTCAAGAAAGCGCGGCGTGCCCAGGGGCTCTCGCTTGAGGCCGTTGAAAAGCTCTCCGGCGTTTCCCGCTCCATGGTCAGCCAGATCGAGCGCGGGGAGTCCAACCCGACTGTCGCGACCCTGCTCAATCTGACCAGGGCCCTGAATGTCGACTTTGCAGGTCTTCTGGGGGAGGAGGCAGCCGAGGATCGGGTCGAGATCGTGCACGAACATCAGACCCCGGCGCTCGACAGGGCGGGAGACGGCTGCAAGATCCGCATCCTGTCACCGCCTCAGGACACGGGCCGGTTCGAAATCTATGAGCTGATATTCGCGGCAGATGGAAAGCTCGACAGCAAACCGCACGAACGTGGAACGCGGGAGCAACTGATAGCCGAAGACGGCCGGCTTGAAGTCACGTCCGGTGTGGCCAAAGGTGTCATCGGAAAAGGGGACACGGCTCGCTACGCCGCCGACGTGCCCCATTGCATTGCAGCCGTTGGCGGCCCGGCTCGGGCGATCCTGATGGTGATTAAGTTCTGAAGGCCGCGAGCGCTTCCTTGACATTCACACAGCCGGCAGCGGCACATCAGGCCAGGTTTCCGTGACTTCCGCCTGCACCGGCCGGTCGAGATACGTCGTCAGCACCACATAACTTCTGGTCGCCCTTACACCCGGCAGGGCATAGACCTGTGCAAGGAAGTGTTCCATCGCGTCGGCGTTGGCCGTCCGCACCTTCAGGATGACACAACAGTCGCCCGTGACCGAATGGAGCTCTTCCACTTCCGGAAAGTCCCGCAGCTTCATCATCCGCTCGCTCTTGCCCCATCCGCTGGCATCCACATGCACGAAAGCCAGAAACGGTTTGCCGACAGACATGGGATCAATGGCGGCGTTGGTGGAGGAGATGGTGCCGGACGCGATCATCCGCTTTACCCGGTCATGCACAGCCGGTGCGGACAGCCCGACCTTGGTCCCGATCTCGGCATAGGTCTGCCGGGCATTGCGCACCAGCTCGCTTAATATTCTTCGGTCGAATGCGTCCACGGGGCGGCCGGGGGTGCTGTTTTTCTGAATGGTCTCTTTATTTGATTTCATTCGGCCAGATCCTTGTTGCGGTGAATCGTGTTCGTCTGAACAGTCATTTCCGAAACAGATTTCGGAAGAAGGATCTTCGACTTGTTGGAGCGGACAATCAACCCGGACAAGGGCATTTACCCGGCAACACCGGATTATGTGCATGCCCTGGAAGTGACCGGTGCAGGGCGGTTGCTCTTCGTCAGCGGCACCATGGGGCTTGATGTAATCGGCCGGGCTCCAGAGAGCCTGCAAGAGCAGCTCGATCTGGTTTGGGCGAACCTGCGCCGGATCCTGACTGAAGCGGATATGACGACCGACAATATCGTCCGCGTCACCAGTTATCTTTCAGATCCGGACCATGCCGAAAAGAACCAGGCCGCACGACTGGAGGCACTGGGCGCCCGACGCGTCCCGACCACCGCCATTGTGGTTCGAACGCTGACACCCGAGTGGATGATCGAAATCGAAATTGTCGCGGCCGCTTAGGCGAAGCAGCAGTTCTCGGCAAATCTGGCGAGCGCAGGAGAAAGCAATGCAGTTCGAGACCTATCTGATCTTTCTTGTCACGACAGCTGTCGTGGTTTTCTCTCCCGGTGCGGCGGCCGTGGCCGTTGCGTCGCAAGGGGCGGCCAATGGTGGGCGTCGGGCACTCGGTGGCGTTTTTGGTATTGCGTCTGCCAATGCCGTTTATTTTGCGCTTTCAGCAACCGGCATTGCCTCACTGATCATTGCTTCCAACCTGGTGTTCTCGGTAATCAAATGGGCTGGTGTAGGATATCTCGTCTGGCTGGGTCTGACCGCACTCTTCACGCCGGCAGGCGCAATCCGCGTCAAACGGTCCGGGCGGCAGTCCAGCCTGAAGGCGTTGTTCGCCCAGGGATTTGTGATCGAATTCGCCAATCCGAAGGCACTGCTCTATTTCGCAGCCATTTTGCCCCAGTTTCTCGACATCAATGCACCCATTGTTCCGCAGATCCTGATCATGGGCATGACGACGTTCCTGATCGACCTGACATCCTACACGGCATATGCCTTTCTGGGGGATCGCCTCACCCGTGGCGAGATGAAGAACTGGGTTGTAGGTCTCGTCAACAAATGCGCCGGGGTTGCCTTGCTCTATGCAGGTTTCCGAATGGCGGGTGTCACTGTTATGCGTTAGTATCTGCGGATATTTCCTGGCCGGAAAGGCTGATGCGATCGCCTGGATCTTACAGAAGGGCAGTTGCAGGAATCCGTGATACCGGAAATCGAATCTTTTATTCCGGACAAATATCCGGCATAGTGGAGGAAATATCCATTTTGCCGGAGGAAGCCCTGTGTCCGATGCCTTTCTGTCGCATATTTCCGAGACGCTAAAAGAAATCGAGGCCGAAGGGCTCTACAAACGCGAGCGGTTGATCACCTCGCCGCAGGGCGGTGTGATCACGGTTGGCGGGCGCGAGGTTATCAACCTTTGCGCAAACAATTACCTGGGTCTGGCCGATCATCCGGCTCTCGAGGAGGCGGCGCGCAAGGCACTTGAGCCAAAGGGTTACGGCATGGCGTCCGTGCGCTTCATTTGCGGAACGCAGGACATTCACCGGCAACTTGAGCAACGCCTGGCTGAATTTCTCGGCAAGGACGATTCCATTCTGTTCGCGGCCTGTTTTGACGCAAATGGCGGCTTGTTCGAGCCTTTGCTCGGTCCTGAGGACGCGATCATATCGGACGCGCTCAATCACGCATCGATCATAGACGGTGTTCGCCTGTGCAAGGCCCAGCGCTATCGCTACGCCAATTCCGATATGGCGGATCTGGAAGCGAAGCTGAAGGAAGCCCGAGCCGCCGGAGCCCGCCATATCATGATCGCGACCGACGGTGTCTTCTCGATGGACGGCTATCTGGCCAACCTGCCGGGGGTGACCGAACTGGCCAGGCAATATGATGCCGTGGTGATGGTCGACGATTGCCACGCGACCGGTTTCATGGGGCCGAAGGGCGAGGGCACACCGGCGCATTTCGGGGTTGATGTCGACATCCTGACCGGAACGCTCGGCAAGGCGCTGGGCGGCGGCATTGGTGGTTACATTGCCGGGCCTCAGCCGGTTATTGACCTGTTGCGCCAGCGGGCAAGGCCCTACCTCTTCTCCAACTCTCTGCCACCGGCAGTGGTCATGAGCGGTCTTGAGGCCATCCGCCTGGTAGAAGAGGGTGACGATCTGCGCAAGAACCTTTTTGAGAATGCCGGCTATTGGCGTGCAGGCCTCGAAGCGCTCGGCTTCACGCTTCTGCCGGGCGAGCATCCCATCATTCCGGTGATGCTGGGCGAGGCAAAGTTGGCCCAGGAAATGGCGGCAAAGTTGTTTGAGGAAGGCGTCTATGTCTCCGGTTTCTTCTTTCCTGTGGTGCCGCGCGGTCAGGCCCGGATTCGCACGCAGATGAACGCGGCCTTGACCCGGTCCGATCTGGACCGCGCCCTGGAAGCCTTCGAAAAGGCCGGCAAGGCGACGGGGGTTCTGTCATGACCAGCAACCAGATGAAGGCGCTGTCCAAGTCCGAGCCGAAAGAGGGCCTCTGGATGACCCGCGCGCCGGTGCCGGAAATCGGTCCGGACGACGTTCTGATCAAGATCCATAAAACCGGCATTTGCGGCACGGATATTCACATCTGGAACTGGGACGACTGGGCGTCGAAGACCGTGCCGGTGCCGATGATCACCGGTCACGAATTCGCCGGCGAAATTGTCGAACTCGGCAAGAACGTCACCGACCTTGAAATCGGACAGCGATGCTCAGGCGAGGGGCACCTGATCGGACGGCACTCACGCCAGTCTCGCGCGGGCAAGTTTCATCTGGATCCGGAAACCCGCGGCATAGGCGTCAACGAGCAGGGTGCCTTTGCAGAATATCTGCGCTTGCCGGCTTTCAATGTTGTGCCTTTGCCGGACGAGATCGACGATGAGATCGGCGCCATTCTCGACCCGCTCGGCAATGCGGTTCATACCGCACTCAGTTTCGATCTGGTTGGAGAGGATGTTCTGATCACCGGAGCCGGTCCGATCGGCATCATGGCCGCTGCTGTTGCCCGTCATGTCGGGGCGCGCAATGTCGTTATCACCGATATCAATCAGGCGCGTCTCGACCTTGCAACGAAGGTGGCCGACGTGGTGCCGGTCAATGTCGCCCGGGAAGATCTGAAAGGCATCGAGAAGAAACTCGGCATGAAGGAAGGCTTCGACGTCGGCCTGGAAATGTCCGGCAGTCAGGTAGCGCTCGATCAGATGGTCGAGAACCTCGTGATGGGCGGGCGGATCGCACTGCTTGGTATCCCACCCGGAAAGTCGCCCGTCGACTGGTCACGCATCGTGTTCAAGGCCATCACGATCAAGGGCGTTTACGGCCGGGAAATTTTCGAGACCTGGTACAAGATGATTGCCATGCTGCAGAACGGTCTGGACGTGCGCAATGTCATCACGCACCGGTTTGGTGTCGATGATTTCGAAAAAGGTTTTGCTGCCATGAAGTCCGGCGAAGCCGGCAAGGTAGTCCTCAGTTGGACATGAGCCGGCTGAATGGCGAAGGGAACTTCAGCAGCTACGTCAACAATCAAGTGACGCAAGATCGCTCTCGATCAGATCGAGGGCGATCTTTTCGCGCGCGTTTCTTTCCTGGTGGCGTTGCACCGTTTCAGGCAAAGCCGGATTTCTGCGGCAAACCCAGCTTTTTCAGGACCATCACCACCGGGCAAAGTCCGGTAAAGGAAGCCTGGACGAGATGGGCGCCGAGAATTCCGGTGAGCCAAAGCCAGTTGAGATTGACGTAGACAGCCAGCAATACCGACGCAAGTATCAGCAGGCCGACCACGAGAAGAATGGCGCGTTCGACGGTCATCGTATTCTCCCAAGTTTCATTCATTCGAAACAGAGAAATTATGCGCCCATTTTACCGCGTTGAACAGGTCCCTGGTTCCGGGGTGACATATCGCCAAGCAGGGATCTCACCGGCGTAATTGCGGCAAATTCCGGATCGACAAGAGAATAATACTCATTTTGAGCATTATTCTCTTGCTAATGCTCAAAATGAGTATTAGATGAGATGCAGCCGAGGAGTTCGGCTGCATTCCATAAATTCGAGGGAGGCTCGAATGTCCAAATTTCACTACGGTGTTTTTGTCGGCCGCTTTCAGCCGTTGCATGCCGGCCATGAGGCCGTCATCAGATCTGCTCTGGAACAAGTCGATACGCTGATCGTGCTGATCGGGTCTTCCGGTCAGGCGCGCAGCCCGCGAAATCCCTTCACTTGCGCCGAACGCGAAGAAATGTTCGCAAAGGTGTTCAAGCACGAGCTGACCACCGGCCGTCTGATCCTGAAGCCTGTTTCGGATCATCCCTATTCGGATGCTGCCTGGTGCGCCGAGGTTCAGCGAGCCGTCAATGAAACCGTGCTTGCCGATTACAACAAGGGCGGTGTCGTTCTGCATGGCTTGCAGGATATCGAGATCGCGCTTGCAGGCTATGGCAAGGACCGCACGAGTTACTATCTCAAGCTGTTTCCCGAATGGGGCAATGTGCAGTTGGCGAGCCAATACGGCACCTTCTCGTCGACAGACGTGCGCAGGCAGTTGTTCCAGCGCATCCCGGTCATATCGCGGTCGGTTCTGTCGGCCGGCGTGGTGGAGTGGCTGGAAGCCTTTGTTCTGACGGAGACCTTTCGTGCACTTCTGGAAGAGGCCGAGTACCTGGATGCCTATCCCGGGCAATGGGGAAGGGGACCGTTCGTGACGGTGGATGCCGTCGTCATCCAGTCCGGAAACATTCTTCTGGTCGAGCGCGGCCAGGCTCCCGGCAAGGGATTGCTGGCTCTGCCCGGCGGTTTCCTTGATCCCAGTGAAAGCATAAAGGATGCCGCGATCCGCGAGTTGAAGGAAGAAACCGCCATCAGCGACCACAAGGGAGAAATCCCCCCGGCGATGCTGGCGTCTTTCATAGACGGAACCAAGACAAGGGTCTTCGACCATCCTGACCGGTCGTTGCGTGGCCGCATCATCACCCACGCGTTTCTGTTTCGCCTGCCTGAACGGCGCGAACTGTTTTCAGTCACGGGTGGCGACGATGCCAGGTCAGCCAATTGGCATCGCCTTGGCGACCTGAAGTCCGAGCAGTTCTTCGAAGATCACTGGTCCATCATCCAGCTGATGGCGGACCTGTAACAGCGCCCGCGGGGGAGGCCCGCAGGCAATCGCACCTGTCACGTGAGGAGTTCACAATGACAAATCCACTTCTGGCGACTGACAGCTACAAGCAGTCGCATTTCAAGCAATACCCTCCGGAGGCCCGCAGGATTTCTGCTTACCTGGAAGCAAGGCCAAATCCGTTTTCGGACAGCGTCCTGTTCTTCGGGCTGCAAACTTACCTGAAGGACGTGCTTCTCAAGCCGATCACGGCATCGGACATTGCGGCGGCTGATCGGATCTGTGCCGCCCATGGCGTTCCCTTCAACCGGGAAGGTTGGGAACAGATCCTGACAGATCATGGTGGCCTGTTTCCGCTGGAGATCAAGGCGCTGCCGGAAGGAACACTGGCACCGAGTGGTGTGCCGTTGGTTCAGGTGGAAAACACCGACGAGCGCATGCCCTGGCTGACGACCTGGGTGGAAACCGCCTTGTTGCGGTCGGTCTGGTACCCGTCGACGGTTGCGACGTTGTCTTTCAAGTGCAAGGAGATCCTGTATCGCGGTCTTCTGGAAACGTCCGACGATCCGGACAGCCAGATCCCGTTCAAGCTGCACGATTTTGGCGCGCGCGGTGTATCTTCTGCCGAAAGCGCCGCTCTTGGCGGCATGGCCCATCTGGTCAACTTTGCAGGCACCGACACCATGGAAGCTCTGGAAGCGGCCATGACCTGGTACGGCGCGGATGTGGCGGGCTTTTCCATCCCGGCTGCTGAACACTCGACTATGACGAGTTGGGGCCGTGAGCGGGAAGTCGACGCGTACCGGAACATGCTGGTGCAGTTTGGCCGTCCCAATGCTCTGGTGGCGGTCGTTTCAGACAGCTACGATCTCGGCAATGCTGTCGAGAACCTGTGGTGCGGCCGGTTGAAGGACGAGGTGCGGAAATCGGGGGCAACGGTCGTCATCCGCCCGGATTCCGGCGACCCTGTCGAAATGCCGTTGAAGGTTATGGAAACCCTTTGGCAGCACTACGGCGGCTCGGAAAACAGCAAGGGTGCGCGCGTGTTGCATCCGTCGGTTCGCGTCATTCAGGGTGACGGCATGAAGCTCGACACCATCAGGCAACTGGTGGAAGAGCTGGTGCGTCGCAATTGGTCGGTCGACAACATCGCCGTCGGAATGGGCGGGGGACTGTTGCAGCAGGTCAACCGGGACACGATGCGCTTTGCCATGAAGGCAAATGCGATGAAAACCGCTGATGGCACCTGGCGCGATGTCTCCAAGAACCCGGCGACCGATCCCGGCAAGGCCTCCAAGGCCGGTCGGCAGGCGACGGTCCTGGAAAACGGCGTGCTGAGCGCGGTTCGTCTCGAAGTGGTTGGCGGCAGAACCGATCAGTTGCAGACGGTCTACCGTAATGGCATGCTGGTGAAGGACTGGACTTTCGAAGAGGTACGCGCTCTGGCCCGTAAGCACCTGTTGGAAAGGGTAGCGAGCTGACCACATGATTGACCCATGGTGTTGGCCGGATGACGGCCAGCACTGGAAACAGTGGTGCGGACGGCTAAAGGGCCGTCCGTTGCCAATCCGGTTCGTAGGTAATGTCGGAAACGCCGGCAAAGCGGGCGGTGCGTTCCAGCTCCGCCTGTAGTTTGGCCTCCCGGCCCTTTGAGGCTCTGATGCCTTGTTCCGGCCAGTAGGCCCGCACATGAAGCCTGTTCTCGCTCCTGAGTGCCTTCATGTCGATGCGGCCGATCAAACGGTCGCCTTCCAGGACAGGGAAGACGTAGTAGCCGTATTGGCGCTTCGGCTCGGGAACGAAGATCTCGATCCGGTAGTAGAAACCGAACAGGCGCTCGGCCCTTTTGCGGTCGCGAAGTGCAGGATCGAACGGCGACAGGATCCGCACCCGCGAAGGCGGTTCGGGAAGCTCGGAAACGGTATCCAGCGTCTCCGGATAGGCGAACACCTTCCGCCAGGATCCATCGACACACTCAACTTCAATTTCGGTAATCGTGCCCGCAGCCTTTGCTGCCGTGCACCAGTCCTTGGCTTCCTGAGGCGTGATCAGGTCCCAGAAGGCAGCAATCTCGCCGGAGGTCGCAAAGCCCAGCCTGTCGAGCGCGGAGCGGGCTGCCCAATCTGTCGTTTCTTCAAAGTCATGAGCAGCATTGAGATGTTGCGCCGGAATGACCCGTTCCGTCAGGTCGTAGACTTTCTGAAACCCGTTCCGGCCGGTTACCGACAATTCGCCGGTGCGCCACAGGAACTCGAGTGCTGCCTTTGAGGGGTGCCATTCCCACCAGCCGCCATTGCTGCGTTGCTCGTCTTCACCAACAGATGCCGACGTGACCGGACCATGGTCGCTGATCCTGTTCAAAATCTCGTCGAATTTCCGTTCGAACTCGTTCTGGTGCCAGTTGCGCCATCTGTTGATGAGGTTTTCCTTGTCCCGGCTGAAGCGTAGGCGCCAATGCCGGAAGAACTCTGTCGGTATGACCGACGCATCGTGCGTCCAATGCTCGAACAGATGCCGGTCACGCTCGGCAAGAAGCTTGAGGTTCTTTTCCTTGTAGGCTGGTCGCCGGGTAGCCAGGATCATGTGGTGCGCGCGGGCGACAGTGTTGATGCTGTCGAGCTGCACGAAGCCGATCTGGTCTATGACCGCAGCAAGATCATCGCCTTTTCCGGTTCCCTTGGGGGCGGATGCAAGGCCGTGTCTTTCGAGGAAGAGCTGCCGAGCGATACGATTCGGCAGCCGGGGCAGGGGGGAGGCACTCATGCGGCAAGGCTAGCATCTTCCAGGTTTCAAAGAAAATGACCGCAGGGATCTTATTGTGAATTTTTGCAAGAGCCGTAGATGCCGTTGTCAAAATGAAACCGCAAATACAACGCATGCACACGTAAAACGTGTTTTTTTGATTGACCGATTAGTCAAAAGAAGTTTCACTGATTTGCCTGACTTCATTCATGGCTTTGTTTGAGCGGTATAAAATGAGTGTTTTCAATCATTTGAGAAAGAGAATACTGGTTTCGGGTCTTGCTTGCCTGGCTTTGACACTGTCCTCTGCTGCCCGTGCCGACACGAATGACTGTTCCTCCGTCAAGTTGAACGGTTCCAGTGTCTGGTACCCGATTTCCATGCGCCAGGAAGCCGATGTCGGCCTCAATGGTGTGCTTCCTGACCTCGCAATTGAAATCTTTTCAGCATTGGATTTGCCTTTGGTCATGGGGCCGGATCTGCCGTGGAAACGGCTTTTGACATTGCTTGAGCATGGGCAGATCGACGTCCTGGCGGGGGCCTATCTGACTGACGAAAGGCTCGCCAAGTTCGGCGTCAGTCTGCCGGTCATGCACGAAGATGTCGGTGTCTTTGTCCGCACCAGCCTGGATATTCGCCCTGCATCTCTTGAAGACCTTGCGGGACTGAGGGGCGTTGCACCGTTCGGGGCATCGTTTGGCGAAGAATTCGAGACCTATGCGGCTGCCAAACTGTCCATCGATCGGCAACCCTTCGACGACTTCAAGACCAACATGTACCTGCTGGCAGAGGATAAGGCCGACTATCTGGTCATTGCCCGCCGGGACGGCGAGATGATGATCCAGGAAGCCGGGGTCGAAGGAAAGGTCGAGGTCCTGCCGTGGTCTGCGGCTGTCAACACGGTTCATTTCCTGTTCTCCCGCGCGACACCGTGTATAAGAATGCTGGAGTCCTTTGATGAGGAACTGCAGCGTCGCCGTGAATCCGGTGAGCTGAACAAGCTGATCGAAGGCTACACTCTGCCCACGGGCGACGGATAGAAGAAGCAAGAGACCCCATGCAGCAACAGGTGAAGGCGTGACGGATTTAGGCGCAGCCGGTCCGGGACTGATACTGATTGCCGTGCTGGTGTTTCTGAGCGCAGGGTTCATCAAGGGGCTTGTGGGCTTCGGATTGCCGACAATCGGGCTTGGCCTGATGACTGTGTTTGTCGGTGTCGAAAAGGCGATGGTCCTTATCCTCTGGCCGGCATTCCTGACCAACCTCTGGCAAAGCCTGTCAGGTGGTTACCTGCGCGTTCTCTTGCCCCGTCTCTGGCCGTTTCTGGTGTCAGCCGTGGTGATGCTCGCCGCCGGAACCTTCATCCTCACCCAGTTGCCGGAAGGTGCTGCCGATCTGCTTCTGGGGATACTGATGGTTTCCTACGCGGTGCCGATGCTTGCAGGGCTGGTGCTGCATATTCCGGAAAACCGGGTCGTCCCGGTTGGAGTGGTCGTCGGGCTGGTCAACGGTGTCCTTTCGGGACTGACGGGGTCCTACACGGTGCCCGGTGTCATGTATCTGCAGGCGCTGGGGCTCACGCGAGACGAACTTATCCAGGCAATGGGTCTCCTATTCCTGCTGTCGACGACGGCGCTCGGCATTTCACTTGGCGGTTTCGGACTGATGGGAGGCCAGGAAGCGGTGGCCTCTGCTGCGCTGGTCGTACCGGCCCTGTCCGGCGTCTGGTTTGGACAGCACACGCGCAAGAAAGTGTCGGAGGCCGGTTTCCGCCGGCTCGTGCTGGCAGCAATCCTCGCCCTTGGCCTTTACCTCATTCCACTGGGTCTCTGGCGCCTGCTCTAGCTTTTTCCAGCAGAATTCGTGGCGCTTTGGACCACGGTCAAGGACTTGCGTTTCCAATGTCATTCCGGCCAAGCAAAGCGCGAGCCGGGACAGTGGAAACGTTGTGTTCGCTGTCGTCTTCGGCTTGTTTCGCCAGATCTCGGCTCACCGATCACGGATCTTCGCTACTCTACGTCCTGGTTGACCATGGCGGGCTACAAAAAAACGCCGCGAAGACCGCGGCGTTCGAGAACTGGTTTTTCAGGTCGTGTCTTACTTGGCGATCAGCCGCATGGGGGTGGCGGTGCCGACCCCGGATGTCGTCTTGGTGTTGGCCCACTGGTAGGACTGACGTTCCTCCGTCGGTGTGCACAAGAAGCGCTCGCGGTAGCATTTGGTGAAATGCGAGGTGGAGGCAAAGCCGCAGGCCAAAGCGACATCCAGCACCGGGCGGCTGGTCCGGCGCAACAGGTCGCGCGCGGTTTCAAGGCGCAGGCGCAAGTAGTACTGGCCGGGCGTGCAGTTGAAATGACGCCGGAACAGGCGCTCCAGCTGGCGCGGCGACAGGTTGACCGTCATCGCAAGTTGCTGGCAGCTCAGCGGGTCTTCGATATGCAAATCCATGATCCGGATCGCGTCGAGGATCTTGGCATTCGAAATGCCGGTCCGGGCCTCGATGTCATGGCGCTGCGCAGATTCGCCGGAACGCATGTTCTGGTAGAGCGCGACTTCGGCAACTTCATGGGCAAGATAGGCACCATGCTGGATCGCGATCAGGCGCAGCATCATGTCGAGCGACGCCATGCCGCCGGCACAGGTGATACAGTTGCGGTCGATCGCAAAGATATCGGACGTTACTTCGACATCCGGAAATTCTTCCCGCAGGGATCTCAGGTTTTCCCAATGGATGGTGCAGCGGCGACCGTCGAGAAGATGATACCGGGCAAGCAGATAGGCACCGGTGCAGATGGCGCCAAAGGTGCGGCCCATTGCGTTCAGACGGCGCAGCTTGTTGCCGAGTTCCGTGTCCAGCGGCAGGCGCTCGACGTCGATGCCGGTGCACAAAAGTGTAATGTCGGCATCGTGCAGGTCGCGAATAGATTTTTTGACCGCGACTTCGCAGCCGTTGCTCGCCGTGACGGGATTCCCGTCAAGCGAATAAGTTGTCCATTGGTAGTACTCTCTTCCCAAAAGGCGATTTGCTATTCTGACAGGTTCGATAACGCTGGCGAAAGCGTTCATGGAAAATCGCTCCATGAGCACGAATGCTATCTTCTGGCCTGATTCATCGTGCGCGCGTCCGGACATTTACTGTGCCTCTATGGAAGGTATTATTGCCATTTGTCTTTGGCTTTCAGCAAGTTTTGCAGTTTGTATTTATCTGTCAAATAAAAAACGCTTACAGACCTGATATTCTCGTAAATGTCACAAACGAATTGGCAGCGTTGCCCAGCCCGTCATCCAGGTGCGGAACATTTCATCGGCAAATGCTGTCTTTTTCACCGCGATGCCGACGCTGCGCCGCTCCAGGCCTTCATGGTCGAGCGGGACGCCCGTCAAAGTATCCTTCATCTTCAAATGACCGGCTGGAAGGATGGCAGCGCCAAAGCCTAATCCGGCCAATTCCAGTACCTGCTGATCGTTGACAGCTTCAGCTGAAACGTTCAACGGCAGGCCCGCCAGGGCGAATTCAGCCAGCAGGGCATCATAATTCGGGCAATACCTGCGGGAGATCAGGGAAACGGACTGAAGGTCGTTCATGGAAATCCTGTTGCGTCCGGCCAGCGGATGAGACCTTGCAACGGCAAGTACATAAGGCTCGCTGTAGAGTTCCCGGTACTTGTGGCTCCTGGGGGAACAGGCCTTGTCGACCAGAGAAAGTTCCGCGTCCGCCGCTGCCTGCTCGAAACGCATTTCCAGTGTCGGATAAGTGGTGCGCAGGGCATGGAACGCCCCCTGAAACGCGGGAAGCAGAATATCGGGCGCCGTATAGAGGCTCAGGCGAAGTGGGGGTTCTTTCAGGAAGCGGTTCTCGGCCTCTCCGACAGCCCGCAGGATAGACTGGGCATGGTGATACAAATCGCGACCAGCCGGTGTCGGGCGTAACCCGGTGCGGGAACGGACAAACAGCGACGTTCCAATCGCGTCTTCAAGTTTCTGCAAGGCCTGGGACAAGGACGGTTGGGAAATACCGTGTCCCATCGCTGCTGCGCTGATCGTTCCCAATTCGAAGGCGCTGACGAAATAGCGAAGCGGGGTCACTTCAAGCATAGGAATTGCCTATATCAACGATAGAAATCATAGGAGTATACTGCGAAACAAGCTGAGGGCACAACTCGGGCGGTCAATTGCAACGCCGTACCGAAGGAACTCCCGAATGAATTCCGCAATACCCCTGTCTCCGTCAGAAACCTTTCCGCTGCCTCGAACCGAACCGATCGCCATTCATCGTGTGCTTGATCTGTTTGAAAAAGGGTCACCGGAACTCTTCGGCGAACTGTCGGAACAACTGGACTTCCGTATCGACCACTACCGCGATGAAACCGACGTTGCCTGGCAGGTGGCCTCCGGGCTGGAGGAAATGGCTGGTGTCCTGCAGCGCCTTGCACAGGACGTTTTTCCGAAGGGAACACATATTCTCGCTCTCGCCTCCCAGGCATTGGGGCAGGGATGGTTCCTGACCCGTTTCGAGCAACGGTTCTTCTATCCTGTCAGGAACTGCGAATGTGAAAGCATCACCTATATCCTCAGCCACGAAGACAACGGAAAGCTCGATTTCTTTCGGGAAACCGTGACGACAATTGAAGAAAGACGCTGACGTGTAATGCAGGTGGCGTGGCCGTCCGGCATCGCCGGATGGCCCGTCAGGGTAGGCCTGCGAATGCCTGTAGGACGGAATCTTGAACATTTTTAGAATGATTTTTTTGAACTAAGTGCGTTTAGTGGATCGCAGTTGCTTCAAGTCAAGGCTGGACTAGTGCTACATGAGGCACAATCTAATACGAGCGCTGACATACGGACCAAGATTGACATGAACGTACTTGCCAAACCCGCCGACCTCGAAGCTGCCGCCCCGGCTGGCGCTTTCGTCGAGGAAGTGAAATCCGTCCAGCATTACACGGACCGCCTGTTCCGCTTTCGCATGACACGCCCGGCGAGCTTCCGCTTCCGCTCCGGGGAATTCGTGATGATCGGTCTGATGATCGACGGCAAGCCGCTCTATCGCGCTTATTCCATCGCCAGCCCGGCATGGGACGAAGAGCTCGAGTTCTTCTCCATCAAGGTTCCGGACGGCCCGCTGACGTCTCATCTTCAGAAGATCCAGCCGGGTGATGCCGTGCTGATGAAGAAGAAGCCGACCGGCACGCTGGTGAACGATGCGCTCATCCCCGGCAAGCGCGTCTACATGTTCTCCACCGGAACCGGCATCGCACCTTTTGCGAGCCTGATCCGTGACCCGGACACCTACGAAAAATTCGACCAGGTGATCCTGACCCATACCTGCCGTGAAGTTTCCGAGCTGAAATACGGCGAGGACCTTGTGCAGGAAACCATCAACGATCCGCTGATCGGTGAGTTCGCAAAGGACAAGCTGGTCCATTACACCTCCGTGACCCGGGAAGACTTTCCGCGTCAGGGCCGTATCACCGATCTGATCAAGTCCGGCAAACTGTTTGAAGACCTCGGCGTGCCGCCGCTCGATCCCGCCGTTGACCGCGGCATGATCTGCGGTTCCATGGACATGTTGAAGGACACCAAGGCGCTTCTGGAAGAAGCAGGCCTCACCGAAGGTGCAAACAACAAGCCGGCAGAGTTCGTTGTCGAGCGTGCGTTTGTCGGCTGAGTCGGCAACGGCTTAATCTGTTATTAATGCTTAGATCTTTGGCCGGGGGCGCGTGTTTAACACGTGCCCCCGCGGCTTTATTAATGATCTATTTTGGGTTTTCCAAAGAAAGCAGGGTCAATACACCCTAATATGGGGTTCGCGGGTGGACAGACATTGCCTGCAGTGGCAAGAATCTGTCTTAAAAATGGCAAGTCAGCAGGGCCACTTGAACGCTGCAGGCCAAACATCAAGGTACTGAGCCATGATCTCCGACAGTCGAACCTATGTGATTGCCGAAATCGGTATCAACCATAATGGCGATATCGACCAGGCCCTCGAAATGATCCGCAAGTCGAAGGAGGCCGGGTGCGACGCAGTCAAGTTTCAAAAGCGTACGATCGACGTCGTCTATTCCGCTGAAGAGCTGGCACGTCCCCGTGAAAACGTCTTCGGCGCAACGAACGGCGATCTGAAGCGCGGTCTGGAATTCGGCAAGGCCGACTACGACCGCATCGACAAGCTGTCGAAGGAACTGGGCATCGACTGGTTTGCCTCGCCATGGGACGAAGGGTCAGTCGATTTCCTGCTGGACTACGACACCCCCTATATCAAGGTCGCTTCCGCGATGGTGACCGATCGGGATTTCCTGGAGTATTGCGCTCGCAGTGGCCGGCCCTTGCTGGTTTCCACCGGCATGAGCGACATGGCAATGGTGAAGAGCTTCGTTGACGTGATCGAGCGCTCCGGCGGCGAGATCGCCTGCCTGTACCACTGCACCTCCACCTATCCGACGCGCGATGACGAGATCAATCTGCTTGGCATTTCGACCCTGAAGGACGCTTTCCCCCATCTGAAGATCGGTTTTTCCGGTCACGAAGAAGGTATCCTGCCAAGCGTCTGTGCCGCCGCTCTTGGGGCGTGTTCCATTGAACGGCATGTCACGCTGGATCGCTCGGACTGGGGGTCCGACCAGAAGGCGTCGCTTGAAATGCCGGAAGTCGCTGAGCTGGTTTCGCAGGTGCGCCGGGTGGAAGTGGTCCGGGGCGACGGGGTTCTGCGCTTCTATGAAGACGAGAAGCCGATCGCGGAAAAGCTTCGCCGGAAAGTCACGCTGCAGGCGGCGTGAGACGATTGAGGTATTGGTGGGCTGACCGGAACCGGTCGGCCCTTTTTTTGTTCAAGAGCCATTTATGTCCATCATTGACCGCTGCCTGAATCTTTACCGGGGGGAGAGCTATTATGTGGCTTATCCAGCCCGGCCGCTCCCGCAGGACTATTGGGAAGCAAAGACGGATCCGGACGGCAAGGTCAGGGACATTGAAGCCGAGCGTGATCAGCGCAAGGAAGATGTTCGCTATATCGCGGACTACGTCAACGCACGGTCGCCGGGACGAGTGCTTGATATCGGCTTCGGCCTTGGCGAATTGCTTGAGCAACTCACGGGCAAGAACGAGTGTTTCGGCCTGGATCCTTCCGAGAAGGCGGTAGAGGTCGCTCGCCAATGGTGTTCGGCAGAGCTTCGGCACGGTGTTCTGGAGAAGGGTACGTTTCCTTCAAGCACGTTCGATGTGGTGACCGCCAACCATGTTATCGAGCATGTCGACGAGCCGATCCCCTTTGTTGAAACCATCTTCGAGATCCTGAAACCGGGTGGTGACTTCATTTGTGGCACGCCGAATTTCGCTTCTGCGGCCGCCCGGGTCTACGGTGATCGTTTCCGGTTGCTGCATGACCCAACTCATGTGAGCCTGTTCTCTGACGATTCTCTTGTCAGGCTGCTGCGTGACACGGGATTCCGCATCGAAATGGTCGAATATCCCTATTTCGGAACGCGTTTTGCCACGCGCGAAACGTTCGACAGCATGGCACGGGCCGACGCGGATGTGTCGCCGGCGTTCTGGGGATCTTTCGTAACCGTGTTCGCGCGCAAACCAGAGTGACCCCAGCTTCTCCGAGGTGGTTGAGCAGAAAATGAAAATAGTAGCGGCCATTCCTGCCAGAGGCGGTTCCGTCGGTCTTCCGGGCAAAAACATCCGGCCCTTGAACGGCATTCCGCTTGTCGGCCGGACCGTGCGTGCTGCACGCGGGTCGCGTTTCGTGTCTGAAGTATTCGTTTCGAGCGATTCAGCGGAAATTCTGACAGTCGGTGAGAAATACGGGGCAAAATCCGTTTTGCGCCCGACCGAACTTTCCGGACCGACCGCGAGCTCGGAGTCCGCGTTGATCCATCTTCTGCAGAACGAGCCAAGCCTTGTCAGCGAACCGCCGGACATTCTGGTTTTCCTGCAGTGCACGGCCCCTTTCACGCAGGCACATCATGTCGATCATGTTGTGGAAGCGTTGCTGGCCAAGAACGCGACCAGCGCGATCTCGGTGGTCGATGACCATGGCTTCTACTGGGAAGTCGGCCCCAGCGGCGAAGGCGTCGGTCTCAACCATGATCCGAGCAAACAACGCGTTCGCCGGCAGGATATCTCTGCAAGATACAGGGAAAACGGTGCCGTCTACGCCATGCGTGTTCCCGAATTCCTGGAAGCGGGCAACCGTTACTGCGGAAAGACGATCCTGGTTCCGGTGGATTCGACCTGGATCGAGATCGATACTTCACAGGACTGGGACATGGCCGAGGCTTTCATCCGTTCAGAACCCTTCACCGGCTTCCTGACCGAGACTGAGACCCAGCCCTTGCGGGCGGTTGTGACCGCCTTTGCCGGTGTGCACACGGACAATACGGTTTTCGTCAATCGAGACGGCACGGAGTCAATCGTCTGCAACCGGTATGATGAAATCGGTCTCGACCGTCTGCTTGGCCGCGGCATGATGTTGCTGATGCTGGATCGGGAAGAGGACAGTCTCGCTGTCCAGCGCGCCCGCAAGCTTGCCATGGATTACAAGCATCATCTGTTCGACAAGATGGAAACCCTTTCGGACTGGCGCACCAAAAAGGGGCTGGAGTGGTCCGAGATTGCCTATATCGGCGCAGACATTGCGGATCTCGACTGCATGAAGGCTTGCGGTCTGAGCATCGCGCCGCGCAATGCGCCTGCTGAAGTGAAGGCAACGGCAACGGTGGTTCTGGAAAGTGCCGGCGGTGCCGGTGTGCTGAATGAAGTCTCCGAGCTGCTGATTGCACGGGGCATGATTGCCAACTGACAGGACCGTCATCACTCCAGGTGGTGACATGGAAGAATTTGGGTTCGGGGTTCGCGATACGTGCAATCTGCAAACGTCTTCGCTCCCCGGGCACCTTGCGACTGAGAAGGTGAAATATGGCCGTAGACCCACTGCAAAAGAACCTTTCGGTGTTCGATACGCTGCAGCAGCTCGGCCTTGCATCCCTTGAAACCCAGAGTGTTTTTGCACCCCGTACCCGCGACAAGGAGGGTTTGACCGTCTATCGCGACACGGTTTCAGGTGTTGTCTATATCAATGATTACTATGTCGGCGACGAGACCTACGAAGGCGCTGAACACCGCAAGGACGACTTCTACAAGCGCATCGACTGGGACTACGAATACCAACAGGATCAGTACCGGCGTCTGGATGCCTACAAGCAGTTTTATACGGGCAAGACAGTCACCGAGTTTGGATGCTGGAAAGGGCTTTTCCTGAGAGAGGCCGCCAGTCGTGGTGCCGATGTCACGGGGATCGAGCTGCACAGGGGTTACATCGAGGCGCTGGTTGCCGATGGCTATCGCTGCGTGGACAATCCAAACCAGATCGCTCCGGCAACGCAGGATGCGGTCTTTGCCTTTCATGTGCTGGAGCATCTTCCCGACCCGCTTTCAACCTTGCGAGAGTTGCGCGCACTGCTGACGGACACCGGAACACTGATTGTCGAGGTTCCGCATGCTTCCGATTTCCTGTTGTCCAATCTTCAGAACGAAGCTTTCAAGAATTTCACCCTCTGGAGCCAGCACCTTATTCTCCACACACGCGAAAGCCTGAGGCGGCTGCTTGTCGCTGCCGGCTTTGCGGATGTCGTGATTGAAGGGGTGCAGCGGTATCCGCTTTCCAACCATCTCGGCTGGCTTGCCAACGGCAAGCCCGGTGGCCACAAGTCAAGCCTGTCCGCATTGGAAACACCGGAACTCAGGTCGGCTTACGAGGCTGCGCTCCGCAAGATCGACGCGACCGATACGCTTGTTGCGATTGCCAGAAAGGCTCGCTAAGGCGGAGCGGCCAGTTCAACAAACGTTCGCACTGCTTTGCCGCAGGTTCACTGGCAGCGCCTGCAAAGCTTTCTACAGGCCCAGCCGTTCGTTCCGTTTGCCAGGATAACCGGCTGCCAGTTCTTCACGCATGACCTGAATGACCTGCGGTACCATCTCCACCGTCGGATGCGTCTCGTCGATGTAGATGTACTTCATGCTTGGATACCAGGGAGGATTGGCCTGGCCGAGCAACAGGGCGGGTTCCACCGGGCCGAAGCGCACGCAGGGAACGCCAAGAATGCCCGCCATGTCTGCAACACTGGTATTTGCCGAAACCACAACATCGCAAATGGCGGTCAGGTCGGCGGCCGCCATCAGGTCGTTGAAGAGATCGACGTCCGGGAAATAGGTGAACTTTCCTTCCGAGCGGGCCACCAGGAAGTCGAGCTCCTTTTGCAGGGCCATGTACTGAAGATTGACGTAGATCGCGTCTTCAGCATCAAGGATCGGCGCAAAATCAGGCGCGGACAGGTAATAGCGCGCGCGGTATTTTTCCAGGTTCCGTGAGCGCCAGGAGACGCCGATAATCGGTTTCTTGTCGGCGTCCGGCAGCCTGCCGAGATATTCGCGGGCCTTTTCCTGGTTGAATTTGTAAACCGGGTAGGGGGCCTTCTTGAAGCTCTCGAAATCCCGCCGGAAATAGCGCGCTAGATCGACCATGTTGGCCGTTATGTCGTAATCCGCATCCTCCGGGGCCTGGTCGTCCTTTGGCGTGCCGGGCCTGACAAGGATCTCCGGAAACGAATTCTGGAAGAAGGGAACCGACTTCGCCGACACTTCGAGAATGAGCTTTTTCGCTCGCGCCTGGATATCGAGAAACATCGTGCCGCACTTGAGCGCGTCACCAAGCCCCTGATCGCCCCACAGCAACACCGTTTTGTCCGAGATATCCTCGCCTTCCCATTCCGGCTTTGGAAACTCACGTCGTTGGGAGGTTGCTTTCTTGTCTTCAAAGCGGGCCGCGTGAATGTCCCAACCCGTTTCGAGGTTGCCCATCGACAGATAGGCGAGCGACAGGTTCCAGTCGAGGCCGGAAATCACGCCGCCAGGTGCTTCCTCCTTTGCCTTCTGGAGAATGTCGATACTGTCCTGTCCGCGGCCGAGCATGAGGTAGTGAACCCCGAGCGTAACCTTGCAGTGATAGTTGCCCGGTGTGCCTCTGACGGCCTCTTCGGCGTATTTCAAGCCCTCGTGTGCCCTGGAAATCGAGAACAGGATACGGGCCTTTTCGTGGAGCAGGAGCGGGTTGTTCTTGAAGCGCTCCAAGGCCTTGTCGATCGCCTCGAGCGAGGCGTCGAACTGTTTCAGTTCAAGGCGACAACGGGCCTGTTCGATACAGTTTTCCACGTTGTCCGGTGCAAGCATTTCCGCGCGTTTGAAGAAGGTGAGCGCTTCTTCAAATCGGTTGTTCTTGCGCAGAAGCAGGCCATAGTTCGTGTAGACTTCACCATGGTTCGGATTGGAGACAAGCAAGCTCTTGAAGATTGCTTCCGCTTCTTCAAACTGTTGCAGCCCGGTCAGCGCAATTGCCTTGATGTTGAGTGCCTCGCGCTCTTTCGGGTTGAGCGACAGGGCTTTTTCCGAAACGGCGAGCATGCTTTCCGAATCCGTTCCGATGTCCATCATCGCTCGGGCGAGGTTGGCATAGAACGACGCCTGGTTCGGGTTCTGGGCAATCGCCTTCTGGATGTATTCAACGGCCTTTTTGGGCGATCCCAATTGCCTGTAGGTCACGCCTAGCAGATTGAGCGCATCCGGATTGGTCGGCGCCTTTTTCAATACCAGCTTGTAGCACCGCTGCGCCTTTTCAATCTCACCGGACTGATGATAGGACAGCCCCTTGACGAGCTTTTCGCGTAAAGGATTTGGAGCGGTTTGCGTGGCCATCTTCTATCTGCTCTTCGGGAATCACTTGAAGAACAATAGCAGGAAGGGGTCTCAAAGGCAGGCCGACAAGCCAAACTGTCCGGATTACCTTGGGGATTGAACCTGAATTTCTTGCTCGAAAGAGCTTATTGCCGTCGGAACTGCTGTGACTGGAATTGCTGGCGTTGGTATTGTTGTGGCTGGCCCCGCTGCGGCCGGTAGTCTTCGCGCTGGTATTGCTGGCGCCGATAGTAAGACCTGTTTTGCGGCTGGCCCAGCCGGCGTTGTCTTTCCAGTTGTAAAAGGCGAACTCTTTCTTCGCGCAATTGCTGAACGCGCTGCGCTTCTTCCAGTTCAAGCCTTTCCTGCGCCAGTCGTTGTCGCTCGAGTTCCAGAATCAACATCTGCTGCTGCAGAAGCGATTGATTGAGCCGCTGTTGCTCGTCGGTGAGCAGAGGAGCTGACGGCAGTTGGATGTTCTGCGAGGACTGCGCGCGAGCGACCGTTGCGGGCGCAAGGACCGCAAATAACAGGATAAGTGCCGCAGCTTTATTGGTCGCGGAGCGAAACATGTCATCCATGCCCAGTGCCGGAGCCAGGGCTTTGCTGGCGGGCAACACGAAACCGGATCACTTCCGGTTCACCCGATCATCAGGGTCCGCTCAACGGAACGGATCTGACCACTATACACGCTCACCTTTTGCAGGGCTGGTTTTCAGGAAAATTTGCCCAGATTTCTGGCAAGAGTTGCAATTGTGGTGAATCGGATCACGGCAAAGTAGTGAAAATTGCGGCAACCGGATCTGGATGTAAGCAAAAGGAAAATGGTGGGCGATACTGGGATTGAACCAGTGACCCCTCCCGTGTGAAGGGAGTGCTCTCCCGCTGAGCTAATCGCCCATGCCTTGGCGGCTGGTGGCGCGTATCTAGGGCAAATCAACGGCTTGCGCAACACCCTTTTTCTGGAGCCGACGTCTGTTGCTTGGGCTCATCGGTTCTAGCCAATTGCTTTTTGTACTGATGCCACGGAAAGAGGTGACCCGCTGTCCCGGGCGAAAATTTTTGTCGTCTGACCGGCAACGTCTGGAAAATCGGGGGGGCCGTAATGTGGGGCGGTTTCCTGTCGGCGCGGTCTTCCGTTTGGTGAGGTATTCATCGAGCGGTCGGATCCGGAAGGTTGTCGTATCGCGTGACAGATTATGTCAGGAGCCGTTATCAGTCTTCGCGAAAAGGCCGTATTTAAAGCGGACGATCGTTTTCGCTGACTGTTTTTTGGAGTGTTTTTAAATGATTGCACGCGTTTATTCTCTCGCGCTCGTGGGGCTTTTCCTGCCTGCCGGGGCGTTTGGCGCCGACAATGGGCCTATTACCAGCATCACGCTGTCTTCGGGTGGTCTCGCCGAAGTGGTTCGCAAGGCGGATATTGACAGCAGCGGCCTTATCAACATGACGGTCCCGCTCGAACAGGTGAACGATGTGCTGAAGAGCATTGTCGTGTTCGATGAGGCAGGCGTTGTCGAGGGCATTACTCTTCCCGGCCCGAACCCGCTGGCGGAAACCTTCAAGAAACTGCCGTTCACCGTTGAGGACCTGCAGTCGCCCGCACGCCTTCTGGCAAAACTGCAGGGAACCCGCGTGCGTCTGGAAAAGGCCGGGTCCACGGTCGAGGGTCTCGTTCTCGGCGTGTCGGTGCAGGATGACGGCGACAGGGGGCAGTCCTTTGTCATCTCGGTTCTCAGTGATGGTCGTATCACCGGTGTCGGCCTGTCTGCAGATACCGAAGTAACGTTTCTCGATGAAGACATTCAGCAGAAAGTTGCCAAGGCCTTGTCGGCCGTTGGCAACGGCAAGTCGGACGGCGCGCGAACCGTTGCCTTGAAAGTGGCAGGCGAGGGCGAACGTGAGGTCGCGGTTTCCTACGTCGTGCCGGCTCCCATCTGGAAGACGGCTTACCGCGTGGTGACGATGGCCGATGACAAGGCCCGGCTGCAGGCCTGGGCCGTACTTGAAAACGCCAGCGGCGAAGACTGGGACGATGTCAGGATAACCCTGTCCTCCGGCGCACCGGTAACGCTGAAACAGCGGCTCCACGATCTTTACTGGAAGCAACGGCAGGAAGTGCCGGTGGATGTGTCCAGCGGCTATGTGCCTCCTGTCGACATGGGGGCGGAACCGCAGTTTGATGTTGCCGAGAGCGAGGCCCGCATGCCGGGCGCGGCGCGTTCCAGCTTCATTGGCTCGGCGGTTGCGCCGGAAATGGTTCTCAACATGGCCGCTGCCAATGTCGGCGAGGTGAGCGAAGGCGCGGTCACCGCGTCCTTCACAATTCCATGGCCTGTCGACCTTGAAAGCGGGGAAACCCTGTCGGCACCGATCGTCGACAAGGTCGTATCCGCCGAAACGGTTTCCGTATTCCAGCCGGAAAGCGGCCTGCAGCATCCCATTGCTGCAATCCTGATCAAGAACGAGACCGAAACCAGCCTGCCGCAGGGCATCCTGACGGTTTATGACGAAAAGGAAGGATATGTCGGTGATGCGCAGATCAGCGGCATGCCCTCGGGCGAAAGCCGCATGGCAAGCTTTGCGACCGACAAGAAGGTCAGGATTGCACAGTCAACATCTGCCGACAGCCAGATCGTCTCGATCAAGGTCAATGACGGGGTTCTGAACGCGATGGTGCGCGAGCGATCCTCGACGCAATACGCGATCAAGGGAGCCCCGGACGGTGACCGCACGATTGTCATCGAGCATGCCAAACGTCCCGGGTGGCAGTTTTCCTCCGAGCAGGAATTGGACAGCACCGCAACGCACCACCGTTTGAAGGTGGAAGTGCCTGCGGGAACAACGGAAACGGTTTCCGCCCTGCAGGAGCGGACCTTGTCGGAGACCTATTCGCTGATCTCCACCGATGCGAACCAGCTGCTTTATCTCTCCAGGCGTTCGCCGGACAAGGAAACCGCTGCAAAACTGAAGGAACTGTCGGAGCTGCAGAACGAGATCGCGCAGATCGAGCGCCAGATCCAGCGCTTGCGGCTGGAAAAGGATGAGGAGAGCCGGGACCAGGAACGCCACCGGGCCAACCTGGCGGCTCTGGAGCCGGGGGCCGATCTCTACAAGCGTGCCGCCCGCAAGCTGGAGGAAAGCGAAACCCGGATCGAGGATGTCGACACGGAAATTGCGGCACTATCCGTGCGCCGGGAAGAAATCCGTGAAACCCTGGGCGATGCCATCAGGACATTCTGATGTCTGACAGGACCAGCCTCAGGACTTGAGCGAAGCGACGGCACCAGCCAGCTCGTCGAAGTGCGAAATGACCCGGTCCGGGGAAAGGTCCCGGACCGGCACGACCGTATAGCCGAAATCGACCGCGATGACCGGAATGCCGGCGTTACGGGCGGCATCGATGTCGGTGCCGCTGTCACCGATCATGATGGAACCGCCGATTTCTCCACCCGCCCGGTGGATGGCACCATGCACGGGTTCGGCATGCGGCTTTGCCACGGAAAACGTATCGCCGCCGACGACGGCGTCGAAATGCCTGGCGAGATCGAGTGTAGCCAACAGCGGATGCGTCAGCCGCTCGGCCTTGTTGGTGCAGACCGCCAGTTTCCATCCGTCTTTTCGGAAGTTTTCCAGCGCCGCGACAACGCCGTCGAACGGTTTGGTGTGTACCGCGATATTGGCGGCATAATGCTCCAGAAAATGCACATAGAGCGGCGCCACGGTTTCATCGGTCCAGGAAATGCCGTTGAATTCCAGGCCGCGCTGGATCAGCACCTTTGCACCCAGGCCGACCATGTTGGCGATGTTGTCCTGGGGAATGGCCGAATGCCCTGCGGAGGTCATGACGACGTTCAAGGTGGCGACGAGATCTTCCATGGACGACACCAGCGTGCCATCCAGATCGAAAACCAGAACGGACATGAGACCCTCTGAAATGCAGGAGTGGGACGGCAAGAACGCATTCATGCTGAAAGGCATGATTGCGGGCAGGTAAACCGGCCCCGGAATGTGGGAAAGGCCTGCATTCACCTGAACGCAGGCCGCCTTCAATGCCTAGCTGCATAGCCGCTCCGCCGCAAGGGGGGATCGGCTCCGCCGGTTTGTTCTAGAGTTTGTACGCGGTCCGGAAGCCACCCCAGTGACGGCCCTGAACGATGATCGGCGCGTCGATCTCCTTCATCCAGACGATATTGCCGCCGCCCATGTCCCGGGCATAGGACTGGATCAGGAAGGGGCGCGTGTTGCGCGCCGCGCTGAGGCCGGCCCGGTCATCGAAGATGCGCTTGTTGCGGCAGTTGGCCGTGTTCCAGGCAACATCATCCGGTTTTTGCGGCTTCGAGTAGATCAGATTGTGTACCGGCAGATAGCCGTTGCGATCGACCGAGGCGCAAAAGGCCATACCCTTGCATTTGCCGAGGATTTCTTCCTGGATCGTTGGCAGGATTTTTTCCAGATGAGCCAACGCGCGGGTCGACACCTGCGGTGGGTTGGTGCCGGCTATGTGCTGGTAATTGGTATCGAACAGGTCGTCCATGGTCAGCTGACGCTGCGCGATGAGACCTTCCATCGCGTTGGAAATGCGTGAAGCCCCTGTCTGGACGCGTTCCACTTCGACAGCGTGGCTTTCATGAATGGATGCGATCTTGCGCTCCAGGTCCGCCTGAAACCCGGCATCCTTGTTAACGAAGCAACCGTGGCAACCATGTTCGGAAACGGCGACGATGCGGACTTCCACCTGGCCGATTCCGGTGAGATCAAGACGGGCATTCATGCCCTGTTTCAGGTTGGAGCCACCTTCGGGCCGGAACAGCGTGCCGCCTTCCGAAATGTCGTGGGTCTCGATCTGTGCGGATGTTCCGCCTGCTGTCACCGATCCGGAAATCTTGATCGGCAATCGGTCGTGCTGACGACGATCGCCGATTTCGGTCTGCCGGATCATCATGGTGAAGCGGGACTGCAGCGCTTTTGAAGCCGTGCTCATTTCCGCTCCGGTTTCGCGCGCCAGCATGCCACCTTCTTCTGCTGCCGCCGCAGACTCCGTGATCGTCTGCGCGGTGCGCAGCACTTCCTGAACGAAGTCCGCCGTCTGCTGTGCCTGGTCACCGATCCGGTTCGTGGTCTCAACCTGGGTCTGAACCGCATCTTCGACAGCCGCAAAGCTGGGCCGTATCCTGCCGATAACATCGATGATCTGGTTGACCGAGCCGAGGCTGAGTTCCGCTGACTGGTTGAGGCGGTCGATGTTGGCGACGATCTGTTCAGTTGCCGACTGGGTTTCCACCGACAGCGCCTTCACCTCGCTCGCGACAACGGAAAAGCCACGGCCGGCTTCGCCTGCGCGGGCAGCTTCGATGGTGGCGTTCAGGGCCAGCAGGTTTGTTTGCTTGGCAATGTCCGAAATCAGGCTGACGACATTGGCAATGTCATCGATCGCGTTCTTGAGCTCCAGAACACCCTGGTTGACCTGGGCCGCGACGTCGCGGGCCTCTTGTGCCAACTGGTTGGACACACCGACCTGCTGTCCGATTTCGCTGCTGGAGGTGGTGAGATCCTGAATGGACGTGGCCAGTCCCGAAGCGTTCTCATTGGCAACGGCCGATTGGTCCGCAAGCGACTGACTGTCGCTGCGGATGGTCTCCAGCTTGTCCATCTGACTGACGAGCCGGTCCTGCACCTTCTCCGCCGCGGCGTTGATTGTCTTGGCCGCGACTTGCAGATCGTCTTCCAGGCTGTCCAGTACGAAGCTCATCTGGCTGGCCGCCAGCTGCGCTTCCGGCTGGTTTCCGGAAGTATTGTCAGTTTCCTCAGGGGCAGGTATCTTGTTGTTTAAATTATTGTATTCGTCTTTCTGCCTTGGTCTAAGTCGAAGAATGTTCATTTGATTCTGTGCTTTCCAAACCCTAGACAATTGAAAGCATTATCTATTGTTGGTCTGAAATGATGGTTAATAAACCGCGGATATGGGCGCTATGGCGGTGTTTCCCCGTTGAAGAGGGGGAATGTCACTGGACCGGCGGAGGCCGGCCATGTTAAGCACCCGGCGGCCGGATGGAGATGATTGCTTGGTCTTCTCCGCCGACAGGTTGGCCCTAGGAACGGTAAATGAGCGACCAGTACAAGAAACTGGCGGCGGAGCGCGCTGCCGACGATGTCACATCCGGAATGCGTCTTGGAATTGGGACCGGTTCGACCGCGGAATTCTTCGTCCATGCACTTGCCCGTCGGGTACAGGATGGCCTGGACGTTATCGGTGTGCCGACTTCGGAGCGCACGCGGGAACTGGCGTCGAGCCTCGGCATTCGGCTGACCACGCTCGATGAATTGCCGGAACTTGATCTGACCGTCGATGGAGCCGATGAACTGGACCCCCATCTGTCGCTCATCAAGGGTGGTGGAGGAGCCTTGCTGCGCGAGAAGATCGTGGCATCAGCGTCGGCCAACATGATCGTCATTGCAGACGGCAGCAAGGAAGTTGCGACGCTTGGCCGCTTTCCCCTGCCGATCGAAGTCGTTCCCTTCGGTCTGGAAGCAACGCGGCGCGCGATCCTGAAAGTGTTTGGGGATCTTGGTCTGCCGTTGAACATGGCTTTGCGCGGCGGATCGGCTCAGCCTTTCGTCACGGATGGAGGTCACTTCATCCTGGATGCGCAGCTTGAAAGCATACCCGAGGTCCAGACCCTGGGCGACCGGCTGGTTGCCATCCCGGGGGTTGTCGAACACGGCCTCTTCATTGAACTTGCAACAAAAGCTTACGTGGCCGGCACAGATGGGGTAAAGACCGTCTTGCCCATCTAAGTGGTGTGGATTTGGCTTTCCAGACTAAAGATGAAAGCCGCCTAGGAGTAGAAAAATGAAGCTTATCAAATCTTTCCCGCGGGCAGCTGTATTGGGCGCAGCCATGATGGCCGCTGGTTTTGTCGCCTCGGGCGCAGCCGCACAGGATGCCGTATCTGAAAGCCACCTTGCCGCAGCCAAGCAGGTTGCCGTTGTGACCAAGGTTCTGGAACCGTTTGACGATATTCTTCCGATCCTTGCTGAACAGACCCGGACGGCTTTCATTCAGTCCGACCCGACCCGTGCGGAAGAAATCGCCGAAGTCGTTCAGAATGTCGCGCTGACGCTGGCGCCGAAGCGGACCGAGCTCAACAATCTGGTTTACAAGGCCTGGGCAGACGCCTTCACCGAAGAAGAGCTGAACCAGCTTGCTGAATTCTACAGCACCGAACTCGGCCAGAAGCTGACCGAAAAGATCCCGACCATCACGCAGTATTCCGTTGGTGCTGCCCGTGAATGGCAGGACAAGGTTTCCACCGAAATGGTGACCATGGTTCAGGAAGAACTGGCCAAGCTGAACGCAGCTCAGTAAAGGCAGGGCTCCCGCGTCGGCCATGCCGATGGCAGGGAACACGCCTTTCACACGAATAAGTGAGGCCGGGGTCATGTCCGGCTTTCGGGCCGCGCAAGCGGCCCAATTCTTTTGGAAATGGCCCGTTTTGGCTGTCCCTGATGGCCTGGCCCTACCGGGCATCCGGACTTGTACCGCAGCTTCGGTTGCCTATCTGCGGGGCTGGCAAGGCTCTGCCGGACGGCAGCCGGCGGACTTTTGATCACGATGAGGCACTGATGACCGACTACGATTACGATCTCTTTGTTATTGGCGGCGGCTCCGGCGGCGTACGCGCTGCCAGAATTGCCGCGACACACGGCGCCCGGGTCGGTATCGCCGAGGAGTACCGTTACGGCGGTACCTGCGTCATTCGCGGCTGTGTGCCCAAGAAGCTGTTTGTCTACGCCTCGAAGTTTTCCGAAGAATTCGAAGATGCGGAAGGCTTTGGCTGGACGGTCGGCGAACGCGCCTTCTCGTGGGACAAGCTTGTTGCGGCAAAGGATCAGGAGATCACGCGCCTCGAAGGGATCTACCGGCGCAATCTCGAGCGGACCGACGTGGAAGTCCACGACAGCCGCGCGGTGATCGAAGATGCCCATACAGTCCGCCTGCTGTCCACGGGACAGACCTTGAGCGCGAAATACATTCTCGTGGCCGTCGGCGCGTCTCCGAACGTGGACGAAGGTCTGCCGGGTGGCGAGCATGTCATCACCTCGAACGAAGCCTTTCACCTTGCCGAACTGCCGAGCAAGATCGTGGTTGCCGGTGGTGGTTACATCGCGGTCGAGTTTGCCGGTATCTTCAACGGGCTGGGGGTCGATACGACGCTGATCTATCGCGGAGAGGAAATTCTGCGCGGCTTCGACGGTGAGCTTCGGACCGCGGTTCGCCAGGAAATGGAGAAGAAGGGCATCAAGGTGGTGCTCAACGACACGTTCTCCAGGATCGAGAAGGAGGCAGACGGCACTCTGACAGGTTACACCAAGGGTGGGCTTGCGCTGGAAGCAGGTCAGATCATGTTCGCCATCGGCCGCAACCCGCATACCCGTGACCTCGGTCTTGAGAAGGCCGGTGTCGAGATGGATGCGGCGGGTGCGATCAAGGTTGGTGCGGACTCCCGCACCAATGTGGCTTCCATCTATGCCGTTGGCGACGTCACCAACCGGGCCAACCTGACGCCGGTTGCGATCCGGGAAGGCCATGCCTTTGCAGACACGGTCTTCGGCAACAAGCCCTGGACGGTCGACCACAGCCTGATTGCCACTGCGGTGTTCTCGCAGCCGGAAATGGGCACGGTCGGTCTCACACAGGAAGAAGCACTGCAGCGGACGCCCAATCTGGATATCTACAAGTCCAGCTTCCGTCCGATGAAGCACACCTTGTCGGGCCGCGATGAAAAGATGCTCATGAAAATGATCGTCGATGCAGACACGCAGAAAGTACTCGGTGTCCACATCATGGGACCGGACGCCGGCGAACTGGCTCAGATCCTCGGCATCACCTTGCAGATGGGCGCGACCAAGGCCGACTTCGACAGGACGATCGCCGTTCATCCGACCGCTGCTGAAGAACTCGTCACGATGCGTGAACCGACCGAGCGTCTGCGCGGGTAGTTCGGCGGCAATTCAAAAAGTCAGGAGCCTCTGCGGGGTAACTTGTCCCGCAGCGGTTTCATTCTGCAGGCCCTGACGCTGCCCGCCGCAGCGGCTCGTCTTCAGGGTCAGTCAACACGCCGTCTGGTCCGACTTCCAGATCGAGTGAATCGGAATAGAAGGAATACCGGCCCCGGCCGAGTTTCTTCGACTGGTATAGCGCGGCGTCCGAACGGGTGACGAGTTGTTCGGAAGTCGTTCCGTCCTCCGGGGCGATCGCAATGCCGACACTAAGACCGATCTGCGCAATATCGCCACTTGAGATCGGTACGGGCAATTCGCCGGCAGCAACAAGGGCCCGGCAAAGTGTGTTCAAGGTTTCCCGCACAACACTGCCACGATAGATCACCATGAATTCGTCGCCGCCGATACGGCAAACCAGACCGGGTTTGCCGACGGCTTTGCTCAGGCGCTCCGCCATGGTCTTGATGACGATATCGCCCGCGGCATGTCCGAAGGTGTCGTTCACCGCCTTGAACTTGTCCAGATCGCAGTGAATGACGGCAAAGGGCTTGTCCGGCAGGGTTTTGACCGAGGATTCCAGGACACGGTTGAACTGCAGGCGGTTAGCGAGCCCCGTTAACGTATCGTGCAGAGCCAGGTACCTGTTCTGGTGTTCGCTCGCCTGAAGGGATGTGGTCAGCTGGCCGATCCGCCAGGCAATGCCGAAGGCGAGGGCGCCAAGGGCAACACTCAGAACCACGATGACTGGGACGATGGTTGGCCAGATGGATTCGCCGACGGTCTGGCTGTCCCAGCGAAAGGTTCCGAGCGGGTCGTCATTCTGATCCTTGACAAGATGGCGCGGCCCTTTGCCGGGCACGCCTGCATCTTCCTCAAAACCGAAATTGGCGAAATTCAGCTGCGCGTTGAGCTGGCCGAGCAGATAGGCGTCAACATAATGAGCTGACAGCAGCACGGTGGGAGGCCCGTCGGGCAAAGTCTCTTCATAGTCGTCCGGAATGATCGGCATCGCGCCGAATATGGCCGGTTTGCCGTCGATATGGACAAAACCCATGACGGCATATTCCCCGGGATCTGCTCCTTGCAGGGACTTGTGACCGAAACCGCCAGGCACCCGCACGCGGTTTTGCAGGTACAGCGCCTTCAGTTTTTCATGAACAATTTCAAGCTCCGGCGTTTCGGAGACGGGACGCCGAATGATGTGAGTATAGTCTGCGAAGGATTCAGCCAGAACGTCCCCGTTTCCGGAGATCAGCATTACCTTGCTGTGGCGATAGGTTGACCACAGGGTGTCGAAGCTGCTTCGAACGTAGTCGGGATCGAAATTGCGCACCAGCTTGAGCACCGACTGGTCGGACGACGCGATGCCGATCTGCTCGCGAACGATGGTGCGAAGGTGATCTGCCAGCGTGCTCTGGAACAGACGTTCCTCGTTGGCGATGGCCTGCTGCCGGGAAGCTTGAGAGGCAACGAAACCGACGAACAGCAACGAAACGGACGTAACAGCAATCAGCAATCCGGCAAGCAGAAACGCCAGCCGGGAAATATGCTGCCGGGGAATTTTCGCGGCCTGGTCGCTATATCTACGCCTAAACTCGGTCAAGTTGAGATCCCGATTGGGTCTTTGTTTGTTATTCTGAATTCTTGCCACTAAAGAGTAAAGTGATTGTATCAACGAATACCTTAACAGGATGTGGGAGTATTAAAAAACTTACGAGTTTTCGTGAGGTACATCCTCAAAGGACTCTGCCTTTTATAGTATTAATGACAATGTAATTTGCCGCTTTCGGCAGTGCCCGCTAGTGTGACGCCGGAATTGCTTGCAGATCCATCTGCTTGCGGGCCTTGGCAGCCTCGAGACTGTGCGGGCCCGCAAATTCATAAGCATTGCGGCCCTTATCCTTCGCTCGGTAAAGCGCCATGTCGGCCATGCGGATCAGATCTTTCTCGCTCGTGCCGGACTCTGGCGCGCTGGCAATGCCGATGCTGACACCGATGTTGACCTGTTGACCTCCGCCAATGTCTATCGGCTCGGCAATCGACCGGCGGATTTCCTCGGCCAGTGCTGCAAGCCTGTCCCTGTCTGCATGCTTGGTGAAGAGGACAATGAATTCGTCTCCTCCAATCCGGCTGACGACACCATCCTTGCTGACCAGAAGCCGCATTCTGTCGGCGACAGTACAGATGACCCGGTCACCGGCTTCATGCCCATATGTGTCGTTCACCGGTTTGAAGCGGTCGAGATCACAGGCAAATATCGCAAATCCACGATCCGGTAGGCCATCCAGCGAGAAAGTGAGGCAGTCGGAAAAATGATGCCGGTTCGGCAGCCCTGTCAGAGCGTCGTGTCGCGCAAAGTGGCGGTTCTTCCGTTCGCTCTCTTCAAGCGAGGCCGACAGACGGCTGATCTTCGTTGCAAGCGCAAAGGCGACGATTGCGATGATGGACGCCAACAGGACGATCAGCGGCAGGGCCATGATCCAGATTTCGCGACCCGGTTTGGAATGGTCCCATCTGAAATAGCCGAACGTGGACCCGTCTGCCGCCTGTACAAGGTAATTCGTTGGGTGTTTGCGTTCAGGTTCACCGGGGAAAAACCGGAAATCCCTGTAGCCGAGTTGTTCGTTCAGTCCGGTCAGCCAGTCCTGATCTATGTAGACGGCATTGACCAGGATTGCCGGATAGTCGCCCACCAGCCGGACATGACCTTCATCGGGTAGAACCGGGATGGCGCTGAGGAATGCTCGGGATCCGTCGATCTGGGCAAAGGCGGATTGAGACGTTTCCAGCAAGGCGGACTGAGGCAGGTACCATTCGGCAAAAACGGAGTTGGAACCGTCCTGCCGCTTCCTGAAAGCCGCAGCCGTTTGTTCGGCAAGTTTCCGAACAAGATTTTCGGCCGGCAATTGCCGATTTTCAATCAGGACATCGTCCCTGATTGCCTGCGCGATCAAGGTCCCGTCCGGCATCACGACGAAAGTCCGGTCGAGGTTGAAATCTTCCCAAAGGTCGCCGATCAGTTCGTCTTCGATGAACTCGCGGTCCAAAGGGGCCTGAAGGGCGTTGAAGGTATCGTCCCACTGAGCCATCGTCACCTGGTCTCGCGCGACCTGGCGGTGGATGTCCTTCAAGGTGTTGGTCAGACGCATCTGCTCGGCTTCAAGGGCGCGCCTGTCGGCTTCGCCCCAGGCCATGTGAGCAATGAAGGTGAGGGAAGCGGTCGACAGGAAAATCACGAGCGCTGCAAGGCTGTAGATCCACACCTTGATCCGCCGGCCGGCTTCGGGAGCCTCCAGCCCTGGATGTGTTGTTTCAGATGTCTTTTTCTTCAAACGGAACAAGAAACCGCCATCCCCTCTTACCCGGATGCGACAGCTGTTTAGCCGAAGAACTTTAACACCGGGTGGGGGAGGCGCTTTTTTAGGGTGCTCACCTAGCGAAAACTACCGAGACACTTAACAAAGCGTTCAATTTCCTCTTCGCAATTGAACGCATGAACGGACGCCCGCACCACGGCGTCAAGACCCCGGAGCGGCAAGTCGATCCGGGCTGAGCTGGCTTGGCTGACCGAAACGTTGATACCGGCTTGCCCGAGCCGTAGCTTGGTCTGTGCCGGGCTTTCACCGGCCAGCGAGAACGTGACGATGCCGCCCTTGCGCTGGCCCTTGTCGTGAAGGGTTACCTCGGGAAGTGCAGATAGCTCAGACCGGAGCTGAGCGCCAAGCCCGCAGATCCTGTTGCCGATCCGCTCCATGCCGAAGCCGATGGCATAGCTGACTGCAACACCCAGGCCGATCTGCCCCGCGACATAGCGTTCCCAGGTTTCGAAACGGCGTGCGTGGGGAACAAGTTCATAACGATCCTCGTCGATCCACTCCGTTGCCTGAAGATCGACAAACGGCGGTTCTACCTGGTCAAGCACGGCGTCGCTGACGTAGAGAAATCCGGTGCCGCGCGGACCGCGCAGATATTTGCGCCCGGTGCCGGACAGGATATGGCAACCGATTTCGTTGACATTCAGCGGAATCTGCCCTGCGGACTGACACGCGTCGAGAAGGTAAAGGACACCCGTTTGCCGTGCGATCTCTCCAACCTCTTCGGCAGGATTGATCAGTCCGGAAAAGGTCGGGACGTGCGTAAGGGCGATGAGCCGCGTTTTCGGACCAATCGCGGCTTTCAGGGCCTTCAGGTCGATTTGCCCGAATTCATCGTCCTCGACAATATCGATCTCGATCCCCTTGCGGCGTTTCTTCTGCAGCAGGGCAACGTAGTTGGAGACGTATTCGGCACGGCCGGTGACAACCCGGTCTCCTTCGCGGAAGTCGATGCCGTAAAAAGCCATGTCCCAGGCCCGGGTGGCATTTTCGATATAGGCGATTTCCTGCGGTTTGCTGCCGATCAAAGCTGCCAGAGACGTATAAAAGGTGTCCATTGCGGTCTTGGCGGCCGCAGCGGCTTCATATCCGCCGAGGGTCGCTTCAAGATCAAGATGCTGCTTAACTGCTTCAAGAACAGGAGTGGGGGCCAGCCCCGTTCCCGCATTGTTAAAGTGAATGAGCTGACGTACACCCGGAGTATCGTCCCTCATGAGGTCGATATCCTGCTGGGTAAGAGACGGAACGATCATGAAACCCTCGGAAACAATCTAAGAAAAACATACAAGCACTAGACAAGCACCAGATGACGATCACATATTTTGGTTATGGTTCCCTAGTCAATATTGACACTATTCCCGCCGGCGTTGAAGTGACGCCCGGAACCCTTCACGGTTGGGTGCGGGAATGGAAAGTGTGCGGCGAGAGCCCGGACGGCCAGGGGCGCTGCGCCCTGACTGTACGGGAAAAGGAAGGATCACGCATCATGGGGGTGATGGCGCGTGAACCCAAGACCCGCCTTGCCGAGTTGGAACTGCGCGAGAAACGATACCTGAAGGTCGAAGCTGTCGGCGGCGCATTTCGTTGCGACGCGTCCATGCGGCCGGGGCCCGACGAACTGTTTCTTTTTAGGGCTGCGCCCGAACATTGTCGCTGGGGCACGGACAAACATCCGATCCTGCAAAGTTACCTGGATTGCGTTCTGGCCGGGTTCTACCGTTTTTGGGGCGAAGCAGGGATCGATCATTTTCTGGAAACGACTGAAGGCTGGCATGTGCCAGTACTGCCGGACCGTGCAAATCCGCTCTATCCGCGCAAGATTGTGCTCGATCCGGAAGTGGCGAAGCTGATCGACAGCAAGTTGAAAGACCTCGGGATCAACTTTCTTTCCCCGGCCACTTAGGCATTATCGTACCGTCAGCCGAGCAGCGTTTGCAGGCCGTATCCGACCGCAAAGGCGATGCCCGCGGCCAGGGTGCCGATTGCGCTTGTTTCCAGCCCGCAGGAAAACCAATGCCGCTGCGACCAGCGCGCCCTCAGGGAGCCGATGGTAAAAAAGGCGAGTATCGTGAGGATAGTCGCGGTTTCTGCACTGGCTGGCACCGGAATGACGAACGGCAGCAGTGGGATCGAGCCGAACAGAACAAAGGCGGCGAAGGTGTAAAGCGCTGCCCTCATTGGCGATCGCGCCGTGTTCGACAGACCGTATTCGGCCTGCATCATGGTTTCGATCCAGATGGATTTGTTGGAGGAGACCAGCTCGACCAGGGTTTCCAGGTCTGGTCCGTCATAGCCCTTGGCGCGGAAAATCTGCCGGATTTCCTCCCGTTCGCCATCTGGCGCCACGGCGATGTGCTTTTCCTCGACCGCCTTGAGGCGCGCGTAATCCTCGATTTCGGATTTGGAACCGGTGTAGTTGGCTGCCGCCATGGAAAACCCGTCGGCAAACAGGTTGGCAGCTCCCAGGATGAGGATAATCGTCGGAGAGAGATCCGCGCCGACAGACCCTGCAACAATGGCAAAGGTGGTGACGGCGCCGTCTATGCCGCCATAGACCCAGTCTCTCAGATAGCTTGCATCCGGTCCTGAAGCGAGCCGGTTCGCAATGTCATCGGGCCTGTGGCTATGCTCCAGACGAGGTGTCGGCATGAGGTCATCCTGTATGATTTCACACACGATGCCCCCCCTGGATCACCACCCGCAATGATCCGCCTCAAAGGCAAGGATTTCGTGTCCACGCAGAAGTGGCGAAAATGATCCTTAAAACAGGGTATATTTTGGGGGATTGCCCTGTGGCCTTGGCGGCCCATGAAGTGTATAAGGCCGCACGTTTGCCTTCAATTGGCAGGCCCAAACGAACGAAAATGTCGCGGACCGCGTGATCTAGGGTGTGAAACGAACCTGCGGGTCCAGTGAGGAGTAGGAAGTATGGCGGAGAAGTGGAGCCCGGACAGCTGGAGATCGAAGCCGATCTTGCAGGTTCCGGAATACCCGGATCAAGAGGCTTTGGCGGATGTTGAACAGCGCCTGTCGACTTATCCGCCGCTGGTTTTTGCAGGTGAGGCACGTGCGCTGAAGAGCCAGCTGGCAAATGTCGCGCAGGGCAACGGTTTTCTGCTCCAGGGCGGTGACTGCGCCGAAAGCTTTGCCGAGCATCACCCCGACCACATCCGTGATTTCTTCCGCGTCTTCCTGCAAATGGCCGTCGTGCTGACTTATGCCGCCAGCCAGCCGGTTGTGAAAGTCGGCCGTATCGCCGGTCAGTTCGCCAAGCCGCGTTCTTCCAATTTCGAGAAGAAGGGTGACGTCGAACTGCCGAGCTACCGCGGCGACATCATCAACGACATCAATTTCACCCCGGAAAGCCGTATCCCGGATCCGGGCCGCATGGCCATGGCTTATCGCCAGTCGGCAGCCACGCTGAACCTTTTGCGCGCTTTCGCGCAGGGTGGTTTCGCAAACCTCGACCAGGTTCATCGCTGGATGCTCGGCTTCATTTCCGATAGCCCGCAGGGCCATCGCTACAAGGAACTGGCCGACCGCATTTCGGAGTCGCTGAACTTCATGAAGGCCTGCGGCATCAACGCCGATAGCGTTCCGCAGCTTCGGTCGACCGATTTCTTCACCAGCCATGAAGCTCTGCTGCTTGGCTATGAAGAAGCCCTGACGCGCGTCGATTCCACCTCGGGTGACTGGTATGCGACTTCCGGCCACATGATCTGGATCGGCGACCGGACTCGTCAGCCGGACCATGCCCATGTGGAATTCTTCCGCGGTATCAAGAACCCGATCGGCCTCAAGTGTGGCCCGTCCATGTCACCGGATGGCCTGCTGGAGCTGATCGACATCCTGAACCCGGAAAACGAACCGGGCCGCTTGACGCTGATCGCCCGCTTCGGCGCCGACAAGGTGTTCGACCACCTGCCGCAGCTCGTTCGCGCTGTCGAGCGGGAAGGCAAGACGGTTGTCTGGTCCTGCGATCCGATGCATGGCAACACCATTTCCGCTGGCGGTTACAAGACCCGTCCATTCGACCGGATCCTGAAAGAAGTGGAAGCCTTCTTTGCGGTTCATCGTGCGGAAGGCACGCATGCCGGTGGTGTTCACATCGAAATGACCGGCCGGAACGTGACCGAGTGCACGGGTGGGGCACGCGCCCTGACCGAGGACCAGCTCGGCGACCGGTACCACACCCATTGCGACCCGCGCCTCAATGCGGATCAGGCGCTGGAGCTTGCATTCCTGATTGCGGAAAACCTGAAGAAGGAACGCGACGGCCGGCAGGTCGAGCCGCTTGCGGCAAGCGCATAAAGAGGATTGCCTCTTCCGTTACGTTATCTGAAAGGGCGGCATTTGCCGCCCTTTTGCGTTTTTTCCGGAATTTTCCGGATGAACGTGCCCTGAGGTAAGCCTCGCTTAACGCTCGACGCGCATACCTTCTTTTTAGGGAAACGGGTGTAGTGGGGAGTTTGAGTTGTGCGCGATAAGTGGGATCTGACGAAGGTTTCCTGCCTGATTGCGGAAGACAATCCCCATATGCGCTCGATCCTCCGCTCCGTGCTGGCGGGCTTCGGCATCCGTTCGGCCTATGAAGCCAGTGATGGTGCGGAAGCCCTGGAAATGGTCGTCGACCGCAAGCCGGACATTGTGCTTTGCGACTGGGTGATGAGCCCCTTTGGCGGCAATGAGTTTCTCCGCATCCTTCGTGCCGACAGGGACCTTGTGGTCAGCACCACGCCGGTTCTGATCGTGACTGCCCATGCCAAGCGCGCGACAATCCTGGAAGGCATCGAGATCGGTATTCACGGGTTCGTCGCCAAACCGATCGCTCCTGCCATCTTATATCGTCACATCGGGGAAATCCTTGAACGGCAGGAGATGCATGGGCGCTCGAAAGGTCTTCTCGGCCCCGGGCATCAGCAGCCGCTGCGCAAACTGAATGGCACGGACATCTCGTCCACGGCAGCATCGGAACCTTCAGCCGATCAAGCCGGGCTCGCCTTGCTCTGACGATGCCTTCGGGCATGGCCCATCACGACCGGGCTTTTGACAGGTGCCGGCAAATCTACTTCTGGACGTATGCAAATTCAGATTGGACGTTCGCTGATCTAGCGGCTACACCAGAAAGCAATGTCACTTCCTGGTAATTTTCCGATGATTTCAGACCGTTTCAGACTGGCTGTCGCGCAGCTAAACCCGACTGTTGGCGATGTGGCCGGCAACGCAGAGCTCGTTCGCAAGGCCCGTCAGGAAGCCGCCTCTCAAGGGGCCGACCTTGTCTTGACCTCCGAACTGATGCTCGCCGGGTATTTGCCGGAAGACCTTGTTCTGAAACCGGCTTTCGTCAGGCGCTGCATGGAGGCGGCCGAAACTCTTGCCGGTGAAACCGCCGATGGCGGTCCGGGAATCGTGCTGGGGTCTCCCTGGCGTAGCGAGGAAGGTAAAGTCTATAACGCTGCCCTGCTGCTGGACCAGGGTGAGATCAAGGCCGTTCGCTACAAGTACGACCTGCCCAACTATAGCGTTTTTGACGAGAAGCGGGTTTTTGCTGCAGGCCCCTTGCCCGGACCTGTCGACTTCCGCGGTGTGCGCATCGGCTTGCCGATCTGCGAGGACATCTGGAACGACGAGGTTTGCGAGTGTCTGGAGGAAACCGGCGCGGAGCTGCTGCTGGTTCCCAATGGCTCTCCCTACTGGGAACACCGGGCTGAACACCGTCTGCAGGTGGTTGTTTCGCGTGTGGTCCAGACCGGATTGCCGCTGATCTACTGCAACCAGCTTGGCGGGCAGGACGAGCTTGTTTTCGACGGCGGATCTTTCGCGCTTCTGGCCGATCGCTCGCTGGCATTCCAGATGCCCCAGTTTGAAGCTGCTCTTGGTATCAGTGACTGGAAGCGCGAGGGCGAGACCTGGGTTTGCGAGAACGGCACTTTTGCAAGGCTTCCGGAACTCGATGAGGCGAATTGGCGGGCCTGCGTCATGGGCCTTGGAGACTACGTCACCAAAAATGGCTTTCCGGGGGTCGTACTGGGTCTTTCCGGTGGTATCGACTCGGCCATCTGTGCCGCAATGGCGGTAGATGCGCTCGGCGCCGACAAGGTCCATGCGATCATGTTGCCCTATCGCTATACCTCGGAAGAAAGCATCACCGATGCGGCCGCCTGCGCCAACGCGCTGGGTATTCGCTATGACACTGTGCCGATTTCCGAACCGGTTGAAGGCTTCAGGTCGGCGCTGAGCGATTTGTTTGCCGGCACGAACGAAGACACGACCGAAGAAAACCTTCAATCGCGTGCGCGTGGTGTCATCCTGATGGCAGTTTCCAACAAGTTCGGGCGCATGGTCATGACCACCGGCAACAAGTCGGAAATGTCGGTCGGCTACGCCACGCTTTATGGCGACATGAACGGTGGCTACAATCCGATCAAGGATCTCTACAAGACGCAGGTCTATCACCTGGCTGCATGGCGCAATGCCAACCTGCCGGAAGGGCTGCTTGGTCCGGGTGGAGAAGTTATTCCGTCCAATATCATCACCAAGGTGCCGACTGCCGAACTGCGTGAAAACCAGACCGATCAGGATTCCCTGCCACCTTACGACGTTCTTGACGACATCCTGGAATGTCTGGTGGAAGACGAGATGTCGGTGGGCGACATTGAAAAACGCGGTCACGACCGGGCACTGATCCACCGGATCGAACATCTTCTTTATATTGCCGAATACAAACGCCGGCAGGCGCCTCCGGGGGTGAAGATCACCGAGCGCAACTTCGGCAAGGACCGGCGATATCCCATCACCAACAGGTTCCGCGATCGCTCTTGAGGGGCAGGGCATTCATCAGTGCTTGCCTGGCTGATGTTTCGCAGAATCTGATCGTTTGAATTCGAACGGGCGTGAAAGAAAGCTACCGCCTCATCCTTCGAGACGGCGTTACGCGCTTTCGCAGGATGGGTTGTTTTGTGGATCGTCAGTTGTTTGTTGAAAGTGGGCTTTTGCCTCGATGACCTATTTCTCCTTCCTGCGTGAAAATGCCCGCTGGCTTGCCGCCAGTTACCTGCTCGCGGTCTTTTCCGGCTTCGGGCAGACGTTTTTCATCTCGCTCTCGGCGGGGGACCTCAGGGCGGAGTTTGGTCTCAGTCACGGTGACATTGGCCTGCTTTACATGGTGGCGACCCTCGGCAGCGCTCTGACCCTGCCTTATGTCGGTCGCAGCCTGGATCACTTCCCGGTACAGAAGATCGCAGCGGTGGTGATGACAGGTCTCGCCCTGTTCTGCCTGGCGATGGCCAACACGTTTTCCGTCTGGATGGTCGGACTTGCCTTTTATGGCCTCCGGCTGTGCGGGCAGGGCATGATGACCCACACGTCGGTGACCGCTGCCGGGCGATGGTTCACGGCGCAGCGGGGCCGGGCGGTGTCGATCGCCGTTCTCGGTTTTCCGACGGCTGAAGCGCTGTTTCCGCTTTGCTTCGTCGTCCTGGCCAATGCCTTCGGATGGCGCGGTGCCTGGACGGTATCGGCCATCGTGCTGGCTGTTGTCGCCCTGCCGGTCTTGTTGACGCTCCTGGCAAAGGACCGCATCCCTTCCGCGCTCGAAACGGCCTCGGCCAAACCGGAAGGCCGCCAGTGGACACGAGGGGAAGCGCTGCGCGATGTCCGCTTCTGGCTGGTCAACTGCGGTGTCAACGCACCGGCCTTTATCGGCACGGCAATCTTCTTCCACCAGGTCTATCTGGTGGAACTGAGAGGGTGGACGCTGGAATTGTTTGCAAGCGCCTTTCTGCTGATGGCTTCCGGCGTGGTCTGTGCATCCCTGGTGATAGGCCCGTTGATCGACCGGTTTTCCGCGCGTCAGTTGCTGCCTTTCACCCTTGTTCCCCTGACACTTGCCTGTTTCGTGCTGGCCAATTTCCACGCGCCAGCGGCTGCTTTCGTTTTCATGCTGCTTGTCGGCATCTCGAACGGTTTCAACAGCACGCTGGTGGGCGCGCTTTGGCCGGAGGTTTACGGCACGCGGCACATGGGGGCCATTCGGTCTGTCGCGTTTTCGGTGATGGTGTTTGCTTCCGCGGCCGGTCCGGGTCTCGTCGGCTGGCTGATCGACAAAGGTGTCTCGTTCGACCTGCAAGTCATGGCAATGGGGGGCTACTGCCTCGTTTTCTGCGGTGTGCTCGGGTTCGTGTCGCGCACCTACCGGTCTTCCGAACATTCTTCGTAAGGTCCGGTAGTTTGGGGTTGCCGTCCGGTTCAACCCCGGCTAACTCATCGCCATGACCGTCACTGTTCGCTTCGCGCCGTCGCCGACCGGCCATATCCACATCGGCAACATCCGTCCTGCGCTCTACAACTGGCTTTTTGCCAAGAAGATGGGCGGCAGGTTCATTCTGCGTTTCGATGACACGGACCTCGTCCGCTCGAAGCAGGAATATGCCGATTCCATCGAGACTGACCTTCACTGGCTCGGGATCGAACCGGACCTGAAGGAGCGGCAGTCGGACCGGATCGCCAACTACGATGCAGCAGCTCAGAAGCTGAAAGATGCGGGCCTGCTTTACCCGTGTTACGAAACGCCGGATGAACTGGAACGCCGCCGGTCGCGCCAGCGAGCGCTCGGCAGACCTCCGGTCTACGACCGTGCAGGCCTGAAGCAGACCGCGGAAGAGCGAGCGGCTTTCGAAGCCGAAGGCCGCAAGCCGCATTGGCGTTTTGTCCTGCCGAACCACGACGGAAACCCGTTTGAAACCAGACGTACGGATGTCGCCTGGTCGGATCTGTGCCGCGGCGACCAGACAATCGATCTGGCCTCCATGTCCGATCCGGTTCTGATCCGTGCGGACGGTTCGTATCTCTACACCTTCACCTCAATTGTCGATGACATCGACATGGAGGTGACCCACATCATTCGCGGCGAAGATCACGTCTCCAACACAGGCGTCCAGATTGCCATCTTCGAGGCGATGGGGGCAAAGCCGCCGGTATTCGGTCATCACAACCTCCTGACGACGATCGATGGCGAAGGCCTTTCGAAGCGCAAGGGGGCATTGTCCATAGGTTCGCTGCGCGAGGCCGGGCTTGAGCCAATGGCGGTCGCTTCCCTTGCCGTTTTGACCGGAACCAGTCAGGCGGTCGAGCCGGTTGCATCCATGGATGCCCTGATCGAGAAATTCGACCTGACCAGCGTTTCGCGATCCTCCGCAAAGTTTGATCCGGAAGAGCTGAAATCCCTCAACGCGCGCCTCGTACATGATCTGCCCTATGAGGCGGTGGAGAGCCGTCTTGCAGCGATGGGCATCAGTGGGGGGGCTGATTTTTGGGATACCGTGCGTGGCAACTGCGAAACAGTTGACGACGCGCGTGCCTATTGGCAGGTCGTCACGGGTCCCGTGGAAAGCCGGATCGAGGACGAAGACCAGGAATTCGTTTCAGGTGCAAAGGCCTTGCTGCCCGAGGGCGACATCACCCTGGAGACCTGGGGAGAGTGGACGTCTGCTCTGAAGGCTGAAACCGGCCGTAAGGGTCGTGGCCTGTTCATGCCGTTGCGCAGGGTGCTGACCGGGATGGATCACGGTCCGGACATGAAGGCCTTGCTGCCGCTTATTGGGCGACAAAATATTCTGGACCGACTACCCTGACAGGGGCCTTTCGGTCCGGCGCTGCGCTAAAACCGTCGTCTTCTTCCTTGAACACAGGCGAAAAAGCCGCCAGTTCCTCGTCATCCGTTTCCTTGGGGGAATGGATCGACAGGACCGGGAAACCGTCCTTGAAACCGGAACTCGAAGCAACCTTGTCCTCGTCGCGCTCAAGTCGTGTCGCGGCGAGATCAAGCCGCGCCGACACGTCGAAGCCCTTTTCCATGTTCATGAGCGTGTCCGGATCTTCAAAACGCGGAAGCTGCGTTCTGGTCAGCGGGGTTCTGGTCAGCGGAGAGGGAAGGTCTTCTTCGTGTTCGTAGGTTCCACCGCGGCTTGGCTGAAGTGTCCGCCTGGGAAGGCCGGCGCTGATGTCGGTGAAGAATACCCTGTTTCCCGAACCGGTGCTGAGATCCGTCCAGGCCGACTGCGCCTTCGATTGCCGCGTTGCACGACAACTGCAGCCTTCAACGAATTCGCTCTTGTAGCGATAGGCGAAGGGCTGTTCGGAGTAGAGGTTGCCGGCCAGAGACATCATCTGGGCCTGGTCGCCACCCGGGTTGCGATAGACGTATAGTTCGGTTTCCGCAGCCGGACAGATTTCCGAACATCTTGCTTCGTCATTGGCAAACTGGCTCTTGCCCGTCGAAAAACTTACCGGGAAGAAATAGCCGTCGCAGGTTCTGACACAAACGGTCCGGAATGCGCCACCGGAAGGCAGGGAATATCGTTTGGTTTCGCTGCGGGCTTGCCGGCGCACCGAAGCGATTTCCCGGTCGCCCGTCGTTACGGAGGCAAGTTCGACGCGCGGCTGCGGGTTGAAGATGCGTGCCAGAAGAGACTGCGGCTTGTCCTCACCTCTGGCGTTTTGTTGGCGTGCTTCGCGGGTCGGGGCATCACATTTCTGTTTTGCCAGCGAGGCCCGGATCTGCCTTACACGTTTTGCATTCTTAGACGATCCGCCACCGGATTTCGCAAGCTGACGTTCAATCGCAGAAAGGTTGGCCTTCATGCGCTTGATCTTGTCATTTAGACCGCTGCATTTGGGGGATGCGTTTGAAGCGCAGCCGAAGTAGTTTGCATCCCGTTCTGCGGCATTGATGGCCTTTTGCTGCTGGGATTTGGCGGTGGTCCATTTCTGGGCTGCGGGAGACCGTGCCGTCGAACGCGATTCCAGCCGCTGCAGTTCGTCCTTCAGGCTGGAGCAGGTGGCCGCGCTCGCGGTATGTGCGCACAGCACAAGCCCGACACCAAACGCGACAGCGCGTGCCATAACCTTGGACCCGGCAGACCAGCTACGTCTCATCACCCATCCCCTACAGCGTTTTTGCCACGCCGTATCGGCCTTCAACCGACCCCGGCACTATCGCTGCTGGACCTATCAATAGCAATGAAAGCTCTCACGTTAGGTTAATGGCGGAGCGGCAGGACCACGCAGGATTTCAGTCGCTTTCCCCGGATCGCGTGGCCTCGTGCAGACGGTCGAAAATCTCGTCCAGGACCGATTTCTGTTCCTCTGTCAGCGCGTCTTCCAGGCTCTTGCTGTAGGCGAGGGCTTGAGGGACAATCTCTTCGTACATGGCATTGCCCTGGTCAGAGAGGCACAGGGTCTGTTCCCGCTGATCGTCCCTGTTCTTGTCGCGCACAATAAGGTCGCGCTTTTCCAGGGCGGCGACTGCCCGGCTGACCTTGGTCTTGTGCATGGAGGTTGCCTGGCTGATATCTCGTGCGGTCATGGCCTTGTATTCGCCAAGAGTGGCAAGCACCCGCCATTCAGGAATCCCGATACCGTAGGTGTCGGCATAAATCCTGGAGAAGGACCTGCTGACGGTCTCGGCAAGATGGTTGAGCCTGTAAGGCAGGAATGCGCTCAGCTTCAGGACAGGTTTGGAAGGTACCTTGCCTGGGGAAACAGTGGATTTGGACCCTTGCTGATCGGACATGGATAAGTCGACGCCTTGGAGATTCGTTAAGCCTGATTGAGCAGGCAGATGAACAATGCCGTTATCCGGCCATTTTCTGTGACTAGCAAGTATATCCGGTTGAATAACCCCGGAAAGACACCCCGGGCAGCTACGAAAAAGTAGCAGGATTGAAAGCAAGTATGGCGAAGAGCTTTGTCTGGTGCAGTCAAAATACGGCGAAAGAGCTGACCTATCTGTTGATAAAGAGAGAATAGTTAAGGAATTGGCGCGTGAAAAATTGCGAATCAGACACCGAAACTGAGACGCTTCAGTCAACAGGAAAAAGCGCGGCAAAGTTCGTGCAGGCCGAAACAGGCAGTCAGACATCTGGCAGGAAAGCGAGACCGTTATGGTAGAGATGACAAACAGGTCCGAAGCCGTTCCGGGTGAAAACGAACGGTTCGAAGAGCTTGGACGCGGCTGTTATGCCTATAGCGCGGATGGCTGTTCCAACACCGGTGTGGTCATCGGCGAAAAAGGCGTTCTGATTGTCGATGCCCAGGCAACACCGGCCCTTGCGGAAAAGGTTCTGCAGAAGGTTCGCGAGCTCACGGACAAGCCGATCAAACAGGTCGTTTTGACGCACTTCCATTCAGACAACACACTTGGTGCCCTGGCATTCGAGCCGGGCGAGGTCATTGCTTCCGATCTGACCAGACGGATGATGGAAACCCGCGGCGTCGAGGAAATCCGCGTGGCCCGGGAGCGGGATGCGGCACTGTTCGCCGGACTACCCGGCAACACCGGTGTAAGCATGCCGTCCATGACCATTGCATCTTCGATGACCATCGACCTAGGCGAGCTGGACGTCCGACTGATGCATCTGGGCCGAGCCCATACGATGGGCGATCTGGTCGTATGGGTTCCGCAAAGTGGCGTGATCTTCGCGGGGGATCTGGTTCAGAAAGCCGCTGTTCCTTATTGCGGAGATGCCCATCTGGCCGACTGGCCGCGCGCGCTCGACCGCATCACGGCGTTTCGTCCGACTGCGCTGATGCCGGGACGCGGGAAATCCGCCATCGGTGCACAAGCCGTGGCAACGGCTGTTGAAACCACCCGTGATTTTGTCGTGACCTTGCGGGACGCGGCAGCTGCATGTGTCGAGCAGAGCCTTGGTCTGAAGGATACTTTCCAGGCTGTTCGAGACGCGCTTGCTGCCCGTTTCGGCTCGAAGACCGACTTTGAGTTTCACCTGCCCATAAGCGTTGCCCGGGCCTACGACGAAGCTCTTGGCCTCGACCAGCCCCAGATATGGACACGGGAACGGATTGCCGATCTTTACGATGCGCTGGACGGAACAGCCGGCCTGAGTGATGGGGCACCGGAGCAGGTTGCGGCGGAAATGGCTGTCGTCGATGCGCCCGCGGCGGAAGTCTCGGAAGAGGCTTCGGCAACGGGCGGAGAAGCACAAGCATCCGATCTCGTCTCGGACAGCGATTTTGCTGCCTCGCTTGCACTCGGTTCTGAAGAGGAGCAGCCGGAAGACGGCGAAGACTTGGATCTATCGGCCGAGGACATCGTCGAGGACGAAAAGCCGTCAGATACGCCGGCTCCTGAAGAAAAGGCGGCCGCAGACAAGGTTCTTGAAGACGCCCGCTAACATTGCGTCGAAAACCCGGTAAGATGAAGTTATGTGGCGCGCGCCTGCTGGGCGCGCGCTTTGTTTTTCGTCTGACGCTTGATCGCGCTTTCGTGATCCCCACATGTTGGGCGGTTGAAAATCTGGAGGATTTCTAATGCGTTTTCTGGTCACCGCCGCTCTTGGCGCATCTTTGCTGCTGCAAGGCGTGAGCGCTGCTCTTGCGGCGGATGAGCCTGATCTGATCTTCAAGAAATCAACCGTCTGGAAGTTCCTGACGCCCGACCACAAGTTGGCGACCTACGCCATAGACGATCCGATTGTCGACGGTGTCTCCTGCCACTTCACGGTTCCGGAGAAAGGCGGCGTTTCCGGTTGGCTCGGCGTTGCGGAAGAAGTCTCTGACGTATCGTTGGCGTGCCGTCAGGTTGGCCCGGTCACCATCAAGGAGAACTTCGAACAGGGCGAGGAAATGTTCCGCCAGCGCCGCTCGTTCATGTTCAAGAAAATGCGGATCGTCCGTGGCTGCGATGCCAAGCGAAACGTTCTTGTCTATCTGGTCTATTCCGACAAGCTGATTGAAGGCAGCCCTAAAAACTCGACCTCAACCGTGCCGTTGATGCCCTGGGGAGATCAGCAGCCTCCGAAATGCGGTGATTTCGTCCAGGACTAAGGCCGGGGAGTACTCGAAGGACGCGGATCAGTCCGCGTCCAGCGCTTCCAGCTGCTTTGGGCCGGGCAGTTCGGCATCCGCGCAGAAGTTCTTGTAAAGCACGGACATGATGTCCCTGACCGGTTCGCTGGCGAGCCGGTAATAGATGGTCGTGCCTTCGCGACGGGTCGAGACGAGACCCTGCGCGCGCAGAAGAGCGAGCTGCTGCGAGACGGTCGGCATGCGCATGCCGGTTTTTTCCGCAAGTTCGCCAACGCTGCGTTCGTTGTCGAGGACAAGACACATCAACAGCAATCGCGGCGCGGATGCCATCATCTTCAAGAATTCCGCCGCGGATTCTGCTTTATCTTCAAGTGCTTTGTAGTCCATGGGACAACCTTGCCAAACATCGGAGTAAACTGCAAGCAAAGAGGCTGGAATGTCCTGTGTGCGACCAATCTCAGACAAGATTCCCACTCTTTTCAAGTGGAAACAACTTTGAAGGTACACGCGCTTTCAGGTGAACGTTCACCGGTTCCCGCAATGCCTGCGAGCGCGCTTTTATATCCGACCGGCCACCGTGACAATGATATTCCCGTTGCCACAGCCGGTGCCGGTGGTCAGGCACATGCCCTTTTGCTGGGCTTCCTGGCCAAACGCCTTGGTGCCGTCGGTGATTGCGATGATGGCTGCAAACGGGCCACCCAGGATGAGGGCCAGGAAGAAGATGACGAAGAGGCGGTTCAGCATGGGTAACTCCAGATGGCAATCCGTTTCGATTGACTGGAGATTAGTGGGGCCGGCTTGAACCCATGCTGAGTGCCGCATTCAGCTACCGTTCAGATATCTAAACGGAAGTAAAGTTCAATTAGAACAGTATGTTATACCTCTAGAGGTTCTCTGTCATCGCTCTGCGAAGCGCTTCCAGCAGCACCTTGTCGCGGTCGTAGATGTCTTTTCTGAAATGTGTTGATCCGTCCTTGTTCATCCACGCGGTCAGGTAGGTGAGGTGCACGTCGATTTCGACCTTGGTTTTGACGACCGTACGCTCACCGCTGTCGCGAATGGCTTCCCATTTTCCCGGAGTGGCGTCGGAATCGACCAGTAGAACGTCCGCAAGGGCAAAAGGATCCGATACGCGAATGCAGCCGTGGCTGAAGGCGCGCTCCGCTCTGGTGAACAGGGATTTCGACGGGGTGTCGTGAATGTAGATGTTGAACTGGTTTGGGAACATGAACTTGATGCGACCAAGCGCATTGTCCTCACCCGGGTCCTGGCGCAGCCGGAACGGGAAGTTGCCGCCGGAATAGCTGTTCCAGGCAACCTGTGTCGGCGCGACCTCGTTGCCTTCCTGGAAGATCCGGATGCTCTTGCTGCTGAGCGCCGTGGGGTTCTGCTTGAGTTTCGGCAGATACTCCTTTGTCGCGATGGAGTAGGGCACGTTCCAGTAGGGGTTGATTTCCACATATTCCAGCCGGTCGGAAAACACCGGCGTTGCGTGGTAGGGCTTGCCCACCACGACCCGCGCCGTGTGAATGGTCTTTCCGTCCCGCACCACCTTCAGGTTCTGGTCTGCCAGATTGACGAAGACGTAGAACTGTCCCGGATCATCCGGCATCCAGCGCCGCCGCTCCATGTTGAGCTCCATCTGGATGAGCTTTTCCTGGATCGGAATGTTGAGCTGGGCAATTGTCGCCTTGCCGATGACACCGTCGGTTTCAAGGCCGTGGTACTCCTGGAACAGCTTGACGGCTTCCACCAGGGCGCCGTCATAGACATCACCGGTGTGATCTCCGGCAACGACAATGTCTTCTTCCATGAGCCGGGTTCGCAAAACCTCCAGGCGCGGATCGCTCATACCCGGTTTCAGAACCTCACCATCCGGAACCTGGGTAAAGCCACCGGCAGCAGCCTTCTCCCGGTATTGGGCAAGGCGCCGCTTCAGGCGGGCATAATTGTCGGTCTGGGGTGCGAGGCTTTCCAGAAAGGCCCCGAAGTCCACGGCCTGTTCGGCATTTTCAAAAAGCATTTTCGGATCAGGCCGATCCGGAAAGACGTTCAGCGCCTTGTTGACCTTGTTGGGTTGAACGCGGCCGGAGGAGAGGTGGGTCGCATAGCGCAGGAACTGTACGGACAGGTCCAGATCGAACTGGGCCCATTCCTGCTCGCTCTGGGAAGTTTCCGAACGCTTTATGAAGCCGAGGGGATCGTAATTGTTGGGGTTGAGCGCATGGTCGTTCGCCGCCGCCATGGCGGCAATGGTCAGATGAGCATCTTCCGTGAGGCCATTCTCGTTGAACCAGACCGGTGCGAAAGCGCGTTCGCCATAATAGAGCGCAAGACCTTCGGGCAGGTTGGTAGAAACTTGCGCCTGAATGGCCCTGGCGATCGGCGTCTGCGGTTCCTTGAAAACAGGGGGCGGAACGACCTGGGTCTCGCTGGTCGCCGGTGCCGCGGTTTGTGCCTGGACATATGGTGCCGAAAGTGGTCCGGACAAAAACGCTGCCAGCGTGAAAAGAAGACCAAGATGTCTGTTACGGCACGTGCAAAATATTCCCATCGGAAATACCCCCTCTGATTCCCAACGGGGAAAGTCTAGTGCATCTTGCGCATAATTGAACTGCGTTAAGCTTCCTTGCCATTGCAAAGCCGATCCCGTTTGTTGCCGCAACAGGAAAAGCGCGCGATCCGTTATCGCTCGTGGGAGTGACGCGTTGCGGCCACAAGGCACGGAAATTGGCGTTTCGGCGGCAACTGCAGCCTTGACCGGGTTCTGTTTTCCGGTCCATAAAGCGCTCCATGATGACGGCCACACGGAACATCATTTCGATCACCATTATTTGCAGCTAGCGACACCGCTGGCTGTGGCCGTTCCCTCTTGGCAACATTTCCTTTGAGACGGACCGCCCGGCCAGCCGGCCAGGAGACCGTTTGACATGAGCGCCGCTGAGACAGAGAAATCCGGCACTTTCAAGGGCTTGAAGCTCACCAACACATTGACGCGCCAGAAGGAGGACTTCCGGGCGATCGATGACGGGAATGTGCGTCTCTACGTCTGCGGACCGACCGTCTATGACTTTGCCCACATCGGTAACGCGCGACCGGTCATCGTCTTCGACGTGCTCTTCCGGCTTCTGCGCCATCTTTATGGTGCCGACCACGTCACCTATGCGCGCAACATCACTGACGTTGACGACAAGATCAACGCACGCGCACTTCGTGACTTTCCCGATCTGCCGCTCAATGAAGCCATTGCCCGGGTGACGCAGAAGACTGCGGACCAGTTCCATAAGGACATCAGGTCTCTGGGTGTGCTGGAGCCGAGCATCGAGCCTCGGGCGACACAGCATATCAGCGGCATGGTCGAGATGATCGCGGCGCTGATCGAAAAGGGACACGCCTATCAGGCGGGCGGTGAAGTTCTGTTCGACACCCAGTCCATGCCCGACTACGGCGGCCTTTCAAAGAGGAAGCTGGACGAGCAGCTGGCCGGGGCTCGCATTGCGGTTGATGCTCACAAGAAGAACCCCGGAGATTTCGTGCTCTGGAAACTGTCTTCTGCGGAAGAGCCCGGCTGGGACAGCCCGTGGGGCAGGGGGCGTCCGGGCTGGCACATCGAGTGCTCTGTCATGAGTGCGCACCATCTGGGTGAAGTGTTCGACATTCACGGCGGCGGGCTGGACCTTATCTTCCCGCACCACGAAAACGAAATCGCCCAGTCCCGCTGCGCTCATGGCACCAAGGTCATGGCCAACTACTGGATGCACAACGGCTTCCTGCAGGTGGAAGGCCGGAAGATGTCCAAGTCCGAGGGCAACTTCTTCACCATTCAGGAGCTTCTGGAAACGGACAGTTTCGGCGGCCGCATGTGGCCGGGCGAAGTGCTGCGCCTTGCCATGTTGATGACCAACTATCGAGAGCCGATCGACTTCTCCAAACGCAAGCTTGAAGAAGCGGAAAGCCTTCTCGCCCGTTGGCCGGATCCGGTCGAAACGGATGCAGCCCCTGCCGCCGAGGTGCTTGATGCCCTTTTGGACGACCTGAACACCGCAGGCGCCATTCAGGCGCTCCACGCGCTCGCCGTCGAGGCTTCCAAGGACCCTGCCAAGCTGGATGTTTACTCGGCATCTGCCGCGCTCCTCGGCGTTCATCCGGTCAAGGCGGATTTGTCTGGCGTTGATGAGGCCGGCATTCAGGCAGCCATCGAAAAACGCCTGGAGGCCCTCAATGCCAAGAACTGGGCGGAAGCTGACGCGATCCGCGATGAACTGACGTCTCAGGGAATTCTTCTAAAGGATTCAAAAGACTCAGAAACCGGCACCCGCGTTACTACCTGGGAGGTCAAGCGGTGAGACGGAGCCGGGCGGAAAGGCGGGATACCCCCCTCTGTCTGCTAGCGCGGACATCTTCCTCGCAAGAGGAGAGTAAGGCGCAAGTTACCAGGCTTTTTTTCGCGGTTCGGCGCGGCGGTGCTGAAGCAGCTTTCTCCGATCACACGGCAGGGAGAATTTCTGATGGGTGATAATGTTCAAAGGCTGAGCGGCGGTTGCCAGTGCGGCGCCGTGCGTTACCAGGTGACGGGAGAGGTCGGTCATCCGCATCTGTGTCATTGCCGCATGTGCCAGAAGGCATCGGGGAATTTCTTTCTGCCGTTGATCGGTGCTGCGAAGTCCGATTTTGAATGGACCCGCGGCGAACCCTCCTGGTTCCACTCTTCCAAGCCTGTCCGCCGGGGTTTCTGTGGAACCTGCGGCACGCCTCTGGCCTTTGATACGATTGGCGACGACCACATTTCCTTTACCCATGGCAGCCTGGATGATGTTGCCGCAGTCACGCCGGTTGAACAGTCCGGTGTCGAGGGGCGAGTGTCGTTCTACGGGCATCTTTTCGAACTGAACGAAACGCAGTCAAATCGGGACGACTTGCCAGGTGGGATCAATGATGTCACGGCAACCAACAATCAGCATCCCGATCATGACACGGATCATTGGGAAGTGAGGGGCGGATGACGGAGATCCATACCGGCGGCTGTCAGTGCGGTGCCTTGCGGTTCAAGGTGGAAGGGCCACTGGGCGAGGCTTCCATTTGTCATTGCCGCATGTGCCAGAAGGCCTTTGGTGGCTTTTACGCGCCACTGGTCAGTGTTCCCGAAACATCGAGGCTTGTCTGGACACGTGGATCGTTGAAGCACTTCCAGAGTTCCAATCACGCAACCCGGGGCTTTTGCGCCGATTGCGGTACGCCGCTGACCTATGAAGCGCCGGATGGCATTGCATTGGCCATCGGGACCTTTGACGATCCATCGCAGATCCCGCCCAGCATCCAGTTCGGCGTCGAGGCAAAGCTGCCTTATGCCGACAGCATGGCTCAAATTCCCGAAAGGGTGACCGAAGACGATATGGAGGCAGCGCCTTTTCTGGCGTCGCTCGTTTCGTTCCAGCACCCCGATCACGACACGGAAACCTGGCCACCGGTTCGCACCGGGGCAAATGACAACGAATAAAAGACAGCCCCGACGCTGCTCAGGATACGGATATGACCAAGGAACGGCTTTTTCTTTTCGACACGACATTGCGTGACGGCGCCCAGACCAGCGGGGTCGACTTCTCTGTCAACGAGAAGGTTGTGGTTGCCGAACTTCTGGAGCGGCTTGGCGTCGATTACATTGAAGGTGGCTATCCGGGTGCCAACCCGACCGACAGTGAGTTCTTCAGTGAAAAGCGGACGCGCAAGGCAACGTTCACCGCGTTTGGCATGACCAAGCGCGCAGGCCGCTCGGCTGCGAACGATCCGGGGCTTCAGGACGTGCTGTCCGCAAGTTCCGATGCCTGCTGTTTCGTGGCCAAGGCATGGGACTACCATGTCCGGGTCGCGCTTGGTTGCACCAACGAGGAAAACCTCGATTCGATCTACGAGACCGTTACCGCAGCCGTTGCTGCCGGCAAGGAAGCGATGATCGACTGCGAGCATTTCTTCGATGGCTTCAAGGCCAATCCGGAATACGCGCTCAATTGTGCCCGCACGGCATACCATGCAGGCGCGCGGTGGATCGTTTTGTGTGACACCAACGGCGGCACGCTGCCCGACGAGATCTTCGACATCGTCACCAAGGTGCAGGAGGTTGTTCCCGGAACGCATCTCGGCATCCACACCCACGATGACACCGGTCACGCGGTCGCCAACTCACTGGCGGCAGTAGATGCCGGCGTAAGGCAGATCCAGGGAACCTTGAACGGGCTGGGTGAGCGCTGCGGCAACGCCAACCTCATCACCCTGATCCCGACACTCAAGCTGAAACCGGCATTCTCCGATCGGTTCGAAATCGGTGTCAGCGACGCTCAGTTGAAAGAGATCACTTCAATCTCCCATGCGTTCGATGAAATCCTCAACCGGTCGCCGGACAGGCAGGCCCCCTACGTGGGCGAAACCGCCTTCGCCACAAAGGCCGGTATTCATGCCTCCGCGATCCTGAAGGATCCGCAGACCTATGAACACGTCGCACCGGAAAGTGTCGGCAACCAGCGGCGGGTGCTGGTGTCCGATCAGGCCGGCAAGAGCAACCTTCTGGGAGAGCTGGCCCGGGTAGGCATCGAAGTCGACAAGTCAGACCCGCGTCTTGACCTACTGTTGGCGAAGGTCAAGGAACGGGAAGCCGAAGGCTATGCCTACGAGGCTGCCGACGCCTCGTTCGAGTTGCTTGCGCGCCGGGAATTGGGCGAGGTGCCGCGTTACTTCGCAGTTGAATCCTTCCGCGTGATGGTGGAACGCCGGTTTAACGCAATCGGTGATCTGGTCACGGTTTCGGAAGCCGTGGTGAAGGTCGATATCGACGGCGAAACCCGAATGTCGGTTGCTGAAGGCAACGGCCCGGTCAACGCGCTCGACATGGCACTGCGAAAGGATCTGGGCAAATACCAGTCTGCCATCGACGGCCTGGAACTGATTGACTATAAGGTGCGCATCCTCAATGGTGGCACAGGCGCTGTCACGCGCGTTCTGATCGAAAGCCAGGACACAGTCACGCACCGGCGCTGGTTCACGATCGGGGTATCCTCCAACATCGTCGACGCCTCTTTCCAGGCCCTGGTCGACTCCATTACATTCGCGCTGATGAAAGCCAACGTGGCCTGATCCTGGTCACGCGCCTTTCGGGCGCCAGAAAGGCAATGCCATGTCGCAGACGGTGACCAGCACCGAAGCGAATGCCGAATTCCGTCAGGGCCTTCTGTTTGGCCTGGCGGCATACGGCATGTGGGGCTTCCTCCCGGCCTATTACAAACTGACCGATACCGTGCCAGCAGATCTTGTGGTGTCCCACCGGATCCTCTGGTCGGTGCTGTTTGTCGGTCTGTTTCTCTATTCGCGCGGCCGCTGGCAGGAAGTGCGCGAGGTTTTTCGCCAGCCGAAGGTGCTCATGGGGCTGACGGCGTCTGCCACTTTCATTGCCGTCAACTGGCTGACCTTCGTCTGGGCAATTTCCAACAATCACGTGCTCGATATTTCGCTCGGCTATTTCATCAATCCTCTGGTCAGCATTCTGGTTGGCCTGTTCGTTTTGAGGGAAAAACTGACGACCTGGCAGGGGATTTCTGTCGGCGTTGCCGCCATTGCGGTTGTTCTGCAGGCGATCCTGGCAGGTGGGTTGCCGTGGGTCTCTCTGGTGCTGGCGTTTTCCTTCGCAGGCTACGGCTACGTGCGAAAAGTGACGCCCGTGAAGGCAACTCCGGGACTGTTCGTGGAAACGCTTGTGCTGTTTCCGCTCGCCGCCGGCTACATGCTGCTGAGCCTCAGCTGGGGTGTCGACGCAATGGTCTTGAACGATCCGCCGGTTCTGCTCGCCCTCGTGGGGACAGGCATTGTCACGGCCTTGCCCCTGATCTGTTTTTCCTCAGCCGCGCGGCGCCTGCCGCTCTTCATGCTGGGGCTTATGCAGTATATGGCGCCGTCCATGCACTTCCTGATGGCGATTTATATCTGGGGCGAACCGCTGGACCCGACCAAGCTGATGACGTTCGGCATGATCTGGGCCGCGCTGGTGGTGTTTACCTACGACAGCTGGCGGCGCTACCGGAGCTGAAACTGAGTTAGTCGCAGCCAGAGCACTGTGGAAGATGCGGTCAGTCTGAAGAAACCAGCTGGCCGCGGCCACTGCGTTTGGCGGCATAAAGCCTGTGGTCGGCGGTCTTCAGGGCATCGCCGAACCTGCCGCTTTCGAGCGGGGCGACGCCGACGCTTGTCTTCATCAGATGTTCCTCGCCGTCGTGACGCACGGGCGAGGCCAGAACGTTGTCCAGTAGGTTTTGCAGTCCGTCGACAACCTCGGCTTCTTCCTTGTCCCGGAACACGATGCAGAATTCGTCGCCGCCGAGCCGCGAGACGATATCGTCTTCCTTTGCGAGCTTCATCATGTGGCGGGCAAAACTGATCAGAACCGCATCGCCGAAATCGTGGCCGAGTGAATCGTTGATTGCCTTGAAGGAGTCCAGGTCGAGGAGCGCAAGCCAATGCGCACGTCCTTCGGACACCGGCCAGGTCGCGATTGCCTTGGTGGCCTGTTCCAGAAGGTAACGGCGGTTGTAGAGACCCGTGAGGGAGTCCCGCATCGCCATGTTGTTGAGTTCCTCGATCCGGTAGATGTAATCGAGGTTCTGCGACACGCGCAGCAGCAGCTCTTCCGGAGGGCAGTTCTTGTCGACGAAGTCCGCTGCACCGTATTTCAGGAACCGCACCCGGTTGTCCGGATTGGCATAGGACGACATGCCGATGACACCGACTTTCTCCGGGTCATGCACTCTGCGGACGGCTTTCAGAAAGGCAAAGCCGTCCTTGTCCGGCATGAAATAGTCCGCCAGGACAAGTTTGATGTCCTTGTAATCCTTCAGGGTCTGGAGGGCTTCGTCCGTAGAGCTGGCCTGGTAGATCTTGTAAAGGTGCTTGCCGACGATCTTGGAGATCACGTCCCGCTCCACCGCGGAATCGTCCAGAATGAGAATGCCGATCTTGGGGTTCTGGGCCAGTTTCCGGATCAGGTCCGCAACATAGTTCAGGCTGCCGGGAGAATCCTTCAGAACGTAGTCAATAACGCCTTTTTCCAGGAACTTGCTTCGGGTTTTCGGGTCGAAGCGGCTGGTGAAGACGATCGTGGGAATATTCCACTTCTCGCAAAGATCGACGATTTCGCCGTCCGGGGCGTCTGGAAGGGTCAGGTCGACAAGAGCAAGGTCAGGTTCACCGATCGGCAGATTGAGGCAGTTCTCGGCCTCTTCGTAGCTACGTGCCACCATGATCTGGTGACGGCCGACCTCATGCAGTTTCTTGACGATTGCCTTCTCGAAAAACGCCGCATCTTCAACAAGAAGGGTAGTTTGCATTTAGTGGCCTGTTCTTCCTGCGTTTCGTGCGACGGTACTATTCAACTCCTCAGACTGCAAATCGATTTGGTTCCAATATTCACAGTCATGGGAACGTATTCCCAACCTCTATACTCAGTAGAGTTTTAGAGATCTGTTACCGAGGCACATGCTTCTTGTGCCGGCAGGGGCTCACCGTTGATCGCGCGGCGCAGCATGGGCAGGATATCGTCCACGGATCGGGCAACAAGATAAGGAACTTCAGTGTCCGGACGGATGTATCCCTGTGCCCGCATATGATCCAGAAGTTCCAGCAAAGGCGACCAGAAGCCGTTGAGGTTGGCCAGTGCCACCGGCTTGCGGTGTTGTCCGAGTTGGGCCCAGGTCATCATTTCGACGGCTTCTTCCAGGGTGCCGATACCGCCGGGCAACGCGATGAAGGCGTCGGCTTTCTCGAACATCAGGTGTTTGCGCTCGTGCATGTCCTGCGTGACGATCAGGTCTTCGAGGGTGTCCAGCATCACCTCGCGTTTTTCCAGGAAACGCGGAATGATTCCCGTCACCTTGCCGCCGGCTTCAAGGGCGGCATTGGCCACGGTTCCCATCAGACCGACAGAACCGCCGCCATAGACAAGTCGAAGGCCAGCCTCGGCAATTAGCTGGCCCAGACGAGTGGCGGACGCCTCGTGTGCAGGGTCTGAACCGAAGCTGGACCCGCAGTAAACACAGACGCTTGTAAGCTGATTTTGAGAAACCGTATTCATGACGCAAAGATGTGGCATTCAGATTGCCACAAGGTCAAGCATTCTGTTTGAAAGGCCTTGGTTCTGAACCGGGTTTTCTTGCCGCGCCCGGAAAAGACGGCTATGCATGAACCACGATCTGAAGAAGAGCCGACGGCAAAGGAAACATGGCCAGCAAGGTCAGGAGTTCGGCTGAGACAGGCAGCACCCGAAAGGGCGCAAACAGGGGAACGGATTTGGAAAGCGCCGCATCGCCTGGCTGCTTTCCCGGCAGGACACACAATGAATAACAAGACACTCATCTGGACTTTGATCGTAGCCGTGCCTGTTGGGCTGGCCGCTCTCGTGACGGGCTACATCTATCGCGATACGGGGCGTCTGCCTTTCCAGAGCGGTCCCGAAGTTGCCGCAACGCCATCGGTCTCCGGCGACACTGCCACGACCGAACAGGCTGCAGGCTCTGATACAGGCACAAAGACGCAATCTGCAGAAACAGGTAAGGCTGATGCCTCAGATGAGGCGCCTGCCGCGGAAACGGCAAGCGCAGGCCCAAGTTTTGACGTTGTCGGCGTTGAGCCGACCGGTGAAACGGTCGTTGCGGGCCGGTCTGTCGCAGGCGCTATCGTTGCCTTGACTGCCAACGGCAAGGTTGTCGGCAAGAGCATTGCCAATGAGGTCGGTGAATGGACCATCATTCTGGATGAGCCGTTGAAGCCGGGCGACTATGACGTTGGCCTGGAAGTTCATGACGACACCGGCAAGGCGATTGCCACCTCCGAAGAACGGCTTGCCGTTTCATTGCCGGAAGGCGGCAAGGAACAACCCCTTGTGGTTCTGAATACGCCTGACGGTCCGTCGGATGTGTTGCAAAAGCCTGAGGCCGAGCAGCAGGTGGCTTCCATCACTTCAACTGGTGAAGGTTCGCAAACCGCTGCGACAACGGATTCTGCAGAAGGCACCGCCACCGAGGCCTCCGGGTCGACGTCTGCAACTGAAACTGCTTCTGCGGAACCTGCCGCAGGGACCTCTGCAAGCCAGCAGACGGCCTCCCGGGAGACGAGCGAACAGCTCGCCGGTACCTCTGAGCAGACAGCTGTTGCGTCTGCCGACACCACTTCATCTGGAGCAGGCACCGCGGTGCCGGAAACGGCAAGCAGTGGTGATGCCGTTTCTACCGCTAAGGCATCGGGACAGGCGGCTTCAGCAGAAACCGAAGTTGCTTCGACGTCATCAGGGGCAGCGCCGGTAGCTGTAGCGACACAGGACAGTGGCGCAGACGTTGCGCAGTCTAGCCAGAATGTACCGTCTGATGTTCCCGCAGCAGCACCGGATGCGCCGACGGTGACCGTGGAAGCTGTAGAATCCGAAAAGGACAAGGTATTTGTCGCCGGTACCGGCGAACCTGGGTCATCGGTTCGTGTCTACGTCGGCGACGAGTTTCAGGGCGAGGCTAAGGTCGGTTCGGGCGGGAAGTGGCTGATTGAAGGCGGCAAGAATATTTCTGAAGGAAATGTCGAGGTTCGCGCCGATTTGATCGGTGAGGATGGCAGCTCGGTCGACGCCCGTGCAGCCGTTACCTTTGAAAAGGAACAGGACAAGCAGATTGTGCTGACCAAGGTCGTCGCAAGCGGTGAGGGTGCAGGAGCTGATGGCCAGGGCGCGGAAGTGAAAAAGTCTCTTCCCGTCGTGATCATCCGCAAGGGGGATAACCTGTGGCGGATCTCCCGGCGTCTTTATGGAGAGGGCGTTCGCTATACGACGATCTACAAGGCCAACCAGCAACAGATCCGCAATCCTGATCTGATTTACCCGGGGCAAGTGTTCCTGACACCAGAAGGCGATCTGAGCTGGCCGAAACCAGACGAAAACAACGGCTGAGGTGACACTGGCCTCTGTCGGCACATCGGGCGTTGTCGGCACGTCTGAAAACGGCCATGGGCATTTATAAAATTCTCGGCTGTTGTCGCTGCTTATCTCTGTCAGTTACGCCTTGGTCGAATGTCATAAATGAAGGCAGGGGATCGGAATGATCCTCTGCCTTTTTGCATCAGCCCCTTGTTTTTTTGATGATTCATCGCATATCAACGATGAAACAAACAATCGTGAATGAGGAAACCGCCCCATGAGCGGGACGGATCTGCCGGCCGGTGGAAATTGCATGACCTCCAAGGAAGGTCTGGCAAGTTGCGAGGAACTCGCGGCTATCTTCCGTGCACTTGGACATCCGGCCCGGTTGGCAATCATCAAGCAGCTCGCAAGCCGTCAGGGCGCCTGCTGCGGTGAGATCGTCAGTCACCTGCCGTTGGCTCAGTCGACCGTGTCTCAGCATTTGCAGGTTTTGAAGGACGCCGGGCTCTTGTGCTGTGACACGCGGGGCAGGAATTGCCACTACGCGCTCAATTGGCAAGTGCTCAGTCTGGCGGAGTGCCGGACCAAGGACTTCTGGGAGCGCCTGAACGCGGCGCAGCCGGACCAAGCTGGACAGTCAGCCGGTGCGCAAGTGGTTTCCGCTTCAGACTAACCCAAGTGGCCGCCTTCCGCGGCCTGGAGATTTTGTGTGACCGATCAGACAGCGACCCCGCCGCAAAAGCCTTCGGCTGCGGCTGCCGGCAGCCATTCCGCTCAAGCGCACATCCGCAAGCCTGTCAACGCAGACGAAGGCAGCACCTTCACGACGCTGGCCAACCTGTGGCCCTACATCTGGCCGTCTAATCGGCCGGATCTCAAGCAGCGCGTGCTTCTGGCCATTTTCGCACTGATCATTGCCAAGATCGTGACGGTCCTGTCGCCGTATTTCTTTGCCTGGGCGACGGATGCACTGACGGGTGAAGGCTCCAACCTGCCTGCTTTCCTGGTGGCACCGGTCATGCTGGTGCTCGCCTATAATGCAGCCCGCGTATTGGCAGTGGCTTTCAACCAGCTGCGTGATGCGCTGTTTGCCCGGGTCGGCCAGCATGCTGTACGCCAGCTCGCAATCCTGACATTCCGCCACCTGCACCAGCTTTCCCTGCGTTTCCACCTTGCCCGGCGGACGGGTGGGCTCAGCCGTGTGATTGAACGCGGGGTGAAGGGTATAGAGGCGATTGTCCGCTTCACCATCTTGAACGGCATTCCGACGGTTCTGGAATTTGCCATCATGGCAGCCGTGATCTGGTACCAGTTCGGTTTCCTTTATGTTGTCATCGTCGCGGTGATGATCGTTGCCTACGTCTGGTTCACCATCAAGACTTCGAACTGGCGGATCGGCATTCGCCGCGAAATGAACGACAGCGACACGGATGCCAACTCCAAGGCCATCGACAGTCTGCTCAACTTCGAAACGGTCAAGTACTTCGGCAACGAAAACATGGAAGCTGCGCGCTTCGATGTCTCCATGGCGAAATATGAGAGCGCCGCGACGAAAACCTGGACGTCCCTTTCCTGGCTCAACTTCGGTCAGGCGGTTATCCTGGGCATTGGCATGGCGGCCTGCATGGGGCTGTCTGCACAGGCTGTTCTGGCGGGCGAGCAGAACATCGGCGACTTTGTCCTGATCAACGCGCTGCTGATGCAGATTTCCATTCCGCTCAACTTCATCGGCTTCCTCTACCGCGAAATCCGTCAGGGTCTTGCGGATATCGAGTCCATGTTCGACCTGCTGATGGTTCCCGCCGAAATCGAGGACAAGCCCGACGCCAGCCCGTTGAAGGCTGTTGAAGGAAAGATTGCGTTCAAGGACGTTCGCTTTCACTACGATCCCGACCGGCCGATCCTCAAGGGGATCGACTTTGAGGTGCCAGCAGGCAAGACCGTCGCCATCGTCGGTCCCTCCGGTGCGGGCAAATCGACGATCTCCCGTCTCCTGTTCCGGTTTTACGACGTCACCGACGGTTCAGTCGAGATCGATGGTCAGGATGTCCGAAACGTGACGCAGGAAAGCGTGCGTCAGGCCATTGGCATGGTTCCGCAGGATACGGTGCTCTTCAACGATACCATTGCCTACAACATTCGCTATGGCCGCCCGGACGCCAGCGACGAGGAAGTGCGGGAGGCTGCGCGCATGGCGCAGATCCACGACTTCATTGAAAGGCTACCTCAGGGCTATGACGCGGAAGTCGGCGAGCGCGGATTGAAACTGTCGGGCGGTGAAAAGCAGCGTGTTGCGATTGCACGCACCATTCTGAAATCTCCGCCGATCCTCATCCTCGATGAGGCGACATCGGCGCTCGACACACATACCGAACGCGAGATCCAGTCGGCGCTGGATGAGGTTTCGCAGGATCGGACAACGCTGGTGATTGCCCACCGCCTGTCGACCGTGGTCAACGCAGACCAGATCATCGTTCTGGAAGGTGGCGAGATTGCCGAGCGCGGCACCCATCAGGAGCTTCTGGCCAGAGACGGTCTTTACGCCTCCATGTGGGCTCGCCAGCGGGAAGCGGACGAGGCCGAGGAACGGTTGCGTGCCGCAAGGGAAAATGACGATCTTGGTATCGTCACGCGTGGTCAAAGGGCTGATTACGTACCGGCGAAATAGGTCTGGCAACAGCTATTTCTGGTCATCCGGGCCTGGCCAAGCCCTGGCCGGGAGAGGGGATGCTCCTGTTCAAGGTATGACGCTGACCCTTGAAAGAGATCTGGGCTCATTGATCCCGGGTCTCCACCACCGGTCTTCCTGTATGACAAAGAGGCAGAAACTTGCCGGAGGTCAGGCCGCACGAATTGATTGCGGTGCCTGATCATTGTCGCAGGCCACATGGCCTGTTGTCGGCACATTGTTGTTTGGGGCAGCTTCACCCCTTTTGAACAACAGTCTTGAAAGTGCCTTGGCAAGGCGGCGCAGTTCCTGGTGGCGGGCAGCGCGGGCGCGGGCTTCGTAGTCGTCTCCTGTATGTGTCATGGTGCTCTCCATCGCTTGGGATGAGCATTTGTCTCATATTGCGTTCCTTCGAAGAATGAGGCTAATGTAGAATTAATTCTTCGAAAGATTGGAACAATGAGACTGGAAGACCTGCAGTTTTTTGTTCGCATTGCGGAATTAGGCAGCATGGCTGCAGCCGGTCGGGAAATCGGCTTGTCGCCTTCAGCTGCCAGCACGCGGTTGACCGGCCTTGAGAAGTCCTTCGGTTCCCAGCTTTTTGCCCGCACCACCAGACGCACGATGTTGACGGAAGCCGGTCGTGTTTTGCTGCAACACGCGCGCACCGCAGTTGGTGAGATCGAACAGGCCCGCTCGATCCTGGAAGCCTCCACAGAAGCGCCGCGCGGCTCGCTTCGGTTTTCCTGCAACACATTCTTCGGAAGAAAGCACATTCTGCCGTATCTGGTGGAGTTCCGCGAACTCTACCCGGATATCAGGCTGGAAATGGACTTTTCCGACAGGATCGTGGACGTGATCGAGGAAGGCTATGACATGGCGGTGAGGGGAGCGCCACTGACCGATTCCTCTCTGCTGTCCCGCAAGCTGGGCGGAAATCCAAGGGCCCTGTGTGCATCACCGGCCTACCTTGCTCGCAAGGGCGTGCCCCATACACCGGAAGACCTTGCCAACCACGACTGCATCGCCATGGCCTCCATGCCGTTCTGGTATTTCAACGGGCCGGAGGGGGAGGTCGCCTTCGAAATCCAGAAGCCGGTCATCAAGGGCGATAGCGGCGACCTGACTTACGACGCCGCGCTTCACGGCCTTGGCCTCAGCCTGAAGTCACTGGCACATGTCTGGGAAGACCTTCGCGACGGGCGACTGGTCGCCGTCATGGAAGACTATACGATTGCCCGCACCGGGGCGATCTGGGCCGTTTATCCGCCAAGCCAGTTCGTTCCGCCCAAGGTGACCGCCTTTGTCGATTTCCTGATTTCAAAGTACGGTCGACCGCCCTACTGGGAGAGCGACTATCGGACGGCTTCCACTGGCTCAAATGGGTCGCAAACCGTGTGATTTTCATGAAAAGCAGGTTCTCTTTGCCTTGAAAAGCCACTAGAAGCGGGGCAGAAGCTAAAGCGCAACGGGTGCGTTCAGTCCCGGGCCGGGAATACGCCTGCCGCCGGGCAGCAATGGAAAGCGAAGAAAAGAAGATGTCGATAGTCGATTCCGTCTCCAAGGCCATGGTGCCGATCCATCGTGAAGGCTGGCCCTTCATCGCGATTGCTCTGGTGGCGACCCTCGTTATCGGCTGGTTCATCGATCCGCTGTTCTGGATCGGCCTCTTCCTCACAGGGTGGGTCTGTTATTTCTTCCGCGATCCCAAGCGTGTGACGCCTGTCGGCGAAGGGCTGGTGATTTCGCCGGCAGATGGTGTCGTCAGCCTTGTTGGCCTGGCACGCCCGCCCGCTGAGCTGGAACTCGGCTCTGAACCGCTGATGCGGGTCTCCATCTTCATGAACGTGTTCAACTGCCATGTGAACCGGGCACCTGTCGGCGGGCGCATTGAGCGCGTCGCCTACCGTGCCGGCAAGTTTCTGAACGCGGAACTGGACAAGGCCAGTGAAGACAACGAGCGCAACGGACTGGTCATCGATACCGGCAACGGTCGGATCGGTGTCGTGCAGATCGCCGGTCTTGTTGCTCGCCGTATTGTCTGCTTCGTTCGTGAAGGTGAAAATCTCTCTGCCGGCGAGCGCTTTGGTCTGATCCGTTTCGGGTCGCGTCTTGATGTCTATTTTCCGGTCGGAACCCAGCCAAAGGTTGCCCTCGGCCAGACCATGATTGCCGGGGAGACCGTGCTGGCAGATCTGTCGGCACCGCAAAGCCCGGCTCAGTCCCTGACCCGTGTAAGCTGAGGCCACCGTGAACGAGACGCCCGATCAAGGACCGGCCGACACCCGCAGAACACCGCGCTTCCGGCGCGTACCCTTGCGCCTGATCATTCCGAACATGGTGACGTTGCTCGCGCTGTGCTCCGGTCTGACGGCTGTGCGCATGGCCTTCGAGGGCCGCTGGGAATTCGCGGTCGGTGCCGTTCTCGTGGCAGCCGTGCTGGACGGGCTCGATGGCCGTGTCGCCCGCATGATGAAGGGAACGTCGCGTTTCGGTGCGGAACTGGATTCCCTCTCGGATTTCGTCAACTTCGGCGTCACGCCGGCCTTGATGCTCTATCTCTGGATCCTCAAGGATGCAGGCAACATGGGGTGGATCGCAGGCCTTATCTTCGCGATTTCCGCCGCACTCCGTCTGGCGCGTTTCAATGTGGCCCTGGACGATCCGAACAAGCCTGCCTGGGCGTCACGTTTTTTCACAGGCGTGCCTGCACCGGCCGGAGCGCTGACCGTGCTTCTGCCGCTTTATCTCGATTTTCTCGGCCTGTTTCCGCACTGGTTCGCAGATTCAGCTTTTGTTGCAGCCTATACGATCGGAGTTGCCTTCCTGCTGATCAGCCGTTTGCCGACCTATTCCGGCAAGACGCTGGGAACGAGGGTGCGCCGCGACTTTGTATTGCCGTTGTTCCTGGTTGCGGTTCTGGTGGTGGCGCTGACCGTTTCCTATCCCTTCCGGATGTTGGCGGGAGGAGCGGTCCTTTACCTGCTGACCATTCCGTTGTCCTGGCGTGCGCACAGGAAGCTGGTGCTCGCAGACGCCTCGCTGGGCCTCGATGACGACGGTGACGAATGCGATACCGATCTCGACAATATCGCGGACAGGGACAAGGACCACGGCGGCTGACGCACACCTGATCGCAAATCGGGTTTCAGCAGGCGATTTTCTGGTTCAATTAGGCCTCCTCGACAAATGAGGAGCCTTCTCATGCTTGATGGAAAGACAATTCTGATCACCGGTGCCAGCAGTGGCATCGGAGCAGCTGCTGCGCGTCTTCTGGCCGACACCGGTGCGAACCTGATGCTGGCTGCCCGACGGGAAGACCGACTGAATGAGCTGCGGTCGTCATTGCCCCATGCATCCAACCGGATCGCACTGTTCGTTGGCGACGTCTGCGATACCACATTTTCCGAAGCTTCCGTGAAAGCGACGCTCGACGCCTTTGGTGGCCTCGACGGAGCCTTCAATAATGCAGGCACCCTTGGAGAGATGGGGCCGGTGCCGAACATGAGCATGGAAACCTGGAACCATGTTGTCGCCACCAATCTCAACAGCGCCTTTCTCGCGGCCAAATACCAGATCCCGGCCATGCGCGAACGGGGAGGCGGGTCGATTGTGTTCACCTCGTCGTTCGTTGGCCATACCATCGGTTTTCCGGGCATGGCCGCCTATGCGGCTACGAAGGCGGGGCTTATCGGCCTGACACAGGTTCTGGCCGTGGAACACGGACCGGAAAACATCCGGGTCAATGCGCTTCTGCCTGGTGGCACGAAGACCGAGATGGGGGGCGATGACCCGGCATTCCGCGAGTATATCGCCGGCCTCCACGCGTTGAAGCGGATGGCCGAACCCGAAGAGATCGCCAAGGCGGCTGCGTTTTTGCTGTCTGACGCCAGTTCTTTCGTTACCGGTTCCGCCATGCTTTGTGATGGCGGAAACTCCATCTCCAAGGGATGAGCCAACACAGGAACGGTTCTGGCGAAAAACCGAACCGTTCCTTTTGGGCTGAAAGGCTGATATGGCCCGGTGATAGGGGGCCTGCGGGGCTACCAATTTATTTCGGGCGAATTCTTATGAATTTCTGTTCCGTGACGGCCTTGCCCCACTGGTCGCCGACATATTCCTCCGCAAGGGTGAACCCGTTTCTCTCGTAGAGTACGCGCGCGGCTTCAAGCCCCTTGAGCGTCCAAAGGTGGATTTCATCGAACCCAAGCGCATCCGAGTGTTCCAGGGCTTTCTGGAGCAGCACTTTTCCCAGTCCTTTGCCCCGCAGGCGTTCGGACAGAATGAACCAGCGCAAATGTGCGATGTTGTTGCCAAGGTCTTCGCCATCAATGGTGATCGATCCGATAACGGCTCCGTTTTCGAGCACGCTCCAGCTGTTGTTCATCGGTTTGCCGATGCGCGGCATGAATTCGGCCATGGCGTTTGAGACCACACTTTCAAAGGTTGGCCCCATACCGACGATGTGGCCGTGTGTGCGGGCATGCATTCCGGCAATGTCGCCGATCATTCCGGTTTGATAACCTTCAGCGACCGTGAATTGTGGCTGGTAATCTGCCGGCGTTCCCTGCGGCATGGCGAGTGCTTCCGCATAGGCTGACATGGCATCGCAAATCTCTTGTGCCTTGTCCCCGTTGATCCGGTTGAGCGCCCTTCGAGCCAGGGCGTCGCCAAAGTTGTCGATCTTCGCAAAGGTGGCCTTTCCGGTTTCGGTCAAAGTCAGTCCGAATGATCGGCCATCGCTGTCAGACCGGGTTTGCGTGATTTCCCCGCGGGCCTCGAGTGACTTCAACAAACGGCTGATGGTCGATTTCTCGAGCTTCAGTCTCGTCGAGATTTCCTTGGCGGTAATGCCGGGGTTCAAACCGATTTCCATCATTGCGTGGACACCTGAACCGGACAGATCCGTACCGGCGATGGTCTTGTCCAGAAAGCCGAATTCCCGGACCAGTTGGCGGGACGCTGCACGAATATCGTTGACGAGGGAGGGGGAATGCTGGGACATGCAAAAGCCTATATAGTTGTATATTGCAACTATATTGATTGATGGGCCGGAATTCAAGGGGCAGTGGTTGGAATTCGGGTGAAGACACGCTGCGTGTTGCAAACAAAAAGGCCGCCGGAAACTGGCGGCCTTTTTGCTTGGAGGTGCTTAGGATCACTCTGCCGCGTGCGGCAGTTCCTCCTGCGGGGGGATTTTCGGTTGCGACGGCTTCGGCATGGAAACCACCTTTGCAGCCGGGCGCTGTTCGGGCTGATCGCCAAGAGCCACAGGTTCCGGAGTTACCTCCTCGGTGGCAGTACCGGGCTTGCGCCGAACGGTGGACACCACCTTCCAGAAGGTGCTTGACCATACACTCGGCAGCGCAATCATGACCGGGATCATCAGCAGCGTCAGCAAGGTGGAGAAAGCAAGTCCGGATATGACCGCAGTTGCCAGCTGCACCCACCAAACCGCCGTGATGCCGCCATAGGTGATCACCTGATTGAAGAAATCGAAGTTGATCATGGTGGCCATGGGCACCAGGCCGGCGATGGTCGTGATGGTGGTCAGCAGGATCGGCCGGATACGCTGAGCGGATGTTTTCAGGATCGCGTCCAGCGGGGGAAGGCCGTCATGAAGGAACCTGTTGTAGGTATCGATCAGAACGATGGCATTGTTGACCACAATCCCGGCAAGCGCCACCACCCCGGTCCCGGTCATGATGATCGAGAACGGCTGATTGGTGACGAGCATTCCGAGCAGCACCCCGAACACTGACAGAACCACCGTCGAGAGCGTCAGGATCGTCTGGTAGAACGAGTTGAACTGGGTCAGCAGGATCAGGAACATCAGGAACAGCGATGCCACCATCGCCTTCATCAGGAACTCGCCTGACTCCTGCTGGTCCTCATCCGCGCCGCGGAATTTCAGAAACACGTTGGCAGGCCATTCCTGCGTATCCAGCCACTTCTGAAGAGCTGCAACCTGTTCTGTCGGCGTGGAACCGCTTTCCGGATTGACCGCCGCCTTCACGAACATGGAATAGAGCCCGTCACGACGCACGATTTCCGACACCTTCTGGGCCGGCTCGCGGCTGACGAAGTTTGCCAGCGGCACCAGTCCAAGCGAGGTCTGCAGCCGCAGCTGGTCGAACCGGTCGATTGTCCGCTCGTTCTCCGGCAGGCGCACGCGAATGTCCACCTCGTCCTCGCTGTCTCCGGGACGATAGGTACCGATCAGAACACCGTTGGTGACCAACTGGACCATGTTGCCAACGGAAGCGATGCTTGCCTGGTAGCGGCCGGCCTGTTCCCGATCGATTGAGATCTGCCATTCGATGCCGGGCAGGGGACGGTCGTCCTCCTGGTTCATCAGCGTATCCATGCCGTTGATGTGCTCGCGAATGCGGGCGACAGCAGCAACCATGTCGTTGTAATCGGTGGACTTGATCTCCAGCTGAACGTCCTTGCCCGTTGGCGGACCGCCTTCGATCTTGCGGGTCTCCACCTTGATGCCGGGGATGTCACTGGTCGCGTTACGGATGTCGGCGAAGATCTCCTTCGCCACCCGGCGGCAGCAGAAGTCTGCAAGCTCGATATTGATCTCGCCCATCACGTCGGCAGGCTTGTCCTGGACGTCGCCGACGGAGGGGCCGCCGGACGAACCGCCGGGTGTGAACGCGTTGGTGATGACATTGTCGACGCCCGGAATGGACATGATCCTGTCTTCAACCTGCACAACGAGATCGCGCGCTTCCGAGGCAGACATGTTGCCACGGCCGGATACAAGAACCACCGCTTGTTCCGGTTCTTCATCAATGAAGAACTGCACGCCGGTCGGGTTCGCCATGAACGCGCCGACGATCGCAAAGCAACTGCCGATCAGCAGCACGATGGCGGCGATGTTGCCGATCGGGTTGCCTGCAAACATCTTCAAGATGCGAACATAGATGCCAGTGAACCCGCTTACTTTCTTGACATCGAAAGCTTCGGAGCCGGAAAGGGCGGCAGCTTCCGCACGTTCCTTTTCGGCTCTCTTGGCAGCTCGTGCCTGAGACCAGCGCACAAACGGACGCAGCAGCTTGTAGGAAACAAAGCCGACAAGGACGAGGGCCACCAGGCCGCACAGGATGGCGATGCCGGTTGCAGCCACCGCTGGCACGACGCCTTCGAGAGCCATCGGTACGAACGGGCCGAATCCGACAATGACGGCGGCCAGAACGCCAAATGTCAGTGCCAGAAGTCCAGCGGCATACCTGTTCAGGAAATGCGAGACCTGGGCCAGGATGCCCCCTGTCACCGGCAGGAACACCATAGCGGTGAACAGCGAGGCGGTCAGGACGATGATCACCATGATCGGCAGGTAGCTCATGAACTCGCCGGCAACACCCGGCCACAGCAGCATGGGCAGGAACGCTACCAGTGTGGTGGCCGTCGAAGAGACGATCGGCCAGAACATCAGCTTCGCAGCGCGGATATAGGCCTCGCGGTCTTCCATGCCTTCCTGGATCTTGCGGTCGGCATATTCGGTCATCACGATGGCACCGTCGACCAGCAGGCCAACGGTCAGAACGAGGCCGAACATGACCATGTTGTTGACCGTGTAGCCGACGCCGCCAAGGATCAGGAAGCCGACCATGAAGGAGGTCGGGATCGCCAGACCCACGAGCAGTGCGGAGCGCATGCCAAGCGCCGCCAGAACCAGGATCATCACCAGGAAGATCGCCGTCAGGATCGAAGATTGCAGCGAGCCAAGCACTTCGAAGATGTTGTTGGACTGGTCGAGCATCATGTCGACACGAACGGTTTCCGGCCAGTCCTTGGAGGCATGTTCGACAACTTCACGGACTGCCGCGTTGTTCTCGATGATGTTGGTGCCGATACGCTTGACGACCTGAAGAGCAATTGCCCGGTTGCCGTTGACGCGTGTGTAGGCGTTGGGATCCTTGAAGGTGCGCCGGATCTCGGCGACATCTGCAAGGGTCACCACACCTTCACCGCTCTGTTTCAGCGGAAGTGTGTAGACATCCTCTGCGGTCTCTACGAGGCCGGGTACCTTCACGTTGAAGCGACCCTTGCCGCCGTCGATAAAGCCCGCAGGAACAAGCTGGTTGTTGAGCTGCAGCGAGTTGAGGAGCTCTTGCTGGGTGATCGAGTAGGATTCCAGTTTCTGGGTGTCGATCAGGACTTCCAGCAGCTCTTCGCGGTGCCCGGTCAGATCCGCCGACCGGACGGTGTCGATAGCCTCGATCTCGTCCTTGAGACGCCGGGCGTGCTTGTAGAGCGTGCGCTCCGGCACGTTGCCCGACAAGGCGATGATCATGGTCGGCGCAAGTGCGAAGTTCATTTCCGTGATCGTCGGCTCTTCAGCCTCGTCCGGCAGCTTGCTCTTGGCCTGGTCGACCTTGTCGCGCACGTCCGCCAGCGCCTCGTCCTTGTTGAACGAGATGTCGAACTCCAGCACGATGCCGGCATGACTTTCCGACGCGATCGCGGTGATTTCCTTCAACCCGTCAAGGCCGCGCAACTCCGTTTCCATCGGCCGCACGAGCAGGCGCTCGGAGTCTTCCGGAGAAATGCCCTGCTGGGTGATCGAAATGTAGAAGATCGGCAGATCAATGTCCGGGCTGGCTTCTTTCGGGATCGAGATATAGGTGGCGACACCGGCAACGATCAGCGCCAGCATCATCACGAATACCGTCTTGGGGCGCCGAAGGACGCCTTCAAGCATGTCTATCATTGACTCACCTCTGCCGTCTCAAAGACCGGTTGCACGAGTTCTCCATCCGAGACGTATTCCTGCCCCACGGTGATGGCGACGACTTCGTCGGGAAGACCGCCGATCCACATTCCGTCCTGTTCTCCACCCAGCACCTTGACGGGGTAGAAGACAGTCTTGTTGTTTTCATCGACTGCACGAATGCCGACCTGGCCGGCGTCGTTCAACGTCAGAATTGCTGGCGAAATCTTATGTGCTTTCTCCGCAGCCAGCTCCAGCTTGGTGACTGCCGTCACGCCGTCCCTGGCCTTGCCATCAGGATTGGGAAGCTCGATCTCGATACGGAAGGTTTTCGTGTCCGGATTTGCCGTCGGCGAGATGTAACGCACCTTGCCGTTGAGCGATTCACCCGTCACGAGCGTGACCGTTGCCGGCATGTCCAGCGAGATCTCGGAGATATTCAGTTCCGACACTTCGCCGATGGCAATCATCGGATCCGCATCAACCACCGTCGCGCAGATGCCGCCTTGTTCAAGCTGTGCGCCGATTTCAGCCATGGGGCTCTGGATGACGCCGGCAATCGGCGACCGGATAACTGTGTGTTCCAGCTCCTGCTCGGCCTCTATCAGGCGTGCCTTTGCAGCATCGAGCTGGGCCTGCAGGGCAGCCACACGGGTTTGAGCGGTAAAGCCCTTGCTGTTCAACTGAGTTGCTGCCTCATGGTCCAGTTGCGCCTGAGCCAGGGCAGCCTTGGCTTCCAGAATGCGTGACTGTCTCGATCCCTTGTCGAGGACACAAAGCACATCGCCGGCGGCGACATGCGCGCCTTCCTGCGCCGGGCGCTCCACCACATCATCGGTTGTCTTGGATCTGACAGCCACCGTGGCTTCGGCTTCGGTGCGCCCGCGCACTTCCAGAACGGCTCGACGGTCTTGCGCCACAAGACGTTCCACCTGAACACGGAAGGTCTCCGTGGACGCCTGGCTGACCCTGAGCGCCGGGGGCGGGGTGGCATGTTCGCTGTCGCCGACACCACCGATCACCATCGTGCCGCTATACATCCAGAAACCGATACCGGCCGCGATGCCGGTCGCCAGGAGGTAGGAAAACTTCACTCGCATTGTCTAAAGCTCCGAAACGTCTTGCGCTTACTCTGCGGCTGCCGCAACCGGCTGCGCCGCTTCTTCAGCAATCCTGATCAGTGCCTCGCCATGTTCTTCCAGATAGGCGAGGGTGAAATTCATGCAGGCAATGCCGTATTCACGGGTCCAGTTTGACCCGGGGTGCGAACATTCCTGGTCTTTTTCGTTGTCTGTCAGCAGGCGCAACTCAGCGTGTACCTGCGCCTTGCGCCGTTCGACCGCGCGGCGGATGACCTCGGGAGGCAGTTGCGCGGCGTTGAGGGCGATCAGCAGAAAGGGTGATTTGAAAGTGTCCGGCGCCTGTGGATCACACAGGGACTGGATGAAGTCTTCCCGGCCGGCATCGGTGATGGAATAGACCTTGCGGGCAGGTTTGCCTGCCTGCGGCTCCTCGCGCACGGTTACAAGCCCTTCCGATTCCAGACGCGCCAGCGCCGGATAGATCGAGCCGAAGCTCGCATCATCGAAATAGCTGAACCGGCCTTCGGTCGACTCCTTCCGGATTTCGTATCCGGTGGCATCCCCGAAAGAAAGGATTGCGAGGCAGAGACTGCGTACACTCATTGACAACTCCGTGCCTGGGAGCGTCCTCCCGGCATGACGGCCTTCATACGAGCCCGGTTGCGATCCGGATGACGCTATAGGCATCGTAAGAAGTGTCATATGTTGGTTCGATATATCGAACAAATATATGCTCACGCATTTGTAATCAAGAGTGCGCTGCACAAATCTTGCGTCGAAGATGAATAAACTATGAGCTGATCTTCAAAATGATCTTAATCGGTCTATTTGACAGGTTGTTGGCAGGTATCGATCGGCGCTAGGCTGATCATGCATCGCAACAGCAATCGCAGAGCGAGGAGTGCGCGCCATGGCATTGTCGATGAAGGGGCCGGTTCGCTTGAAGCTTCCGAGAGATCCCTTGTTTCGTCTGCTTGCAGTCAACGGCCTGGCGGGAACGGCAATTGCCGGCCTCGTGCTCGGCGGCATTTTCCTCGGCAATATCGGTAATCTGAGAGTGCTTGTCATGTCGGCAGAGGACCCGGTGCTGCCGGTCATCATGCTGGCATTCGGCCTGTTCATCACGCTCGGGTCCGTGGTCATGGGCTCAGCCATCATGTTGTTGGGTGAAACCGGCCGAAGCGGAAAAGGCGGAGGTGGGGCCGCAAGGCGCAGACTGCCGATATCTTTCACCGGGCAAATGAAACCGGTGCCGGTTCCAGCCAGAGCAAATCGCGGGCACGATCTGCGCCGGTGAACCTTCTCGGTCAGTTCGGCACCTTGCGTAAACGGTCAATGAGCGAGTTGCTGGTAAACTGACTTGGCCTTGGCGGAAGTCGAGGGCTGTGGCCCCAAATCAGCAAACAAGGTCATGGCCGCAGCTGCTAAAAGTAGCAGCAATCCCAGGGATGAGAGCCTCATCTCACCGGTCCTTTCGATCATGACGTCCTCCGTTTTGATGCCGCGCTTATACAGTCGCAGGATCTAAAGTCCCGGTAATACCGCATGTAAAATTTTACGTACCTGCAAATACCTACAGGCAAATCTGACAGTGCCCCATTTCCGGTGCCGGGAAGGGGCGGCCAGGTCATGTAGCTGAAGGACTGTCAGTACGTCCGCAGTGGTCCGTTCCAGGATCGGGAAGCGAAGAAGGGTAGGTCTCCGAACAGCGCAGACCGCTGTTAACCATGGCGTTCGAAAAAAAGGGAGAACTGCAAGGACAGGTTGCAGATCTCACACGCGCCCTGTACGACCAATGGTAGATTAACGTTTTGTTAATTATTCATTGGGGTTGCAATGCGATTTCTTTTTAGAAACTTGCACGTTTTTGTTTTTGTTAGCCTTTCAGCGTCAATCGCCTTTTGGGTTGCTAGCCATTCCGACCAGGCGGTAGAGGTTGCGCAGCCACTGGTCGAAGACGCGGTCGAGCTTCATGTGATGGCGGAAAATGCCCTGCGCGAGATCGGTCAACTGGACCTGGAAAAAGCGGCAGATGAGGCGATTTCCTACTATGTCGCGACGCTGCGCATGCCCAGCCTGCTCTTCGAAAGGCTGTCGGATGAACTGGGCGAAGTCAGCGACACGATGGAAAAGAGGGTGCAGTCAGCGCCTTTTCCTCAGACAGCAACAACTGCCGCAAAAGATCGGCCGGTGCCGGTGGGGACTGGCCCGAGCCGGTATTGGCGCACTGGTGAAGACCGGCACGCCAAACTGTCGATCTGATCAGAAACGCCTTACGCTGATGCCAGAGCCAGCGCTATACCCTGGCCGACACCGATGCACATGGTGGCAAGCGCCAGGTTTCCATCCCGTTTTTTCAGTTCCAGGGCTGCTGTTCCCGTGATTCTGGCGCCAGACATCCCCAACGGATGGCCGAGTGCAATCGCACCGCCATTCGGATTGAGGATTTCGCTGTCTTCGGGCAGGCCAAGGTCTCGCATGACCGCAATGCCCTGGGCAGCGAAAGCTTCGTTGAGTTCGATCACGTCGAACTCCGGCAGCGCGATTCCGAGGCGCGCGCAGAGCTTGCGCGTCGCCGGCGCGGGGCCAATGCCCATGATCCGCGGCGGAACGCCGGCGGTGGCTCCACCGACGACGCGGGCGATCGGCGTGAGATTGTGCTTGGCCACCGCAGCTTCCGACGCGATCAGCAAAGCCGCAGCACCGTCGTTGACACCGGACGCGTTGCCGGCGGTCACCGAACCATTTTCACGGAACGGCGTCTTGAGTGCCGAAAGGGCCTCCAGGGTTGTGTTCCTGGGGTGTTCGTCCTTGTCCACCAGAATAGGGTCGCCCTTGCGTTGCGGGATCATGACGGGAACGATTTCTTCAGCGAACCGACCGGATTGCTGAGCGGCGGAGGCTCGCTGCTGGCTGCGCAGCGCGAAGGCATCCTGGTCCTGTCGCGAGATCTGGAATTGTTCGGCAACGTTTTCCGCCGTTTCCGGCATGGAATCGATACCATATTGGCGTTTGAGAAGCGGATTGACGAAGCGCCAGCCGATTGTCGTGTCGAAGATTTCAGCCGAGCGGGAAAAGGCGGTGTCTGCCTTTGGCATGACAAAAGGTGCGCGGGACATGCTTTCAACGCCGCCAGCGATGGCCAGATCGATTTCGCCGGCCTTGATCGCCCTGGCCGCAGTCATAACGGCGTCCATTCCCGAACCACAAAGCCGGTTGAGCGTCAGACCGGGAACTGTCTCCGGCAGGCCCGCCAGCAGTGCCGACATGCGCGCGACGTTTCGATTGTCTTCACCGGCCTGGTTGGCACAGCCATAAAAGACGTCATCTACCTCGGCCCAGTCCGTGTCCGGATTGCGCTCCATGAGGGCGCTGATGGGGATTGCACCTAGATCGTCAGCGCGGACAGAGGACAGCATGCCGCCATAGCGTCCGATGGGGGTGCGGACATAATCGCAAATGAAGACATGATGCATGAGCGTTTTCCTCTCCGTCGCGTGGCGTTGGCCTCTGGGGCATGGTCGCGAATTGACGTGAAGTCTTGCCGGAAATCATCTGGCAGGGCAAGAACGCATCACAGAAAAATCGATCACGTCAGGAGTTTTGTGATGTTTCCGGATGGCGCCGGATATCGTCTTCCTGCAGGTAGGTTCCGGACTGCACCTCAATCATCCGCACCGGAATCTTGCCCGGGTTATGCAACGTGTGCTGCGCTCCAAGCGGCACATATGCGGACTGGTTTTCGCTGAGCAGGCGCGTTTCGCCATTGATCGTGATCTCGAGCGTACCGGACACCACCACCCAGTGCTCCGTCCGGTGAAGGTGGCTTTGCAGGCTGAGCCTCTTGCCCGGCTTGATCATCATTGACTGAACGGAAAAACGCTCGCCGGCGTTGATGCGTTCGGTGTAGCCCCAAGGACGGTAGGACCTCGGGTGCCGGTCCACCTCATGCCTGCCTTCCGCCTTCAGTTGCTCCACAACGGTCTTGACGTCCTGCGCCTTGTCCTTGTGGGCAACAAGAACGCTGTCGGTCGTGGCGATCACCATGACATCCTCAAGGCCGATAACGGATACGAGCCCGCGTTCAGCATAGGCCAGGCAGTTGTTGCTATCGAGAAAGCGGGCATCGCCCAATCCGGAATTGCCCTGGGCATCCTTGTCAAGGACCGTCCAGATCGCCGACCAGGAACCCAGATCGTCCCATTCCGGTGCAACAGGCGCGCAGACGACGTTGTCCGCCTTTTCCATGATGGCGTAGTCGATGGAAATGTTGTCCAGTGCTTCGAAGGCTTCCTGGTTCAGTCGCGTAAAATCCAGATCCCCATGCCGTGTCTTCATGACGGCGACGATGTTCTCGTAAAGCTCCGGCTGGTGCTTCTTGAAAGCATCAATCATCGTATTGGCGGCATAAAGAAAGATGCCGGCATTCCAGACATAGCTGCCGTCTTTCAGGAAGGCATCGGCACGGTCCTGGTCAGGCTTCTCGACAAAGGCTTCCACAGGCCGCACAGGCTCGCTGCCACTTGCAACCTTGATGTATCCGTATCCGGTATTGGCTTCGCTGGGTTCGATGCCGAAGGTCACGATCTTGCCTGCGCGAGCGGCTGTCTCCGCCTGATGGACGGCAGTCAGGAAAAGATCTTCCTTCCGGATCAGGTGGTCGGAGGGCAACAGCAGGATCAGGGCGTTCGGGTCGGTTTCAGCGGCAATCAAAGCTGCCATCAGGGCAGGGGGCGCTGTATTTCGGCCGACAGGCTCAAGCAGGATGGACCGGGCTTCGAGCCCCAGTTCGTTGAGCTGCTCGCCGATCAGAAACCGGTGGGCATTGCTGCCGATCACGATCGGAGCGGCAAAGTCCGGCCGATTGACGCGCTTGCAGGTCTTCTGGAACAGACTTTCCCCGCCAAACAGTGGCAAAAACTGTTTTGGCCGGTCGGTGCGTGACAGCGGCCACAGCCGCGAACCTACACCACCGGACAAAATACAAGGGAAAATCATGCTTTGCTTCCTGTTCTGCTGGCACATTCGGGCGCTTGCGGGAGCACCGGTGTTGCTTTGAGTGTTAATCAGCACCGGGACAAGTTGCAAGCAAGTGGCTTGAACGCTACATACGTAATAACGTAACGCCAGGGCGTTGGTTCCCAAAGAGCGCAGCAGGCTTTCAGGACTATGACAAATTCGGATACCAGGCTTGTTCAGCTTGACCGCGCGGGCATCCGCAAGGGCGGTGAATGGCTGGTGCGCGGCGTAGATCTATCGGTTTCACCGGGTGAAATCGTGACGCTTATCGGGCCCAATGGGTCCGGCAAGTCGACAACGGCCAAGATGGCGCTTGGGATCCTGAGCCCGAGCGAAGGCCGTGCCGAACGCAAGCCCGGCCTGAAAATTGGCTATGTGCCGCAGAAGCTCGCCATCGACTGGACGTTGCCGCTGACGGTCGCCAGGTTCATGCGGCTGACGAATCCCCTGTCCGATGCCGAATGCCGCGCTGCGCTGGCGCGCACCGGCGCTGAAAGGCTGATGACTTCTCAGATGCGCACGCTCTCCGGCGGTGAAATGCAGCGTGTCATGCTGGCGCGCGCGATTGCCCGCAATCCCGGACTGCTGGTGTTGGACGAACCGGTGCAAGGCGTGGATTATGCCGGTGAGATCGCGATCTACGACCTCATTTCCGAAATCCGCAACACGCTTGGCTGCGGCATCCTGATGATCTCTCACGATCTTCATGTCGTCATGGCCGCAGCAGATCAGGTGATTTGCCTCAATGGTCACGTTTGCTGCCGCGGAACCCCTTCTGACGTCAGCCGTGACGACCGGTATCATGCGCTGTTTGGCAACCGGCGCAATGCGGCGATTGCCGTCTATGAACATCACCATGACCACGTGCATCTGCCGGATGGAAAGGTGCGCCACGCAGACGGTTCGCTGTGTTCCTCCTGTTCCGGCGAGCATCATCACGCACCTGCCGATGCGGCTGCGGAGAAAGAAGGCGGCATTCGAAATGCTGGATGATTTCTTCACCCGTGCACTCATTGCCGGCATAGGTGTGGCACTTGTTGCAGGACCGCTTGGCTGTTTCATCGTCTGGCGTCGCATGGCCTATTTCGGCGATACGCTGTCGCACGCAGCCTTGCTGGGCGTCGCCCTGTCGCTGCTCCTCAACGTCAACACCACGTTGGCCGTCGGGGTCGTTTCCATCCTTCTGGCGATCGTGCTGATGGCACTGAGGCGCAGCGACACGCTTTCTTCCGATGCGTTGCTTGGCTTGCTGTCCCATTCCGCGCTCGCCCTGGGATTGGTCTGTCTGGCCTTCATGACATGGGTTCGGGTCGATCTGCTGGGGCTGCTCTTCGGCGATATCCTGGCCGTCACACCCATGGATATTGCCATGATCTACGCTGGCGGTGCGATCGTGCTCGGTGTCCTCGTGGTTATCTGGCGCCGCCTGTTCGCAGCAACGGTCAGTCCGGACATTGCCGCGGGCGAGGGCCTGAAGCCTGAGCGGACCGAGCTGATCTTCATGCTGCTGACGGCAATCGTCATTGCCATTTCTCTGAAGATCATCGGCGCGCTGCTTATCACAGCGCTGCTGATCATTCCGGCCGCTGCCGCCCGGCGTCTGTCGGCGTCGCCGGAACAGATGGCGGTGATTGCAGCCCTGACCGGAGCCGCCGCCGTCGTCGGCGGGCTCTATAGTTCGCTGGCCTACGATACCCCGTCCGGCCCCTCCATCGTCGTTGCGGCGATGGCGCTGTTTGTCGTCAGTCTTGTCCCGGGTGTGCAAATCGTGAGAAGGGTGAGATCGAGCACGAAAGGAGATCGTCCGTGAGCGTTGAGACACATCCCGAACTGACCAAGAACCAGGCCCTGGTGTTCGGCTCGTTGTCGGACGCGGGTGGCCCTTTGACGGCCTATGCGATTCTCGATCTGTTGCGCGACAGCGGTTTCCGTGCGCCGTTGCAGGTCTACCGGGCTCTCGACAAGCTGGTGGAATACGGAATGGTCCACCGGCTGGAAAGCCTCAATGCCTTTGTGGCCTGTTCCCACAAGGGCTGCTCCGGTCATGGCACGGCTGCCTTCGCCATCTGTGAAAAATGTGGTGTCGTCAGCGAGTTTACGCCGGACAAGGCCATTTCTCTCCTGAGGGAATGGACGCAGAGCGAAGGCTTCCAGTTGTCCCGGACAACCATCGAACTGCGCGGTACCTGCCGGCAGTGCACCATGCCGATGTAACCCTGGCGGTGTTTCCCGGCATCCATTTGATTTCCGAGACAGTGTCTTTGTTCTAGGATGTCTGCATCGAATCCCCGGAGAGGTTCATGGCAGACAAACTGGGCATCGGCATCATCGGATGCGGCACCATCTCAAAGACCTATTTTGATCTGGCGCCAAAGTTCAATGGCCTTGAAATCAAGGCCTGTGCGGATCTGAACCGTCATGCTGCGGAAGAGCGCGCATCCGAATACGGCGTGCGTGCACTCACCGTGCACGACCTGCTTCTGGCGGATGATGTCGATCTGATTGTCAATCTGACTGTTCCCGATGCCCATTATCTCGTTTCCCATGAAATCCTGGCGCACGGGAAGCATGTCTACTCGGAAAAACCTCTGGCTCTGTCGATCCGGGACGGGCAGGCGCTTGCCGATTTTGCACGCAAAAAACATCTGAGGGTCGGGTGTGCACCGGATACGTTTCTGGGCGGGGCACATCAGATTGCCCGCAAGGCAGTTGACGAAGGACTGATCGGAGAAATCGTTGGCGGCACGTGCCATGTCATGAGTCACGGCATGGAACATTGGCATCCCAACCCGGACTTCTTCTTCAAACCGGGAGGGGGGCCGGTTCTCGACCTCGGACCTTATTATATTGCCGCGTTGCTCAATCTGATCGGCCCGGTAAAGCGTGTGTGCGCCATGTCAGCCATGCCGTTCAAGACCCGGACGATCGGGAGTGGCACTCGAAATGGTGAAAAGATCGATGTCACCACCCCAACCACGATCCATGCGATTCTCGAGTTCCTGTCCGGTGCAAAAGTAACGCTGACGGCGAGCTGGGACGTCTGGGCACACAGGCACCAGCCTATGGAGCTTTACGGAACCCGGGGAACACTTTTTTTGGCCGACCCGAACTATTTCGGCGGAGACGTAAGCCTGGTCACCGAAGATGGAACGACAAAAGCACTGGACGATGCGATGCACCCGTTCGGTTTGGCGAATGTCGATGACAACGGCCTGCCGCGTGCGAACTACCGCGCTGCCGGTCTGGCAGACATGGCCCAGTCGATCCTGAGTGGAGACGACACCGAGTTCCGCTGTTCGCTCGAACGGGCACTGCATGCGGTCGACGTCATGGTGTCGATTTTGAAATCCGCCGAAACGGGGACGTTCGTCGAAATCGAACACCAGGCCAGCCGTCCACAGGCGCTTGCTGCCGCTGAGGCAGTCAAATTGCTCGTCTGAAGCTGGTTGCAGGTGCACCGCCAGCCACCTATCTTCGCCGCAAGGGATGTCCGGGTCTGAGGGCACCCGGCCGCTTGCGGGCAAAAGAGGGAGAGCGGGAATGGCCTTGTTGATCGCCGGCCTTGTGCTGTTTTTGGGAATTCACACGTTGCCGATGTTTCCGGCAACGCGCAATGGGCTGGTCTCAAGGCTCGGCGAAACACCGTACAAGGGTCTATATACGCTCTTGTCGTTCGTCGGTCTGGGGCTGATCGTTTACGGTTATGGCGTGGCCCGTTTTGAAGGCCCGCCGGTGCTGTACGATCCGCCGTTCTGGCTGCGCCACGTCACCATGCTGTTCATGGTTCCTGTTTTCATTTTCCTTGTCGCTGCCTATGTGCCGTCGCGGATCCAGACAGTCCTGAAACATCCGATGCTGGTGGCCATAAAACTATGGGCATTGGCTCACCTTCTGGCAAATGGCGATCTGGCTTCGGTGCTTTTGTTTGGCGGTTTTCTCGCCTGGGCAGTGGCAGACCGGATTTCGGTCAAGCGCCGCGGGCCCGGCGCAGGGCAGATAGGTGCACTGGCAACGGCCAAGCCCGGAAAATACTCCGATTTTGTGGTGATTCTGTTGGGCTTGGTTCTCTACGGACTGTTCGCGTGGAAGCTGCACGCCTTGTTGATCGGCGTTCCGGTGGCCTGATAGCGGTCGCGGAGCTTGAAATTACGTTAGAAATCCGGCATTCCGTGCCGGATTGCCCCACTTGCGCCATGAAGGACCGATTTAAGCCCCTTCAGGGAATTGCCCGAGCCGGATCAAGTGGATAATGTGCGCCACTCATGAAGGGGCCGTGCCCGGGCAGACGTGCCGGGCCGAAGAAGTGAATGCAGGAAATAGACACGCATGTCTGACATTTTTCGTGAAGTCGATGAAGATATCCGCCAGGAAAAATACCGTCGGCTTTGGGACCGCTTCGGTCCGTGGGTGCTTGGCGTTGCGGTCTTGATCATTGTTGGCACCGGCGGCTATCGCGGCTGGCTCTACTGGCAGGAACAGCAGTCCCAGAGCGCTGGCGACACGTTCTTTGAAGCCGTGAGGCTTTCCGAAGCCCAGAACTACGAAGAAGCAGCAGCTCTTTACGGTGAACTGGACAACGCCCTTGGCGGATACCCGGCCTTGGCGAAACTGCGTCAGGCAACCGATCTTTCCAATTCCGGCAAGACTGAAGAAGCCCTGGCCGAATTCGATGCCCTGTCGCGCGATACCAGCATCATGGATGCTCTGCGTGATGTAGCAGCGCTGCGTGCTGCTTATCTTGCCGTCGACACCCAAGGCTACGGCGATATTGCCGACCGGGTCGAGAAGCTGACCGGTGACACTGGTCCGTTCCGTGCAGCTGCACGCGAACTTCTTGCCCTAAGTGCATGGAAAGCCGGCGATATTGAAACAGCCCGTCAGTGGATTTCCGCTCTTGAAGACGACGCGGAAACACCGGCAGACGTGAGCCGGCGCGTGTCGATCCTGAGTGACGTGATCCGGTCCAGCAACGGCGAAGCCAAGGCGGACAGTGAAGGAAACAACCAGTGAGTTTTGTAACCGTTTCTTTCCGCAGACGCGGTGTGTTTGGTGCCATTGCGCTTTCGCTCGTCCTCACCGGTTGCGGGTCGGTCAGCGAATTTACCGAGAACATAAACCCGTTTGCTCGCGAGAAAATCCTCAAGGGTGAGCGCCAGCCCGTTTTCGACGGTGCCGATCCGGCAGCCGAAGCGCTTGGCCAGGCAGCAAAGGTCGGTTCTGCGACTGGCGGGCAGTCCTGGTCAACAGCCGGTGGTGGCCTGACCAACGATCCGGGCAACGTCGCCATATCCGTCTCCGGCAATCGTGCCTGGCGCGCTCAGGTCGGCTCGTCCGGCGGCGGGCTGACAACATCCGCACTTCGGGTGTCTTCCCGTCCGGTCAGCGATGGCAGCCGTATTTACGTCTACAAGCCGAATGGCGAAGTCGTAGCGTTGTCGACGGGTGGTGGACGCCAGTGGACTCAGAACCTGCGTCCGGAAGGCGAAAGGGATGTGGGGCCTGGTGGTGGTGTCGCCGTTGAAGGCGGCGTTGTCTACGCTGCCACCAGCTATCGTCAGGTGGCGGCTCTTGAAGCCGGCTCCGGCCGGGAAATCTGGAAAGTCGACATCGACACGCCGGCTCGTGGTGCGCCTGTTGCCGGTGCCGGTCATGTCATCGTTGTATCCCAGTCCAACGAAGTCTATGCCCTGAAGCAGTCTGACGGCAGCGTTGCCTGGACTTATGCAGGTATCGAGGAAACCGCTGGTCTGTTGTCTGCGGCCAATCCGGCCATTTCCGGCAACCGTGTCATCGTGCCGTTCTCCTCCGGTGAAATCATGGCAATCGACATCAAGTCGGGCGAACCGGCCTGGATCGATGGCGTGTCGCGCGGCTTCAGGACACTTGCCCTGTCCGGTCTCGCGGACGTTTCGGCTAGCCCGGTTGTCTCCGGCAGTACGGTTTATGCCACTGGTGTTGCCGGCCGCACGGTTGCGGTGGATGCCCGCACCGGCCAGCGTCGCTGGGAACAGGATCTCGGCAGCGTGCACACGCCGGTAGTCTCCGGCAGCGCGTTGTTCATGGTTGATCTCGACGACCGTATGGTCGCCCTCAATCTGAAAAACGGGGAAACCCTCTGGGCAACGGCCTTGCCGCGTCCGGAAAAGAAGAAGAAGCGCCGCAATTGGGCTGGCCCGATCCTGGCGAATGGGGCACTGGTTGCCTTTTCCAGCGACGGTCAGATCGCAATCGTGGATGCCGCTTCTGGAAAAACCATGTTGACGCAGCGGACCAATACGGATGTCTATGTGACACCGATCGTCGCCGGAGGCCGGATTATCGTGCTGACAGGCAATGACGGCGTCGCTGCCTTCAACTAGCATTTGAGGCAGGGCCCGAAGAGGCCCGCCTATCAGGAGAATCTGCTGTGGGCGCTACTGTCGCCATTATCGGACGGCCGAATGTCGGCAAGTCCACCCTGTTCAATCGCCTTGTGGGCAAGCGCCTGGCGCTGGTAGACGACACACCTGGTGTGACGCGAGACCGGCGGCCGGGCGATGCCCGTTTGGGCGACTTGCGCTTTACGATCATCGACACCGCTGGTCTCGAAGATGCGGACAAGGAATCCCTTGAGGGCCGCATGCGCCGGCAGACCGAGGAGGCCATCGAAACCGCCGACGCGGTTCTGTTCGTGATTGACGCTCGTGCCGGTGTAACGCCGCTTGATGCCCATTTTGCCGAAGTCGCACGCAAGACCACCCGCCCGGTGATCCTGCTGGCCAACAAGGCGGAAGGCAGGGCCGGAGAGAGCGGACTTTACGAATCCTATTCGCTTGGGCTCGGTGATCCGATTGCAATCTCCGCTGAACACGGCGAGGGGCTTGCTGATCTCTATGATGCTCTGAAACCTCATGTCGACCGGGTCACGGAAGAAGAAGAGGCAAAGCGCGAAGAGGCGATCACCAACGTGGATGTCGACGAGGACGGGGAATTCGTCGAGGACGAAGAGCCGGTCGGCACCATTGAAAGACCGCTGCGTGTTGCCATCGTCGGCCGTCCGAATGCGGGCAAGTCGACGCTGATCAACCGCATGCTGGGCGAAGACCGCATGCTGACCGGCCCGGAAGCAGGCATCACGCGCGATTCCATCTCGGTAGATTGGGTCTGGCGCGACAGGCATATCAAGCTGTTCGATACCGCCGGTATCCGGAAAAAGGCGCGCGTTCAGGAAAAGCTCGAAAAGCTTTCCGTGGCTGACGCTCTGCGTGCGATCAAGTTCGCCGAAGTGGTTGTTGTCACGCTGGACGCCACCATGTCCTTCGAGAAGCAGGACCTGCAGATCATCGATCTGGTCGCGCGCGAAGGCCGCGCGCTGGTGATTGCGATCAACAAGTGGGACCTGATCGAAGACCGGGAAGAAGCCTGGAAGAAAATCAAGGACGCCAACGAGCGGTATTTCAACCAGATCCGCGGTGTTCAGATCGCGACTTTGTCCGGCCAGCAAGGGCAGGGCGTCGATCGCCTGATCGAAAGCGTCTTTACCGCCTACGAGGCCTGGAACTCGCGTGTCTCGACCGCCAAGCTGAACCGTTGGCTGGACAAGGTCACCGCGAACCATCCGCCCCCTGCAGTTGCCGGACGCCGGGTGCGCCTGCGTTACATGACCCAGCCCAAGACGCGGCCGCCACATTTCGTGGTTTTTTGTTCGCGTCCCGAACAATTGCCGGAAAGCTACACGCGCTATCTGGTCAACTCGCTGCGCCAGACCTTCAACATACACGGAACTCCCATTCGCCTGTCCTATCGCAAAGGCGAAAACCCTTACGCCCCGAAGAGAAAACGGGGCTGAGTGGGGAGGGCAGCCTGCCATTTTGCCAGGCTGCCAGCCAGTATTCTTCTTTCCTGGCGGGAAAGCAGCTTCCCGCCGCGCTATCGACACTTAAGGGAGTTTGAACCATGTCCATCGACCGGCTGGAATTCGCCGTTGCCCTTGCCGAAAAGGCTGGCGAGCTCGGTCTCGACTATTTTCACAAGCTGGACACGCTGACGATTACGCAGAAGGGTCATCAAGACCTCGTCTCGGAAGCGGACCGCAATGTGGAAACGCTCATCCGCGCGGAACTCGCAAAGAGCTATCCGGACGACGGTATCCTGGGCGAAGAGCATGGCATGGAAGAAGGGTCTTCGGGCTACACCTGGGTTACCGACCCTATCGACGGTACGGCAAATTTCGTTGCCGGCATTCCGCAGTGGTGCGTCATCATCTCCTGCGTTCATCAGGGCCAGGTGATTGTCGGTGTGATCCATGATCCGGTGTCCAAGGAAACCTTCAAGGCTGCCGCCGGTCACGGTGCGTTCCTCAATGGCAAGCCGATCCGTGCCTCCGACAGCGAAAGCCTTTCTCACGGCTCTGTCGGTGTTGGTTTCAACGGCCGCACTGCCGTCACGGATGCGGTCAACGTCGTCGGTGCCCTGGTCTCCAAGGGCGGTGTGTTCTTCCGCAATGCCTCGGGCGGTCTGATGCTTGCCTACGCGGCTTCCGGGCGCCTTATCGGTTATGTAGAATCCCACATGAACGCCTGGGACTGCCTTGCAGGCATGCTGATCACCAAGGAAGCCGGTGGTGAAGTTCTGGAACAGGACATCAACCAGTCCCTTTACGATGGCGCACGTGTCGTTGTTGGCGCTCCCGGCGTCTTTGCTGACCTGAAGGAAATCGCCGAAAGTTCCTTTGCGCCTTTCGAAGCTGCTTAATCAGCCTCACACATGCTGGTCGACAAGAACCGGGTTTCCATCCGGGTCGACCAGCATGAAGCTGGCCCGACCACTGCCGGCCTCGTCAGCTTCGGATGCGAAAGCGTATCCCTTCGCCTTCAGCACCTTTTGGATGTCCCGTACATCCTGAAAATCTTCCAGTGTCCTGGCATCCTGGTCCCAGCCGGGATTGAAGGTGAGTATGTTCTTGTCGAACATGCCCTGAAACAGCCCGATGATGGTATCGCCGTTCTTCAGGACCGCCCAGTTGTCCGCGTCCGAGATGCCGATATCCACGAAGCCAAGTCCTTCGTAGAACGCCTTCGATTTTTCGAGATCCTTGACGGCCAGACTGACCGAGAACGCGCCGAGTTTCATCTTCCTGGCTCCTCTGCAGCGATCGCCGCTGGATACCCTGCATGCTTTCAAAGTTCCAGAAAGGAAGCAAGTTCCAGGCGGGTCTTCTCGGTAAAATGAAAGCCCTTCCAGCCAAGCGCCTTCGCTACGCGAACGTTTGTGGCGCTGTCGTCGATCAGCAAGATCTCGGACGGGGCAACCTTGAGAGTGTCGCTGACATGGGCGAAGAACGCGGTGTCCGGCTTGGCTGACTTGATGCGGCCGGAAGAGAAAATCTGGCTGACGAGCGAGCCGAAGCCGGACTGGTGCTCAATGTAGCTGCAGCGGCGATCTTCATTGTTCGTCGCTATCACTTGAACGACGTCATGACTTGTCAGATGTTCAAGCAGGCTGCAGGTGAAGGGATCCCGCAGATCATCCTTGGCAAACCAGTAGTCGAGAAGTTCTCTCGCATCCAGGAGGTAGCCGCACCGGTCAAGCCAGTCTTGCAGGTGAGTTTTTATGTCCCGTTTCCCGGAGATGACTTGCAGGAAGGAGGCATCGAAGACGCCGCGTTCGAATGCATCGAGCGCGATGCCGAGGTCGCTCTCCAGCGTGTCGGCCCAGATGAACCTGCCGTCGACGACATTGCGGTTTAGAACGCCGTCGAAATCCCAGGCGATGACACTGATATCTGACCGCATGGCATTCTTCCCTTCCGATCATCAACCGGAAGGCGTAAAGCGAATGAACGGGCTATGCAACCGTTGATTGGATCAGCCCAGCAGGATCCGCCTTAGGGCTGAATCCATTCTCCGCTGACGCGGTCGTACAGGCGGCCGGTTTCCAGAACGTCCGGCATCAGCAAGGGCAGAAGATCTGCCGCAACATCATCCGGCGTCGGAAGGTTGGTGGCAAGCTCGCCCGGCATTGCCTTGGCGCGCAGCCCTGTGCGGGTAGGGCCCGGGTCGGCCAGGTTGATCTTCATCTTCGTCTGCAGGCTTTCATTCGCCCAGGTCCGTGCCATGGCTTCAACGGAAGCCTTGCTGATGGACTGTAGGCCCCAGAAGGGTGTGCAGGTGCTTGCATGAACGGAAGACAGGAACAGTGCACGGCCCGCGTCCGACTGGCGCAGGAGCGGGTCCAGAGAGCGGATCAGCCGCCAGTTGGCAACGACATTCACCGCCGTCACTTTCTCGAAGTCCTTCGGGCTGATGTGGCCGATCGGCGACAGAACACCCAGCATGCCGGCATTGGCAACGAAGATATCGAGCTTCTTCCAGCGTTCGTAGATCGCGGCGCCAAGCCGGTCGAGCGCGTCGAAGTCGGTCAGGTCAAGCGGGACGAGCGTTGTTTCCCCGCCTGCGGAGCGGATCTCGTCATCGAGGTCTTCCAGGCCGCCGACAGTCCGCGCAAGCGCAATGACATGCGCACCACGTTCGCCGAGCTGCTTTGCGATCTGATAGCCGATTCCGCGGGAGGCGCCGGTGACGAGAGCGACCCGGCCTTCAAAGTCTTTGATCATGCGTGATCTCTTAGATCAATTTGCCCTCCGGCGGTACCGCCGAAAGGCATAAATTGAAGCGGTCCAAAGAGTTTTGAGCGCTTTAGCCGACCTCGACCAGGCGAGGGGCGCTGACGAAGTCCTGATCCTCGGAAAGATCGGTCAGCGGTGTCGGGTAATCGCCGGTGAAACAATGATCCGTGAACTGCGGATTGGCATCGTCGCGGCCATCGTAGCCCATGGCCTTGTAGATGCCATCGACGGACAGGAAGGCCAGGCTGTCGGCACCGATATAGGCGCGCATTTCCTCAAGACCGTATTTTGCAGCCAGCAGTTTTTCACGCACCGGCGTGTCGATGCCGTAGTAGTCGGAATACTTGATCGGCGGGCTGGCCAGGCGGAAGTGAACTTCCTTCGCGCCCGCTTCGCGGATCATCTGCACGATCTTGACCGATGTTGTTCCGCGCACAAGGCTGTCGTCCACAAGCACGACGCGCTTGCCTTCGATCTGAGCCCGGTTGGCGGAGTGTTTCATCTTCACGCCAAGCGCACGGATCTGCTGGGTCGGTTCGATGAACGTGCGGCCGACATAGTGGTTGCGGATGATGCCGAGTTCGAACGGCACGCCGCTTTCCTGGCTGAAGCCGATGGCCGCCGGCACACCGCTGTCCGGCACCGGAACGATGACGTCGGCTTCGACGTTGGATTCCCGGGCCAGCTGGCGCCCCATTTCCCGGCGGACGTCGTAGACGCTGCGACCACCGACGACGCTGTCGGGGCGGGAGAAGTAGATGTATTCGAAGATACACGGACGAGCCGGGCGTTTGCCGAACGGGAAGAAGGATTCAATCCCTGTTGACGTGCAGACGATAACTTCGCCGTTTTCCACTTCGCGGATGAATTTTGCCCCGATGATATCGAGTGCACAGGTCTCCGAGGCCAGGATCGGAGCACCGTTCAGGTCGCCCAGCACCAGCGGGCGAATGCCGAGCGGGTCACGCGCGCCGATCAGTTTCTTCGAAGTCAGCGCCACCAGAGAATAGGCACCTTCCATCTGGGTGATCGCGTCGATGAAACGTTCGACGATCTTGCCCTTGCGCGAGCGGGCAACGAGCTGCAGGACCACCTCTGAATCGGAGGTCGACTGGCAGATTGCTCCGTCTCGGATCAACTGGCGGCGCAGGGTGAGGGCGTTGGTGAAGTTGCCGTTGTGGCAAACGGCTATGCCGCCACCGTCCAGCTCGGCAAAGAGCGGCTGCACGTTCCGCAGGATGGTTTCACCGGTCGTCGAGTACCGAACGTGGCCGACAGCGGCCTTTCCGCTCAGCCGCTCGATGGTGTCGGCGTCGGAGAAGTGATCGCCCACCAGCCCGAGATGGCGTTCCGCACGGAACTGCTCGTTGTCAACGGTGACGATCCCCGCTGCTTCCTGCCCGCGGTGCTGGAGCGCATGAAGCCCGAGCGCGGTCAGCGCGCTGGCATCCTCATGACCCAGAATGCCGAAAACACCGCATTCTTCGCGCAAGGTATCTGCATTGATGTCGAACGGTTCGTGCACGTCGGTTCCGCCAGCCATGGCGAACACTCCTTCGTTCTGGCCGGTGGGAGGACCGGCCGGGTCTTGCGGTCAAATGTCTGTCATCGTCACTCAGGTGGACGAAACATTGGCCGCTTTGCAAATGGTACATCGTCCCGCACATATTTGGGCGCGGGATGCCTCATTCAACGCTGCACCTCAAGCGGTGCCCGTTACTGCCCCAGTCTCGGTTAGTGTCCCTGGTTTATGCCCAAGGCCTGTTAGTTACTATCCGTCGTCAGCTGTTCAAGTCCCTGACGTTCTGAATCGCTGTAGGCCGGTTCATCAGTCGGGGTTGCTCCCCCTCCGGCCTGGTTGTTCTGCCGGATCTTGTCCAGGATCGCCTTTTCCGGGTCTTCTGGCAGCACAGCCACCAGCCGTTCACCGATGGACAGCAGGATCGGCCGCGACTTGGCGGTCTTGACCCAGTTCGGCTGCTGTTCCGGCTGGACGAACCAGTTGAAGAACATCATCGCGACGACGACCAGCAGCAGACCGCGCACAGCTCCGAACACGAACCCGAGGGTCCGGTCGAGGGCGCCGATCCGGCTGTCGAGCACGAAATCGGAAATCCGCATGGTGATATAGCTGACAACAAGCAGCGTGACCAGAAAGACTGCCGCGGCAGATACGCCCATGGCAACCAGGTCATGGTTGATATACTGCTTGGTGTAAGGAAGAACCCGTTCGTACAGCAGGAATGCCGCAGCTGCCGCAGCCACCCAGGAAACGATGGAAAGAACTTCCCTGACAAATCCGCGGATCATCGCAAGGACCGCCGAGATGAACATGATGACCAAGAGCAGTCCGTCCAGCAGCGTTATCGGCATGTTCCTGAAAAATCCTCTGTCTGGCGCTCTTTCAAGAGCTTAAACTTTTTGCCCAAACCCGTCACCATCTTGCGTCAGGTCTGCCCCGTAGCACTAGCCTCCGCCGAAAGTTTGGCAACAAAGTCCCCAAGTTCCGGCACGCCTGTCGTCCTGAACGAAGACACAGTGCCGTCCTTGAGATTGCCCTCCGGACAGTAAGCCTGATCGAAGCCGAGTTTCTCGGCTTCTTTCAGTCTGGAAGGGGCTTGGGCGACCGGCCTGATGGCCCCCGACAGGCTGACTTCGCCGAAATAGACGCAATTGGCCGGAAGGGCAAGTCCGCTGAGTGAGGAGATTAACGCTGCTGCCACGGCAAGATCGGCTCCAGGCTCGTTGATCTTGAGACCACCGGCGACGTTCAGATAGACATCATGTTGTGAAAAGCGGACGCCGCACCGTGCCTCAAGCACGGCCAGGATCATGGAAAGCCGCGCGCTGTCCCAGCCAATGACGGCCCTGCGGGGTGTTCCGAGAGAAGACTGCGCCACCAGTGCCTGGATCTCGATCAGGAGAGGTCTTGAGCCTTCCAGACCAGCGAAAACGGCTGCGCCGGGCGCGGACGTGTTTCTGTCTCCCAGGAACAGGGCGGAAGGATTGGGGACTTCCTGCAGCCCCTTGCCGGTCATCTCGAAAACGCCGATTTCATCCGTCGCGCCGAAGCGGTTCTTGACCGAGCGCAGGATACGATACTGGTGAGCGCCGTCCCCCTCGAAATAGAGCACGGCGTCGACCATGTGCTCAACCACGCGCGGACCGGCAATCTGCCCGTCCTTGGTCACATGGCCGACAAGAACAAGGGTGGTGCCGTTCTTCTTGGCATAACGCACCATCGCCTGGGCGGACGCACGCACCTGCGTCACGGTGCCGGGAGGAGATTCCACCTGGTCTGTCCAGAGCGTCTGAATGGAGTCGAGGATGAGTAGGGCCGGCGCCGTGTCGGATTCCAGTGTCGCCAGAATGTCTTCAACGCTCGTTTCCGCAGCCAGTGCCACAGGTGCCTGGGCGAGACCCAGCCTTTCGGCCCGGAGCCGAACCTGTCCAATGGCTTCTTCGCCCGAAATATAGACGGTCTTGTGCCCGAGGTTTGCCAGTTGCGCAGCCGCCTGGATCAGCAATGTGGATTTGCCGATACCGGGATCGCCGCCGACCAGCAGGGCGGACCCTCGTACGAAGCCGCCGCCGGTCACCCGGTCAAGTTCAGGCACCTTGGTCTGAATGCGCGGGGCTTCCTTGGCATCGCCGGAAAGGCCGACAAGGGGAATGACACGGCCCTTGCTGCGGGAAGCCCTGCCGGGGCCGCCACCGACGCCGCCGCCGGTCTGCTCCTCCACGATGGTGTTCCATTCACCGCAGCTTTCACAACGGCCAACCCACTTGGCGGTAACCGCGCCGCAGGACTGGCAGACGAAGGATGTGGAGCGCCGTGCCATGCAAATTGCCTTTCGCTCTCGGCTCCGGTCAGGTCAGGGGCGCATAGACGCGCTCAAACCGACGTCCGAGGCTTGTCAGATATTCGTAGTCGATGGTTTCCGCATAAGCGGCAAGATCGGAAGCTGCAACACCTGGCCCCAGCATTTCCACAAACGCGCCGCGCTGAAGCAGGTGTTCAGGCACATCCGTCACGTCGAGCGTGATCATGTCCATTGAAATCCGGCCGAGGATCGGCGCCTTGTATCCGCCGATCAGCCCGAAGCCACCCGGGCGGTCGTCCGTAGAGCCGGCACGACGGATCATGCCGTCGGCATAACCGGCAGCCACGACGGCATTGCGCAAGGGGCGCTTTGCGGTTTGTTTCGCGCCATAGCCGATGGTATCGCCCTGTGGAACGTCGCGCACGATCATGATGCGTGCTTCCACCTTGGCGACCGGTTTCATCGGGTTGGGCTCGGTTTCGATGGCCAGCCCGCCGTAAAGCGCGATCCCGGGACGGACAAGGTCGAAGTGGTAGTCCGGGCCAAGCAGCACCCCGGCGGAATTTGCCAATGACCGCGGAATGTGAGGGAAGGGGGCGGTTGTCTCCGTAAACAGCTTGAGCTGCCGCCGGTTCATGTCGTGGTCGGGTGTCGAGCCACAGGCAAGATGGCTCATCACCAGTGATGGCTGGAACGGCCCCAGAACGGTGTTGTCACCCAGAGCGCGGGTGAGTTCAGCCGGAGACAGGCCCAAACGGTGGATGCCGGTATCGACATGGACAGCGGCGGCATTGTTCTTGCCCGACGCCTTGCAGACTTCCGCCCATTCCAGGAGTTCTTCCAGACTGCCGAGGACGGGACGGATGTCATGGGTCAGAAAGTGGTCGGCCGTTCCCGGAAACAGCCCGTCGAGCACGTAGATGACGGCGTCCGGAAGACTTGCGCGCAACGTCAGGGCCTCGGTCGGCACCGCGACGAAAAACGTCCTGCATCCCGCCTGGTAGAGGGCTGCAGCGGTTTTGTCCTGTCCGGTTCCATAGGCATCGGCCTTCAGAACGGCAGCGCAATCGGTGCTGTCGCTTACCTTGCCTTTCAGCAAGGACCAGTTCGACACGATCGCATCAAGGTCGATCGTCAGTCGTCCGCCGTAAAGATTGGATGGGAAAGCTTGTTCAATCGTCGCAGGCACGGTCCGAATATCTCTCCAGTCAGAATCAATGTCTGAAATTCGAGAGTGAGCTTAGCGCATCGAGGCGTATTTGCACCAACGGCCAAACTGCCAAAACCGTGACCAAGTGAAGCGCACTGCAGCGCTCCCCACGGGAAGTGCGCTGAAGAGCGGAAGCTCAATCCATATAGAGGAATTCGACGCCGGCTTCGCCGGAGCGCACCCACCGAATTTCACCGTAAAACCGCAATTTCCGGCTTTCGATTTCGATGGTGATGCGCTGATGCCGTTCAAGACCCTTGGTGTTGGTCGCAACGCGGCAACCACCGACGCTGATGTCTTCGACCACGCAGGGGCGATGGGTCGCGTCCTGCTTCAAAAGGCCGGACCACTTGCATCTTTTACGCGGAAAGATGCGAGCTTCTTCGAGGAGTTTTTGTGCCGACGAATACAAGATGCGGTCACCTGGAAAAGATTTTAGGCGAAATTCTTTCTACTTAAAGTAAGTGAGGAGTTTTAACAGTGGCTTAATCGTGAGCGACGGAGTGTTCATTGCCAAATGCCGCAAGTGAGCCGCAGACGAGAGTTTGAATGCGGCATCAGGCGGCTATCGGGGCACCTTGTCTCAAGGACCATCCAAAATCGCGAAGACGCCTGTTATTCGTAGCGTTCAGGCAGGTGATCTTCTTCGGCAAGATCGGAGAAGCGGGTGTACTGGCCTTCAAAGTGCAGGTTCGCCGTACCGGTCGGGCCGTGACGCTGCTTGGCGATGATGACTTCTGCCTTGCCTTTGAGCCGCTCCATGTCCCGTTGCCAGTTCTCGTGTTCGACAGTTCCGAATTCCGGCTCGGTCTTGGACAGGTAATATTCTTCGCGGAACACGAACAGGATCACGTCGGCGTCCTGCTCGATGGAGCCTGATTCACGCAGATCCGACATCATCGGTCGTTTGTCGTCACGCGATTCCACCTGACGGGAGAGCTGTGACAGCGCGATGATCGGGACGTGAAGTTCCTTCGCAAGCGCCTTCAGGCCCGTGGTGATTTCGGTGATTTCCTGGACGCGGTTGCCGGAGTTCTTGTTCGAGCCTGACAAGAGCTGGATATAGTCGACCACGAGCAGGTCGAGACCGCGCTGACGCTTCAGACGCCGTGCCTTGGCAACCAGCGAGGCGATGGAAATACCACCGGTCTGGTCCACATGAAGCGGGACGGCCTGCATGGTCTGCGCACAGGCGGCCAGCTTCTCGAATTCCGCTTCGGTGATATCGCCACGGCGGATTTTCGAGGACGAGATTTCCGCCTGTTCGGAAATGATACGGGTGGCCAGCTGTTCGGCCGACATTTCCAGAGAGAAGAAGCCGACAACGCCGCCGTTGACGGTCTTGATCGAGCCGTCGGGCTGTTCTTCGGACTTGTAGGACTGGGCGATGTTGTAGGCGATGTTGGTTGCCAGGGAGGTCTTGCCCATCGCGGGACGACCGGCAAGCACGATCAAGTCCGAATGCTGCAGACCCCCCATCAAACGGTCCAGTTCGCGCAGGCCTGTGGAAATACCGGAAAGGGCACCTTCACGGTTATAGGCGGCGTGCGCCATCTCGATGGTTTCGGTCAGGGCGTCGCCAAACGCGACGAACCCGCCTTCGCTGCGGCCGGTTTCTGCAAGTTCGAACAGGCGGCGCTCGGCATCATCGATCTGCTGGGAGGGGGGCACATCGATCGGGGCGTCGAAGGCGATATTGACCATGTCCTCGCCGATGCGGATCAGATTGCGACGGATCGCCAGGTCGTAGATGGTCCGGCCATAATCTTCGGCGTTGATGATCGAGGCGGCATCACCAGCCAGGCGCAGAAGAAACTGGGTCGCGGACAGATCCGCAATCTTCGCGTTGGCGGGATAGAAGGTCTTCAGCGTGATCGGCGACGCGGTTTTGCCGGCGCGGATCAGATGGCTGATCTTCTCGTAGATATCCTGGTGAGCAGGCACGAAAAAATGATGTGGTTCCAGAAAGTCTGAGACCCGGTAGAACGTCTCGTTGTTAACGAGAATCGCCCCCAGAAGCTGACGTTCAGCCTCGGCATTGTGTGGTGCCAAGCGCTGGATGTCTTCTTCCGTTTCGACCTTCTGTAGCGTGCCCTTCATAACGACCCCCGTTGACCCAAGTTCATTGGGAATACTCTGTGACGGGGGAGGGCTCAAGGTTCAAAAATGGCTGATTTCGATTCCCACCGGCTTGGACAAATCAGCGGGGAAAGAATCGAATCCAGCTTGACTCTGAACTCGATTGAAGACTCAAGGGCCTACCTCTTAGTTATTGAAATTTATGATATTTTCGAGAAGATTAATAGCTGGTTAATGAATTTTCAAGCAGTTTCAAGGCCTTAAACCGGAAACTGAAAAGCCAGGATTAGGCGTGGCTTGCCATCATTTCAAAAAGTTGCCGGCAAACAAAAAAACGGCGCTGAAGCCAGCGCCGTTTTCTAAAGTCCACAAGGGAAGCGAAGTGCTTAGGCTTCTTCTTCCGCTGCTTCTTCGGAAGCTTCTGCACCTTCTTCGGTGTCTTCTGCTTCTTCGTCTTCTTCGAATTCGAAGACGTCCATTTCCGGCGTGGAGAGATCTTCGCCGGCAGCCTGACGGACAGCTTCGTCTTCAGAACGGGCAACGTTGACGCTGATGGCGACTTCGACTTCCGGGTGCAGCTGGATCAGAACGCTGTGCAGACCGATCGTCTTGATCGGGTTGCGCAGTTCAACCTGGCTGCGGGAAACGGAGAAGCCGGCATTGGTCAGGCCGTCAGCAATATCGCGCGTGGAAACGGAACCGTAGAGCTGGCCGGTTTCACCAGCGGAACGGATCATCACCAGGGATTCGCCGTCGAGCTTGGAGGCAACGCCTTCAGCTTCGTTTTTGCGCTCAAGGTTACGAGCTTCGAGCTGAACGCGCTCACGCTCAAAACGCTCGAGGTTCGACTTGTTGGCGCGCAGTGCCTTACCCTGCGGCAGCAGGAAGTTACGGGCATAGCCGTCGCGTACGCGAACGGTGTCGCCCATCTGGCCGAGCTTGGCGATACGCTCAAGAAGGATAACTTGCATGTCATTTCTCCTACTGTCCCACCCGTTGAGGATGGTTAGAGGCCGTTTGCCCGCGGCCCCAATTCGGGTCTTTCGGGAAGCCCCGAAAGAAACGTCTCAAGATTTTCGAGAAACGCTTAGCTGATCACGAACGGCAGCAGGCCGAGCAGGCGGGCGCGCTTGATCGCACGGGCCAGTTCACGCTGCTTCTTCGCGGAAACCGCGGTGATGCGGCTCGGAACAATCTTGCCGCGCTCGGAAATGTAGCGCTGCAGCAGACGGATGTCCTTGTAATCGATCTTCGGCGCGTTGGTGCCGGAGAACGGGCAGGTCTTCCGGCGACGGAAGAACGGACGGCGGCTCGGGAGCTGTGCAATATCAACCATCAATCTTACTCCCCTTCTGCGCGGCGCGGAGCGCGCTCACCGCGGTCGCCACCGCGTCCACCGCGGTCGCCGCCGCGATCGCCACCACCAAAGCGGCCACCACGATCGCCACCACGGCGGTCGTCACGGTCGCGCTTCTGCATCATTGCAGACGGCTCTTCGTCGAGTTCATCGACCTTGAAGGTCATGAAACGCAGAACGTCTTCGCTCAGACCCATCTGACGTTCCATCTCGGCAACCGCGGCGTGCGGAGCGTTGATGTTCATGAGGGTGTAGTGAGCCTTGCGGTTCTTCTTGATGCGGTATGCGAGGGAACGCAGACCCCAGTTTTCCACCTTGCCGATAGTACCGCCAGCGCCTTCGATGAGGCCCTTGTACTGTTCGACGAGTTGTTCGACCTGCTGGGCCGAAACGTCCTGGCGAGCCAGGAATACGTGCTCGTAAAGAGGCATGGAAATAGCCTTTCTTCGTGTTGACAACGCGGGATCGGCGCAGAGCCTCCTCGTAGCCCCGGAAAGGCACGAGAATTCTAACGAGAGCGGGAACACGGGAAGTCGGATCCGATCAAGGATCCTGGCGTCATGCCCTTCCGTTCAGCCCCCGGCCAAACCCCGGATGAAGCGCGCTCTATACTCTGTTTTGCGGAAATTGCAAGCAGCATACGCCCGAAAGGATCGAAAATCTGGAGAAGATACGAACGCTGCCGATTTGGAAGATTGCCTGACTGTCTATATAAATCGAGTTCCCGAAGCAGGTAAGGGGAGGACCGGTTTCGCGCGCAAGACAATGCCCATCGGGTTGCCGGGCATTTCAGGGATAATCAGGACAAAGGAAAACCGGCAAAACCGCCCGAAAAGCGGAAATGATTGCCCTGTGGGCCTTGACAGTTTGGTCAAGACCGTATCATAGCCTCGCGCCAAGTTCGATTTCAGCCTGCACGGGCTGTCTTCTCCGCTTTCTAATAAGCCGTCGACCTTTCGCTATAAGAACAACTAAGGTCCGCTCACGAGTCACGGAGGCGTTTCCAGATGACCATTGCATTCACATTTCCCGGCCAGGGCAGTCAAGGCGTTGGAATGGGTAAAGCCCTTGCCGATGCGTTCCCGGAAGCAAAAGCCGTTTTCGACGAAGTCGACGAGGCGCTTGGCCAGAAGCTGTCCGATGTCATGTGGACTGGTCCGGAAGAAACGCTGACACTGACAGCAAATGCTCAGCCTGCACTTATGGCGGTCAGCCTTGCGACCATGCGCGTTCTGGAAGCCCGCGGCCTCGATCTTGCCGGCAGTGTTTCCTTTGTCGCAGGACATTCGCTTGGTGAATATTCCGCGCTGGCTGCTGCCGGCAGCCTGGATATTGCGACCGCTGCAAAGCTCCTGCGCGTGCGCGGAGATGCCATGCAGGATGCGGTTCCGGCCGGTCAGGGCGCAATGGCTGCGTTGCTCGGGCTGGAGTTTGATGTTGCCGCAGAAGTGGCCGAGGCTGCCGCACAGGGCGAAGTCTGCCAGGCCGCGAACGACAACGCGCCGGGGCAGGTGGTTGTTTCCGGTCATCTGGCCGCCGTCGAGCGCGCCGTCGAGATTGCCAAGGCCAGGGGCGCGCGCCGTGCGGTGATGCTGCCGGTCAGCGCACCGTTCCATTGTTCCCTGATGGGCCCGGCTGCCGACAAGATGGCCGAAGCTCTGGCGAATGCCGAAATCCGCTCTCCTGCCGTGCCGCTGGTCGCAAACGTGCTGGCGCGCCCGATCACTGACGCAAATGAAATTCGCGATCGTCTTGTTCAGCAGGTGACCGGTACCGTGCGTTGGCGCGAAAGCATCACCTGGCTTGCCGACAACGGTGTCGACACCTTTGTCGAGGTTGGGACAGGCAAGGTGCTGACCGGCATGGTCAAGCGGATCGCCAAGGAAGCCACCGGCATGGCGGTCAATTCTCCGGAAGACATCGACGCCCTTATGGAAAAGATCTCCGGATAAGGCTTATATCGGCCGAGGCGACGATTTGGTCCGCCGCGGACCCAAACAGGAACAATGGAAGGATCCCGAATGTTCAGCTTGGAAGGGAAAAACGCGCTTGTCACCGGTGCCACCGGTGGGATCGGCGAAGCAATCGCCCGGTCGCTCCATGCACAGGGCGCAACCGTCTCCTTGTCCGGCACGCGGGCTGAAAAGCTGGAAGCGCTTGCTGCTGATCTCGGCGAACGCGCCTATGTGACGCCGGCCAATCTGTCCGACCGCGCGGCTGTTGATGCCTTGTTACCGGCGGCTGAAGAGAAAATGGGCTCCGTCGACATTCTGGTGAACAATGCCGGGATCACGCGCGACAACATCTTCATGCGCATGAAGGACGAAGAGTGGGATCAGGTTCTGGAAGTGAACCTGTCGTCCGGTTTCCGTCTGTGCCGCGCCGCAATCAAGGGCATGATGAAGCGTCGGTCCGGCCGCATCGTCGGCATTACGTCCGTCGTTGGTGTCACCGGTAACCCCGGTCAGGTCAACTATGCGGCAGCCAAGGCCGGCATGATCGGCATGTACAAGTCGCTTGCCCGGGAAGTCGCCAGCCGCAACATCACGGTCAATACGATTGCGCCCGGTTTCATCGAAACGGCAATGACCGATGCGCTGAACGACAAGCAAAAAGAATCGATTTTGACGAGCGTGCCTGCAGGGCGTTTGGGCACTTCCGCAGAGATTGCCGCAGCCGCCGTCTACCTGGCCAGCGACGAAGCCGCTTACGTGACCGGGCAGACCCTGCACGTTAATGGCGGCATGGCTATGATTTAAAAGGAATTTTTGCCGAGCAGGCAAAAAGAATCCGGGCCGCTCACAAGCGGTCTGGATCGGCTGGTAAAGGTCAACAAAGTGTGTTACCAACCCGCCGATTGTTTCGAATTGCACAGTTGGCCAAATAAACTGGCCTGGTGTGCGGCGACATCTTAAAGACCGCGAGTTCGCGCCACCGCTTGTTTGTAAACCGGATGGGGGCAGTTTCGCGAGTGACGAATAGATGAAAACTAAGGAAGTGAAAGATGAGCGATATCGCGGATCGGGTAAAGAAAATCGTCGTTGAGCACCTCGGCGTAGATGCTGACAAAGTTGTTGAAGGTGCAAGCTTCATCGACGACCTGGGCGCAGACAGCCTTGACACGGTCGAGCTGGTCATGGCGTTCGAAGAAGAATTCGGCGTAGAAATCCCGGACACCGCAGCAGAAACCATCCTGACCGTTGGCGATGCTGTCAAATTCCTGGAAGCCAACAAGTAAGGGTTACCCCCTTCTTGTGAATGTTTGAAGATCGGGCCGGCGGGGCGAAACCCCGCCTGGCCCTTCCAACGTAAGTGCGGGTGTATGAGGCGAGTTGTCGTAACTGGGTTGGGCATGGTGACGCCGCTTGGCTGTGGTGTCGATGTCACTTGGAAAAAGATCCTTGAAGGACAGAGCGGGGCCAACAAGGTCACGAATTTCAAAGTTGACGATCTGGCCTGCCAGATCGCATGTCAGATCCCGCGTGACTCGTCCGTTGAAGGCGCGTTCAATCCGGATGACTGGATGGACGTCAAGGAACAGCGCAAGGTCGATGATTTCATCGTCTACGCGATGGCGGCTGCCGATCAGGCAATGGCCGATTCCGGCTACAAGGCCGAGACTTACGAACAACAGGTACGCTCTGGCGTTTTGATCGGCTCCGGCATCGGTGGTCTTCAGGGCATCGAGCAGGGCGCCAATCTGCTGGCCGAAAAAGGCCCGCGCCGCATTTCTCCTTTTTTCATCCCCGGCCGTCTTATCAACCTTGCCGGCGGGTATGTCTCGATCCGTCACAGCCTGAAGGGCCCGAACCACGCTGTCGTGACCGCGTGTTCGACCGGCGCGCACGCCATTGGCGATGCATCGCGGCTGATTGCCTTCGGTGATGCGGATGTCATGGTTGCCGGTGGTACGGAATCCCCGGTCTGCCGTCTTGCACTCGCGGGCTTTGCTGCCTGCCGTGCGCTTTCCACGGCTTTCAACGACACTCCCGAAAAAGGTTCCCGCCCTTACGACGTCGCCCGCGACGGCTTTGTGATGGGAGAAGGCGCCGGTGTCGTCGTGCTCGAAGAATACGAGCATGCAGTTCGCCGCGGCGCAAAGATCTACGGTGAGATCATCGGTTACGGCTTGTCCGGCGATGCTTATCACATCACCGCTCCGTCCTCCGATGGCGATGGTGCCTACCGTTGCATGGAAGCTGCGCTGAAGCGCGCCCAGGTCACGCCGGCCGACATCGACTATGTGAATGCTCATGGAACTTCGACGCCGCTTGGCGACGAGATCGAACTTGGCGCTGTCACCCGGCTTGCGGGAGAACATGCCGCCGATCTGACAATGTCGTCGACCAAGTCTTCCATCGGTCACCTTCTCGGTGCTGCTGGTGCGGTCGAGGCCATTTTCTCGGTTCTGGCCATGCGTGACGGTATGGCTCCGCCGACGATCAACCTCGATAACCCGTCTGTCGAGACGGTTATCGACTTGGTGCCGCACAAGCCGAAGAAGCTGGATATCAATGTCGCCCTTTCGAACTCGTTCGGCTTCGGCGGCACAAATGCCTCGCTTGTCTTCCGCAAAGTTGCCGCATAACCCATTCAAGTTCTTCAGGCCGGTCCGATTCTCTCGGGCCGGCCTGAAACTTTGATTGTGACAACTGGTCCGTTTGAGCCTAAGTCAGGGATTTGGGGGCTCAATCTTGGAGGTGCGACCCAATATGCGCATTAAGCCCAAAAGCCCGCGTGAAGCCTTGCAGCCGGAACCGGCGCCTGCGCCTCCGCAACGCTCCAGGCACGTACGCAACCCCTTCGTCATTCTGATCAACATGGTCATCACATTGACCGTGTTCGGACTTGCCGCGTTCGGGGGCGCGCTTTATTTCGGCAAACAGAAATTCGAGGAAAAGGGCCCGCTGCAGAAAGACGCCACCGTGGTGATTTCTTCAGGTGCCGGGCTTTCCGGTATTACCGACAGGCTTTCAGGGCAGGGCGTCATCAGTGACAATCTGCTCGACGAGTGGATCTTCAACCTGGGCATCCGCTTCTACAAGAACGCCACCAAACTGAAAGCCGGTGAATACGCTTTTGCGCCCGGCGTCTCCATGCAGGAGATCATGACCGATCTGGTGGAAGGCAATGCCGTCACCCATTCGGTAACGATCCCGGAAGGCTGGACCACCGCCCAGATCATCGAGCGCGTGCGCGAGCACCCAGTGCTTGTAGGCGAGATTACCGAAGTTCCGGAAGAAGGTGCACTGCTTCCCGAAACCTATACCTTTGCACGCGGTGCCTCGCGCCAGGAAGTTCTCAACCAGATGAAAGCGGCGCAGTCCAAGCTGCTGAGCGAAATCTGGGGACGCCGGACGGAAGGCCTGCCGGTCGAAACGCCGGAAGACCTGGTTATTCTCGCGTCGATCGTGGAAAAGGAAACAGCCCTGGCAGACGAGCGACCGCGCGTCGCCGGTGTTTTCGTGAACCGTCTCAACAAGAACATGCGCCTGCAGTCCGACCCTACGATCCTTTACGGTCTTTATGGCGGTGAAGCGTGGCTCAAGGACCGCTCGGCAATCAAGCAATCCGAGCTGAAGGCGGACAACAAGTACAACACCTACCAGATCGACGGCTTGCCGCCAGGACCGATCGGTAATCCGGGCCGCGCGGCCATGGAAGCGGTCGCCAATCCTTCCCGCACGCAGGATCTCTATTTCGTGGCCGACGGAACCGGTGGCCACATCTTTGCCGAGACCTACGAGCAGCACCAGGCAAACGTCCGCAAGTGGCGTCAGGTGGAAAGAGACCGTCGTCAGGCGGAGCAGAACCAGGAAACGCAGCCAGCCACATCCAATTGACAGGAGCCCGCCTTTGCGGCGGGCCGGTGGCGGCACATTCGCAAAGGGGGGCACATGGCACTTGCCAGCATGACGGGCTTTGCACGGGCCCTTGGAGAATCCGGACCGGTTCGCTGGACCTGGGAACTGAGATCTGTCAACGGCAAGTCCCTTGACCTTCGTATCCGCATCCCGACGGGTTTGGAGACGCTTGAACCGAAGATCCGCGAGCGTTGCGGCAAGCTACTTCGGCGCGGAAATGTTTCCGTTGGGCTCTCCATGCAGAGAGACCAGTCCGAACAGCAGCTCCAGGTCAATGAATCGGCTCTTGAAGCTGTCCTTGCGACAATCGATCTCCTCAAGAACCGGGTACCTGATCTTGCTCCGCCGTCGCTTGACGCCATTCTGGCGCAAAAAGGCGTCTTTGAGCTCAAGGAGCCCGAAGAAGACGAAGCGGTTCAGGCAGCGCTTCACAACACTCTTCTGACGACCCTGGATGCTGCGCTGATTGACCTTGTCGACATGCGCCACAGCGAGGGGCAGGCAATTGGCAAGGTGGTACGAGATCAGATCGACAGGATCGCCGAACTGACCCAGGCCGCCGAGGATCTGCCTGCGCGCAAACCGGACGCCATAAAGGCACGGCTGAAGCGACAGCTCGCAGAGCTGATGGATGCCTCGGACGGTCAACTGGATCCGCAGCGCGTGCATCAGGAAGCTGTCTTCCTGGCAACCAAGGCTGACATCCGTGAGGAGCTGGATCGCCTGCATGCCCATGTGGCGGCCGTGCGTGAATTGATGGACACCGGTGGAGCAATCGGAAGGCGCCTGGATTTCCTGGCTCAGGAATTTAACCGGGAAGCCAACACTTTGTGTTCAAAGTCCAACGACGTGGACCTGACAGCCATTGGGCTGGACCTGAAGTCCGTTATCGACCAAATGCGTGAGCAGATACAGAATCTGGAGTGAGCCACATGACCGACGCACCTGCAGGTACCTCAACGGGAACCACTGTCAGTGCGGAGCAGGCCGAGCAGCAGCGCCGTGGCCTGATGCTGGTGCTGTCGTCACCGTCCGGAGCCGGAAAGTCGACGATCGCGCGCCTCCTGCTGCAGAACGAAGACAATCTTGCCCTGTCGATCTCCGTGACCACGCGGCCACGCAGGTCCAGCGAAGTTGACGGCGTGCACTACCACTTCATTGATGCCGGCAGGTTCGAGCAGATGCGCGAGCACGATGAGCTTCTGGAGTGGGCCGAGGTGCATGGCAACTACTACGCCACACCGCGTGGACCGGTCGAAAATGCTATTGAAAATGGCAAGGACATCCTGTTCGACATCGATATTCAGGGAACCTTCCAGCTCTATGAAAAGATGCGTGACGATGTCGTTTCCATCTTCATTTTGCCGCCGTCCATCGCGGAAATGAAATCACGGCTGAAGCGGCGTGCTGAAGATGAGGACACTGTTATCCTCAAGCGGATGAAGACTGCGGTCGGTGAAATGCGCCACTGGTCGAAATACGATTATGTTGTGGTGAATGACGACCTGGAACGCGCTTACGAAAACGTTCGTGCAATCCTGAAAGCAGAAAGACTGAAGCAGTTCCGCTCGCCGAAAATCGGTCCGCTCATTCAGGGCATGGTCGATGATCTGGAAAACGAGCTGGCCGAAAAATCCTGACGTCTCAAGCGCTGTTTGGACTGGCCATTCAGCGTCAATAGAAGCTAGGAAGACGAAGAACCTGCACCTGCGACATGAGCTGTATCCCTTTGCTCTGCTCGAGAGGCTGTCTCTGAAAACCTCTGCCGAAAGAGCTTGGCGACGCGATCCTTGACCTCCGACAGCATCGGGTGGAAACGCAGTCTTTCGTGAAAGCTCATCCATGACTCTCCCTGAGCGAGTGGGGAAGCGGTCAGGCGTGTCAGCCCCTCCGTTTCCGCGATCCAGTCTGGTAGAACGCCCATGGCGTGCCCGGCGTTCAGAATATTGCAGAGCGATACGGAATTGTTGACGGCGTAGCGGCATGTCTTGCCCAGCAGAATGGCGTTGAGCAACTGCGAGGACTTGAGCCGCGCCCGGCTGCCGCAATATCCCGCCCAGATCTGTTCCTGCCAGGTCGAGGGGTCAACAGCGTCCGGCCGCTTTCGGCAGTAGTCCTTTGAGGCGTAGACGTGAAACTGGATCTCACCCAGTTTCTGGACAATCAGGTGCGGATGTTTAGGCTGTCTGTTCCCGATGGCGATGTCGGCGGAGTTCCGGCTGAGATCCCAGAAGGCATCGTCCGCGAAAAATTCTATCCGGACACCGTCAAGACCATCGGTTATCTGGTCGACGTGCCGTGTCAGATAATGCTGCCCCCATTCACCGAGCGTGATCCTGCAGACCTGCTCTTTTGAGCCGACCTTTTCCAGATCAACCGCGCGCCTGAAGTCCGCCGCTCCGCGTGCCATGGATCTGGCAATCTTGATCAAACGTCGGCCACCACCCGTCAGTTCGTAGCCGGTCTGGCGTCGATCGAACAATTGTACGTCCAACTGTTCTTCTAACCGCGCAATATGGCGGCCGACGGTTGGTTGGGACAGGCAAAGAACCTGGGCGGCTTTGCTGAGGCTCTGATTCTCGGCAACAGCAAGAAAGACGCGTACGGCATCCCAGTCAAAATCGATTTCATTCATTTTTGAATGATATCATGCAGCATCATTCAATTACATTCAGAAAAGGTTCTGACATCTTCTGCCCGTCATCTACGGGAGATGAGACAATGGTCAGCTTTTTAAGGGTCCTGTTTTCAAGAAAACGAAACGTTTGGTACACCGGTCCGGACAAGGCTGACCGAAGAAACCAAATGCCGGATTGGATGATGCGGGATCTCGGGTTGGATAACCCGGACAACCTGAAAGCCGTTCAGGCGGGCAAGTGCCGTAAACCGGAACTTTCCAGCATCCTGCCAGTCGTCAAACTGCCTGAGCGGCCCTGAACGTGTTGGCAAGTTCAACGAACCCTGCGATGTCGATTTCTTCGGCACGGGCCGTCGGCTTCAACCCGGCCCTTGTGACCAAGTCTTCTGCGTCCGGTGTCAGTGACTTGAGGCTGGCACGCAGCATCTTGCGTCTCTGGCCAAAGGCCGCAGCGGTAATCTTTTCAAGGGCTTTCAGGTCGCAGGGCAGGGGCGAAGGATTTGGCGTCAGATGAACCACAGCCGACGTCACTTTCGGGGGCGGCGTGAACGCCTTTGGGCTGATGTCGAACAGGATCCCGCCCTTGCAGCGCCAGCCTGCCAGAACTGCAAGCCTGCCATAGGCCTTGGACGCAGGGGACGCGCTGATCCGCTCACCGACTTCCTTCTGGAACATCAGCGTCAGCGACGACCAGAATGGCGGCCACTGCGGTGTCGTGATCCAATTGATAAGCAGCTGGGTGCCAACGTTGTAAGGCAGGTTCGCGGCAATGCGGACCTTGTCTCCTCCAGTCAGGGCGACCGGATCGATTTCAAGGGCATCGCCTTCGATGACTTCCAGGCGCCCCGGATAGTGTGCCGAGATTTCGGCAAGAGCCGGCAGGCAGCGGCTGTCCTTTTCAATCGCGATCACCCGCTTCGCTCCTGCGGCCAGCAGGGCACGTGTCAGCCCACCGGGACCAGGGCCGACTTCCAGAACGGTGCAATCTTCAAGACTGCCGGCAGATCGGGCGATGCGAGAGGTGAGATTGAGATCGAGAAGGAAGTTCTGTCCCAGCGACTTTTTCGCATTGAGACCATGAGCGGCGATGACGTCGCGCAACGGGGGCAGGTCGTCTATCTGAGCCATTGATCGCTGTCGCCCTAGAACCGCTCGGGGTTGGCAAGCACATCCGCCATGCGCAAAGACGCAGCGAAACTGTCGACCCGGGCGGTGCCGGTTCCTGCCAGGTTGTATGCCGTGCCATGGTCGGGAGAGGTGCGCACGAAAGGCAGACCTAGCGTGACATTGACGCTCTCATCGAAACCGATGGTCTTCGCCGGTATCAACACCTGGTCGTGATACATGCCAAGCACGCAGTCATAATGCTGCCGTGCGGGCGGGTGAAACAGAGTGTCGGCTGGATGCGGACCTGTCGCCTCGATGCCCATCGCTCGCAGGCGAGAAATGGCTGGCTCGATAATGTCGCGGTCTTCTGTTCCCATCGAGCCGTTTTCACCCGCATGAGGGTTCAGCCCGCAAATCGCCAATCGTGGCGACGTGTAGCCAAACCTGGTCTTGAGGTCGCGTGCGGTAATTTCCGCAGTCTCAACGATAAGTTCAGTCGTTAGAGATGTCGGAACATCGCGAATTGGAATGTGAATGGTGACCGGAACCACCATCAACTCCGGTCCGGCAATCATCATCACGGGTTTTGCCGGTTCTCCGGGCCAGTGCATCTCTGCAAGGGAGCCGAGATATTCCGTATGGCCGGGGAAGGCGAAGCCGGTTCGGTAAAGCGCAGCCTTGTTGATCGGACTGGTCACGAGGGCGCAGGCATGGCCGGACTTTATATCGTCGACACACCCTTCAATAGCAGCAACAACGGAAGCTGCCGTTTCAGGTGCTTCCACACCCGGCTGGTCGAGTAGGGCCGGCCCGGTCTGTACAACAGGCAAAGCTTTGGTGAAAGTCGCAACGGCTTCGTCCTGCGCCACCAGCCTGAGCCGCGCGTTCAGGCCCATTTTCTGTGCACGTTCGTGCAGCAGGGCCTCGTCACCGCGAATGTAGAATGGCGGCAATCCGAGAGCTTTGCGATTAGCCCATGCAATCAGAGCCAGGTCCGGGCCGATCCCGGCAGGTTCTCCCATACTGACGGCGATCGGCTTCTGGTTGGAGCGCATGTAGGATCAGCGATAAATGATGGTGGAACGACGGCGGATTTCCAGGAGATACCGACGGGACTGGCTTTCGCCTTCCTTCTGTCGCAGCTCGTTTTCAAGCTCCGTGCGAACGGCTATGTCCGACGCGATTTCGCGTTTTCCGCAAACCGCGATCATTTCGTAACCGACGGGCGTGGTGGAAGGTTTCGTCAACTTGCCCGGTGTCATTTTTTCGATTTCGGCGCGCATGTTTTCCGGAAGCTCGGTTTCGAGCCGGCGTCCGATAGGCTGCACAACCACTTCGCTGTATTTGCCGAGAATGGCGCCGGATTCATCGCAGCCGTTGAAAGCAGCCCGGATCTGGTTGCTCTCGTTCTTGCGCTTGGACTTGAAGCCACCGGAAGAGTTCTTCGGTACCACGACAATGACCCTTTTGAGGTCATATTCCACGGACTTCTGACGGTCTTCCTCGTCGGTCTTCTTCAGGGCCGCGATCACGTCGGATTCATCCACTTCGATCCGGCCACTGAAACGGGACCGCAACACCTGGTTCCAGGCAAGCTGCGCCTTGAGGCGTTCCTTCAAGGTATCCGGCTGAACACCGCCACTGCGAAGCGCCTTGGAAAGCTGGGCCGGAGACATCTTCACATTACGGGCAATGTTGTTGAAAGCGTTGTCGACTTCCGACTGGCTGACGTCAACGCCGACACGCTCGGCTTCGGCAAGTTTGACCTGGTCGTCGACCAGCTCCTCTTCCGCCTGCTTTTTGGCGATGGATGCGGACTTGCGCTGGGTCATTGTAATCAGCCGGGCGCGTTGGCTGATGTCGTAGTCGGTAATCGGCACATCGTTGACGATGATCTTGATCGCTGCATGGGAAGGCGTTGCCAGCGGCGCTGCCAGGATCAAAGCTAGTCCAAAGAATACCGGAACGATACGAAGTCGCATTGAATAACCATCCGTGCTGGCTTGAGGCCAAACCGAAGTTCGTTGTTTTATGACATGATGTTTCGCATATCATGTCCGAAATTTCAAAGGTTCCACGCATCATGCCTTTTTTCATGGCGGCATGATGACCTACGGTCAGTCAGATGGCCTAGTTGAGAGCGCCGCTTGAAACCTGTGTCGTGCCGATGGTCCTCAACCCGATTCGGAAATAAAGCGTCCGGTTGACGTCATCGCCATCGTTGCGGCTGCGGTCTTCAGCATAGGTGACGGACAGCGAAAAACCTTCGTCATCATAACCGATCCCGAGACCGTCCTGCACGATGTTGCTGTTTTGCAGATCGTATCGCATGGAGCCGAAAACGCGCCAGTTTTCCTCAAGGCGAAGGCTTGCGGAGCCAAGCAGTTCCTCTCGCGGATCATCGATCCCGACATCCGGCTGCGCGTTCAGGAAGGCATAGGCAAGGGAAGACACGACCGGGCCGTAGATACCGCTGGCCTGTGCCTGTATCCGGTTTACGGTGAAATCTTCCTTGTCGAGCCGGGCCTGGGCGCCGACCTTCACACCGTATTGCGTGTCCAGATAGAGGCTGCCGACATAATCGGACAAGGAAGTTTCCAGACCGGAATCCTGCGTCGCACCGAGTATGTCCGGAATGGCATAGGAGTTGTCGCCGGCAAGCTGATAGGACCTGCCGAACAGGCCGCTGACATAGTAGCCACTGTCCAGTTGCAGCTTGTAGTTCAGGCCGACGTTAAGACGTGTGCCGCCTTCGGCGCGGTCAAAGCCCGAGAACTTGTCGTAGTCAAACAGGGTCGTCGTATCAAAGACGATGCTTTGCGCGTCGTCGTTCGGCAGTTCGCCGATCCGCTGCTCGTTCGGGCGGGCCACAACCTGGGCGACGGGCTCCAGGATCTGGTTGCCGCCGTCGAAGGTTGCAATGAACGGATAGCGGTATTCTAGGCCGATAGCAGGCATCGCACGGCCGACGAAACTTTCGCCTGTGAGAGCGGTCACGTCAGAATCGGGTGAGGCAAGAAAGAACAGGTCACCGCGCATATAGGCAAACGGCGTGAACGACTGTCCAAGCGGATCGATGAATGTGCGGCGCCAGTTTCCCTTGACGGACACGCGCGAGAAGGTGCCGTCGATACCACGGAATTTCGCGGTTGTGCCGCCATCAATGGAGAAAGCATCCGTTTCATCGCGTGTCAGCGAGGTGAAGTTGGCAGTCAGTGCCAACTCACCGGCGAGGATCGGATCCGCGAACACATAGTCATAGTCGATCACGGGCAGAACGAGCGGCTGCTTGTCCTGCAGGGAGCTGCCGACCGGAGAGAAGCCATTGGCGTTGAACTGGCTGTCCGTATAGTCCTCCTGGGAGATCTGATACGCATAGGCTTTGACAGACAGCGCGTTACGGTCGGTCTTGCCTTCCAGATAGATCGTGGAGGTCTCGCCGTTGTCGCCAAAACTGGTGAACGAGTAGTCCTTGAAGAACTGACGGTCACTCTTGTAGGTCAGGTTCCAGCCGAGGGTCCAGTCGCGCGCAATGCTGAAGGAGGCGGTCGAATTGACCGCACCACGCCAACGATCGTCAGCACGGTCCGTCGTGAAGTTGCTCGGCTGCGCCTGAAACAGGCCAGCCGCAGAAACACTCACTTCGCCAGCGGCAAACCGATGACGATATTCGACATCGCCGAACACACCCTGCTTGGTGAGCGGCGTCAGAATGGTCGTCACATCGTAATAGGGGCTGAGCGCCCAGTAATAGGGAACGCTTACGCCATACCCGAGCTTGTCGGACACAATGCCGCTTGGCATCAGGAAACCGGACTTTCGGGTGACGGACGGATCCGGCATCGACAGATAGGGCAGGTAGGCAATCGGCTGACCGTAGACCTCGAAGGCTGCGTTCTCGAACCGGATGATCTTTTCCTGCTGATTGTGGATGATCTTCTCGGCCCGCACGCGCCAGAGCGGCGGCTTGTCCGGCGGGTTGGTCGGTTTGGTGTAGACCGTATAGACGCCGTTATCGATGGTCGTGATGTTGTTGCCTTCGCGCCGGGCTTGCTCGGCCAGGAAGCGTGTGCGCCGCGTCGTGTCGATCTGAAGGGCGCGTGCGAAGCCTTCTGAAAAGTCCTCGGACAGGACCATTTCTTCCGTGCGCACGACATTGCCGTTGGATTCGATGAAGATCACATTGCCCGACGCCTTGAGCTGCTGGCTCTTGCGGTCGAAGACAACCTGATGCGCCTGCACGGTGCTGCCGTCGTAATAGACCTGAACATCTCCGGTCGCGACGATGAGATCGCGGTCGAAATCGTAGGTGATCTCACTTGATTCAAGCAGGAGTTCGGCATCGGGATCGACTTGACCGGCCAGACCTGCTGTCAGGTCCTGTGCCGCGGCTGGTGATCCGTACCCATGGCAAAGGGTTGCTGCAATGGCGCACAAGCTCGCCGCAGCCAACAGTCTGCCTTTTTTGGCCCAAGTCTCTGTTGTCAGAAAAACCGGAAAAGTCATCGCTTTACCCGTCTTCCTGATTCAAGAGAATTGTCAAACCCATGAGTACTCCAAATATTCCCGGCGCCCAGGCCGCCACCAAGGGAGGGACAATACCCGCACCCCCGAAGTCCTTGGCAAGTTCGGTTAGAACGTAAAGCACGAACCCGGAAAGGATTCCACCCAGAATCATACTTCCCAAACCGCCAAACCTCGAAACTTTAAGGGAAACCGCCGCTGCGATCAAAATCATAGCGACCAAAAGAAGCGGGCGGGCGAGGAGAGTCTGATACTGCAAATTGTAGCGATAGGCAGGTAACCCAGCGTTTCTGGCCAGTTCGATGAAACGAGGCAAATTCCAGAACGAAATCGATTCGGGGGATCCGATGCTTTCACGAACTTCAGTCGCAGTCAGGAATGTGCTGATCTGATATTGCCCGTAAGGCTGTGGATCCTGTTCGGTCGTGTAGACGATGGCATTGTCCAGGTACCAGATCTGGTCTCCGAGCCGCGCTTCGTCAGCTTCGATCCGCTCGCGGAAGGTACCGTCCTTGTCGAACGTGAAAATGGTGACGCCCTGCAGCAGCGTGCCGCCTTCCAGCAATTGCTTGGCAAGCAACACCGATTCTCCGTCCAGGCCGTCCTGCCGAACCCAAACGTCGTTCGAGGACTGCAAAAGGAAACTCTGTTCCGAGCCGAACAAACCGGCAGCTGCCTCGTCCGATTTCTGCTGAAACCAGACAGCCGCAGGATTGTAGACAGTGATGGACAGGATGCCGAGAACGATCCCGACAAGGATGGCGGGAAGGGAAAACTGCCAGACCGAGATGCCGGAAGCCCGTGCCACGACCAGTTCCAGGCCACGGCTCAGCGTCACGAAGGCAGCAATTGCACCGAACAGGACGGTGAAGGGAATGACCTGTTCCAGCAGCAGAGGCACCCGCAAGGCCGAGATCATGGCAACGCGCAGGACGGAAAATCCTTCGCGGTCACCACCACGTCTAACAAGTTCCAGGACGTCGAACAGATAGATCAGGACGGCGGCAAACAGGAAGAGACCGAGGATAGCCTTCAGGAAACGCCCTGAAAAATACAGCGACAGGGTCCGTCCAAGGATCATGCGACGCCTCCCGGCTTGCGACCGTTCAAGCGATCACTCAGTGCATCAATCCTGTCCTGAACAGAATGTTGCAGATCGACCAGCCAGCGTGGCTGCGACCCGCCTTGTTCGCGGAAGATGGAGACGAGGGCGAACATCGCGCCCGCAACGGGAACAATGTAAAGCAGGCTGAGAAGCGCGGTGGAACCACCGGAAATGGCGGTTACGCCGAAGCCCGTGGTCCTCAACAGGACACAGGAACAGATTGCCCCGAGCACGGCGAACCCGCGCCCCTGGCGTGTCGTTCTGGCCTTGCCGAGAAACGCGAACACGATCAGGCCGAAGGAAAGACAGTAAAGCGGCTGGCTGAAGCGTTCGTGGAGCTCCTGCGCCAACTTGTCCGGATTCTTCAGCGCATATTCGTCGTTCCTGCCTGGTGACATCAGGTTAAGGGTGGTCCGCTCACTGGCTTTGAACACTGGCTCGCCTGCTTCAGGAATAAGGTTCGACAGATCGAATGCATAGGACTGGAAGCGAACGATCGAAATATCGCCCTGCTGCTTTGGACGTCTTTGAATTGTTCCGTTCTGCATGACAAGAAGCGTGCGATCGGCAGCTTCGACGATCAGCCCGGTGTCTGCCTGATAGGTAAAGGCCGTCTCCGGGTCGCGGGTGTCGTGCATTAAAAGACCGTCAAGAGTGCCTTTGCCTGAACGGTTGCGGATATGGAACGTCAATCCGTCCTCGACGGTGATGAAGCGGCCCGGCTTGACGATGTTGGCAACAAGGTCTGCGCGCACGCGGGTAATCTCGGTGCGCAGCTGAGCCAGTCCTGTCGGAGCCACATAAAGTGACATGCTCGCGGTCAGCAACATGACCACGAAGGCAAAGAGCATGACCGGTTTCAAGACAAGGAACCTGGAGCCGCCACTGGCATCGATCACGATCAGCTCACTGTCGCCCGACAAGGAGTTTAGAACCAGTATCAGCGCAATCATCAGGGCGAACGGAGCTACGATGACGATCAGGAAGGGCAGGGCAAGCATGGTTATGCCAATGAACTGGACAATGGTCTGACCCTTTGAGGTCACCAGGTCCAGTTGGCGCAAGGCCTGGGTTGCCCAAACCACACCCGTCATCGCTGCAATCGTGAGGGTGAAAGCGTAAACAGTCCGGCGGATGATGTAACGTTCAAGCGTTTTCATAACGGTGCCGGTACATGTCCCTGCAAAAATGACGATAATCGGCCTGAGACCGAATAACACGGAATGTGGTGAATGGCGCATGAATAAGAATGGTAAATATACATTAATTTTTGTCGCCCTTGCCGAAAAGCTGTTGAAACCCCATGATTTGACAGGAAAATCACAATCTACGGGATAGGGCGCCTTTTCTTTCCACTGCCCAACCGCTCCAACCAGAAAAACCAACGGGACCGAAGCATGACCAAGCTTGCAAAACTGAACTTCTCCAAGGCCGAAACGCCGAAGGGTGGGGTGGCCGTAATCCTGGCCGGTAGCGACCTTAGCCTCGGGCCAGTTGCCGCAGAAGTTGTCTCGGGTCTCGAGGGAGGCTTGCAACGTTCGGCCGGTATCGCAGGTTTCACCGGGAAGAAGAAGGCAAGTCTTGATCTGGTCGCTCCTGCCGGATCGGGTCTCGACCGGCTGATCGTATTCGGCGTTGGCGATGCCGGCGAGTTGACTGGCGACGATTGGCGGGCTTTTGGCGGCGCGGTGTTTGCAGAATTGCAGAAGACCAAGGCAGACGCAGCAACGGTGCTTCTGGATGTCCCGGGCGATGCAGATCCGTCCGGTGTATTGGCAGCAGAGTTCGCAATGGGCGTGAAGCTGCGGGCGTATGCCTTTGACACCTACAAGACTGCCAAGAAAGACGATGACAAACCCAAGAACATGAAGGTGACCTTGGCCGTTGCCGATCCCAAGGCATCAAAGAAGGCCTGGTCTTCTGCTGAAGCTATTGCCGACGGCGTGATTCTGGCCCGCGACCTTGTGAACGAACCGGCGAATGTGCTGGGTCCGGTGGAGTTTGCCGAGAAGGCCAAGGAACTGACGGCCCTTGGTGTCGAAGTCGAGGTTCTCGGCGAAAAGGAAATGAAGAAGCTTAAGATGGCTGCATTGCTTGGCGTCTCCCAAGGCTCGACCCGCCCACCGCAGCTGGCCGTGATGCGCTGGAACGGAGGCAAGAAGGGCGAAGCTCCGGTTGCGTTCGTCGGCAAGGGCGTGGTGTTCGACACTGGCGGCATCTCCATCAAGCCGGCCGCGGGCATGGAAGATATGAAAGGCGACATGGGCGGAGCTGCCGCAGTCATCGGCGCCATGCATGCGATCGCGGGCCGCAAGGCCAAGGCAAACGTGATCGGTGTCATCGGCCTCGTGGAAAACATGCCGGACGGTAATGCGCAACGACCAGGTGACATCGTCACCGCCATGTCCGGAACCACGATCGAGATCCTGAATACCGATGCGGAAGGCCGTTTGGTTCTTGCCGACGCGCTTTGGTACACGCAGGAAAAGTACAAACCGGCGATCATGATCGATCTGGCAACGCTCACCGGTGCCGTGCTTGTCGCTCTCGGCAATCTGAATGCTGGTCTCTTTTCCAACAACGACGCTCTGGCAGACAAGTTGTTGTCATCTGCCAAGTCGAGCGGTGAGCCGCTTTGGCGCCTGCCGCTGTCGAAGGAATACGACAAGATCATCGATACGCCCAACGCAGACGTCAAGAACACCGGTGGCCGCTGGGCCGGGTCCATCACCGCTGCCCAGTTCCTGCAGCGTTTCACGAATGATGTGCCCTGGGCGCATCTGGACATCGCCGGAACCGCATTCGGCGCTCCGAAGGACGATATCTGCCAGAGCTGGGCTTCGGGCTATGGCGTGCGTCTGCTCAACCAGCTTGTCGCGGATCACTACGAAGGCTGAGGTCCATCTTGGCGCCCTTCGCATTTTCTACTGGTGGAGGGCGCCAGGACTGGAATGCCGCTGGGTAAAGAAAAACCCGCCGGAAAGGCGGGTTTTTCATAACTGACTGTCGACCCTGGATCAGCAGGTCTTGTAGGTCTGGCAGGCCGTTGCCGGTTCAACCAGAAGACCCATGCCAAGTGTCGCGCCTGCAACGACAGCAACCAATGCGAAAAACACAACGACACGCGCAAGCATTCACCAAATCCCCTTTTGCGCCGGCTCGGGAAAACCGCTCACCAGCCAAATTTTTTGATCCATGGCCAAATCAAATGATCATTGGATCGTCCCCGGGGACGAACCCTAGCCAATCGACATTTTCGAAGGGTTAATGATACGAGTCTTATGGCCTGTCCATGTCATGTTTGCCGTCGGGGGAATTTGAACAGGCAAGTGTTGCAGGCCTGCACCACATTCCGGCATGGCTTTGGAAAACGGAAAGCGAAGGTACAAGGATGTGTCTAGACAGGGTCCGGCATGAGCGTTGAAGTTGTATTCTATCACCTTTTGCACAAGCCACTGGAGATGGCTTTGCCGCAGCTTTTGCAAAAGTGCCTGGAGCGGGATTGGAAAGTTGTCGTGCAAACGGGAACCGAGGAGCGATGCAGTGCCCTTGATGCCCATTTGTGGACCTTTACCGACGACGGTTTTCTGCCACATGGCACCAAGGCAGACGGTTACGCCGAACATCAGCCGATATACCTCACGTCCGAACAGGATAATCCGAACGAAGCCGACGTGCGCTTCCTGGTGGACAGGGCAGCGCCGCCACCGCTGAGCGCCTACAAGCGGGCGATCTACATGTTTGATGGCAACGATACCGAGGCTGTTCAGGAAGCGCGCAATCGCTGGAAGGAAGCCAAGGCGGAAGGGTTTGAAATCGCTTACTGGCAACAGACCGAAGCCGGCGGTTGGGAACGCAAGGCCTAGGCCGGCACAGACCCTGAGATGGGCAAGCAATCTTTTAAGAAGTGAGGCGCGCACCGGTGCGCGATGCCGATATTGGAGGAAAACCTCATGAAGAAGCTGAAGATATCATCGGCCGACATGGTCGCCAAAGCCAAGGCGCGGATTGAGGAAGTCGACACCGACGCTGCCATCGCCCTGGTAGGAGATCCGGATGTGGTATTCGTAGACCTGCGAGACGTGCGTGAACGTCAGAAGCTTGGGTTCATTCCGGGCAGCATTCATTGCCCACGCGGCATGATCGAGTTCTGGGTGGATCCGGAGAGCCCCTATCACAAGGAGGTCTTCTCGCAGGAAAAACGCTTCATCTTCCATTGCGCCGCAGGTTGGCGCTCTGCACTCACTGTCGCGACGCTTCAGGATATGGGCTTTGAAGCTGCCCATCTGACCGATGGGTTCGCAGACTGGGTCGAGAAGGGCGGTCCTGTCGAACAAAAGGACTGAAACAGACCGCCCCGCCGTATTGGTGCTAGTTGGACGTCGAGATCAGGCGCAGTTCATCCGGATCGGCGTCCGAACCGTCCGTACCATCGTCGTTGACGGCGGTTTCATCGGGATCAATCGGGTCCGTGCCGTCGTCCGCGGTCTCGGTTGCTTCGCGGATTTCATCGATCTTGCCGTCGTAATCGCCAACCCCGAGAACCTGCTTGGCCCAGTCGAGCATTTCCTCGTCGACGTAGTCGTCGCCATATTCCCGGACGCGGTTCTCGTTTGCCATCGCCAGAAGTGCTTCTTCCAGCGCTTCGTCAGAGACATCAGCGGCCAGCCCATCCAGGCCGGTCTTTTCCGTTTCGTAGTTGGCTTCAGCCGTTTTGAAATCCGAATAGGCGTCGCTCTGAAGAGCAGTTTCAAGCGCCAGTCTTTCAGTTTCGAGAGCGGTCAGCTCGTCATCTGACAATTCAGCCGTATCCAGGCTTTCAAGTTCGGCTAGTCGGTCTTCGAGCTGTTGCGAGGTCAGGCCTTCGTAGGCGAAGCCGTCATAGCTGTCCACGTCCTGAAGCAACCCGTCGAACAGCGTACGTGCGGTCAGGAGGTCCTGTTCGAGGCCTTGCAGATCTGCGGAAAGCCGCTCGTAGGCAAGGCTGTCATTTATGTAGGCCTGGATGGCCGCCAGATGCGGGTCGTTGGAATTGATATAGGCGTGGTAATTGCGATTGAGGGAATTCAACCGGCCAAGCTTTGCATTGAAGTTCTTCGGTTTGCCTGCAGGGCTTGCCTGTGGGGTCACGGCAATGCTTGCCAGTGTCGCGCGTTCAGCCTTTGGAAGCCGATGGCTCGCGGTGCCACTATTGCCTCTGGAGGCGGTCTGACGCTTGCCGGAGCTCTTTGAATTTTCGGTTCCGAATACGGAATTCAGAAAGCCGCCGAGGCCTTTTCCATTTCCGTTGCCGTTGTTCGACTTGGCCTGCTTGGAACCATTGCCGCGGTTGAAGATGCCAAGGCCCTTGTTGCCGTTGCCGTTGGAAGCGGAGTTCCCACCGCGGTTGGAGTTGCCGCTATTGCCCTTGTTGCCGGAATTTCCCTTGTTGCCGCCACCATTGCCGCCGCCGCCACCACCATTGCCGTTTCCGTTGCCATTCTTGGCGAACGCCTTGTCCACATGGAAGGAAAGTGAAGGCACATCCGGCGACAGGGAAGGGGCAACGACGAGCGCTGTTGCGCCAAGGAATAGGGTGACGGTTCTGGAGAGAGACATTACGTATCCTGGTCTGAAGCGTGCGAAAAATCGAGCTTTGCGAAAACGCCCGCGGTAACTCCGCAAACGTGCCCGCAGTGTCTGAATGTTCACTTACGACAACCCGTCAGACTTTAATTGGTTTCACTTCCGACAGGAATTTTTCGGTCGAAATACCGCAATTCAACTCAGACGAGCGAGCAGTTGCGGCACCTTGCCGATGTGGTCCAATCGGTAAAACCGGTCATGGCCACTTGGCTCGTCCGCCTCTTCCAGTGCCCAGGTCAGGTCATAGGGCACGTGAGCACCGTATGCTCCTGCGTCCAGCGCCGGCAGGATGTCCGATTTCAGCGAATTGCCGATCATAAGCGCTTCACCCGGGCCACTGCCGTGACGTGAAAACAGTGAGCGGTATGTCTCGTCGGTCTTTTCTGAAACAATCTCGATTGCGTCGAAATAGACATCGAGGCCGGAGGCCGTCACCTTGCGTTCCTGGTCGAACAGGTCCCCCTTGGTGATCAGGACCAGCTTGAAAGACGCCTTCACCTTTTTCAGCGTTTCTTCAACGTAAGGGAGAGGCTCGACGGGATGGGACATCATCTCTCGCCCGGCTTCCAGGATTTCGGCGATGACATCGGCGGGCACCTGCCTGTCGGTGACTTCGATCGCTGTCTCGATCATGGAAAGGGTAAAGCCCTTAACGCCGTAGCCGTAATGCAGGACATTGCGTTTTTCCGCGGCCAGCAGCCGCTCGGCCAGGTGATCCTTGTCGGTGTAGTCGCCGAGCAATGAGGCGAACCGTTCTTCCGTCAGCCTGAACACCCGTTCGTTGTGCCAGAGCGTATCGTCTGCATCGAAGCCGAGTGTTGTGATCTTGGCCATCAGGAAGCCTCCTCGAATTCGGCGGAAAGCTCCAGCCATTCCTCTTCGGTATTGATCAGCTTCTTCTCGCAGAAGGCCCGTTCCTTGGCGAATTTCGCAGCCCGTTCCGGTTCCCTCGTGAAGAATTCCGGATCGGCAAGGGCTTCGTCCAGCTTGATGATCTTTTCCTGCAGGCGCTTCATTTCCTTTTCAGCGGCATCGATCTTCTGTCTGAGCGGCTTCAGAAGTTCGCGTTTTACGGCAGCATCGCGGCGTTTTTCTTGCGCATTTGCCTTGTCGGCTTCCGCAGCGGCCTTGTCACGGGCTTTCTGAACCGCCTCGGGACCTTGCAGGATCAGTCGGCGATAGTCTTCCATGTCGCCGTCATAGGGTTCCACCTTGCCGTCTGCCACCAACCATAGCCGGTCGGCGCAAGCCTCGACGAGATGCCTGTCGTGGCTGATCAGCACGACGGCTCCCTGAAAGTCGTTCAGCGCCATCACGAGCGCTTCCCGGCTGTCGATGTCGAGGTGGTTGGTCGGTTCATCGAGGATCAGCAGATGCGGACCGTCAAATGTCGCCAGCCCCAGGAGCAGGCGGGCTTTTTCACCACCAGACAGATCTTTCGCGGGCGTGTCCATCCGGTCGGTCGGAAGACCCATGCGTGCGACACGAGCCCGAACCCTTGCCTCCGGAGCATCGAGCATGAGGGTACGCACATGCGCAACGGCGCTTTCAGCAGGCTTGAGCTCGTCAAGCTGGTGCTGCGCGAAGAAGGCGATTTTCAGCTTCGACGCCTTGGTGATCTCACCATCCATGGCGCCCAGGCGTCCGGAAATCAGCTTGGCGAATGTCGACTTGCCGTTGCCGTTGGCGCCCAGCAACGCAATCCGGTCGTCGGTGTCGATATTCAGCGTCAGCCGCGACAGGATCTTGGTATCGCCATAGCCGGTCGCCACACCTTCGAGTTTCAGGATGGGCGGCGCCAGCTGGCTGTCCGGATCGGGGAAATGGATCGGCTTGCTGCTCTCATCCGTGAGGGCGGCAATCGGCTGCATCTTTTCAAGCATTTTCAGGCGTGACTGCGCCTGCCGGGCCTTGCTGGCCTTGTAGCGGAACCGGTCGACAAACGCTTGCATGTGCTTGCGCTGGGCGTCCTGCTTTTCCTTTGCCTTTTCGGCAAGGATCATCGCTTCGCGACGTTGCCTGTCGAAACTGTCATAGCCACCGGAGTAGTAGGTCATCTTGCCCCGGTCGAGATGGACGATGCTGTCGACAGCCTTGTTCAGAAGGTCTCTGTCGTGGGAGATCAGAAGCACCTGATGCGGGTAGCGGGCAACATAGTTTTCCAGCCACATCGTGCCTTCAAGATCGAGATAGTTCGTCGGCTCGTCGAGCAGAAGAAGGTCGGGTTCGGAAAAAAGAACCGCAGCCAGGGCAACGCGCATGCGCCATCCGCCCGAAAACGACGAACACGGCCTTTGCTGCGCGGCGGCATCAAAGCCAAGGCCGGACAGGATCGAGCCTGCCCTGGCTTCAGCCGTGTGGGCGCCGATGTCGGCGAGCCGTGTGTGGATTTCGGCAATCCGGGCAGGGTCTGTCTGTGTTTCGGCTTCTGCCAGCAGCTGGCTGCGTTCCTTGTCCGCGGCCAGCACCACTTCCATCAGGGTTTCTTCCGTCCCCGGCGCTTCCTGTGCGACCTGACCGATGCGCGCACGCTTCGGGATCTGCACAGAGCCTGTCTCGGTGGAAAGATCACCGGTGATGATCTTGAAAAGTGTTGATTTGCCCGCACCGTTTCGACCGACAAGACCTGTCTTGGCCTTGCCGGGAAGCGTAACGCTGGCTCTGTCGATCAGGAGGCGGTCTCCGATCCGATATGTAAGGTCCGTAATCTGCAACATGAAGCGGATGTTTGGCGGAGCGCCCCTGCGGATGCAAGCGGAAACCGGAGCAAAACCTCGTTCGGGCAGCAGGCTGTGGCATTGCTGCACTTTTGAGCCCGCCGCGCCCTGTCTCAATGTTCCAGGAAGGCAAGAATTTCCGCGAGGATACGTTGATGTTGCTCTTCGCGTTCCTTGTTGCCTTTGATGCATACGATTTCGTCGCCCGGCTCATATTCTTCCAGGATGGCAAACCCTTCCGGCTTGCACACACCCATGAAGTCGAAATGCCCGGCATCAGACATTTCCACATAGTGGACCTTGTCGGCCGGCAGGGCAGCGGCCAGCGCTCGCGACTCGATCTCCTGGTTCAGCATGTCGGCACGCTGCGAACCCAGAACGAGAACCGGGATGTCGATGGCGCTCAGGCTGTCGCGGGAAAGGACCGGAGTTCCACCAAGATCCAGACTGATGACCTTGGTCAGCCGCGGGTCCTTTCTAGATTTTGCCATCTCGCTCCGGTCGGCCTCCGTTTTCGCGATAGACCAACCGGTCAGCACTTGGCAGGCAACCGGCAGTTTCTCACCCGAACACTCACGCTCATACCGGTCAGGTTCGAATTCAGCGCCAGCTAAAAGCAGGACTGTGAAGCCGCCGAGGGAATGGCCGGCCGCATAGATCCGTTCCGGGTCGATCCTGTCCTTGTAAGGGCTGTCCTCGATCAGGAAGCTGATAAGGCGAGACAGATCGACGGGCCTCTCCCAGAGCTTGCGGGTTTGGTCGGGATCGCGCAGGAAAGAGCTGGTGCCCGGATGATTGACCATGGCAACGAAATAGCCGCGCCGGGCAAGTTCGGAGCCGAGCCAGGCCTGGTTGAACGTGTTGCCGTACATACCGTGCGATACGACAACGAGCGGAAATATGCCTTCGGCGGCTTTGCCGTCAGGATCGGCCAGCGCCATTTGCCAGACTTTGCTCGTGTCTGCCCGGGGTAGAATGTCTGGCGTTGCGGTTGGATACCAGATGTCACCTTCAAGGGGCCGGTCTTTGCGCGCATCTTCGACGGTGATCTTGGTGACACCCGGCCCGTAGCGAAGTGTGTCCTCGGCAAGCGCACTTGACGCGAGCCCTAAGACACCGGCAAGTGACGCAGCAAACCAGCACAGCCGGATGGGCCAAAAGAGGCGGTTGGATGACGGATACATGGAACCTCCAGGGGTGTTAGCAAGAAGTCCCTGAGATGCGCTTCGCCAGACCTGTTGACAATTGCCTCGGAGGCGATGTCCTGTCCTCAAACGTGATAAAGGACAGGACCTGCAAGGTGTTTTGTCACCACAGCCGAGCGCTTTGGACCAACGATGATCAGCATTCCGGTGTCTTTCCTGCTTGCCGCACTGTTCGCAGGGCTCGCCCTGGCAACCCTGGCCTGGCGGTCTCTGCCTGGACAGGCTCGCGGAATGTTCGCCGGCGTGTTTTGCCTGATGGCGGTCGAGGCGTCCCTGGTCGGAATGCGTTTTGCCTATGGGCATTTCGAGTTTCTTGCGGTTCAACGGGTTCTGCCCGTGTGGATAGCGCCGCTCATTTATCTGGCCTTCATTTCCCTCACGGTACCCGCCGAAAGAGCCCGGCGACTGATTGCTTGGAACCTTGGGGCGGCAGCCATTTTGACGGTAGCGTTGAATTTGCCGGTGCCGGTGACCGGGTATGTCGATGGGGTGATCGGGATGAGCTATGCGGTCTATTCGCTGGCTCTCGCACGAATCTGGATCAACGGGCAGGACGTCTTTGCCGAGGCGCCGACCAACATGGGCGGTCTGCTGCACAAGCTGCTTCTCTTCTCCATATTGGTCATGGTGGCCACGCTCCTGATCGATGCTCTCGTCGCGTATCTGTTTGCGCAAGAAAAACAGGGCGCAGCAGCTCTGGCTATTTCCGGGGCAAGCCTGTTTTTCCTGGTGATCGCAGTGGGAGCCGCCATTGGATTTCTAGGCACTCGGTTCGGGCGATCCCGGAATACTGGGAAGGAGTTTGCTGCAAGCGAAGCGCGACAGGCAGAACTGGTTGAAGCTGCTAGAACGGTTCTGATCGACCAGGAGTTCTTCCGGGATCCATCGCTCACACTTACGCGGCTGGCCCGGCGGGTCGGGGTTCCTGATCGGGATCTATCCAGAGCCGTCAACGCAGTTGAAGGCGTCAATGTCAGCCAGTTCGTCAATCTGGTCCGCCTCACGGAAGCGGAACGACTGCTGGTTACGACGGATGAGCCTGTCGGCCGGATACAGGAGCGGGCCGGATTTTTGACCCGTTCGAACTTCTACAGGGAATTCCAGAAGGCATATGGCGAAGCGCCAGGCGCTTATCGCAAGAATGCTCAGTCCTCGCTCTGAGCTTTTTCATCTTCTTCCGGAACACTCAGATAGATCTCGGCCAGGCCGGCGAGAAGTTCATGGCAGAGGATCACTTCCCGCGTCTCCGGATCCCAGAATGCATTTTCCTCGCCACAGGCGGTCGAGCGGAAGGTGACTGTCTTCGGCAGCTCGTAGAAAGTGTCGAATTCCTTGGCGACCATCTCCACCAGTCCGCTTTCCTTCAGGAAAACGGCCATGGCTTCCAGGTCTCTTGTTGCCGGATCGTGGACGACCTTGATCTTGCCCCCAGGCGTATCGCTGTCCCTCAGATAAGGATCGGTCACGATTTCCCACGAAGCCGAGGCCTGTTCATAGTCGAAGGCGCAACTTTCGATCCGCTCCTCCGACAACTCCAGGTCTCTGGCAAGATCCAGAAAGGCGTCTTCGTCGGCCCCTACCATCAGGCACAGCATCTTGTAGCCGCGTTGCTGGTCCAGATCGTGCTCATCGTAGAAAACCAGGTCGTCGTAGTCTTCCTCGGCAATCAGGAACCAACCGATCATCGCCTGTGTGAGATAAAGATCCATGTCGTCGGTGTCCGCGCCGAGCATGGAAACGGTGGCCAGATTGTCGACGGCATCTTCTTCCTGGGCCAGAACTGGAAGTTCCAGTTCCGAGACAAGCATATGTCCGCTTTCGTGGTAGAGCGTGAACAGCGTGTTGCCCGCAACGAAAACGAAGAGCTCTTCCAGCTGTTCGGGTGAAAGGGCGGCAAGTTGCCCTGCCAAAGTGGGGAAAGTTTGCGGGCTTTCGGTCCCATGTGTATTGGCCGCCGCCGAGGGTGCGGCAAGGCTGAGCCAGAGCGATGCGACGGCCGCATAAAGCAGCGTCGGCAGGATGGCGAAGAGTTCGACCATGGTGTCATTCCCGAAGAGGAGCGCCGCAAACCGTCCGCTCGACCTTTGCATTTGCGCGCAGACTAGGCAGCCGTTCGTATGTTGGCCAGCACCATATTGAGCCACAAACCGGTTACCGACATCAAAATGTCATGACCCGGCCCCCTTGCGGGCGTGACGGCACCCCGTTATTAAGGCCGCGAAATTTTTAAAAATCCGGAACCGGCACTCCGCCGGCCCGCTGCTGAAACGAGAAAGATGAAACCATGGCGATTGAACGCACGTTTTCCATGATCAAGCCGGACGCCACCAAGCGCAACCTGACCGGTGCCATCACCGCCAAGCTTGAAGAAGCCGGCCTGCGCGTCGTTGCTTCCAAGCGCGTTTGGATGTCCCTGCGCGAAGCTGAAGCTTTCTATGCGGTTCACAAGGAACGTCCGTTCTTCGGCGAACTGACTGAATTCATGTCCTCTGGCCCGACCGTCGTTCAGGTTCTGGAAGGCGAAAATGCCATTGCCAAGAACCGTGAAGTCATGGGTGCAACCAACCCGGCTGACGCTGCAGAAGGCACGATCCGCAAGTCCTATGCCCTGTCCATCGGCGAAAACTCCGTACACGGTTCCGATGCAGCTGAAACCGCTGCTGAAGAAATCGCGTTCTGGTTCTCCGGTGTTGAACTCGTCGGCTAACCTGCGGGCAATGAGTTGACTGAAAAGCCGGTCCCGTCGGGGCCGGCTTTTTCTGTTTGTGCAACCTCTCAGCCGTTACATCGCGTTACACTTTGATGCGATTGTCTGACAGCGTTCTGCTTCCAAAGGCCTCATACTCAATTCGTGGGCGAAGAGATCGGGAGAGAGCGATGCGCATATCCATAGCGCTGGCCGGAGTGCTGATTGCAGCACCGGTTGCCGCGCATGACAGCATGGCGCCACTGGAAGGTGAACAGGCCATCGAGAAGACGCATGTTATGGAGGAAATCTGGAACCTCTTGCTGCCGAAGGCCGAAGCGTCGGCAGACATTTCAGTCGACAGCAACTATCGCCATATTCATGCCGACGGATATCCGGTGAAACCACCCGGACAATTTCCCAACCGCGGGAACCCGCATTCCATTTCGAAAAAGAACTACAATCTGAAGGTCCCTTTGGTGCCGCACAAGAACTCCAGTGCAACCAGGGCGCAGGGGGCGGTTTTTGGCATTGCGGTAAACGGTGTGGTCATGGACCCTGGCACGGCGGAGTTCTGGCAAAACGACCGTCGCTCGGGATGGAACTACGAGGCGCTGGGCGGTGCTTGCAAGCTGGGTCTTGACCGGTACAACGCCCATGTCCAACCGGATGGCACCTACCATTATCATGGCATTCCGACCGGCGTCATGACCTCCAAGGATGGCAGGTCAGTGCCCGCCTTGTTGGGATTTGCCGCGGATGGCTTTCCCATCTACGGCCCTTACGGCTATTCCGACCCCAAGCGGAACTCGGGGCTCAAGAAGCTGAACAGCAGCTACAGGGTGAAGAAAGGCAATCGGCCGGGCGGGCCGGGCGGACGCTACAACGGCAAGTTCACACAGGATTGGGCCTATGTTGCCAGCGCCGGCGATCTTGACCAATGCAACGGGCGTTTTGCGGTAACGCCGGAATATCCGAACGGCACGTATCACTATGTGCTGACAGATGCATTTCCTTTCATTCCACGCTGTTGGATGGGCACCCCAGACAGCAGCTTCATGCGCTTGAAACGAGCTGGCATGAGAGGCGAGATCCAGAACGAGAGCGATCGCGATCTTCCCACGGTCGATTTTGCGGCGTTGTCGGACAACAGCGAGGCTGCCGTCATGCTTGTTCAGGCGCAGGGCGGACACCCGCCACGTTTTCTGCATGGAGGTCGCCCACCGCCCCCGGGCCTTGGATCTGGCCATGGGCCAGGCTTTGGCTCGCGCAACGGAGGTCCTCCACCCGGCGCAAGGCCGGAAGCCGGGCGTGGGGGGAGATCTCCCTGCAGCGGCAGATGAACGGAAAAAGTGCGTGACATCCACGCACTTTTTTTGGAAATGAAACATTCAAAAATTCGAAACTTGGAAAGAAAGGAAATCACATGAAATCGATCACGCTCGGAGCCGCCCTCATTCTGGCAACCGTGGGCTCATGTTTTGCCGCAGAAGGGCCTGGGGCGCATTTCATCGAAAACTGGGATCTGAATGGTGACGGTGCAGTGACCGCTGAAGAAGCGCGGGAACGGCGCGGCAATGTCTTTGCCAGTTTCGACGCCAACGACGATGGTTTTCTGGATGCAGAGGAATATGTTCTCTTCGATGAGGCAAGAGCCCAGGATCAGGCAGAGAATGAGCCCAAGGGAATGGGGAAAGGTGCAAGAAACCCGGCAAACGGCATGCGCCTTGAAGTCAATGATATCGACGGCGACGGCAAGGTTTCTGAAGTCGAGTTTCTCGACAACGCAGCCTCCTGGATCAAAATGATCGACCGCAACGGCGACGGGGTCGTAACAGTTGCGGATTTCGGTCCACGCGGGTGAAACGAACTACCCGGATAATGGGTAAAAGCGGCCATCCGACTTGACAGGTGGCTGCGCTGGGGGAACCTTGCCGGGCTCATGTTCGAGGAATTCAGTAAGGCATCATGACCCAGCAGCCGCCCAAGAGCACTTTTTCCGCCTGTCCGCACGATTGTCCGTCGACCTGCGCGCTGGAGGTGCATTTTTATCCGCATGGCGACGTACGCCGGCTGAATGGTGCCAAGGACAATGCCTATACCGCAGGCGTTATCTGCGCCAAGGTCGCGCGCTATCCCGAACGGCTTTACCACCCGGACCGGCTATTGAAGCCGCTGCGGCGCACCGGCAAGAAAGGTGAAGGCCGTTTTGAGGAAATCTCCTGGGATGCAGCGCTGGATCTGATCGCTGAAAAGTTCCTGGCTGCGGAAGCCGAATTCGGAGCCGAAAGCGTCTGGCCCTATCACTATGCCGGTACGATGGGGATGGTGCAGCGGGACAGTATCCACCGGCTGCGTCATACCAAGGGCTACTCGCGTCAGTTCGACAGTTTCTGCACCAACATGGCCTGGACAGGCTATGTTGCCGGCACCGGCAAGTTGGCAGGGCCTGATCCGCGTGAAATGGCGGTTTCCGACCAGATAGTCATCTGGGGCACAAATCCGGTCGCGACCCAGGTCAACGTGATGACCCATGCCATTGCCGCCCGCAAGAAACGCGGCGCGCGCATTATCGTTGTTGACGTCTATGAGACCGAGACGATGAAGCAGGCGGACATCGGCATCATCCTGAAACCCGGCACGGATGCCGCGCTTGCCTGCGCTGTCATGCATGTGCTTTTCCGCGACGGCCATGCCGACCGGGATTACCTGGAAACCTACACGGATAGTCCAGCCGAGCTGGAAGCGCATCTGAAAACGAAGACACCGGAGTGGGCTGCCTCGATCACGGGGTTGGACGTCTCAAGAATCGAGGAGCTGGCGCAGCTGATCGGTTCGGTCAAGAAGACCTATTTCCGGCTCGGCTACGGCTTCACCCGGTCCCGCAATGGTGCAGTCGGCATGCATGCTGCCAGTTCCATTGCCGCTGTCACCGGCTGCTGGAAGGAAGAGGGTGGCGGCGCCTTCCACAACAACGGTGCAATCTATCAGCTCAACAAGGAAATGATCGAAGCCGGCTCGCTGAAGGATCCGGCTGTGCGTGCCCTCGACCAGAGCCTGGTCGGCCGTATTCTCACGGGCGACGAAGCGGCGTTGCTTGGTGGTCCGCCGGTGAAAGCGATGCTGATTCAGAATACCAACCCGGTTTCCGTGGCACCGGAGCAGGACCTGATAAAGCAGGGGTTCGCGCGTGAGGACCTCTTCACCGTCGTCCATGAGCATTTCCTGACAGAGACAGCGCAGATGGCAGACATCGTGCTGCCGGCAACCCAGTTTCTGGAACATGACGACCTTTATAAAGGCGGCGGACATCAGTATCTGATGCTGGGTCCAAAAGCTGTTGAGCCGCCGGAAGGTCCTAGGGAAAATATATTTGTTATCAACGAGATCGCCAGGCGCGTTGACTCAAAACCTCACCCCGGATTCGATATGAGCGCACGCGACCATATCGACTGGCTGTTGCGCAATTCCAACTATGGAACGCTCGCAGACCTGGAAGCTGGAAAGTGGATTGATCTGCAGCCTGATTTCGAAACGGCGCATTATCTCAACGGTTTCGGTCACGCAGACGGCAAGTTCCACTTCAAGGCTGACTGGGGGCGTTCCTCTGCTCCCAACAAGCCGGAAGATGGCACAATTTTCGGTCCCTGGCAGACGATGCCGGAGTTGCCGGATCAATGGGACAGCATCGAACTTGCAGACGAGCAGCATCCGTTCCGCTTGGTGACATCGCCAGCTCGCTCTTTCCTGAATTCCACGTTCAACGAGACCGACAGCTCGAAGAAGAAGGAAGGCCGACCGGAGGTCTGGATGCGTCCGGAAGAGGCAGAGCGTTTCGGCATCGAAGACGGTGCCAAGGTGAAGATGGGCAACCGGCGCGGTGTCGTGACTTTGCATGCGCGATATGTTGCGACCGTCGCGCCCGGAACCGTGATTTCGGAAGGGATCTGGCCGAACGATGCTTTCGAGGACGGCCGCGGCATCAACACGCTTACCGGGGCCGACCCAGTGGCGCCCTATGGTGGCGCGGCGTTTCACGACACGGCCGTGTGGGTGAGGGCCGTCTGACGCTGACTGCCGGTTTGTTAGGTAATTGCGGCCCATCCTTCGAGATGAGAGCGAACTCGCTCCTCAGGATGAGGCGGACGTGCATTCAGACGCAGGCAGAGCAACACACTCATCCTCATTCTGAGGAGGTGCGAAGCACCGTCTCGAAGGATGGGCCACTTGCTCCATAGCCTCTCAATTTCAGAAAAGAAAAGGCGGTGCATCGCCCGTCCGATGTCACCGCCTGCCTCGGCAAAGTCTGGTCATGGGCCCGGCTTGGGGCTTCCGAACGTCAGACCTGGCTTTCCGAGGATTGGGAAACCGGTGTTGCCAGCTTGCCTTCTTCCGCCTTGTAGAAATACTGGCTTGAGACCAGCCAGCCCTTGAGCGGTCGAAGCATAGGAATGCAGGTCACCAGGATCAGCGGCAGGGTCGTCACCAAATGCACCCAGTAAGGGGCTGTAAAGGCGATTTCGAGCCAGATCGCAAAGGCGACTGCGGGAATGCAGCCGAAGCAGATCACGAAAAACGCGGGCCCGTCCGCAGGGTCGGCAAAGCTGTAATCAAGTCCGCAGTGGTCGCATTTCGGCTTCAGCTTCAGGAAGCCGTCGAAGATGGAACCTTCGCCGCAACGCGGGCAGCGGCCCTTGATGCCGGTGCGGATCGGCGGAATTTGCGGCCAGCTTTGTGGAGTGGTCATGGAACACCTTTTCCTGCGAGAGGTCTTCCGGTTCGAGCCGGAGACGTTAATCCAGTCAATATTTGAATGAATGGATATGTTTGCAGTCAAAGATAAAGCAAATTGCTTGCATGGCAAGCCAATCGCCTGCGGCAGATTGGCAGAGGGATGTGTGCAGTCTTTTTTTGTTCAGAAGTAGGTGGAGGTCTTGTCCGGCGTTGACGCCAATGCCTCGGAAATGACCCTGAACGCGCTATCGATTTGCGCTCGATCATGTGGCCCGCCCAGACAGAGCCGCACGGATTCATCCGCCTTTCCGGCGATTGTGAAGGCGTCGCTTTCCACAACGCCGACAGCCTGGTTCCTCATCTGGCTGACAAAGGCCGGACGAGACCAGCCTTCCGGCAAGGCAAGCCAGATATGAAATCCGTCAGGGTCGGCTTCAAATTTCTGGCTTTTCAGATAGCGGGCGGCCAGCTCCTGCCGGGCCGCGCTTTCGCTTCGGATGTGCCGAAGCAGGGCTCTGGCAGTGCCATCTTCGATCCAGCGCGTGGCCAGGGCTGTCGTGAGCGGGGAAATCATGACGCTGGACGTGCGCTGTGAACGAGCGAACTGCCATGCAGCGCTCCGGTCCGGGGCAAGGACGTGGGCGAGCCGGAGACCGGCTCCAACGCTTTTCGAAAGAGAGCCGATGTACCAGGTGATATCCGGAGCAAGAGCGGCTATCGACGGGACCTGCTTGCGGCTGAGCTGGCCGTAGGGATCATCCTCCAGGATCGGCACGCCGTGGCGCTGCGCGACGGCGGCAAGGTCGCGGCGCCGCTGCTCGGAGAGGGTGCGAGTGGTTGGGTTGTGCAGAGTAGGATTGAGATAGAGTACCTTCAGGCGACCGTCGAGACAGGCTTTGCGAAAGGCCTCCGGATCAATGCCTTCTTCGTCGCTCGGCAAGCCGAAAAGCTCCAGTCTGAGTTGTCCGCAGATGGAGCGGATCCCGGGATAGGTGACTGCTTCGCATGCGATCCGGTCACCCGGCTCACAAAGCGTTGCAAGAATGCCGGCAAGGGCTGCCTGAGCGCCGGGAGCAAACAGTATATCTTCCGGGTCGGGTTTGAGGCCAACCCCGGCAAGCCAGCGTGCTGCAGCCTGGCGGTCCGGGTCCTTTTCAGAAATTGTCTGGTATCGAAGCAGCGGAATGAGGTCGGCCGAAACCGCCGCGAGCCCCTCTTTCATACGGGCAATCAGGCCAGCGTCACTGACTTCCGGCGGCAGGTTCATGGAAAAGTCCGGAGGTGACAGCCGCTTGGCATCACGTGTTGCAACGCCGCCGCCCAGCACGCTGTCGGGGCCGGTGACGAATGTGCCGCTGCCAACCATGGAGGAGATAGCGCCACGCCTGCGGGCTTCGGTGTAACCGCGTGCAACGGTGGTGAAGTCAAGCCCGAGCCGGGCTGCCAACTGGCGCTGCGCAGGAAGCCGGTCTCCAGGCGAAAGGCGTCCGGTGCGGATATCTTCTTCAATGGCGTCCGCGATCGCGGCATAGCGCGGAGCACTGCTGGCGGAAAGGTCCGGACACCATTCGGTCATGAAGAATTGCTTTCAAATTGACTGGATATTGACTGTATACAGAGGTCGTGCCGGAATGTCACCAATCATTCGCTTCAGGGTGGGGCACCCAGGGGAGCTTGCGAACAATAGACGGCTGGCGAACAGCGCGCGTGCTGAACGGTCTTTGTTTCCAGGAAGATGTGGTCGTGACGAACGTGTGGCTGCGAGCTGGCAGCAGGGCCTTCCCGATGTCAGCTGGTTTTATCCTCGGTCCAAAACCTCAACGGCCAGCACTGTCGGCAAATGGCGGGCAATCTCCTGCCAGGTTTCACCTTCATCCAGGCTGGCGAAAACCGAGCCTGAGTTTGTGCCGAAGTAGAGCCCGGCGGGGTCTCGTGTGTCGCCGCCCATCGCCTGACGCAGAACCGTGAAGAAGCAGGCTTCCTGCGGAAGGCCCTCGCGCTTGTCCCGCCAGGTTCGGCCACCGTCATCGGACTTCCAGACGGCTGCCGCCGCACCGGGGGGAAACCGGCCTTCGGTGTCTCCGTTAAGCGGGAGCGTCCAGATGGTGTCAGGATCTCGCGGATGAACGCGGATCGGGAAGCCGAAGGTGGAGGGCAGGCCGTCGGTAATGTTGTCCCAGTTGAGCCCGCCGTCTGCGGATCGCCAGACGCCGTGGTGGTTCTGCTGATAAAGCAGGTCATTGTCGCCAGGTGCACGCATCATGTTGTGAACGCAATGGCCGGTCTCGCCGTCGCGCGGGGAGGCAGGGTGATCATGTCCCTCACAGGCGGCCGCGTTGGACAGCCGGTTGCGTCGCTCCCACGTCATGCCGCCATCTTCGCTGGCGAAAACGCCTGCGGCAGAAATGCCTATCCAGAGCTTTTTCGGATTGTCCGGGTCGGAAACGATCGTGTGCAGCACAAGGCCGGCCGCACCCGGGTTCCAGCTGTCTGCGGACGGATGATTGGCAAGCCCCTCCAGATGCGCGAAGCTCTTGCCGCCATCCCGGCTGGCGAGAAATCTTGCAGGCTTGGTGCCGGCGTAGAGCGTGCCGTGTGCATACCCGAGCGACCAGATTTGCGAGAAGTCGTCCGCAAAAGGCAGGTTCTGAGGTGTCCAATTCAGAAACTTGGCCGTCTCGGGGTCATTGGCTGCCCAGTCGTCGAGCGTCCCTTTGGTCAGTCGGGTGACCTCCCATGTCTCGCCGCCGTCGACAGAACGCCAGACGCCCGCGCCGGACCATTCGCCGCCGCCGCCGGCCCAGATCGTGCCGCTTTCCGGATCGCCGATCACGTGATTGATCGGCCAGCCATCGCAGAAAGGTCCCTTTACCTTCCAGCCTCCACGGTCACTTCCACCGTTCAGCAGAAACGCTCCCTTGGTGGTTCCGACAAGCACCGTTACACCCGAAGTCATGGTTTGCCTCCTCCAGAAACCGGTGGAGCTTAACACGAGTTTTGTTGGTTGCAGATGGGCTTCGTTGCTCCTTTACGGCGTGGTGTGGCCTAAAGGAAAAGAGACGTCTAACTGGTTCTGTTGGTCTCGAGGAACTGGATCTTCTCGCGGTACCAGTGAAACGGTAGACAGTGGGAGCCTGCCGGTAGCAAACTGCCGGCACATGCAAGCAAGCCATGCCCTTTCCGGAGATGATCATGCCTGAAAACCTTAGCCATTGGACCGCACGTCCCCGGCCGGAGCACAAGCCGATTGAGGGCCGTTACGTTGTTCTGGAGCCGCTTGACCCGGTGCATCATACGTCCGGGCTATTCGAAGCTTCCGATGTGCCGGACGGCGATCAGAAATTCCGCTGGCTTCCTGAGTGTCCGCCTGAGACGGAGACTGAATTCCGCGGGTGGGTGGAAAAGGCTGCAGCCAGCAAGGATCCGCTGTTTTTTGCAATCGTGGACAAGGAAACCGGTAAAGTTGCCGGGCGGCAGACGCTTATGCGGATCGACGAGGCCAACGGCGTCATCGAAATTGGAAATATCTATTGGGGGCCGCTGATCTCGCGCAGACGCGGGGCGACCGAAGCCCTCTATCTGTTCATGAAATATGTGTTCGATGATCTCGGTTATCGGCGCTTCGAATGGAAGTGCAACAACGACAACATACCGTCCAGACAGGCCGCCTTGCGTTTCGGTTTCAGCGAGGAGGGCGTCTTCCGGCAGCATCTTGTCGTCAAGGGTCTCAATCGCGATACGGCGTGGTTCTCCATGATCGACAAGGAATGGCCGGCGCTGAAAAAGGGCTATGAAGCCTGGTTGGCCGCGGAGAATTTCGAGCCATCCGGAGAGCAGAAGCGCAAACTTGGCGCGTGTCTTGCGGATGCTGCAAAGAGCGGTCAATCATGAGCGATCGGCGCCAGCCGGATTCGCCAGACGAGACCTATCGATGAACTCCAGACATATCGGCATCTTGCAGCCCGGGCATGCCCCCGACGAACTGGCACAGGAATTGGGCGACTACGACGCATGCTTCCGGCAGTTGCTGGCCGGTCGCGGGTTTTCCTTCACGACCTATGATGTCGAGGCAGGCCAGTTCCCCGATGGGCCGGAAGCAGCGGATTCCTGGTTGATAACCGGATCCCGCCACGGAGCTTACGAAGACCACGACTGGATTCCGCAGCTTGAGGAACTTATCCGCGCTATCCACCAGAGCGAGCGCCCTCTGATCGGTGTTTGCTTCGGTCACCAGATCATTGCTCAGGCCCTTGGTGGTAAAGTGGAGAGGTCGCCCAGGGGATTTACCGCCGGACCGGAAACCTATCGCGGTTTCGGTCACGAAAAACTGGTGCTCAATGCCTGGCATCAGGACCAGGTCACAATGGCGCCCAAGGGGCTTGAAGTTGTTGCAAGCAGTTCAGGTTGCCCGATTGCCGGGCTTCATCTGCCTGGTCAGATCCTGACATGCCAACCGCATCCGGAAATAGATCCGGACTATCTTGCGGGCATTGTGAAGCTGCGCGGATATGTTTTGAACGACACGCAGCGCGCTGATCTGCCGAAACGGATCGAGACCATGCCTCTTGATGCGAGCAAGGCGGCAGATCTCTTTGCAATGTTCCTGTCGGGCGAAGAACTCGGGATGCTGTTGCCCGGTAACGCCGAAGCCTGATCTGCAGAGCCAACCATGCCCGTTCAATCGCAATGCTCGAATTTGCGAAGGTAGAATTTTATTTGGATCTAAACGCTAATTTGAACTTCTCGCGCTTGCAGGTGTTTAAGGGCGTGGCGGATCGTTGACTGCGACAAGGACCCGTAGGTGCCCTATGACCGCACCTTCATGGCCTATGCCAATGTTATCATGAAGTCTGGCTTCGTCGGTACGGCACTTACCGTTGCGCCTTACACCACGTTTGCTCAACCAGAAGGCCCCTCAAGCTTCAATACGTTTTAGGAACTGACCTTGAGCGACTGGGAGCAGGCTGTCGGGCTGACATGTCCCGGTTTCGTCGGCGTACAGAAAATCCTACGCTTTGCTCTCTCACGAAAAAGGCAATCGACTGGCTCCTGTCGATTGCCTTTGTTTTTTCCGGGCCGACCGCTGGAACGTCAGTGGCTCTTCGCGGCTGACTTGCCTCTGACGAGCCGCCAGACCGGCAGGATCACCTTGCTGGTGACCGGGATCAGCAGCATGCCGAGTGCGAGGCCGAACAGACCGTCCAGGCTTGCCGTTACCACCCATGTGAGGAAGCCTTGAGCGACCTGTACCGAATGAGCCACGTTGTGGGCAATGTCGTGGATGATGCCGTAGATCTGCCCGAAGCCCAGAACGTCCATACCATGCAGCACGATGGAGCCACCGACCCAAAGCATGGCGGCGGTACCAACTGTCATCAGCAGTTTCATGAAGCCGGGCATGGCTTTCACAATGCCGTGGCCGATGGCGCGGGTCAGCGACAGGCGGCCTCTGCGCGTCAGCATCAGGCCAAAGTCGTCCGCCTTTACCAGCAAGGCAACGGAGCCATAAACGAGAACGGTGATGCCGATTGCGACCACTGCAAGCGTGGCGGCTTCCATCCAGATGGTGCTTTCAGGAATCTCGGCGAGGGCGATCGTCATGATTTCCGCCGACAGGATGAAGTCGGTCTTGATGGCGCCGGAAACCTTCTGTTCTTCCAGATGCAACGGGTCGGCAACGAAGCCTTCCGGCTCGTCGGCGTCATGATGATGTGGCTTGAAGATGTGATAGATCTTTTCCGCCCCCTCAAAACACAGGTAGGCGCCACCCAGCATCAGCAACGGTGTAATGATACCTGGTAAAAACTCATTGAGTAGAAGGCCGGCAGGGAGCAGGAAGATCAGCTTGTTCTTGATTGATCCCTTCGCGATCCGCCAGACGATCGGAATTTCGCGTGCAGGGGAAAATCCGGCGACATATTTCGGAGTGACGGCTGCGTCGTCGATCACGGCTCCGGCCGCTTTCGCACCCGCCTTGGCCGCCTGGCCGATCACGTCATCCGCGGAGGCCGCGGCAATCTTGGCGATTGCGGCAACGTCATCCAGTAGGGCAAGCAATCCGCTCATGGCAGCTCCAGGTCTGTGTCCGTCCGGGGCAAGGATATAGCGTGTTGCCGGGTGAGGGGCCAGTAAAGAGACCCCATATTCCTGAAACAGATTGCACCGGAACGAATTGGCCTGATGTTGGTTAGGCCAGGGCTGCCAGTGTCGTGCTTTCCTGCGGAAATGACGTGAAGGCCTCCGCAGACTTGCGGCGTTGCTTCGGCATCGGGTTTGGAACGGCAGACAACAGGCGCCGCGTGTACGGGTGCTGCGGGTTTTTCAGAATCTGTTCGGTTGGACCGGTTTCGACAATCTCGCCCTTGTACATTACCGCAATGCGGTGACTGACCCGCTCCACCACGCCGATATCGTGTGAGATGAAAAGGAACGACAGACCTTCCGTGTGTTGCAGTTCCAGCATCAGATCAGTGATCTGCCGGGCAATGGAAACATCCAGCGCGGAAACCGCTTCGTCCGCAATGATGAGTTTCGGTTCCACCGACAAGGCACGCGCAATGCACAGACGCTGACGTTGTCCACCGGAGAACTGGTGCACGAAGCGATTGATGGCATCGCGCTCCAGTCCAACCCTTTCAACCAGATCCGCTGCGAGTTCCTTCTGGTCCTTGCGCGAGACAAGGCCGTGGATCCGTGCCGGCTCCGTGATCAGCTCATGTACCGGAAGCCGCGGATTGAGGCTCGCATAAGGGTCCTGAAACACCATCTGCATGTCCTTCCGCGTTTCGCGGAGCGCCTGCCGGGAGGAGCTGTTCAGAACATTGCCGTCAAGCCGGACAGATCCGCTTTCAGGTTCGATCAGGTGCAGAATGGACCGCGCCAGGGTCGACTTGCCGCAACCGGATTCGCCTACCAGACCAAGTGTCTCACCACGCGCAACCTTCAGCGAAACGCGGTTCACGGCCAGAACGCCGCCGGATTTCCTTGAAAACAGGCCGGATTTGCCGGGAAATCGTGTGGACAGTTGCTCAACATCCAGCACTGTCTCGGTCCCTGCCTGCTGCGTGCTGGTTCCGGAACCCGGTTTCGGCGTTGCCGCCATCAGCGCCTTTGTGTAGGCAGCCTTTGGCCTTTCGAAGAGATCGTGAACGCTGGCTTCTTCCATCTTTTCGCCGTTGCGAAGCACGACGACCCGGTCGGCAATCTCGGCAACAACGCCCATGTCGTGGGTGATGAACAGAACGCCCATGCCGATTTCGGCCTGAAGGTTCCGGATCAGTGTCAGGATCTCCGCTTGGGTGGTGACATCCAGAGCCGTTGTCGGTTCATCGCAGATCAGCAGTTTGGGCCTGCAGGCGAGCGCCATTGCAATCATCACCCGTTGACGCAGGCCGCCGGAAAGTTCGTGCGGATATTGCTGCAGCCGCCGCGCCGGATCCGGAATGCGTACCTGATCGAGGGCTTCTTCCGCGGCTTGCATGGCCTTGCGCCTGTCGAACTTCCGGTGGCGGATGAAGACCTCGCCAACCTGGTCGCCGATTTTCAGAACCGGGTTGAGTGAGGTCATCGGCTCCTGAAAAACCATGGAAATGGCATTGCCGCGCAGAGCTGTCAGCTGTGCATCCGACAGGCTTCGCAAGTCATGGGAGCGATCACCATCGTTCAGGCGGATGCTGCCCCCGCCAATCGTTCCACCTTCTCGTTCGATCAGCCGCAGGATGGAAAGTGCCGTGGCTGATTTGCCGGAACCGGACTCTCCGACCAGCGCAAGTGTCTCGCGCGCATGAATTGCAAAGGAAATTCCCTTCACGGCTTCATGAGCACCGAAAGAAATCCTGAGGTCCTGAACGTCCAGTACCGGCTTGGTCATTTGAGGTCTCCGCGGCGTCTTGCGGCAAATTCCGGATGCTGGTTGAAATCCGGTAGCGGGGGTGTCCAGCGGTCGGCATGAGGCTTGAACGAATGGGCAATCGGGTCGAGGCCCTGCACCTGCCAGGAGACGGTTTCGCCAAGCTCAAGCAAACCGAAGGCACCGGCAGGTTGGCCCTTCGTGGTGAAGCTTTCGGTGAGCGACTGCTGTGTCAGATGGGTAATGCCGTCCACCGTGGTGACTGTGTTCCAGTGAACGTGGCCGGACAGACAGACCACCGGCTGCCGGGACTGCGCCAGTGCCGCGCGGGCACGTTCTGCCATCGGGTAGGTCGAAGCTGACGGATTGCGTTCGAAGTAGTAGTTACCGATCTGGCCATGACCGGAAACGGGAACGTGACTGAGCACCAGAAGAGGCTTGTCGGTGTTCTGTGCAACGCGTGACAGCCACAAGAGATCGGCCTCATGCAGAATGAACCCGGAATGCTCCGGCGTCCGATGGATCTTGCTGTCTGCGCGCCACAGAGCAATTCTCCAGTCACCTGCATCAAAGGTCGCGTTGGCGAGGGACTGACCGAGGATTTCCTCGTTGTCCGAAACATCCAGGTGATCGCGGTCGTGATTGCCGTTGATGTGGTGGACCGGAGCATTGACGGCCTTGAAGGCGTCGGCGACTTCGCGTTCCAGCTGAAGGTCCGTGTCGCGGTCCATATCGGAAATCCGATCGCCCAGATCGACGACGAAATCGGGGGCGGCATCGTTAACGAAACGGGCAAACTCGGCCATCAGGTCGAGGGCAGTGTCACCGCGCTTGGTCGCGGAAGGTTTGCCGTGGTGGATGTCGGCGACAACAGCAATGCGTACGGACACGTTGAATTTCCTGAATTGATCATAGGGTAGGGAAAGCGCCGCCGGTTTACCGGCGGCGCCTTTTTTGGCTTAGTTGAACGAAATGGAGCCGGCGCGGAAGTCGAGCACGTAGGGAATGTGACCCGGCTTGGGAGCCCAGTTGACGTTGGTCTTCATCGCCCAGCTTTCATAGGGGCGATACAGCGGCAGCACCGGCGGATCCTGCTTGATGCGCTCCATCAGCTCCGCATAGGCCGCGCGACGCAACTCGACATCACCGTTAAAGCGGAACTGCTCCCAGCTCTTGGCGTAGTCTTCGTCCGTGTTGAAACGGCCTTCGGATTCAGACGGACCATTCGGAGCCCACATGACGCCGAAGCTGCCGAACGGGTCGGCGAAATACATCGGGTTGGACCAGTTGCGGGTCATCATGTCCGGTGAGTTGCCGCTCCATTTGTCCTGGACGTTGACCTTGCCCTTGATACCGACTTCCGCCCACATCTCCATGATGGCCTGGGCCGCCAGAAGGCCGTTGGTGTAGTAACCCGGCGCGGTGTCGTAGGTGATTTCGAAGCCGTCGTAACCTGCTTCCTTGAGCAGTTCCCTGGCTTTCTCCGGATTGTATTCGAAGGTGGTCAGCTCCGGCTGGTACAGTTCGCCGAATTCCGCAAGCGTGTGCGTGGACGGAACCACGGCCTTGCCACCCCACAGGGCTTCGTTCAGCGTGTCACGGTCGATGGCGAGCGACAGGGCCTGACGGATGCGGGCATCCTTCAGTTTCGGATGGTTCACATTCATGATCATGACGTGGAAGAGGGCAGTGGCGCTGCCGGCGGCCTTCATGTCCGGATCGTTCTCGATCAGCTGAAGCTGGTCAGGTGCGATGTTGGTGACGATGTCGGCTTCACCGGTTTTCAGGGCCGTGATGCGTGAAGCAGTCTCTGGCATATGCCGGACAGTGACCTTGTCGAGCGGTGCCTTTTCGCCCCAGAAGTCGTCAAAACGTTCCCAGACCACTGTTTCGCCCGGCACGAATTCGGCAACCTTGTATGGGCCTGTGCCGACCGGCTTCAGGGAAAAGGCTTCAAAGTCATCATGCTCAAGCTTGTCCGGGTCGCCTGCAAGGCTCTTGGTGTAAGCTTCCGGAATGATCATGACCTGCTGCAGGTTCAGCAATGTTTCCCAAAGCGGCTCCGGGCGCTTTGCATGGATGCGCACGGTGAGATCGTCGACCTTCTCGGCCTTCTCGAAGTTTTCAAGACGGTCCCGGGCACGCACCTGATAGGGTGGGAAGTCGGCCTGATACATCCGGTTCAGCGAGAACACGACGTCGTCGGCGGTCATGTCGGCGCCATTGTGGAACTTCACGCCTTCGCGCAGTTTCAGTTCCATGATCGTCGGTTCGACAAGTTTCCACTCAGTCGCAAGGCCCGGCTGCCATTCAGTGTCGGTGGTGTCGTGGTTCTTGGCGATCAGCGTATCGAAGGCGTTGTAGTAGAACTGTGAGCCGACATTCGAGTGATCGCGGCCCGGATCGAGGTAGCTGGACACGTTGGCTGCACCAACGGTGAGTTCTGTTGCGAAGGCACTTGTCGCCATGAGCGAAGCAAGAGCGGTGGTTGCCAGTAGTTTGGTCATATCGAGCCTCCAAGGCTGCTAGGGTGAAGCGTTGGCCGTTCCGGCTTCTGTGGTTGGGTTCGGTCAGCGGGACCTGAGACGGACATCCGCCTTGTCGCGCAGCCAGTCGCCAAGGATCTGGACTGCGAATGTGAGGAGCAGGATCACCATCGCGGGGGCGAGAACGATCCAGGGGGCCGTCGGCAGATAGTCGCGGCCGATGCCGACCATCGATCCGAGCGTTGCGGTTGGCGGTTGAACGCCGAGACCGAGGAAAGACAGGGTCGATTCCAGGATGACGATGTTGGAAAAGTTCAGTGTGAACTGGACGACGATCGGCGAGACGACATTGGGCAGGATGTGCCTCACCGCAATCCGGAGCGGCGTAGCACCTGCTGCTCGTGCCGCTTCGACAAAGGGCATCTGGATCAGCTTCTTCACTTCACCACGCACGATCCGCGTGTATTGCTCCCAGCCGTAGACACCGAGCACGAGGATCATCACGTCCAGGGATGAGCCCATGACTGCCAGAATGAGAAGGGCAATCAGGGTGAAGGGAATGGCGATCTGCGCGTCGACCAGGCCCATGATGATTTCTTCGAAAACACCGCCGATGATGCCGGCCATCAGACCCAATGTACCGCCGATCAGAAGACCTATGACGGCTCCCGCAAGGGCGAGTGCGAAGGTCTGCCGCAGGCCGTAGATGCAGCGGGAGAAGATGTCCCGGCCGAGTTCGTCGGTGCCGAAATAGAAGCCGTCCTTGTAGCGTTCGAACCCGATTGGCGGACGCAGCCGGGAAATAAGGCTTTGGGCATTCGGGTCGAAGGGGGCTACCCAGGGGGCGGCGAGTGCCGTCACGATCAGGATCAGGCCGATGAGAAGCGCGATCCGGACAATCCAGTTCGCATCCGACCAGATCGGCAGACGGTATGTTCTTGTGCCGGTATTACGCGGCGAAGACAGGTTGTGCGTTGCGTCGGTCATGCGCTTATCCCTTGGCAAGGCGGATGCGCGGATCCGCGAAGGCGTAGGCGATGTCGACCACTGCGTTGATCACGATGACCGCGACAGCGACGGACAGGACACCGAACTGGAGGACGGGGTAGTCACGCAGGATGGCGGACCGGACGAGGAGATCGCCGATACCGGGCCATGCGAAGATCGATTCCACGACAACGCTTCCCGCCGCCGCGAGGCTGGCGATCTGTAGTCCGACCACGGAAAGCAGCGTGATCGACGCGTTGCGCAGTCCGTGCTTCAGGATGACGACCCACTCCGGCAGGCCCTTGGCACGGGCTGTGCGCATGTAGTCCTGGCTGAGCACGTCCAGCATGGCGTTGCGGGTGAAGCGGGTGATCGCAGCAACCAGCGTGCCGGAAATGGCAAGCGTCGGCATGATGAAATGCAGCGCCGTTCCATCGCCAATGACGGGCAGCCAGTTGAGCGTGTAGGCAAAGATCAGCACCAGCAGGATGCCGATGATGAAGGACGGCACGGCATATCCGAGGAAGGCTACCACCATCACCACGCTGCCGATAATGCTGGTGCGGTAGATGGCGGCCAGAATGCCAAGCGGTATGGAAACTATCAGCGTGAAGCACACCGCGCTGAGCAGCAGTTTCAAGGATGGCCAGGCACGTTCGAGAACGATTTCAGAAACCGGTCGCCTTTCCAGGAAGGACAGTCCGAACTCGCCCGAAAACACCGAGCTGAGATAGCGCCAGTATTGGGTGCCGATGGATGAATCCAGACCGTAGTAAGCGATCAGGAGGGCCCGGTCTTCCTTGGTGATGCCTTCGCCGAGAACGAAGTCGACCGGATTTCCGGAAAGCCTGGTGGCGAAGAAGACCAGCGTCACGATGAGGAACAGGGTTATCGCCATCCGCAAAAGGGTTCGCAGAACGTAGGTCAGCATGCGCTCGCCTCCACTGACGACGGGTGAGCGGACGATATAGTCTCTTTCACAGGAGCACCGTTCACGATCGGCGAGGGCGTTGCGACGAGGTGAATGAAATCGAGACCGGCAAGGGTTGCCGCCGCACCGTCGGTCGCGGCGTTGTCGCCCACAAAGACAGCCTCGCTCGCCGGAACGCCCGCAGCTTCAAGTGCCGCGCCGATGAGGAACGGCTGAGGTTTGCCGATAACCCTTGGTGCGATCTCCGGACAGCACGCCTTGAAAGCTGCAAGCAGGGAGCCGGTTTCCGGCACCGGGCGACCGTCCGCATTCGGGTGGGAAAGATCCGGATTGGTCACGACCAGCTCTGCGCCTTGCTCCAGCAGTCGCAACGCCTTTTCCAGTCCGGTCAGGGTGAACTTTGTATCGCGGGCAAGCAGGACGACGTCTGTCCGGTCGTTTGCGCGCTCAAGGCCGAGTTCCGCTGCAAGAGCGTGAAGCGGCTGTTCGGCAATTACGTGGATGCGCGCGCCCGGACGTTCCGCTGCGATCGTGCGAACAGCCAGCTCACCTGCAAGAAAGATGCTTTCCTGCGGCAACGACAGGCCGATTGCGTTCAGTTTTGCCGATAGCGTGACGCATGTGTCGGCCGAGTTGTTTGAAACGATCGATAGTCTTTTGCCGGCAGCCCGGACAAAATCTTCCGCGCCCGGCAATGCTCGTCCGGCGGCTATCAGGCAGCCGTCCAGATCGCACAGGATTGCGGCATAACCGTCAATCTCCGCGGCGCCAAGCCATTGAATTGTTGTTGTTTTGCGAGCCCGCATTGCGAAGTCCATATCTGTCCGGTTGCCTTTCGGTACCACCGATCGGCATTGAGGATCCGCCGGTACGGCAGGCGGATTGTTCTGGTCAGGAAGGGCCGTGTTCCGTTGGCGTGGCCCGCTGAAGTCGCAATCAAATTGTCGTCACTCTGTGACGCTGCCGTAACAGAGCGAACCTATGGTTTGAGGTGATCAAACCTTTGGCTTTGCTAATCGGAGAAAACCTGGAATGACCCTTTCCCTGTCGCGCATTCGGGCCGTCAACGCGGTCGCGTCCGGAGGCTCATATGCTGCAGCGGCACGGGCGCTGAAGATTTCGCAGCCGGCCGTCGCGCGTCATGTCAAAGACCTTGAAGCGGAATTCGGCGTACGCCTGTTCGACCGGAAAAACGGTGTCTTGTCGCCAACACCGCTGTGCAACGAGCTATGTGACGTCGCCGAGCGCATGGCAGAAGCCGAACGCGCTGCAACACGGCTGTTGACCCGTCACAACACCTTGCTGAACGGTCGTTTGAAAATCGGGTTGGGAAATTCGATGCCGGGCATGGCATTGATCGCGCAGTTTCTCAAGCGGCACCCGGGCATCGAAATCGCGGTGGAAACAGGTTCGCATGAGCGGATCACGCGGGCAGTGCTGACCCGCGAAGTCGACATAGGTGTGCTGCCGGATGTGCCTGCGGATGGCCGCTTCCGGCGCGCCTTGCTTGCAAGGCAGAATGTCGTTGCCATCGTCCATCCCGACAGCCCGCTGTCCCGGGAGGCGGCCGTGACCTGCGAACGGCTGATGGCCGAACCCCTGATTTTCCGGACAAGGGGATCTTCCACCCAACGGGTGGTCGACAGGGCCTTTCGTTCCGCCGGGTTCGAGCCGTCGCCGCTGTTGACCCTGGACACACGTGACGCGGTCTATGAAGCAGTGGTCAATGGCCTTGGGGTCGGTTTCATGTGGCGGTTCGGAACCGGGCGAACCGATGTCGTTCACCGGGTTCCGGTCTCGGACATGCAGCGCCAATACGAGGAAGTGGTTTTCTCGCTCGGCGACGAGCGCAGTATGCTGTTCGACGTCTTCTTTTCGGCCGTGGAAAGTTTCCGCACGGAGGCGGACGTCATTCTGGACCACTAGCAGGCGAGGGGACGCCTAGGCGGTGATCGCCTCTGCAAGACGCACAGCGGACGCTACACCGTCGATGACGGGTACCTTGAATTGTGCCGTCAGGTCGGCGGCCAGATCCGCCATGCCCGCGCAACCGAGTGCGATTGCGCCGATGCCGTCCAGTCTGAGAGCGGCCTGGATTTCCGCTTCGATCTTGTGGCGGGCATCGCTCTCGGGGTTTTCCAGTTCCAGAACCGGCACGTCCGATGCACGCACCCTGACACATCGGGCGGCAAGGCCGGTGCGCTGCAGGTTCTCTTCCAGCACCGGTACGGAGACGGACAAGGTGGTAACCACCGAAAACCGTTCGGCCGCCACGGAGGCAACATGGTAGGCCGCCTCGCCGATGCCAACCACCGGGACGCGGGATTTCGCCTTCAGTTCCCAAAGGCCGGTATCGTCGAAGCATGCGATGATGACCGCGCTTATGCTTGGGTCGGTTTTCAGCGAGCGTTCGAAGAGATCGAACAGGCCGGGCAGGGCAGCCTCGCCATCCGCTGGTCCCTGAATGGCTGCCGGTCCCTCCAGTGGATTGATGGCCGTAATCCGGCTGAAGGGACCGGCTGCGGCGCGAGCAGCCGCCGCGATCTTCTGCGTCATTGAAGCCGTGGAATTCGGATTGATGACGAGGATGTGTATGTCGCGCATGTAAGGCCCTAGACCATGCCCTTTCCGGCATCCGAGCCGTGCCGTGACCTGCGTTTGTTCAGGATGACGACAATGGCCAGGAACAGGCCGATGATGCCGAAGGAGAAGGCGGTTGTCAGAGTGCCGAGCGCAAAGATCACCGGCGTCGTGACGTTTGTTGTCATGCCGTAGATTTCCAGCGGCAGCGTGTTGTAGCTGCCGGCCGTCAGAAGCGTGCGGGCAAACTCGTCATAGGACAGGGTGAAACCGAACAGAGCGACCCCGATCAGCATCGGCGCGATTATCGGCAGCACGACATGACGGACAGTCTGCCAGGCGCTTGCGCCCTGATCGCGTGCGGCTTCCTCGTAGGATTTGTCGAAACGGTTGAAAACCGCGAACATGATCAATAGGCCGAAGGGCAAGGTCCAAGTCAGCTGCGCGCCGAAGCCCGAGGTCGACCAATGCACGGCAAGGCCGGACTGGGAGAAGATCAGGCCGACGCCGAGCGAAACCAGGATCGACGGGATCACCAGCGAGGTGATGATCAGATAGAAGATCGCACCGGATCCGGGAAACCGCTTACGGAAGGCAAGACCGCCCATGACGGAGACAACGACCGTTGTCACCATGACCATGAGGCCAAGCACGAGCGAGCGCGAGAAACTGCCCCAGATATCCCCGACGGCCTGTTGTTCGAACAGGTCGTGGAACCAGTGCAGCGAGACGCCGCGCATCGGGAAGGTCAGCCCGCCCTGCGGTCCCTGAAAACTCAGGATCGCGATGGTGACTGTCGGGCCATAGAGGAAAACCAGGAAAAGGCCAAAGAACGCGGCTAGCGCATAGAAGGAGCGGGAACGTTTTTCCATGATCAGAGCTCCTTCCGGATGTCGACGAAGCGCAGCAGGATCGAGATCACCAGAAGCACCGTGATCAGCAGGATAACCGCTGTTGCCGCGGCGGAGGGATATTGCAAAAGCGCGATGTCGTTGGAGATCAACCTGCCGACATTGGCCTTCTGGCTGCCGGACATGAAGCGCACGGTAATGAAGTCGCCCATCACCAGCGTGACGACAAAAATCGAACCGATCATGATGCCGGGTTTGGTCAGTGGAATGATGACGTTGGTGAGTGTCTGCAGACCGGTGGCGCCATTGTCGTAGGCTGCCTCGATCAGCGAGCGATCGATACGCATCATTGTGTTGAAGATCGGGACCACCATGAACAGCGTGTAGAGGTGGACAAAGGCCAGGATCACCGAAAAGTCGGAAAAGAGCAGCCAATCCAGAGGCTCGTCAATGACGCCCATCGAGATCAACGTGGAATTGGCGATGCCGTTGCGGCCCAGGAACGGGATCCAGGAAATCATGCGGATGATGTTGGATGTCCAGAACGGGATCGTGCACAACAGAAACAGAACGATCTGCCAGGTCAGCGTGCGCACGTGAAAGGCGAGGAAATAGGCAACGGTAAACCCGATCACCAGTGTGATCGCCCAGGAGATCAACGCGTATTTCACAGTGTTGAAGAACACCTGGTAGGTCACTGGAGACGTCAGCAGGAATTCGTAGTTGTCGAACTGGAAGGCCGGGTAGATCGAGAATTCCGTCGCCCCCCAGAAACTCACCACGACGATCATGGCAATCGGCAGAACCAAGAAGAAGAACAGCACCAGCGCCAGAGGCAGCGACAGCAGCCAGCCGGTCATGGCATCGGGCAGGCGACTGAGGCTGAAGGGCGCCTTTGCGCGAGCTTTCGCCGCCGGGGCCACGCTGGAAATGGACTGTGTCTGATCCGTCATGAAGGTCGGGTCCGGTAAGTAGAGAAGGCGGGTGTCACGCTCGCCCCGGGTGTCTTGAAGTGCCCGGGAAAAGTTTCCCGGGCACCAGTGTGTCGGCTCAGCCTCAGGCGGCGATGAACTCGTTCCACTTGCGAACCATGTACTGGTTCTCGTCCATGACAGCGTTCCAGCAGGCAACGGCACCCATGCGCTCGTAGAACGAGCCGCCGTCGCGGGTTTCGCCGGCTTTCGCCAGAACGTCACCGAACGGGTTGGTGATGTCGCCGGTGGCTTCCTTGCCTTCGAACCAGTAACCCCACTCGTTCTCGTCCATGTGGTTCTTGGAGGTTTCCGGCACGGCCGAGTAGTAGCCCTGGCGCATCAGGAAGCCGCCGACCCAGCCGTCGAGATACCAGTTGATGTATTCGTAGGCTGCTTCCAGTTCGAGGCCGGTCAAGCTCTTGGAAAGACCGATGCCACCACCCCACGACCGGTAGCCTTCTTTGAGCGGCTGATAGACGCAATCGATGCCGCGGGACTTCACGGCAGTGATCGCCGGAGACCACATGGACTGGATCACGACTTCGCCGGACGCCATCAGGTTGACGCTTTCGTCGAAGGTCTTCCAGAAGGCGCGGAACTGGCCGTTTTTCTTGGCTTCGGTGAAGATCGCCATGGTCTTGTCGATCTCTTCGCGGGTCATGTTGCCCTTGTCGCCATACTGGATTTCGCCCATGGCTTCGCAAACCATGGCCGCATCCATGATGCCGATGGAAGAGATGTCGAGGATCGATGCCTTGCCCTTGAATTCCGGGTTCAGCAGTTCGGTCCAGCTTTCGATCGGGCGGCCGATCAGGTCCGGACGGATGCCGAGTGTGTCGGCGTTGTAGATGGTCGGGATGAGTGTCATCCAGCCGGTTTCTTCGGTCGCGAACGCCTTGCCGTCCGGACCGTCGACGAAGCCGACCGTATGCGGAGCGGTGCCCTGTGCGATCACGGATTCGGGCGTCAGCTTGCCGCTTTTGAAGATGCCGACGATCTTGTCGTAGTTCTTGATCTTGGAGGTGTCCATTGCCTGCAGGTTGCCGGTCGGCCAGACCTTCTTGCAGATCCAGTATTCGATGTCCGCAATGTCGAAGCTGTCCGGCTGGGTCGCCGCACGCTGGGTGACGGCGTCACTGTCCAGAGCGGTCATTTCCAGGGTGAAGCCGAGATCTTCCTTCACCTTCTGCGCTACTTCGTTGAGGTTGGAAACGCCGGTGCCGAACTGGCGCAGGGTCACGTCCTTGATGTTCTGTGCCCAGATGGTCGGGAAGCCGGTAATGGCTCCCGAACCCAGGGCCGCACCGGCAGCTGCAGCGCCGCCTTTCAGGATGCTGCGGCGGCTGACGCCTTTCTTGGTCATCTGTTCAGTTTTTCCCACTGTATCTGTCATGTTCTTACTCCTGTTCCCCTCTGGAGTTTGTTCGGCCTCGGGAGAAGGCCTTCGATCGGCAGCCTTCAGGCAGCCAGTTGGTGTGCGTCTTCCGGCTTCCATGTCAGGAAGACGGTTGCGCCGATTTCGATCGGGTCCTGGAAAAAGGCTTCGTCGGTGAGTGCGGCCGTCAGATCGCCGGCGCCCCCCGCATCAAGCGCGAGATTGACGGTGGAGCCGAGGTATTCGACGTCCTTGACGAAGGCAGTCAGAACGGCGCCGTCCTCTCCGGCCGCCTTTTTCACCCTCAACCTGTCTGCCCGCAGCGCGACCGAAGCGCCTTTCTGCTGCAGCACGTTGTGGCCGCCGATGAAGCGGGCGACGAACTCGGTTGTTGGCGTATTGAACACATCGCGCGGGCTGCCTGCCTGCTCGATCTTGCCGCCGTTCATGACGATGATGTCGTCCGCCAGCGCGAGGGCTTCGTCCTGGCTGTGCGTGACGTGGATGAAGGAAATGCCGAGTTCGCGCTGCAGCTTCTTCAACTCGAGCCGCATCTTGATACGCAGGAACGGATCGAGTGCCGACAGCGGTTCGTCAAGCAGAAGCACGGAAGGTTCGGTAATCAGGGCACGGGCCAGGGCAACACGTTGCTGCTGACCGCCGGAGAGCTGCGAAGGCAGCCGTTCCGCATACGCTGCCATATCCACCAGTTCCAGCAACTGACGGGCCTTCTTGAGCCGGACCGGTTTTTCGACACCCTTCATCTTCTGGGAAAAGGCGACGTTATCGACCACGGACAGATGCGGAAACAGCGCATAGTTCTGGAACATCATCGCCGTGCCGCGCCGGGCAGGTGGAAGATCGGTGATGTTGGTGCCGCCAAGAACGATGTCGCCGGTGGAGACGCTCTCATGGCCGGCGATCATTCGCAGGGTTGAAGACTTGCCGCATCCCGATGGCCCGAGCAGGCAAGAATAGGTGCCGGCGGCGAATCTGTGATTGATCGCGTCGACCGCAATGGTCTCGCCATAGATCTTGGTGGTGGCTGCCAGTTCAAGGTCCAGGGACTTCGCCATGGCCGGACGTCTCCTTCAGAAAACCGTTTTCGGCTCCTGAGACAGCAAGTGCCGTGCCAACGCGAAAAACTGGCGGAATTCCGGAGATCCTGATGAGAAGGCGGAGCGATGAGCAAATTCTCACCGGTAAAAGTGCACAATATTTTAGCAAATTAAATACGATATGAACAAAAATTGTATACGATCCAAGATTGCCGCGTCGGGTGGCGGGGAGTAGGATCAAGGCACCGCTCAACCCCCATTGGGCATTTCAAGAAAAATGACCAAACCTGTGACCACAGCCGATCTTGATCAACGCAGCAAGCTGCATGAAGTCTTTGCCCTACCTCAGGGCCGGGCCCTTGAAATCTGCCTGAAGCTTCAGACTGCCATTCTGCAACACAAACTGACACCGGGGCTGAAACTGTCTGAGGATGAGGTGGGCGAAATTTATGGCGTCAGCCGTACCGTCGTGCGCGCCGCGTTGCAGGCACTCGCCCATTCCGGGCTGGTCGCCATGGAAAAGAACCGTGGTGCCTTCGTCGCAAAGCCATCGATCCGCGAGGCTCACGAGGTGTTTCAGGCCCGTGCCCTGATCGAGCCTGCCGTGGCCAGGCTGGCAGCCGATGTCATCACCGACAGGCAGCTCGCGCAGTTGCACGCACATCTGGATGCGGAACATGCAGCTCTTCATGCCGGTGACATGGGCAAGGCGCTGTTCCTGTCCGGAAGCTTTCATACGGAGATTGCGGATATCGCCGACCATCGGGTGTTCGCCGGCATGATCCGATCACTGATCTCGCGCTCTTCGCTGATCATCGCTCTTTACTGGAAGCGCTCAGACACTGCCTGTGAAAGCCACTCTCATCATGCCCTGATGAATGCCTTTGAAAAGCGCGACGGTGCTGCAGCCGAAAAGATCCAGAAGAGCCACATCGTCGATCTGCATTCCGGTCTGGATTTGCGAGAGAAGTCAGCTCTCGGCCGCTCTCTGGGAGAAGCGCTCGGCAATGGCTGAAGAGCGGAACCCGGAAGAAGTGAGAGAAGGTTAGCGTCCGGCAGAAGCTCCGGCGCCAGCGGCATTTGCGTTTGCTCCACCGTTTCCGGCGGATGCGCCTGCGCTGGCCCCGCCGCTGTTTGATGCGCCTGCGGAACCGGAGTTACCAGAACCTGAGCCGGCGTTACCACCAGAGTTTCCACTGGAATTTGTGCCAGAGTTTCCGCCAGAATTTGCGCCTGAGTTCCCGCCCGAGTTCCCACTTGAATTCTCATTGGCGTTGCCACTCGACCCGCGATTGCCTGAGTTGCCGGAGGAGGCATTTGCGTTGCCGCTACCGCTAGCGGCATTGTCACGCCCGCCGGTGGTGATGTTCCGAGCTTTTGAGCCCGCAGGTGACAGGCTTGCCGGGGTATCGCCGAAGCTGGGCTTGCCAGGTGTACCCTGCTGGATGGCGGCGCGGCTCTTGCCTACGGATTTGAGACCGTTGAACTTCCCCGGTGCGTTTTGGACGCTTTGGCCTGCACGCAGGTCGCTTTGCTGCCCGGATGCGAGATCCTGAACACCAACGACGCCGCGCTGAACCGAAACCTGACTTTCGTTGCCGGTTACGGTTACCGAAAAGCGGGTTCCCTTGACGACGGCTGCAAGATAAGGCGTTTCAACCCTGAAAAACGGTCTGCCGCGGGTCTCGACATCGACATCGATCGTTCCCTTGCGTTGAAGCAGCGTGGTCTGGCTGTCGTTGCTGCGATATTGCGACAGCGCAAATTCCGTATTCGGGCCGACCGTGATGCTGTCGTTGCCTCGTTGAAGCACGGCGCGTGCGCCTTTTCGCGTCGCAATGGTATGGCCCTTGTGAAGTGCCATCCCCTTGCGGGCCCGGTGCGCCTGAATGCCTGGTGCGAGCAGATAAACCGTTCCGGAAATCCGTGTGATCACCCATTCGGCTGCATAAGCTTTTGTCAGTCCTGCAGACAGGGGAATAAGCAGCAGAGCCAGCAGAACACTGCGGCACGAGTTTTCAGCGTCCTGCACAAAGCCGGAAGGCTGTTAAAAGGAAGGCAGTAAACAGCGTGGCCGGCGTGCATCGGCAATACTCGATAGTTGTGTTGTCATGCACTCTTATCGATACCGGCTTAACGTAGGGTGAAGAATAAAGGTTCAATTTATTCTTGCAATTGTAAGTTTAAATAGTTTGGCTTAGATTTTTTGAGTTGATTTTATTTCTTCTGCTGTGCTGAAGGTAATAATTCTTTCATCATGTCAAGAATAGTTGGTTTGGTATTCAAATCGGCAACCCAGGTCGGGTGGTTCATTTCCTGGCACAGATTGCGTAGCGGTGCTGCGTTGCCCTTTCCAGACCCTTGAAGAAAGGCAGGTGACGCCGTTGTGCCCGGTGAACGGCTTTCAAGTCCGTATCGACAACGATTTGAGTGAAGCCGGCCTGTCGCAATAGTTCCACGACTGCTTCTGCCCTTGCTCCCCTCGAGAAATGAACGCGGGACAGGATGCTGCGATGTGTTTCCATCATGTCTGCCGGTTTTGCGTCCGGTTGCGCGAGCAATCCAAAGCGAGCACGAGTTTTTGAAAACGTTGCAAGCAACTTTGCGAACCAGCCAGGATTGACAAAGTCTCCGTCGACGACGAGCAGCTGTCCTCCCGGTTTCAGCACCCGGTGCCATTCCGCAAAGGCGGCCGCAGGATCGACCAGGGTCCAGACAAGGTGCCGGCACGTTATGGCATCGTAGCTTTCGGACGCTTCCATCGTGCGTTCGGCATCGCCAAGCAGAAAGCGGATCGTGCGCCCGCGTTTCATTGCCTTTTCTCGGGCCTTGGCAAGCATGGGTTCCGCCCAGTCCATGCCGGTCACCTCAAAGCCTAGGTCGTCGAGCAGGTGCGAGATAACGCCGGTTCCGGAAGCAAGGTCAAGAACGCGTCTGGAGCCGCCCGGGCCCAGATGCTTTTCGAACAGCCTTATCCAGGCGGTGTGCTCTTCGTCGGAAAAAATCTCGTGGCCCGGCTGGGTGTCGAAGGTCTCGGCCCGCTTGCCCCAGTATTCCTTGATTTCTTCACGCAGATCGAAATTCGAGAGTGTGTCTGCGTCGCTCATCAGGCGTATTGCTCCGGTTGCTTGGAACCATTCCAAAAGATAATTCTTGACTCATATACTCAGGAAAAATACGAAAAACAAGAATTTAAAACTCAACTTATAACCTCAATAAAAAATCGAGGCGGATGTGAGCAAAATCAGAAGCTTGGCAGCATCTTTGCTGGTAACGGCTACTTTTCTTCCGGCAATGGCACTTGCCGGCGACGTGGTAACGGTCACGGATATTACCGGCCGTGAGGTCGAGGTCGAAGTGCCGGTGGAAAAGGTCATCCTGGGCGAGGGGCGCCAGATCTATTTCACCGCCGCGCTGGATGGTGAAGACCCCTTCAAACGTGTCGTCGGCTGGCGAGACGATTTCGAGAAGGCGGACAACGACGGGTACCATCAGTATCTCGAGAAGTACCCGGAAATGGCCGATCTGCCGACTTTCGGCGGCATGAAGAACGGCACTTTCGATGTCGAGCAGGCCGTTGCACTCCAGCCTGACGTGATCATCCTGAACCTCGACGCCAAGGTTGCCACCGAAGAAGGCGGCTACATCGAGAAACTCGGCAAGGTCGGCATCCCGGTTGTCTATGTCGACTTCCGCGAAAAGCCGATGGAAAACACCGAGTCGTCCATGCGCCTGATCGGCAAGCTCTACGGCAAGGAAGACAAGGCCGAGGAATTCATCGAATTCCGGGCATCCGAGATCGCCAAGGTGACTGACAAGCTGGCGGCACAGTCAGACCTCGCCAAACCCGTTGTGTTCGTGGAGCGTGCAGGCGGCTATTCCGATGATTGCTGCATGTCGTTCGGCAACGAGAATTTCGGCAAGATGGTTGAAATGGCCGGTGGCATCAACATGGCTGCCGAGATCATTCCCGGCACCTTCGGCACCGTCAACCCGGAGCAGATCATCGCGTCCGATCCGGACCAGATCATCGTGACCGGTGCAAACTGGGAGCTGTATGTTCCCGGAGGGAATTGGGTTGGTGTCGGCGCCGGCGCGGATCCGGAAGTATCTGCAGACAAGCTGGCGGGCCTGATGGAACGTCCGGGCTTTACTGGCGTCAAGGCGGTCCGGGACAACAATGTCCATGCCATCTGGCACCAGTTCTACAACAGTCCTTACCAGTTCGTCGCTGTTCAGCAGATCGCCAAATGGCTGCATCCGGAGCTCTTTGCTGACCTTGACCCGGAAGCGACTTTCCAGGAATTGCACGACCGCTTCCTGCCGATCGACTACCGGCCAGGCTACTTCGTTTCGCTGAACTCGAGTAAATAAGATGGCGGTTTCGGAAATCATTCCGGCTGAGGAGGGGCGCGGTCTTTACCGCGCCCTTGCGTTCAAGCGCATTCTGGTTATTTGCGGGCTGATCGTCGCTCTGGCGTTCAGCTTTTCTTTGGATCTGGCCCTCGGACCGGCCCGCTATCCGCTGTCGGAAGTGCTTTCCGCCCTGGTTAATCCGTCCGGCGCCGATCTGCAGACACGCGTCGTCCTATGGGACATTCGCATGCCGATCGCGTTGATGGCGATCACCGTTGGGGCCTGCCTGTCCCTTGCGGGTGCGCAGATGCAGACGATCCTTGCCAATCCGCTGGCCAGCCCCTTCACGCTAGGCATCTCCGCTGCTGCCAGCTTTGGCGCGGCCCTGGGGCTTGTCGCCGGCGTCGCGATCTTTCCGGCCGCAGTGCAATACATGGTCCCGATCAATGCCTTCCTGATGGCCATGGCGGCTTCGCTGTTCATCTATCTGCTGTCCACGGTACGGGGCGTGACTGTTCAGACCATCGTTCTTCTGGGGATCGCGTTGGTGTTCACGTTCAACGCCCTGCTGTCGCTGCTGGAATATCTTGCTTCCGAACAGGCGCTGGCTGCGGTCGTCTTCTGGACCATGGGGTCGCTGACCAAGGCGACATGGGGCAAGGTTCTGGCGACCTTCATCATTCTTGTTGTCTGCGTTCCGTTCTTCGCGCGGCATTCCTGGGCTCTGACAGCCCTTCGGCTCGGCGACGTCAAGGCGGCGAGTTTCGGCGTTAACATCAGGTCGCTTCGGCTGAAAACGCTGCTCGGCGTCAGCCTGCTGGCGGCGATCCCCGTGTCCTTTGTCGGGACGATCGGGTTCGTCGGGCTTGTCGGACCGCACATTGCCCGGATGCTGGTCGGAGAAGACCAGCGTTTCTTCCTGCCTGCGGCCATCTTGTGCGGTTCCTTGATGTTGTCGGCAACTTCGGTCGTTTCCAAGATCATTCTTCCGGGGGCGATCCTGCCCATCGGCGTCATCACCGCGCTTGTCGGGGTTCCATTCTTCTTCGCGCTCATTTTCGCCGACCGGAGGCAGTCATGGTAACGTTGCAGCTGAAAGGGGTTGGCGCACGCTATGGCTCCACTCTCGCGGTCGATGGGGTCTCGACGCCGGTCTTCTCCGGCGGTGAACTGACGGCGGTGATCGGTCCTAACGCAGCAGGCAAATCGACCTTGTTCAAGCGCATCTCCGGTCTATTGAAAGGCCCCGGCGATGTCGTGCTTGCCGGCAACCGCGCAGCACCCCGGGATGCCATTCGCTACATGCCCCAGGATACCCACGCCAATGCCGTCCTGACGGTTTATGAATCCGTTCTGCTGGCTGCCAAACAGGGTGAGGGCTGGCGTGTAAAGGACTCGGAACTCGTCGAAATCGACCAGATCCTGAAGGCGCTTCAGATCGATAGCCTGGCGTTCCGGAACCTTGGCGAACTCTCCGGCGGTCAGCGTCAGCTGGTTTCGATCGCGCAGGCACTGGTACGCCGTCCGGAAGTTTTGATGATGGACGAACCGACCTCCGCGCTGGATCTCTACCGGCAGGTCGAGGTTCTGAACTTCATGCGCGATCTGGCACGCCGCCAGGGCACCCTGGTTCTGATTGCCTTGCACGATCTAAATCATGCCCTGCGGTTCTGTCGGAACACCATGGTGATTGCCGACGGGCGTCTCGTTGCCGCCGGCCCGTCCGAAGATGTCATCACGTCATCAATGCTGCGTGACATCTACCGTGTGGAGGCACGCGTGGAGGCCTGTTCGCGCGGCGAAAATCACGTCATCATCGATCGGTCCGCTGCCTGACGGCGCGTGATCGGACGATGGCCAACGCCGATTAATCCTGGTCGACGTCTATGCGGGCTTCTTCGACGGTCGAGGCGAGATCCCGGTTCGCATCCAGAAGCACATTCTGGTGCAACCGGATCCGCCACAGGTGATAGGAAACCCTGTGCAGCCAGCGCAGGGCATCCAGTTTCAGCCAGACTGTTTCCGCCGGGACTGCATCGGCAGCGGCCATTGCAATCAGCCGGTCACGATTGAGGCGGCGTTGTCGGCGCATCAGCAGCCGCAACCGGTCCAGCGTCTTCTCCTGTGTCTTGGCGTCCTTCTGTTTGGTGGAAATGTCCGTGACGCCGAGAAGCAGGCCCGCCAGGCGTTTGAGCCGGTGATCTAAGGACAGCTCGTCGATCCTCTGCCGCTGGTCGCAGCGGTAGAGAAGGCGGCTCAAATGGTCGAGAATGTGAAAAAGGCCTTTCAGTTCCTCCTGAAAGGCCATGTCGTTCGGCGGAACGATGATCTTGTCCAGATATGTCCGTGTTTCTGCGATGGCCTTGGCCAGGTCCTCCCGATCCAGTTCTTCATAAGCAGATGACTTTGCGCCCAACCGACTGCGCAGGCGTTCGATGATCAAGGTTTCCAGATGTGCAACGGTCTGCCTCGCCAGGGACGCGGCTGCGTGCGGGTCCCGCAACACGAGCGGATCCAGACGGCTGGTCAGATCGGAGCCTTTTTCGGGAACGAGATGTTCGATCAGCCTTGCGAAGGGCCGCGCAAGTGGAAGCACCAAGACGACGCCGAGCGCATTGAAGAAACTGTGAAATGCGACAAGCGCAATCTGGCTGTCGCCGTTTCCCGTCAACGCCCCGGCCACAAGCTGAAACGGCCCTAGAAGGAAAAACGCCATGACACCGGTCATGACGTTGTAGATCACATGCGCATAGCCCGTACGTCGGGCCATGGTGCCACCGCCGATGGTCGCCAAAGCTGCCGTGAATGTGGTTCCGACGTCCATGCCGATTACCAGCGCCGCTGCTTGCGGAAAGTTGATGGCACCGGCGCCAAGCGCAGCCAGCGCCGTTGCAACGCCTGCGCTGGAGGACTGTGTCACGACGGTGATCAGCATGCCGATCAACACCAGCTGCAGCCGGCCGAAGAGTGTGTCCGGCGGAAAGTCGGTCGGGGTTACCACGCCGCTGAAGGCGTCCAGACCGTCTTTCATGTGTTCGATGCCGATAAAGATCAGGCAAAAGCCCGCGAGCGCCTGGCCTGCGAGCGCGATCCGGCCACGGAATGCAAGCCGCGCAATCGCGCCAAAAAACACGAAGGGCAGGGCGATCTGGCCAAGATCCAGCTTGAAGCCGAGAACCGCAACCAGCCACCCTGTCAGGGTCGTGCCGACGTTGGCACCGAAGATGACGCCGAGCGCCTGGGGAAAGGTGAGGAGGCCGGAAGCGACAAAGCCGACAGCAGCAACTGTGGTTGCGCTGGATGACTGTATGACCGCGGTGGTGAGAGCACCCGTCACGGCGCCCGACAAGGGTGTTGAGGTAAACCTGGACAACACGTCGCGCATGCGCTGTGCCGCCAGGGCTTTCAGCCCGTCGGTCAGTAGCAGCATACCGATCAGAAACAACCCGACGCCACCAAGCGCGGACATGAAACTCAAAAACATGCAGGCACGTTATCCGACAGGTTAAGCGCCCACAATCAGTCAAGATACTATCGGCTTCGCATTTGCGATCCTTGAGCGTCAGATTGAAGCGAAGGGTGCTTCATGGAGCATCTGCAACTTGAGGCAGAAAGTCCTTTGCTCGCCGGCACGACTGTGGGAGCTTGAACCTGTCAGGCTTATCAAGCTTCTGCCGGATGACGCGCTACGAGGAAGAGAGCAATGAAGAAGTATGAGGCCCCGGGTGTTTATGTCACCGAGCTGAACTCCTTCCCAAACACCGTCGTGCAGGTCCCGACGAGCGTTGCGGTCTTTGTCGGTTACACGGAAACAGCAATTGTGGATGGCAAGGATGTGACCGGCATTCCGGTGCGGATCTCCTCGATGTCGGAATTCGAGGCCCGTTTCGGCGTTGGGCCCATGTTTCGTTTCGACTTCAGCCTGCAGGATGGCAAGCCGGCTCTGGACCTGGAGGAAGCAAGCCGCTTCAATTTGCATGCGGCCATGGGACTTTTCTTCGAAAATGGAGGAAGTGCTTGCTGGATCCTGTCGGTTGGATGTTACGGCGCGGGAGAGTTCGTTCTTACCAAGTCCGTGGAGGATTTCGGTGAACCTGTCTGGCGAGAGCTCGCCAAGCTGCAGGAGCCGTCGGTTATCGTGATACCCGACGCGGTGTTGTTGTCAGAAGAAGATTACAAGACCGTCAGCAATAGATGCCTTGCCCATTGTACAGACTTGCAAAACCGTTTCGCCATTGTCGACGTGTTCGATGGGAACAGGGCGCGAACTTTGGACGAGAATGACGTGATCTCGGGAAAAAGCGGCCTGCGAACCTTGCTCGCAGCGGAAGATATGAGCTTTGCTGCCGCCTATTATCCCTGGTTGAATACGTCTCACTTCGTTGCGGGGTCGATGACCTTTGAAAATGTTTCGGCTGGTACGCGCAAGGCCTTCTTCGAACATGTTGGCCAGGAGACTGCCATTCAGGCCAATGAGGCCCGGAAAGCCGCTTTCGATAAGGCTGTGAAATCACTTGAGGGCGACGACATCTCCGAAGAGGAGAAATGCACTACTCACAAGATCATGCGGGGTCTTTCAAAGCGCTACAACGAGCTTCTCTCGCAAGCTGTAAAAGCAGTAAGTGTCATGCCTCCGTCAGGCGCGTTGGCAGGTGCATATGCAGCGACAGACGCTCAGGATGGTGTCTGGAAAGCGCCGGCAAATCTCAGCCTCAATTCAGTCGTGTCGCCTTGCGTATCCATTTCCGATGCGGAGCAGGAAGACCTGAACACTCCGTTGGACGGAAAAGCCGTGAACGCGATCCGGTCGTTTCCCGAGCGAGGTAATGTGGTGTGGGGAGCACGCACGCTGGACGGTAACAGCTCGGAATGGCGCTATGTGAATATCCGCCGAACCGCGATCATGCTGGAACAATCGATCAAGGCGGCGCTGGATCCTTTTGTCTTTGCGCCAAACACCGCTCCGACCTGGCTTATGGTGAAATCGGTGATCGAAAATTTCCTGAACGGGCTATGGAAACAAGGGGCTCTCGTGGGCGCTTCGTCAGAAGATGCCTACGGTGTCGAAGTCGGCCTTGGGACGACGATGACGGGCGCCGATGTTCAGGCCGGTTGCATGAACGTCGTGGTGAAGGTTTCGCTCTTGCGGCCGGCGGAATTCATTGTCCTGTCGTTCCAGCAGAAGGTCCGGAAAGGCTAGCCAGAGGAAGCCGATCCGTTAGGCGCGTCAGGATCGGTCTGAAAAATCTGCGATCGTTTTGCTGCAAGCGGGGAAAGCCCTCCGGCCTACGGCCAGATGAGCGTTTCCGTCTCGTTGCTGTTGCCGCTGCCGGTTACCCGTGCTCCCGACACCTTGGCCTTGCCGCTGGCAACCATGGAAAGAGCCTTGGGGTAGATCTGGTGTTCAACGTCCAGCACACGGGCAGCCAACGTGTCAGGGGTGTCATTGTCCAGAACCGGTACGGCTCCCTGCATGATGATCGGACCATCGTCCATTTCAGCAGACACATAATGCACGGTGGCACCATGCAACTTGACACCTTCCTGCAAGGCCCGCTCATGTGTGGCAAGGCCTTTGAAAGAGGGCAGGAGAGCCGGATGGATGTTGATCATCCTGCCCGCCCAGGCATTGACCAGATAGGGCGTCAGAATACGCATGAAACCGGCAAGGGCGACCAGGTCGATCTTGTGGTCCTTCAAAACGGCATCTACCGATTTTTCGAACGCTTCCCGATCACCTGCATGGTCCTTGTGGTCGACAACTGCCGTTGCAATGCCCAGCTCAGCGGCCCGTTCCAGTCCCTTGGCGTCAGGCCGGTTGGACAGGACAAGCGTGATTTCGGCGGGATAGTCGGGAGACATTGCCGCGGAAATCAGCGCGCCCATGTTGGAGCCGCGTCCTGAGATCAGGATGGCAGTCTTCTTGCGGCTCATGCGCCAAGGTCCAGGCTGCCGTCAAACAGCACCGGTGCAGCGCCTTCAGCTTCGATGACGCCGATCTTGCTGACCGTTTCACCGGCATTGCGCAGGACGTCGGCAACCGCATCGGCCTGATCCGCAGACACGACAATCACCATCCCGGTGCCGCAGTTGAACGTGCGCAGCATTTCCTTCTCGGCAACGCCGCCCGATTTCGCGAGCCAGCCGAACACCGGCGGGACGCTGATCTGGCCAAGATCGATGCGAGCGGAGCAATTCTTCGGCAGAACGCGCGGCAGGTTTTCCGGCAGGCCACCACCGGTGATGTGGGCAAGGGCCTTGATGCCGGAGGTTTCCTTCAGTGCGGCCAGCAGTGGTTTGACGTAAATCCTGGTCGGTTCCATCAAGGCTTCGCCCAGTGTCTTGCCGGCTGCAAACGGTGCCGCGTCCGACCAGTTCATGCCGGACAGTTCGATGATCTTGCGCACCATGGAATAGCCGTTGGAATGAACGCCGGAGGAGGCCAGAGCAAGCAGCACATCACCAGCGGCAACGTCCGGGCGCGGCAAGATCCCGCCGCGTTCCACGGCACCGACGGAGAAGCCTGCCAGGTCGTAGTCGCCTTCCACATACATGCCCGGCATTTCAGCTGTCTCGCCGCCGATCAGCGCGGCGCCTGCCATCTTGCAGCCGTCTGCAATGCCGGCAACCACATCCGTTGCAGTGGTCACATCCAGCGCGCCGGTCGCGAAATAGTCGAGGAAGAACAGCGGTTCAGCGCCCTGGACCACCAGATCGTTGACACACATCGCAACAAGGTCGATGCCCACAGTGCGGTGCTGGCCGGTTTCAATCGCAATCTTCAACTTGGTACCGACGCCGTCATTGGCGGCAACAAGGATCGGATCCTGAAACCCTGCGCCCTTCAGGTCAAAAAGACCACCGAAACCGCCGATATCGCTGTCGGCCCCGGGGCGGGAAGTTGCCTTGACCAGCGGCTTGATGCGGTTCACCAGTTCGTTTCCGGCGTCGATATCGACACCAGCATCGGCATAGGTCAGGCCGTTGGGACCAGAGGATTCGCTCATGGGGCACTCCGAGACTGCGTGCGGTTGGCTGTGCCAGTGCGGATTACAGTCTGCCGCCAAGGAACACAAGAGGCGAGCGGTTCTGCGCAGGGCTTAAGAACAGATGGCAGGCCAACTTCCGCATTTTTCTTCAAAACCAGGCCAATTTGAATGGCTCAAAGTGTATTGCCGGCGAAAAAAGAGGTCATGGAGCATCTGGATCAACCTTCAGCGCAAGAGTGCTGCAGACAGCCTGTTGCCGGAAATCGGTCTTGCTGGCCTGTTTGAAAACGTGGTCATAGGCTTTGCCTCATGAGGCAGAAGTGGCTCCTTGATGGACCAATGCCGCGAAAAGCCGACTTCTTCTGGACTTGACCGGAGGCGGGGTTTAATTCCATGTCCGGAAGAAAGCCATTCCTACGCACCGGCACAACCGAGGAGCGCCATACATGACCCTTCGCCGTCAGGTCCAGTTCTGGCTGATTTCCCTCGTTGTTCTTTGCCTGTTTCTGTATGTCTTCTCCAGCGTGCTTCTCCCTTTCGTTGCCGGCATGGCGGTGGCCTATCTGCTGGATCCGGTTTGCGACAGGCTGGAAAAGCTGGGCATGGGGCGGATGTGGGCGACGCTGACAATCCTGTTCGCCTTCGTCCTCATCCTCGTGATGTTCTTCATCCTGCTTCTGCCACTGTTGGGCAATCAGCTTGCCCTTTTCCTGGAAAAGTTCCCGGAGCTGATCCGCAAGCTGCAGGCATTGCTGTCGGATAACTTTCCGGCCGATCTGGCGTCCGTTGCGGGCATCAATGCTGAAGACCTCCAGTCCTCCATGTCCAATCTCATCGGGCAGGGGGCTTCTTTCGTCGGCAAGCTGGCCCAGTCGCTCTGGAGCGGCGGTCAGGCGTTGCTGTCGATCCTGTCGCTCTTCGTCATTACGCCGGTCGTTGCATTCTATCTTTTGCTCGACTGGGACCGCATGGTCGCGCGTATCGACAGCTGGCTGCCGCGTGATCATCTGGCAGAAATCCGCGGCCTTGCAAAGGAAATGGATCAGGCTGTTGCCGGTTTCGTGCGCGGGCAGGTGTCGGTCTGTCTTATCCTGGGATCGTTTTACGCTGTTTCTCTGGCGCTGATCGGGCTGAACTTCGGTCTCCTGATCGGAATGGTGGCTGGACTCGTCAGTTTCATTCCCTTCGTCGGGGCCGGGTTGGGGCTTGTCCTGTCCATCGGTGTGGCGCTTGTCCAATTCTGGCCGGAATGGCCCTGGATTATCGCAGTTGCCGCGATCTTTGGCGTCGGTCAGTTTCTGGAGGGCAATATCCTGCAGCCCAAACTTGTTGGCGAAAGCACGGGCCTGCATCCTGTTACGCTTATGTTTGCCTTGTTTGCCTTTGGATATCTCTTTGGATTTGTGGGGATGCTGATTGCGGTTCCCGCCGCCGCGATGATCGGCGTGCTTGCACGCTTTGCCCTGAAGCAGTATCTCGCAAGCCCGGTCTATCGGGGAACCGATCATCCCGTATCGGGGCAAGAAGAACAGGTATCAGAGTAGAAAATGGTGGAAACACCGCGCCAGTTGCCTTTGGAATTGCCGCATGAAGCGGCCTTGAGCCGTGACGACTATCTGGTTGGAGGCTCCAACCGGGCTGCGTTCGATTTGCTGGAACGCTGGCCGGATTGGCCTTCTCCGGTCGTTGTCCTTGCAGGCCCCGTCGGCGCGGGAAAAACCCATCTGGTCCAGGCTTTTCAGGATGAGACCGGCGCTGCTGTTCTGGCTGCTTCCAAGCTCGATCCGCAGTCCGTGGAAACCCTCGTTGCCGCACCCGCTGCCGTGATCGAGGATGCGCACCTGGGCATCGACAACACGGCCCTGTTCCACCTTCTCAACGCAGCGCGCCAGGCGGGCAAGACGGTGCTCATCACCAGCCGCACCTGGCCTGCCAGCTGGAAAATTTCCCTTCCCGATCTGCAGTCCCGCCTGCGGGCGGCTACTCCTGTCGAAATTCTGGAGCCGGACGATGATCTCCTTCGCCGTGTTCTGGTGAAGTTGTTTGCCGACCGGCAGATTGCGGTCGATCAAGGTGTCGTCGACTATCTTGTGGTGCGAATGGAACGTTCGCTCGAGGTCGCCATGCGCGCCGTGGAGGCGATCGATCAGGAGGCTCTTGCCGGGCGGGTGAAGATCACGAAACCACTTGCCGGGCGGGTCTTGGAAAATGTGCATAAAGGCCAATAATCGCCGATGCTGCCACAGGACTGTCATTTGCCCGCTCAGAAGTTCATGTTAGTCACGGCGGCGTTGAGGCAGAATGGGCGTGCCCGGTTTTGCCGGATTGAAGCAGAAGCTGCGCGGAACAAGGGATGATGCCATGAACGAAGCCCCTGATCTTTCGGACATTCTGCCTGCCTCCACCGTTGCTTCCGATGCAAAGGGAACCGTGCCGGAACTGACACCGGAAGGTGAGCTGGCTACATCTCCGGCCAGGTTCATGAACCGGGAGCTGTCCTGGCTCCAGTTCAATCTCCGGGTTCTGGAAGAAGCCATGAACCCGAACCATCCGCTGCTTGAGCGCGTTCGGTTCCTGTCGATCTCCGCCAACAATCTCGACGAATTTTTCATGGTGCGCGTGGCCGGCCTGCGTGGCCAGCAACGGGCGGACGTTACCAATCTGTCTGACGACGGCCTGACGCCGACCGAGCAGCTTCAGAAGATCAGCGAAGCAGTGCGTGATCTCCAGGCGTCTCAGCAAAAGATCTGGGTGGAGCTGCGCCGCGAGATTGCCGACAAGGGTATCGAGATCCCGCAGGGCGACACGCTTGACCAGGCGGACAAGGCCTGGCTGCAAGACTATTTCCTTGCTTATGTCTTCCCGGTGCTGACGCCGCTTGCCATCGATCCGGCGCATCCGTTCCCGTTCATTCCGAACCTTGGCTTTTCCATCGTCTTTGAACTGGCGCCAACTTCCGGTGGGCGCGGCATGATTGCTCTGCTCAGAATTCCGAGCCAGGTTGACCGCTTCGTTCAGTTGCCAAACGGCGAAGATGGCGCTGCCCGGTTCATCGCAATCGAGAAAGTCGTCAGCCTCTTCATCGGGCGCTTGTTTCCAGGCTACGAGATCCGGGGCAAGGGGGCGTTCCGTGTCATTCGTGACAGCGATCTTGAAATCGAAGAAGAAGCCGAAGACCTCGTTCGTCTGTTCGAGAGCGCTTTGCGCCGCCGCCGCCGGGGCTCGGTGATCCGTCTGGAAATCCAGGAAACCACACCACCGGCGCTGCGTGAGTTCGTGGGCGAAGCGCTGCATGTCGGGCAAAGCGAGATCTTCCTTGCAAACGGGTTGCTTGCGCTCAACAACTTGTCCCAGATCGTAGACCTCGAGCGGCCAGACCTGAAGTTCCAGCCCTATACCGCCCGTTTTCCGGAGCGCATTCGCGAACACGGCGGCGACTGTCTGGCGGCGATCCACCAGAAGGACATCATCGTCCACCACCCGTATGAATCCTTCGACGTGGTGGTTCAGTATCTGCGGCAGGCCGCGCGTGATCCGGATGTGGTGGCGATCAAGCAGACGCTCTATCGTACCTCCAACGACAGCCCCATCGTGAAGGCTTTGGCTGAGGCGGCCGAAGCCGGCAAATCCGTTACCGCACTGGTGGAGCTCAAGGCAAGGTTCGACGAGGAAGCGAATATCAAGTGGGCGCGCGATCTGGAGCGGGCAGGGGTGCAGGTTGTCTTCGGCTTCATCGAGCTGAAAACGCACTCCAAGCTCTCCATGGTCATCAAGCGCGAGCACGGTCAGCTCAAGACCTATTGCCACATCGGGACAGGAAACTATCACCCGATCACGGCGCGGATATACGAGGATCTTTCCTTCTTCACTGATGATCCCGGCATTGCCGAGGATGCTGCCCGGGTGTTCAACTTCATCACCGGTTACGCTCAACCGGCGGAATTGAACAACCTCATGGTGTCTCCGGTCAACCTGCGTCAGCGCATGCTGGAAATGACCGAGAACGAGATCGAGCACGCCCGCGCAGGCCGTCCCGCGCAGATCTGGTGGAAGATGAATTCCCTCGTGGATCCGGCGATCATCGATGCCCTTTACCGCGCAAGCCAGGCAGGTGTTCAGATCGATCTGATCATTCGCGGCATTTGCTGCCTGCGTCCGGGGATTCCGGGTCTGTCCGACAACATTCGGGTGAAATCCATTGTCGGACGTTTCCTGGAGCATTCTCGCATCTACTGCTTTGGCAACGGCCAGGGGCTGCCGTCTCCCGAGGCACACGTTTATATCGGCTCAGCCGATCTGATGCCGCGTAACATCGACCGGCGGGTCGAGGTCCTGGCACCGCTCAAGACACCGACCGTGCACGAACAGGTTCTGGACCAGATCATGGTGGCCAACCTGAAGGACAACCAGCAAAGCTGGCGCATTCTGTCGGACGGCAGCCATGAGCGCATCGTTCCGAACGCCAATGAGGAACCCTTCAATGCACATCAGTATTTCATGACGAACCCCTCGCTTTCCGGCAGAGGCAAATCATTGAAGAGCGATCGGCCGAGGCCGTTCCTGGAACGGCAAAAACGAGGTTAGCATGACTGCTGAGTTTCATCCGGCACGTGGCCGGCTCAACGGGTCCGGACCTGTCGCAGTCGTGGACATCGGCTCCAACTCCGTGCGCCTCGTGATTTACGAGCGCAAGGCCCGCACGCCGACCATGCTGTTCAACGAAAAGCTGCTGGCAGGGCTTGGCAAGGGCATTGCGGCGACCGGCCGTCTGGCAGACGATTCCGTCAGCCTGGCTCTCGGTGAACTGACCCGATTCAAGACCCTGATCAAGCATACCGGCTGCCAGGACATCTACATCGTGGCGACGGCTGCGGCGCGCGATGCGGAAAACGGGCCTGATTTCGTGCGTGAGGTCGAACGGTTTCTGGAGGCACCGGTTCGCATCCTCGATGGCAATGAAGAGGCCTATTATTCCGCTCTTGGTGTGATTGCGGGATTCTGGCAGCCGCGCGGCATTGTCGGCGACATGGGTGGCGGCAGTCTGGAGCTGGTGGAAATTGCCGACAACAAGCCCGGCACGGGAGCGACGTTCCCCCTTGGCGGGCTGCGGCTTTCGGAAGAGGCCGAAGGCAAGATCGCCAAGGCACAGAAGATCACCGAAGCGGCTCTCAAGGATTTTCAGTGGCCTGACCTGGCTCCCGGTGAACGCACATTCTATGCCGTTGGCGGCACGTGGCGTTCGCTGGGCCGTCTGCATCTGATGCAGAACAATTACCCGCTGCACGTGATGCACAATTATGAAATCAGTGCGGAAGAGGCGATTGCCTTCTGCAAGCGTATCGCCATTCCGAACCTTGAAGGGGTGGAACTGGCGGAGATCGTTTCCAAACAGCGCCGTCCTCTGGTGCCGATCGGTGCAGTCGTGCTGGAACAGGTGCTGACGTCGATGAAGGCGGAGCGCCTGGTCTTTTCCGCAACCGGTGTTCGTGAAGGCCTGCTCCATGAAAAGCTGCCTTTGGAAATGCAGGCTCATGACCCGGTAATTGAAGCCGCGCGTGAACTGTGCACGCTGCGTGCGCGCTCACCTGCGCACGCGGAAGAGCTGATTGTCTGGACGGACAAGCTGTTCAAGGAACTTGGCATCGAGGAAACCGCCAACGAGACACGGCTTCGCCACGCGGCGTGTCTTCTCTCCGACATCGGCTGGCGCGCCCATCCCGACTATCGCGGCGAGCAGAGCCTCAATATCATTTCGAACGCATCTTTCGTCGGGCTGGATCATGCCAGTCGCGCTTATCTTGCAGCAGCCGTTTTCTATCGCCACCAGGGTCTGCGCGAGGGCGATCTTTCGCCGGTCATCCGGGAGCTGTTTACCGACCGTCTGCGCATCCGTGCCAAGGTTCTTGGCGCGACCATGCGGGTGGCGTCTCTTTTGAGTGCTTCCATTGCCGGCATGTTGCCGAAGGTCGGCATCACCAAATCGGAAACAGGGTTGTCACTGGATCTCGGCAAGGACCTTGCCGATCTCGACGGTGAACGTCTGCGCAAGCGTGCGAACCAGCTCAGCAAGGTCATCGATGTCGATGTTGCTGTAAACGCCGGCTAATTTCTGGGGTGCTGCGGAACTGAGACTGAGAAGGCAGGCGGCAGAGTTTACTCTGCCGCTTCCGATTCAACGTTCGCCTGCCGCGGCTGATCAATCGCGACGATCTGACGATCCTGGAAGGCGAGGGCGACTTCACCGCGCTTCAGCTTGAGCGCGGTTTCGCCGAAAAGCTCGCGCCGCCAGCCCTTCATGGCTGCCACATCGGCAGCATCATCCGCAGCGATCTTTTCAAGATCATCCACCGTGGCTATGACCTTGGCAGCAACGCCATGTGCTTCGCTGACAAGTTTCAGAAGAACCTTCAAGAGATCGACAGCGGCCGCTGAACCGTCCGGTGCCTGTCGACCTTTCGGCAGTTTCGGCATTTCGTTCTTGGGAAGCGAAACGGCCCGTCTGACGGCTTTCAGGATCTCGTCTGCGGACTTTGAACGCTCGAAGCCGCGCGGAATGGTCCTGAGGCGCGCGAGCGATTCTGCGTCCTGGGGCTGCTGAGCTGCGAGTTCGTAGATGGCATCGTCCTTGATGACGCGGCTGCGCGGAACGTCGCGTGATTGCGCTTCCCGTTCGCGCCAGGCTGCAACTTCCATCATCACGGCCAGTTCAACCGGCTTGCGCACTCGAAGCTTCAGCCGTTTCCAGGCCTGTTCGGGATCCGTACGGTAGGTGTTGATGGATGTCAGCACCTGCATTTCGTCCTGAACCCAGTGGCTGCGGTCCTGTTCGGCGAGATTCGCTTTCAGGAACTGATAGGCGTCGCGCAGATGCGTGACGTCCGCCAGCGCATAATCCAGTTGCTTTGCCGTCAGCGGCCTGCGGGCCCAGTCGGTGAAGCGGGACGACTTGTCGATCCGGGCACCGGTCACCTTGTAGACAAGCTGGTCGTAGGAAATGGAATCACCAAAGCCGCAAACCATGGCCGCGACTTGAGTGTCGAACAGCGGGGCTGGGATAAGTTCTCCCAGATGATAGATGATTTCAATGTCCTGGCGGGCAGCGTGAAAAACTTTTGTCACATTGCCGTCGCGCATAAGCTCGAAAAAGGGCTCAAGGTCCAGCCCTTCGGACAGGGCATCGACGATGAAGGCCATGTCAGGCCCTGCCATCTGGATGACGCAGAGCTTGGGCCAAAAGGTTGTCTCACGGAGAAACTCCGTGTCGACAGTCACGTAATCATGAGCGGCAAGACGCTGGCACGCAGCGGCGAGATCTTTTGTTTTTGTAATCACATGCATGGTGACGGACAGCTATACCCGAGTTCTGCCGCTTTGTCGCCACGAAATGGTAATTTTCGCGCTCGAAGCTCTTGAAAAGGCGCATTTTGTGCGCCTATGTTGAAGCTTAGGCGAGCGTCCGCAAAAGAACACACAGGGGAGTGGAAATGCGCAAGATACTGGTGGTGAATTCAAAGGGCGGTTGCGGCAAGACGACCCTCGCCACGAATCTTGCCGTTGCGCTCGCCGCCCGTGGCGAAGATGTTGCCCTTGCCGATGCGGACCGGCAGAAGTCGAGCCTTTCCTGGGTCAAGCGCCGCCCAAAGGACCTGGCGCAGATCGAAGGTCTCAACTGGAGCAAGGAGGACGCTATCGGTGACAAGGACAAGCATCTGGACGCTATTGTCATCGACGGACCCGGCGGGCTTCGATCGGAGCTGGCCAAGAACCTGATCGCAGAGTCGTCCGATATCATCGTTCCGGTGCTTGCGTCCGCCTTCGACTGGGACGCCACCTTGAAGTTTCTCGACGGCATTTCCGATATAAAGCGCGTGCGCAAGGGCAAGGCCGATATTCACGTGGTTGCAAACCGGATCGATCGTCGGTCAAACCAGGTTGCCGATCTCGAGCAGTTGCTCGCCAAGAAGGGCTATCCGCTGCTTGCCCGGATTTCTGATCGGGTGATATATGCCCGCCATGCCGCAGCCGGGTCTGGCGTTTTCGACTATTCCGATGCCAGTTCCCACGAGATCCGCGGCCAGTGGCATCCACTGTTGCAAGCAGTCGACGCCTGAGAGAAATTCCCGAACCGTTTCGCGTTCAAAAGGGGAGAGGCAAGCCTACCGCAAGCCTTTCCCTTGACTTTCGTCCCGCAACATGGATTGTGCAGCCGGACTCGGCCTGCCTCCAGCGGGCCGTAACGATTTTCTATGCCAAGAAAAATGTCGAGGAATTAGAATGCACCCCTACCGTAGTCACACATGCGGTGACCTCCGTCTGTCCGACGAAGGCCAGACTATCCGTCTTTCCGGCTGGGTCCACAGGGTCCGCGATCATGGCGGGGTGCTGTTCATCGATCTGCGCGATCATTACGGTGTCACACAATGCGTGGTCGACCCCGACTCTGCGGCCTTCAAACTGGCCGAATCCGTGCGCTCCGAATGGTGTATCCGCATCGACGGCAACGTGAAGAAGCGCACCGACGAAACCATCAACGCCGAACTTCCGACCGGTGACATTGAAGTCTTCATCCGCGAGATGGAAATCCTGGGTGCGGCGAAGGAACTGCCGCTGCCGGTCTTCGGTGATCTGGACTATCCGGAAGAAGTTCGTCTGAAGTACCGTTTCCTGGATCTGCGCCGCGAGAAGCTGCACCAGAACATGATCCTGCGCTCCAATGTGGTGCGCGATCTGCGTGACCGCATGTGGAACATCGGCTTCAACGAATTCCAGACGCCGATCATCACGGCCTCCTCCCCTGAGGGCGCGCGTGACTTCCTGGTTCCCTCTCGTCTGCACCCCGGCAAGTTCTACGCCCTGCCGCAGGCACCGCAGCAGTTCAAGCAGCTGCTGATGGTCTCCGGCTTCGACAAGTACTTCCAGATCGCGCCGTGTTTCCGCGATGAAGACCCGCGTGCCGATCGTTCACCGACCGACTTCTACCAGCTCGACATGGAAATGTCCTTCGTCACCCAGCAGGACGTGTTCGATACCATCGAGCCAGTGATTGCAGGCTGCTTCGAGCGTTTCGGCAACGGCCGTCCGGTCAACCGCAACTGGCCGCAGATTTCCTACAAGGATTCAGCGCTCTGGTACGGCACCGACAAGCCGGACCTCAGAAACCCGATCAAGATGGAAATCGTCTCCGAGCATTTTGCAGGATCCGGTTTTGCAATCTTTGCCAAGCTACTGGAGCAGCCGGGCACCGAGATCCGCGCTATCCCGGCACCGAAGGGCGGAAGCCGCAAGTTCTGCGACCGCATGAACAAGTTCGCCCAGGAGCAGGGCCTGCCGGGTATGGGCTACATCTTCTGGCGCAAGGCTGAAGACGGTTCCATGGAAGCTGCCGGTCCGCTGGCCAAGAACATTGGTCCGGAACGCACCGAAGCGATCCGCACCCAGCTGGGTCTCGACGTCGGTGATGCGGCCTTCTTCCTCGGCGGCAAGCCGAAGCAGTTCGAGCCGGTCGCAGGCAAGGCCCGTGTCATCATCGGCGAAGAGCTCGGCCATACCGACAAGGACCGGTTCGAATTTGCCTGGATCGTGGATTTCCCGATCTACGAGCGCGACGAGGAAACCGGCGAGATCGATTTCGAACACAACCCGTTCTCCATGCCTCAGGGCGGAATGGAAGCTTTGGAAGGCGATCCTCTGGAGGTTCGCGGTTATCAGTACGATCTGGCCTGCAACGGTCACGAGCTGGTTTCCGGCGCGATCCGGAACCACAAGCCGGAGATCATGTACAAGGCTTTCGAAATTGCCGGCTATCCGGCTGAGGAAGTCGACAAGCGCTTCGGCGGCATGGTCAATGCATTCCAGTATGGCGCTCCTCCGCACGGCGGCTGCGCGGCCGGCATCGACCGCATGGTCATGCTGATGGCTGATGAAGCCAACATCCGTGAAGTCATGCTCTTCCCGATGAACCAGAAGGCGGAAGACCTGATGATGGGCGCACCGAGCGAAGCGACATCGGCTCAGCTTCGCGATCTGCATTTGCGTCTGAACTTGCCGGACGCCTGATAACAACCTACTTGCGGGTAACCGTTAAATAGGGATAACCCTCTGCAACAGAGGCTTGAGGCCGGCCTAGCCGGCCTCAGTCATGCTAAGCTTAGCGAGTTTTTGGAAAGGCGGCTTACAGTGCTCAACCCTGCAAAATGGGAGATCTGGAACGATCCGGATGGCACGGTCCAAGTCATCAAGCGCCTGTTGAGCGAAAATCTCCGGGCCTACATACCACGCTACATGGTGGCCTTCGTTTTCATGGGCATGGTAGCGGCGACGACCGCCGCAAGTGCCTGGATCATGAAGGATGTCATCAACGAGGTGTTCATCAACCGCGACAAGGCGATGATCTATGTCATCGCCGGAGCGGTCATCTGCATCTTCACCCTCAAGGGCGCTTCGACCTACGGTCAGATGGTTGTTCTCTCAAGGGTAGGCAATGCGATTGTTGCCGACCTTCAGAACCGCTTGTTCAAGCGGCTGACCATGCAGGACCAGGCCTATTACGACCGGATGTCCCTGCCGGAACTGGGCATTCGCGTGAACACGGGTGCGGGCAGTGCCCGTTCGGTCATCGACATGATCGTGCTCAGCCTTGGCCGGGATATTCTGACCCTGATCGGTCTCGTCGGCGTGATGATTGTCCAGGATCCCCTGATGAGCCTGCTCGCACTGGTGATCATGCCGCCGATCGTCGTCGGTGTCAGTTTTCTGGTCAAGCGGGTGAAGACCTACGCCAAGCGGCAGGTGGTTTCGAACGCCGAGATCGGCTCGACCCTGCAGGAAACCGTGCTGGGTATTCGCATCGTCAAGGCTTTCCGAATGGAGCAGACGATGCAGCAGCGGATGGCGACATCCGTCTCTGAAGTCGAACGCCAGTCCAACAAGATTGCGGCGCTAACGGCGCGGACATCCCCGCTGATGGAATCCCTCGGCGGGTTCGCGATCGCACTGGTTATCTTCTACGGTGGATATTCGGTGGTGGAACTGGGCAAGGATCCCGGCGCGTTTTTCGCATTCATCACCGCCCTGTTGCTTGCGTATGATCCGGCGCGCCGTCTGGCCCGCCTGAATGTCAATCTCAGCAAGGCACTGGTCGGGGTTCGTCTGATGTACGAATTGATCGACGAGCAGCCGGACCTGGAGCAGGTCGAAAATGCACCGGACCTCAAGGTTGATAGCGGGCAGATCGAACTGAAGGACGTCAAGTTCTCCTATGGCGAAGGTGCTGCCCTGAACGGGCTGACCTTGACGGCTGAGGGCGGCAAGACAACGGCACTGGTTGGTGCATCCGGCGCCGGGAAATCAACGGTCTTTGCCTTGATCGAGCGTTTCTACGATCCGCAGCAAGGTACGATCTGCGTTGACGGCCAGCCGATCAAATCGGTGACGATGAGTTCCCTGCGCCGTAACATTGCCTACGTCAGTCAGGACTCCTACCTCTTCAACATCAGCATCCGCGACAACATCGCAATCGGCAGGCCCGATGCCACGCAGGAAGAGATCGAGGCGGCGGCAAAGGCGGCAAACGCCCATGACTTCATCCTCGAATTGCCCGAAGGCTACAACACATTGGCAGGCGACGGTGGCGGCCGGTTGTCCGGCGGTCAGCGTCAGCGGGTTGCCATCGCGCGCGCCATGCTGCTTGATGCGCCGATCCTGTTGCTGGACGAGGCGACCTCCGCTCTCGACGCGGAATCCGAGGCCAAGATCCAATCCGCGCTCGAAACACTGATGGAAGGCCGCACGACGCTTGTGATCGCCCACCGGCTCAGCACGGTTCGCCACGCGCACAAGATACTCGTTCTGGACAGGGGCCGCGTCCTTGAAAGCGGCACGCATGACGAATTGTTCGAGCACGACGGCATATATCGGCGCCTGTGCGAACTGCAGTTCCAGAGCCGGAACGAGGCAGCCGAGTAAACCTGCATTCTTGAACGCACAAACAAGAAAAGCCCGGACAAGGTCCGGGCTTTTTGCTGTTTGAAGGCAGAGTTACTGGTTGGCGGTGATGCCGACCGAAAGGATCTGCGGGATCATCTGGGGCGCGAACATCGCCGTTCCCATGATCTGGGACAGGGGAACCGGCGCACCGGGTGCCGCCGTCAGTTCCAGCGAGCCTGGGGTGTTCAGGAACTGGGTCACAGCCTGAGCGACCTTGCCTTCCAGTTCCTTGTTCTGCAGCATGCCAAGCATCATCGGCAGCGTGCCGGTGAGGCCAGCTACATAGGTCGGCGTGTCAACACCGGCCTTTTTCGATTCCTGATCCAGAACGCGTCCGGTCAAAGAGGCGTCATCCAGCCGGATCTTGGCATTTTCGATGGTCACGTTCTGCAGAAGCGCCATCGCTTCTTCCGGCTTCTCCGACTTTTCGTTGAGCTGGGTGACCACTTCCCGGGTAACCCCGCCCATGGAGAAGGAAAGCGACAGGCTGGCGGCTTCCTTGGCATCGATCTTGAGTTCCGGCACCACAAGCGTGGCTGCTTCCGGATCCCATTTGCCTGAACCGGCAACATCAACAGTCAGGGTTTCATAACCGAGATCCGTGAGGGACTTGGTTTCCTTCGATTCCAGTTCCTTCACATCAATCGTGGCGCCGGTCACGGCGAAACTGCCGGCCGTCGGAAGATCGCCGTCCATGGCATCGATCGAAGAGGAGATTTTTACGATGTCGGCAATCTGGTTGTCTTCATCGCGGATCTGGATGCTGTTGGCTTCAAACGTCTTGTAGCCGGGCCCGACCGGCGGCGTATCGGACGCAGCTTCTTCCGGCGTGGGCAAGAGAAGTTCCGTAACCTTGAGGTCTGCCAGCGACATGCCACCGTCCTCCGCCGTGAGCTGAAGGTTGCTCATGTCGAGACTTGCCAGTTTGAGCCGGCCGTCAGCCTGGATTTCACCGCCTGTCAGGACGGTGGAAGCGATGGTGACGCTCGCGCCTTCCTCGTCTTCCTTGCTGATGACGATGTCGCTGAGCGTGACGGCGCCACCTGCTTCGTCAACCGAACCATAGCTCTCGACGGTGCCTTTTTCAGCGTCCAGCAGCGACAGGAACGCGTCGGCAATCTCGTTCCCGGACGGATCGAAGGCAAGAGCCGGAGAGGCTTGTAGAGCGAGCAGACTGACAGCGGCTGTCAGACCGGCTGCGATCCGGGGCGAACGGGAAAACATCATTGAAAATCTCCACGAAATAGAGGTGGTCCCACTCTGGGGTAAGTTCCACAGTGTGGCAAGGCGAAAGCCGGTTGAAGCAATAGCCGGGCTTATTCGAACAAAATATGTCCTGCGTCACACTTTCCCCGGTTGAAACGCGAAGGCCTTGTCGCCAGTGCTTTACCGGGGTTGATTGTGTCAGGCAGCTGCCTTTTCCAGGAAGGTGCTGTTGGCGCGTTCGATGTCTTCCAGTGTCGGCAGGCTGGCTTCGTTGCCCAGGTGCTGGATCGCATGGGTCGAGGCACCACGTGCAAAGCGGAAGTGTTGATCCCAGCTTCTTTCCGGCCATTGCAGGTAGGATGCCACATAGGCGCCGTGAAACACATCGCCGGCCCCATTGGAATCGACCACTTTCGACAAGGGTACATTCAAGGCCGGCATAACCTTGTCCGGACCGCCGGCTTCGTACCAGACCATGCCTTCGTCGCCGAGCGTGACAGCGCCGACAGGACAGTTCTTGGTACGCAAATACGCCAGGGTCTCGCCGGTCGACATGCCAAGCTGCTGGCAGAACCGTTCGGAAACGACCGCAATGTCGATCTGGTTCAAAAGCTCGTCCGTGTTCTCGCGCACCGCACCTCCGTCGAGAGACGTCAGAATGCCGAGGTTCTTGCATGTGGTCGCATAGTGGAGGGCTGCATCCGGCATGTGGCCATCCAGATGCAATGCCTTCATGCCGGTAAGCGTGAGGGGAGGGAAAGGATGCAGGAACTCGTTGTCGCGGCAGCGCACGATGGCACGCTTGCCACCCTTCGGCATGATGAAGGAGAGCGAACTCTCGCGCACCTTGCGCCCGTGAATGGAAATGCCGTAGGCCGCGGCCATGTCCAGGAACATCCGCGCCAGCCAGTCATCCGCCTGCGAACATAACAGTTCCGGCTTGCCACCCAGTTTGGCGCAGCAGAACGCCGCTGTAACGGCATTGCCGCCGAAACTGATCGCGTAATCCCGGGCAATTGTCTTTTCGTCGCCCGTCGGCAGCTGGTCGGTCAAAAACGTAACGTCGATATAGGCTTGTCCAATAAACAATGCCTGCATGTAACCCTCCCGAAGTCCGGCTTTTTCTCGTCTGTCCTGCAGCTAACACGGCAATGAGGCAGGTCGCTTTGATCTGAATGAAACTGCTGAATCTTCAGTCCTTGTTTACCCAGATCAGCCATGGTCAGAAAGAGTTTATTCACGAACAGGCCTGCGACTTGTCTTTCCGCTATGTTGGTTTTGTAAAAACGGTGCTGATCGCCCTTGCGCTGGCGACTGCTCCGCTTTTTGCGATCAACGTCATCCTCAACCAATATGCGGAACGCCGCGCCGTCGTCGAAATGGAAGCCATGGGAAATGTGGCCATCCATCGCGCCGAAGAGGCAATTTCCACGACCGTCTCCCTGCTGCAGCGACTGGACCGTGACGACGTGCAAACCTGTAGCGCCGAAGACCGGGGTATCTACGAAAAACAGATCGTCGAGCACGGCATGATCGACGCCATCGGGCTGGCGGACGCGGCCGGTCAACGCATGTGCATCATTCCGGATCGAGATCTGGCCGGCAAGGTCGTTCTTCCTCCAATGCGCGAAGACGGTCCGCTGGTCGGTATCGGCATGCTGGACCGCAACTACCTCGGGGCTCGCGCAGCGGTAATCAGCTGGGATCTCAAGGACCAGACCCGTCTGTTCGCGGAAGTGACGCCCGCCGTCATTGCCATCGATCCCGGCCCGGAATATCTGCGCTCCTATCGCAGAGCCGAACTGCGCCTCGGCAACAATCTGCTTTGGTACAGTATCGGCGGCTATAACTCCGAGGCGACCGATCCTTCGCAAATCCTGTCTGTCGAGGTCTCCTCGCAGCTTTATCCGCTGGTCGCGACGATCACCGCACCGATTTCGGCCGCCGGCAATGTCGTGCAGGATCTGAAGGTTGTTGCGGCCGCCGCCTGTGCCGGCATTGCACTTCTGTTCGTTGCCATCGGCGTCTGGTTGTCCTGGCGTCCGGAGCGGGAGGCCGACGACGAATTCATCGCCGCGATCCGCAATGGCGAATTCATTCCCTATTATCAGCCTGTCATGGATATCGAGAGTGGCCGGTTGCGCGGCTGCGAGATCCTGATGCGCTGGCGCCGTCCAAACGGCATGATCGTTTCGCCGGGCCAGTTTATGGCTTATGCGGAAAACAACGGCCATATCTTCGATATGACCCGCCACATGATGCGCGTGTCGTCGGAGGAAATCGGCGACCTTTATGGCGACAACCCGGACTTGAAGCTGTCGATCAACCTATTCGCGGGTCACTTCCTGGATCGCGAAATCATTTCCGACATCCGTTCGATCTTCGAAAAGTCCCGGATTTCCTTCCAGCAGATCGTCGTGGAAGTGACCGAACGCCATCCGCTGGAAGATATGGAACTCGCCCGCAAGATCATCGCGGAACTGCAGGCCCTGGGTGTGCGTGTGGCGCTGGACGACGTTGGCACCGGCCACGGCGGCATGGCGTACCTGCAGAAGCTGGGCGTCGACATCATCAAGATCGACAAGATGTTCATCGATACCATCGGGTCGGACGACAACTCGACGACCATCGTCGATTCCATGGTCGAACTGGCCGACAATCTGGGCATGGGCATCATTGCCGAAGGTGTCGAGATGGAAGAGCAGATCGACCGGTTGCTTGAACTTGGCGTTACCGCTGCCCAGGGGTACTTCTTCGCAGCCCCCATGCCGGCCGATGAATTCATCGCCTTTGCAGAACGTACCGATGAAGAAGCCAATGAGCGTTCGCGGCTTGCAGCGGAAGCTGCCGCCGCAGAACAGGCGGCAAACGAAGCTGCAATGCGCAAGAACGCTGCAGCCTGATCCGGGCTCCCGGCTGGCTCCTGTTTTTTACCTGGATCGATCTCGAAAAAAATCAGGTTCTGTCTGTTGGCACAGGCTCTTGCCCATGCCAGTTTTTGGGGTGTCCGGCTGCCTGGACACGCTTCGAGTGAGTGCTGGATGAAAAAGCTGGCGAACTTATGCCAGTGTGCCCTCTTGTCTGTACCGGCTGGACGGTATAAATAGCGCGAAACTGTACTGACTGGACGGTATAGAAATGGCCGCGCGTTCGACACGCAACTCGCATGAATCAAAATCGGAAATACTGAAGGCTGCACTCGAAGTCGTGAGACGCTCGGGAGCGCAAAGCCTCACCATGGATGCCGTTGCCGAGGAAAGCGGCTTTTCGAAGGGTGGGGTGCTCTACAACTTTCCCACCAAGGACGCGCTGATTACAGGCATGGTGGAATTCCTTGCGGGCCAGTTCGAAGCCGAAGTGTCCGCTGCGCGGGAGCGGAACCTTTCTTCCGAATGCCCGACCTTGAGCGCCATGATCGAAGTCACCGAAGGCTGGCTGAGTGAGCAGCGGGATCTTGCGCAGGCCATGCTGGCCACGAAAGCAGACCGTCCCGACCTGAGTGAACCCTTCATGGGCGTGAAATCCCGTATGAAGGCGGCCATCGAAGCCGAACTTTCCGACCGCGGCAAAGCCTGGGCAATCTGGGCGTGCCTGGAAGGTCTGCATTTCTCCGAGGCGCATTGCGTCACGATTTTCACAGATGAAGAACGCGCGCTGGTTTTTCAGGAACTGCGCAAGCGTCTGACCCAACTCCAAGACTAGAACGGAAGACCAAATGCTGGCACTTCACAAAGCCCCAATCCGCCGTTGGGTCGCCCTCCTGTTTGCTGCGGGGATGCTCGCAGCCTGCCAGGAAGACGCAGTTGATCCGGTTTCCGAAGCAGAAGCAAAGCTTCACGCCGCGCCGAGACCTGCGAAAATCTTTACGGTGACAGACCAGATAGGTCTGCTGGAGCGGCGGTTCGCGGGCCGGGTTGCGGCGGTAAAGACCGTCGACCTGTCCTTTCAGGTGCCGGGCAAGCTTGTGGCGCTTCCGGTTCTGGAGAGCCAGCGCGTGAAAGAGGGCGACCTGATCGCCACGCTGGACACGACTGACTACGACCGTGCCGTCCGCGAGGCGACGATCAATGCCGAGCAGGCAAAGAGGGAACTCGACCGGTTGGAAACCCTGCGCGAACGCTCCGTGATCTCACAGTCCGCCTACGACGAGCAGAAGAACAAGCACGACCTTGCGCTTGAGACGTTGAAGGAAGCCAAGCAGAACCTCGAATACACCACGTTGAAAGCACCTTTCGACGGGATCGTCTCTGTACGACTGGTCGACAATTTCACCACGGTCAGTGTCGGCACACCGGTTGTGCGGCTTCACGATGTGTCGGAAGTGCAGGTGGACATCAACGTTGCCGAGGCGCTGTTCGGACGGGTTTCCGAGTCTGAAGTGGCCTCGATCGAGGCAAGGTTCCCGGCCTATGGCGACAAGCTGTTTCCGCTGACCTACCGCGAGCATTCCAGCCAGGTCGATGATGTGGCGCAAACCTATCGTATCACCCTTGCCATGCCTCGCGACGGCGCAGAGCAGCTGTCACCCGGCATGACGGCTTCTGTCACCGTGAAGTTTCTACCGGAAGGTCTGGAACTGGGAGAACAGTTCCTGGTGCCTTCAAGTGCAATTGCCGTCGACGGTGATGGCAGCGCCTACGTCTGGAAATTCGATACAGATACAGGCGCCGTGTCCAAGAACCCGGTCGAAATCGGCACGGTCATGGGCGACTTCATTCCGGTCCGCTCCGGCCTGGACAAAGGCGATGACATCGTTTCCGCCGGCGTCGCCTATCTCAGCGACGGCCAGGTCGTGCGGCGTTTGAACTGATCCGGTTCCGGACAGGCAAGAGGATCAGAAACCTTGGATATTGCACGCTACTCCATTCAAAAGCCGGTCAACACCTGGATGATCGTGATCATGTCGCTTCTGGGCGGGCTCTGGGGCCTGTCCACCGTGGGGCGGCTGGAAGATCCTGCGTTCACCATCAAGCAGGCTCAGGTGATCACCAGCTATCCAGGCGCAACTGCGGCTGAAGTCGAAAACGAAATTACCGAAAACCTTGAAACGGCCATCCAGCAGATGCCGCAACTGGATCTGATCACATCCGTGTCGGAGCCCGGCTTGTCGCGCATCAGCGTCGAAATCAAACCAACCTACGACGGCGAGGAATTGCCTCAGGTCTGGGACTAATTGCGGCGCAAGGTCAATGACGAGGTCCGGAACCTGCCGACAGGGGCGGGAACGCCGCTGGTCTATGACGATTTCGGCGATGTTTATGGTCTTTTCTACGCCTTCACTGCCGACGGTTATACCAACCGGGACATTCGCGACACGGTCAAGCGTATCCGGCGCGAACTCCTGACGGTTCCCGGGGTCGGCAAGGTGGAAGTTGCCGGCGAACCGCAGGATGTCATCTACCTGAATGTCAATCAGGACAAGATGGCTGGGCTCGGCATCACCTTCACCGACGTGATCGGTGTGCTGGATGCGGAAAACCGTATTCAGACCAACGGGTCGGGTGTTTCAGGTGACAAACGCATTCGCCTCATGACGGCTTCCGCCTTTGACGACTTCCGCGGCATTCAGGATCTCGTCATCGGCAGGGCAGGGTCGACGGCAATGATCCGCCTGTCCGACATCGCGACGCTGGAGTTGGGCGAGCCGGAGAGGCCGGACAGGTTGATACGCCATGATGGTCACGCGGCAGTGACGATCGGCGTGTCTCAGGTCGATGGCACCAATATTGTCGAAGTCGGCGAACGGGTGATCGAGAAGCTTGCCGCCGTCGAAGCGCAATTGCCGGTCGGCATGCAGATCCATCCCATCTACGAGCAGAATATCGTGGTCGATGAATCCGTAAACGGCTTCATCATGAACCTTGCGGCCTCCGTCGTCATCGTGATCGGTGTTCTAGCGCTGTTCATGGGGTGGCGCGCGGCAATCGTGGTCGGCACAGTGCTTCTGTTGACCGTGATGGCCACCGTTCTGTTCATGCGCATCTTCGCCATCGAGATGGAGCGCATCTCGCTCGGTGCGCTTATCATTGCCATGGGCATGCTGGTGGACAACGCCATCGTCGTGGCGGAAGGCATGATGATCAACATGCAGCGTGGCCAGAAGGCGATTGAGGCAGCCAGCCGCGTCGTCGCTCAGACCATGTGGCCCCTGCTGGGGGCGACCGTCATCGGCATCATGGCATTTTCCGGCATCGGCCTGTCGCCGGATGCTACCGGTGAGTTTCTGTTCTCGCTGTTTGCCGTGATCGGGATATCGCTGCTGTTGTCGTGGGTCTTCGCGATCACGGTGACCCCGCTGTTCGGCAAGTACTTCTTCAGAACCGCCACCGGCAATCTGGACGATCATGACCCTTACAAGGGCATTCTCTACAAGGCCTATCGCGGGATACTGATCGGTTCCCTGCATGTGCGGCTGCTGACCGTTGCCGCACTTGTCGGGATCACGGTTGTCTGTGTCATGGCCTTCGGCAACGTGAAACAGGCCTTCTTTCCGGACAGCAACACACCGATCTTCTATGTCCACTACTGGTCACCCCAGGGAACCGATATCCGGTCGACCGAGGCGGACCTGAAGGAAATGGAGAAAATCGTCCTTTCGGATGAGCGGGTGGCAACTGTCACAAGCTTTGCGGGCGGTGGTGCAACGCGTTTCATGCTGACCTACGCACCGGAAGACGCCAACCCGGCCTATGGCCACATGATCATCCGGACGCATGATCGTGAAGAGATCGACATGCTGGCGCTTGAGTTGAGGGAGCAGTTCGCCGAACGTTTCCCGTCAGCTCAGATCATCACCAAGCGCCTGGTGTTCGGTCCCGGTGGCGGTGCCAAGATCGAGGCACGGTTCTCCGGTCCGGATGCGGATGAGCTCAAGCGGCTCGGCAACGAGGCGCAGGCGGTCTTCGCGATGCCTGACAACAAGCTTGCAGACGTCAACACGAACTGGCGCCAGCGCGAACTTGTCGTGCGGCCGATCTTCGATGAAGACCGCGCCCGAATTTCCGGCGTGACCCGCGAGGAGCTGTCAGTCGCCCTGCAGTTTTCGACTGAAGGCATTCGTGTCGGCTCCTACCGCGATGTCGACGAGAGCATTCCGATTGTCGCCCGCAAGGCCGAACAGAACGGCATCTCCGTCAACGAGAGCGTGTCGGACTCCCTGGTCCTGAGCAGCAATGAACGCCGCTATGTGCCGATCGAGCAGGTTGTGCGGGAATTCGTGATGGAGCCTCAGGATACGCTCATCCATCGCCGTGATCGCGTGCGCACGCTTACGGTGAAGGCTGAGACGACTGCGGGCGAAACCGCGACTGCTGCTCTTGCAAGGGTCCGTCCGCAAATCGAGGCCATTGAGCTGCCGCCGGGCTATGCGCTGGAGTGGGGCGGTGAATATGAAAGCACCAACGATGCGCAGGAGTCCCTGGGTGCGCAGTTGCCGCTCGGTTTCCTGGTCATGCTGATCATCTCGATCCTGCTGTTCGGCTCCGTGCGGCAGCCGCTGATCATCTGGCTGATGGTGCCCATGTCGATCAATGGTGTTGCCATTGCCTTGCTCGCCACGGACACAGCCTTCGGCTTCATGTCGCTGCTTGGCTTCCTGTCGCTTTCCGGCATGCTGATCAAGAATGCCATCGTGCTTCTGGAAGAGATCGATCTTCTGATTGGCGAGGGCAGGGACAAATACCAGGCAATCGTCGATGCAAGCGTCTCGCGTATGCGGCCGGTGATGCTGGCGGCGATTACCACCATCCTCGGCATGGCACCGCTCCTGTCGGATGCCTTCTTCCGGGGCATGGCAGTGACGATCATGGGCGGTCTGGCGTTTGCCACCGTGCTGACCCTGATTGCCGCACCCGTGCTCTATGCCCTGTTCTTCCGGGTTCGCCCGCCGAAGAAAAACAAGACGAAGGCGGAGCCGTCAGTTCCGGCGGATGCTGTTCCGGCCAAGTAACCCCGGACGCGGTCACTCACGAACTTGAAAGGCGGCCTTCGAGCCGCCTTTTGTCTTTCTCTCAAATGACATCCCAACGCCAACCAACACCGGCCCCCCCATGGCTTGATCATGGGACCAACTCGTTACGCCAGGGAGTGCAAGAAACACGGAAATGCTGTTCCGGTTTTCGCTATGGCTCTCCAGAGCCATCTAGTCTCGTGATATCAATATCTTGTCGACGTATCCGGACTCATTTTCTCAGTCTGCCTTTCAGCCGCGACTGAGTTTCATGTGCCGGTTGACATCCTTGTAGAGCAGATAGCGGAACTTGCCTGGCCCACCGGCATAACAGGCTTGCGGGCAGAAGGCGCGCAGCCACATGTAGTCACCGGCTTCAACCTCGACCCAGTCCTGATTGAGCCTGTAGACGGCTTTGCCCTCCAGCACGTAAAGACCGTGCTCCATTACGTGGGTTTCGGCAAACGGGATAACAGCACCCGGTTCGAAGGTAACGATGGTCACATGCATGTCATGACGCAGGTCTTCCGGCGCGACGAAACGGGTGGTTGCCCACTTACCGTCCGTCCCCGGCATTTCGGTCGGCTTGATCTGTTTTTCGTTCGTTACGAATGCATCCGGGGCAGCCAGTCCCTCGACTGCTTCATAGGCTTTCCGGATCCAGTGAAACCGGACTGGAGCATCGGCCGAATTTTCGACCGTCCAGGCACAACCGGCCGGTAGATAGGCGTATCCGCCGTCTTCCAGCACGTGCCCAGTCCCCTCGATTGTCAGCGTCAGTTTTCCTTGCACCACAAAGAGAACCGCTTCTGCATCGGCGTCCTGCTCCGGGTTCCTGCTGCCGCCGCCCGGCTGCACTTCCATGATGTATTGGGAGAAGGTCTCTGCAAATCCGGAGAGAGGGCGTGACAGCACCCAAAGCCGGGTCTTTTCCCAGAACGGCAGATAACTGGTGACGATGTCACGCATCGTGCCCTTCGGGATGACGGCATAAGCCTCTGTGAAGACGGCCCGGTCGGTCAGCAGCTGGGTTTGTGGCGGGTGACCGCCGCTTGGAGAGTAGTAGGGCGATGAGGTCATGCGGGTTTCCCTGAACCGTTGCCGAAACACTGTTTCGATCTGAATTAGAAAGCGCGGCTTACGGCAAGGCAACGAAAAAGAAAACCCGCCCGCGAGGCCTGCGGGCGGGATGTCCAGCTGGATGGTCAGCGTGGTCCGGATGGCGGAAATCCGGTTGGGGCCAAGAACCCGTCCTCTTTTCGGGACGTGGTTCTAACGTGCCGAGACCATCTCGCGCTGGACTGTGCTCCTTGCGGTCTTGACGTTGTCGAGCACCTTGGGGCAGGCGGCGCCCGACGTCTGTTTCTCGCGCAAGAACGAGGCCATGCGAGCATCGATATCCTTCAGGCGGGACTGTCTGGAAGGCGTGCGCTGCAGGGCTGCAAAGGGTGAAAAGAATGGCAGGAACGGATTCATTCAAAACCTCCCGATTGGCGTTGTGTTGCCGGTCAGTAGACCAGCTGAGAGGAGCTCAGGTTGGTCTCGATCCGGGTAATCTCATCCCGCAACCGAAGCTTGAATTTCTTCAACGACCGTATGTGCTGCGTATCCGGATAAGGGTGCATTTCCTCTCTGCGGATCAGGGAATCCAGGGTGTTGTGCTGGCTGCGCAGCGACTTCAGTCTGTTGTACATCGCCTGCTCCTCTTTCGTGGGCTGTGTCTGTGACACCCTTGATATGGATACGAGGAGAGAATAGATGAAATACATTGTTTCGATTGATTTGATAGAAATTATCTATCATGCAGGGAGGCGACATGCGGTTTCGGCCATCTTCACGGCAGCTGGACTATTTCGTTGCACTTGCAGAAACCTTGCACTTCGGCAGGGCTGCCTCTCGCTGCCATGTCTCGCAGCCAACGCTTTCGGCGCAATTCAAGCTGCTTGAAGAGCAACTTGGCTGCACCTTGCTGGAGCGCGGCAGTGGGGGGATCAGCCTGACGGCCTCCGGTGAGCGCCTGCTGCCGCTTGCACGGCGTACCCTCGAGAATCTCGACGAAATCGTGACTGTCGCCCAGGCAGGGCAATCCAATCTCGGCGGTCTGATCCGCCTTGGGGTCTCGCCCACATTCGGGCCGTATTTCATGCCCTACCTGTTGCCAATCCTGAAACGTGAATTTCCGCTTCTCGAGCTCTACATCCGCGAAGACAGGCCCAATCTCCTGGAAGAGGGACTGATGTCCGGTGCGCTCGACTGCATTCTGACACCGGATTTTGCGTCATCGGATCAGTGGACGGCACAGGTGCTGTGCCGGGAAAGCGTTTCACTTGCCGTGCCGAAGTCGCACCCCTTGGCTGGCGTCGAAGTGATCCCGGTGGATATGTTGCGCGGCGAGAAGCTGCTTGCACTCGGTCAGGGGTTTCGCCTCCACAACGATGTTCAGGCATTGGCACATGCCGCGGGTGCGGACTTCCGGCAGGACTATGAAGGCACAAGCCTTGATGCCTTGCGCCAGATGGCTTCGATCGGCATGGGGCTGGCACTCTTTCCCGCCGCTTACATTGCGTCCGAATTCGGAAAGGAGCCGGATCTTCTGTTGAAGAAGATCGAGGGCTTGCCGATGCGCCGGACGATGTACCTCGTCTGGCGATGCGGGTCTTCCCGAACCACCCATTTCGAAAACCTGCTGTCCCTAGCGCTCCAGGCGGTGAACAGCATGAAAGTTGAGGGTGTCGAGCCGGCCTGAAAGAGGCTCACAAAGGTAATTGGAAGCGCAAAGCCGTAAAGCAGAATTGATGGTCCCCCGTGCCACGTAATCCTCCCCATATTGCCGGTCCGCTAAAAACGTGCCAGCCTCGGAGGTACCGGCGGAGGAGGAGAGCCCCATGCCTGAAATTTCAAGCGACCGCGATTGCCAGACCGTCATTACCACTTTCGAAATGACCCCGGGCACATGCTACGACCTTCTGGACGAACTGAAGGACGCCTACGAGAATTTCATTAGCCATCAGCAGGGCTTCATTGGGGCCGGGCTGCACGTCAACGATGCTCAAACCCGTATCGCCAACTATTCGCAGTGGCGCCGACGGGAAGATTTTCTGGCCATGTTGCGTTCACCGGAAATGCGAGAGCGCAACCGGCGTATCAGTTCATTGTGCAAGAGTTTCGAACCGGTGATGTACGACGTCGTGGACGCCTACGACTGACCTGACCTTCATGGCAGAAATCGTGATGGCGCCGGTCATGAAGGACCGGCGTTGCACATTGCTCCGGGCTCCTGGAACAGGGACCGGAGGTTCCTTGCGAGACTTCCCGCATTTTTCGGAAACTTCCATGTCCTACCAGATTGTCGATTGCCGCTCGTTTGGTGCTGACCAGCTGTGCGAGGCCTTGAACATTGCTTTCTCGGATTACGTCACGCCACTGCATCTGAGCGAGAAGGATTTCCGTGAGTTTCAGCGCCAGCGCGGGTTTTCGGCAGAGCATTCCTTCGTGGCGATGGCAGGGGAAGAGATTGCAGCCTTCTGGTTTTCGAGCTTGCCGAACTCCAGTTATGGCGACACGGCCTATACGTTGTCCGTCGGGACCAGTCCTGCGCATCGTCGCAAAGGCCTGTCGAGAAAGCTCCTTGCAGCGGTCCTCGAAAAGCAGCTTGAGGTCGGCGCGAAAGGCCTGCAGCTTGAGGTCATCACGACAAACGAAAAGGCGGTTGCTGCTTATGAAGCCTTTGGCTTTCGCCGCGAAAGGACACTTGGTGTCTTTCGGCTCGTGAACAGCAAGGCGCTCAAGGCGCATGTCGGAGAGTGGGTGCTGGAGCGGATCGGGTTGAACGATCTTCCTGATGATACCGGCCCCTATTTCGATACCTTGCCGACCCCCCAGAACAGTATTGCCGGGCTTCGTGGTTTGACCCCGGATATCCATCTTCTGGCTGTTCGCCAGGACGATGAAATTCTGGGGTGGGGGGCGAGTTTTGCCGATGGCGCGGTCGCGCAGATTGCCGTTCACAAGAACCACCGTCGCCAAGGCATTGGCCGAGCCTTGTTGCAGGGGCTGATGGAGGCCCTGGGCGGGTCAGAACTGCGGTTTGTCAACGTCGACACGGCTGCGCAAAGCGCCAACGCATTCCTGCGCCTGTCAGGTGCGGAAGAGCTGCTGCAACAATACGAAATGCGGCTTGAATGCTAAGTGCACACCAAGGTTCAGGTCTCTTGGTCGATCTTGCGGAATGGTGCGTGTTCGGCCAGCGCCTCGTTCTCGCGTTCGACGGCAAGGCGTTCGTGTTCCAGAAAATCGGCGACAGCCTGATGTAGCCCTTCATGGGCGATCCAGTGGGCGGAATAGGTGGTGGTCGGCAAATAGCCGCGCGCCAGCTTGTGGGCACCTTGAGCGCCGGCTTCAACGCGCTTCAACTTGTTGGCGATGGCAAAGTCGATCGCCTGGTAGTAGCAGAGCTCGAAATGCAGGAACGGGTGGTGCTCGGTGCAGCCCCAATGGCGCCCGAACAAGGTGTGCGAACCGATGAAGTTGAGGGCACCGGCAATGTATTGGCCATGCCGTTTGGCAAGAACCAGCAAGGTGCGGTCAGCCAGCCTCTCATTGATCAGCGAATAGAATTTTCTGTTCAGATAGGGGCGGCCCCACTTCCGTGAACCCGTGTCCATGTAGAATTTGTAGAAGGCGTCCCAATGGGCCTCGGTCAGATCGGACCCGGTAACCCATTCCACCTCAATGCCCTCAGCGCTCAGGGCTTCGCGCCGCTCTTTCTTGACGGCCTTGCGTTTGCGCGACGCCAGATCTGCCAGAAAGCCATCGAAATTGTCGTAACCGTGGTTTTCCCAGTGAAACTGCTGATCGGTCCGTTGCAGATATCCTAGTTCACCCAGACTGTCCCATTCCGGTTTGGTCAGGAAAGTGGCATGCACGGATGAAGCCCCGGAGCGCTGACATACCTGTACCAGACCGGCGGCAAGCGCTTGCAGGCCCGCTTCACGGTTGACACCGGCACCTGTCAGAAACCGGCGTCCGGTTGCCGGCGTGAAGGGCACGCTGATCTGAAGTTTCGGATAATAGTCACCGCCTGCACGGTAGAAGGCGTCGGCCCAACCGTGGTCGAACACATATTCGCCTTGCGAATGGCTCTTGAGATAAGCCGGCACGGCACCGAGGATCTCGCCGCCGCTATCTTCCAGCACCATGTGTCTGGGCAGCCAGCCTGTCGCTTCCGTTGCACATCCGGAAGCCTCCAGAGCCTCCAGAAAAGCGTGGGACAGAAACGGGTTGAAATCGATGTCCTCACCGGCAAATTCGGAACTGCCGCCAAGTGCCCCGGAAAGCTCGGCCAGCGCCTCGCATTTCGGGTCTTTCTTCAAGAGCCCCCGTCCGGAAAGATGCCAGCCTGGATTGGCCACCTGATCCCAGTTGGAGGCAGTGACATCCTTCAAGGAAGACAGGATTCGCAAGGTCGCTGTCTGTCCGCCGTCATCTGTAGCCGGGGAGTTGCCGTCCGTGGACCGGGAGGAGGTCATGCGTCAGAAGAAACCAAAGTTTGAAACCATACTCTTGATGTAGCGCTGGCATTTTGCAGTGCAAGAGGTTGATGTCGTGTAATGGTTATTTCTAAAGGGAACGGGCTGCGCTCCTGTCCGGATCAAAGCCCTCGAAAACGATCTGGTCTGCGTAGCGATCGGCCTTTTCCCGTTGTTCGGTGGTCCTCACCGTCCAGGACATCAGTGGCACCTTGAACACAGAGCGCAGCAGACTGGGTCCGGCCTTTGGCAGGTCCTTGACACCGTAGGAAATGAAATGCGGGCGCGTGCGCGGTGCATGCAGGATATGGCGCAGGATGAACCGGTCGACACGGCTGTAGCGGGCATAGTCAGGACCGGGCTCGGCGCCATCGGCAACGATACCGCGCAGTACCGAGGCGTTGCGTGCCTTTGCAATGGACAACATGTCCGGGTCGAATGACTTGATGCATGCAGGGCCCTTGTAGCCCGCCACCTGGTCCGTCACGTGCCGGACAAAGTCCATTTGCGCATCACGGCGCATCAACGACTTGATCTCGACCACCAGGGGGACGCGGCCGTCGACAAGATCGAACAGGTCCTTCAGGAGCCAGAGCTTGTCTGTTCCGGTCTTCATGTGAATGCTGGTGAGCTCGGATGCGGCCAGATCGATAACCCTGCCGGTACCCTCCGCAAGGCGCTCCAGCGTGTAGTCATGGAACACCAGAGCTTCACCGTCTGCCGTTTCCTGAACATCCACCTCGATCGCGAAATTCTTGTCGATCGCATGCTGAATTGCGGTAGGCGTATTCTCAATGACGCCGTTGTCGGCATCGTGATAACCCCGATGGGCGATCGGGCGGGCGAAGATGGCTTCGAGTTCCGGTGTCATGGCGGGGGCTCGTCAGGAAGGAAAATGCCTCACCGGCCGGTGAGGCTTCGGGAAGAGTGTGGGGGAGGCCTGGCTCCCCGCAATCAGTCAGTCTTCGATTTCGAAAATCGCTTCGATCTCGACAGCAGCACCGAAGGGCAGGGACGCGGCGCTGACGGCGGAGCGCGCATGGCGGCCCTTTTCGCCCATCGCTTCTACCAGGAAGTCGGATGCGCCGTTGATGACCTGCGGCTGGTCGACGAATTCGGCCGTGGAGTTCACGAAGCCGACGATCTTCACCAGTCGGGCAACCTTGTCGAGATTTCCGGTGGCAGCCTTAGCCTGGGCAAGCAGGTTGATGGCGCACAGCTTGGCAGCGGCCTTGCCTTCGTCGATGCCCAGACCGTCACCCAGCTTGCCGGAGATCTGAAGCTTGCCGCCTGCCATCGGCAACTGGCCGGAAACGAACAGCTGATTGCCGGTCTGCAGGAAAGGCACATAGTTGGCCGCGGGTGCCGCCGCTTCCGGAAGGGTGATGCCAAGTTCGTTCAGCCGGGCTTCGATCGCGCTGCTCATGGGGGTCTCCAAGTTTGAGAGCTTTCGGCGTGTCTTGGCGTAATTCGTCACAGGTGACAAGGTCAAAATGGGGTGTGTACGGTAAAAGGAAACTGTGGAGGAGCTTGGTTTCGATTGCCACGGTCACCACTTGAGAAGGACGATTTGTGAAATAACAGGCCAGCGGGGCTTGGGGCATGGCTGCACATTCGCGGTGGCGGAATGTGCAGTTTGCCGCATAATGTGTGGAACCGGTCCAGGTGGCGTTTCCACCAGGACGAGAATGAGGTTTTTTTGATGCAATGCGTTCCGAAGTCAGTGTCCTCGACCGTTGGTGCGATCGTTTTGGCCGCCGCAGCTTTTGCGGTGTCTGGCGCGACCGACGCCGATGCGAGCGGCACTGTCGGCTTTAAACTCGTGCCCCATCGCGCCGTTTACGACATGAACCTGGGAGACAGCGAGGAGCAAGCCGGGATCGCGGGCCTCAACGGACGCATGGTCTACGATTTCTCCGGAAGCGCCTGCGAGGGCTACAGCGTAAACTTCCGCTTTGTCACCGAGTTCCAGAATACCGACGGTGGTTCACAGATCACTGATCTGCAGACGACTTCCTTCGAAGAGCCACGCGCCGAGAGCTACCAGTTCCTCTCCAAGACCTTTGTCGATCAGAAACTGGTCGAAGCGACCCGTGGAACCGCACGGAGCGGAAAGAAAGCACGCACTGTCGAACTGAAGGAACCTTCGGAAAAATCGCTGGAGATTGGCCGGGAAGTGCTGTTTCCGACGGAGCATCTTCTGACGATCATGAAGTCGGCCGAGGCGGGCGTCCATTTTGTTGCAGCCGACATCTATGACGGCGCCGAAACCGGGGAAAAGGTTTATGCCACGACGACGGTGATCGGTGCCAAAGCCGTCAACGACGCAAAAACCGATGCTGACCACGTGGATGCACCGCTGTCCGGCAAGGGCTACTGGCCCGTTACCGTCGCCTACTTCGACCCGAGTGCCGAAGACGCAAGTGGAGAGCTTCTGCCGGTCTATCAGCTGTCATTCTGGCTGTATGAAAACGGCATCAGCGGACACCTGAAGCTCGACTACGGCGATTTCACCATCCAGGGCAAGATGGCATCGCTGGAGCTTTACGATGAGACCGAGTGCCCGCAGCAGTAACCGGGCAAGACCGCTTCTTGAAATAATCGGGTGACAGGCGGACTACTTGTCACCCTGCTTCTTGGCTTCCTTCGCCGCGCGCGCTGCGTGCGTGAGGCCGAGTTCGACAGCTGACGTTCCGAACTTGTCCCGAAGCCGATCCACGGCAAGTTCCGCATTCTTCCGTCGTTCGGCCGACTGGTCGAGCAGGTCTCTCGGATCGGCGCGGTCCGCATTTTCCAGATCGCTGACGCCTATGCCGATAAGCCGGAAACGGCGGCCATCGGCTTCGATCTGAAGAAGATTTTCACCCGCCGCGTAGATCTTGTCGGCCAATTGGGTCGGATCGGAAAAATGCCTGGCGCGGGTGATCGTCTTGAAGTCGGCGGTTTTCAGTTTCAAAGTCACACCGCGCCCTGAGAGTTCCGCCTTCTTGAGCCTCGCAGACACTTTCTCGGCCAGGTTTCTGAGAATGGGGCGCAGGGTATCGAAACTCGAGATGTCGGTGAAGAAGGTGGTTTCCGCGGAAACGCTTTTTGCACCCCGTTCAGGAGTGACTTCACGGCTGTCGTCTCCATGCGAAAGACGGGCCAGACGCAGGCCGATGGTGCCGTATCGGCGGGCGAGATCCGTAGCTTCCATTTCCTGCAGCTGTCCGATTGTCCGAATGCCGTCCCTCTCCAGTTTCTGCTGGAACACCTTGCCGACCCCCCAGATGCGGCCCACAGGCATGGCCGCCAGAACGTCTTCGGCTTCCGCTGCGCCGATGACGGAGAAACCACGCGGCTTTTCGAGATCTGACGCAAGTTTTGCCAGAAACTTGTTGGGGGCAAGGCCGACAGACGCCGATATGCCGATATCGGCTTCCATGTCGCGTATGAAGCCGGCGAGTGTTTCCGCCGGAGACTTCTTGTGCAGGCGTTCGGTGCCCGTCAGATCAAGAAAGGCTTCGTCGATGGACAAAGGCTCCACCAGGGGCGTGAGCGCACGCATGCGTTCACGGATCGCCTTGCCGACACTCGCGTATTTGGCCATGTCAGGCTTGATCACGATCGCTTGCGGGCAAGCCTCAAGCGCCTTGAACATGGGCATTGCGGACCGCACACCGTAAATGCGGGCGATGTAGCAGCATGTGGAAACCACCCCGCGCTGACCTCCGCCAACGATTACCGGCTGGTCCTGCAGCTCCGGATTGTCGCGTTTTTCGATCGAAGCATAAAAGGCGTCGCAATCAATGTGGGCAATGGCCAGCGTGTCGAGTTCCGGATGCTTGACCAGCCTCGGGCTGCCGCAGCGGGTGCACCTGGCTGCCGAAGGGGCGAGGCGGGCACCGCAGTCTCGGCAAAGGGCACGTAAGGGCGGAACGGGTTGGGACACGGCGTTGGCAATCGGCTGCGGTGCGGATGGGCAATCAGCCGCTCTGCTGGTTTCGGTTCGAGCCCTGCAGAATAGCTCCGATAAAGGCGGCCGTCTCCTGCCAATCGCTGCTCAACAGATCGATGTAACCTGCCTTTTCAGTGGTCTGCAGAAATCTGGCGTCTGCGATGAACTGTATCTGGACAGCAGACGGCAGGGTCGCGTTCACGGAGGTGTGGTTGGTCGGACTGTCGTCAATGAAGACAACCGGCTCCGGACGTCCACGAGACAGAGCTGCAACCGCACCACCTTTGGGACCGGAATTCGTCAGCAACGGAAAGGTGATACCGAGCCCGGTGAGCAGCTTTTCCCGCACCGGCTTGTTGTGACCTCCGGGCAGATTGGTCAGCAGGATAACGTCCCATTGCTGTGCAAGTGCATTGAGCGCATCGCCTGCACCGGGGACCATGTCCTGACGATGGCTGACCTCGTCGAAGAACTCCAGAAGCAGTCTGCGAACGTCGTCGGACGACAGGGGCTCACCGTTGTCCCGCCGGCCAATATTGCCGGTCAGCCTGTACTCGTACTTCAGGAAAGCCAGGTCACGAGCGTGTAGATAGTCTTCCAGATGAGCGATCAGATGCAAAATCACTTCATCCACATCGCAGATGATCAAAGGGCGGTTCGAAAAAGGCAGTGCCTGGATCTGCGCAAGAACTTCGGGCAGCACTTGCGTCGGTTCAGGCATGGTCTTCGTCTCCGCCGGCAATTGCGTAGCGTGCAGCGGCCATCATCGTTGGCCGTATTCCGGCATTTTCACAAAAGGCAAGCAGCAGAGCTTCGTCCATCATGTAGAACTCGAGCACACCGGCAAGAAACCCCGGTTCTCCCGCCGCTTCTCGAATCATTTCCGGTCCAATTCCAGAAAAAGCAAGAAACCTGCCGATCTGTTCAGGGTCTCGACTGAGCTGGAGAAGGGCTTCAGTAGCAATTCCTTGTGCTTCTTCAACGGACAATGACTTGCTCTGTACATTTTTCATTGTGTTTTTTTGCCTTTCTGAAACGATTCCGGGTTAGAAGAAATTTAATGCGGACCGGGGAAGGGTTCTACCGCGGACTAAAAAGTGCTGCGAAGATAAAATGGGACCGGCAAGAGGCCGGGTAAAGGGCCGGACATATGGCAAAATCCGTGTTGATCGTCGAAGACAACGAGCTGAACATGAAGCTGTTTCATGATCTGCTCGAAGCGCACGGCTATAATACATTGCAGACCCGGACCGGCATCGAAGCCTTGCAGTTGGCCCGTGAGCATCATCCCGATCTGATCCTGATGGATATTCAGCTGCCGGAAGTGTCGGGGCTGGAAGTCACGAAATGGATCAAGGAAGACGAGGATATCGCTTCCATCCCGGTTATCGCCGTGACCGCATTCGCCATGAAGGGCGATGAGGAGCGTATCCGGCAGGGCGGGTGCGAAGCTTACATATCCAAGCCGATCTCCGTAGCGAAATTCCTGGAAACAGTCCGGGCATATCTCGGCGAAGCGTAACGGGCCACCGCCGGCGGTAGAACTGCGGCGGGTAAAGATTTCTGCAAGGTTTCACGGTTGTTTGGCACGGCTGCGTGCAACCAATTCCTGCGAATCGCAAAACCTCGCGCTCATGTGCTCTTCATATTAAGGTTACGGATTTACTAAAACGGCATTGTTTCTGTGCATATTTTGCGGAAAATATTGCAATCAGGCAACATTCAGGTAGTGTGACCGCAGATTAGTGTTTTTCCTGATCGCCTCAATGACGTGGTAAAGAATGCCGTAGCGTCAAAACGGGCAATACAGTTTCCCCTCGGAGTGCTCAGGTCCGCCGCATCTCCTGGGTCCGTGGGGCAGGTCGGCAGGGAACCGGCCGATGAGTGGCCTCCTCGAATGCCGTGTTCCCGCCGACCACTAATCTTTCAACCGAAAATCAAGAAGCAGCACCAGCAGCAATGCTGAAGCTGCGTCGTCGTGCCTCTGCGTCCGCACAGTAATCATTTGTGGAAATAGGTTTCAGGACGCTGGCCTGCGCCGACAAAATTTCGAAATCACATTCGGCCACGCATGAAAAAACCCGCCGTTTCCGGCGGGTTCTTTAAAAATCATCTGGAATCAGATCTTACTTGATCTTGGTTTCCTTGAACTCGACGTGCTTCTTGGCAACCGGGTCGTATTTCTTTTTGACCATCTTCTCGGTCATCGTACGGGAGTTCTTCTTGGTGACATAGAAGAAGCCGGTGTCAGCCGTGGAGAGGAGCTTGATCTTGATTGTTGTCGCCTTGGCCATGGCCTTGGATCCTGTTCTCTGTTGTCGGGCAAAGAGTTCTTGCGGCCAGATGGCTGGCGATGAATCTGCCCCAATGTCTGAAATCAGCGCGCAAACTACTCATCGCAGCGCGAAAGTCAAGCACTTGCTATGGTTCAGCCGCCTTTTCGAACCATGTCAGCCATTCTGCCGCAGTGCTGTCAAAGCCTTCGTTATCGTATCAACCGATTGGCCCACGCTCAGGCTGAAACTATCCAGCTGGAGACATGGTTCCGTCCACGGTTCGTATTCATGACTTCGTACCTCAGGCCACCGGGGCAGGGTCAGTCCGTCAATCTCGGTTTCCCTGCTTGCAACGCGCTTGCGGTGTTCGCGCTCATCCGAGCAGACAATCTCGACATTCAGCAGTGTCGCGCCGGTTGATTGAGCGGTCTCCCTCCACAATTGCCTGGATTCGGCAACCGGGTTGACCGTATCTGCAACGACGTTGTGACCAAGTTCCAGGTTTCCGGCAGCGATAGCAGCAAGGGCGAGGTAACCCGCGTCTTCAGCCGGATGAATGTTCAAGACACTGCGTTTGAGGGCAGCTTCAACCGCATCCACACGCAAAAGAAATGCGGGCAGCCGCCCGCTCAGATCCTTTGCTATCGTCGACTTGCCGACGCCGGGTAAACCGGAAAGGGCAATCAGGAAAGGCATAAGCCTGGACACACCTTTGTGTGTTGCAACAGCCGGCAATCCGCCAGGTACAGGTAGCTTCAGAGCTCCTGCTTCACGAAACCGCCCTTGCGAAAGAAATAGTAGGGGACAGGCGTCGTCGGTGAAAGCTCAGGGTCTTTCGCCAGCCTGTCTTCCAGGTCGGTCAGGATCTTGTTGGTGATCATCGGCAGATCCTTCTGCCTCGCCTCTTCGAAAGTCAGCCAGGCACAATCTTCCAGTTCGCCGGACGGGCCGGTTCCATCGGGCAACCTGTCGGCAATGGCGTCGGCCCAGACGGCCAGAAAACGGGTGTCGAAGCGTCGCGGGCGTTGCGGTGGGGTGATGGCCCTCGCAATCATCCGAAGGCCGCTCAGGTCGGGCTGTATGCCGCGCTCGGCAAATGCCTCGAAGCCGGTACCAAGGTGCAGGTGGTTGTTGTGTGCCTGACGGCCGATAAACAGCCCGGCCTCTTCATAGGTTTCCCGAATGGCGGCCAGGGCCAGCGCACGAACGCGCGCGGCAGACTTGGCGTTCTTCAGGTCCTGCGTAAGCTTTGCCTCGACGTCCGGATGATAGGGAAGCACGTCGGTCACACGGGAATCGGAGACATCCACTCTGCCACCAGGGAACACGAATTTTCCCGGCATGAAGGCATGGCGCATGTGACGACGGCCCATCAGAAGCTTCACGGAACCCCGATCGTCGCGGTCCAGAATGAGCAGCGTTGCGGCATCCTTGGGACGGATATACGGATAGTTTCCGGCTTTTTCGTCTTTTGCCAGCTGCTTTTCGAACGAACCGCTCATGTAACCCTTTCGGAAGGCACCGGAATGGGAGGCGTGTCGTCTTCCGCATCCGGGTCAAAACCATGCATGTAGAGCGCCCACTGAAGACCGATCAGCGCGCCTTTGATCGGTCGCAGAAGCGACAGCGACAGGATCAGCGTCAGCGGCACCCAGAGAGACATATGGATCCACAGCGCGGGATGCCACAACACTTCCACGGCCAGAAGGCCGGGAACGATAATGTGGCCGACAATGGTGATTGTGAAATAGGGTGGGGCGTCGTCCGCGCGATGGTGATGGAACTCCTCGCCGCAGACAGAGCAGGCATAGTGCGGCTGAAGGAAGCCGTCGAACACCTTGCCTTTCCCGCAGTTCATGCACCGGTTGCCGGCACCGCGCAGCATGGCCTGAAGAACGTTGCGCCGCGGTTTTTCGGATGCTGTTTCCGGCGTTTCCAGTTTGTCGTGCAGTTCATACCGGACCGTCACGAAGATCTCCTTCGACCCTGTTTCTTCGGTGAGGCCTTGCTGCGTCCGCCCTTCGGCGGCCCGCGCCGCACCTTTGGCGCGGCTTTCCGGATGCGTTTGCCGGCAATGCTGCCGTGGCTCAGCAGCTCGAATGTCAGTGCACCGGCAAAGGGGGCTGCTTCCACCAGCCGGACCTCCACTTGATCGCCAAGTTGGTAGGTCTCGCCGGTTTTGTCACCTATAAGGGCGTGCGACCCTTCGTCATAGCGATAATAATCGAGGCCGATTGTGGAGGCCGGTACGAAGCCGTCGGCACCTGTATCGGACAGGCGAACAAACATGCCGGACTTGACCACCCCTGCAATTCTGCCCTGAAAACTCGCGCCGATCTGGTCGCTCATCCAAAGGGCAATCAGACGGTCGATTGTGTCGCGCTCGGCAAGCATTGCCCGCCGTTCAGCGGCCGAGATTTCAGCGCCGATGGCCTCCAGTTTCGTCTCGATACCTTCCGGCAAGCCATCCTTGCCAAGTCCGAGCGCGGATATCAGCCCACGGTGCACGATCAGATCAGCATACCGGCGGATCGGTGACGTGAAATGCGCGTACCGCCGCAGGTTCAAGCCGAAATGGCCGATGTTCTGCGGGGCGTATTCTGCCTGGGCCTGGCTGCGCAAGACCACCTCGTTGACGAGATTGGCCTGCGGTGTGTCCTTCACCTTGGCAAGTATGCCGTTGAAGGCGGAGGGGCGGAGACCACCGGAGGACGGCAGCTTGATGTTGATCGTCGACAGAAAGTCTTTCAGGCTTTCCAGCTTTTCCGGGGTCGAGGCATCGTGGATCCGGTAGAGCAGAGGCGTTTTCTTCTGCTCCAGCGTTTCGGCGGCTGCCACGTTCGCCTGGATCATGAATTCTTCGATCAGCTTGTGGGCGTCCAGACGCTCCGGAACATAGACATGATCGACAGTTCCATCCGGTTTCAGCTTGATCTTGCGTTCCGGCAGATCGAGTTCCAGCGGTTCGCGCGCCTCGCGTCCCTTCTTCAGCACGGCGTAAGCGGCCCATAGCGGCTTCAGGACGCCGTCGAGCAGGGTTTCGGTCTTCTCGTCTGTCGTACCGTCAATCGCCTTCTGGGCCTGCAGATAGGAGAGTTTTGCCGCCGAACGCATCAGCACCCTGTGAAAGGTGTGCCCGGTCTTGCGTCCGGTCTTGTCGAACACCATTCGCACGCCAAGCGCCGGCTTGTCTTCCTTTTCCCGGAGCGAGCAGAGCTGGTTGGAAATCCGCTCCGGCAGCATCGGGATCACCCGGTCGGGAAAATAGACCGAGTTGCCGCGCAGGTTCGCTTCCCGGTCCATCGGAGAACCGGGGGTGACGTAGTATGCGACATCCGCAATCGCCACATAGCAAATATAGCCGCCTTCGTTGGAAGGGTCCTCGTCCGCTTCGGCGTAGACGGCGTCGTCGTGGTCTTTTGCGTCGGGCGGGTCGATGGTGATCAGCGGCACCTGCCGCCAGTCCTCGCGCTTGCCGAGTTTCTCCACCGGCTTTGCGCTTTCGGCCTGCGCTTCTACAGCTGCCGGAAAGACATGCGGAATGCCATGTGATTGCAGGGCGATCTCCGAAACCGCCTTTTCCGAATTCATCGAGCCGAAGCGCTCAACCACCGACGCGACGGGATGGCCGTAGCGGCCGGAGCGCGTCACCTGAACGCTGACAAGATCTCCGTCCTCTGAGTCCTTGAGGTCACGCGGATCAATGTCGAGTTCCCGCTGCTTGCGGTCAATCGGTTCGAGATAGGGCGGGCGGGTGCCGTCACGCTTCCGCAGAATCCCGAGGATTGCACCCTGACGCTTTTCCAAAACGCGGATGACGCGGGCAACATGTTCTGTTTCGGGGCCGCTCTCAGCTTCGGTCAGGCGCACGAGTGCGCGGTCACCCAGGCCGGGTTGCGTCGCCTTGGTCTTGCCGGTCAGCACCAGAATTTTCGGCGGAGTGCCAGCCTCGTCGTCCCAGTCGACAGGGGTCGCGATCAGCTCACCGTCCCGGTCGCGTGCAATGAGATTGGCCACGAAAACCGGCGGCAGATCGCCAGGACGGATCATGCGCTTGTTGCGCTTTTCCATCAGGCCGTCGTCGGTCAGGTCCTTCAACATCTTTTTCAGATGGATGCGGGCCCCGCCGATAATACCGAAATGACGGGCAATCTCGCGCTTGCCCGCACGCCCCGGGTTATCTGCAACAAACGCGAGAATATCCTCGCGTGATGGCATTTCACCCGGAACCTTGGCGTGTTTTCGATTGGTGTGCTTGCGCGTGTTAATCCGTTTTGCGCTCAACTCGCATCATCCCAGGGCACCTCTTCGGACGACGCATCGACCTTTGCCTTTGCGGATGACTTTGCCGTCGTCTTCTTGGTGGCCGTCTTTTTGGTTGCTGTTTTCTTCGCAGCAGGTTTCTTGGCAGCCGCCTTCTTCTTGGTGCCGCCCTTGGAGGCCTTTGCCGCGATCAGCTCCAGCGCCTGTTCCATCGTCACGGCCTTGGGGTCGGTGTCCTTCGGTAGCGTGGCGTTGATCTTGCCGTGCTTGACGTAAGGCCCATAGCGCCCGTCATAGACATTGATCGGGCCACCTTCGGACGGATGGTCACCAAGCTCCTTCAGCGGCGTTGCCGCTGCACCGCCGCGGCCACCCCCCTTGGCGCGTTTCTGCGCCAGCGCATCAACAGCACGGTTGATGCCGACGGAGAACACTTCGTCTGGTGTGGACAGATTGGCATAGGTGCCTTCATGCAGCACGAACGGCCCGTAGCGACCGATTCCGGCCGAGATCATCTTGCCGTCTTCCGGGTGTGGCCCCACCTCGCGTGGCAGCGACAGAAGCTGCAGCGCCTTTTCCAGATCCATATCCGGTGCGGACCAGCCACGGGGCAGGGAGGCTCGTTTCGGCTTGGCTTCTTCGCCCAGCTGAACATAGGGGCCGAAGCGGCCGTTGCGCAGGGAAACGTCAAGGCCGGTTTCCGGATCGGTGCCGAGAACCTTCGGGCCGTCGTCACCTTCGCCGTCTTCACCGCTCGGCTTGCCGAGCTGCCGTGTAAAGCCGCATTCGGGATAGTTGGAGCAGCCGATGAAAGCGCCCCAGCGGCTGACCTTGAGCGATAGCTGACCTGTGTCGCAGGACGGGCATTTGCGCGGATCGGTTCCATCTTCCTTCGGCGGGAAGATATGCGGCCCGAGCAGTTCGTTCAGCGCGTCGATGACATGGGCAACGCGCAGGTCCTTGATTTCATCGACCGCGCCGGAGAACCCGGTCCAGAAATCACGCAGCACGTCGAGCCAGGAAAGCTCGCCTGCTGAAATCTTGTCGAGCTGTTCTTCCAGGCTCGCTGTGAAGTCGAATTCGACATAGCGCTGGAAGAAGCTTTCCAGGAACGCGGTAACAATGCGGCCCTTGTCCATCGGAACAAGCTGCTTCTTGTCGAGTTCGACATAGTCACGGTCGCGCAGGGTCTGAAGCGTCGAGGCATAGGTGGACGGCCGGCCGATGCCAAGCTCTTCCATCTTCTTGACCAGGCTCGCTTCGGTGTAGCGCGGCGGCGGTGTCGTGAAATGCTGCGAGGCTTCGATGGCTTGTGCGGTCCCGTCGACAGAGGCAGCCGTCAGCGCGGCACCTTCATCGACCGCTGGCAGACGCTTGGAGTTCTCGTCTTCCTCGTCGTCCCGGCCTTCCTGGTAAAGCGCAAGAAAACCGTCGAAGCGGACGACGGAACCAGTGGCACGCAGATTGGCGCGTTTACCGGAACCGTCGGCGAGAATCTCGATGGTGGTCCGTTCCAGAACGGCCGACTCCATCTGAGAGGCCATAGTCCGTTTCCACACCAGCTCATAAAGCTTGGCCTGGTCCGGATCCAGGAACCTGGCGACATCCTTCGGGCGACGCGAAAGGTCCGTTGGCCGGATCGCTTCGTGTGCTTCCTGGGCGTTCTTTGCCTTGGAGGTATAGACGCGCGGGCTTTCCGGAACGTAATTGTCACCGAAATCCTTGGCGATTACGGAGCGGGCGGCAGCGATCGCTTCGCCGGCAATCTGAACGCCGTCGGTACGCATGTAGGTGATGAGACCGGAAGTCTCGCCACCGATTGAGATGCCCTCATAAAGCTTCTGCGCCACCTGCATGGTGCGCGATGCGGAAAACCCGAGTTTACGTGAGGCTTCCTGCTGCAGGGTGGAGGTGGTGAACGGTGCCGCCGGATTGCGCTTCGCAGGTTTGGAAGCCACGCTGTCGACCTTGAAGCTGGCACTTTCCAGCATGGTCTTGATCGCGGTGGCTTCCGCTTCGTTGTTGATGTCGAGACGGCCGATTTTCTTGCCGTCGAAACCGGTCACGCCAGCCTGGAACATGTCCCCGGTCGGTGTCTTCATGTTGGCGAAGATCGACCAGTATTCCTGCGGCTTGAAGGTTTCGATTTCCATTTCCCGGTCGCAGATCAGCCGCAATGCGACAGACTGCACGCGCCCGGCGGAACGGGCACCGGGCAGCTTGCGCCACAGAACCGGAGACAGGGTGAAACCGACCAGGTAATCCAGTGCTCGGCGGGCGAGATAGGCATCGACCAGCGGCGTATCCAGCTGGCGCGGATTGTCCATCGCTTCCAGGATCGCCTTCTTGGTGATCGCGTTGAAGACCACGCGCTCGACCTGCTTGTCCTTCAGCACCTTCTTCTTTTGCAGCACTTCCAGAACGTGCCACGAAATTGCTTCCCCTTCGCGGTCGGGGTCAGTCGCGAGAATGAGGCGGTCGGCATCCTTGACCGCATTGGCGATTTCGCTCAGCCGTTTCTGCGCCTTCGCATCCACTTGCCAGCTCATGGCGAAATTGTCGTCCGGCAGCACCGAGCCGTCCTTGGCGGGCAGATCTCGCACATGGCCGTAGGAAGCCAGCACCGTATAGTCGGAACCGAGATATTTGTTGATCGTCTTGGCTTTCGCCGGCGATTCGACAATGACGACGTTCATTCTTACCCAAAATATTTTTGCCGGATACGGAGCCCCCGCCCGGTGGAGAAGGTGATCTGAGTGCTAATTCAGTGGCGCAGACGATCAAGGATCAAGCGCCGCCTGTCAAATGGACCTTTGATCCTTCCGGGTCAAGCGGTTCGGTCCAGATACGGGTTATCCACTGAGATTCAAGGAAAAACGGCCCCTTACATCAAAGCGGAGATTTTGTTGCCGCGGTGTCTTTCGAGGCGTCCGGCAAGTTCGAGTTCCAGCAGCACGACGTGAACCGACCTCGCATCACCATCCGCAAAGCGTATCAATTCATCCATGTCCACAGGGGTTGGACCAAGCGCCGCAAGGACGCGGTCACGCAGCTTTCCATCCGGTTCGGAGCGGGAAAGAGGGGCGGTTTCGCTCTCTTCGCGGAACTGCCTGCCAAAGGGAAGGGTTGGTGCCAGTCGACCACCAAGGCCTTCCAGCACATCGTCGGCGGTCGAGACAAGTGCCGCACCCTGCCGGATCAAGCCGTTGGCACCTTCCGAACGCGGATCCAGGGGGGAACCCGGTACGGCGAAAATGTCCCTGTTCTGCTCAAGAGCATAACGAGCGGTATGAAGAGAGCCGGAGGCCTTGGCAGCTTCGATAACGATGACCCCCAGAGACAGGCCTGAAATCAGCCGGTTTCGCCGGGGAAAATCCCGGCTGCGGGGTTTCCAGCCAAGAGGCATCTCGCTGATGACGGCGCCCCCTGTGTCGAGAACGGCGGCAAGCAACCTGTCGTGTTCCGGCGGGTAGAGCACATTGATGCCTCCCGCGAACACGGCGATGGTGCCTGTTTGAAGTGAGGCTTCATGGGCGGCAGCATCGATCCCGCGGGCGAGGCCGGACACAATTGAAAAGCCTTCCGCCCCAAGCCCCTGTGCAAATCGTGCCGCAAGTTTTCTGCCGGAAAGCGAAGCGTTGCGGGCACCGACGATCGCAATCATCCGTTCCCGGGTCAGTGCGGAGGTGCCGCCCTTTACGGACAGGAGCGGGGGCGGACCGTCGATATGTCGAAGATGTTGCGGATAGTCGGGTTCATGCAGGCCAATCAACCGGGCCCCGATCCGCCCATGGGCGTCCAGCTCGGCTTCAGCGTCTTCAAGCGGACAAATCCGGCTTGCCTTACCGCCGCGCCTTGCAAGATCGGGAAGCAGCTCAAGCGCTCGTTGAGCGGAGCCAGCGTGTTTCAGAAGTTCCGCGAATGTAACGGGACCAACGTTTTCCGATCGTATTAGGCGAAGCCACGCCAGACGTTCCGCCTCGGAGAGGTTGCCGGGAGTTATATTTTCAGAAACGCGGTTCACGCGCTTTCATCGCCGGGCGGAGACGAAGCATTGGCCGCCGGTTTGGATTTCGAGCCGATCTTGCTTTCTTCCCCACGCAGAAGCCGCGCAATGTTTTCGTGATGCTTGGCCCAAAGCAGCACCGACAGCAAGACGAACATCTGAGCTATCTGGACCTGATGGAAAACGAGATAGAGCACGATCGGGGTCAGCAGGGTAGCCGTCAGTGCCGACAGAGACGAATAACGGAACAGGAAGGCCATGCCGATCCAGATGCCTGCCGCGAGCAGGAACATCGGCCAATAGAGGCCAAGCAGAATGCCAAGGTAGGTTGCAACACCCTTGCCGCCCTTGAACTTCAGCCACACCGGGAAGAGATGCCCGAGAAACGCCCCAAGGCCGGCGATAAGAGCCATTTCCTGGCCGTAGAAGTGATTGACAATCAGAACGGCAACGGTGCCCTTCAATCCATCCCCCAGCAACGTGGCAGCTGCCAGAGATTTGCGGCCGGTGCGCAGAACGTTGGTGGTGCCGATATTGCCCGAGCCGATTTGGCGGATGTCTCCAAGGCCGGCCATGCGCGTGAACAGCAGGCCGAAGGGAATCGAACCGAGCAGATAGCCGAAGGCGAGGGCGGCGAGATAGTAGGGCCAGGCAAAGGCCCAGCTGATCGGTTCTGGCACGCGATACTCCAATGACGTGCATAATAAATAGCCATCGCAATGTAACGGCATGGCAGCCCGGATCAAGTCCGGCAACTGAGAAAAGAGTGTCTTTGCAGGGAAATAGCGCGGGGTCTAATCCGAGAGCTTGTATTTTTCCGCTTCCACCAGCAGCGACCCGAACGGAAGGGAAATACTGGCCCGGAGCGGGACGAGATACGGCTTGTCACCAACCGGTGCGAGCCAGACTTCCATGGACTTGTTTGCCGCGAGTTGCTGGATCGACTTGCGCTTCGGCCGGTGGCCGGAAATGGGTTCGTAACGGACACCGCAGACTATGACGTCGCCCTTGAACCGGCCATCAGACGTTCTGGTGGCCTTGCGGGATTTGTACTGCAGGTGAACGTCGTAACGTTCCTTGCCGTCGAAGATGCGCAATGTCCTGTTGCAGCTCTCTTTGGCAAGGCCCTGCGGGGCAGGAAGCACGGCGGCGGTCAGGGGATCGAGAACACTCTTAAGATGCTCTGCGGTTACCTTGACCCGTTCCTTCATCCGATCCTGCGGCGGCCGAACTTCGATAGCGTCGATACTGCCCTTACGCATCCGCATGGTGATGGTTCCGGTCTCGTCTTCACTCTTGAGATCAAGAGCGTAGCGGGCTGGCTCCAGGTCGAGTTTTTGTGCGGTTCCAGCGACTTCAACTGTCCCTTTGCCGTCAGACACCAGCCGTCCGAAGGCGGCGGTCTGGCCGTTGGCGCTGACGGAATAGGACTTGCTGTCGACATCCAGTGACATGACGCCGGAGCCGATAGGCAGCCCAAGGGCGTAAAGCTTGTACTTAATGTAGAGGTCAGCCGCCGAAGCGCTGCCGGTAAACAGCGCGGGTATCAGAAAGGCAAGGGCGATCAGGCGCATCAGCATGTTCCGTTGGAAGTTCCGTTCGCGCCAGATTCAGGGAGAATTGTGGCGCGAACAGGATCAACGTTGGAACGGAAACAAGGGCTTGTTCAGGTGTGGCTGAAAACCGTTTTCCCACCGACAACCGTGCGCAGCACCCGCCCCGAGAACCGTGCATCCTCGAAGGGAGAATTCTTCGAACGTGACTTGATGGTACTTTTTTCCAGGACCCAGGGACGCTCGGGATCGAACACGGTCACATCCGCCGGAGCTCCCTTGGAGAGACGTCCGGTTTCCAGTCCAAGCCGGTCCGCCGGGCGGCAGGTCATCGCGCCAAGCAGGGTGACAAGGTCGACCTGCTCGGAATGATAAAGCCGCAAGGCCGCCGCCAGAAGGGTTTCAAGGCCGATGGCGCCGTCTTCTGCTTCCGCCCACGGATGCCGTTTGGTTTCCACGTCCTGCGGGTCATGATTGGAGCAGATGATGTCGATTGTGCCATCGGCAACAGCCGCGATCATCGCTTGCCGGTCGTCTTCATCGCGCAGTGGTGGCGACATCTTGAAGAACGTTCGATAGGCGCCGATGTCGTTTTCATTGTGGGTCAGGTGATTGATCGACACACCGGCGGTGATGTCCAGCCCTTTCGCCTTGCCTGCTCGAACCACGTCTGCGCTGTCGGAGGTGGAAATGAGGTTTGCGTGGTACTTGCCCTTGGACATGGCAACCAGGCGCAGGTCCCGCTCCAGCATGATGATTTCCGCTTCACGCGGCACACCGGAAAGACCTTTCCAACTGGCGTTCAGCCCTGCGTTCATGACCCCGCCGGCGAGGTCCGGGTCTTCCGTGTGGTGGATGACCAGCGCGTCGAAATCGCGGGCATAGGTCATCATGCGGCGCATGACCTGGGCATTCTTGACCGACTTGTGGCCGTTGGTGAAGGCAACGGCTCCCGCTTCCTTCAGCAAGCCGATTTCGGCCATTTCCTCGCCCTTGAGGCCCTTGGTCAAGGCGGCCAGTGGCAACACGTTGACGATGGCCGTGTCCCGCGCCCGGCGCAGGATGAAATCGACCAGCGCGGGATCATCAATGACCGGATCCGTATCGGGCATGGTGCAAATTGTCGTCACGCCGCCGCTTGCGGCAGCCTGGGAGGCACTGGCGAGCGTTTCCCGGTGCTCTGCACCCGGTTCTCCGACGGAGACGCAGAAGTCGATCAGGCCCGGACATGCGATCGCGCCCTTGCAGTCGATAATTTCCGCTCCGTAGGGAGAGCCCTGGTTGGCAGCTTCCGGCCCGGCGGCGAGAATGGTGCCGTCCGCGATGATGACGGAACCTGGAGCATCCAGGCCGCGTGCCGGGTCAATCACTCTGGCGTTTGAAAGAACCAGAGGTTTGGGTGTGTCGTAAGCCACGTGTCTTGTCCCCTGGATCAATTGTTCGGCAGATTGGCGGCAAGGGCTTCAAGCACGGCCATGCGCACGGCAACGCCCATTTCCACCTGTTCGCGAATAAGGCTTTGGGCACCATCGGCAATCGAGGCATCGATCTCGACACCGCGGTTCATCGGCCCCGGATGCATGACAAGGGCGTCTTCCTTGGCATAGGCGAGCTTTTCCGCGTCCAGTCCGTAGTAGCGGTAATATTCCCTTACAGATGGAATGAAGGCACCGTTCATGCGCTCGCGCTGCAGGCGCAGCATCATGACGATGTCGGCACCCTCGAGACCTTCCTTCATGCTGGTGAAGACCTCGACGCCCATCTTGGCGATGCCGGACGGCAGGAGGGTAGTGGGGGCAACAACACGGACGCGCGCTCCGAGCGCGTTCAAAAGAATGATATTGGACCGGGCAACGCGAGAATGGGCGATGTCACCGCAGATGGCCACGGTCAACCGCGCGATCTTTCCCTTGTGTCGTCGGATGGTAAGGGCGTCGAGCAGGGCCTGTGTCGGGTGTTCATGCGGGCCGTCACCGGCATTGACCACGGAGCAGCCGACCTTGCGCGCCAGAAGATGCACCGCACCGGCCGCGTGGTGGCGAACCACCAGAAGGTCGGGGTGCATGGCGTTCAGCGTTGCCGCCGTATCGATCAGCGTCTCGCCCTTTTTCACAGACGACTGGGACACTGCCATGTTCATCACATCCGCCCCGAGCCGTTTTCCGGCCAGTTCAAAAGAACTTTGGGTGCGGGTTGAGTTCTCGAAAAAGAGGTTGATCTGGGTTCGTCCCTGCAAGACCAGCCGTCGTTTGCTGATCTGGCGGGAAACCTCTACGGCTTCTTCCGCCCGGTCCAGAAGGCCCAGAATTTCGTGGGGGTGAAGGCCCTCTATGCCCAGCAAATGACGATGGGGGTAAGGGCTGTCTCGATGGGTGTTGCTCGCGGTCATCGAGACCATTCCTATAAGGAGGAACGCCCGGTTCGACAAGTCAGGAAATCACATCATGCCCGCTGTCCACATACCTGCTAAATATTTGATCGGCTGGACAAAATATGGCTGCTTGCGCCGCGGTAAACGGGAGAGGGTTCAACGGCGGCACGCGCAGGTGCTGCCAAAGGATTGAATCTATTGTGTTCCACTCAAGATCACGACCGAATCTCGGCGAGAATACTGTCGCAATAGTGCAAAGAGCCTGCAGGTTTTCATCCGCTCGCAGCTTGCTGTCACCCTGGTAGGTTGCAGCTGACAAGTTTCTGAAAATTATAGGCAATTTCCAGTTTCTGTCAGGCGTTGAACATGGCTTGGCAACTGTGCCGGTCTAAAGCGAATTGATGACGGGCACGATTTTGCGTAACTGGGCGAGCGCCCACTGCCAAAGAGCCTGATCAAGTGACCAGCAGCAGGGCGAGCGGGATCGTCAGGGTCGCTGCCAGCGTCTGAAGCGTGATGATCTCGGCCATCAGCTTTGCGTCGCCGCCCATCTGGCGGGCGAGCAGGTAGGAGTTGCTGGCACAGGGCACTGAACTGGCAATGATGACCACGACCAATGCGGGGCCGGTAACGCCGAAAAGACTGGCAAAGCCAAAGGCAAGCAACGGCATGAATATCGGACGCAAAAAGGTGCCGAGGGCGAGTGCCGGTCCCGGTCTGCGGAGTGAGCCGAGGTCCAGCCCGGCTCCGACGCAGATGATGCCGATGGGGAGCGCGGCCCTGGAGAAAATCTCCAGGGTATCGTCGACCACGAAAGGCAGGGAGATGCCACCCGCGTTCATGATGCCGCCTGCGCCGATCGAGAGGATGAAGGGATTGGTGAACAGGTCTTTCAGGATCTTCGCGCCACTTGGTGACGTTCCACTGGCGTAATGCGACAGTACCAGGATGCTGGCGACGTTGAGCAAGGGGATCATGAACACCATTGCGACCGCAAGCATGGCCAGCCCTGTTTCACCGACCACATTGTCGGCAATCGCGAGCGCGATCATGGCGTTCCAGCGCAAGGTTCCCTGGAAAATGGAGGTAAAACGCGGCGCGGCGATGCCCCAGGCACGCTCGATGGTCGTGCGTGCCAGAAGCAGAAGCAGCGCCATGGACAAGATGGAGGCGAGCAGGGCACCGCCCATGTTGAGCGTCGGAAAACTGGCGAAATCCGCTTGCGAGATCGTGCGGAACAACACCGCCGGAAACAGGACATAATAGGCAAGCCGTTCGACACCACGCCATTGCTCACCGGTAATCAGTCCGGTGCGGGCGATCAGGTAGCCGGAGGCAATCACGAGGATGACCGGCATCAGGGCGGCAAGTGTGGTCAGCATGTGTTCGGCTTTCGCGTTCGACAGGCCCTGAAACAAGGGCCCGTACCCTGCAGCGGTGGGATCAGCCGTTATCTAAGCCCATAAAGCCGAGTCGGTCCAGAAAGCCCTGCAGGATGTAGGCAGCGGCCATCTTGTCGACCACGTCGGCCCGTTTCGCACGGCTCGTATCGGCTTCCAGCAGCGTGCGCGTCACGGCCGCCGTCGACAGCCGCTCGTCCCAATAGGTGATCGGCAGGTCCGTTTTCTGCGAGAGGTTTCTCACGAAGGCGCGGGTCGCCTGGACGCGGGGGCCTTCGGAGCCATCCATGTTGAGCGGCAGACCGAGCACCATGCCGCCGACGCCCTGCTTGGCGCAGATGGCCAGGAGTTGCTCCGCATCCAGGGTGAACTTCTTGCGCCGGATCGTTTCCATGGGAGAGGCGATGCCACGTCCGAGATCAGAAAGCGCCAGACCAATAGTCTTGGTGCCAAGATCCAGGCCGATCAGCCGGGTGCGGTCGGGCACGGCGGCCATGAAGTCTTCCAGGGAAAGTGCGGTGTCATTTGCCATTCGGCGGCTTTACCAGCGAGCCATGGAAAACGCCAGTTCGATTTTCACTCAGAACCCGATGGCAACACGAAGTTGCCCTTCCCAAACGTCCAGCCCGTTCTGGCCCAGGCTGAGATAGCCTCCCTTTGCATCAAGCGTCACGTTCTCCGCAATCAGGGCAGTCGCCCCGCCGCGCAGTGTAAAGCTCCAGGCTGATGCGGTGACAAAGTTCAGTTCATCATCGAGGATCTTGCCGTCGTTCGGTCGCAAATATTCGTAGACCGCACCTGCTTCCACATAGGGCTGGATCAGAAGCCCGTCCTGCAAGGTAAATTGACGGCTGAATTCGGTCGTCAGTTCAATTGTACCCAGAGAGGCGGCATTGCCCGAGATGGGAACGCTTATGGCCCGGTTGAGTATCGTCCCGTTCAGATCGTAACCATCGGAAAACACGCGGTTGAAGGTTACGGTCGCCTTGGGGCGTACCTGGATCTCGCTCAACGCGTATTGACCGTGAACACTGAAAGTCGCGCCGAGTTCGTGGGTGTTGTATTCGCCGCTCAAAACCGAGATATCCGACTGACTGTTTGAAAAGCCATAGCTCAGCGAGCCATCAACCGCCCAGTGCTGAGAAATTCGTGCGGCAACATAGGGGCCGATCTCAAAGCCCTGGGTGTCGATTGTCAGGTTGGAATTGAAGCCGTCGGTGTCGATGGTTTCAAAGGTCACGGAAACACCGCCGACGATATCTTCAGTCAGCTTGCGGTCGGCACCAAAGGCCGCGGTTCCGCTGAGTGTCTGAAAGTCCCTGCCGAAACGACGGTCGTCGCTGTAGACCCCGGTTACCGTGCTCCAGGCATTCCAGAGTGTCGGTTCGATCAGATCCCGGCCCGGTGTGATTGGAACTTCGTCCTGCGTCTGCAGACGCCCGGCGGCCAGCAGTTGTTCGCGGGTGCAGAACGTCTGTGTATTGTCAGTCCGTGTCTCCTCGGCTGATCGTGGATCGACGCAGTAACTGATCACCTGACCATCAGCGCGCCTGACCGGCACAAAGCCGGCCGGAAGGGCAGGTTGATTTGGATTGCGGCTGCCGGGCGGCAGGGTTCCGATTGGTGGCGTGACCGTGCCTGGCGCTCCAGGAGAGCCGGGGAGACCACCGGATGGAGGAAGCGTGCCAATGGGAGGTGTTACCCCTCCAGGTGCCCCTGGCAAAACGCCCGAAGGCCGCACAATGCCGATTGGTGGTGTGGCTGTTCCGGGGCGTCCGGGTGAAAGTCCGGCCGGTGGCAGCGCCCCTATTGGCGGAGTAACGCCACTAGATGGTGGCGAAATAGGACCTGGCAGCCCGGGCATCACTCCGCTGGGAGGAAGGACCGCGATCGGTGGTACCGGCCGTCCAAAATCCGGAAACAGCCTGCCGATTGGAGGCTTTACCAGGCTTGGCGGCTTGATGTTGTCGGGCAGCTGGAAATCGCGTTTCTGGTTCTGCGTATCGATAAGACAATCGGAACCGCCGTCGACACTGTAAAGCTTGTGCGTGCCACCGTTTCCGTTCGAAACGACCGGAGAAGTTGATAAATGCAGGCCGGTGCTGGAGCGGGACCAGGTGTCGACAGTCTGGTTACCCTGAGCGGCGTCCAGTCGGTAACCTCCTGCGACCGTTCCCGAAATCCAGATCGAACGGCTATCGGATTTGTTGGTTCCCAGAAAAAGCAGGCCGCCATCATTTTTGCAATTGGCGGCAAGGGCGGATGTCGAAAGGCTGCTGAAGAGCAGAGCTGCCGGGCAGATGACGTCCAGCCAGGCACGTTTCGAACGCAATCGCATCGGCACTGCTCCAAAGTCTCTCGAATCCCCAACGTCATCTTGCGTTGAAGTAGAAGGAGAAACCAGCTCTGGTTGTTGAAATAATCAAGGCGTTGCCATAATTGCACAGGTGCACTGTCAAAAATATCGATAACGAGACCGTGCCCTGCAAGGCAGATTGAACGCATTCAGCTTGTTGCGGACCGGCTGCCGCTGATAGGGTCCCGAATACCTGTCGTCGAATTAGGAGACCGCGATGAAACTGACCTGGTATGGCCATTCCGCCTTCAAGATCGAGATTGAAGGAGCATCCATCCTGTTCGATCCGTTCTTTACCGGAAATCCGTCTTTTCCCGAGAACCTGTCAGTCGATCAGGCGTCAGATGGCGTAACGCATGTCATCCTGACCCATGGTCACAACGATCACATCGGTGACGCCGTCGACATCCTGAAAAAAACCGGCGCGCAGCTGACGTCCAATTTTGAAATCTGCATGTGGGCCAACCGGCAGGGGATCGAGAATATCAGTCCCATGAATTCCGGCGGCAAGGTGAACGCTGGCCCGTTCAGCGTCGCGCTGACGCGCGCCGATCACTCGTCGTCCTTCCAGGCTGGCGGTGAGGCCGTCTATCTGGGCAATCCACATGGTGTCATCATCGAAGCCCCTGGAGAAAAGACGCTCTATCATCTGGGAGATACCGACATCTTCTCCGACATGGCTCTGATCGACGAGATCTACCAGCCGAAAATCGGGCTTGTTCCCATCGGAGACCGCTTCACGATGGGTGGCAAGACGGCAGCGCTCGCCTGCACCCGTTTCTTCAACTTCGATACGATCATTCCCTGCCATTACGGCTCGTTCCCGATCATCGACCAGACGGCGGATACGTTCCTTCAGGCAATGGGCGGCGATCGCGACAAGGTGGCAAAGCCAAAACCCGGTGAACCGATTGACGTCTGACGGGGGCTGCCGAGGGAAGCAATCTTTGCTTGTCTCACTTGGATGTAGAGGTTTAGTCTTTTTCCGAGAAATTTAAGAAGTAGAGGTGGTTTTCTTGTTTTGTGACGCTGGGACCTTTGGTTCCAGCGTCCAGCGGAGGATAATATGCCGACTGTAAAAGACGTTACCTTCGATCTGCTTCGCAAGCTCGGCTTGACAACTATCGTCGGCAATCCCGGGTCCACTGAAGAAACCTTTCTGAAGAATTTTCCGGACGACTTCCGCTACGTGCTTTCATTGCAGGAAGCCAGCGTCGTCGGTATCGCTGACGGCCTGGCGCAGGGACTGCGCAAACCTGTCATTGTGAATGTCCATACAGGAGCAGGCCTCGGTAACGCGATGGGCTGCATCCTGACCGCCTACCAGAACAAGACACCACTCATTCTGACCGCCGGACAGCAGACCCGAGACATGCTGCTGCTCGAGCCGCTTCTTACCAACATCAATGCGACGCTTTTGCCCCAGCCATGGGTGAAGTGGAGTTATGAACCGGCAAGGGCCCAGGACGTTCCGGCCGCATTCATGCGGGCCTACGCAGCAGCGATCCAGCAGCCGAGCGGGCCGGTGTTTCTATCGCTCCCGCTGGACGACTGGGACAAGGAAATGGAAGGACCCGCAGAAGTCCGTTCCGTGTCTCTGCGCTCGGCCGCCGACCCGGCAAGAATCAAAGATTTCGCTGAGCGTATCAACGCAGCAAAAACTCCGGTTCTGGTCTACGGCTCGGACATTGCCCGGTCAGAAGCCTGGGACGAAGGGATCGCGTTCGCAGAAGCGCTGTCTGCCCCGGTTCTGACGGCTCCTTTCGCGGAACGCACGCCTTTTCCGGAAAGTCATCGGCTCCACGCCGGCACATTGCCTTCGGCCATCGGCCCCATCTGCAAGCGGCTCGAGGGGCACGACCTCGTCATCACAGTTGGAGCGCCGGTTTTTCGCTACTATCCATATGTCGCGGGAGACTACCTTCCGGCAGGAACAAAGCTGCTGCAAATCACCGACGATCCGGACATGGCGGCCAAGGCACCGGTTGGCGACAGCCTCGTCTCGGACAGCAGGCTTTTCCTTCAGGCAATCCTGCCTCAGCTGGATCGACGTGAGGAAAAGCCCAATCCCTACCAAAAGGATCCGGCGCCGGTACCCGACTATTCGGCCCTGCCACTGACGCCGGATGCAGTCTACAGCTTGATCCGGGAGGCTGCGCCCTCAGATTTCGTGCTGGTTGAAGAATCTCCATCCAACGTCATCGAGCTGGAGCGACAAATTCCGATCGACAAGCCGGACACGTTCTACACTTTTGCATCCGGAGGTCTCGGCTGGGACATGCCGGCCGCTGTCGGTCTTGCGATTGCCGAGGAAACGAGCGGACGCAATAGGCCCGTAATCGCCGTGATCGGCGACGGCTCGTTCCAGTATTCGGTGCAGAGCATATACACCGGCGTGCAGGAGGAAGCGCATGTGGTCTTCGTTGCCATGCGCAACAGTCAATATGCGATCCTGAAGGAGTTCGCGATCCTGGAGGAAACGCCGAACGTTCCGGGGCTTGATCTTCCCGGGCTTGATATTGAGGCACTTGGGCGTGGATATGGCGCAAAGACTGCGAAGGTGAAAACCGCTGACGAATTCAGGGCGTCTCTTTCCGCGGCGCTTGCGCACAGGGGGACGACAGTGATCGAGGTGGAGATATCGCCCAAGCTTAGATCTTTGCTTGGATAAACGTTCAAAGCAGCACTCATCGTGCAATGCCATTTTTACCGGCGAGCGAGGGGAGATCGCCTCTCGTAAAGTTCAAGAGTACCAAGCCGTACGCAAGGTCAGGCGATGCGCTGAAGCATTAGGAGAGGCGATTTGGTTGGCTGGCGGCTGACCTGCCACCAGCCAACACGTTGCTGAAACCATCAGGCTGCATCCAGGCGGGCGAGGAAGTCGTCCAGAGATTTCCTGAGATTGGTCGATTGATCCTGAACGGAGGAAGAAGACCCTCGGAGCTGGTCCGAGGATTGAACAAGCGCCTGAATGGCTTCCTGCATCTGCATCATGTTGCGGGAGACGACGCTGGTATCTGAAGACGTTTCCTGCGCGTTTGCGGCAATCTCGGTTGTTGCCGAGCCCTGCTGTGAAACAGCGGCGGAAATCGTTGTCGTATGGGTGTCGACTTCTGTCATGGTCGTTGAAATTTGTTCGATTGCGAGCACAGCCTCTCTGGTTTCCGATTGAATGGCTGCAATCTGCCCGCCGATTTCCTCGGTCGCCTTGGACGTTTGGGTCGCCAACTCTTTCACTTCCGCCGCGACCACCGCAAATCCCTTGCCTGCTTCACCGGCCCGCGCCGCTTCGATGGTTGCGTTCAGTGCGAGCAGGTTCGTCTGCTCGGCGATAGCCTGGATAAGAATGACAACTTCACCAATCTTGTCGGCTGCGTCGGCCAGGTTAGAAATCTTCTCGTTGGTCAAGCTGGCCTGGCCGGTGGCCGAGGCAACCACGGACGCGGTCGCTTCCACCTGTCTGCTGATGTCCGCAATGGAGGCAGTAAGCTCTTCTGCGGCGGCGGCAACCGTATCGACCTTGCCGGATGCATTGTCCGCGGCGTGAGTGGTCGATTGTACGATCGAGCCGGAGTCCTCGGCGGCCTTGGTGGACATATCAACGGCGACCTGCAGTCCCTCTGTGGCATTGTCGAGAGCCGCGAGGACCGCTTCGGTGCTGGCACGGAAATCTTCTGCAAGCCTGTGCATCAGCTTCTTGCGGTCTGCTGCCTGGACCTCGCGCTGCCGGTCGACTTCTTCTGCCAACTTGCGTTGTTCAACCAGAGAGCCCTGGAAGACGTCCAGCGTGTCGCGGAGCTGGCCCAGCTCATCTGCTGCCCGCCAGGTCGGTCGCTCGATTTCAAGCTGGCCGGATGCCAGCAGGTTGGCATTTTCGGAAAGCTGCCGTGCGCGGTGACCGATAGTGCGGCTGAAATAGAACCAGGCTGTTGCCGCAAATAGCGCAAGCACCAGCGTGCCGCCGACCTGAAGTGCATTGGACGTTTCTGCGGCCGAGCGCAGGGATGACAACCCGTTATCCATTTCCTGGTGAATGAGCGTTTCGGCGTCATCCGCCAGGGCTATGAAACGTTCGAAGGTTTCGTCAAAGGCAACATCGGCTCCCGAGCCGGCTTTCTCGGTTGAAAGCATGGCCTGGTGTCGAACGTTCGCAAGGTCGATCAGTTCGCCGATCTGGGCGAGAACGTCCTTGCTCTTCTGAAGGTCCGGATGGGCCTCAAGCGCTTTCCGGGCGTTTTCGAAACTGCCCAGAGCTTCAGCGAATTCCTCACCGGCATCACCGCCCAGGATTTCCGCGACCAGCAAATGTCCATGCGCAAGACTGAACCTTGCTTCACCTGCCAGGGCTTGCGCCTTCGCATCATTTGTAAGCGGTGCGGAGATTGCAGCGATCTTCTGTTCCAGATCGTCGTAGATCGCATCGAACTTCTCGTCAGCCGAACTGCCGACACCTTGATCGCCTGCGAGGGAAGCGTACCGGCCTTGAGCGGAGGCAACAAACTCGTCGACTGCGGCCAGAACTTCCTTGATCTTTTCGCGGACTTCCGGGGAGCGGGAAGGGTAGAAGGTTCCTTCTTCGTTGCTCGCGCCGTTTAATATGGCGTTCGCGTAAAACCGTGTTTCGTCGAGGAGATTCCAGACTTCGTCGATGCTCTCGCCGTCGTCACCGGACATGATTTCCTCAAAGAGCAAATGCGCATGCGTCGCGGTGAGCTTGATCTCCATCGCGGCATCCCCAAGCGGCGCCAATTCTGCTCCCAGGTGTTCCCCTTCGCTCGCGACACTTTTCATGAGACTGTAGGAGAAGAACCCCATGGACAGGGAAACCAGAACCAGGGCACCAAATACCAGCGCCAGCTTGCGGGAAATTCCGAATCTCATGAGAGCCTCAACATGTCTGAAGTGAGTTCTCTGATGGTATGGGGCTTGGATTAAATAAGTATTTCGCCAGATGGTAGGGGAAAAGAACATTGATAGTTTTAAGAATGTGTTTCAGAGAGCAGTAAAAATATTTGGTGTGTTTATCGTTGGGGTATGACGATGCTTCTGTACACCCGAATGGCTGAATGCGCTTTGGTGTGTGATAAGTTGTTCAAGTCATTGTGAGAATATTGTTGTGCCTTCAATCGTCAGGCACAATGCACGCACATTATGATGGTAGCCAAGCCGTCGTTTTGGCCCAGCCACCCAAGCAAGTGAATAACCGGGGACTTATCATGAAGCTGTCCAGCTTTGCTTTCATCGCGGTTCTGAGCGGCGCTCTTTGTGCGTCGCCTGTCTTGTCGGCAGACAAGTCGATCACGCCTGACGGCAAGCCCGCGCCTTCCAAGCCGCATGCCAAGCCGGGGTCCAAAGCCGCGCAGGATGAAGAAGCTGCTGCTCAAACGCCTTATTCGACGGTGCGGGACGTGTTTTCCGGAGATACGACAGTTGCCGGTGAAAAGGTCGCCTTTCCGCAATCGAACCCCTCGATAAAGGCCATCGAGATCACCATGGAGCCGGGCGAGGAGACACAGTGGCACCAGCATCATGCGCCGCTCTTTGCCTACATTCTGGAAGGCGAGATTACCGTCACTTACGAGGAACTTGGCAAGAAGGTCTACCGTGCCGGCGACGGTCTTCTGGAAGCAATGGATGTCACCCACAAAGGGCAGAATACCGGTGAAGGGCCTGCCAAGATCCTGGCTGTTTTCCTGCTCGGGGATGACGGTGTGGCAACGGTCGCCGAGGACAAGCCAGGTGCAAACAAGAACAAGGTCGAATAGCGGCGAGAAATCTCGCCTAACCGTCCTACACACCCATTGATTGAATGGACTCTTTTCGATTTCCGATACATTCGGGAACACGAACTTTCTGTAAAATATCGAAAATCGCTTGTCAGATCCAAAAGCTGACCTAAGGTAAGTGAAGACGGTCTGCCGGATGATGCAAAACGCGTCTGCAATCTGGGGGCGCAGTCTAAGCAACCATTCAGGTGGGAGTTTTCATGAGCTATTTTCGCACGTTGCCGCGTTTGTGCGCGGTGGTTCTCGGACTCGCGGCAGCTTTTGCGGTAACGTCCCAGACAAGTCTGGCGCAGGAAGCGCAGAAGCCGAATATTCTCGCAATTTGGGGGGATGACATCGGCACATGGAACATCAGTCACAACAACCGTGGCATGATGGGCTACCGCACGCCAAACATTGACCGGATTGCGCAGGAAGGCGTTGCCTTTACCGACTATTATGCCCAGCAAAGCTGTACGGCCGGCCGTGCCGCCTTCATCGGCGGCAATGTGCCAGTTCGGACAGGCATGACAAAGGTAGGGTTGCCGGGTGCCGAACAGGGCTGGCAGGAAACCGACGTCACCATGGCAACTATCCTGAAGTCGCAAGGTTACAAGACCGGCCAGTTCGGCAAGAACCACCAGGGAGACCTGGACGAACATCTGCCGACAAACCACGGTTTCGATGAGTTCTTCGGCAATCTCTACCATCTGAACGCCGAAGAAGAGCCGGAAAACCGGGACTACCCGGGTGACATGGTTCTGGCGAACGGCAAGACTTTCCGCGAACAGTTCGGTCCGCGTGGTGTCCTCCATACATGGGCAAATGCAGACGGAACGCAGAAGATCGAGGACACCGGTCCTCTTACGAAGAAGCGCATGGAAACCGTCGATGAGGAGTCGCTCGCCGAAGCCAAGCGTTTTATCCGCGAAGCGGTGGAAGAGGGCGTTCCCTTCTTTGTCTGGTGGAACGGAACCCGCATGCATTTCCGCACACATGTGAAGGAGGAGCACACAGGGATTGCCGGTCCGAGCGGGGATACCTATCACGACGGCATGGTCGAGCATGACATGCATGTCGGCGAGCTGCTGGACCTGTTGGACGAACTCGGCATCGCCGATAACACGGTGGTGATGTATTCGACTGACAACGGCCCGCATTTCAACACCTGGCCGGATGCCGGCACGACGCCGTTCCGGAGCGAAAAGAATTCCAACTGGGAAGGCGCTTACCGTGTGCCGACCTTTGTTCGCTGGCCCGGCGTCTTCCAGGAAAACGTGACGCTGAACGGTATCGTTGCCCATGAAGACTGGCTGCCGACCTTCGCCGCGATTGCAGGGGCTTCGGATATCAAGGAACAGCTTCTTGAAGGTGTTGAACTCGGTGGACGGACTTACCGCAACTACATCGATGGTTACGACCTCAACGCCTATTTGAAAGGCGAGACCGATTCATCGCCGCGTCACGAGTTCTGGTACGTGAATGACGATGGTCAGGTGGTTGCGGCCCGGTACGACGACTGGAAGGTCGTGTTCCTGGAAAACCGCGGTCAGGCCTTCGGCGTCTGGCAGGAGCCCTTCACCGAACTGCGTGTGCCCGCCGTCTTCAACCTGCGCCGGGATCCTTTCGAAAAGGCCCAGCACAATGCGAATATCTATTTCGACTGGTTGCTGGACCGTGCGTTCGTGATCGTTCCGATCCAGGCACTGGCCTCAAGGTTCCTGCAGACAATGCAGGACTATCCGCCAAGCCAGACACCTGGATCCTTCAACCTGTCAGCGATCGAGGAAAAGTTGAAAGCCGGCATGAGCGGCAGCAACTGAGTTAAACGCGTCACTACAATAAAAAGCCCGGGGGCTTGCTAGGCCCCGGGCTTTTTGCGCATTGGCCAATGTGTCGTCCAGAACCGCAGAAATTAGCGGTCTTCTGATCTTGGATCTCAGAGACGGCGCAGCAGTTCAGGTGTCGGCCAGGCATCGGCCGGCATGCCAAGCTTCTGCTGCACCTGCTGCACGGCATTTCGGGTGCCGGAGCCGAGGATGCCGTCGATCTTGCCGACGTCATAACCCATGCTGGATAGCTTCGACTGAAGTTGCTTCATCTGGGCGTCGTCCAGGCCAAGGTCCGGGTTGCCTTCCGTGTAGACCGGTGCGCCGGCGAGCCTTGTCGCGAAATAGGCGGCAGTGGTCGTGTAGACGAACGACTGGTTCCATTCCAGATAGATGTTGTAATTCGGATAGGCGAGGAATGCCGGCCCCTTGCGGCCCTGAGGCAGGAGCAGCGAAGCGGGCAGGTTGCCGGAAATCTGACCCCAACGCGGCTGCACGCCAAGAGCAGCCCACTGGGCACCGGTCTTGGTCTTGTCGAGCCCGCTTTCAGCCCAGTTGAGGTTCTGCGGTACCTTGACCTCCTGCAGCCAGGGTTCGCCGCGGCGCCAGCCCAGATGCTGGATGAAGGCACCGGCAGTCAGAATGGCATCGGCGGCACTTTCCTTCAGCTTCACGTGCCCGTCACCATCGCCGTCGCGGCCGAACTTGATGATGTCTTCCGGCAGCATCTGAACCATACCGATCTCACCTGCCCAGGCGCCGGTCGTGCTGCGCGGGTCAAGATCACCGTGCTGGACCATCTCGATGGCAGCGATCAGTTGCGGCCGGAACAGTTCCGGGCGGCGGCAATCATGAGCAAGCGTGGCCAGCGCGTTGACGGTGTTGAAATCGCCCTGAACCGCGCCAAAATCCGTTTCAAGCGCCCAGAAAGCGGTAATGACAGGTGCCGGAACGCCGTATTCGGATTCGGTGCGCTGGAATACGCTCGCGTATTTCTTCATGTTCGCGGCGCCGTTTTTCATCCGGTAGCCGGAAATGACCCGCTTGGAAAAGTCCAGGAAGGTCATCTTGAAGACACCCTGCGCCCGATCACGCGACAGCACCTTGCGGTCGACCTGCGCGCCCGCCAGGGTCTGGTCTGCCGCATTCGCGGAAAGGCCCTTGGCAATCGCTTCCTGTTTCACGCCTGCAAGGAACTGCCGGAAGTCGCCGCCACACTGCTGCGCCTGAGCAGGCGCGGTGGCGAGCCAGAAACCGGCGAGGGCGGTGGCAGCGATTTTCGGGGAGAAGCGGAGTGTCATGAAAAATCCTGTCGTTGTGCGCAAAGGCAGGCCGGAGCCTTTAAAAATCGGCCATAGTTGACTGTGCTTCGCCTGTAACGTCAACCCGTCGGCAGGGCGAGCTGCGCTCTTCCACCAAGTCTTTGGCAGCAAGCTGCGGTGCTAACGGCAATTGCCGAAATCAGAGCCGACCATGATGCCGCCGTTCGGGGATCTTTTCAGCGGCGCGTTGACGCTGGCTGAAGAACGACAGTCGGAGGAAGACGTTCCGACGCTGGGGGACTGGTAATAGGGGGCGTTTACCCCGGACGTCTGCTGCTGGCACATCTGGTAGGCCATGTCGTAAAGGGCCTGCCAACCGCCGGGCATTGAGCCCATGTTGTCCAGGACGCCAAGCGCTGCACCGGCGCGGGCGCCACGATAAGCGCCCGAAGCCCCGCGCCATTCACCGCCAACAACCGCTCCGGCCATGCCGCCGGACACAGCATCTCCGACGACATCACCGCTGCCCATGCGGGCGTTGGCATAGTCGGTCGCATAGACTGTGCAATCGGTTCCATCCGCCTGAGCTTGTGTGATTGCGGCCGGGAAAGTGAAGAGAAGGGAAGCGCTGAGGTTGAGGGCTGCACGGTTTGCCATGGTCCGTCTCCTGTCTGCAGTGCCTGACTTGCACCGCGAAAGCGCAACAATCCAAATGCCGAGACCGGCCGGAAGAATGTTGCGACATATCGAGAGCAATCGAAACAGGCGCTGCTGATTGCGCCCGTCGATGCAACTGTCCCCGCGGTCCGCAGGGCAAATCTTAAATCGACGGGATATTACGCCTCGACACTTAACAAGGCTCTACCTGGCAAACGCAGGTTTTACTCATGGCTGCTGCTGGGGTTCCAGGAAACTTTCACCTACGTAGCCGGTCTTGCCGTCATACTGAACGCCACACCACCAGTTGCCGCACGTGTTGAAACGAACCTCGGCTCCAGCCGGGATGACGGCCAGAACCGTCGCATCCTTGTTCTGCGCTTCACGCAGATTCACGGATGACTTGATTTTTGCCGAAAGCGGAAACTCCGACGCGGCGGCGCTGGTTTCCGGAGTAGAGGCGGATGCGGTGTCGGTGTCAGGTGCCGTGACGGCCGGAATGTCAGCTCCCAGCGGCGATGCATCCGATACCGGATTTTCGTCGGTCTCCTGCACTGCTGCAGCAGCGCTGGCAACGAGCGTATTGGTGGTACCGCGTGCCGATTGGCTATTTGTTCTGACCGGGGCGGGCTGAGCTGGAGCAAGTCGCGACTGGATCTTGTCGTCGGCAACCTTGTTGGTCTCATGCCCCAGCGGGTTGGAATGGTCTTCAGGTGCAGTGGACGCGATCGACCTTGAGGCGAATACCTCGCGGATACGGTCCTTGGCCGACTTTACCTGCTCTGCGCTTGCGGTCGGTGTTGCGGTCAGATCCGTCCTGCCCTGGTATTCGGGATCTGCGCCGGCAATCAGGCTCTCGATCGTCGGTTCGGTATTGATCTGCTGGGTCTGGACCGTGCGGCTGTCTGCCTCTTTGCCGGCCAGCAGGTCGCTCAGGCTCAAATAGATTGCTCCTGCGCCGACGCCGACAATCACAAGTGTACTGACCAACAGTGTTCTGAAACTCGGACCATGCCGGAAATTGGCTGCCGCTTTGGAAGCGGCTGCAGGTGCGGGGACTTGTTCAGGCTGAAGACCGATATTCCGGGAGCCTCGTACCGGAGTGCGCAACACGCCTGGCATATCAAAGCCGGCTTCGTCCGTTGCACCTGTCAGCGTCGGGCGGCGGGAGGCTGTCGGCTTCAGTTCGTCGGCGGTTGCATGCATCTGAAGGATCTTGGCGGCAAGTGTGCTGGCGTCAGAACCTGTGTCTGCCGCCACTGTGTGAACTTCGGTTTCGCTAAGAGGGACTTCATCGTCCTTGGACGGATCGTTTGGAACGACGAGCTTCAGCTCGTTCTTTTGAGGTGCATTGTCCGGATCGTGGCCTTCGGGGAAGTCGCAAGTGTTGGCTGGCGCGGTGACGGAATACATGTGGCCCTCCTGGTTTTGCGGTGCGGGCACGCTCGGAGCGGTTGCCATATCTGGGTACCGGAGCATTAATCTTCGTTAATGCGTCGGCACGCAGGCCGGATTGCGGCGGCAGTAGGGAATTTTGCATGAAATGTGACGGGTCTGTGGTCTTGCGGGGCCAAATGGATGTGCGTTTGCAAAAGCCTAACCTGTCTCTGACAAACTGCGCGCAAATGGCCTGCCGGTAGAATGAACGGCAGGCATTTCGCCCGGGCAGGGCGAAAGGCGAAGCCAGAAACGACAGGCAAAAAAGATCATGACGCGCTGGATCTCTAACCTCATCTCTCGAACGGTCGGATTGGCGGCGGGCGTTGCTGCTGGAATGGCGCTCACGTGCCACTCGGCGGCCGCGCAGGATGTGCAGGAATTGAAGATCGGCTTGTTGGCGACACTGTCCGGCCCGGCGGCCGTCTACGGTGAACACATGCGCGACGGTTTCATGCTGGCCGTCGAGCAATCCAATGGCGCGCTTGGTGGCTTGCCCACCAATGTGATCGTGGTCGATGACAAGCTGGATCCGGACAACGCGCTGGAGCAGGCAACGAAACTGATCGAGGAAAATGGCGTCGATCTCATCGTCGGCGTCAATTTCTCCAAGGTGATGCTTGCTGTGCACGATCCTATCGTGCGGTCGAAGACCTTGTTTATCGGAACGCATTCCGGGCCTGCGCCGATCGCCGGGCGCAATTGCAGCCGTTATTTCTTCTCCACCGCGTCACAGGACGATCAGGTCCACGAGACGATGGGGCGTTACGCCAGCCTCAAAGGGTACCAAGACGTCGTCACGATCGCTCCGGACTATGAAGCTGCCCGGGATGCCGTTGCCGCGTTCCGCCGCCATTTCAAGGGACAGATCGCCCGCGAACTGTTCCCGAAACTGGGTCAGACCGATTTCTCGGATGAATTCAAGCAGATCGAGGAAATAGAACCGGATGCGATTTTCACCTTTATGCCGGGCGGCATGGGGGTGGAACTGGTGAAACAGTTCCACACTTCCGGGCTGAAGGGTATTGTACCGTTTCTCTCGTCCGACACGGTCAATGCCGTCACGCTACCCTATACGGCGGAGATGGCTGAGGGACTTTACAGCGCATCTCATTGGGCGCCAAACCTTGATAATCCGGCCAACAAGAGGTTCGTGCGGGAGTTCAGTAAGGCCTACAAGTACGAGCCCTCGGTCTACGCTGCGCAGGGCTATGATGCTGCCAAGCTGATCCATTTTGCCCTGGAACTGACCGGGGGCATCAAGGACCAGGAAGCGTTGATCTCGGCTATCAGTGCGGCTCCCTTTGAAAGCGTTCGAGGCGACTTCCGCTTCAATTCCAACCAGTTTCCCATTCAGGATTTCTATATTGTGGAAGGGGTCCGGCGCACCAGCAAGCTCTATGAGATGGAAGCCGTTGCCCGGGTCTTCGACGATGTCGGCGATGCCTATGCCGGTTCGTGCCGTATGTAATTTTATCCTGCACAGACCAGGTATCGGGATAATCTGAAACGATCAGTCCAGAAATCGGACTTGCTCCTCTTGCATTCTGGACTGCGTAGTCCATATCAGAGGCATGAGAAACGCAGAGGTCCATATTTCCGGCTCGGAAAAACGCACGTCAGGTCCGGGCAGGCCGCGCAGCTTCGATGAAGCCGCGGCGCTTGAGGCGGCCATGCATGTTTTCTGGCAGAAGGGCTTTGAAGCGACTTCTCTGGACGATCTCACCAAGGCAATGGGGCTTAGCCGTTCCAGTTTCTACGCGACTTTCGGCTGCAAGCAGACGCTGTTTTTGCGAGCTCTGGAGCATTATTCCAAAAATGGAATCCGTGGCCTGAAGGAAGTTGCCGAAACCGCTGAAGATGACGCGGTGGACGCGATGATGCAGGCTTTGTCCGATCCGAAAGGGGGCCCAAGGGGTTGCCTTCTGGTCAATTGCATCACCGAACTTGCCCCCCATGACGACAAGGTTGCCGAGATTGGCCGTCGTCACCTGGAAAACATCGAAGACCTCTTTGCCAGGGCGATCGACCCGGACAACCCGGATGCTGTCCGGGATAGGGCGAGCGCCTATTCATCGCTTGCCATTGGAACTCTGGCGCTGCGCAAGGCTGGAGTTCCGGCAGAGCGGATTGCCAGAACCCTGAAGCAGGCACGGACCGTCCTGATGCCATAATCGCCCGGGCGGTGTGGAAGCGTTCATGAAGAACCACGGAGTTGTGCGCATAATATTGGACTGTTTAGTCCAGAAATAGTGAAGCAGACAAACTTCAAAAGGAAAGAAGAACATGTCAGAAGCAAAACTGTTTTCGCCCGCAAAGGCAGGGGCAATCGAACTGAAGAACCGTATCGTGATGGCACCGTTGACCCGCAACCGGGCCCGGCACGAAGACGATGCACCGCATGATCTGACAGTGAAATATTACGATCAGCGTGCCGGAGCAGGATTGATCATCACCGAGGCCTCGCAGATCTCGCCGCAGGGCAAGGGATATGCATGGACGCCGGGCATCTATTCAGATGCGCAGGTCGCGGGCTGGAAGAAAGTCACTGATGCGGTTCATGCAAAAGGTGGCAAGATTGTCATCCAGCTCTGGCATGTCGGCCGTATTTCGCATCCGGTTCTCCAGCCGGGTGGCGCAGATCCGGTGGCTCCTTCTGCAATTGCTGCAAAATCCAAGACGTTTGACGGAACGCAATTCGTCGATACGCCGACACCGCGTGCGCTGGACGCCAGCGAGATCCCGGGCATTGTCGAGGACTATAGAAAAGCCGCCGAAAACGCGAAGAAAGCTGGCTTCGACGGTGTCGAGGTGCACGCTGCCAACGGTTATCTGATCGACCAGTTCCTGCGCGACGGCTCCAACAAGCGTGACGATGCCTACGGCGGATCCATCGAGAACCGGACCCGCTTCCTGAAGGAAGTCATGGATGCCGTTGTTGGTGTGCTGGGTGGTGACCGGGTCGGCATCAGGCTGAGCCCGTTCTCCAGCGCCAACGACATTGCCGACAGCAATCCGCAAGCGACCTTCTCGCACGCGATCAAATTGCTCAACGGCTATGGTCTTGCCTACCTGCATCTGGTTGAAGGCCAGACCGGTGGTCCGCGCGATATCCCGGACGGTGGTGATTTGTCAGCTCTCTACGCACTCTTCGACGGCGCCCATATGGGCAACAACGGTTACGACCGTGCTTCCGCAATCGAGGCAGTGGAAACAGGCGCAGTCGATCTGGTCGCGTTCGGCCGTCCGTTCATTTCCAATCCGGATCTGGTCGAGCGGCTGGAGAAGAATGCTCCGCTGAACGCGCTGGATACCGATACGCTCTATGGCGGCAGCGAAAAAGGCTACACGGATTATCCCACCTTGGCAGAAGCGTCTGTCGCGGCGGAGTAATCCAGAAGGTTTCGGGCCGCCCGACATCCACCCCCTCCGGGGCGGTCTGAAGGATAGCCGGTGCAGGGTTTCGACCCGCACCGGCTTTCTTTTTATGCGTGCAAAGGGGTATTTGCCCTGCTGACAAGCAGGTGAGCGGCACACCAGCAGCCAAGTCCCAACTCCACTGCGGTCGCGGCGACAAGTGGTGCAGGGGGCATGCCGTCGAGGGCCAGGCTGACAAGCCGGCCTGTGCCATAGCCAAGCAGTAAGGCGGCGGACACCAGCAATCCGATTGTCTCCCACGAACGGTAGAAAAGACCCATCGAAGCGGCGAAACACGCCAGCAAGATGAGGACGCCGGGTGAGCGAACCTCGCTCATCATCGCCGCGGAAGGATTGAGGGTTATTCCGTTTGAAGAAAACAGAAGCTCCGGCGCAAAGACGATCAGGGAGCCGATCACCAGAAAGGTCAGGGCGGACAGGGCGAGGGCGGCTTTTTTGCTCAGGGTGTTCATTGGCTGTCTCCGGTTCGTTTGAACTGGAAACCAGGATCTGATACGAGTGCCAGATGATCTATGATATAAAGAATAAGAAAACTTGCAGATCGTCCAGATTTCTGGGCAGGTGACCAGCGTTCAAGAGGGAGTTTCTGATGTCCTTGCCGAGCCCGGTCTTGCAAGCTGACCAATCCTCGCCTTCGCTGGATTTTGCCCCGCTTGGCGATGTGTTGCATCTTCTGCGGCTCACGGGAACCTTCTACTGCAATCCTGAACTGTCAGCTCCCTGGGCGATTGATGTTCCGGACATGGGTGGACAGATGGTTCTTCTGGTGGTGACCGAGGGGAGTTGTTTGCTGCAGACCGAGCACTGCGAGACGATTTCCTTGACCGCCGGGCAGCTTGTGCTGTTGCCGCATGGCAAACCGGTTGTCATGAGTAGTGATGCCGAAGCTGTCGCGACGCCTCTGTTCGACATTCCTGCCATCCGCCACAGCCCGTCCTACGAAACCATGATTTTTGGTGGGGGCGGGGCCGTGACCCGGATGACCTGTGGTGTGTTGAAGCTCGACCACGCGGCTGCCGAACGACTGCAGCAGCTGTTGCCCCCCGTCATACGATTGGACACCTTCGCTCAGCACGCCGGCCCATGGATCTACAGTACGTTGAAATACCTGGCAGAAGAGGCGCGTAATCCGCAGCCGGGCGGAGAAACGGTGCTGACACGCCTGACGGATATTCTCGTCGTACAGGCGATCCGGGCGTGGCTGCAGAGCAACGAGGCGCTTGCAACAGGTTGGTTTGCAGCCTTGCGCGATCCGAAGATCGGGCGGGCCCTGCAGGCCTTTCACCGGGCTCCGCAGGAAGGCTGGACCATTGCCAGGTTGGCGGAAAGGGCTGGTATGTCACGATCCGCGTTTGCCGCGCGCTTCAAGCAACTGACCGGAGAAGGTGCCATGCAGTATGCCCTGCATTGGCGCATGCAATTGGCGCAAATGGATCTGAAGGAAGGAAAGCGTACACTGGCGGAGATTGCCATCGGGCTCGGCTACGAGTCCGAAGCAGCATTTGCACGGGCCTTCAAACGGATTGTCGGGACGTCGCCGGGGGCATATCGAAGGCAATAAACCGGCGTGATTTCAGCATCGGCCGCGGCTGTGACTGGTAACCGTACCGGAGCGTACTCTTTTTTCCCATTCCGGCCTTTCGTTCGGCAAAAAAACCTGTCAAACCCATATCAGAGCTAAATCGGGCGCGGAAACCTGATCCGCTCCGGCAGCACGTCGCGCCGGAGGGACAAAGGCCTGCACACGTAGGGAGAAACGAAAATGCCCCCGTATCGTTCCAGAACATCCACTCACGGCCGCAATATGGCTGGTGCGCGCGGCCTTTGGCGCGCGACCGGCATGAAGGACGACGACTTCGGCAAGCCGATCATTGCCATCGCCAACTCCTTCACACAGTTTGTGCCGGGCCACGTCCATCTGAAGGACCTCGGCCAGCTGGTTGCCAGAGAAGTGGAAAAGGCTGGCGGTGTCGCCAAGGAATTCAACACCATCGCGGTCGATGACGGTATCGCCATGGGACACGATGGCATGCTCTATTCGCTGCCCTCGCGCGAAGTGATTTCCGATGCGGTCGAATACATGGTCAACGGCCATTGCGCGGATGCGCTTGTCTGTATTTCCAACTGCGACAAGATTACCCCGGGCATGCTGAACGCTGCCATGCGGCTCAACATTCCGGTTGTCTTCGTTTCCGGCGGGCCGATGGAAGCCGGCAAGGTGGTGCTGGAAAATGGCGTTGCCAAGTCTGTCGACCTGATCGACGCGATGATTGCCGCTGCCGACGACCGGATGTCCGATGCAGACGTTCTGACAATGGAACAGAATGCCTGCCCGACATGCGGATCCTGCTCGGGCATGTTCACGGCGAACTCCATGAACTGCCTGACGGAAGCCCTTGGTCTGGCCTTGCCGGGCAACGGCTCGACGCTGGCAACCCACGCAGATCGCGAACGGCTTTTCGTGGAAGCTGGGCATCTGATCGTCGATCTTGCTAAACGCTACTACGAGCAGGACGACGAAAGCGTGCTGCCGCGGAACATTGCGAACTTCAAGGCGTTCGAAAACGCCATGAGCCTCGATATCTCCATGGGCGGATCCACCAACACGATCCTGCACCTTCTGGCAGCGTCCCATGAAGGCGAAATCGGCTTCACCATCGATGACATCGACCGCCTGTCGAAACAGGTTCCGGTGCTGTGCAAGGTCGCGCCCGCGGTCGAAAACATCCACATGGAAGACGTCCACCGGGCGGGCGGCATCATGGGTATTCTCGGCGAACTGGACCGGGCAGGGCTGCTGCACACGGACCTTCCGACAGTTCATTCGGCCACGATGAAGGAAGCACTCTCGCGTTGGGATATCCGCCAGACGAACTCCGAGAGCGTGCACAAGTTCTTCAGTGCAGCACCGGGCGGTGTGCCGACACAGGTTGCCTTCAGCCAGGAGCGTCGCTGGGACGATCTCGACATCGACCGCAAGACCGGTGTCATCCGCGAGGCGGAACATGCCTACAGCAAGGATGGCGGCCTCGCCGTGCTTTACGGCAACATTGCCGAGGATGGCTGTGTGGTGAAGACTGCCGGTGTTGATGAAAGCATCCTGAAGTTTTCCGGTCCGGCTCGGATCTTCGAGAGCCAGGACAGTGCCGTCTCCGCGATCCTGACCAACAAGGTCAAGGAAGGCGACGTGGTGCTGATCCGCTACGAAGGTCCGCGCGGTGGTCCGGGCATGCAGGAAATGCTCTATCCGACCAGCTACCTGAAGTCCAAGGGACTCGGCAAAGCCTGCGCGTTGATCACCGATGGCCGTTTCTCGGGTGGTTCTTCGGGCCTGTCCATTGGCCACATTTCTCCGGAAGCTGCCGAAGGCGGTGCTATCGGACTGGTCGAGGAAGGCGATCCTATCGTGATCGATATTCCGAACCGTGTTCTGAAGGTCGATCTGCCGGATTCAGTCTTTGCCGAACGCCGCGCTGCAATGGAAGCAAAGGGCGATCAAGCCTGGAAGCCGGTCGAGATCCGCAAGCGCAAGGTTTCAACGGCACTTCGCGCCTACGCCAAACTGACCACCAGCGCTTCCAAAGGCGCCTTCCGGGTTGTTGACTGACAACGAGCTGAACTGAATTTTGGCAAACTGCAACTGCAACGCCCTGCGCCCGATAGGCCGTGGGGCGTTTGTCATTTCAAGGTTATGACAAGGCAAGACAATCGCTTCAGCCTGAAGGCTTGTTGGTTGTTCGGGAAATCAATTCGCCCAATACCCTTGTCATTCGCATGCTTCCGCCGCACATATCCGGCTTATCTTCCGGTTCAGATCCAAGGCAGTAGATGGATTCTCTTACCCAGTTTGTTCTCGGCGCAGCCGTCTCCACAGCACTCCTTGGCAAAAAACTTGGCCCCAGAAAGGCTGCTCTTATCGGCGGGGCCCTTGGGACGTTGCCGGATCTGGATGTCCTGATCCCCTATGATGATCCAATCGACAGTTTCGTCTACCATCGCGGCTGGACCCATTCGGTCTTTGTACATGCATTGGCGGCGCCATTGTTGGGCGAGGGGCTGATAAGACTGTTCAAGGGCCTGAGGGACTACCGCTGGCTGACCTGGCTCACTGTCTTCCTGTGTCTTGCCACCCATGCAGGCATTGATGCAATGACGGTCTACGGCACGCGTCTGTTCTGGCCTTTTTATCCGGATCCCGTCGGCGTCGGGTCGGTGTTTATTATTGATCCGCTCTATACTCTGCCTCTTCTGGCTGTCGTGATCTGGGCTCTGTTCAGGAAAAACTGGACACGGCGCTTTCAGGCCTGGATGACGGCTGCACTGGTGGTTTCGACCGGATATCTTGGCCTGAGCGTCGTCCTTCAGCGTCATGTCGAGCAGAAAGCTCAGGATCTGTTCAGGCAGGAAGGCATTCTTCCGGACAAAGTTTTTGCAATTGCCGCTCCCTTCAACATTCTCGTCTGGAAGGTCATCGGCCTTCAGGAAGACCGCTACGACAATCTGTATTATTCGCTTCTGGACGAGGGCGGGAAACCGGAGATCTATACCCATCCTCGACACCCGGAACTCGTTGCCTGTGTTGAAGATACGCAGGCCTTCCGGAAACTGGACTGGTTCAGCCGTGGCTACTACAGGGCCGAACTAGACGACGGAAAGCTCGTCATCTCCGATCTGCGCATGGGCATGACCCCGAACTATGTTTTCCGCTTTGCGATTGCCGACGCCCAGGATGATGGCTTCCGGGAAATCCCTCCACGAAGCGCAACGGGAGAGGTGAGGGTGGATCCTCAAGACTGGACGTGGCTGACTGCCCGGCTCAAGGGTGTGGTAGCGGTGCGCCAGGCGGAGGCAGCTGTTGCTGGAACTGGAGAGGCCATTGCCGGGCGGGCATGTGCGCTCCCTGATGGGACTTCCGGTTAGAACACTGCATTGCCGCTGAATTAGATGCCCCTGCAATCCACTTGTGTGAGTTGATGTGAAACCGCCTGCTGGCAAGTGGCAGCAGAAATTCTTCAGGTTTTACAGATTGTTAGCTGCTTTAATTTTGAGCATGTTTTCTGCGGGAATATGCCCGGTACTGCGTTGGCGCTGGCGTGGTTGAGGCGAATTTGATCAATTATTTCAGTTAGTTAAATTTAGATTTTTGTTCATTTGAACTTAGGCGAGATTGCTGAAGAAATGGGCACCCGTTTTGCAGTAAAAGACCTGACAAAATTAGCAAGACAGAATTAACCTCTCGGCGAAATCATGCCTGTGTTTTCGAACGACGGGGCAAATACATCATGAGCCGGGCGGCATACACTAGATCCGTTCTCTGCGGTGCCGGTATTCTGGTGGCGGGGCCGGCAATGGCCGCGCAGACAATGGAGCTGGCGACTTTCCAGAAGAGCCTGGACATGGTCTGGGTGCTGTTTGCAGCCGGGCTGGTTTTGTTGATGCAAGTTGGCTTCATGTTGCTGGAAGCTGGCCTCGTCCGTTCCAAGAACTCGATCAACGTTGCCCAGAAGAACCTTCTCGATCTCGCTGTCTCCGTTCTGATCTTTGCGGTCTTTGGCTTTTCGCTGGCATTCGGCGCCGGCGGAAGCTGGTTTGCGGGATTTGATACGCGGTTGTTCGGTCTGTCCGACCTTGATCCCTGGGGCCTGACCATCTTCGCCTTCCAGGTCATGTTCTGCGGTACGGCGGCAACGATCATTTCCGGTGCGGTGGCTGAACGCATGCGCCTTTCGGCGTACATCTGGTGTTCCGTGCTGACCGCCGGGCTGATCTACCCTGTGTTTGCGCATTGGGCCTGGGGACAGGCGCTGTTTTCAGATGCCACGGCAATGCTTGCCAACATCGGCTTTGTCGATTTCGCGGGGTCAACGGTGGTCCATGGCACGGGCGCATGGATCGCGCTGGCTGCCTGTGTGACCCTGGGGCCGAGATCCGGCCGCTTCGGAGCCGACGGGCGTGCCTATCGCATTCAGGGCCACAGTTCCGTTCTTGCAACGTCTGGTGCGTTGATCCTTTTTGTCGGCTGGCTTGGCTTCAACGGCGGCTCCACACTTGCCGCCTCCTGGCATGTGCCGATGATCCTTGCCAACACCGTTCTCGCCGCCGCGGCTGGCACCGGGGCGGGGTATCTTCTTGGCCGGCAGAAAGACAAGGTCATTCTGCCGGAAAACTCGATCTCGGGGCTATTGGGTGGCCTGGTTGCCGTCACGGCCGGTTGCCATCTTCTGACCCCGGTCGGTGCACTGGTGATCGGCGCTGCCGGTGGTGCCGTTGCCATTCTCGGTGCGGTCCTTCTGGAACGTGTCCTGAAGATTGACGATCCCGTCGGCGCAATCAGCGTACACGGATTTTCAGGCGTTGCCGGTACGCTGGGCCTGGCGCTTCTGGCACCAGCAGACCAGTTGCCGCTGGGAGCTCATCTGCCGCAGTTTCTGGTCCAGTTCACCGGAGCGCTTGCCTGCTTTGTCTGGAGTTTCGGGTCCGGTTGGCTTGTCCTGTCCGTCCTGAACAAGATGCAGCCGATCCGGCTCGACCTTGCAAGCGAGGATCTTGGCCTCAACGAGGCGGAGCACGGCACGCGGCTCGGTATCGGACATGTGGAAGATGCCCTTGATCGCCTGATTGCCGGCAAGGCGGACCTTTCCATGAGGCTGGAAGTTGCCAAGGGCGATGATTCAGAGCGCCTGACGCGACTGTTCAATGCGCTCATGGATACCGTTCAGAATGAGGAACAGGCTCACAATCGTGCCGCAGATGCCAAGCGCACGCGCGAAGAGGCCGAACGACTGTCGGCCCTTGCCAACGCCACATTCGATGCAATCGTCATTTCGGTCGACGGACGGATCCTGGACGGTAACAAGACCTTCGAGGATCTCATCGGCTATCCGATCGACGAACTCGAGATGCGCGGACTGTACGAGTTTGTCGATAATGAACTCGCCGGCACGCTCGAGGAGCATCTGGTCAAGGCGGAAAAGGAACCGAGGGAAGTCACTCTGATCAACCGCTCCGGCGAGCGTGTGCCCGTCGAGATCCGCACCCGTGTCATTTCCTATCGCGGCATTCCGACCCGCGTCTCCGCTCTGGTTGACCTGAGGGAGCGCAAGAAGGCTGAGGCACAGATCCTGCACCTTGCCCAGCACGATCCGTTGACGGACTTGCCCAATCGCGCCGTCTTCAATGCCGAGCTCAAACAGACCATCGGCAAGTGCAAGCAGCACGGTATGTCGGCAGCCCTTCTGATCATCGATCTGGACCGCTTCAAGGATATCAATGATCTGCACGGTCACCCGGTCGGTGACATCGTTATCCGGGTCACCGCCGAGCGTTTGCGCCACTCGTGCCGCCACGGCGATACCGTTTCACGCCTCGGCGGCGATGAGTTTGCGATCATCCAGAACGGCATCCAATTCGCCAATCAGGCAGAGGATATGGCCATGCGTCTGGTCAAGTCCCTGTCGGAGCCGATCGACTGTGGTCACGGGCTAATTCTGAAACCGGGTGCAAGCATCGGTGTTGCGCTGATGACCGGATACGACGCCGAAGACCAGGTCATCTCCAATGCCGACATCGCGCTTTACAATGCCAAGAACGGCGGACGGCATACCTATTGTGTCTTCCAGCCGGGCATGGGGGATGAAGTCCGTCAGCGCAGGGCCTTGGAAAAGGACATGAATACGGCACTCTCGGCGGGCGAATTCGAGTTGTTTTTCCAGCCGCGCATGTGCCTGGCAACCGCGCGTATCGTCAGCTATGAAGCGCTCATCCGCTGGAACCATCCCGAGCGAGGACTTGTCAGTCCTGCCGAGTTCATTCCCGTCGCGGAGGCTTCCGGACAGATCGTTCTGATCGGCAAGTATGTGTTGGCTGAAGCCTTGAGGATAGCCTCCTCGACAATCACGACTGCCAGCATCAGCATCAACGTCAGCCCGGTTCAGTTCCGTGATCGGGATTTTGTCGATGACGTTCGCAGAGCCATCGAAACGTCAGGTGTTCCGGCAGGACGGATCGAACTGGAAATCACAGAAAACACCCTGATTGAAGACGACGCCAGAGCATTGGCGGTGCTGACACGCCTGAAGGAAATCGGGGTGAAAATAGCGCTGGACGATTTCGGCGTCGGTTATTCGTCCCTCAGCTACCTGAGCCGCTTTCCCTTCGATTGCATCAAGATCGACCGGTCCTTCGTTTCCGAAGCACAGCGCAATTACGGTTCATTGGCGATCATCGAAACGGTGGTCAGGCTCGGCAAGGCTCTCAAGATGCGCGTCGTCGCCGAAGGCGTGGAAGACACGGAAAAGCTCTGCCTGTTGGCACAGCGCGGATGCCACGAAGCTCAGGGTTATCTGATCGGAATGCCCGCACCGACGTCCAAACTTGTCCGGAGTATCCCGGAAGAAGTGAGTGAGGCGCTCGATCGGCTGAAGTTCGGCGGGCTGCAGGTGTTTGAAGCGGCCAACCAGAAGAACCTGGCCAGCTAGACGCCTGCTTCAGTTCACGTTGGATTCCGACAGTGGCAGAAGCACGGTCCTGTTCAGCAGGGCATCCGGATCGTGTATTTCCGGCACCTGGGTGCAGTCGGGCTGCGGTTCGGTTGTCTCGCCGCGCTTTTCCTTGAGTTCCGCGCAGATGGGAATGGCCGCCTGCCGGGTGCCGTTGACAGCCGTCGTCACGATGTCTTGCAGCGTGCCTTCGCCAGCGTGCAATGCGACAGCGAGATGCTTTCCGAACAGCGAAATCGTGCGGTCTGCGGAATAATTGGCTGACTGGCCTGGACCAGAGGAAATGACCAACGCTTCCGGCCTGTTCTTGTTATCGACCGCATGATGTTCAAGAAGGCCAAGGTCGAACGCTTGAGGATTGTTGGTGTCGAGTATCAAAATGACTTCACCAGCAGGAATGGCGTGGATCAGTGCCGCAAACGCGGAAGCAGACATCCAGGTTCCGTCGCTGATCGCCTGAAGCGTTGTCTCGGGCTTGGCACTGGCCCAGAGCTCCAGCGCATAGTTGGTTTGGTCAGCGGTGCCGGTTGCCTCGACAACACCAAGTGGCAAGTTGGCATAGATCACCAGCCGGTCTTCAGGTCCGAGCTTGTTGGCAAGTTCGGTTGCCTTGAGTTTGAGAGCGGCAGCACTGGCGCCCTCGTTGACAAGCAAGTGTTGCCGGTCTGGCCCGGCGTCGAGCCTTGGGGCCAGTGAGGACATCACCTTGTCCACACTGTAACGGCAGATTTCGACCGATTGCGGGTTCCAGGGAGGGCAGGTTCCAAGACCGAGGATGTGGTTCTTCAACGACGCGCCGTCTTCGGCAGCGGAAGGTTGACCATAAAAGGGAAACATCAGAATGGCTGCCGCCACGAGGCAGCGGCATGCGTCACCCCACGACCGAACCCTGCGTGTCCTTGCCTCTGGTACGCTTACGGCCATCATGTCTCCCTGAAACCTGTTTTGACAGGATTTGGTATTTATACTTTTCAACAGTGAAGGCTGAATAAACCAGACTGCGTATATCTATAGAACTCTGTTGTAATCTGTTAATCAACTTTCTTTTGGCAAAGCAGTCTTCAAATCATGCTGAAACATGCGAAACGAAGATGCAGAACTTATCTTTCGATACTAAAGTTACGTAACGTAAAATTAGATCTCAGGCATTCAGTTGTTTGAGACGCTCGATCACTTGTTGGGTGTCGTCTGTAAGGGGTCCGGTGTCGGCCTTTCCCACCGCACTGACCATGCGGATCAAATCTGGCAGAGTGTCGCGACCGCCAAGATTTACCGTACGTTTGATGAGGCGCCGGATCATGTCGTCCGGATTGCTGCTCTGATTGGCGAGCCATTTGGCAAACTGGAACAGTTCCTCCACTTCACCGGCAGGCATTGCAAACACCGACTGAAGCTGTTCCAGGATCATATCCTGTTCGGCTCTGGAAATGCCGCCATCGGTTTCGGCGACGAGGACCAGGAGAGCAGCAGCCGAAACACGAGGGTCATCGACACCTTCCGCCGGGTGCTGGTTTGCTCGTGTCCTGAACCCGAAACGCCGCGCGGCTGCCTTGATGTCTTGAGCAGCATCAAGCACCACCCTGGTGTTGTCGGCGACCCTGCGAACTCGATAGATCCAAAAAGCGCCAGCGGCTAAAATGCCAAGAGCTGCAAGCAGAATATGCAAGGAAAATCTCCTTCAAAAAAACTGCGTCAGCTTTACCTCAGGTTGCGGGAAAAATCGTGACAAAAATCACGAGGGTGCCGGGAGTTGAAAGAAAAAAAGCCGCGCCGGTTCGGCGCGACTGTTTTTCGACGGCTCAATTAGGAATCGTTGCCGTCGGTCTTGTCCATGAGCGGCTGGTTGGTTGCCTGATTGCCGTCCAGGTCCATTTTGGTTGAAGCGTGGTTTTCAACACGGCCTTCAACCTGCTGTTCGGCGGTCAACGGTTCGTCACCGTCAAGATCGCCCACCATTGCCTTGGGGGCATCAACCGGTGCGTCAGCCGCAGCTGCTGCGTTTGCTTCAGGACATGCAACAATTGGCTTGTCGCCGCTTCCGTCGCTGCCGCAAGGATCTTCCGCCTGTGCGAAGCTGACCATTGCCGTGGAGGCGATGAATGCGCTCATGAGCGGAACGATTGTCTTCTTAAGGGTAAGCATTGGTTTTCTCCTTTGCTTCGTGAGACACCTGCAACTCGCTGAAACCTGACTTGAGGTCCGTGCCGTTGAGGCGGTCGGGGAGAAAATGCAATGACACCCGGTATCGTTCCTGATTTTTCAGTCACGAAATTTTCAGATGAGGAACATCAAGTTTCAGGAACGAAATGGACCGGCACTTTTCGCGCGCGTGGGTAAACGGTATTGAGAAACAAGACGTTGAATGGAAAAAGTGAAACGGCGCCATCAACGGCGCCGTTCGGGATTTCAACGTTTGGAGAGGGCTGACATTGCCCTGCTGCTCGCAAATCAGGAAGCTGCAGCCACCTGTTGGTCTTTTGACGCAACAAGGCGTGTAACCACGTTTTCTATAATCTTGTGGCCGGCATCCTGATCCAGAGACATGATCGACTCCGGATGGAATTGCACCGCCGCGATCGCTTCTTTCTCGTGTTCTATCGCCATCACGATCCCGTCGTCGGTTTCCGCAGTCACGCGGATATCTGCCGGCACCGTTTCCCGTTTGGCGTAAAGCGAGTGGTAGCGGCCGACGACCACCGGGGCGTTGAGGCCTTCAAACAGCAGCGAGTTTCCGGAAACGGAAATCGGCGAAGGCTTGCCGTGCATCGGTACGTCAAGCTGGCCCAGTTCCGCCCCGAAGTATTCGGAGAGCGCCTGCAGCCCGAGGCAGACACCGAAAATAGGCAAGGCGCGCGCGCGAGCTCGGCCGATGGTGGCGGCACAGTCGAAGTCCTTGGGATTGCCTGGGCCGGGAGACAGGACCACCAGATCCGGATTGACGTCGTGAAAGACGTGGTCTGCCACCGGGGTTCGGTAGGTAACGACATCTGCGCCGGTCTGGCGGAAATAGTTGGCAAGCGTGTGCACGAAACTGTCTTCGTGGTCGACCAGCAGGATCTTCATACCTTTGCCGGGTTTCCGGTCCTCGCGCTTCTCCTGCGCGTTGACGGCAAGACCGGCCTCGCGAACGGCTGCCCGCATGGCTTCCGCCTTCAGTTCGGTTTCGGCTTCCTCGTCTTCCGGAACACTGTCGTACAGCAGGGTCGCGCCGGCACGGATCTGGGCTGTGCCATCCTTGATGCGCACGGTGCGCAACGTCAGGCCGGTGTTCATGTCTCCATTAAAGAGCACGGCACCAATTGCGCCGCCATACCAGGCGCGTGGGGACTTTTCGTGGTCTTCGATAAACTGCATGGCCCAGCGTTTGGGTGCGCCTGTCACGGTTACCGCCCAGGTGTGGGAGAGGAAAGCATCGAGCGCATCCATGTCTTCGCGCAGGATGCCTTCTATGTGGTCCACCGTATGGATCAGGCGGGAGTACATCTCGATCTGCCGCCGCCCGATCACCCGAACGGAGCCGGGAACGCAGACGCGGCTCTTGTCGTTGCGGTCGACATCGGAGCACATGGTCAGTTCCGCTTCGTCCTTGGCAGAGTTCAGCAGCTTGCGGATCTGGGCTTCGTCTTCAATGGCGTTCTTGCCGCGCCGGATCGTTCCGGAAATCGGGCAGGTTTCCACCCGGCGACCTCCGGTGACCCGCACGTACATTTCCGGCGAAGCGCCGACGAGATATTCCTGATTGCCGAGATTGAAGAAGAATGAATAGGGGGAAGGGTTGATCTGGGCGAGGCGCCGCGAAACGGCGGACGGTGGATTGGCACAGGGCTCGTAGAAGGTCTGGCCAGGCACGGTCTCGAACAGATCGCCCCTGCGGAAGTAGTCCTTGGCCTTCTCGACGAGCTTTGCATATTCGCCGGATTCATGATCACCGCGGCCAGGGTCACGGTTCGCCGGCGTATACTGCTGCTTGGCTCCCGTCCGCTCCATGCCCTTGGTGGTACGACCACCGACAACAAAGTCATATTCCAGCACGTAGGCGCGCTTGCCGTGGTGATCGACGATCAGGATCTCATCCGGCAAAAACAGGACGACGTCGCGCTGGTCGTCCGGTCGGTCGAGCTTCTGTTCGATGGGTTCGAACTGAAAGGCAACGTCATAGCCGAAGGCGCCGTAAAGCCCGAGCTGGTCATCGCCACAGGCGAACATGTCCTTCAGGGCACGGATTATCGAAAAGGTAGACGGCTGGCGTGAGCGTTCTTCCTCGTTGAACAACCGGTCGGGCCGCTTGACCGTTAGCTGGATCTTGCCGGTGTCGACATTGAACGTGTCCACATCGTCATGTTTTTTCAGCACTTCGGCAATTGCCGGCAGCAGCAGGCCGCCGCGGTCGTTCAGAGCACGGACCTCGACGTTTCTGTCCGTTGCTTCCATCACCAGGGGCGGGTTCACCAGCGCCATGTCCCAGCGAGTATACCGTCCGGGATATTCATAGGAGGAGGAAAGGACCGCCCCCATCTCGGCATCCAGCCGGTCGATCCATTCCGACGTTCCGGTTTCGTAGTCGGAAGGGCGCGATGTGCGCAGGATGGTGATCCCGCAATCGGTTTCATAGGTCTGGTCTGCCAGCACCGGCATGTCTCTGGTCCCGTTCTGGTGGCTGCCTTTGTGACGGCCTTATAAAGAACCAAGGCCGCCAGCGGTGTCCCGCGGCGGCCTTTGGTTTGATACTCGATCCCTTCAGAGCATGATTGATCGCTGGCCGCCTATTTCGCGCGACGCCACCACCAAGCTGCTTTCAGGTTCATGTTCATGGCAAGAGGGATAGATTATACGCTTCTGGATGGCAATGAAAAAAGACTACCTGACGTTTTACCGGCTTTTCCAGTGCGGCGCGGGGCGCCCATCCTTCAGACCGTGCTTCAGCCATTCGTCCCAGGCTGCATCGATATCATCATAAGTCCCATTCTCCTGTATGGCGTGCAGTCCCTCATCGAGAAGGGCTGCTACCGCGCTAGAGCGCTCGGGCGTCAATTTGGAAAACGACACGAAAAGACCGAACCTTGCGAGTTCGTGGACAGCCTTGGGGGCTGGGGAAATGAGATCCTGACTGTTGTTGATGTGAAAGTCGGCAACCTTTTCGTAGGCGACGGCGTAGTCGGTTCGCCTCTTCGCTACCAGCGCAAGTGTCTGCAGATCGGAATCCACTTCAACCTTCGAGATCGTCTCATCGGCATCGAAGGCATCGGTGTAGGTGTACCCTCTGACCACGGAGAAGGTCTTGTCTTTCAAGAAATCGGGATGAAATTTCGCCGTGTTGTCCGGATGGCTGTAAACCAGGATCTTTCCGAAAAACAGCGGTGTCTGGTGAAAAATGTAATTGCGCTTGTTTTCATCCGAGCCGGTGGTGTCGAAGCAGCCAAGCTGTCTGCCCTGGGCGACCTCACGTATGCACCTGTTGTACGGCATGACGTGGAGCGTGACGTCGCAGTGTTTTGCGCTCAAGGCAGCGGTTACTAGATCCACTGCAAATCCGCGTAGCTCTCCGTCATGAAGGCCTGAATAGGGAAAAAAGGCATCTTCCGCTGCAAGAACGATCTCTTCATGCATCGGGCATTGGCCGGATTGTTCCGCCTTCGCGTTATCGATAGGCGACAGCAGCATCGCACTGAATAGAACCAACGCATGCGGCAGCCTGACTGTAATACATTCAAGCAATGCCATTGCCCGGCACGCCGTCTGGGAAGGCGATGATCCCATTTCGGTGGTCGACCCTTTCAGTGTTGGGAAACCCGTTCACGCCTGGTTGTCGTGAAGGTCCTTCATATTTACGTTTCGCTCTCGAACTTCAGCTTCCTGAAAGGTCGCATGAAATGTGAGGGGAATGGCTCGGCAGAGACCGAGAATCTCATCGATGGCGAGTATATAGACGACCGACCGTGTTTGTCTTGCAACCTGGATACAAGTTCTGGTCACGACCGGCTTCTCCACCAAAGCTCACGGAAAACCTTCATTTTCCGCTTGCCTTCTTGACCCTTCCGCCAAGATGCTGTTTTTGCAGTGCAGCGATTTTCAACAAGGTGCCTCCGCACGAACGGAGGCCAAGTGGCTGACAGAAAACTGGCAGTGAGGGGCACATGGAACACTACGATCTGGTTGTGATCGGCAGCGGACCGGCCGGGCGCCGGGCGGCGATTCAGGCGGCAAAATTCGGATACAATGTTCTGGTGGTGGAACGCGGACGGCGGGTCGGCGGCGTTTCGGTGCACACCGGGACCATTCCTTCCAAGACTTTGCGTGAGACCGTGCTCAACCTGACCGGATGGCGCGAACGAGGCTTCTACGGTCGCTCCTACCGGGTGAAGGAAGACCTGACGGCTGCGGACCTTCGTGCGCGGTTGCACATCACCCTCAATCACGAGGTCGAGGTTCTTGAGCACCAGTTTGCCCGAAACAAGGTCGATACGATCCGGGGCGAGGCAAGGTTCATCGAGCCGCACAAGATCGAAGTGGAGGGCGATGCCGGGGAAGTTCATTTCATTACCTCGGACAAGTTCATCATCGCCGTCGGCACCAAGCCCTTCCGCCCCGACTATGTTCCCTTTGATGGCGAGTATGTTCTCGATAGCGACGAGATCCTCGAGCTTGGCGAATTGCCCCGGTCGGTCGCTGTCATCGGCGCAGGTGTTATCGGTGTCGAATATGCCTCGATATTTTCCGCGCTCGATGTACACGTGACGCTGATCGAGCCGCGTGAAACGATGCTCGACTTCCTGGACAAGGAGCTCGTTGCCGATTTCACGCATCAGCTCCGAGACCGCGGAATTGCGCTGCGCTTCGGGGCAAAAGTCCAGAAGATCGAAAAACACGGTCCCGCAGAATGTGAAATCACGCTGGAAGGCGGCCGTAGTGTCCGGTCCAACGTCATCCTGTTTGCGGCAGGGCGCATGGGCGCGACCCCGAACCTGAACCTGCAAAGCTGCGGCCTGGAAGTGGACCACCGTGGTCGTCTGAAGGTCGATCCGATGACTTTTCAGACCGACGTACCGCATATCTATGCGGCTGGAGATGTCATCGGTTTTCCGAGCCTTGCCTCGACATCCATGGAGCAGGGGCGCATTGCAGCCTGTCAGGCTTTGGGAGAAAAGGCCTACGATCCGCCAGAGTATTTTCCCTACGGTATCTATGCGGTTCCGGAAATTTCAACCGTCGGCATGACCGAGGAGGAGATCAAGGAACGCGGCATTCCCTACGAGTGCGGCGTTGCCCGTTTCCGCGAAACGTCACGCGGCCACATCATGGGCCTCGATACCGGCATGCTGAAGATGATCTTCTCGCTCAAGACCCGCCGGCTTCTGGGATGTCATATTGTGGGCGAGGGGGCGACCGAACTGGTTCACATCGGTCAGGCCGTTCTCAATCTGCGTGGTACGCTGGAGTATTTCGTCGAAAACACCTTCAATTACCCGACGCTGGCCGAGGCCTACAAGATCGCCGCGCTCGATGCCTGGAACCGTATGCCGCCACTGGATCACTGAACCAGCGGTGGCGGCCTTGTCTGACGAGCTCTTCCAGATCAACTGGAATAAGGCGGACGATCCGAACTCAGCAGAGCCAGCAATTCTCCGGCAAGGCTGCCTGAGTGACTTCGCCGCCATCTTCGATCCAGTGTGCAATTCCCTTTTCGACGTTGACCACGTTGGTGAAGCCGGCCTGTCCGGCGAGATATTCTGACAGAGCCTGGCTTCGTTGCCCCGTCTGGCAGATTAACACCACTTCGTCCGAGGGGCCGGAAATCAACTTCTGAAGTTCGCTGCCGAAGGCAGGGTTCACCTGGCCACTGTCATTGAAGAACGTAACCAGATGGCTGCCCGGAATGACGCCGGTTTGCTTCCACTCGTCAGGACGCCGGATATCAATGACCGTGGTGCCTGAGGCGAGCTTGGCCTTCAGGGTGCCGTTGTCGATATCGGAGAATTTCTTCGCCTTGACCTCAAGCAGTTCGATTTCGAATTTCAATGTTGCATCCGGCGGAATGATCCCACCTGCGCCTTGCGACCCATAAGCCATGTCCGGCGGAATGATCAGCTCGCGCTTGCCGCCGACCTGCATGCCCTCGACGCCTTTTTCCCAACCGGGAATAACGCGCCGCTCTCCCAGCGTGAACGAAAATGGCGTGCCTCGGTCGACGCTGGAGTCGAACTTCGTTCCGTCCATCAGCCAGCCGGTGTAGTGCACCACCACCGTTTCACCGACGTTTGCTTCTTCGCCGGTACCTTTTTCAATATCCCGGATCTGCAGCTCTTCCTGTGCCTGTGCCGGCAGGACGAAAAGCATGATGGCGAGAATGCGCGTAACCCATTTGAGCATGATGTGTGGTCCCGGTGTGTTGTTACGGACAAGAATTGGTCATCTGGAACAGGAAAACAATCCGGGTTTCCATCACAGTGACGGTAAGTCACAAGGCCGGGGTGGCTTGTGGTTTCCAGACCAGAGGCGCCTGGCTAGCGTATGCGCCAGTCAGGTCTTGCCAAGAGGATCGTTGACGGAGCGAATGAGCTTTTCCAGAAGGTCTGACAATTGCTGTTGTTCTTTTTCGCTTAACCCGCTCACCGCCTGCTGCTGTTTTGCAATGTAGTCGGGCATTTGCCCCTTTATCAGGTCCAGTCCCTTTGGGGTCAGGCAAACGGTGAGCGCCCGCCTGTCATCTGGATGCGGGCAGCGTTCAACCAGACCTGCTTTCTCCAGCTTATCGACCCGGGCCGTCATGCCGCCCGAGCTCATCATCGTGGTCCGGTACAATTCAGTCGGTGTCAGCTTGTAGGGTGGTCCGGACCGCACGAGGGTCGCCAGAACATCGAATTCACCCGTCTTCAGTCCGATGTCCGCGTAGGCAGGGGCAAGATAGTCGCGACCCATCACCTGAGACGCTTCGTTCAATCGACCAAGCAGAACCATTGGCGACAACTGCTCCGCGATCTCGGGTATTTCCCTTTGCCATTGCCTGCGCGCGCGCTCCGCACGGTCGATTAGCAGGTCTTCCGGATCTCCGAACAGGTGATCCGATGGCTTCTTGGTGTCGCTTGACCGGGTGGTCATGGTCGGAAACTCCAGATCATTTCCAGTCAGATGACGCACTTTTTTACAAGGGAACAAGAGGTTGCGTAACTAGCTGACATATCGACTGTTTTTGTTGTTCCGATACTCGCTGTTCCGGGTGGTCCTGTCAACTGATGTCAAGAATCTTGAAATTAAGTATCTTGAAATCAAGATAAAATGCGTTATCTGTTCTGGCAACGGTGCAGCATCAAGCCAGCGCCAAATTGTGAGGAAGGACAGTCCCATGGTGGACACGACCAGATTAGGAACATCCGCAAGTGCGGCTTCCCTGCAGCAACAAGCATCTCTTTCCGGCGAAAGGCGTGAAAGTCCTTTGGATCAGCCGTTGGTGCTGTTGTTGATCGTCGGTGGTTTTCTCGCCGTATCCACGGTGATTGCCAAGGCCGCCCCCATGACCGGGTGGCATCCTTTGGCCTTGTTGCAATGGTCCATCCTTGGCGGTGCTGGGGGTTTGTTCGTTATTAGCAGGATTGCGTCCGGAGGAAGTATGGCCGCTAAAGGGGACACAGGTGTCAGCCGGGGCCAGTTTGCCTTCTACTTGCTGGTCAGCGGTCTCCTGTTCATTGCCCCGAACATGATCGCAGTGGTTGCTGCGCCAAAGGTCGGGGCGGGGTTTGTCTCCCTGAGCTACGCTTTTCCGCTGGTTCTGACTTATGGATTTGCTGTTCTGTTGCGCCTGGAGAAGTTTCAGGTTCTGCGTGGGGTCGGCGTTCTGTTCGGTCTGGCTGGTGGCATCTTGCTGGCAGCGTCTGGACGTCAGCTTTCCGTGGATGCCTCCTGGTGGGCGATGTTTGCTCTGTCGATCCCTGTATTCCTGGCTTCCGGAAACATTTTTCGCACGGTGAAGTGGCCAGCAGGCGCGCGACCGGTCAATCTTGCTCTCGGCATGATGCTGGTCGGGTTTGCGGCACTCGGATTATTTACTGCCATGGCCGGTATCCCCGTTGTGCCCGGCACCTGGTCACTGGAGGCCACTGGCCTGCTGGCAGCCCAAATAACGATATTCGCTTTTCAGTACGGGCTGTATTTTCGCCTGCAGCATACAGCCGGGCCTGTCTATCTCAGCCAGATAGGCTCCGTCGCCGCGGTGATTGGTCTTGGCCTTGGATATCTCGCCTTTGGTGAAGTGCCAAACATGGCGAAACTGGCGGCCGTCGCAGCTGTCGGGGCAGGGATTGTGCTCGTCAGCAAAGGGCGCGGCGCTGGAGCGAAAAAGTCAGGCTAGTCTTGCCATACCTCTAACAACCGATCCCGCAACTCGCGGGATCGGTTTGTCGTCTTTGGGTTCCAGGTGATTTCTCACCCCCAGAGCCAGGCAGCTCCCCGCACACCAGAGCTGTCGCCGTGCATAGCCTTGCGGATCGGTGTCTCGAAGGTATCGGAGAAAATGTAAGGCGTCATCGCGGGCGGAAGGTCGGCATAAAGCTCGTCGATATTCGACATGCCACCACCCAGGACGAATACATCCGGATCGAGCAGATTAGCCGACATTGCAAGCGCACGGGCAAGACGGCTGACATAAGCCTCGTAGACGGCAGTTGCCACCACGTCGCCGGAACGTTTCAGCGCCATGATCTCATGGCCTTTCAGCAGCGTTCCGGTCCTGTCCTTGTAGTCAAGCTGAAAACCCGTTCCCGAACACCAGCGATCGATGGCGCCCTTGTGGCCGATCCAGCTGTCGGGACCCGGATACTCCTCCGGCTTTAGCCAGGGCACGGTGATCGCTCCCCATTCGCCACCGATGCCGTTGGCACCAAGATGGGCCTTCGCGTCGATGGCAATGCCCGAGCCGCTGCCTGTACCGATGATGATAGCGTGAACGATATGCGCTCCAGCACCTGCGCCATCGGTCGCTTCGGAAACAGCCAGACAGTTTGCGTCATTCTGGATACGAACCGGGCGGCCAAGGACCCTCTGCAGGTCCTGGTCCAGGGGCTTGCCGTTCATCCAGGTGGAATTGGCGTTCTTGACCAGACCTGTCTTGGGGGAAAGCGAACCGGGAATTCCAAGACCGAGCGTTCCCGTCTGTCCGGTTGCCTTTTCGGCCGCCTCGACCAGAAAACGGACTGCTTCCAGACAACCTTCATAGTCGTCCCTGGGTGTGTCGACCCGTTGCCGGAACAGTTCCTCGCCCTCGTTGGAAAGAGCGATGATTTCGATCTTGGTTCCACCCCAGTCAATTCCCAGCCGCATTTTCAGTCCATCCGTCTTGGCAGTTCGAAGGCAGCTGTCTGGCCGTCTTCAAGTTCGCTTGTTTGTTTTCCGTAGGTTTTGAATTTTTTCAAGATTACGGTCATTTCTTCCGCATCCAGTATCACAGGTTCACCCAGGATCAGGGCTGATAGATACTGGTCTGCCAGATCTTCCACGCCTTCCGCGGTCGAAAGCGCCTTCTGCAAGGTTGCTCCACCGGCGATCTGTCCATGATTTGCAAGCAGGCAGGCGTTTCTGTCGCCAAGTGCTGAAATCATTGCCTCGGACAATCCGCGGGTGCCGAAGGTGGCGTAATGGGCGCATTCGATACGGTCGCCACCGGCAAGCGCCACCATATAGTGAAATGCAGGAATACCGCGCCGGTGGCAGGACAGGGCGGTCGCGCGAGGACTATGGCAATGCACCACCGCGCCGCAATCCGGCTTCGCCAGATAGAAGTCAAGATGCATCCGCCATTCGGAAGACGGTAGTGTCTCGCCGCGGTAGCAGCCCTCCCAGTCCAGCGCGACGATCTTGTCTTCAGTCAGATTTTCGTAAGGCGTTCCCGACGGCGTCACCAAAAAACCGGATTCGGTGCGTGCACTGACATTTCCTGAGGTGCCTTTGGTCAGTCCGAGACGAGGCAAGGCACGGGCTGTCTCGATGATCGCACGGCGCAGGTCAGGTGTGTCACCTGGAAAAGTGGGCATTCGGGGCCTCTTTGGTTCTGGTTCGGGTGCGAGCGTTACGTTTGGCTGCGCGACCGTGGAAGCGGCGCTTACATGACAGGTATCCGGTTGCCTTTTCAAGGTATTGGTTTGATAAATCCCGTGCCCTTGACCACTCGGTTGAGGATCGCGGTGTTAAGGGACTGAATGACAGGTTTCGCAGACAAGCTCAGGCATTTGCTTGGATCGGCTGCAATGTCGGCAGACCGGACGGGTAGGGGAGCGCAATCCAGGTCGAGGCCGGGGCACCGTTCCAAGGGCCCGCGCTGGGCCGAGCCGGACATGGAAACTCTGTCTGAAGGAGGCGAGCCCAGGAAGCCCGGCCTGCCAACCCGCGCGTCCAGATCTCGTAAACGTGCTCAAGTGACGCCGTACTACATCTGGGGAACCCTGGCGTTGCTGGCTGCCGGTTTCGCCGTTGGCGGCCTGTTCCTGCACCTTGCCGGGCAAGGGAGTGAGGAAAGCGTTGCAACCGCCCCCTTGATGCCTGATCCGCTTTCTTCCCTGCAGTCTCCGGCCAAGCAGGTGCTGCTGGCTCCGGAACCGGAACTTTCCGCGGAACTGAAACGCAGCTTCCTGGGCCAGCCGGATCAGCTATGCGACGAATTACGGTCTCTGGGGCTCGGAAATCCTGGCTGGAGCCGGGCACCTTTCAGTGAAGGCCGCTGGCAATGTGCATCCGACCTGGTGCCCTTGACCACACCCAGCGTCGACTACGGTTCGACAACCCTTTTCTTTCTGCTGCGCGGCCCATCGGAAAAAAGCATCGATTATTTGCGGCTGAAGCTGGTGGTGGAAGATCCGCGCCAGATGCAGATCGGCCTTGATGCGGTCTGGCTGGTGATCGACGCCCTCTCGCTTCGGTATGGCTGGACGGTTCCGGAAGTGTTTCGTGAGGCGGTTTCCGGGTTCAGGCAACTGGAGACGACACACCGGGGCGTGCGGCTGTCGGTTTCGCCGGAAGATCCAAATCTGACGGGGGACCCGCTGGCAAGCCAACGGCTCAACATCATTCTGGACTTTGGCGAGCCGGACCTTATCCGGCCCGCCGACAGGTTTGAAAAAGCACCGCCACTGGAAAGCGGCTGGAGTGTCAGGGCCCCGGACGGTCAGGCAAGGGAATGAACTCTTCCGCATCACCGGGTACCGTATCGAAACGGCCAAGACGCCAATCTTCCTTGGCCTGCTCGATGCGCTCTTTCGATGAAGACACGAAGTTCCACCAGATATAACGCCGGCCGTCCATCGGTTCGCCGCCAAGCACTACGAAACGGGCCGGCACGGGAGACGTGTTTTCGATCACCAGATGATCACCCGGTTTGAACACCAGCAGCTGGGCCGGATCGAAATTCTGGCCGGCGATGGTGATCTGGCCCGAGACCGTATAAAGACCGCGCTCTTCCCACCCGGCATCCAGCGGGATCTTCGCTCCCGGTTCCAGCGTGATATCGGCATAGAACATGTCGGACGCTGTCTTTACCGGTGCCTTGTGGCCATAAAGCTCGCCCGCGATAAGTTTGACTGAAGCGCCCTTGTCGGCAAATTCCGGCTGTTCTTCTGTGCCGTGGTGCTGGAAGGTCGGGTCGGTCTCTTCCAGGTGTTTGGGCAGGGCCACCCAGCTCTGCAGGCCGAACAGGGGACGTTTTTCCTGCAGGCGTTCCGGCCTCTCACGTTCGGAATGCACGATGCCCTTGCCGGCGCTCATCCAGTTCAGAGCACCGGGGGCAATCGCAATCTCCGTTCCAAGGCTGTCACGGTGATACATCTCTCCTTCGAAGAGATAGGTCACCGTCGCCAACCCGATGTGAGGATGCGGGCGCACGTCGATACCGCCGCCGACCAAAAGTTCTGCCGGGCCCATCTGGTCGAAGAAGATAAACGGGCCAACCATCCGCCGCCTGGCGGAGGGCAAGGCACGTCTTACCGAAAATCCGCCGAGGTCGGATGTCCGCGGTACGATGATCGTTTCAATCGGGTCACAGCTTGCAGCATTTCCCGGTACGGGATCAGGGCAATTCAACCAGCTCATCTGCCTCTCCATCAAAGAACATTCTGTCTTGCAAACTAGATAGGGCCAGCGAAGCCGAAGTGTCCATTGAACAGTCTGTTTCGGGTTTTCATCCCCTGCACAATCTGTATAACGACCGGCCCTTCCTTGCTTTTGTTTGGTGCGACATGAAACGCGTGATGATCGTTGGCGGCCCGGGCTCGGGCAAAAGCACGCTTGCCGTTGCCCTTGGGCGGAAAACTGGACTGCCGGTGTACCACATGGACAAGATCCACTACCGCTCCGGCTGGAATGAACGGTCCCGGGAAGAGAAAGACCGGCTGACACATGAGGTCCATCTGAAGGATGTCTGGATCTTCGAGGGCGGTCATTCAAGCACCTATGCGGAGCGAGTCGAACGTGCCGACACTTTCATCTGGCTCGACGTCCCTGTAACGCGCCGCATATTTCGAGTGCTGAAACGGTCGGTGAAATACAATGGGCAAAGCCGTCCGGATCTGGCCGAGGGCTGCCCGGAGCAGTTCAACTGGCAAACTGTTGAATTCCTGAGGTTCATCTGGCGCACGAGACACTCCGCCAGAGCCAAGCTGGAGCACATCTACCGCGAACCTCCGGACCATCTGAAAGTCTATCGGTTCAGCGCCCTTGCCGAAATCGACGACTTTCTGGCGCGACCCTGGCAACAAGGATGAAGGCTCATCCTGTCTCTTGACAGGTGCGCCTGACGGGCGGCACAACAGGGGCTCACCCGGGGTGCCTCCAGAAGAGGCTGAGATACTGCTGGCGCACTTGCGCAGTGCAGGGACCCGACGAACCTGATCCAGGTCATGCTGGCGAAGGGAAGGTGTTCTCGGCCAACTGCGTTCGCCACGGCAATGCACCAACCCGGCCACCTTTCCAAGCCGAATGTCCGAAGTGCGGGACCTTTTCCGGTCCTTGCGGAGATCCGTTGAATGCTAGCGGGCTACCAGACATTCCGTGATGTCGAACGACTGACGTCCACCCTGGCAGGAGAGGCGGAATGAAGGTCGGTATCAAAGGGGCGGGTGTCGCCGGTCTGGCACTGGCACATGAGCTTGTCTCGCGCGGTGTGCGGGTGGAGCTGCTGGAAAAACACAAGGATCTCACCGCCAGTGCCTCCTGGCTCGCAGGCGGCATGTTGGCGCCATGGTGTGAGCGGGAAAGTGCCGAGGAAGATGTTCTGCGGCTCGGGCAAGCGTCCATTGGCTGGTGGCGCAAGGTCCTGCCAGGGCAGTTTCAGCAAAATGGCACGCTGGTTGTTGCCGCGCCGCGCGATACTGGGGAACTGAGCCGGTTCGCTTCTCGGACCAACGGTTTTGAATGGCTCGACAGCGCAGCGCTGGGCGCACTCGAGCCGGACCTCGCAGGCCGTTTTGCAAAGGGGCTCCATTTTGTCGGGGAAGCCCATCTCGATCCGCGCCTGGCTCTCACCACGTTGCAGGCAAAGGTGTCTGAAAGTGGTGCTCACGTCAGGTTCGAGGCGCAGGACTTCACCTTGTCGACCGATCTTGTCGCCGATTGTACCGGCATGGCCTCGCCGGATTCGCATTTGCGTCCCGTACGCGGTGAAATGCTGATCCTCCACGCGCCGGATGTCTCCCTCTCGCGGCCGGTGCGTTTTCTGCACCCGCGCATCCCGGTCTATGTCGTGCCTCGTGACAACGGTGTCTTCATGGTCGGGGCAACCATGATCGAAAGCGGCGACCAGGGGGCCGTCAGTGTTCGTTCCACAATGGAACTTCTGAATGCCGCCTACAGCCTGCATCCGGGATTTGCCGAGGCAAAGATCATCGAAACCGGGGTGGGCCTCCGCCCGGCATATCCAAACAATCTTCCTCGTCTCACGTTTACCGGCAACACGTTGTCAATGAACGGATTCTACCGGCACGGCTTCCTGCTTGCTCCGCATTTTGCCATGGAGGCGGCAGACAGGATCGTGCAAAACCTTCAGGAGAAGTCCCGTGAAGCTAACCATTAACGGCGAACCTCAGGAAGTTGTCAGCGCAACGCTGGCTGCGCTTCTGGACGAACTGGCCTATGACCATGAGTTTCTTGCAACGGCACGCAACGGCGATCTGGTTTGTGCTGAAGAACGAAGCGATTGCGTCCTTCAAGCTGGCGACCGTATCGAGATCCTGTCGCCGATGCAAGGGGGATGACGCTCATGTTTGAAGTTTATGGCGAAAGCGTTGCGTCGCGTTTCCTGCTTGGAACTGCCCAGTACCCATCACCCCAAATTCTGTCGGACGCGGTGAAGGTATCTGGGGCTGAAATTCTGACGGTGTCCCTTCGGCGCGAAACGGCAGGAAGTGGCGGAGGCGGCCGGTTCTGGGACCTGATCCGGGAACTGAACGTCAAGGTGCTGCCCAACACTGCCGGATGTCATTCGGTGAAGGAAGCCGTCACCACCGCAAAAATGGCGCGCGACCTTTTTGGAACCGACTGGATCAAGCTGGAAGTGATCGGTCATCACGACAGCCTGCAGCCGGATGTCTTTGGCCTCGTGGAAGCCGCACGTATCCTGAGCGATGACGGCTTCAAAGTGTTTCCCTATACGACGGACGATATTGTCGTCGGCGAACGGTTGCTTGACGCGGGGTGCCAGGTGCTGATGCCCTGGTGTGCGCCAATCGGTTCGGCGAAGGGGCCGGTCAATCCGGATGCCCTTCGTGCCTATCGCAGTCACTTCAAAGGCATCCCACTTGTTGTGGATGCCGGTCTTGGCAGACCGTCCCATGCGGCCGCTGTTCTGGAACTCGGTTTCGATGCGGTACTGCTGAATACGGCTGTCGCAAAGGCCGGAGACCCTGTCGCAATGGCCAAGGCCTTTGCAGTTGCAATTGAGGCCGGTCGCCTGGCCTATGAAGCCCAACCCCTGGAACCTCGCGACATGGCGGTTCCTTCTACCCCGGTTCTCGGAATGGCGGTGTTTGAATGAAGCTCGATCCCTTTTACCTCATCGTCGACAGTTCCGACTGGATCGAGCGGCTGGTTCCGCTTGGCGTCAAACTGGTTCAACTGCGCATCAAGGACGCGAGCGACGAAGTCCTGCGTAAGGAAATCGCAGCATCCAAGAGCGCTTGCGAAAAGCACGGCTGCCAACTTGTCGTGAACGACTATTGGCAGCTCGCGATTGAACTGGACTGCGACTTTGTCCACCTTGGTCAGGAAGACCTTGCTGACGCCGATGTCGCGGCCATTCGCAAGGCGGGTCTGAAACTTGGCGTTTCGACCCACGACGGTGAGGAACTGGAAACCGCTCTTTCTGTCGAGCCCGATTATGTCGCGCTGGGGCCTGTCTATCCAACGATCCTGAAAGAAATGAAATGGGCGCCCCAAGGCGTTGAAAAGGTCGGGCGGTGGAAGCGGCAGATCGGCGAATTGCCGCTTGTTGCTATTGGCGGCCTCAATCCGGAACGTCTGCCGGGTGTGTTCGAGAACGGCGCAGATATCGCAGCCGTTGTCACCGACATCACCCGGAATGCCGACCCGGAAGCGCGCACCAGGGAATGGATAATGGCGACAGATCCCTGGCGGTAGGTGGAACTCGTTTCGCCTTCGGCCTGGTTAAACGAAAATCGCTTTATCGCGCGCGACTTGATCGCGCAGAAAGTCCTGTGCCGCGGCAACATGGCGGAGAGGGCGCGAACTTTCATGTGTCACCATCCAGTAGGCCCGGTGAAGCTTTATCTCCGGGAGAACGGCGATCAGGTCGGCATTATCGCGCGCGATAAAGTCGTGAAGGATGCCGATACCGGCGCCGGACCTGACTGCTTCGGTCTGGCCGAGTGCGGAGGCGATTTCAAATCGCGCGGTCCAGTCTTTCAGGATCTCGGTGCCATAGTTCAGCGATGGCGAATAGAGCAGGTCTTCCACGTAGCCAATAAGATCGTGGTCGATCAGATTGCTTGCGGAGGCAGGTGTTCCCCGGCTTTCCAGATAGGTTTTTGACGCATAAAGACCGAGCGAATAGTCGACGAGCTTGCCGGCAACCAACCTGCCTGTTTCCGGCCTGTCTATTGTCACGGCGATATCAGCTTCACGGCGGGAGAGCGAGAAGGAGCGGGGTACGGGAACGAGCTGCACCGTCAGTCCGGGATGTTTTTCCGTGAGCTTGCCAAGCCGGGGCGCAAGATACGCGACTCCGAAACCATCGGGCGCGCCGATGCGAACGGTTCCGGAAATTTCCGGCGTGTTGTTTGTCAGGTCGGCTTCCGCTGCCACCGCCTCGGCTTCGATCCGTTCTGCCCGGTCAAAGAACCGGCTGCCGGCTTCCGTCAGAAGGCAGCCGGATGTTGATCTGTCGAAGAGGCGTGTGCCGATGCTGTCTTCGAGGCTCGTCAGCCTGCGCGCCACCGTGGCGTGGTTGAGGCCCAGACGGCGCGCTGCCGCCAGGATTTGTCCTGTTCGAGCGATCGCGAGAAAGATGCGGATGTCGTCCCAGTTCATGTCGATTTGCTTTCCGCGATGACCAGCCACTCCGTTTTGTTTTTTCAGCTGATGTCAGATACCAGGCACGATGGCCGCCGCGTTCATGGTGGTGAGTTCACGCCTTGCTGCACACCGGCTTTTGGTAAAGTTTCAGCCGGGATGACAACCGAGGGGGATTGGACCTATCGTTTGTCTCAGACGCTTCGGGGCGTTTTATTGCATAACTTCAAAAAACGCACAACGGGTCCGGAAATCTGGTTCTTGTTTGTAGCAAAAATAAAAGTCAAAAAAGACGTCATCTCGGACGCTCGCCCAAAATCCTTTTGGCTGGTGTCAGGACATATTGGGAGAAACGCGACATGCGGAAGATCGGTCATTTTATCGGCGGCAAGCACGTGGAGGGAAACTCCGGCCGCTTTGCAGACGTCTACAACCCGGCAACCGGTGAAGTCGAGGCGCAGGTCGCCCTGGCCAGCCAGGCCGAGATGGACGCGGCAATCGCCAATGCTGCCGCCGCACAGCCTGCCTGGGCGGCCACCAACCCGCAGCGTCGCGCTCGCGTGATGATGAAGTTCGTAGATCTTCTCAACCGCGACATGGACAAGCTGGCTGAAGCTCTTTCCCGCGAGCACGGCAAAACGATTCCGGACGCCAAGGGCGACGTTATCCGCGGTCTGGAAGTCGCCGAGTTCTGCATTGGTGCGCCGCATCTCCTGAAGGGTGAATTCACCGAAGGCGCCGGTCCTGGCATCGACATGTACTCCATGCGCCAGCCGCTTGGCGTCGTTGCCGGCATCACGCCGTTCAACTTCCCGGCCATGATCCCGATGTGGAAATTCTGCCCGGCGATCGCTTGTGGCAACGCCTTCATCTTGAAGCCGTCCGAACGCGATCCGTCCGTGCCGATCATGCTTGCTGAACTGATGATCGAAGCCGGTCTGCCGGAAGGTGTTCTGAACGTCGTCAACGGCGACAAGAGCGCGGTCGATGCGATCCTGGACGATGAAACCATCCAGGCTGTCGGCTTCGTCGGTTCCACACCGATTGCCCAGTATGTTTATGCCCGTGCAACTGCATCCGGCAAACGCGCCCAGTGCTTCGGTGGCGCAAAGAACCACATGATCATCATGCCGGATGCGGACCTTGATCAGGCAGCCGATGCTCTGATCGGTGCCGGTTACGGCGCGGCCGGCGAGCGTTGCATGGCTGTTTCTGTTGCCGTGCCGGTTGGCGAAAGCACTGCAAATGCACTGATCGAGAAGCTTGCGCCGAAGGTGGAAGCACTGAAGATCGGGCCGTACACGGCTGGCAATGACGTCGACTTCGGTCCGCTGGTGACCAAGGAAGCGCTTGCCCGCGTAAAGGGTCTCGTCGACCAGGGCATCAAGGAAGGTGCGAAGCTGGTTGTCGATGGCCGCGATTTCTCCATGCAGGGCTATGAGAACGGCTTCTTCATGGGCGGCTGCCTGTTCGACAACGTCACCAAGGACATGGACATCTACAAGACCGAAATCTTCGGTCCGGTCCTGTCCGTAGTTCGCGCAGAGACCTACGAAGAAGCTCTCGATCTGCCGCTCAGCCACGAATACGGCAACGGCACTGCGATCTTCACCCGTGACGGCGACACCGCCCGCGACTTCGCGTCCCGCATCAACATCGGCATGGTTGGCATCAACGTGCCGATCCCGGTGCCGCTCGCCTACCACACCTTCGGCGGCTGGAAGAAGTCCGGCTTTGGCGATCTCAACCAGCATGGTCCGGACGGGTTCAAGTTCTACACCCGCACCAAGACCGTGACCTCCCGCTGGCCGTCAGGTCTGAAGGACGGGGCCGAGTTCGTGATCCCGACGATGAAGTAATTCCTCCCGGAGCAAGTCCGGTCTGGCGCTCCCGGTTTCGCCTGGAGCGCCTCTTTTTTGTCTTGTAAAATGATAAAAAATGAATTTTATTATTTATTATTAAATGCGTGTGGAGACCTCTCATGCCTCAGATAATTCCGCCTGTGCTCTTCGGCCTGTTCCTGTTGTTGATGGTCCCGGTTACGATATTGTGTCCCGGTTCGCCCATGCTTCCTGCACCGTTCCAGTGGGCTGGTTTGGCAGTCGTCGCCCTGGGGTTGTTTTTCCTCAAAAAGGGGCATGGCACGTTCCTTTCGCAAGAAACGGAAATCCATACGTTCCGGCAGCCAACCCGCTTGGTCACCTCCGGCATCTACGCGCTTTCGCGCAATCCGATGTATCTTGGGTTTTTGTGGGTGCTGCTCGGGGTTGCTGTCTGCACCAACGAAGCATTGAACGTCCTTTTCGCAATCGTCTTTTTTCTGGCCGCGCAGTTTTGGTACATCCCGATTGAGGAGCGGAACGCCGAGAAGACGTTTGGCCAGCCTTACCTGGACTACAGAAAAAATGTGAGGCGTTGGCTTTAGAAATGGCAAGACCGAAGGTTGAAAACGCCGAAATCCGGGAGAGCCTGCTGCAGGCTGCGGAACACCGCTTGCGGCGGCAAAGTTCGCCGCGCTTTTCCGTGACTGATCTGGCGGCCGATTGTCGGATGTCGCAATCGAATGTCTACCGGTTTTTTCCCAACAAGGCGGCTCTCATGGCCGGCTTGGCGGAACGCTGGTTCGAAGACGTGGAAGTTGCGCTTCAGGTGGAAATTTCAGCTGCGGAAAGCTGGCAATCGAAACTGGCAGCTTTTGTCAGGGTGCAGCTCGTAATCAAGTCAGAAAGGTTTGACGACGATCCGGACCTGTTCCGGGCCTATCTTACTCTGGCTGGAGAGCATCCCGAACCTGTCACCATCCATGTGAGCAGATTACGGAAAATGCTGGAAGGGATTCTTGGCGCCGTATTTGAAGGACGCGAACTGAAAAGGGCGTGCGAATTGGTTGAAGACGCAACGCAACTGTTCAGGGACCCGTTTCTGATTGCCCGCCTTAGGCCAAGGTGCACGGAAGAACGCGCCGAAGCGGTTCTCGCCGCGGTGCTTTCCGAATTGGAGCATCGTCTCGTGCGATAGCTGTCACCGCGAACCTCCGCTAAAGGCACTGGCTGTTAGACGCAGCAGCTGCCTTTTTCGGGCGTTTGTTGGAAACAAGGCCTGCACAAAGCCGTCTTCTGGAGATTCAGGAGATAATTTCATGAACGAAGATTTCACAAGCGTCCTGAAAACCTCTTGTCAGGATTGTGCATCCGGTGAAAGAAAATAGGCATCTGCTGGCGCAGTACTGCGCCGATACCGGTCGCCCTTGCATGGCATTCCCATTGCCACCGTGGCAATCTGCCTCTTGAATTTGGGCGGACGGGGCGACACTAAACGGCTGATGACAATAAAAAGGGAAAAGATCGGGACGGTGCTTGAGGGTGAGGGGCAGGACAGCGGAGCAGCAGCTGCTTTCGGCTGGCCGGACAAAGGAGAAAGCCGTAGCTTGAAACGGGCTGGTCGGCTTCTGGCCGTATCTGATCTGCTGTGGATTGCACAGGCCGGATTGATTTCCTGGGCGCTCGGATCGCTCCCCATGATGTTTTCCACCGCGGATGACGGCCAGGTTATCGAAGGCGATCTGACAGGCTTGGCCTTCCAGGCTGCCGCCGGCATCGCACTGGTTGCTGTTTTGAGAGTGTTGCTGCAAAACCGAGCCGAAACGGTTGCCCGGCAAACTGCCCGTGCAATCCAGAGCAGGGCACGTGCAGAGCTGCTTTCCGTTGCCGCCAGAACGTCGCCGTCTGCAGAATTCCCATCTTCCGGAGCCTTTGCCGCCCATGTTACCGAACAGGTCGACCTGCTCGGACCTTACTATCGGAATTTCGAACCTCAGAAGGTTCGGCTTCGTCTTGTACCCCTCGGGATCGTTGCCGCCACTGCCGTGTTCAGTTGGGTCGGTGCGCTGATCCTGGTTGTCTGCGGGCCGCTCATTCCTGTTTTCATGGCGCTGATTGGTATGCGTGCCAAGGCTGCGAGCGAGACGCAACAGGAAGAACTGGTGCGGCTGAGCGGCAGTTTGCTGGACAGGATCAGGGGCCTGGAAACACTGACCCTGTTTGGCGCAATCGAGCGTACCCAGCGGCAAATCGCTGACGCGGGCGAACGGTTCAGAACCGGCACCATGCGTGTCCTGAAGATCGCATTCCTCTCCTCAACCGTCCTGGAACTCTTTTCCGCACTCGGAATAGCCTTCTGCGCGGTCTATGTGGGGTTCTCGCTATTGGGTGAAATCCAGGCTGGAACCTGGGGCGGGCCCCTGACCTTTGCGCAGGGCCTTTTCATTCTGCTGCTCGCACCGGAGTTCTTTGCCCCCTTGCGTGCCTACGCGGCAGCCTATCATGACAGGGCAGGCGGACTTGCCGCGCGGAAGAAGCTGGCGACACTTTTTCCGTCGCAGGAAACCCCTGGAAACCCTAAGCGCGCTGAACGATCAGACGAGCCAGTCGGTACCATTTCACTTTCAGGCCCGCCCGCCATTCAGTTCAGGTCTGTCGGCATTTCCCACGATGAGCGCTGTGTCTTAAAGGAGTTCAATCTGACGATTGAACCGGATGAAACGCTTTTGGTCGAAGGGCCGAGCGGCAGCGGCAAGACCACACTGATTGACGGAATACTGGGCTTCCAGGAGCCTGATTCCGGCAAAATTCAGGTGAACGACCTTACTGCAACCGCGATTGCATCATTGCTGCGTCGAAAGGTTATATGGCTCGGCCAGTCGCCCAGGCTGTTCCATGGCAGTCTCAAGGCCAACCTCCTGAGAGCTGTTGATACATCTGCAGCGGTTACGGAGGACGATCTCTGGCAAGCCCTTCGCCTTGCCGGGGCCGAAGCGCTCGTCCAGCGCCTGCCTCGTGGTCTGGAAACACCTTTGGGAGAAGACGGTTTCGGCCTCTCGGTTGGGGAGATCCGCCGGGTGGCTCTCGCGAGGGCGGCAATGCGCAAGGATGCTGTCCTGCTGTTGGCGGACGAACCAACAGCCTCGCTGGATGAAGAAACGGCAGCAGATGTCATCGAGGGATTGCGGAAACTTTGCGATGGCCGGACCGCCGTGATCGCCACACACGACCCGGCCCTTCGGAAAATCGCCTCGCGGCGGATTGACCTGAAGGCGCTCGGCGTCCTCGCCGAAGGGGAGGTGTTCGCGTGAGGTCTGTCTGGCATATCATTCGCACCCAGCACCGGTACGACAGCTTTCATTTCTGGCTTGGCATTCTTGTGGCATTGCTGCCTGCGGCTGCCGGGCTTCTTCTGCTTGGCGTTTCCGGCTGGTTCATCACCGCCGCGGCTATTGCGGGTTTGAGTGGTGCGTTCTTGAACATCTTTGCGCCAAGCGCGCTCATTCGCGCTTTTGCGATTGTCCGTACCGCCGGCCGTTACGGTGAAAGGGTCCTGACACATGACGCCACGTTCCGGTTTCTGACCGGGTTTAGAAACCGGCTGTTTGCGGCGATGGCACTAAAGACAAACGACGGTCAGCGATCCGGATTGCTGCTCAATCGTCTGACACTCGACGTTGCCGTCCTCGATACGGTTTATTTGCGTCTGGTGGTTCCTCTGGTGCTGTCGCTGGTTGTTGCGGTCTCGTTGCTTCTGGTCTGGAGCAGCGTATCGCCGCTTTTGTTGCTTACCGGAGCAGTCTTCGTTTTGGCCTGGCTCGGGCTCGCGGTCTGGACCTTTGCACGGTCCGACACCAAAACCGCCCGCCGCTCTGACGCGGCGCTGGATGCCATGCGGCTTCGAGCTGCGGATCTGGCAGCAGGCCGGCGGGATCTTGCGATTTACGGCGGTCTGGAAGCGGCGGCCGACTCGGTCCTTGTCGCCGACACGCGCTTGGCGGAAGCCCAGGAGGTTGAGGATCGCCGTACCAGCAAGCTGACAGCGGGTTCCACACTCCTTGGACAGTTGTTTCTTGCCGTCATGCTTCTTGTCTGTCTGCACGAAGTCGGGAATGGCGCGCTGACGGCGGCTTTCAGCGTCGGTCTGATACTGGTGGTGATGGGGCTTCCGGAAATTTTTTCGATGAGCTTGCCTGGCCTTTCCAGATTGCCTCGCGTCGCGTTGGCAGCTGGTCGGATCATGCACTTGATGCGTCGCCCCGAAGACGTCGAGCCTTCGCAGAGCCTTTCCGTACCAGAGACTGGACGCCAAGGCGCCGTGCCTGCGCTCGCTTTCGAGGACGTCAGTTTTGGCTATCCCGGTGCTGACAGAAGCGTTCTGGAGGGGCTCTCCTTTCACCTCGATCAGGGCGAAATTCTCGCATTGGCAGGGCGCAGCGGTTGCGGCAAGTCGACGATTGGGGCTTTGGCTGCGCGGTTACGAAAGCCAGGGCAGGGGAAGATACTTCTGGGTGGGCTGGAAATCGACCGTATCTCCGAGAAAGAGCTACGCCGCAAGGTTACCGTCATTGGGCAAAAAGCCTATCTCTTCAACGAGACCGTTGCCGAGAACCTGCGTGTTGCAAACCCGGATGCTGGCGACACGGAACTTTGGCGTGCGCTTGAACAGGCGGCGCTTGCTGAACGCATTTCTGAAAATCCGAAAGGCCTGCAGACCATTCTCGGTGAGGGGGGGCTCGGATTGTCCGGTGGAGAGCAGAGGCGTCTTGCCCTGGCGCGTGCCTTTCTGACGCGGCCGGCCCTGTTTGTTCTGGACGAGATGACCGAGGGACTGGACGCCGCAACCGCTGCGGATGTTCTGGACCGGTTTTTGTCCTATCGCGGCGATGCGGCCGTCCTGATGATTGCACACCGTCGGCAGGAGTTGGAGCGGGCAGACCGCGTGCTGGATCTGACGGCGCCATGCAGCAGCGGCATTCGGTCGCCGGAAATAATTCTTTCCGAATTTCAATGAGTTCTCCCGCAGTTTTCCGCATCTTGAGGTTGTCGCGACCTAACTGTCGCATTGACCTTGGGGGGGCGGTGGGCCACGATCAGCCAATAGGAAGACTCGTTTTCCAAGCCGGTTCATTGACGGGATTGGCGGCCGCAATCCGCATTCACTGTGAAGTTGATTGCCGTTGCCGGATCGGGACGAAAACCGGGTTTTCAATCAAGATCGACACAGGCCCGGTCTCCTCCGACAGGGCGTTTACCCGTCGATCGTCCTGATGTGCAGACGTGCCTGTTGGCGTTCGATAGAACGTTGGACACGACTGCCGAAATGCTCGGGCCTCTCCGGTCCGTAAAGGGGGAATACGATGGAACTGAACGTCGTTGACCTGTCCCGGCTGCAATTTGCCATGACAGCGCTCTACCACTTCCTGTTTGTGCCTTTGACCATCGGCCTGTCAATCCTGCTGGCCACCATGGAAACAGTCTATGTGATGACCGGCCGAGAGGTCTGGAAGCGCATGGTCAAGTTCTGGGGCACCTTGTTCGGGATCAACTTCGTCCTGGGGGTCGCTACCGGTCTGACGATGGAGTTCCAGTTCGGCATGAACTGGGCCTACTTCAGTCAATATGTCGGCGATGTCTTTGGTGCGCCTCTGGCGATCGAGGGCCTGATGGCTTTCTTTCTGGAAGCCACATTCGTTGGTCTGTTCTTCTTCGGCTGGGACAGGCTCTCCAAGCGCCAGCATCTGGCTGCCACGTGGGCTGTCGCGATTGGAACAAACCTGTCGGCACTCTGGATCCTGATCGCCAACGGCTGGATGCAACACCCTGTCGGGTCCGCATTCAACCCCGACACCATGCGCATGGAAGTCACCAGTTTCTATGAAGTGCTGTTCAATCCGGTGGCGCAGGCGAAGTTTGTGCACACCGTTTCTGCAGGTTATGTCACCGCATCCATGTTCGTTCTGGGTATCTCTGCCTGGTACATGTTGAAAGGCCGACATATTCCGATCGCCAAACGATCCATGGCCATCGCGTCCGCCTTCGGCTTTGCATCTGCACTTTCGGTTGTCGTTCTCGGGGATGAAAGCGGCTACGAGGCCAACCTGAACCAGAAGATGAAACTGGCGACGATCGAAGCCATGTGGGAGACCGAGCCGGCTCCGGCCTCGTTCAACGTGATTGCCTGGGCGGATATGGAGAAGCGGGAGAACGTCTTTGCCATCGAAGTTCCCTATGTCATGGGCCTGATCGCAACGCGTTCCCTCGACACGATCATTCCCGGCATCAAGGATCTGGTTGAGCGGACAAAGGACCGCATCCGGCAGGGTGCCATAGCCTGGGATGCGCTGCAGAAAATCCGGCAAGATCCGGCAAATGCAAGCGCGGATGTCCGCGAAACCTTCCTGCAGAACGAGAACTCGCTTGGGTACGCCTATCTGCTGCTGCCGTTCACGGACAATCCGATGGAAGCGACCACCGCTCAGGTGGACGCGGCCGCCTGGTCCACCGTGCCGGAAGTCATGCCGATGTTCTATTCCTTCCGGATCATGGTGGCGTGCGGCTTCTTCTTCATCCTGATGACCACGGTGTTCTTCTACTATTCGTCGTCCGGACGGCTGGACGTTCTGAGAGAAAAGCGTCGTTGGCTGCTGCATGTCGCAGTCTGGTCGATCCCGTTGCCGTGGATCGCCTGCGAAATGGGCTGGTTCGTCGCCGAGTATGGCCGTCAGCCCTGGATCATCGAAAGTATGCTGCCGACCTCTGCCGGTGTCTCGAGCCTTAGCGTGACCGAGGTCCTGCTGACGCTTGCCGGTTTTGTTGCGCTCTACAGCACGCTTCTGGTGATCGAGATCACGCTGATGATCAAATACATCAAGATCGGCCCTGAAGACGGCGAAAACCCGGACGCAGTTCCGGCCGCGCCAAAGCAGCCGGTCCCGGCCGCAGCCTCTGTACCAGCGGAGTAATCGAAAATGATCCTCTATGAAATGATCGACTACTCCATCCTGAAGATGATCTGGTGGCTGCTGCTCGGCGTCCTTCTGATCGGATTTGCCGTGATGGACGGTTTCGACATGGGCGTTGGCGCGATGCTGCCCTTCGTTGCCGAGACAGATATCGAACGGCGTGTCGTCATCAACACCATCGGCCCAACCTGGGAAGGAAACCAGGTTTGGTTCATCCTGGGGGGCGGGGCGATCTTTGCTGCCTGGCCGCCGCTCTATGCCATCAGCTTCTCGGGGTTCTATCTGGCGATGTTCGTGGTATTGGCCGCGATGATCCTGCGGCCGGTGGCCTTCAAGTATCGGTCCAAGCGGCCGGATCCCTCCTGGCGCAACGCCTGGGACTGGGCACTGTTCACGGGGTCTTTCGTGCCGGCGCTTGTCTTCGGTGTTGCCGTCGGCAATGTGTTGCTCGGGGTCCCGTTCTCGCTCGATAACGATCTGCGCATGACATACGAAGGGTCGTTCTTCGCTCTGTTTTCGCCGTTCTCGCTGCTGTGCGGGCTGTTGTCGGTGACGATGCTCGTCACGCATGGGTCTGTCTGGCTGGTGATGCGGGCGTCAGGTGATATTGCTGCGCGCGCGCGGCGGTTCGGCACGGTAACGGCAGGCCTCAGCATCGCTCTGTTCGCTCTCGGCGGGTATCTCGTTGCCAGCGGCTATGTGGAAGGTTTCCGCATTACATCCGAAATCGATCCGAACATGGCGGCCAATCCACTGGCGAAGCAGGCGATCACCGAAGGTGGGGCGTGGATGTACAACTACACAGTCCACCCCATCCTCTGGCTGGCCCCCGGTCTCGGGTTCCTTGGCCTGTTCGGAACGCTCGTGCTTTTGCAGACACGTTTCGAAATGCCGATCTTCCTCTTCTCGAAGCTGGCGATTTTCGGGATCATCTCGACAGTCGGTGTCTCGATGTTCCCGTTCATCTTGCCATCATCGATACAGCCCGAAGCCAGCTTGACGGTTTGGGACGCATCTTCCAGCCACCGGACCTTGTTCAATATGCTGGTGGCGACGCTCATCTTCCTGCCGATCATCCTTGTCTACACCGCTTGGGTGTACAAGGTCCTGTGGGGCAAGGTGGATGAAGAAACCATCGAACGTGACAACCACAGCGCTTACTGAGGAGACTGCAACATGTGGTATTTTGCCTGGGTCCTCGGAATGCCTTTGGCCTGCGCCATGGCGATCCTGAACGCGATGTGGCTGGAGCTGAGGTCGGAGGACGAACGCCGCCGTCTGGAAGGCCGCAAGTAGTTCCGGCTTTTCTGGAAATCGTGTTGGAAAATGAAAAAGCCCCGGATTGCTCCGGGGCTTTTTGCTAGACCAGGTCCTGGTGGATCAGGCGGCTTGCACTTTTGCAGCGCGCAGCTTTTCCAGGATGTTCTGCGGCGAGGAAACGCCGTAAGGATCGCTTTCGCAGTTGTCGGAGAAGCCTTCTTCTTCGAACCACTGCTCGACGATGCCGTCATTGATGACCGCACCATAGCGCCAGGAACGCATGCCGAACCCGAGATTGTCCTTGGCAACCAGCATGCCCATCTTGCGGGTGAACTCGCCGGATCCATCCGGAATAACCTTGACGTTCTCGACGCCCTGAGCCTTTGCCCAGGCATTCATCACAAAAGCGTCGTTGACGGAGATGCAGTAGATTTCATCAACGCCTTCAGCCTTGAACTCTTCAAACAGCTTTTCGAAATCCGGAAGCTGATAGGTGGAGCAGGTCGGAGTGAATGCGCCTGGAAGCGAAAACAGAACGACCTTCTTGCCCTTGAAGTAGTCGTCGCTGGTCTTGTCTTCCCAGCGGAACGGGTTCGGACCTTCAATGGATTCATCACGGACGCGGGTGCGGAAGGTAACGAACGGAACTTTTTTGCTGAGCATCGCAAACTCCAGAAATTGAACGGTTGCAAACTGTCCAGGGTGCCGAAATCGTGCCTTGCCCGCGGGAGGAGAACCGGGCAGGGCACAAGCGCCCTGAAAGTGGAGGAGAAGTTCGGCCTAGCCCATTTGCTGCAATGCCGCAATCCATTTTGCTCCGCAATAGAGTAGAAGCCTGTGCGAAGCACTCAATCGAGGCGATATGCCGCTGGTCGGCATTTCCAGGGGCACGGTTGGCGGACTTCTGTGGGTGGTCCGCCTTTTCCGGAAAAAGCACTCAAATCATTGTATACACGCTCAATTTCGATCATTAAGCTGACCACGTCCCGTGTGGTTCGCCTGTGGCGCAATGCGGGGCTGAGGAGGGGGCTCCAGAAGGTCGGGTCTTGACGCCGTGACCAGAGCGAAATGCGACTTCCAGCAGCAAGAGTGATGAATGCGTAGGGTCTTTCGGGCGGTACACATGCTTTGCATGGGGTTTGCCGCGATCGTCTTTTTCGGCCAGCTGGCCATGGTGCTCATGCGCTATCTGCTTGGCTTCGGTCTTCTGGAAATCCAGGACGCGGTCAACTACGCTTTTGCAGCCCTCGTGGCCCTTTCTGTCGCCGTTTCCTTCGATGCAGACAAGCACGTGCGGGTCGATGTATTTCGCCAGAACTGGAGCGAGCGGACAAACCGGCGTATCGACTGGCTTGGAGACCTCCTGCTCGCGCTGCCGGTCTTTGCAATCATGCTCTGGACGGCATTCCCGCTCGTCAAAAGCTCCTGGGCGATATTGGAAGGCTCTCCGGAAACCGGCGGTCTGCCCGGCCTGTTTCTGGTCAAGACCTGTCTGGTGATCCTGCCTGCGCTTGTGGTGATCTACATTCTTCAAAAGCTGTTCGGCGCGATGCGACGGAAATTTTCATGACTGCCGATATCATCTGGCTCATCATTCTGGCCCTTTCCGTATTTGCCTGTATTCTTTCCGGCGTGCCGGTCCTGCTTGCAATCGCCGGTGCACCGACGATTGTCGCGCTGGTCGCCGCCGCCACCGGGCATTTTGACCTAGTGTTCTTTCAGGCTGTTCCCCAGCGCGTTTATGGCGTGATGACAAATCCGCTCCTGTTGGCGGTGCCGTTGTTCGTGCTGATGGGGTTGCTTCTGGAAAAGTCGCGCCAGGCAGAGCGGATGCTGCAGAGCCTGACGGCCGCGATGGGCGGGCAGCAGTCCGCTTTGGCGCTTTCTGTGGTTCTGGTAAGCGCACTCATTGCCGCCTCGACCGGTATCATCGGGGCAACCATCGTCATGCTGGGCACGATCACACTCCCGGCTCTGTTGGCCGCGGGTGTGAACAAGCACATGAGCAGTGGCCTCATTTGCGCCAGCGGCACACTCGGTCAGATCATTCCGCCGTCGATCGTTCTGATCCTCCTGGGAGATCAGGTGTCCAATGCCTACTTCGAAGCGCAGCAGGAAGCCGGCAACTTCGCGCCAGACCCGGTCACGGTGGGGGATCTCTTTGCCGGTGCGCTGATCCCGGGGCTGCTCCTGGTCGCGCTATATGCGGCATACGTCCTGCTGCGACTGCGCCGGGCCTCTCCGAAGGGACAGGAAGCTAAGTCCCCGACACCAAAGCCTCGCGTGTCAGGCCGGGAATTATTCCGGGATATCGCGCCCACGCTCGGGTTGATCATCGCCGTGCTCGGCAGCATCCTGATCGGCATTGCAACGCCAACGGAAGCCGCAAGTGTCGGTGTCGCGGGGGCTGTCCTGATCGCGGCTGCAGGAAGCGACGGCAAGGTGGCGCGTGTTGCCATGGTCTGCGCTGCCTTTGCTATTGTGCTGTTGATCCTGCGCAGGCTCGGTCTGTTCGGTCTGGAGTTTGAAGGAGGCCGGATCAGCTGGACGACACTGACGATTGTCTCCGTCGCCATGACGGCCGCTGCCCTTGTCATGCTGGCCATCGCAGCAGCTTCTCTGATCCGGGGAGGGGTTCTTGTGCCCGCGCTGCGGGAAACCGTCACCATCACCGGTATGATCTTCGGCATCGTGATTGCTGCCAGCATCCTGTCGCTCGTGTTTCGGGGGTTCAACGGTGATGAACATGTGGCCGAGTTGCTGCACGCCTTGCCGGGCGGCGCTTATGGCATGTTGTTGCTGACAATGCTGGTGATCTTCCTGCTCGGATTCATTCTGGAATTCGTGGAGATCATTTTCATTGTTGTTCCGATTGTCGGGCCGATTATCCTGCAAAGCGACATAAGCCCGGTCTGGTTTGCGGTCCTGATTGCGCTTAACCTGCAAACTTCGTTCTTGACGCCGCCATTCGGGTTTGCGCTTTTCTATTTTCGATCGGTTGCACCGGCGGATATCCGCACCTCTGACATTTATGTTTCGGTGATCCCGTTTGTCGCCATCCAGCTTCTGGCGCTCGGTCTGGTCGCCGCCTTTCCGGCACTGGCAACCCTGCTGCCGGACGTCCTGTTTTGAAAATCGAGGGAGACACAAGCATGAAAAGACGTGATTTTCTGAAGGCTGGTGCCGTTGCCGCACCTGCCAGCTTGCTGGCAGCGCCGGCAATTGCGCAAGGCAAGATCGAATGGAAGTTGCCGACCTCCTTTCCGGCGAAGGCGCCGGGTGTCGGTACCAACGTGACCGCCTTTGCCGACCGCGTGGCTGCAATGTCCGATGGCCAGCTGACTTTCAAAGTCTATTCCAGTGGTGAGCTCGTACCGCCGTTCGGTGTTGAAGATGCCGTGGAGCAGGGCACTGCCGAGATCGGTCATTCGACGCCTTACTATGCCGCGTCCAAGAACACCGCCATGCACTTCTTCTCTGCCGTTCCTTTCGGCATGACCGCGGTCGAAACAACCGCCTGGCTTCGCTATGGCGGCGGACAGGACCTGTGGGACAGCCTTTATGAAGAACGCGGCCTCAAGCCGTTTTATTCCGGCAGTTCGGGCGTACAGGCGGCCGGCTGGTTCAAGAACCCGGTGGAAAGCCTCAACGATCTTGCCGGCCTCAACATGCGCATTGCCGGTCTGGGCGGCGAAGCCATGCGCAAGCTCGGCGTCAACGCAGTCCTGCTGCCGCCTCCGGAAATCTTCCCGGCCTTCCAGTCCGGTGCCATTGATGCGGCCGAGTGGGTTGGACCCATGCTGGACCAGGCATTCGGCCTGCAGAAGGTCGCCAGCTACTGCTATGTTCCAGCCTTCCACGAGCCGTCAGCCGCGCTGGAAATCGTCGTCAACAAGGAAGCCTACGACAGCTTGCCGGCGAACCTTCAGGCAATCATCGCCTATGCTGCGGAAGCGGCTTCCGTCGAGACCACCGCACAGTTCGATTATTACAACGCGGTTGCCATGAAGAAACTGAAGGAAGACGGCGTTACCTTTGCCAACTTCCCGGATGATGTCCTGGCTGCGCTGAAGACGGCGGTTGCGGAAGTGATGGCGGAAAACGCTGCCGCCAATCCGAAGTTTGCCGAAGTGCAGAAAAGCTATGACGCGTTCCTCGAGCTTGCCAAGGACTACGCGGCACTGGTGAAGGCAACCACTTTCACCCAGCGCATGTAAGCAGAGTTAATCCTGCCGGTGGCATTGGCCACCGGCAGGGCTTCAGGTTTCCAGCTGCCGTTCGCGCAGGACGATGGCGATGCCGCTCGCGATGATGATCGCGGCACCGACATAGGTTGCTATGTCGGGAATTTCCCCCCACAAGAGCCAGCCGAGCAGGGTCGCCCACAAGAGCGCGGTATAATCGAATGGCGCGACAACGGCTGCCGGGGCAAAGCGGAAGGCCTGTGTCATCAAGGTGATGCCGGCCGTGCCGAATAGTGCGATGCCAAGAAACAGCCAGATGTCCTCCGCGCGTGGCTGCACCCAGACGAAGGGCATCGCAAAGGCACTCATGATTGCGCCGGCCCCCACCAGGTAAAGCATCAGGGTCCAGACACTCTCGCGCGGGTCGACAAGGCGGGCGCTGAGCATGAGCGCGGCATAGAAGAAAGCCGTTGCGATTGGGAGGAGCGATGCTGCTTGGAAAGCGCCTGAACCCGGACGGACAACCACCAGAACGCCCAGAAATCCCACGAGCACTGCCGTCCATCGACGCCAGCCCACTTGCTCTCGCAAGACCAGGGCGGAAAGCGCTGTCACAAAAACAGGCATGACAAAAATCAGCGCTGTTGCTTCGGCGAGGCCAAGAAGGCTCAGCCCGGTGAAAAACAGCGTGGCGGCGCAGAGCCACAACACTCCGCGCAGAAGATGGGCTGCCGGGCGGTGCGAAATCAAGGCAGATCTTCCACCCATTTTCAGTGCGATCAGAACCGCAATCGGAAGCGCGATCAAATTGCGCAGAAACAGGATCTGGATGGGGCTGTAATCAGCCGTCAGTGTTTTGGCAATGGCGTCGTTGAGGCATAGGCACACGACACCTGCACACATCATTCCGATTCCGGTGGTCACCTGATTGCGGCCGCCGGCCATGGCCGTTTCCATTCCCATATCTCCCTGGTTTTGGCGCAGTGAAGCATCGGGGCAGGCAGGGCGGCAAGGCACGATTTCACGAAATCAGGCCTGTCCGGACACCAGGAGAAACTGGAATACGGAAATTGCTGATGCCGCTACGTAATTCGTTTCGAGGCGATAGTGTTTTGCGGTAAGGTGCAATCATCGATTGTTTTCGACGTTCCCAGGTCCACTGTCCGGAAGCCCCGTCCCATGGCATTGACGTCTCCCTATTTCCGCAACGTGCCGCAGCTCACTGCAGCGTCCACCAACAGCCCTTGGCTCGGCAGCGGGTCAAGCGGTCATGGAGTGCATCTGGTTCAGTTCGGGTTGATTGACCTGGGGTTTCCCATGCCAAAATCCGTTGGTGGAACGGGGCTCAGTCCGGATGGGGTCTACGGCAGTGAAACCGTGCAAAAGGTCAAGGAGTTCCAGCGTTCTACGCATGGCGGAGCCCCGATCAAGGACGACGGCGCCGTCGGACGAAATACCATGGCCAAGCTGGACCGGGCGCTCGCGTCCTTCACTCACAAGGTTCGGGTGCACATCTTTGTCGTGGTGACGCCGGATGCTCCGGTGGCAACCGCGGAAACGACTGCGAAGGAGCTTTACGGACATTACGGTATCGACTTCGAGGTTGCTTCCATCCAGTCGCTGGCATTGACCGCTGCCGAGGAGACGGAGTTTTCGCAGCATGGCCTCTTGTTTGCACGGATGAAGGAACTTGCCGAGGCGCATACGTCCGTCAGGATTCGTCCGAATGAAATCATGGTGTTCTATATCCGTCGCTTCAATCCCGACACGGATCTGGCCCTGTCCAAGGCCAACCACACGGGTGCTGTTACCCGAATCAAGAAGAACGCGGATGCCAGCACACTTGCCCATGAGGTCGCCCATAATCTGATCGACAGTCCACGGGGTGTGAGCGAGCATGTGGCGCACAAGCAGAACATCCTGGCGACACTGCCCCGGACCACGCCCTTTGTGCTGAGTGTCGAACAGATTGAGCAGATGCGGCGCAACATTCGGCTGTTGCGGGCGTGACGCCGGTAAATTGCAGACCATGGCCATCTGGTCAGCATCGTTAGCGGAGGCTAGCATCCGGCAGTTCAAACTGATCCATCTTTGACAGAGAGACCCGCATGCACGCCTTCCTGCCGTTCAATCTAGACGACATCGCTCCCGAACAAGATGCGCCAGCTCCGGAAAAGGTCATTGCGGGTGATCCTAAGTTTACCACCTGGTTGGTTGAGACGACGGACAACGAGACCCTGTTCTCGGGCGTATGGGAAGCAACACCGGGGGCCTGGAAAATCTCTTATGACGAGTGGGAGTTCTGTTCGATCCTTTCCGGCAGGTCGGTGCTGACCGACAAGGACGGCATCACCCGGGAAGTTGGCCCCGGAGACAGCTTTGTCCTTCAGCCCGGTTTCTCCGGAACCTGGGAAGTCCTTGAAACCACTCGCAAGCTTTTTGTGATCCGCCTGCCGGCCTGACAATGGGTCATCCCTGGAAGTGAGCGACGTGACTGTCCAGGATTAGCTGTAAACGCATATGGGCGCGTACCCAGACCTCTCGGAGTTCGGGCAGGTCAGGGAAGTTTGCTAAGCTATTGTTTGGAGTGCCACAACAGCATTGTACTCCTCGCAAGCTGATGTGGCTTTGGAGGCCAACCGAAGGGAAACAGGGAGCAGTGCTCTCCGGTTCGATGCTTTTCGGTCAGTTTACTTCTGCGACTGAAAACCGGCAGGTTCTGTCAGCAACAGGATGACGAACACCAGAACGGGTGTCAGCACCACGCCTGCCAGGAAGCAGCCGAAGGAACCAAGCCGTGTGTCCCGACCGCGGTAACCGACCAGGACACACAAGAGCAGATAGATGACCAGTGGTGCGACAAACATCAGGCGGCTTCCGACTTCTCTTCCGCGATGTCTTCGCCCTTCTTCACCATCTTCTTGAAATGCTCCTTGTAGGCAGCCGCGTCGAAACTCAGGAAATCTCCACCGGTTTCAAAATGCTGCTGGAATACCTTGCCGACGGCAAAGGTGAAGGCACCAAGCGTAGCGCCTGATCCAACGATACCGAGCGCAGTGCCGAGCACGGGAATGGTCTTCATGAAGCTGGTGGCAATAAAGGTTCCCGCACCGACACCGCCGAGACTTCCCAGAAGCGTGGTTACTGCGGTTCTTGCGCGATTTTCCGAGAATGGCACGTCATAAACGGCTGCCAGCTTGCGGATGAGGTTGAGCTGCGTTCCGATTGCGGCGACGAGATCGAAGATCGGAACTGGAATGAGGCCGGTACCTGTGCCGACGATAACATGGTCCCGAATGATCTTTTCGGCTGCCAGCGTGCGTTCTTCCGGGGTCAGCGGAGCACTTTCGGTCTGAGCCTTGCCATCTGCCAGCTTTTCAGCTGCATCAACAGTGTCCTCAGCTTCTGATTTTGCGGAACTTGTGCGAGTGGACTTCGTTGTCATTTCACAGTTTCCTTCCTTCAGCGTCGCAGCTCCCCGCTGCTTACTCTACGTGAGCGTAGCTTGAGTGTGGTCCGATTTCAATCTTACAATCAGCGCGGTATCAATTGTCAGTTTGCGGCTTTTCCGTGTTTTGATCATTCGAAGCAGGCGCGGTCTCACCTGACGTCGTGCTTTCGCTTGATGTACTGTCGCCGGTCGAATTTTCGTCAGGCCTCAGCTGTGTCTCCTGATCCTGAGATGTATCTGCCTCTGCTGTAGGAGCGTTCGGGAAAAGCTGTGGCAGGTTATCGAAATCAGGCAATCGGTAGCGCTGCGGATTAACCGGAGCGGGCGCTGGTAAATTCGGCTGGTTTGCAATGTCGCTGCCCAGGATGAGCGGAAGCTGATCTTTCCCGCCACCGACGATCACGATCTTGCTGTTGTTGGACTTGGACAGTTCGACGGTCGCTTCAATTCCGCGCCAGGTCAGCAGTTGCGGCGTCAGGGCATCTGCAACAATCGAGTAGAATGTCTGGTAGCCGATGGCGTCGATCCGCTTGCGCTCCGCTTCCTTGCGGGCCTGTTCCAGCACGTATTCATAGGCGAGGGCGTTCTGTTCCTCGGTCAGCTTACGTGAAATCGCCTGATTGATTTCCTTCGGCAGCTCGATCCGCCGGATGATAACCTGGTCGAAGACGATGAGATCCTGATTGTTGGCTTCAATGGTCTCCATGACTTCCTTTTCGAGGCGCGTCATGTCGACCTGATAAAGCTCATGAGGGTCGTATTTGCCTATCACCGAGCGAACCGCTTCCACGGCGGTCGGGCGGACGAAACGGTCGGCGTATTCCGGCCCGATCGCCCGATGCAGTTTGCCGGCATTATCCGCCTTCGGGTAATACAGAACCGAAATATCGGATGTGATGCGCAAGCCGTCCGCTGCCAGGCCGTGGACCGTTTCATCCTGTTTCTGGATGCGGACTTCGTACCGGTAGATGCGGTTCCACGGCCATTTGATGTTGATGCCTTCGGGATAAACAAACCTGGTTTCGGTGCCGACGGTGAGGGTTCTGAACAGGACGCCGACTTCACCCGGCCCGATGACAAAGAACGTCAGAGGCCACAAGACAATCGAGACGAAACCAAGCAGCAGCAGATAGGCGATGGCCTTGTCGGTCCGGCTCATCCTGTGGATCTTGCGCGGCTTCTTTTTCGGCTTACCAACTTCGACGTCGTCTTCCGCAACGCTCATTCAGCGCTCCCAGGAATTGAAACGGCTCCGCAGCTCGTTAAAGTGACCTAGCGGCCAAGAAACGCATAAAAACAAGAACTCTCAATGCTTTCCGAGCAGTCTTGTCTGCGTCAATTGCAGCACAGTTGCAAGAAAACAACTCTGTGGCAAGCGTGTTTCTTGAGCTAGGCAAGAGCCAAAGAATTTGCTTAAGTTGTGTTGTGTAGCGTTGCGTCACTACAACGTATGGTTAATTTCACGGTTTGTGAAACCAAGATCGAAACAGACTATGGGAGTGGTGAGTGTCAGCCAGCACAGAGTCATTCAGTTTCGATCGCAAGGACCTTAGCCGGTTCCTTTTCGACCTTTACGATTATGAGCCAAGGCTCTTGCGCAAGCTGATCTCCGCCAGGCCCTACGTTTGCCCATTCGAAGAGATGGAGCGGCATGTTCCAGCAAATGCAAAGGTTCTGGATGTAGGCTGCGGCAATGGCGCGTTGCTGGCGATTCTGCTGGCATCCGGAAGGATAAGCGAAGCAACCGGCTGCGATGTCCACGAAGGCGCTCTTGCCTCGGCCCGCAAGGCAGCGGGGAGAACGGGGCACTCAGCGGAAGTATCCTTCCTGCGAATTGGCAGCTTCGCGGAGCTGCCGGACGACTGCTTCGATGTGGTGACCATGGTCGACGTGCTGCACCATGTTGCCGAACCTGAACGGATGACGGCTGTTGAAGAGGCGATCAAACGGGTCGGTCCCGCAGGAGTGTTTCTTTTCAAGGATATGGTCGAAGCACCTTTCTGGCGCCGCCTGGCCCACAATATCGATGACCTGATTTTTTCCGGTGAATGGGTGAAGCAGGTGAAAACCGCAGAAGTTGAGAAGCAGGTAAGGGCTGCGGGCTTTGAACTGGTCGAGAGTCTCGAAATACCAAGGGTCTTTTACGGCAACACCCTGAGGGTTTTTCGAAAAATTTAGTAAACGTCGAAAAGAGATATGTTGAACGACGAATGTGAATAAAAATTAACTTATCTTCTGCGAAAAATTCGTGAATTGTTTTTTACTGCCGTTAGATCATGAGAATGAAAAGTGAGTAGGTAGCGAATTTAAACGATCGATTACTTTGCTTAAAGCCGGTCTTGGGGGGTGATTTGAGTTCTGGTGTTGCAAATCGTCATATGTTTCTGGCCGGGTATATTCTGGTGCCTGGAAGCCATTTCGCCGGCATGTGGCGCCACCCGTACAGCGAAACGGATTTCTGTGATCCCGATCTCTTCAAGGATACGGCGGTCACATTGGAACGGGGCGGGTTCGACCTCGCATTCATTCCAGAATCGCTCAGCGTGACAACCGGACTGAACGACAACTACGAAACCTTTTTGAAACACGGTGCGGTTGGTGCCATTCGCCATGACCCGAACCTGCTGGTTTCCCTCATGGCCTCGGTAACGAAGTCGCTCGGTTTTACCGTCACGCTATCGACCACCTACATGGAACCTTATCATCTGGCCCGTACGCTCAGTACGCTGGACCATTTCAGCAGGGGCCGGATCTCGTGGAATGTCGTAACCTCCGCTGGTCCGAGCAACGGGCACAATTTCGGTCATTTCCCAAAGCTCATTTCTCCCGAAGCCTATGACAGGGCGGAAGAGATCCTGGAGATCTGCCGCAAGCTCTGGAAGTCCTGGGAACCGGACGCGCTGGTAAGCGACAAGGCGTCCGGGCTTTACGCGGACACCGGCAAGATCCATCCCATTGATCACGAAGGCGAACGCTTCAAACTTCGAGGTCCCTTGTCACTTCCCGCCGGACCGGACGGTGAACCGATCCTGATGAGTGTCGGCGTTTCTCCGCGGGGTCGTGATTTTTCCGCCAAATGGGTTGATGTCGTTTTCGCCATTCAGGCAGATGCCGAGGGCATGTCGGAACTGCGTGCCGATGTTCGCCGCCGGGCTGCAGAGATGGGGCGCGACCCGGAGAAGATATTCCTGCTGACGGCGGTGCAGCCTGTGATCGGTGAAACCGAAGCCATTGCAAAAGCGCGGGCCGAATATCTGGACGAGCTGATCCATCCGGATGTCGCCATCGCCTTTCTGTCGGGCATGATCGGCGTCGACGCGACAGGTTTCGATCCTGATACGCCAATCGACAAGGTGTTGGAGAGTTCTGGCAAGTCGCCAAACAAGGCGGCTGTCGATGGCGGAGCCGCATTTCCCTGGTTGGAGAGGATCCGGGAAGAGGACAGGGGAAGGCTCTGGACGCTTCGCGACATTGCCATTCGGATGGCGCGGAGCACGTCGACGCCGCGTCTTGTCGGAACGCCGGAACAGGTGGCCGATCAGCTTGAGAGCTATTTTACAAGCGGCGCTTGCGACGGCTTCGTGATTACCCCGACCCACTTTCCCGGAAGCTTTGACGAGTTTTCCCGCTCCGTCGTGCCAATTCTCCGCCAGCGAGGGCACGTACGGCCGGCGGGGCACGACCCTTTGACACTCAGGCAGCGCCTCGGGCTGCAAGGCTGACGATATTTCAATTCGGTTTCGGCCGGACAAGCAAAACAGAAACGGCAATTCTTCGACGGAGTTGATCTCAATGACATCCCGCGAAAGTGGTTTCCAGACAGCAAGGGCAAAGGCTGCCTCAGGCAGCATTGCGCGTCCGGATGCCAGCCATTTGCCGTTGGAAGCAACATCGGACAATGAGACTGATTCTGTTCGCGCACTTTTTGCCAGGCAGGTGAAGTCGAGACCTGGTGACACGGCACTGATACTGCCGGATAAGGTTCTGACCTTCGAGGAACTGGACCGGAAGGCGAACCGTGTCGCGTGGTACCTCATCGGCCGGGGTATCGGGCCTGGCAAGATCGTGGCACTCGGCTGTGCTACCGGGCCGGACCTCGTCGTAAGCCTGCTGGGCGTGATCAAGACCGGAGCGTGCTACATGCCGCTCGATCCGACCTATCCTCGACAGCGTCTGATTGACATGCTTCAAGACGCAGAACCGGATCTGATCCTTGCGGAACAACCGGTCGCCGGCGTCGTTGAGGCGGCTGGTCAGACAGCGCGGGCGGTCTTTCTCAGAAACGGTTCGCTGAGCCGGGACATCGCCGGACAGCCTGATACCGCACCTGTGGGTGGTGATCTTGTTCGCCGGCTGACTGGCGATGATCCTGCCTATCTGGTCTATACGTCCGGTTCCACCGGGCGGCCCAAGGGCGTTCTCGGGCGGCAGGCCGCTCTTGCCAACAGGCTGGCCTGGATATCGGAAGCCTTGCCCTTCGCGCCAGGTGAGCGAACGCTGTTCAAGACCTCCTTGAACTTCATTGACGGGTCGACGGAGCTGTTGGGCGCCTTGTGCAATGGCTGTGCGGTCGTCCTTGCAACCGGCAATGTTTCCGCTGACCCGAGGCGACTGGCAGAGACGGTGGCGACGTTTGCCGTCACGCGGTTGACCGTTGTGCCGAGCCTGCTGGCAAGTCTTCTCGAGGACGACTGTTTGCCAGACTTGAAGGTCTGCCGGACCTGGGTCACGAGTGGCGAGCCTCTACCATCAAGTCTTCTGCAAAAATTCTGCGAAAAACTGCCAGACGCCCGCTTGTTCAACTTCTACGGTGCGTCAGAAGCTGCGGGGGACAGCCTCTGGGCGCGATGTGATGCAGACAGGAAAATTGCCATCGGCAACCCTATACGGGAAACAGTCGTCTACCTGCTCGACGATCTGCTTCAGCCTGTCTCCGACGGAGAGACCGGTGAACTCTACATAACCGGCACAGGTCTTGCGCTTGGATATCATCGCCAACCGGACAAGACCGCAGAAAGGTTCGTAGCTTCGCCCTTTGGGCCCGCTGGTGCCTTGCTTTACAGAACAGGCGACGTTGCGCGGCGAATGCCTGACGGTGGTTACGAATATCTGGGGCGTTCCGACCATCAGGTGAAGATACGCGGCGTTCGTGTCGAACCGGGAGAGGTCGCAGCAGCCCTGGACAGATTGCCGGAGGTTGCCCGCTCGGCTGTCGTTGCGAAGCGACGTGACGACACGGACGTCTATCTTGCTGCCTATGTTGTCTGGGAAGTGGGAGCCGACAAGGATATCGCAAGGCTTATGGCTGCCTTGGCAGAAGCTCTCCCTCCAGCCTTTCTGCCGTCGGCGATCATGGCTCTCGATGCACTTCCGCTCACACCCAATGGAAAGTTGGACAGGGCAGCGTTGCCGGATCCGGTGCCGACGGCTGGGCGGAGCGCAAGCGGAACGCAGAGCGACCTTGAAACCGCAATCTGTGAGGCATTTACAGAGCTGCTCGGCGCCCACTCGGTTTCAGTACAGGATAATTTCTTTCTCCTGGGTGGGCATTCACTGCTGGCCGCTCGTCTTGCTTATCGACTGAGAGACCGATTTGGCGTGCAGATCGCTCCAGGCGAGATTTTCGACGCGCCGACACCGGCTGCGCTTGCCCGTCTGATAGGGGCAGCGAAACCATGTTCCCTGAAACAGAAATCCGTTGCGCGACCCGACAAGGTTCCGCTGTCTTCTGCTCAAAAGCGTCTCTGGTTCCTGCAGCGACTTCACCCGGAAGATACTTCCTACAATCTGGTCTACCGCTTCCGGCTTTCCGGTGCTGTCGATCCGTCCGTTCTTGGGCAAGCCTGGTCAGACGTTATCGAGAGGCACGAAGTCTTGCGGACCGTTTATCCGCAAGACGGGGCCGGAGCGCCGTATCAGGACATCCGTACGGGTTTCGTTTCGGAAGATGTCATCCGGATTGTTTCAGTACCGGCAGCTGAAGGCCGGTCAGAGCTCTCCCGTCAGTCTTCCAGGCCGTTCGATCTGCGCAAGGACCTGCCGGTGAGAGTGTCGATCGTTACGGACGAAAATTTCGGTCCTGAACCGCAATGCATGATGCAGATTGTCGTGCATCATATCGCGATTGACGGTGGCGCCCTGCGCCCATTGCTTGCCGACTTCGAGACGGCCTTTGCGGCGAGAATGAGCGGCAAGGAACCTGTCTGGCAAAAGCCGACAGTCCAATATGCCGACTTCGCAAGTTGGCAGCATACCCGGCTGTCCGGGGCAGCAGAACAGGAACTTGCCGCTCGTCTTGCTGAAGCAAGCGAAGACCTCGCAGGCGCTCCGGATTGCGTTGATCTGCCTTGTGCCGAAGGGCAACGAAAGAATACCTATTGGCAAGGCGACGGAGTAGCCGTCGCGATCCCGCCAGAGCTTCATTGCAAGCTTGAGCGACTGGCAACCGAAACTCGGACCAGCCTGTTCATGGTACTGCAGGCTGCGATGGCTGCGACCTTGTCGCGGCTCGGCGCAGGGGAAGACATCGTCATCGGAACGCCTGTCGATGGCCGCCCGGACAGCTCTTTCGAAGAAACCATAGGCCTCTTCGTCAACATGCTGGCGCTCCGGAGCGATCTTTCCGGCAGACCGACCTTTCGCGAGTTATTAGCCGATACGCGTCAGCGGAACCTTGCCGCCTATTCCCGCCGGGACGTGCCATTCGAACTCGTGGTCGACAAGGTCGCTCCACGCAGGGACCTGTCCTTTCATCCGGTGTTCCAAACTGTTCTGGCGCTCGATATGGCAGGAGCGACTGTTGTTACCTTGCCGGGGTTGGGCTGCGAAGTTGAAGACGTGCCTGTCGAAGCCTCAAAGTTCGATCTTTCCTTCGACCTGACTGCTCATCGCGACGAGGTCGGAGGCGCAGGCGGTATCGACGGGCGGATCGAATTCCGGACAGATCTCCTGGATCGGGAGGTTGCAGGCAATATTTCCCGGCGTTTCATCGATCTACTTCGCGCAGCCGTGGAAAATCCGGACAAACGGATCGACCACCTCATGATTGTCGATCCCGACGAAGCGTCACGTCTTGCCGCCTTGTGCGAAGGCGAGCAGGTCGAAAAAGCTGCGATCGAAATGTCTTTGCCCGAGCGGTTTCGTCTGTTGGCCAGGGAAAAGGGCGAGAAGGTCGCTCTCTCCAGCCAGATCCGCACGCTTTCCTACGCCGAGCTCGATGCATTGTCGGACCGCGTTGCGCAAAACCTCCTCCGCCGGGGTGTTGCACCTGGGGCACGGGTCGCGGTCCTGATGGACCGTTCCATTGATCTTGTCGTCGCAACGCTCGCGATCGTGAAGGCAGGCGGGGCATATGTTCCCTTGAACAGGAACGATCCTGCCAACAGGCTTCAACAGCTCGTTGCCGACACCCGGGCCCACCTCGTGCTGACTGACAGTGAAGACGCGATATCAGTCAGTTTCAATGATGCACCCTGCGTTCCTTTCAGCCACCTGCAAGTGGCGGCGGGAAAGGAGACCTTACCGAATATCACCAATGGACAGATCGCCTGCGTTCTCTTCACCTCCGGCTCCACAGGCAGGCCGAAGGGGATCGCGATCAGCCACCGCAATATTCAGGCCCTCGCGCTCGACGGATGCTGGCCGGAAGGCTCTCATGAGCGGGTCTTGCTGCATTCGCCCTATGCATTTGACGCTTCGACCTATGAAATCTGGACACCGCTCATGTTGGGGCAGGAGCTTTTCGTCGCGCCGCCTGGCATTCTCGATGCTGAAACGATTGCGCGGCTGGTCGAAGAGCACAAGGTATCTGCAGCCTGCATCACGACACGTCTTTTCAACATCATTGCAGGTGAAAAACCCGAAGCATTCAAGCCTTTGAGTTCAGTGCTGATAGGTGGTGAGGCGGCTTCCGCAGAAGCCTTGCGCCGTGCAACGGCAGCTTCGCCAGGGACGCGGTTCGTCAATGGCTATGGCCCGGCAGAGGGCACGACCTTTGTGACCTGGCATGCAATGCACACGCTGGAGAAATCCGCGCACAAGGTTCCCATCGGGTTGCCACGTGACAATTGTAGCGTCCGAATTCTGGATGACCGCCTGCAACCTGTCGGTATCGGCATGGTGGGCGAGCTTTACCTGGCCGGTGACTGCCTGACGCTTGGCTATCTCGACCGGACCGGTCTGACGGCCGAGCGCTTCGTTGCCGATCCCGCGGGGCCCGCAGGCAGCAGAATGTATCGCACCGGGGATCTGGTGCGCTGGCGCAGTGACGGCTTGCTGACCTTCGTCGGACGTGCCGATCACCAGGTCAAGATCAATGGCTTCCGTATCGAACCGCAGGAAATCGAAAACGCTATCGGTAGGCAGTCGGACATAGGCCAGTGCACGGTGATCGTGCGTGAAGACAGGCCCGGGGAAAAGAAACTCGTTGCCTATGTGGTTGGTACGGGGACAGGAGAACCAGATCTTGCAGGCTTGCGAAAAAGGCTTGCCGAGACACTCCCTGCATTCATGGTGCCAGCCCATTTTGTTCTTCTGGAACAACTTCCTTTCACGACCAATGGCAAGTTGGACATCAAGCGCCTGCCTGCGCCTGAAATTCACGGCGATGGAGCGAAGGTACCCGCGGGGCAAACCGAGACCGATATCTGCGCGTTGTTTGCTGATGTTCTGGGTCTGGAAACCGTAGGGCCTGCCGACAACTTCTTCGCACTTGGCGGCGACAGTATTCTCTCCATTCAACTGGTCAGCCGAGCACGGCGAGCAGGGCTGGTGTTTTCGGCAAGAGATGTCTTCAGCAACAAGACCCCTGCAGAGCTGGCAACGGTTGCGCAAAGGCAGCAATTGCCGGAGATCGGAACTGATCTCAAGTCAGGATGGATCAGCGAGGAAGATCTGAGCATTGTCAGCAGCCGCTACGGCAGTTTGCTATCGACGGTGTGGCCGTTGACGGGCCTTCAGTCGGGTTTGCTGTTTCACGCCTTGATGGACGCTGAGACGGGTGAGGATGCCTACAAGGTGCAGACGGTGGTCAGCCTGGATGGCCCGGTGGATGCGCAGCGTCTTGAGGCGAGCCTTCAGGCTCTCGTTGCCTGGCACGCACCTCTGCGGGCCGTCTTCTGCCACGAAGGCCTGAGCGATCCCGTTCAGGTGGTCCTGTCGAAAGTCGAGCTGCCGTTTGAGCAGGTGGACTTGTCCGAGGACGCAGATCCGGAAGCGGAGCTGGATCTCTTGCTTCGGGAAGACAGGAAGACCCGTTTCGACCTTGCTCAAGGTCCATTGCTGCGTGTCTGCCTCGTAAAACGTCCGGACGGCGGTGCGTGGCTGGTGTTGAGCAATCACCACATTCTTCTCGACGGCTGGTCGCTGCCGGTGCTGATGCGGGAGCTGAAGGAGATTTATGAAGCCGGCGGGGCAGGGGGGCTGCCGCCTGTAACGCCGTTTGACCGGTATCTCGGCTGGCTGCAGCAGCAGGACAAGAAGGCTGCGAAAGCGGCTTGGCAAGAAGCTCTGTCCGGTCTGGAAGAACCGACCCGGCTGGCGGCCTCTGTCTGTGGCCAGTCTGCAAACACGTCCACCGGCTCCTCGTCAGGTGAAGGCAGTGCGGTGCTGCGCTTTGACGATCTCCTGAGCGAGGACGCAACCCGGTCCTTGGAAGGCCTGGCCCGCACGCTGGACATCACCTTGAACACGGTGCTCCAGGGTGCCTGGTCGGTCGTGCTTGGCCGCATCTGCGGGCGGGATGATCTGGTCTTCGGCACGACGGTCTCCGGCCGACCCGCCGAGATCACCGGCGTCGAAACCATGGCGGGTCTCTTCATCAACACCGTGCCGGTAAGGGCAAAGCCTGTTCCGGCAACACCCGTCACCGCCTTCCTGAAGGAGCTGCAGTCCCGTCAGGCCGCACTTCTGCCGCACCAGCATCTGGGGCTGCCGGAGATCCAGGCAGAAGCGGGACTTGGAGACCTGTTCGACACGCTGGTGGTGTTCGAGAACTATCCCTTCAGCGACGAGACCCATGAGGCTTCGCCGGATGGCCTGCGGATCAGCGGTGTCGAGGTGCATGACCAGACCCATTATCCTTTGAGCCTGATGGTTGTTCCGGGCAAACGGCTGCTGCTGCGGCTGGATTGCCGGGAAGAAAGGATCGGCGGAGACCTTGGCCGCAGTCTTCTTGGGCAGTTGTGCAATGTACTGGCGCAGATGGCCTCCCGCCCGGAAGCGCCGCTCGGATCTCTCGAGATGCTGCCGGCTTCTGAAAGAAAGGCTGTGCAAGACCGGTGGAACGCAACACGGCACGCCTTGCCGGAAGGGGATCTGACGGAGCTGATCTCCGCAACGGCTTCCCGGTTTGGAACGCGGGAAGCGGTTATCGGCAGCACGGAGCGGCTGACCTATGCCGAGCTTGAGGCACGGGCAAACCGGCTGGCGCATCTTCTGATCCGGCGCGGCATTGGTGCTGAGGACCGGGTCGCGATTGCCTTACCGAGAAACCCGGACATGATCGTGGCGCTGCTGGCGGTGCTGAAAACGGGCGCCGCCTATCTGCCGCTGGATCCGGACTATCCGGCAGCCCGCATTGCGATGATGCTGGACGATGCCGCGCCGCGTCTTGTGATCTCCGAGACGGCAACAGCAGCCGCCTTGACGGATGGTGCGCCGATATCGGCGCTTCTGCTGTTGGATGCCGACGCGACCGGGTCCGAGTTGGCCAAGATGTCCGCTTCGGCCCCGACCGATGCCGACCGGAAACAGCCGATTAACCCCGCGCACCCGGCCTACGTCATCTATACGTCCGGCTCGACCGGTAAGCCGAAAGGTGTCGTCGTTACACGCGAGGGGCTTTCAAATCTCGCCTATGCCCAGATCGAACGGTTTGCGATTTCGGAACAGTCTCGGGTCGCGCAGTTCGCATCCTTCAGTTTCGACGCCGCCTTTTCGGAAATCGCCACGGCACTGGTCTCCGGTGCGACTCTTGTGATCTGGCCAAGACAGGCATTCACAGATCCCGCAGCCCTGAAGACATTCATGTACGCGCAAAGGGTAACGCATATCACGTTGTCGCCGAGCCTCTTGAGCGTGATGTCGACGACAGACCTTCCCGAAGGTTGTGTGCTGGTAACGGCCGGTGAAGCCATCAGCGTGCCGGAAGTTCGCAGATGGTCTGACCGTTGTTGCCTCGTCAATGCTTACGGCCCTACAGAAGTGACTGTGTGCGGTTCCATGAGCTTGCCGCTGACACCTGTTCAGGAAGGCGATATCGCGCCCATCGGGTTGCCGATCTGGAATTCCAGCCTCTACGTTCTTGATCAAACGCTTCAGCCCGTCCCGAACGGTGTGGCTGGAGAACTTTACATCGGCGGTGCCGGCCTTGCGCGGGGCTATCAGAACCTTGCGGATCTGACCTCTTCCAGATTTGTCGCCGACCCGTTCGCCGGTGCCGGACGGCGAATGTACCGAACAGGGGATCTCGTCTATCGGGCGGAAGACGGCAATCTCTTTTTCCTGGGCCGCAGTGATGCGCAGGTCAAGGTCCGGGGGCGACGTATCGAGCCGGGCGAGATCGAACGCGTGCTTCTGGAACGCAGCGATGTCGCCCAATGTCTCGTGAGCGTCTACAGCGACCGGAAGGGCGCTTCGAGGCTTGTTGCCTATGTGATCGGGCAGGAACGATCGGATCCAAGTGCAGAAGAGCTGCAGCGCTACTGCGCCGACCGTCTGCCGGATTATATGGTTCCGGCACAGATAGACCTCTTGCCCTACTTGCCAAGGCTTCCGAACGGCAAGATCGACAGGAAGGCCCTGCCGGCACCCAGCCGCCCGCAAAGAGCTGAAGAAACAAGACGGCAGTCTCCGGCAGAGCAGGCGGTAGCCGCCGCTTTTGCCGAAACGCTCGGCATTACACCTCCCACGCTCGACGACAGCTTCTTCGGTCTCGGCGGCGACAGCATATCGGCAATCCGGCTTGTTGGACTGTTGCGTCGAAAGGGTCTCAAGGCAACACCGAAAGACGTTTTCGATCACAAGACGGTTTCAAAGCTTGCGAGCGTGGCAAGGACGCTTGAAGGACCGGAAGTCAATGAACTGAAGGAGTTCGAGCCAGATACCGTTTTGCCGACGCCAATCCTGCGCTGGTTTGCAGAACTGGGTGGTCCCGCCGACGGCTTTTTCCAGTCGACCTGTCTGATGCTTCCCAAAGGGGTAAATGCCGAATTCCTGCAAACAGCTCTGGGGGCAATCGTTCAGCGGCACGGGATGCTGCGGGCTCGAGCGAACAAGACTACCCCGGCGATGAAGATTGGTCCGGTTGCCGAGTTCACTGACGTTTTCCCTATAAAGCACATCAGCCTGAGTGAGGTCGAAAACGAAAACGGGCTGAAAGATCTCCTGGAAGAACAGCATGCCGCCGCAGTTGAGGCCTTGTCTCTTTCCCGAGGCAAGGTGTTCAGTGCCATCTGGTTTGACCGTGGCCACATGGAGCCGGGTCTGCTTCTGCTTGTGGCGCACCACCTGGTGATCGATGGTGTCTCCTGGCGCATCCTGAGCGAGGATCTTCGGACAGCTTGGGACGATTGGTCGGCCGACCGCCCGATCAGCCTGGAACCTGAAAGCAATTCTTTCCCAGGATGGAGCAGGCTGCTGCAAGCCGATGCGGCCTCCGATGCGCGCGTATCTGAAGAGGGTTACTGGAGCGCGCTTCTATCATCCGGCACTGAGCGCTTTCTGGCAGGTGATCTGGACGGCAAGCAGGATACGGTTCAGACGTTGAAGTCCCTTGCTAGCCTTCTGAGCGCTGAGGAAACCGAGCAGATCCTGACCCGACTGCCTGCTCTTTACAGCTGCGGACCGCAGGATGTGCTTCTGGCGGCACTTGGCCTTGCCGTTGGAGCTTTCAAAACTTCCAGGTTTGGAAAACCGGGGGGGGCGATCCTGTGCGATGTCGAAGGGCATGGACGCGAAGCGATTGGAGACGCGGACCTCAGCCGAACTGTCGGCTGGTTCACTAGCGTCTTTCCGGCACGACTGGAGGTCACGACGGCGGGAAATGGAATTTCCGGTATGTCCGACGCGGACCTCAAGCAGCTCATCATTGAGATCAAGGAGCAAGCCTCCGCACGTCCCGATCATGGCCTTGGTTATGGAATGCTGCGGTATCTCAACAAGGAGTCCTCCGCCAAACTTGCGAGCGAAAACAAGGCGCAGATCGCCTTCAACTATCTCGGTCGTTTTCCGGCGGGCGCTGGTGGTGCTTGGAGCGCGGCGCCGTTCTTTGGTGGAATGCGCGGCGGATTCGATCCGGCAACACCGCTTGCTCACATGCTTTCCATCGATTGTCAGGCGATCGAAGAGGAAAAGGGCTTTTGCCTCCACACCGAGTTCGGGTTTGCCAGCAGACATCTTTCGGAAAAAGAGATTGCTGAATTCAGGGCTCTCTGGGAAGAAGCTCTGATCCGGCTGGCAGCACACGGCAACTGGTCTAAAGCCGGTGGTCAGTCACCTTCGGACTTCCCGCTGGTTGCTGTTTCCCGGGCCGATGTCGACCTGCTTGTTCAACGCTACGGCGGTTTGCTATCGACGGTGTGGCCGTTGACGGGCCTTCAGTCGGGTTTGCTGTTTCACGCCTTGATGGACGCTGAGACGGGTGAGGATGCCTACAAGGTGCAGACGGTGGTCAGCCTGGATGGCCCGGTGGATGCGCAGCGTCTTGAGGCGAGCCTTCAGGCTCTCGTTGCCTGGCACGCACCTCTGCGGGCCGTCTTCTGCCACGAAGGCCTGAGCGATCCCGTTCAGGTGGTCCTGTCGAAAGTCGAGCTGCCGTTTGAGCAGGTGGACTTGTCCGAGGACGCAGATCCGGAAGCGGAGCTGGATCTCTTGCTTCGGGAAGACAGGAAGACCCGTTTCGACCTTGCTCAAGGTCCATTGCTGCGTGTCTGCCTCGTAAAACGTCCGGACGGCGGTGCGTGGCTGGTGTTGAGCAATCACCACATTCTTCTCGACGGCTGGTCGCTGCCGGTGCTGATGCGGGAGCTGAAGGAGATTTATGAAGCCGGCGGGGCAGGGGGGCTGCCGCCTGTAACGCCGTTTGACCGGTATCTCGGCTGGCTGCAGCAGCAGGACAAGAAGGCTGCGAAAGCGGCTTGGCAAGAAGCTCTGTCCGGTCTGGAAGAACCGACCCGGCTGGCGGCCTCTGTCTGTGGCCAGTCTGCAAACACGTCCACCGGCTCCTCGTCAGGTGAAGGCAGTGCGGTGCTGCGCTTTGACGATCTCCTGAGCGAGGACGCAACCCGGTCCTTGGAAGGCCTGGCCCGCACGCTGGACATCACCTTGAACACGGTGCTCCAGGGTGCCTGGTCGGTCGTGCTTGGCCGCATCTGCGGGCGGGATGATCTGGTCTTCGGCACGACGGTCTCCGGCCGACCTGCCGAGATCACCGGCGTCGAAACCATGGCGGGTCTCTTCATCAACACCGTGCCGGTAAGGGCAAAGCCTGTTCCGGCAACACCCGTCACCGCCTTCCTGAAGGAGCTGCAGTCCCGTCAGGCCGCACTTCTGCCGCACCAGCATCTGGGGCTGCCGGAGATCCAGGCAGAAGCGGGACTTGGAGACCTGTTCGACACGCTGGTGGTGTTCGAGAACTATCCCTTCAGCGACGAGACCCATGAGGCTTCGCCGGATGGCCTGCGGATCAGCGGTGTCGAGGTGCATGACCAGACCCATTATCCTTTGAGCCTGATGGTTGTTCCGGGCAAACGGCTGCTGCTGCGGCTGGATTGCCGGGAAGAAAGGATCGGCGGAGACCTTGGCCGCAGTCTTCTTGGGCAGTTGTGCAATGTACTGGCGCAGATGGCCTCCCGCCCGGAAGCGCCGCTCGGATCTCTCGAGATGCTGCCGGCTTCTGAAAGAAAGGCTGTGCAAGACCGGTGGAACGCAACACGGCACGCCTTGCCGGAAGGGGATCTGACGGAGCTGATCTCCGCAACGGCTTCCCGGTTTGGAACGCGGGAAGCGGTTATCGGCAGCACGGAGCGGCTGACCTATGCCGAGCTTGAGGCACGGGCAAACCGGCTGGCGCATCTTCTGATCCGGCGCGGCATTGGTGCTGAGGACCGGGTCGCGATTGCCTTACCGAGAAACCCGGACATGATCGTGGCGCTGCTGGCGGTGCTGAAAACGGGCGCCGCCTATCTGCCGCTGGATCCGGACTATCCGGCAGCCCGCATTGCGATGATGCTGGACGATGCCGCGCCGCGTCTTGTGATCTCCGAGACGGCAACGGCAGCCGCCTTGACGGACGGTGCGCCGACATCGGCGCTTCTGCTGCTGGATGCCGAGGTGACCGGTGTTGAGCTGGCTGCAATGTCCGCTTCGGCCCCGACCGATGCCGACCGGAAACAGCCGATTGATCCCGAGCACCCGGCCTACGTCATCTACACGTCCGGCTCGACCGGTAAGCCGAAAGGTGTCGTCGTTACACGCGAGGGGCTCAAGAACCTTCTGTGTTGCCTGAGTACCGAGCTTCGCTTTCTGCCGCAGGACAAGGTGCTCAGCGCGACCACGATCGGGTTCGACATTGCCGGGCTTGAGCTCTACGGCCCGCTGCTGATTGGTGCAGGCGTAGTGCTGTTTGAAGGCAATCAGCGCGAAGCGGATCGCCTCCATGACTGGATCGGCCAGGAAAAACCAACGGTCATGCAGGCAACGCCATCGCTCTGGCGGTCGCTTCTGGAGGTTGGGCCACTGCCGCGTTTGCAGGTTCTTGTGGGCGGTGAGGCTCTGGACGGCGGACTAGCGTCGCAGCTGCAAGCCGCAGGGCCGGTGACGAATGTCTATGGCCCGACCGAGACAACGATCTGGTCTGTGAGCGCATCTGTTCGCACCGAAAGTTCAGGCATTCCGTCTATCGGGCAACCTTTGTGGAACTCGCAGGTCTACGTACTTGATGAGACCCTTCAGCCTGTCGCCGAAGGTATTTCCGGCGAACTCTACATCGGCGGGCTTGGGCTCGCACGTGGCTATCACGGGCGTTCGGACCTGACGAGCGAACGCTTTGTTGCCGATCCGTTTGCAGGCCATGGAGCGCGCATGTACCGGACCGGGGACACGGTCTATCGCAGAAGCAACGGTGAGCTTGTGTTCCTGGGACGCGGAGACAGCCAGGTCAAGATCCGAGGCCATCGTATCGAGCTTGGCGAGATCGAGGCGACTATCGCATCGATGACAAACATTGCGAAGGCGGTGGTCTTGGACCGGCCGGATGGAGCGCGAGGTTCTTCGCTCGTTGCCTATGTTGTTCCGGAAGAAGGGGCTGAACTCAAAACTGCTGAGCTTCGTTCCGTGCTCCAGCGAAACCTGCCTGACTACATGGTGCCTGGCGCTTTTATCGTACTCCCGGAATTGCCGTTGACACCAAATGGAAAGTTGAGCCGTCTGGCGCTGCCGGATCCTGTCTGGAAACAGGGAGAAACAAGTCCGGCAACACTCCAGGAAACGTTGTTGTGCAATCTCTTCGCTGAACTGCTGCCCGGCGTAGTGCCGGGACCGGAAGACAGTTTCTTTGATATGGGGGGGCATTCGCTGCTCGCCGCACGCCTGAAGGCACTGATGAAGGAACGCATGGGGCTGGACGTCAGCCTTCGAGATATTTTCGCAACACCGACGGTGCGCGGTTTGCTGTCGCTCGGGCAAGGTCGCAAGACCGGTTTGCTGGAGCCGGTGCTGCAGATCCGGCGGGCAGGATGTCAGGCGCCACTATTCTGCGTTCATCCGGGCTTCGGTCTTGGTTGGACGTATGCCGGTCTTGCTTCCGTCCTGCCAGCCGATGTCCCGATCATCGCCCTTCAGGCGCGCGGCTACATCGGCGAGGCCGTTTTGCCTTCAACGCTGAACCAAATGGCGGCCGATTACGTCGCAAGTGTCAACAAGGTGGCCAGCACGGGCCCGGTTCGGTTGCTTGGTTGGTCGTTCGGAGGGCTGGCTGCCTTCGAAATGGCACGTCTTTTGGAAGAAAGCGGCAGAGACGTCGAGTTCCTGATTCTTCTGGACAGTTATCCGATGCACGAAGAAGACCCGTTGCCGGATCTTTCAGATAGTGGAGCGCGCGGTGCGTTCCTTGAAATGATCGGCTTCGATCCGCATGTACGCGTACCCGAAGACGTTTCCTTTGAGGATGTCCGGAGATTTCTGGAAGACAGTGCCCATCCTCTGGCAGACCTCAGCCCAGTCGACTTCAACAACATGCTGCGGATCGCCCGAAACAACGCGCTGCTCGCACATGGCTATCGGCCCAAGACGTTAAACTGTCCCCTGGTGCATTACGCTTCGAACAATACGAAGCGTATGCTGGGTGTTGAGGCCGATCCCTGGGAAAACCGGACAAACGGACAATTCGAGGCGCACGGACTCGACTGTACACACCATGAAATGACATCGCAGCAGGCCCTTTGCGAAATCGGCGAGGGGCTGAATGCTTTGATGAACCTTGGCGATCAGCCGTTCAGGCAGGCCGTTGCGGAAGGGAGACTAAAGAATGTCGGTTGATATCCTCAATCCCGTGGAACCTGAACACGCTGTACAGCGCGCGATACCCATGACCGGCGCGGAGTTCATCGACAGTCTCCAGGACCAGCGCTGTGTCTATTTCAATGGAGAGCGGGTGACCGACCTGACGGGTCATCCTGCCTTTCGCAACTCGGTACGTTCCCTGGCACGGCTTTACGATGCCCTGCATCAGGATCACGATAGCGGCACCAATGTCCTGACCGCACCTGCCGATGCCGATCCAACCGGTTACACACACCGATATTTCAAGGTGGCCAGATCGGCAGAGGACCTGCTCGGTCAACAGAAGGCGATCGCGGAATGGGCAAAGATGAGCTACGGCTGGATGGGGCGCTCACCGGACTACAAGGCAGCGATCGTCAACACGCTGGAAGCCAACGCGGCCTATTATGGGCCTTTCGCAGACAACGCGCGTTGCTGGTATCATCTGGCTCAGCAGCGCACCTATTTCATGAACCATGCTGTGGCCAATCCGCCGATTGACCGGGCGAAGCCTTTCAGCGATGCAAAAGACATCCTGGTTCACGTTGTCAAGGAAACAGACGCGGGGCTTTATCTTTCAGGTGCAAAGGTTGTCGCGACTTCGGCAGCACTGACCCACTACAACTTTCTCAGCCACCACGCGGTCTCGGAAACCAACGAACCGCCTACGGCTTTCATGTTCTTTCTCGACATGTCGACGCCGGGCATCAAGCTGATCTGCCGGAACTCCTACGAATATGCGGCGAGCCAATCCTCGACGCCGTTCGACAGTCCGCTGTCTTCCCGCTTCGACGAAAACGACGCCATTCTCGTTCTCGACAACGTTTTCGTGCCCTGGGAGAACGTGCTGGTCTATGGGCCTGCACACAAGCCGATCGACTTCCTGATGGACACGGGCTACCTGCAAGGCACCTGTTTCCACGGATGCACCCGGTTTGCGGTGAAGCTGGACTTTCTCGCCGGTCTGCTGACCAGGGCGTTGCACATCACCAGTGGTGACGAGTTTCGCGGAAATCAGGTTCTGCAAGGGGAGGTGATCGCCCTGCGTCACCTGTTCTGGTCGTTGTCGGATGCAATGGCCCGGACACCGGAAGCCTTTGCAGACGGCGCTTTCCTGCCTGGACTATCGGCCGCGCAGGCCTATCGCGCGCTTGCGCCCGATGCCTACGGTCGTGTGAAGGAGATTGTCCAAAAGATCGTCGCGTCCGCGCTGATCTATCTGCCGTCTTCCGCAAAGGATTTCCAGAACCCTGAAATCGACGGTTATCTGGAACGGTACGTGCGCGGCTCCAACGGCGTTGGCTACAAGGACCGTATCAAGCTGATGAAGCTGCTGTGGGACGCCACGGGCTCGGAATTTGCAGGGCGTCACGAGCTTTACGAGCGCAATTATGCCGGCAATCATGAAGAGGTGAAACTGCAGCTTCCTGCAATCGCACGGCGCGACGGTTCAATGGACCAGATGCTGTCGCTTGTTGACCAGTGCCTTGATGATTATGATGAATTCGGCTGGTGCAACACGGCGTGGAAAGACTGACGCGCAAGGTTGGGAGAGACGGCGATGACAAATCCATTCGACGATCCGGACGGCATTTTCCATGTGCTGGTGAATGACGAGGAACAGCATTCTCTCTGGCCCGAATTCGTGCCGATTCCCGATGGCTGGCGGTCGGTCTTCGGCCCCGGCAAGCGGCAGGACTGCGTGGACTACGTCAACGCCAACTGGACCGACATCCGCCCGAAAAGCCTTCGGGATGCTGCCCTGAACTGACATATTTCTCAAACGGTGATGATCCACCTGGAGCGCCTGGTCTTCGATGAATTTCTTTCGTCTCTTGTATCGTGAAGCGGGCGACAGCAAACGCACCTTCCTGCTGCTTTCCCTGGTGCCCGGGCTGGTCATGGGGCTGATCATCGCCGTCATCAACGCGGTGACGAACTATCAGCAGAACACCGGTCTGCAGTGGCAGTATCTCGGTCTCTTCGTGCTTGGCTGCGCGACCGTTCTCTTCACGATGAATCGCGCCCTCAACATGGCAACCGCAATCATCGCCGATTATCTGTGTCGCTTGCGGATCCGGGTGACCGCGCAAGTCCGCAGTCTGAACCTCGCAACCGTAGAAGAAATCGGCCTGACGCGTATCAGGGCAGCAGTTGGTCGTGACCATCAGACAATCGAGGAAACAGCGCCTGCGCTTGTCGGTCTGATCTATTTCGTCATGCAGTTGGTCATGTCGGCGCTCTACATCTGCTATCTCTCGCCGCTTGCCTTTGTCGTCACCCTGGCGTTTCTGGCCGGCGCCATCTTCTTCTATCGCAAGAGCTACCGCGATGCGGAGGAACTGATGCGCCAGGCAAGCCTGAGCGAACAGGCCTTTCACAACAGCTTCGAGAATATTCTCAGCGGCTTCAAGGAAGTGAAACTGAACGCGCAGCGCAGCGACGATCTCTTCCACAACTACATCATTCCGCGATCAGAGCAGGTCGAGGATCTACGTGTGGAATCCGGCCGCTCCTTCAACTATGGCCAGTCTGTCAGTGATGTCTTCTTCTATACGCTCATGGGAACGCTGGTCTTTGCGATACCGTTTTATGTGTCGGACCTCTCGATCCCAGGCAAGATTGTCACGGTGATCGTCTTTGCCAGCGGCGCAATCACCTCGATCATCCGCATGTTGCCGGTGGTTTCGCGTGCCAATCTGGCGGTGTCCAATATCGAGGAATTGAGAGAGCTTCTGGAAAAACACAGCGAAGCCATGAATGAGCGCAGCGAAGTGCGGCAGGCAAGGCTTTCCAAAGGTATATCCCTGAAGAAGATTGCCTACACCTATCATAGCGAAGATGGCGACCGCCCGTTTTCGATCGGGCCTTGTGACCTGGAAATTGCATCGGGCGAAATGGTCTTCATCGTGGGGGGCAACGGCAGCGGCAAGTCGACTCTCGCGAAGATCCTGACCGGTCTCTATGAGCCGGATGGCGGTCATCTGTCTTGGGACGACAAGGTCGTCAAACCTGAAAACATCGACCGGTATCGCAGCCTGTTTTCGGTCATCTTCTCCGATTTCCACCTCTTCGACCGGCTTTATGGTGTGGATCTGACGGACGAGCAGAAGCTTTACGACCTGCTGGAAGACATGAAACTGGACGAGAAGGTTCACTACCGGAACAACAGGTTCAGCACGACGAACCTATCCACCGGCCAGAGAAAGCGGCTCGCCATGGTCGTTGCCCTGCTGGAAGACAGGGATGTCTACCTCTTTGACGAATGGGCCGCCGATCAGGATCCGGAGTATCGGCGCTGGTTCTATACAGATTTCCTAATGAAACTGAAGAAAGAGGGCCGCACAGTCATCGCGATCACGCATGACGACCGGTATTTCGATGTTGCAGACAAGATCGTCTGGATGGAAGAAGGCAGGATCAGCAAGGTGTCCAGTCCGGCTGATGCCACGGTCTGAAACCTTCGGCTGAGGTCTTGACGGTAGGGCCTGGCCAGTGTCCAGGTCACTTCTCAACAGGGTGAAACAGTCTGCCCTCCGATTACCATCTCCAGAGTTCCGGGAGTTAACTTGCCAGGCACCAAGGCGATCATTCTGGAGACGACCGGCTGCAGCTCCGAGGATCTCGAATCTGCGCTGGAAATTCTCTCGGAGGATGAACTACAGCGGTTTCATGCGTTTCATTTCGATCAGGACCGGAAGGACTACGCGCTTGCACATGCGTTGCTGCGGAAAACCCTGAGTGATCTGGAACCCGGTACGGCACCGCGCGACTGGCAGTTCGTGCCAATGGCTGCGGGAAAGCCGGCAGTCGCCGGACGGTCAGACCTCGACTTCAGCCTGACGCATACACGTGGCCTGGTTGCCTGCGCCGTGACGAGGAAGAGCGTGATCGGCATTGATGCGGAAACGGATCAGCGTGCGGTCGAAGTAGACATGTTGATGCGCGACGTTTGTTCACCCGGAGAAAGACAAGAGCTGGCGAAGGTTGAAGGAGCTCACAAGACCTCCAGATTTCTGGATTTCTGGACGCTGAAAGAGGCGTATCTGAAAGCTGTTGGCCTGGGCATTACAGCCGATCTGACCACCGTCAGCTTTACCTTGGCTGACGATCGGGACATCGCTATTTCTGCGCCGCCCGACCTCCGCCGTCCGGCCAGTTCCTTCCAGATCAGCCGGCGTCCAGGGCACTGGCGTGTCGCGCTGGCGGTCTTTGGCGGAATAGACGCTAGGGACGTTGAAATCATCCTTTGTGAAAAGCGGAGCTTTTGAAAAGCTCCGAAATTTGTTATTTCGCGTCTACTAAAGTCGGTCGACATGAGAACAAACTTGGATAACGCACCTCACTGCGTGTCCAGCCTGGACGGTGGACGTCCGGAGCCAGTTCCTTGCAGTTGAAGAAAAATGCAACAGTATCAAGAGCATAAGTTTTCCATCGCCCCCATGATGGAGTGGACGGATCGCCATTGCCGCGCGTTTCACCGGCAACTGACGCGGCATGCGCTGCTCTATACGGAGATGGTGACGACTGGAGCGGTGATCCATGGCGACCGGCAGCATCTGCTAGGCTTTTCCGATATTGAGCACCCGGTTGCCTGTCAGTTGGGCGGATCTGATCCGAAGGACATGGCGGAAGCCGCGCGGATCGTTGCTGATTTTGGCTATGACGAGGTCAATATCAACGTTGGTTGCCCGTCCGACCGGGTTCAATCCGGCCGCTTCGGCGCGTGCCTGATGGAAGAGCCCACCTTGGTGGCGGCATGTGTCGAGGCCATGAAGGTCGCCGTCGATATTCCCGTAACCGTGAAATGCCGGATCGGTGTCGACGAACAGGACCCTGAAGCGGCGCTTGACGCCATGGCGGATGCCGTTTTTGCTGCGGGCGCAGATGCCTTGTGGGTGCACGCGCGCAAGGCCTGGCTCAAGGGACTCAGCCCAAAGGAAAACCGGGACATTCCGCCGCTCGACTATGAGCGGGTTCTGCGCCTGAAGCAGCGTCTGCCGGACAGGTTCATCGGCCTCAACGGTGGCTTGCAGACGCTGGACCAGGCGGAACCATTCCTGGAGACCCTGGATGGCCTGATGTTTGGCCGCGCTGCCTATCACACTCCGCAGATCATGGGAGAGGTCGACCGGCGGCTCTATGGCGCCAGCGGGCCGGACGTCTCGCCCTGGGATGCGGTGAAGGCGCATATGGCTTATCTGGAAGAACAATTGGGCAAGGGCGTAAAGCTGGCACATATGACGCGGCACATGCTGGGCCTGTTCCACGGGCGTCCGGGGGCGAGGTCCTGGCGGCGCATTCTGACAGTTGAGGCGATCAAGCCCGGTGCTGGTCTGGAAGTGGTCGAAAAGGCGCTTGCAGCGGTCAGTCCTGCAGGAGCCGAACTGGCGGCAGCCGAATAGGACTATCGCGCGGTTCCCGATCCGCTCAAGGCGTCATGATCAACTTGTCGCCTTCGATGCGCCAACTGCGCAGATGATCAAGTGCGGTCATGCCGAAAAGGCTGGAATCGAGCGTCCCCTGGCGCCCGACGAAACCGCGGATGTTGCGCAGCGTGTGATCGCCGATGGTGATCGTGTCGATCTTCACCGGCGCGACCAGTGCACGGCCGTTAGCGGTGGAAACCGGTACCGAAAATGTCAGGTCTTGTGGGCGATAGCCGGCACGCAGCGCGTCTTCATAGGTCAGGACAACGGCACTGGCGCCAGTATCAAGCAGAAACTCCGCACGGGCACCGTTGATGCGTCCATCCAACACAAAATGCCCGCCAGCATCGCGGACAATCAGAATGGTGCCGTCGGGCTGGGTCACGGCAAGTCCGGGCGCCAGTGCGCCAAGAACGCGGTATCCCGCCTGGACCAGTTCCGCCTTGTAGACATAGCCGACAACGAGCAGGGCACAGAAGCCACCCCAGAAAACCGTGCCGTGCAGGATTTCGCGGGCTTTCGGCTGGCCGAACAGGAAACTGGCCAGAAAAACGAAGGCGAGTGCGGAAAGGGCAACAACCCGGGGGCCAGTGTCATCGAAGTTGACATTCGCCGGGTCGGTCGGGTCACCAAAAAACGCATAGAAAGCGACAACGGCCATGACCAGCACCAGAATGACAACCATCAGGCCGCGGTAGTTTCTGGGATTGTTCATCCGCGCACTCCGGGCTCAGTGGTCGGCTGAGGCCGGTTCGCCAATTCTGCGAGGATCTGGTTGCGTTTGGCCTCACTGTAACTCGCCCAGGACGCGATTTCGTCAAGAGTGCGCATGCAGCCTGTGCAAAGGCCTGATTTGGCGTCGATCTGGCAGATGTTGATACAAGGTGACTTCATGAAGCGCATATGGCCGCAGATTGTGGCGTTGCCAAGACTGTATTGGGCGGAAAACAGCGAAAAATGACCGGATCAATAGCCGCCTGACGCATAGGTGAACGGCGCGGTGATGACCTTGATCGGCAAGGTAACTGCTGCCTGTGCCGTCGTGCCCACAAAGGACCCCAGGTCGTCACCAAGATTGGCGCCACGGTTGTGGTCGGCACTGGACCCGAGTGCGGAGCTGCCGAGTGCCTTGCGCAAGTCAGGCTGCAGCTGTGCAAGCTGTGCAAATTTCGAATGGTTCGTGCTGTCCAGCGATTCAAGCTCGGTCACGTCGATAACGACAGCACCGAGTTCCGCCAGTTCCTGATCGTTGGAAAAAGCCCCGACACGTTCCTTGCCACCTGCAATGGTGCGCGAGATGCGCAGGGCCTTGTCGTCACGCGAAACGATAACGGTAAAGGGCCGAGGCATCGGGCCAATTCGCTTGAGCTGGGTCTTGAAGAGGTCGATATCGATGTCGGGCGCCGCCAGAACGATGTCGTTGACATGCTTTGCGACAAGCCGGCGGTTTTCCGGTCGTGCCTGTACCGCGGTTTCCATCAACAGCCAATTGCCCATTGAGTGGGCAAGAATGGTGATGTTGTCGGCATTGGTCTTGGCAAGTTCCACAAGCGTTTCTTCAAGGGCTCCGCGAGCAATCGCGGCGCTGTTGAGGTCGTAGACGTAATCCTGAAGCTTGCCGCGCGAGGCCCAGGTAAACAGAACCGGGACGCCCTGGAACTGACTGTCGTTGACAATCTGCGCGAACCGGTAAAGCCCTTCCGGAAAGCGCGTGTTGTAGCCGTGAATGAACAGCATTATGTCGCGTTCGCCACGTGGCAAACTGGCAAGCCTGGCGTTGACGGAACGCCGGAAGGCGGCCTTGTCGGCAATGTAGTCGGCCTTGCGAGCAACAAAGTCGGTCTTGGGGTTACCCGGCAGACTTTCGGGCCACTCGATCTGGCCCGGTTTGTGAGATGGCGGTACCGAAATCGAGGCTTCAGCGTAATTGACCGCGGCTGAACGCTCACCGCTGAAATAGGTGTCGGGGCGGTCGTCCCGCTGGCGGGTGGTGACGATCAGGATATCATTTATCCTGGCACCAACGACCGGGTCTTCGTTGAGCGCGAGCGCTCCGACTTCCGGCCTTCCGGAACAGGCGGACAAGATGGCAAAAACGATCAACAGGGTTGCTGCGCGCAAACCTGTTGCTTCTCGTCTAACTGAATTGCCCGATACTGACATGTGAGCTATTCCCGCCACCAAGGCCTCTATCCGCTACTCACGGCACCATAAGCATCCCTGCAAGAAAGCCAAGACCAGTGAGTTGTTGAACTGCGCCTAAAACATCGCCAGTGGCTCCGCCAATCTTGGCCACGGCAAGCCGACCGGTCGCATGTGCCGCGGCAATGGCGATGACAAGAGCCAGCAGCAAGGCCGGCAGGGAGAGCAGGAAGAACGCAGGCAGCATCACAGGCAACGTCACAAGAAAAGCTTGTTGCACGGTTGACCGGGAGGGCTTTCCAAAGCAAGCTCCGAGCCCTTCAGGTCTTGCAGATGGCAGGCATTGCCACTGCCAGACAAGCAGCATCCGGCTGAGGGCTTCTCCCGCCAGAAAAAGCAGCGCCGCATCAGCCGGTCCGAATTTTTGCCAAAGCGCTGCAAGCAGGACGGCGCGCAGGAGTACCGAGATCATCAGGGCGAGAGCACCAAAGGCTCCGATGCGGCTGTCCTTCATGATGTCGAGGCGTCTTTCGCGGGTTGCACCGCCGAAGAAGCCGTCGGCTACGTCGCTCAAACCATCTTCGTGAAGCGCTCCGGTTGTTGCCGCAAGAACTGCTGTCAGGAGAACCGCAACGGCCAGAAGCGGCAGTTGAGAGAAGCCGAGCGCAACACCGACGCCGGCCGCGGGCAGGGCAATGATTGCACCTGCCAGAGGCGCTGCACGGGCGATCCGAACAAAGTCCGGAGGGGACATCGGGTCGTCTTCGGTGTTGACTGCAGGCAGCGGCAGCCGGGAGAAGAATCGTACGCAAGCTGCAGTGTCCGCGGCGAGTGCCTTGCCCCCGTGCAGCCAGACCTGGTGTTGATCCCGGGTTTTCCTGGACCGCGTTTCAACCTGTGAATCAGGCTCTTGGTCGGTTTCAGAGCTCATCAGGCCGGTCCCGTGCTTGAGTTTTTACAGGGCGAAGTTATAGAACAGCGGCTAAGCGAGACCAAGTGGCCACTCGACGGCCTCGAACAACCGGAACCAAAAGAACATGTCCCTCTCCGAGACCGCGCTGCCCTTTGACGATATCCGCAATCTGGTGAAATCCATGCCGGGGCCGGACGAGGATGCGCTCGCGAGGGTGAAGGCCCGGGATGCGGAGTTGACCAAACCTGCTGGTTCGCTCGGAAGGCTTGAGGAAATTGCCGAATGGCTGGCTGCCTGGTCCGGCAAGGCACCGCCGAAGATCACGCGGCCGATGGTCGGCATCTTCGCGACCGCCCATGGGGTTGCGGATGAAGGCGTGTCCGCGTTTCCAAGTGCGGTCAACCGGCAGATGGTCGAGAACTTCGCGGCTGGCGGTGCTGCAATCAACCAGATCTGCCGGGCTTACGACATCGGCCTGAAGGTGTTCGACCTGGCGGTCGACATGCCGACCCCCAGCATCACGCGGGAAGACGCAATGGACGAAGCCAATTGCGCTGCGACCATGGCATACGGCATGGAAGCGCTTGCCGGCGGGATTGACCTGATCTGTCTTGGTGAAATGGGGATCGGCAACACCACAGTCGCTGCTGCGGTTATCAACGCGCTGTTCGGCGGCAAGGCTGAAGACTGGATCGGGCGCGGCACCGGCGTTGACGACGAGGGCCTTGCCCGCAAGCGCGAAGCTGTCGAAAAAGCAGTTGCTCGACTGAACGGCGAACGTGATCCGCTGGAGATCCTGCGTCGCATTGGTGGCCGCGAGATTGCAGCCATGACCGGCCTCATCATTGCCGCACGCCTGCAGCGCGTTCCGGTGATTGTCGATGGCTTTGTCACGACGGCTGCTGCCGCTGTTGTTTATGCGATGGACCCGGCCGGTCTCGACCACTGCCTCTTCGCCCATGTTTCGGCAGAGCAGGCCCATGCGAAGGTGCTCGAGCACATGGGCAAGGATGCGCTGCTCGATTTTGGCATGCGTCTGGGTGAAGGCTCCGGTGCTGCGCTCGCTGCAGGTATTGCCAAGGCAGCCGCCGAAATGCACTCCGGCATGGCCACCTTTGCGGACGCCGGTGTGTCCGAAAAAGACGACTGAAGCTCTTTCAGGAATTGAAGCGGCCTGAAACCGCTGATGCGGATCAGGCCGATCTTGCCTTGCCGGACGGTACGCCGCTGTCCTTGTCGTTCGGGTCCACCCAGATGACATCCGGCGAATAGTTCATGATCCTGGCTCTCGGCAGGGTGACGATCACCTCAGTGCCTTCGCCGGGTCTGGACTTCAGCGAAAACTTGCCGTCGTGCATGTTGATCAGCGCCTGGACGATGGACAGGCCAAGACCGGTCCCCGGTTCTGCCGTCTTGATGGCATGAGACCCCTGACCGAAAGCTTCCAGCACCGTCGGAATTTCGTCTTCCGGAATGCCGGGGCCCGTATCCTTTATCGAGACGTATTGTCCGCCATCTGACGTCGGTCCAACCTTGATCCAGACTTCGCCGTTCACCGGTGTGAACTTCACGGCGTTGGACAGGAGGTTGAGCACCACCTGACGCAGGGCTCGCTCGTCCGCCCAAACGCGCGGCAGGTCAGGCTCGTGGGTGTGGTGAAGCGAAATCGTCTTGGCCTTCGCCCGAACCTTCATCATGGTCCCGCATTCTTCGACGATATCGTCCAGGAAGATCGGCTCCTCATGCAATTCGTGCCGACCGGCCTCGATGCGGGACAGGTCGAGAATTTCGTTGATCAGGTTGAGCAGGTGTTGTCCCGAGCCGTGTATGTCTTCGGCATAGGACTGGTAGTTCTTGTTGTGCATCTTGCCGAGTACTTCATCCTTCATGATTTCGGAAAATCCGAGGATGGCGTTGAGCGGTGTCCGCAGTTCATGGCTCATCGTGGCCAGGAAGCGGGACTTGGCAAGGTTGGCAGCTTCTGCGCGGCGGCGCGCTTCGTCCGACATCGCGTTCGCAGTTTCCAGCTCGGCGATCAGGTGATCCTTGTCTGCCCGGTATTCCAGCATCGTGTTGGCGTTCTTCAGAAGCTGGTTGCCCAGGATCAGGAAGAAACCCTGCGCGCCGATCGCCATGGCGGCGAGCGTATAGTGGATCGGGTTCACCTGCTGCAGGAAGCTGACGGTGACGATCAGTGTCATGGGCAAGGTGCTGGCAAGCAGGCATTTCGGCAGGGTGGCCGACTGCATCGTGTTCATGGCAACCACGATCAGCAGCGTCGCGAAATGAAAGATGACAAATCCGTCGCCGGATTCGCTGGTCTGGGGCAGCAGAAAGAAGCTGGCCCAGCTGCAGCCGTAGACGAAGTCACCAAAGGCGAACCTGCGCCGCCAGTAGATGCGGGCTTTCTGGTCGGACGGAGCCTTCTCGTAGGAATGGCTGGTGATCACCATCATGAAGTGGGTGCAAAGCGTCGCCGTAAACCAGGCGCCGATGAAGAGAGGGTTGATCCACAGAACGGAGATCGCGGCAACGATCAGGGCGAGAAGTGGTACCGCGTAGGCAGCGTTGATGCGGGTGTCGGCAAACAGATGCTGCCGTTCCAGATCGAAAGACGTGTACCAGTTTTCAGGCGTACCAAGGCGACTGCGCACATCGTTGGCCGAGCGCGCCATCTCACGACGGCGCTTGGCGCGCTGTTCGTTGATGGTGACTTTGTCGTCGCCGGTTTCTGACGCAACCGATGCCATTTGCTGCCCAAAGTTTTGATTTTGTTATCGCGCTGCCGCGTGTTTATTCAACCTGACTCACCATTTCTTAAGATCGTCCTCAAGATCGTGGTAAGGGAAGTGTTAACAGGCTGTGCCAAGGTGCAACTCATTGTCAGAAAAGACGAATTCGAAAACACTCGACAGACTTGCAGCTGACGTGCGGTCGTGCCGGATCTGCGTCGAGAAACCTGAAAAGTCGGCATTGCCGCATGAGCCCAGACCAGTTCTGCAAGTGTCTGGAACAGCAAGGCTTTGTGTCTGCGGACAAGCGCCAGGCACACGCGTTCACCAGAGCGGCAGACCGTTCACCGATCCCTCAGGTGACCGGTTGAGAAACTGGATGGGCATCGACGAGGATATTTTCTACGACGCCGGTAAACTGGCTATCGTGCCGATGGGGTTTTGTTTTCCCGGACTGGACGCAAAAGGGGGCGATCTGCCACCGCGCACCGAATGCCGCAAGGCCTGGCATGACCGCTTGTTTGCCGCCATGCCGCAGATCGAACTGGTGCTGGTTATCGGCCAATACGCCCAAGCCTATCATCTCGGGTCAAACCGGCAGAAATCCCTTACCGAGACAGTGTCGAACTGGCGTCAGCATTTTGCTCGGCAGATGGACGGCAAACCGGCGGTCCTGCCGTTGCCGCATCCTTCCTGGCGCAACAATGCGTGGCTGAGAAAGAACCCGTGGTTTGAAACCGAGCTGCTGCCAGTTCTTAGAGGCGAGGTTCAGCGCCTTACAATGGTGCCCTAATTGCTGAAATTCGAAAATAATTCTCATTTCGGTGAGAATTGACATTTTCATTGAAACTCCGTTACGAGTTTTTATCTTCAATGAAAATGATTTCCCAACATGTTGCGGACTGCGCGGTCGGGAATCTCTGTTGCTCCTGGCCGGATCTTGAATTCATGATTGATCGTATCGACCGTCGCATCCTGTCCATTCTCCAGGAAGATTGTACCGTTCCGGTGGCTGAAATCGGCCGCAGGGTGGGGCTGTCGACCACGCCGTGCTGGCGGCGCATCCAGAAAATGGAAGAAGACGGGGTCATCACCGGCCGCGTCGCCTTGCTGGACCCGGCAAAGGTCAATGCGAAGGTAACGGCCTTCGTCGCCATTACCACGAGCCAGCACTCCGAAGACTGGCTGAAGAAATTCGCCGATGTCATCCGGGAGTTTCCCGAAGTGGTCGAATTCTACAGGATGGCAGGTCAGGTCGACTATCTGTTGCGTGTCGCCGTGCCGGACATCGAGGCCTATGACGCCTTTTACAAGAAGCTGATTTCCCGGATCGACATTTCGGATGTCTCGACCACCTTCGCCATGGAGCAGATCAAGAACACCACGGCCTTGCCGCTCAGCTATGTGGCACCTGAAAAGCCTAAACCCGACCGGGACAAGTGAACTGGCCGGCAACACGATCTGCTCCGGCCAGCGAACCCCTGAGGTTCATTCGGTCTTCTGGTTGGTTCACTTGGACGTTTTGGGCCAATAGGTGCCGATGCTCCAGATGTTTCCTTCAGGATCCTGGCAAATGAATTCCCGGCTGCCGTAGTCCCGGTTCGTCAACCCCTCCAGGATTGTCGCCCCAGCTGCAGTGGCGCGGTCGAACAGTTTGTCGGCATTCTCCACCGCCAGGTAAATTGCCTTGCCGCAAGGGCCGTCCGGATGCCCGATGATCTTTGCAAAAGCGTCGTCGCGGGCCTGACCGACCATGATCATGGCTGATCCGAAAGCCAGCTCTGCATGCACCACAGTGCCGTGGTCGTCCCTGTGCACTTCGTGTTCGACAAACCCGAATGAATCTGCGAGCCACTTGATCATGGCATTGGCATTGCCGAACCGGAAAACGGGATAAATCCTGCTTGCTTCATGAGACATGTCGTACCTCCTTTGATGAAGGAGATGATAGCTCTTCGCGATTTTGCGGGATTGAAGTTTTGTTACCTACCAGGTGCTGGCAGTGCCATTCAGCAGCCGTGCGCGCCAGGCTTCCGGTGAGTGACCGGAAAACTCGGAAAAGTCCCGAATGAGATGGGCCTGATCGGCGTAACCGCAATCAACCGCCAAGCCGGCCCAATCGATGTTGCAGCGGTTCTGTGCATGTTTGAGCACCTTGCCGAAGCGGATCACCCGGGCAACCGTCTTGGGCCGAAGGCCGATATCCTTCCGAAATTTTTGTGCCAGGTGCTTTCGGCTCCAGCCAATCTCCTTAGCCAACGATGTGACTGAGACCTGGCCTCCGGTTTCAAGTAGCCGTCGCAACACATGATCCGCCGGTGTTCGTTGGACGGTGTCTTGCCGTAGGCGTTTGATGACGTAGGCAAGGGCATGATCAAGCCGCGCATTCCAGCTTGTCAGATCCTCGATCCGGCGGACAAATTCAGCCAGTTCCGGTTCCGCGACATCGGCAAACGGCAACATCTGGTCTGTCAGCAGGTCCATTGGGAACCGGAAAAAATGACGGGCACCGATGGGAGTAAAGTTGATCTGCAGGCATTTGGCACGGCCATTTGACTGAATGAAAACCGGAGAACTGCTAAGCCCGGCCAGAAAGGTGGGACGCTCATTTTCAGCGGTTGGATGCTGACCGAGCGCGATTTCAAACGGATCGCCGAAACTCAGGATGAGCGGAATGGTCAGTGAGGCGGTTTCAACCTGCCTGTTCGTCTGCGGATTTCGCTCTTCGTAGCCGATGATGTCGGTGAAAAGGCTGCGCAAGTCCGGCGGTGCTGTCCGGCGCCAGAAACCGGCATCAATGCCGGGGGGAACTGAGGAGGAGGGCGGTGAGGCATTTTGCGAGGTGGTCATGATCCTTCCTTGTCGGGGCAGGATAGGATCAACTCGGGTCGTGGTCACCCATAATCATTCAGTCTTACCGGGACCCAGCGGATGACGCGCGCGAAATCTGGCGAATTCGGCATCGGATACGGTTTTCCCGGTAAAGATCTCGATGTAGTGGGGCATGCGCTGAAGCCTGGGGCCAAGCGGCTCGCTCGGCCGATCCTTGACGATGGAGATATAGCCGATCTGCGTCAGATACATGGTGTTGGCTCTCACGTCGGCCGAGGCGTGTTCATAGCCAAAACGTTCGAACATCGCTGTAAAAGCCTCGATGCGTACACGGTCGGCTTCTTCCAGCATGGGTGTCAGGTCCGGATCCGCATGTGCCCAGTTGCGCATCGCAAATTCCAGCCGGGAATCGAACAGCTCCGGCAGCAGCCACAAATCGAAAAGGTTCAGGATCGCCTCGGTGATTGTCTCCGCGTAATCCTCGGTCCGTTTGACCAGATTGCCGGTGTTTTTCGTTTGCCACTGGGTGATCAAGGCGTCGAGCAGGTCGTTCCGGTCTGAGAAATGGCCGTAGAAACTGGTCCGCGACAGACCGAGCCTGTCGGCCAGGGGCATCACCTTGACGGCATCAATGCCATGTTCAATCAGCGCCTGGTAGGCAGCTTCGATCCAGATTTCACGCGTGCCGCGCCAACCGGACGTTTTTTCGATCAATAGGTCGCTCATGTGCTTGCGATAACAAAGCTCCGGCCAGCCGACAATCAAAATTGACACCAATGTCGACAAAAGCGACACATATGTCGCTTTTCAGACTTTTCAAAGATGATCGGTGGGAATTAATCTTTGCAAACCTGAGGAAATCCGTGACGCGGTGGAATGCCCGGAGAGGAAAGAGATGTCGAAAGATCCGTTGTTGCAGCCCTATCAGCTGAAACATTTGACGCTGAAAAACCGGATCATGATCACGTCGCACGAGCCTGCGTATCCTGAGGATGGCATGCCAAAGGACCGGTATCGCGCCTATCACGAGGTCCGGGCAAAGGCCGGTGTCGCACTGACCATGACCGCCGGCTCCGCGGCCGTCTCACGCAACTCGCCACCCGTCTTCAACAATATCCTTGCCTACAAGGACGAAGTCGTGCCGTGGATCAAGCGGCTCACGGATGCCTGCCACGAACACGATTGTGCGGTGATGATCCAGCTGACCCATCTTGGTCGCCGAACACACTGGAACAAGGGTGACTGGTTACCCGCGGTTTCGTCCAGCCATGAACGTGAAGCGGCGCACCGGGCCTTTCCCAAGCAGGTCGAAGAGTGGGACATCGCCCGCATCATCGCCGACTATGCCGACGCGGCGGAACGCATGAAGGCCGGCGGGATGGATGGCATAGAGCTACAGGCCTACGGTCATCTGATGGACCAGTTCTGGTCTCCGGTCACCAACACGCTGGATGGACCGTACGGCGGTTCACTGGAAAACCGGATGCGCTTTTCGCTCGAAGTCATCGAGGCAGTTCGGCAGAGGGTTGGTGACGACTTCATTCTGGGCATCCGTTTTACCGCGGACGAGGATCTGGACGGAGGCATCACGGAAGTTGAAGGTCTTGAAATTGCCCGTCGCCTGAAGGCTACGGGACAGGTCGACTTCCTCAATGTCATTCGGGGCCACATCGACACTGATCCGGGGCTCACCGACGTGATCCCCGTTCAGGGCATGCGCAACGCCCCGCATCTGGATTTTGCCGGCCGCATCAAGAAGGAAGTCGGCATGCCGACCTTCCATGCAGCCAAGATCCCAGATGTCGCAACAGCGCGCCATGCGATCGTCGAAGGGCTTCTGGACATGGTCGGCATGACGCGCGCGCATATGGCCGACCCGATGGTGGTCAGGAAAATTGCCGAAAAGCGGGAAGGGGATATCCGCCCCTGCGTGGGAGCAACCTATTGCCTCGACCGCATCTATCAGGCTGGCGATGCACTTTGCATCCACAACCCGGCAACCGGTCGGGAATTGACCATGCCCCACGAGATCCCGGTCGCGGACACGAAAAAGAAGGTGGTCGTCGTTGGAGCAGGGCCCGCCGGCATGGAAGCGGCGCGCGTTGCAGGCGAACGGGGGCACGATGTGATCGTGTTCGAGGCAGCGCCACATGCCGGTGGTCAGATCCGGCTGACAGCGCTATCCGAGCGCAGGCGTGAAATGATCTCCATAATCGACTGGCGAATGGACCAGTGCCTTGCGAAAGACGTGAAGTTCCGTTTCAACACTTTTGCAGAAGCAGAAGATATCGCGGGAGAAAACCCGGATGTGGTTATCGTCGCAACAGGAGGCTTGCCGCATACGGAAGTCCTGAGCGAAGGCAATGATCTTGTTGTCTCTGCCTGGGATATCATTGCTGGCGACGTCAAACCGGGCAAGCGTGTACTCGTCTACGATGATGCCGGTGATCATCCCGCACTTCAGGCGGCCGAGATGATCGCAAAATCAGGCGCTCATGTGGAGATCATGACGCCGGACAGGTCCTTCGCCCCGGATGTCATGGCAATGAACCTGGTGCCTTACATGCGGTCGCTGCAGGACAAGGACGTTCGTTTCACGGTCACCTACCGCCTGAAAGCTGCAAAGCGTTCCGGGAACTTGATCACCGCTGTCGTCGGAACAGACTATTCCAGCCACACGGAAGAGCGGGAGTTTGACCAAATCGTCGTCAATCACGGTACAATACCGATGGACGAACTCTATTTCGAGCTGAAGCCGATGTCGAAAAACCTTGGTGCAGTTCAGCAAGAAGCGTTGATTTTTGGCCGCCCGCAGCCTCTCGAGGCCAACCCGGATGGCACATTCGCGCTTTTCCGCATCGGCGATGCGGTTGCGGCTCGCAACACCCATGCGGCAATCTATGATGCATTACGTTTGGTCAAGGACATTTGACGTGATGCTGCACCGCACACGGAAAATTTGGGCAGCGTCTTACATGGATAAGCAAATGACGCTTTTGCGCTACGGCGGTGGGGTCGGGTGGGCCTAACGTTCCCGGCAAGGACAGGCCGGGAGACTCGGCCAAAGAGGATGTGTCACCATGTTCAGCGATGCGGAAATTCTATCACTTCTGATGGGCCGACGAGCCGGGTATTCTTTGCCCCAGGCCTTCTACACCGATGCCGACGTCTACCAGGCGGACCTGAAGAACATCTGGCAGAAGGAATGGATTTTCGCCATTCCGTCTGCCGAGCTGCCGAAGTCGGGAAATTACGTCACGCTTCAGATCGGTGATTACAACATCATCATCGTGCGTGGAGCCGACGGTGTCATTCGCTCATTCCACAATTCCTGCCGTCACCGCGGCAGCCGCATTTGTGCAGCATCCAAAGGTTCGGCGCCCAAGCTCGTCTGTCCGTACCACCAGTGGACCTACGAACTCGACGGCAAGCTTCTGTGGGCGCGCGAAATGGGGCCGGAGTTCAAGCCGGAAAACCATGGACTGAAGACCGTGCACTGCGTGACCGTTTCAGGCATGGTGTTCATCTGCCTTGCTGCCGTTGCTCCCGACACCACGGAACTGGAAAAGCAGGCTGAACGCTATCTCGGTCCGCACGACCTTTCCAACCTCAAGGTTGCCCACCAGTCGACCATCGTCGAGCAGGGAAACTGGAAGCTTGTTCTGGAAAACAACCGCGAGTGCTATCACTGCTCCGGGTCGCATCCGTCGCTATGCCGGACGTTCCCGGACGATCCCAACCTCGTGGGTGGTGACGATTCAACCTCTTCCAACGTCGGCAAGGCGCATGTGGAACGCTGCGAAGGCGCAGGGCTTCCGTCCAGGTTCCTGATTTCGCCGTCCGAGCAATGGCGTTTCGTGCGCATTCCGTTCCTGGGAGATGCGGTCAGCTACACCATGGATGGCAAGGCGGCCGTTTCCAAGCGTATCGGGTCCGTGCCCTTCGACAACGCGGGGTCTTGTCTGTTCTTCCATTATCCGAACACCTGGAACCACTTCCTGTCCGACCAGGTGCTGACCTTCCGTGTTCTGCCGATCAGTCCCATGGAAACCGAGGTGACAACCACCTGGCTGGTGCACAAGGACGCTCAGGAAGGGGTTGACTACGACCTCAAGCGGCTGACGGAAGTCTGGGTCCACACCAACGATGAGGACCGTCAGATCGTCGAGGAAAACCAGATCGGCATCAAGTCGCCGGCCTATGAACCGGGGCCGTATTCTCCGGCTCAGGAAAGCGGCGTCATCCAGTTCGTCGACTGGTACGCCCGAACCCTGGAAAACGGTCTGATGGGCCGTTTCCGTGTCGCGGCGGAGTAGTACGATGATCCCGATGCCCGGACGCGATACGCCGGTCTGGTCCGACAGTGAAGTTCTGGAATGCGTGAGTGTTCTGCCCGAGGCGCCGGGGGTGAAAACCTTCACCTTCCGTCCGCCATCAGGCGCGACTTTCGTCTATCGGGCCGGCCAGTTCATCACGCTCGATCTCCCGGTGCCTGGCGGAAACGTTCAACGCACCTATACGATTTCCTCTTCGCCGGTGACCAATGCCTATATCTCCGTAACGGTAAAGGTCCAGCAGGACAGCGTCGGTACGAAATGGATGCTGGAGAACCTTGTTCCCGGCATGCAGATCAAGGCTTATGGACCGGCTGGGCTGTTCCATCTGCCGCGCAATCCGGACAACAAGTACCTGTTCATTTCAGCCGGTTCCGGCGTTACGCCCATGATGTCGATGGCGACGACGCTCTTCGAGCGCGGTGAGGATCCGGACATTTGTTTCATCCAGTGCGCAACGCGGCCTGTTGATCTGATCTTCCGCAAGCGGCTTGAGTACATGGCGAGCCGCGTCAACGGTTTGCAACTGCACTTCGTCGTCACTAAGAGCGATCCTTACGAGGTCTGGACCGGTTATCGCGGGCACTTCAACCAGCTCATGCTGGGCCTGATGTGCAACGACTATCTGGAGCGCGAAGTCTATTGCTGCGGCCCCGAAGGCTTCATGGAATCCGTGCGCGAGATTCTGAACTCGCTCGGTTTCAACATGGAAAACTATTTCCAGGAAAGCTTCCAGGCGCCGGCTGAAACCAAGGCTGAACTGACAGAGTTCGATGACGTCGTACCTCAGGACGACGTGCAGGCCCAGATCGTCTTTGCCAACTCCAAGGTGTCTTCCTGGTGTTCGGAAACCGACACGGTTCTGGCAGTTGCAAAGGATGCAGGGCTCAATATCCCGTCGGGCTGTACGTTCGGTGTGTGTGGCACCTGCAAGGTGAAGAAACTTTCCGGTGAAGTTCACATGGTCCACTCTGGCGGCATCAGCGATGAAGATATCGAGGCCGGTTTCATTCTGGCCTGTTGCTCGAATCCGATCGGTACAGTCGAGGTCGATATCTGAGCCAGAGATAGTCGAGGAAATATTCAAAATTTGCGATGTATCAATGGCGTGGGCATGAAGAGCGGAGTATTCTGGTCTTCATGCTCGGGAGGACGTCGCATGTTTGAAAGTTTCAGGAAGCCGTTTCGGATCGCAATTGCTTTTGTGGGCCTCGCAGTTTGCGGCACCGGAGCCGCCAGCGCCCAGTCAATTCCGGAAGGCGTTACCGTCTACCAGGTTTCAGCGGCCTTTGATGATGTGCGTTTCGATCTTGAAAATGCCATCGTCAATCGTGGCCTGGTCATCGATTACGTCTCACACATAGGCGACATGCTGGATCGCACATCACAAGATGTCGGTGGTCAGAAGCAGATCTTCGTCAAGGCGCAGGCCATGTTGTTCTGCTCGGCCAATCTCTCGCGCAAGGTGATGGAGGCTGACGCTGCGAACATCGCCTATTGCCCCTATTCGGTATTCGTCTACGAAACGCCGGACCAGCCTGGCACCGTAACAGTCGGATATCGTCACCTCGGCGAAACAGGCTCTGAGGAATCCAAGGCGGCTATCGGCGAAGTGAATGCCTTGCTGGATGCTATTGCCAAGGAAGCGGCAGGTCAGTAAGCGGTCGTCCGCAACTGATCGACAGCAACATTTGACTAGATGTCTGCAGCCTTGTTGAGGCGGTCCAGAACCTTCTCGGACGAAAGCTCCCGGGCAGCCGCATTGCCGACCTTGCGGGCTGTCCGGTTTTCGGATGTTGCCAGGTCTTCGGCAATCGCGAGAGCGGCGCCATGCAGAGGCAAGGAGCGTTTGCCGATCTGGCGGAGGGCCCAGTGCACCGCTTTCCAGACAAAGTTTCGCTCGTCCGTGGCAGCTGCGCGGATCAAGGGAAAGTCGTCCAGAAACTCGGATTCGGGCGCTGTCTTGGCGTGGACGGCGCGCCAGGCGATCAGTGCAAAGGCGGCCCGCCGGACGAATTCGCGTTCGTCTGCGGCAAGTGCCGGAACCAGTTCATTTGAACCGGCACGACGGGCCAGAACATTCATGAGCTGATCGCACAGATCCCAGGAATTGATGTCGTTCAGCCATTGAAGGGCAAGCTCGGGTGCCAGGTGCCTGGGTGGGGTCAGAAGGATTGCCAAGAGCCGCGCTTCGTGAAAGCCGCTGGCCCAGAGTTCCCGTGCAAGGTCCGGGGACGGGCCTATGGATCTGGCCAACGGACGCAGTACAGAGAGCGGAACGCCGAAGGCCCGATCTGTTTCGATGCCGAACCGCGCCATTCCAGCACGGTTCGGCTCCGTTCCCGCTTCACGCAGATCGTTCAATACGTTTTCAAGCGTGAAGGTCGTGTCCGGGACTTGGGGCATATGGGTGCCCGTTTATGACTTGTCGGCATTTTCCAGGCGGGCAATCAGGCTGGACGTATCCCAACGTTTGCCGCCCATGGCCTGAACTTCGGCATAGAACTGATCGACCAGCGCCGTAACAGGCAGGCGGGCACCGGTATCATTTGCGGTCTTCAGGCAGATGCCGAGATCCTTGCGCATCCAGTCGACCGCAAAGCCATAGTCGAACTTGCCGGCATTCATGGTCTCCCACCGGTTTTCCATCTGCCAGGATTGGGCAGCCCCGCCTTTAATTGCGGAGATGACCTTGGCGACGTCGAGATCCGCTTTCTTGGCAAAGTGGATGGCTTCGGAGAGACCCTGCACCAGGCCGGCAATGCAGATCTGGTTGACCATCTTGGTCAATTGCCCTGCGCCGCTTTCTCCCATCAGGCCGACGAATTTTGCGAAGCATTCGATGACCGGCTTGGCCTTGTCGAAAGCATCCTGATCTCCGCCGCACATCACTGTCAGGACACCGTTTTCGGCACCTGCCTGGCCACCGGAAACCGGAGCATCGATGAAGCCGCAGCCCTTGTCCTTGGCCGCCGCATAAAGTTCACGGGCAACTTCGGCAGATGCGGTGGTGTTGTCGACAAAAATCGCGCCTTCCTTCAATCCATGAAAGGCACCATCTTCGCCGGTCGTGACGGAGCGCAGATCGTCGTCGTTTCCGACGCAGGAAAAGACGAAGTCGCAACCTTCAGCTGCTTCCTTCGGGGTCTTGGCGAAGTTGCCGCCATATTCGGCAGCCCATTTCTCGGCCTTCGCAGTCGTGCGGTTATAGACCGTGACGTCGTGCCCACCCTTGGTTTTCAGGTATCCGGCCATCGGATATCCCATGACGCCCAGACCGATAAATGCAACCTTTGCCATGACGACGCTCCCTTCGCATGCGAAGGCCCGGTACGAGCCGGGCCTTTAATTGAACTGGTTCATCATGGTTTTAGGCCATTTGCCTCGTGCTGTCAGCTTAGATCCAATAGGGCCCGCGCTGCCAGAGCCGCAAATGACGTTCCCGCTTCGCCGACTGTGCGTCCAGGTGCCGCTGGGTGCGCGGATCCGGACGAGTGTTGCTGGAGAACCGGGTTGCTTCCAGGAAGCTACGTGCGTAAATATCAAACATATGCTTACATCCTCTCGCTGCGTTGTGTGAGAGTAATGTGGCTGTTTACGGCTGCTAATGCCAGTCAGGAAGATTTTCAAAATGTAAGGTGAAATTACATATGGATTGGCGATCTCTCCCATCCCTGAACAGTCTGAGAACCTTTACTGCCGTTGCCGAGACCTGCAGTCTCTCGGCCGCGGGAAGAGAATTGAACGTCACACACGCGGCTGTCAGTCAACAGGTCAAGGCACTGGAGCAGTTTCTGGGGTTGAAACTGATTGTCCGTGAGGGCAGGGGCATTGCATTGACCCCTGAAGGCAAGCAGCTCTTTGAAGGTCTGAGCGAAGGCTTTGAAATCATCAGGGAGACAGTCGATGAATTGACGCGGGAAGATCTGGTCCGTCCGCTCAACATCACCATGACGCCGTCCTTTGCCATAAGTTGGCTGATGCCGCGGATCAGCGATTTCCGGCACAAGCATCCCGACATCGAACTGATGCTCAATCCGACGGCCGAAGTGGTTGAGCTCAAACCTGGCGGCGTCGACCTGGCGATCCGTTTCGGCAAGGGCAATTGGACAGGGCTTGAATCGGAACTGTTCATCCCGACGAATTTTGCGGTGATCGGTGCCAATTGCCTGATCGGAGACAAGAAGATCGAAAGCCCTGAAGATCTTCTTGAGTTTCCCTGGTTGCAGGAATACGGCACCAACGAATTGACCATCTGGCTGGAGCGCCAGGGCGTCGTGCCAAAGGGCAAGCTCAACATCACCCATTTGCCAGGCTATATGGTGCTGGAAGGGTTGCGACGGGGCGATGGTATTTCAGCCACCGCCAAGACCTTTGTCGAACCTGAAATCGAGGCGGGTAACCTCAGGGTCCTATTTGAAGACGGCGTTTATCCGGGGACGGGGTACCATCTGGTGACCCGCCCCGGTGTCAACCGTCCACCGCTCAAGGCCTTCATGAGCTGGCTCAGGGCCATGCGCGCCGAACAGCTCGCCGATTAGCCTGGGCAGACGTCAGATTGCAGTGAGGGCCTGCTCCATGTCCGCAATCAGGTCGTCGCAATGCTCGATGCCGATGGACAGCCGCAACAGGTTCTCCGGAATGCCGGAGCCTTCGCCCTCGATGGTGAAACGATGCTCGACAAGACTCTCGGTGCCGCCGAGGGAGGTTGCTCGCTGGAACAGGTCAAGCGCACCGGTGACATTCAAGGCGGCCGTTTTGTCGCCCTTGACCTGAATGGACATGAGCGAGCCAAAACCGCCGGTCATCTGGCTTTTTGCAAGTTCGTGATGAGGGTGGCTCTTGACGCCGGGATAAAGCACGGCTTCCACTTTCGGATGTTTTTCGAAGTGTTCCGCGAATACCTGTGCCGATCTATTCATGCGCTCCACACGCAAGGCAAGTGTCCTGAGGCCCCGGAGCAAAAGCCAGGTTTCGAATGAGCCGAGCACGGCGCCGGCCAACTTGCGTTCCTCGGTCAGAAACGCCCAGGCTTCGCTGCCGGCATTGTCGGTCGTGACGACGCCACCCAGAAGGTCTGAATGACCGTTGAGGGCCTTGGTCGCCGAATGCATCACCAGGTCCGCTCCAAGCGACAAAGGCTTGAGGATCAGCGGTGTTGCGGCGGTCGCATCGACGGCAAGCAGGGCGTCCGCCTGTTTGCACTGGTTGGCGATGTTCTTGATGTCGGCGACCTTCAAGAACGGGTTGCTGGGCACTTCGAGCCAGACAAGATCCGGGCGGGTGACGGCTATCTCGTCCTGGAAGGACTGAAGGTCGCTTGCATCAGCTTCTACGAGGGCAATGTTGTTGCGTGCACACATCTTGCGCAGGAACAACGTGGTCCCCCAGTAAATGCCGGACTGGGCAAGCAATGTGCCGCCTGGCTTGACGATGCGGGCGACGGCCGCGACTGCAGCCATGCCGGATGCAAACAGCCGGCTGTCTTCTCCCCCTTCAAGAGCGGCGATCAGTTTTTCGGTCTTCTTGAAAAGCGCATTGTCGTCACGGCTGTAGATATGACCCGGGTTGACCAGCTCATAGGTTTCGTCACGCACGAATGTGGTAGCAGTCTGTATCGGCGGCACGACAGCGCCTGTTGCTGCATCAAAACCGCCGCCGCCATGGGCCAGCAGGCTGTCGAGGTGAAGGCCATGGGCAATGGAGGGCGTTTTCGGCATGGGAGAGCTCCGTGAATGGGTGTCCCTTCGGGTTATCGCCGTCCGCTTCGATAATCAAATGAAAACAATCCATTTGGGAGAGCGGCGCCGACTTGCCTCCAAAGGAATATCGAGAAGACGAACGCGGGACAGGTAACAGAAAAACGGGCCGGAACTTGAAAAGCCCGGCCCAATTATTTCGAACGCTGAAAGTCTGCTCAGCGTATCAGGTGCCGCGTCAGGCGTGCCTCGATTTTGTCCCACAGGCGGCGCAGCATCTCTACCAGGAACAGATAGATCACCGCTGCCCAGATGTAGGCCTGGAAATCATACGATCTCGAGTAGGCCCGTCTGGTTTCTCCAAACAGATCGAACACCGTCACGATTGCCGCAATAGCGGAACCCTTGAGCATGAGAATGATCTCGTTGCCATAGGGCCGCAGGGCAACGATCAGTGCCTGCGGCAGGATGATCTTGAAGAAGGTAATCTGCTTGTTGAGGCCGAGAGCAGCAGCCCCTTCCCACTGACCTCTGGGCACGTTTTGAATGGCACCGCGCAGGATCTCGGCCTGATACGCGGAGGTGTTCAGTGAAAACGCGAAGATCACGCAGAACCAGGCTTCCCGAAAAAGACCCCACAGGCCAACTGCCTCCAGCTGTGCCTGGAAGGTGCCTGCGCCATAGTAGACGAGGAAGGTCTGTGCCAGCAGCGGTGTGCCGCGGAAGAAATAGACGAAGCAATAGGCAGGCTTCGATAAAAGCCACCATTTCGACGCTCGTGCAGCTGCGATGGGCACGCTCAGCACCGCACCTATCAGCAACGACAGGCCGACGATCTGAAGGGTGACCAGAAAACCACTGAGGTACTCGGGCCAATACTTCAGCACGAACGGACTGGCGACGTTTATCGCCAGATAGTAGAGCAGCCAGGCACCGGAGACGATCCAGAGCGCCATGAGGACATGGCCGAGAATTCGCGTCTTGGTCCAGCCCCGGGGCGGTGCGGGCGGCCGTTTCAGGCCTGTGGCGGGGTTAGCGGAGATCATCGTGCCGTATCTCCGCGTTTGCTCCAGCGCTCAATACGCACGAGACCGGTGGACGATATCATTGCCAGGACAAGGTAGATCAGGCAGGCAATGCCAAAGAACATGAAGGGTTCCTTGGTCACCCTTGCGGCGATCCCGGACTGGCGCATGACGTCAGACAAGCCGACCACCGAAACGAGCGAAGTGTCCTTGAGAAGGACGAGCCAGCTGTTTCCAAGTGCGGGCAGTGCGAGCCGGATCAATTGCGGCAGTACAACCAGTCGAAGGGTTTTGCCTTTCGACAGTCCAAGCGCATATCCGCCTTCGTATTGTCCCTGCGGGATCCCGCGAAAGGCGGAAAGAAACGCTTCGGAAGCATAGGAAGAAAAGACGAAGGACAGTGCGATGACACCGGCGACAAACGAATTGACTTCAAAATAGAAGTCGAAGCCGGCCATCTTCAGCAAGACCTGTATCGCGATCTGTAGGCCGAAGTAGACCAGGAACAAGGTCAGCAGTTCCGGCAGGCCCCGGAAAAGAGTGGTGTAGATATTGGCCGCCAGGCGCAAGCTGGGTTCCGATGACTTTTTCGCAAGCGCAATCAGAAATCCCAGAAACAATCCGAACGGCAAAGTCACTATTGCCAGGCAGACGGTTACAACCACGCCCCAGGCAATTTCGTCTCCCCAACCCTCTGGTCCGAAGGAGAGTAGCGTCAAAGCTTCATTCATAAGCCGGCGCTTCTTTCTGTTTGTCGTTGTTATTCCGGCCGCCCCTCCGGCCGTACTGCGGGATTTTTCCCTGCAGGTGGTGCAGCGCACAGGGCGCGCTGCACCGGAATGCGATCAACTGGAGGCTAATCAGCCGCCGTAAACGTCGAACGTGAAGTACTTGTCGTTGATTTCCTTGTACTTGCCGTTCGCCAGGATGCCTTCGATGGCCTTGTTGAACATTTCCTTCAACTCGCCGTCGTCCTTGCGGATGGCAATGCCGGCGCCTTCACCGTTGATCACCGGGTCCGGCGTCAGGGTGCCCAGCAGCTTGCAGCAGGCACCGTCATCGGTCGCCAGCCAATCGGACAGAACCACAACGTCGTCAATGACGGCATCGACACGGCCGCTGGCAACGTCGAGCTTGTATTCATCCGGCGTCGGATAAAGCTTCAGGTCTGCGGACGGCAGCTTTTCTTCAGCATAGTTGGAGTGGGTGGTGGAGGACTGTGCACCAAGTGCGACACCCTTGAGGTCTTCATCCGACGTACCGGTCAGAGCGGAATCCTTCGGCACGGCAATGGCCGGCGGGGTGTTGTAGTACTTGTTGGTGAAGTCGACCTTTTCCTTGCGCTCTTCGGTGATCGACATGGAAGCGATCACGGCGTCGAACTTGCCGGCCTGCAGGGCGGGGATCATGCCGTCCCAGTCCTGGGTAACGAATTCGCACTCGACTTTCATTTCTTCGCAGAGTGCCTTGGCAATATCGATGTCGAAACCTATCAGCTGGCCGTCTGCGGTCAGGGAGTTGAACGGAGGATAAGCGCCTTCGGTGCCGATACGCACCTTTGACCAGTCTTTCGCCTCAGCGCCACTCACGGCAGCCAGTACTGCTACTGCGGCCGCAGCCATACGCAATACACGCATATTTTGTTCCCCTAATATCTTCTTCGCGGCGCAAGCGGGTTCGTCCCGCCTTCTTGCCCGAGCGCTCTATTCCATACACTTCGGTTCAAATTTCAAGCATGCCTACGAAAAAAACACAGCGTGATTTCGCCGAATTTTCAATTTTTCCGGCATGTCGTTGGGGAAGCGTCAAGTCATTGTGGAAACCTGACTGTTCCCTGAGGCCTTTTCTTCGTGCTGTAGAAACATGCCACCCTGAACCAAATGTCGGCCGAAGGGCAGAAATCAGGCCTTTGAGTCGGCTGTTGCCTCTGCTGCTTCAGCTTCCCGGGAAGCGTCGTGAACGTCGAGAACGGATTGCAGGGTAATCACCGGGCGGGAAAGCGCATCCCCTGCATCTGCCCCACGATAGGGTGTCGGCGAGACAACCGGCTGCTTGGTCAATTCGGCGATCTTTTCTTCGTGAACAGCCCTGTTTCTGGGGGAAAGGTTGTCCAGACCGAGTTCGGTCAGCCCGTGATCTTCAAGATATTTGTGCCGAATTCGCTCTTCTTCAGGCAGTTCACGCCACTCTGCATATTGTTCCGCAAGAATGCTGCGGAATTGCAGAAACCGGCTTTCGGTTTCGCTTGGCTGCTTTTGGGGCGCCTTGGCGGATTGCGGCGACACGGAAGGCGTGGGCGGCAGAGCAGATGTCATCGGATCCTCTTTCTGGCTGCAAGCATTGTCAAATATGCAAGCAAAAATTGTGCCGAGAGGGGATATTAAAAACCCTGATGAATCTCATGAACTTATTGAATTTGAAGCTGGAAGCCGAACTTCCTAGGAAAAGACTACCCGGTGACACATGGTTATTTCTGCCGGGTTTCGGAAAAGGGCCCAGCAATGTCGGACTACGAACTTTTCATCGGAAACAAGAACTACTCCTCCTGGTCTTTCAGGCCGTGGATCGCTCTCAGGCACAAGGATATTCCCTTCCGGGAGACCCTGGTTCCTTTCGATTTCGAGAATGGAAATCCGGAATTCGCGGCATTTTCACCAAGCAGAAAAGTACCGGTGCTCAAGGATGGCACCCTGACGGTGTGGGACAGCCTGGCGATCCTGGAATATGTCGCCGACTGCTTTCCGGACAAAGGCCTGTGGCCAACGGACAAGGCCAAACGCGCCTGGGCACGGTCCATCTCGGCGGAGATGCATTCCGGTTTTACCGCTCTTCGCAGCGAATGTTCCATGAACATGCAGCGCCCCGTAGCGGCAAAAGCCGTCAGCGACGCGGTTAAGGGTGAGGTCAACCGCATCGTGACCGTCTGGAAAGAATGCCTGGAAGCGTCAGGAGGTCCTTTTCTGTTTGGCGATTTCACGATTGCCGACGCCATGTATGCACCCGTCGTCAGCCGTTTCGAGACCTACCAGCTATCCAACGACCCTGTGGTGAGCAAATACAGCGAAGCCATGAAGGCAACCGAGGCCTGGAAAGTCTGGGAAGTGGCTGCACTCAAGGAAACCTGGGTCGTCGATACCGAGTGAGATTCCTGCCAGCCCGGCGCCAGCCGCCGGGCGGCCATCAGGCCGTAACCGCGTCGCTGGCCAAGGCAGTATCCTCATGTTGCTGAAAATCACTAGTGCCTGAAGCAGGCTAGCCGGCGTACTGGAATGCGCCTTCGTCTTCGAAAAAGCTATAAAGGCTGTCGACAAACCGGCGCACTTTCAGCGGAATGAACCGATTGGACGGATAGACCGCATGGACCGGATGCGGCGGGTATTGCCATTGTGGCAGCACCACTTCCAGGTCTCCCGTTCGCAGGTACGGCTCGATAAGCCAGCGATTGGAGAGCGCAATTCCGAGACCGGCGAGTGCCGCACGGCGCAGGGTCGAAGAGTTGTTGACCAGCATTGTCGGCGTGATCTTGATAGACAACTTTTCACCGATCGGACTGATGAACGGAACCCGGTTCCCGGTCGCAATGTTCTTGTAAAGCAAGTAATCGTGATCGGGCAGCTCGTCGGGATGGACAGGGCGTCCACGTTTATCCAGATAGTCTGGTGATGCCACCAGGCAGCGCTGAGCAAGCCCGAGCCTTCGAACAATCAGCCGGTCATCCTCGATCTCACCCATGCGGATTGCCACATCGAGCCGTTGCTGGATGACATCGACAAACTGGTCGGACAACGACACATCCAGCAGGATGCCGGGATGATCCTTCTTGAAGCGGATCAGGAAGTCCGAAAGGATTGTTTCCGCAAAGCCAAGAGGCAGCCCCACCGATAGCGGGCCGGACATCTGGGCCTCCTCGCTCTGAACCGAGCGGTCGGCCTCATCGAGGCGCTCCAGAATATCCCTTGCATAGGCATAATAGCGTTCCCCGGCTTCCGTCAGGCTGAGTTGACGTGTGGTCCGGTTCAGCAGTCTGATGCCCAGATCGTCTTCAAGCGCCCGAACCTGCTGGCTGACGGCAGGTTGCGAGATGCCGAGAAGCTTTGCAGCTGCCGAGAAGCTGCCGAGATTGACAGCCTGCACAAAGCCGGAAAGGGAGGAAAGCTTGTCCATGGCGGCCCCAGTTGGAGAGCGAGTGAAGAGCGACCTCATACATAAGCACGGGTTATGAGTAATATAAGATATTGGCTGCTTTAAAAACAAAGCCAATGAAACACTTTTAGGACTGCCGGACCGATCCAACGGTTCGAGCGTCAAAGTTTTCCATCAGGTCGAGCCGGGAGGCCAATTATGACCACTTCACAGATTTCCGTTTCCAGACGTTCGCTGCTTGGTGCGGCTGCCGGGGCAGGGGCGCTCGCCGCTGCCGGTGGTGTCACTTTTCTTTCCGCACCCGCAGAGGCCGCTGTCGATCAGGTCGGAAAGCCGATGGCAGGTGCACTCCGCTACAAGGTCGGCGATCTTGAAATCACCGCCTTGCTCGACGGCTATCTCGATGTCACGCCGGAACTGGTGATCGGCTACGACGCATCAGAAGGGCAGCGCCTGAGAGATGCAGCCATGGTTGAAGGTGAGGCATTGCGTATTCCCGTCAATGCCTACCTCGTCAACACCGGTGATCGGCTGATCCTTGTCGATGCCGGCACTTCGGATGCTCTGGGCCCGACCATGGGGCGTCTGCCGGATGCCTTGGCAGCCGCAGGTGTATCACCCGATCAGGTGGACGCGCTGTTGATCACCCACATGCATCCGGACCACCTCTTCGGCGTGATCGATGGTGACGGCAACAAGGTGTTCAAGAATGCGGAACTGATCCTCCCGGAGGTGGACAAGGCCTTCTGGTACGATGATGCGGCAATGAACGGCGCTCCCGAGCAGTTCAAACCGTTCTTCCTCGGTGCTCGCAAGGCTGCCGATGCCTACAAGGACAGCCAGACCCTGATTTCCGGCGACAAGGAAATCCTGTCCGGCATCCGGCCGATGGCTCTCCCGGGGCACACGCCGGGGCATACCGGCTATCTGTTCGACAGCAACGGCGAAACCCTCGTGATTGCGGGCGATATCGTTCATATGGCCGTCTATCAGTTCAACCGGCCGGACTGGGGTATCGGGTTCGACATTGATCCAGGGCAGGCAGTGTCGACACGCAAGACATTCCTGGACCAGGCCGCCGCCGACAAGTTGTTCTTTGCAGGCGCGCATATTCCGTTCCCCGGTATGGGCCGCGTTGCAAAGGACGGCGAGGGTTATCGCTTCGTCCCGGCCAACTGGCCCTACGCCTACTAACGAAGAACCTCTCGCTGGCCCGGCAACGCTGCCGGGTCAGCGCAGTCCGAACCCGGAGAAGGGCAGGAAGGACACCAGCTCACCCTTGCGGATCGAGGTCACGTCTTCAGGTATTTCGATAAGACCGTCGGCCTCGCGCAGGCCAGTGATCAGGCCGGAGCCGTCGCGCTGGAATTTATGCGCTGCAAGTGATCCGTCTGGACGAGGCTTCAGATAGGCACGGTAGAACTCTCGGCGGTCCGGCTTTTTCTTGGGAACTTCGAAGGCTGCCGGAACCTGAAAGGCCTGCGGCTCCAGAAAGGCACCTCCGCCAAGAACGCTGAAGACCGGCCGTGCATAGAGCAGAAAACAGACCATCGCGGCAACCGGGTTTCCCGGCAGTCCGAGGACAACGCAGGATCCGATATTTCCGAACATCATCGGGCGGCCAGGCTTGATAGCAAGCTGCCACATGTGGCGTTTTCCGATCTTGTCCAGAACCTTGAGCATGTGATCTTCCTCGCCGCGGCTTGCTCCGCCGGTGGTCAGGATCACGTCATGGCTGGCTGCTGCCGTCGAAAGCACCTCTTCAAGGGCGTCGGCGTCATCTTTCAGAATGCCCAGATCGTCGATCTCGACAGGAAGCGTTGCGCACAGGCTGCGCAGCAGAAAGTGGTTGGAATCGTAAACGTCTCCGAGCGTGATAAGGTCGCCGGGCCGGCGTAGCTCGTCGCCTGTCGACACAAGGGCCACCTTCAGTTTCCGGTAAACGGAAACGTCTGCCTGTCCGGTGGACGCGATTGCCGCGATATCTTGCGGGCGCAAGCGCTGACCGGGGCTCAGCAGCGTCGTTCCCTCCGCCACGTCTTCTCCCGCCTTGCGGCGGTTGGCACCCGTTTTCAGGCCTTGCGGCACGATCACGAAGTCCTGCCCATCCTGCTGGTGCGTTTCACAATCTTCCTGCATGGCGACCGTATCCGCACCGGGTGGCATCACCGCTCCAGTAAAGATCCGGGCTGCAGCCCATGGGCCAAGGTCGGCGTTGCTCGCGTGCCCTGCAGCTATCCTCTGTTCCAGACGGAAGAAACCTCCGGCTTCCTCGAAATCGGCGATGCGGAAGGCGTAACCGTCAACGGCCGAATTGTCGGCCAGTGGCACGTTGCGGGGAGCGGTTACCATACTTGCAAGGATGCGTTCGGCGGCATCCTGCAGGGGCACGGTTTCGGTCTCGGCAATGCAATGCAGCCGCTGTTTCAGGATCTCCAGCGCCTCGTGGTGGCGCAGGCGGTCCTTGTCGTGCAGGAAGCAGTCATCCAGAAGCTGTTTGCCGGTCATGTTGTCGACCTTTTCAGCCCGAGATGGGTCTCGATGAAATTCGCCATGGCGGCAATGTCGTCCAGATGAAACACCGGCAACACCTCGTCCGGTAAATCGTGATCGGTTGCGATGGCCAGAATATTCGGATCGGAAACGGCAAGAGGGCCGCGTTCGCTTGCCTCGGTTCTGCGTGCCTCGATCTTCGGATGGGGTTCGCTCTTGTAGCCTTCGATCAGGATCAGGTCGCAGGGAGCAAGCCGCTCAAGGACGTCTTCCAACGGCGGCTCGTCTTCCTCTTTCAGTTCATGCATCAGGGCCCAGCGGCGTCCGGACACCAGTGCAACTTCCACTGCACCTGCTTCGCGGTGTCGGAAACTGTCCGTGCCCGGCTTGTCGATATCGAAGCCGTGATGAGCATGCTTTACGGTCGAAACCTTCAGGCCCCGCGCGGAGAACTCGGCCACGAGGCTCGCCACGAGTTGTGTCTTGCCGGAATTCTTCCAGCCGGTGATGCCGAATACAGGGGTGGTGGTCATCTGGAATGTAAGCTCAGCGCGTCTCTGACAGTCGAAAGGTCATCAGGTTTGTTGGCATTGAAGAAGGGGTCCAACCCGCTGTCGGGATCCGCATCGAAGGCGACTTCGACACTGTCGTAACAGTCGACAAAGGCAAGCACCTTGCCTGTCTTGCCGGATTGCAGCCAATCCTCGAGATCCGCTTTCAGGCTGACAGGCCAGAGGCCGAAGACAGGGTGGAGCTTGTCCGCAGAGGAGGCGAGGGCAATGACCGGTCTGTCACCGGGGACTGCAGCACAGAACCGGCTGACAAGGCTGGTAGGGAAAAACGGCGTGTCACCGGCTACCGAAATCACATGGGTGATATCCGGTCGTTCGTTGTGAGCATAAGTCATGCCGGCCAGGACACCTGCCAGCGGTCCTGCGAAATCGCCTACCGGATCAGCGGCAACAGGCAGCTGAAAGCGCGCAAACCGGTCAGGGTCACCATTGGCGTTCAGGATTATATCGTGCAGCTGCGGTTTCAGACGGGCGAGGATCATATCAAGCATCGTCTTGCCGCCAAGATCCATCAGGCTCTTGTCGCCGCCGCCCATTCTGCGGGATTGGCCGCCGGCAAGTACGCAACCAAGCACCTTGCTGCTCTCAAGGGTCTTCTTGTGTCTGGTCATTCTGCCGGGACGCTCCCTTTTCGGCGGGCCGTATCCGGCTCGTCTTCCACGTCGCTTGCGGACATGTCGAACACGATCCTGTCGTGACCGGACAAGGCAACGAACCGCTTGCCGCGTGCGCGGCCGATCAGCGTAAGGCCGGCCTTGCGTGCGAGTTCGACGCCCCAGGCGGTAAACCCCGAGCGTGACACGAGGATCGGAATGCCCATCATCACGGTCTTGATGACCATTTCGGAGGTCAGTCTGCCAGTGGTATAGAAGATCTTGTCGTGCGCGGGGATGTCGTTCAGGACCATCCAGCCTGCGATCTTGTCGACCGCATTGTGGCGGCCGACATCTTCCATGTAGACCAGCGCACGGTCTTCCTGGCACAGAACACAGCCATGGATCGCCCCCGCCTCGAGATAGAGGGAAGGTGTTGTGTTGATGGTTTTGGTCAGCGCATAGAGCCAGGAAGTGTTTAGACGGGCGTCCTCGTCGAGTTGAACGGTATCGAAGCCGTCCATGACATCGCCGAAGACCGTGCCCTGGGCGCAGCCGGAGGTGCGAACCTTCTTCTTCAGCTTTTCCTCGAAATTGGTTTCGCGCTCGGTGCGAACCACCACAACATCCAGATCGTCGTCATGGTCGATGCCGGTGATGACATCGTCTTCGGCCAGCATGTTCTGGTTTTTCAGATAACCGACGGCGAGAAGGTCCGGATGATCGCCAATGGTCATCATGGTGACCACTTCCTGAGAATTCAGGTAGAGGGTCAGGGGTTTTTCCGTCACGACACGCGTTTCGACCGGCTGTCCGTTCTGATCGATACCGGTTACGGACGTCGAAAGACGCGAATCTTCCGGGTCGGGTTGCAGCACATATGAGCCTGACACAGGCAAACGACTCCATTTGCTTCGATTGTCTCAACACTATGGGACGCGATTGCCGCGGGGCAAGGTGTTACTTTGCCGTTTTGGTTCGCGAAAGTGCCATGAAGGCACCGCCGGCCAGCAGTCCCCAGAATGCACCCGAAACACCGAGGAAACTAACCCCGGAAGCCGTCACCATGAAGGTAATGATGGCACTGTCCCTGTCCGCGGGAGCCTTTGTGGCTTCGCTGATGGAAAAGGTAAAAGCACCCAGCAGGGCCAATCCCGCAACGGCTTCGATCAGGATAGTCGGCGTGGCCGCAACAAAGGCCATCACCAGCCCTGCGAATAGGCCGAACAGGATGTAGACCGCACCTGCGGTCACGGCTGCCCAGTAACGCTTTGCCGGATCCTTGTGCGCATCTTCACCCGCGCACATTGCTGCCGTGATGGCAGCAAGGTTGACCGCATGTCCGCCGAATGGGGCGGACAACACACTGAAGACGCCGGAGAGAGTGAAAAGCGGACCGCTTTTGGGGTGGTAGCCATAGGCGGACAGCACAGCGACACCCGGGATGTTCTGGGACGCCATCGTTACGATGAAGAGCGGCAGCGCGATACTGATCAATGCTTCCAGAGAAAACGAGGGTGCGATCCAGACTGGTTCGGTGATCGGCTGGACGTTGCTCAGGTCGATCGGGCCGCTGCTCCAAAGGCCGATCGCGAATGTCATGACCATGGCAAGGGGAACCGCGAAGAGCCTGAAAAAGCCCAGGGCAATCGCCCAGACGGCAATGATGGCTAGTGCGCTGTAAGGCAGTTCTGCGACGGCTCTTACCGGCGCAAGGCAAAGTCCGAACAGGACCCCTGCCAGCATCGCGTTGGCAAGTGGTGCCGGAATGGCTGCGACCGCCCGCCCGAAAGGCTTGATCAGGCCCGCGAGTACGATAAGCGCGCCACAAACCAGAAAAGCACCAACGGCTGCCGAAAAGCCTCCTTCGAGCGGGCCGGCTGTCGCAAGGAGCGCGGCACCGGGTGTCGACCACGCGATGCTGACGGGGATCTTCGTGGCGACGGAGGCAACGATCGCGCAAAGGCCCATGGAAATGGATAGCGCCATCAGGCCGCTGGTTGCTTCGGCTGGGGAAGCGCCGGCTGCTGTCAGTCCTTGAATGACGATAGCGAATGAACTTGCAAAGCCGACAATGGCGGCAAGAAAGCCGGCTGATACCGGCTGAAGGCCGGCGAACCTGCCTGACATGATGCAATCCCCCAGTTAACAAGGGCGCACAATATCGGCATGCCTGGCAATCGGACTAGGACCCTACGGCCACGAACCGGATAATTTTGCGAAACATGTGATGAGCTGGGGCTCCGCGGCAGAAAACCCGGAGCGGCTCAGATCATCAACATGTCGTTGGTCAGGCGGCCTTCCTGAAGTTCCTGCGCGAAATGTCCGAACGCCCGGTAGGCTTCTTCCCGCGTTACGTCGGCAGGGTGGTCAAGCAGAGGGCGCAGCACGTCGTGCTTGGAAGCGGCCAGGCCATCGGTCAGATCCCGAAAGAACATCAGTGAATTCGGGAACAGCCGGAAATCCGCCGGTTCGTGAATGATGCCCTCGATGGCTTCAAGACGCGGATCGTTCATCACGCAATAGACGGTATCAAGCACCGGGCCGGTCAGGCCTTCCAGAACCTGGATGATGTGCTGATCGACCAGCAGAAGCGCACCGGTTACGCCGGCCTTTCTGTTGATCCGCCGAATACGCAGCAACGTCTTGTCGATTTCGTCGGGCAGGGGCAGACGCATGTTGCCCCAGTTGATCTTGCTTCGGTAGCAGGCGCGGTAAAGTTCCATGGCGTATCCATCCTTTTGCCGATGAAACCAGCCTGCGCTTCAATTCCTCACATTTGCTTAAAATTTGAATCAAATACGAAGAAGAGCTTTTCGTGTTACCGAAGCGTTGCCAAGTCCTCCGCAAAAGTGTGCTTTGCGGTCCGGTGAACAGAACAAGAAAACTGTGCAAAACAACGTGCGCACATCTTTGTGTGGATAAGGAGGTCAGGCACCAGCTTCGAGCTTGAAATCCAGACCGGCTCTTACGGCAGGCCACTCGTGAGGAAGAATCGAATAAACTGCCGTATCCCTGAGCGCTCCGTTGGGCGAGCGCTGGTGGGATCGCAGAACACCATCCAGTTTGGCACCTAACCTTTCGATGGCGGCGCGACTTTGGCGATTCATGAAGTGCGTTCGGAATTCGACCGCGATGCAGTCCAGTTCCTCAAACGCATGTGCCAGCAGCATGCGTTTGCATTCCGTGTTGAGGCGAGTGCGCTGCACGGCCTTGCGATACCAGGTCGAACCGATTTCGAAGCGCTTGTTGGCCGCATCGATGTTCATATAGGTGGTCATGCCGACGGCCTTGCCGGTTGGCGTCAACACGGCGAACGGAAGCATCGAGCCGGCTTCCTGAAGCGACAGCCGTCTTTCAATTTCCGCCCGAACGGCATCCGGCTTCGGGACGCTGGTATACCAAAGCTTCCACAGTTCGCCGTCGGCGGCAGCTTCAGACAGATCGGCGGCGTGGGATAGGCTCAAGGGCGCAAGTGTGCCGGTACTGCCCTTCAGGGTTACGGGGAGAGGCCAGGCCATCATGTGTCTCCAGTCGAATTGGCAGGTCAGAACGGGCGCTCTTCACCGCTCCATTTGAAGAACTTTCCGGTATCGGTAACAGACAGGGAACCGGCAATCTTCAGAACGCCCCGCGCCACATCCACCGGGTCATTGTCTGCCAACTGGCCGCCCATGTCTGTACGCACCCAGCCCGGATCTATCAGCGCGACCGGAATGCCTTCGGATTCCAGATCGGTCGCCAGCCCCTGCATGACCTTGTTCACTGCCGCCTTGGAGGCTCGGTAGGCGAGGGTGTCCGACTTCCGGTATCCCATCCAGGCCATCTGGCTGGAGATGGTCAGGATTCGACCGGATCCCGACCGGCGCAAATGAGGTAGGAAAGCTTGTGAGACCGCCAAAGGTGCAAGGGTGTTGACGGCCAGGGTTTCGGCAAAACCCTCGAAATCCATATCGAGTGCGCTTTGACGTTCCGGAGTGATGATGCCCGCGTTGTTGATCAAAAGGTTCAGCGGGGTAGCGAGGTCGCCGGCGACCGCGCGAACGACGGCATGGTCTCTCACATCGAAAACCAGCGGATGAAAATCTTTGCCGAGCCGTTCCGCTGTCTCGTCAGCCGACTGCTGCGTGCGGACGGAGCCGTAAACGGTCCAACCACTGTCCAGTGCGGCGCGGGCAAGTTCATAACCGATCCCGCGATTGGCTGCGGTGATGAGGCAGGTTGGCATGTCAAATTCCTGAAGCTGGAATGTTTTGGGAAGGACGCTGTGTAGGGCCGTAACAAATTAACCGAGCCGTCTGGCTGTTCAACGAAAACATTGTCTCCCTTTTAGGAGAGGTAACAATTGCGAGATCCAGCAGCAACCATGGCCAATGCCATGGTTATGAAAGCTTCTGAAGCTTGCGGCTTTCAACTGCGCAGGGCTTGTGTCGGATTTTCACCCCTTCTATGACTCGCGGTCTGAAACCGGAACGCGCCGTGCTTCATTTTGGCAGGTTGCCTGAATGGAGCGGCGAACTAGAGTTCGCACCGGAAATAGCCGGTTGAACACAGTGGCCGGTGTACGAAACAGGACCGAAAGATGACCGACACCATAAAAAGCGCAGTCATGGAACGACTGAGGCAGATCAAGGGACCAGACCTTGAAGGCGATATCGTCTCGTTGGGCCTTGTCTCGGACGTGTTTGTGTCCGATGGCCGTGTTGTTTTTTCCATCACAGTTCCCGCAGAACGCGCAAAGGAGCTTGAGCCTCTGCGCCAGGCCGCTGAAAAGGTGGTCAAGGAAGTGGATGGCGTCGAAACCGTGATGGTCGCGCTAACTGCCGAACGCGCGGCGGGTGGCGCTCGCAATGCGGCACCACAATCAGCTCCCAAACCAGCCCCTCAACAGCCTCGGCGACCTGCGGAAGAGCAGGCGCCTGCAAAACCGGGCGTGCCGGGCATCAAGCACATTGTTGCGGTTGCGTCCGGCAAGGGCGGTGTTGGCAAATCCACCACCACGGCGAACCTTGCCTTGGCGATGGCCTCTCTCGGCAAGAAGGTCGGCGTCCTGGATGCCGATATCTATGGGCCCTCGGTGCCACGGCTGTTCAATGTTTCCGGCAGGCCGGAAGCTTTGTCGGGCAGAATGCTCAAGCCAATGGAAGGCTATGGCATCAAGGTGATGTCCATGGGCTTCATGGTGGAAGAGGAAACGCCAATGATCTGGCGTGGGCCGATGGTGATTTCCGCGCTTACCCAGATGCTGCGCGAAGTGGCCTGGGGCGAACTTGACGTCCTTGTGGTCGACATGCCTCCGGGAACCGGCGACGCCCAGCTCACCATGGCCCAGCAAGTGCCGCTGGCCGGAGCCGTGATCGTGTCGACACCGCAGGACCTTGCCCTGATCGATGCCCGCAAGGGCCTCAACATGTTCAAGCGTGTCGATGTTCCCGTGCTGGGGATTGTCGAGAACATGAGCTACTTCCTGTGCCCCGATTGCGGTGGTCGCCATGATATCTTCGGCCATGGCGGAGCGCGTGCGGAAGCGGACCGGCTGAACGTTCCGTTCCTGGGCGAAGTTCCCTTGACGATGAAGATCCGTGAAACCTCCGATGCCGGAACACCGGTGGTGGTGTCCGATCCTGAAGGCTCGGTCGCAGGCATCTACAAGGACATTGCCGCCAAGGTACTCGACAGCATTGATCGGGAGAGCGCGGAACCCACACGAGCGGCCCCCAACATCGTCTTCGATTGATACAGGGCAGGGTCGATCCCTGGGTAATTCCTGATTAGGCGACGAGACAAGTTTTGGCCACGGCGAGAGCTGTGGCCTTTTTTCATCCGGGTTTAGCTGGCTGCAGGACTGGCGGTGTTGATCGCAGATTTATCCGTGAAATGCAGCAGTTTCCACCCGTTGCGAAGGCTCGGGTCAAGCTTGCAAAGTTGAAACAATTTCAAAGCCAATGAGGAGAAACATTAGCGGTTTCTGCCGTCTTTCGATGTTGGGCCTGTAGCAATTCAGGTTTTCACGTCCGGATCACGCGGCCAATATATATTCGAACATGAATATATCGCCCGCGAGGGTGAAAACCAAAAGGTTCCTTCCCGGGCATGCTCACTAGCCGAACTCAGACTTCCAGCACCGATGCCAAACCATCCCTGGCGGTGCTTGTAGCGATTTCATCGGTCAGCCCGCTTGCCATGCAGATATACCTGCCGTCCCTGGCAGGAATGATGGTGGTCTTTTCCGCAACTGCGGGCGAGATCCAGCTGTCGATGTCCGCTTATTTCATCGCGGTTGCGGTTTCCCAGTTGTTCTGGGGGCCCTTGTCGGATCAGTTCGGCCGCCGGCCGGTAATCATTCTCGGCATGGCTTTGTTCGTAATCGGCAGCGTGTTCTGTCTGTTTGCACAAACAATCGAAGCCTTGATCGCCGCCCGGGTTCTTCAGGCAGCCGGTGGCTGTACGGGAATGGTCCTTGGCCGTGCGATCCTGCGTGATCTCTACAGCCCTAAGCAGGCGGCCAGCATGATCGGCTATGTCACCATGGGCATGGCGGTGATGCCGACAGTGGCACCAGCAATCGGCGGAATTCTGGATCAATATTACGGATGGCAGGGCGGGTTTGTGCTGCTGCTCATGTTCGGAGTGGCGGTTCTGTGGGCAAGCATTGCGCTTCTGCCTGAAACGCACCTGAACCGAAAAGCGGCCGGTGGGCGGCAGATCCTGAAATCCTACGCGACCCTCTGCCGTGAGCCGCTCTACTGGAGCTACAGTCTGACAGCGGCGTCCAACGCGCTTGCCTACTTCGCATATCTGGGCGGAGCGCCGTTTATCGCCGCCGATCTCCTGTCCCTGAGTGCGCAGGAAATGGGGTTCTACTTCATGTTCGTGGCGCTCGGTTATATCGCTGGAAACTTCATCTCCGGCCGGTTTGCCGAACGAGTTGGCCTGTTTCGGATGATACTGTCCGGCACTCTCATCGGCGTTGTCTGCGTGGCGATAATCTCCGGGTTTGCCTATTTCGGAGCGTTGAGCGCACCCAGCCTCTTCCTGCCGATGTTCCTTCTTGGTCTCGGCAATGGGGTTTGCCTGCCAAGTGCATTGTCCGGTGCTGTCAGTGTACGGCCTGAGTTGACGGGAGCTGCTTCCGGCCTGACGGCGTCACTTCAGGTCGCCATGGGCGCGCTGGCCGGATCCATTGTCGCCTCGCTGTATGCCGATGGCCTGCTGGCCTCCTCGCCCTGGGGCATGATCCTGATGATGGGACTGGGCATCGGGTGCAGCCTGATCGCGACCGTCTGCATCAGGTTCTACACCACGCGCGCCGACCTCGTTCCGGCAGAATAGTTTTGCCGGCTTTCAAGGTCGCTGAACTTGCTGTTGCCTGGGTAACTGAAGTTTTGGCTGTTTAACCGCCGGTGACGCTCATGTGCCGGGAAACTGCAGGCTGGTTGCGGTTCCGGTCAATCACGAAATCATGCCCTTTTGGCTTCCGTCCGATGGCCTCGTCAATCGCATCGTTCAGAAGGTCGTTGCCTTCCGAAGCGCGCAGAGGCGCGCGAAGATCCGACATGTCTTCCTGACCAAGGCACATGTATAGCTGGCCGGTGCAGGTGACGCGCACCCGGTTGCAGCTTTCACAGAAGTTATGCGTCATCGGCGTGATGAAGCCGAGACGACCACCGGTTTCCTCGATAGTCACATACCGGGCGGGTCCGCCGGTCTTGTAGGGGATGTCCGTCAATGTGAATTGCTCGCCCAGGCGCGCACGCACGGTCGAAAGTGGCAGATACTGGTCCGTGCGGTCGCCGTCGATCTCGCCAAGTGGCATGGTCTCGATCAGGGTCAGGTCGTGACCATGCTCATGACACCACTCAAGCATCGTCACGATCTCATGCTCGTTGACGTCTTTGAGAGCAACCATATTGATCTTGATCTGGAGGCCTGCGGCAGTCGCTGCGCGGATCCCGTCCATGACCTTGCCAAGGTCGCCCCAGCGGGTGACTGCCTTGAATTTCTGCGGATCGAGCGTATCGATCGACACATTGATCCGGCGCACGCCGCAATCGTAGAGTTCCTGCGCGTAGCGGGCGAGCTGCGAGCCGTTGGTGGTCAGGGTCAACTCTTCCAGAGCGCCACTGTCCAGATGCCGGCCAAGGCTGCGGATAAGGCTCATGATATTCTTGCGGACCAGCGGCTCACCGCCGGTCAGGCGCAGTTTACGGACGCCTTTTTCGATGAAGGCAGTGCACAGGCGGTCGAGCTCTTCAAGGCTGAGCACTTCGCGTTTGGGCAGGAAGGTCATGTCTTCCGCCATGCAATACACGCAACGGAAATCGCAACGATCGGTCACGGACACGCGAAGGTAGGTGACGGCGCGGCCGAACGGGTCAATCATCGGACCATGTGATTCCGCTGTTCCGATTGCCGCTTGTGCCGGGACCACAATCTTGCCGTCTGTCACGTTTCGCTCTCCCTCGATTTTTATCTTATCCAGATCATATGGCGTCGATGCGGGCAAGATCAATTGAAACCGGACTGCAAATGTCCGGTTTACGGCATCAGGTAAACTCGTGAGTGTACTCTTGTCAAATCAATTGGAAAGATGCCGGAATTCGCTCACCTGCGCGACCAGGAACCCGCATCGAAGCGCCCACTGACGAGTGCTTGGTCCGGTCACAATCCTAGGAGCTCCACTTTACTTGCCGCTCTCCCGGAATTGGAGCCAAAAAATCCGGCACACCATTGATCCGATTGTGTTTTGCGGCGTATCTGAGCTGTAGCAAGCGGCAGGAGCAGCATGACAACACTTGTTTGGTTTCGACAGGATTTGCGCATCAAGGACAATCCGGCCCTGTTCGAGGCGGCCCGCAAGGGACGTGTCCTTCCGGTCTTCATCCTTGAACCATCAGAGCAGGCCGGTGAAACGCACCCGCTTGGCGGGGCAAGCCTCTGGTGGCTGCATCACAGCCTGGCGTCCTTGAAGGCGGATCTGCCGGGTCTGATCTTCCTGCGGGGGAGCGCGAGACATCTGATCCCACAGCTTGCAAAGGAAGTCGAGGCCGAGGCCGTATTCTGGAATCGATGCTACGAACCACATGCAATCGAGCGGGACACCGATCTCAAGAAGGTGCTGAAAGAAGACGGGTTTGAAGTCAAAAGCTTCAAGGCGTCCCTCTTGTTCGAACCCTGGGAACTGGAGACAAAATCCGGCGGCCCCTTCAAGGTGTATTCACCGTTCTGGAAGGCTGCTCAGCAAAAGACCATCGATGACGCCTTGCCAGCACCGGAGAAGCTGGAATTTGCGGACTACGATGGCGGTGAAACGCTTGAGAGCTTTGACCTCTTGCCCACGAAGCCTAACTGGGCAAAGGGATGGGAGGATTGCTGGCAGCCCGGTGAAGCCGGTGCTGCGGAGCGGCTGGAAGGCTTCTTCGAGGAAGGCTTGAAGGGCTATGGCACATTGCGCAATCGCCCTGATCTTCCGAATGTGTCGCGCTTGTCGCCGCATCTCCACTTCGGCGAAATCTCACCCCGACAGATCTGGCATGCAACGCAGAAGGTAATGGACCGGAAATCGTCGGTTGCCGGTGACGGTATGAAATTCCTGTCCGAGATTGCCTGGCGGGAATTTGCGTACCACTTGCTCTACCATTTCCCGAAATTGCCGTCGGATAACTGGCGTTCAACCTTTGATGCCTATCCCTGGCAGGAGCCGGGCGACGCGTTGGAGAAGTGGCAGAAAGGACAAACGGGATATCCGATTGTCGACGCCGGCATGCGCGAACTCTGGCAAACCGGATACATGCACAACCGGGTGCGCATGATCGTGGCGAGTTTCCTGATCAAGCATCTGCGTATTCATTGGCACCATGGCGAGGCCTGGTTTCGGGACACGTTGGTGGATGCGGACCTTGCCAACAATTCCGCAAGCTGGCAGTGGGTCGCAGGATCAGGCGCTGATGCTGCTCCCTACTTTCGGGTCTTCAACCCGATCACACAGGGAGAAAAATTCGATCCGGACGGTGTGTACATCCGCAAATGGGTTCCAGAGCTGCGCGATCTGGACACGCACTATCTCTTTGCGCCGTTTGATGCCCCGGCCGAAACCCTGAAAAAGGCCGGTATCGCGCTTGGCGAGACCTATCCGAAACCGCTGGTCGACCATGCCAAGGCACGCAAGGCAGCGCTTGACGGCTATGAAGCGGTGAAGCAGGCGGGACAAGACGCCGCTTGACGGTGCCGGTGCTACCGGTATCGTCCGCGCGCAAGTCCCGGCGACATGTGCCGGGTGGAATCAAAGGACCCGGAGATGACCGACCCGACTGCTCCCTGGCCGACGGAACTACGCGTATCGAAAGACAAGAAGAGCCTGACTGTTGCTTTCAACACGGGTGAACGGCACGAATTGTCTGCTGAATATCTCCGGGTGTGTTCACCTTCGGCGGAAGTGAAGGGCCACAATCCATCCCAGAAGCAGACCGTGCCCGGCAAACGCAACGTCGAGATCATGAAGATCGAACCTGTCGGCAACTATGCAGTCCGTATCCATTTTGACGACATGCATAACTCCGGGATTTTTACCTGGACGTATTTCCTCGAGCTAGGCAGAGATCCGGAAGCACACTGGGGTGTCTACCTGCAGGAACTGGCGGACAAGGGCCTGACACGGGATCGTTGACTGAGAGCAGGCAGGGCTGGCTGAAGCCAGCTGGAATCAGCTATGAAGGGCGTGGCTCGACCCAAGCCATCCCCCTCCATCAGGAGCAGCAGCCGAACTGCAGGGTCGTTTCATACTGGCAACCAGACGATCGTGCGTTCGCATATGGAGGGACTGCGGCTGATGCACGCGATCTGGAGGTCGCACCATGAAACTCACTGCACCCGTTTTCCGCCTGAAGCGTGAAGCCCGAACACTCGCCCGCAGCAAATCCATCGCGTTGAGCCGCGCATTGGACGCAATTGCTGTGCGCGAAGGTTTCAGAAGCTGGAGCCATCTCGCGTCTGCGGTACGCGACCAAGGCCCTTCGGTCAGGCTTTTGTCAGCGCTTGAACCCGGCGATATGGTCATCCTTGGTGCACGGCCGGGGCACGGCAAAACAGTGCTGGGGCTCGAGTTGCTTGCAGAAGCGGCCAAGGCCGGTCGAACGTCCGTGTTCTTTTCGTCAGAATGTTCTTATCGCGATGTTCGTATGAAGCTATCCGCCAGCGGATACCGCGATCCGGAAAAATCGGGAACGTTCCGGATTAGGCTTTCCGACAACGTCTGCGCCGAGAAGATTAAAGAGACGCTGGCTGATGCTGTGCCGGGCTCCATAGCCGTCATCGATTATCTTCAGGTCATGGACCAGCATCGCTCGCAGCCACCGCTCGGTGCGCAGATCGAGGAGCTGAGACAATTTGCAAACAAGCAGCGTATCACGCTCGTCTTCCTGTCGCAGGTCCACAGAAGCTTTGATCCCGAGATCCGGTCACTGCCAGGGTTCTCCGATATCCGCACAACCAATCCTGTCGATCTATCGCACTTCGACAAGGGCTGTTTCCTGCACGACGGCGAGATGATGCTGTCCGGACATTGAGTTGCCCTTCCGGTCTTTTGGATCACCGGCCGGTGTCCTGCTGAGGCAGGGCACCGGTTGCTTGAACGTCTTGAAACGTTCCGGGCTTTCGCGGGCTTTTGGGTTGTGGATGTTTAAAGTCCGAGTTCACTCAGGCCAGGATGGTCTGCCGGGCGCGGGCCCTGAGGCCAGTGCATCTTGCGATCATTCGCGGAAATGGCGAGATCATTGATGCTGGCAAATCGGCGATGCATCAGGCCATTGGGTGCGAACTCCCAATTCTCGTTGCCGTAGGAGCGGTACCATTGTCCGGCCGCATCGTGCCATTCGTAGGCAAAGCGAACCGCAATCCGGTTGCCGGCAAAGGTCCACAGTTCCTTGATCAGGCGGTACTCCTGTTCCCTCTGCCATTTGCTGGTGAGGAATTCCACCACTTGCTCCCGCCCAACCGGAAAGTCCGACCGGTTCCGCCAAATGGTGTCCGGTGTATAGGCTAGCGAGACCTTCTCCGGGTTCCGGCTGTTCCAGCCGTCTTCCGCAGCACGCACCTTCTGGCGGGCGGTCTCAAGGGTAAAAGGCGGCAGCGGGGGGCGCTGTTCTGTCATCGCGCTAGCTCCAGAGTCTGAATTTGAGGAGACGAGGCCAACCCCGCATGTAGGCGGGCGTCCAGCGGCTGGGGGGCCGGGGTCAAGGCTGATTTGATCACAAGTACCCCGGCAACAAGTGCGCCGAAGAGATAGAAGCCGCGCGGATATGCAGGTCTTGGTGAGAACATGGGTTTGCCTCGCAGTGTTAAACAGATAAAAGTGTACCGATCTGTTCAGTTACGAGTCATATATGTACCGATCTGTACATGATGGCAAGGCGCTAACTTCGAGCCTGAGATCATTAAAACGTGAGGGTGTCGTGTTTTGGCTGTTTGGGCAGCATCTATTTTGGAGATCTTGAACGATTGCTGACGTTTGACTATTTACAAGTCAGTACAGAAAGGAAGCTCATGCGACCAAGCAAACGCGATGAACTGGTACGCAAGTCTCTGGCTGTCTTTTACAGAGACGGTTTCCATGCGACCGGCATGGATACGCTTGTTGCTGAAACAGGCATCTCCAAGACGACGATGTTCAAGCATTTCAGAACCAAGGATGATCTGATCCTGGCGGTGTTGAGATACCGGGACGAGACTTTCCGGAACTGGTTCCTGCGCAGGCTGGATGAATGCGATCTTTCGCCAAGGCAAAAGCTGCTCGCAGTTTTTGATATTCTGAAAGAGTGGTTCGAAGAACCCGGTTTCAAGGGATGTATGTTCATCAAGGCATCGGCTGAGTTTCAGGACCCCGTACACCCTGCATATGCCCAGTCCACCGAACACAAGCGTCTGCTTCTGTCGGCACTCAGGAGCCTTGCGGAAAAGGCGGGGGCTCGCGAGCCGGATCTGCTGGCACGTCAGATCCTCCTTCTCAAGGAGGGGGCAATCGTTGCCGCTCAGATGGGGTTCGACCCGGATCCGTCAGGTGCGGCAAAGAACGCGGCAGCGGTACTGATCGATGCCCACATCCTGGAAAATTGATCAAGCTGGGATTTAGAAGTGAGCATCAAATAAAAAAGCCGGGCAGGGCCCGGCTTTATTTCTTGATAATTGGTGCCGCAGTTTAGCGCTTCACGATGACCTTCGAACCAACAGTCACGCTGTTGTAGAGGTGGATCACGTCTTCATTTGCCAGACGGATACAGCCGGAAGAGACAGCCGAACCGATGGTCCACGGCTCAGTCGTGCCGTGAATGCGGTAGAGGGTCGAGCCGATGTACATTGCGCGAGCACCCATCGGGTTGTTCGGTCCACCCGGCATGTAAGCCGGAAGGATACGGCCTTTCGCACGTTCACGAGCACGCATCTGTGCAGGCGGGGTCCAGCTCGGCCATTCAGCCTTGCGGGTGATGCGGTGCGTGCCGGCCCACTGAAAGCCATCCTTGCCAACGCCGACGCCGTACTTCATGGCCTTGCCACCAGGCAGGACATGATAAAGACGGCGCTCGGAGGTATCGATGACGATCGTGCCTGCAGGGTACGGGCCATCATATTTCACGCGCTTGCGTTTGACCGGGGACGGGCCGCCCGGGTGATATTTCGGAGTGACCCAGGTGTTCGTGCTGTGGTCAAAGTAGCCATATCGCGGAGCTGCCTGAGCGGTCAGCGCAAAAGCGCCTGCCAGAACCGCAACCATTACAAATAAAAGTTTCTTCATTCCGATCCCCCATCAGCATCGGGCTCGTGCCTCAACGATGCGATTCTCAATCAAAGTGACGTTACGAAAATGTCCTTGCCGCACTCTTAATTATTATGTCGCAAAACGGCGTTCGGGAAAATCTCACGTTGATGTGACCACCGACCATGTCCTGCGTCTGTGCTGAAATTGCAACGGATTTTTCGTGAAAAACGCGATGAAGACGCATTCGCTCGCTGAGATTGTGGATTTTGCCCGCCTTGGCATAAATCGTCAGCTATCTTTGATCCGAATTGGGCGATTCCGCGCCTGATGCCGAATCGTTTGACCGCGATCCAAATCGCGCCAAAACGGCGCGTGGTTACTGTTGTTGGTGTGTCGACAGACAAAAAAGAACCCGCGGCAAAAGCCGCGGGTCTGGTGATTTCAGCTGAAGCCGCGTTCAGCCGAGGTTCAATTCCTTGAAGAAGTCGTTGCCCTTGTCATCAATGACGATAAAGGCCGGGAAATCCTCGACTTCGATTCTCCAGACGGCTTCCATGCCCAGTTCCTCGAACTCGACCACTTCCACCTTCTTGATACAATCCTGCGCAAGGCGAGCGGCCGGACCGCCGATGGAGCCGAGATAAAACCCGCCATGAGCCTGGCAGGCGCGGCGCACCTGGGCGGAACGGTTGCCTTTGGCCAGCATGACCATGGAACCGCCGGCTGCCTGGAACTGATCGACATAAGCGTCCATGCGTCCTGCGGTTGTCGGACCGAACGAACCTGAAGGCATTCCCTCCGGTGTCTTGGCCGGGCCAGCGTAATAGATCGGATGGTTCTTGAAATAGTCGGGCAGGGGCTCGCCGCTTTCCAGCCGGTCACGCAGCTTGGAATGGGCAAGGTCGCGGGCAACGATCAGCGGTCCGGAAAGCGACAACCGGGTCTTGATCGGGTGTTTGGAAAGTTCGCCCAGGATTTCGGACATCGGCCGGGTCAGGTCGACCTTGACCACATTGTCGGAAAGGTGGTCGTCGGTGACCTCCGGCAGGTATTTTTCCGGGTGCATCTCGAGCTGTTCCAGGAAAATCCCGTCTTTCGTGATCTTGCCGACGGCCTGCCGGTCTGCAGAGCAGGACACGGCGAGTCCGATTGGCAAGGACGCGCCGTGACGCGGCAGGCGGATGACACGCACATCGTGGCAGAAATACTTGCCGCCGAACTGGGCACCGACGCCGGTTGCCTGGGTCAGTTTGTGAATCTCGGCTTCCAGCTCAAGGTCACGGAAGGCATGTCCGAGTTCCGACCCTTGCGTCGGCAGGCCGTCAAGATAGCGGGCCGAAGCCAGTTTTGCTGTCTTGAGGTTCATTTCCGCAGACGTGCCGCCGATGACGATCGCAAGGTGATAGGGCGGGCAGGCCGCGGTGCCGAGCGTGAGGATCTTTTCCTTGAGGAATTCCACCAGCCGGTCATGAGTCAGCAGGGATGGCGTGCCCTGGAACAGGAAGGTCTTGTTGGCCGAACCGCCACCCTTGGCCATGAACAGGAACTTGTAGGCATCTTCACCTTCGGCATAGAGCTCGATCTGTGCCGGCATGTTGTTGCTCGTGTTTTTTTCCTCGAACATGGAAATCGGCGCAAGCTGGGAATACCGCAGGTTCTTTTTGAAATAGGCGTCCCGGGAACCTTCGCCGAGTGCGGCTTCGTCCGACCCGTCGGTCCAGACCCGGCGGCCCTTCTTGCCCATGATGATTGCGGTGCCCGTGTCCTGGCACATCGGCAGAACACCGTGGGAGGCGATATTCGCGTTTTTCAGGAGGTCAAACGCAACGAATTTGTCGTTCTCGGTCGCTTCCGGATCTTCCAGGATCTTCTTCAGCTGTTCCAGGTGGCCTGGACGCAGGAAATGGTTGATGTCCTTGAAGGCCTCTTCGGCAAGAAGGCGTAGACCTTCAGCTTCGACAACCAGTACCTCTTCGCCGTTGAACTCGGCTGTCTTGACGTGGTCCGACGTCAATTTCCGATACGGGGTCTTGTCTTCTCCCTGAGGGAAAAGGGCGCTGTGCTGATAAGCTGGAGGTGTGAGCGGAGCGTTCATAGGAGGCTTTCCTGATCTGGCTGCTTCCCGTCACATCGGGAAGCGCTGGAACGTTGAGTGCTGTTCTCATACGGCAAAAAGGCTGCGGACGCCAAGTGCCGCAGCCTGATCAAATGGTCGGAGCCGGAAGTCTTGTTTGCCGAACGCGATGTCAGCGGATCGCCGTAAGATCCAGGGTAACGGTGACGATATCTCCGACCGTATCGGTGCCGACGCCGCTGCCAAGCTGATAGTCGAGCCTGTTGACTATGGCCGTCCCCTTAGCTGTGGCGGTGTCGCCCGCGATGTCCAGGGTGAAATCCATCTCGACCGGCTGGGAAATTCCCTTGATGGAGAGCGTGCCCTGTGCCCGGTAGCTGTTGCCTTCGACAAGCTCGACAGTGTCGGACGTGAATTCGGCCGTCGGGAAGTCCCCGGCGTTGAACCAGTCCTTGCCAGGCAGGGTGCCGTCGAACTGGGCGTTGCCGGTGGTGGCGCTCATGGGTTTGATTTCAGCGCTGATCTTGGCGGTTTCAGGGGCCGCAGGATCAAAATCGATGTCTGCTTCCCAGGACGCGAAGACGCCAGTCAGCGTGCCGCCGCCCTGTTTGACTTCAAAGCCGAGCTTGCTCTTGTCCGGATCGACTTTCCAGGTGTCGGCAAACGCCGGTGCGGTGAAGGTCGTCGCCGACAGGACTGCAACGGCATATGTAAAATGCTTCAATGTCATCTGCGGATTTCCAGTTCGTGTTGTCAGCTATCGGCCTTGGCGGGTGCGGTTGAAATCATGCGTTTCAACGTGGCGTCGCGGGCGATGAAGTGGTGTTTCAGCGCTGCTGCGACATGGACGGCAATCAGCGCGATCAGCAGGTAGGCGCCGTATTCATGCAGCAGCTTGAAGAAGGTTTCCGCCTGTTCCTGCGAACCAAGCACACCTGGAACCGGCAGATGCGGCACTGGCCAGGTGTTGAACAGGATGGTCGGAATGCCCCACGGCGAAGCCGACACCATGAACCAGCCGGTCAGTGGCAGAGCAAACAGAAGCGCGTACAGGCCGACATGCCCCAGATGCGCCCCGACCTTTTCCAGCGGGTGCATGTTGTCAGGCAGTTTCGGCGAAGGGTTGAGAAGGCGCCAGACAAGACGGAGCACGGCAAGCGTTAGAACCACAAAGCCGATCGACTTGTGCAACTGATAGAGCTCAAAGGTTGCCTGTTCGGTCGGGGGAAGCTGGTGCATGTAGAGGCCGAGGCCAAGCATGCCGATGATCAAGACTGCCATCGTCCAATGGAACGCAATGGCGATTCTTCCATACCCGGTTGAAGTGTTGCGCAGCATGGCGGCTCCTGGAAAACGGAGGCCGGTCTGTCCGGCCTCCGAGGGTGTTCGCTTAGTTGGTCGCGTCGGACTTGAGCGCTTCGGAATGGAAGGTCACGGTAATGTCGTCACCTACATAGGGAACATACATGTCCATTCCATAGTCGGAACGCTTCAGAACTGTGGAAACGGCAAAACCGGCAGCTTCCTTCTTCGCCATCGGGTGCTCACCAAGTGCTGTGACATCAACGGTCAGGGTCACCGGCTTGGTGATGTCCTTGATGGTCAGGTCACCGGTCACTTCCAGCTGGTTGTCGCCGGTCTTTTCGACCTTGGTGCTCTTGAAGGTCGCCTTCGGGAATTTTTCAGCGTCAAAGAAGTCCGCGCTCAGGAAGTGCGCGTTGCGCTCTGCCCAGAACGTGTCGAGGCTGCCGACGTCGATCGTGAATTCGATGGAGGAATTGGCAGGCGTGTCCTTGTCGATCAGCAACGTGCCTTCCCATTCGCCGAAACGGCCTTCGGTCGTGGAGTAGCCAAGGTGGTTATAGGAGAAAGCCAGGTTGGCGTGGGACTTGTCGAAGTCGTAGGCCACCGGTTCGGCAAGGGCGGTGCCTGCGACGAGGGAAAGGGCAAGCGCAGAAGCTGCGAGACGGATCATGATCAAACCTCATAGATGTTACCAGAAGCGTTCGCTCATGAACGCTGCAGACTGGAACATAGGAAGAAAATTGTGCGGTGCAATTTGACTGACTGTTCGTAAATGCTGAACAATAATTCAGTTGATTTCTTCACCGTTAACTGTGTGGCTTTGGAAAGATTTTCAAGCGTCAGGGGGATAGAAAGTCGACCCTGCGGTATTGGGGAAGAATCGCGATAGAGTTCCGAGACTGAAGTGAATTGTTCAGTCATTCAATTAAGAGTTGTCGCGACCGGTAAGCAACTGAAATTTCGAGGGAAGTTGCAGTGTCATCATTTCATCAAGAATTTCAGGCACCTGTTTCATCGACTTCCCTCTAGAGTGGCCGTTTGCCAGCCCTATCCAAGCTCCGGATATCACTCTGGAGACACAGGAGACCTAACCGTGAAACAAGCCGTCGTTGTGTGCCACCGCGGAGCCAGCCTTCAGGCTCCGGAAAACACGATTGCCTCGCTCGAGGGAGCAATTGCGCTTGGCGCCGAAGTTGTCGAGTTGGATGTTCGGCCGTCCAGGGATGGCATCCTCTACGTGATGCACGATGCAACTGTTGACCGGACGACGGATGGAAGTGGCCGAATTTCGGATATGACTTCCGACGAAATTGACCTTCTTGATGCAGGGAACTGGTTCAAGGAGACCTTCAAGGGCGAACGTGTTCCAAGGCTGGACACGTTTCTGGATACCTGCAAGGGCCGTATTGGCACCTATGTTGAGATCAAGGAAGGCGACCCTGCGGAAATTCGCGACATGCTGGCAGTCCGCGGCATGCTGAGTGACGCCTGGACGTTTTCGTTCGATCAGGCAATCCGCGCTGAAGCCCGTGCAAAGGTACCGGACCTGCGGCGCATGGTTCTTTACGCTCACGTTGGTTCGGTCGAGCGCGCCGTTGCCCAAGGTGCGCATATACTGGAATTCCATGAGGATGACCTGGAAGAGAAACTCATAAACGAGGCAAAGCAGGCCGGATTGATTACGCAGATGTTCTACGCCGGGTCTGAACGAGCCGTTTTCGAGAAAGCCGTGCGCTGCGGCGTCGAACAAATGAACATCGACCAGGTCGAAATTTTCAAGTCCGTGGAAAAAGAGCTTTTGGCAACCGTCTGACGCTTCGGCGTGATGCAACTCGCATTCAGACGGAAATCATTGACTGGCGTGGCCGGGAACCTACGGGTTCCTGGCCGTTTTGTTTTGGAATGATAGAAAAAATATTTTGAGCGTCATACGCCATTTCGATCAGGCATCGCAGGTATCTATGATTGTGATTTTTCTCTAGTTATCCAAAAACACAATCTTAAATAGTTTTAATATTAAAATTTTATCTAATATGGGAAAAAGTTGGAAACGTTAGATGATAGAACAATTTTTACTAAAAGAATGAAATAAAAAGGTTTCCCATTATAATTCAAGTCTTGTTAACGGGGGCGGAATAGCTTGCCGAGCTTCCGAAGCTGGGCCAAGAGAGGGCTCCCATGTCCAACAAAATAAACGTCAATTGCTCAGGTCAGGCCAGTTGCATGGCAGCAAAAGCTGATGACGTTGGACAGTTCTGGGATCTCCGGATGCGGTTGGCAGCGTCGCTTCTGCTGGCTGCCCTTATGGCCTTCTGGTTTTCTCAAGAGGCATTGTCGCAAGACGCGGAGACAGGTGGCACGCCGTGGCACTGGTCGGTCGAACGCGTCAGCGGCCGGGTCATGGTGCAAACCCGTGCCGGCGAGACCTTTGCCGTCAAGCGTGGCATGACGGTGCGCAAGGGATGGAAGATCAAGACCGGCGGTGGGCGTGTAGTCATCAATCGGGGTGAAGAAACATTCGTTGTTTCTCCAAATTCTGTTGTGACGCTTGAGCCGAAGGGCGTGCTGATCAAGCGAATGGTCGTCTACCAGGACCTTGGTCAGGTAGATGTGGACGTAAAGCGCCGGTGGTATCGGCATTTCAAAGTGGAAACCCCTTTCCTTGCCGCTGTTGTCAAAGGAACTCAGTTCAGGGTCAAGGTCGGCAACAGGACTGCGTCGGTCAATGTGGGGCGGGGCGTTGTCGGTGTTCATGACTTTGCATCCGGAGATCGTGCCGACGTAGGCGCCGGTCAGGCGGCCGCCACCAACCCTTCGCGCCGCGTCGGTTTATCCGTCAGCGGAAAGAACAAGCCTGCGGTGCGTTCTGGCCCCAAACGGGCTCCTTCATTCGAAACACGCGTCGTGAAGAACGTGCCAGCTACCAAAGCTGAAGCAAGAGCTGCCAATGGCGGCAACCGGGGCAATGCTGGAGATTCCCGCTCGGGGAACAACGGCAATGGCAACTCCGGTGGCAATGGCAACGGCAACTCCGGTGGCAACGGGAATGGCAACTCCGGTGGCAACGGAAACGGTAATTCCGGCGGCAACGGAAACGGTAATTCCGGTGGCAACGGAAACGGCAATTCCGGCGGCAATGGCAACGGCAATTCCGGTGGCAACGGCAACGGCAATTCCGGCGGCAACGGCAATGGCAATTCCGGTGGCAACGGCAATGGCAATTCCGGTGGCAACGGAAATGGCAAGGGTCGGTAACGCCACTCCGTCTGCGAAAAGGTATCGCTCGGGATATTAAGTCTCGCTGCTGCTGAAGACGTTCCAGGAATATGACGACAAGCAATCCGTATTGGCGGATACAAGTCGTGGAGGTCGGGCTGGGTAACTCCGTATTTTACGGAAGATTACCTAGCTCCTTTCTGTTTTGAAGTAGTCGTTTATCGCAACTAGTGACGAGCATAGGCAATATTTTCCGCCTGTCTTCACGTTGGGTTAAACGCTGAAATGCTACACAGGATGTGTAGAACTCAATAAACCTGTCCGTGGGTTCTGCGCACGGCATTGACAGTCAGTCGTAACGTGTTGAAGAGCAAGATGAAAAAAGACGCTATGTATTCAGTCGAGCGGAAAGCAGGATCACTTCTGCGGGTCCTCTTGCTTGCAGCTCTGGTTCTGCTTCCTGCTACTGCGAATGCTTCGGACTGGGTTGTCAAACGTGTGTCCGGCATCGTTTATTTCGTTGCGCCTGGCGTGGAAGCTTTCCGTGTCAAAAAGGGCATGGTGTTTGAAAAAGGCTACACCATCGGAACCAGGGCAGGTGCCCGCGCTCTCATAGGCAGAGGCAGCGAAACCATCGCCGTTGGGCCGAACACCACCTTTGCCATGTCGGCATTTCGCAGCAATGGAGCAAAGACCACACTGCTGCAGAGAAAGGGGACGATCGAGGTCGATGTTGAAAAACGGCAGCAGCCGCATTTCACCGTCGAAACCCCGTTTTTTGCCGCTGTGGTGAAAGGTACGCGATTTGAGGTCAATGTCCAGGGCAAGCAGGCTCGCGTTTCCGTCGAACGAGGCGTTGTCGCTGTGGAAGATTTCGCCTCCGGCGACAGGGTGGACCTGACAGCCGGTCAGGCTGCAGCCAGTGCACCGTCAAACCGGGTTGGCTTGTCTGTGAGCGGTCGTACCAAACCGACCGTAAAACCTGGAGCCAAGCGCGCGCCTGCATTTGAAACACCGGCCGTGAAAAACGTGCCATCAAATGCAGCAGAAGCGAAATCGGCGAACTCGAACGGGAATGCCGGCAAAGGCAACAACAATTCCGGCGGCAATGGCAACGGCAATTCCGGAGGCAATGGCAACGGGAATTCCGGTGGTAACGGTAACGGCAATTCCGGTGGTAACGGCAACGGGAATTCCGGTGGCAACGGAAATGGTAATTCCGGAAGCGGTAACAACAATTCCGGCGGCAACGGTAACGGCAATTCCGGTGGCAATGGTAACGGGAATTCCGGCAACGGAAACTCAGGCAATGGCAATTCCGGGAGCGGCAACAACAATGCCGGCGGAAACGGCAAAGGCAATTCCGGAAACGGAAACGGAAAAAACAAGAACTGACGGTAATCAGGATACCGCAGGTGCAAGGCTTTGCCTCTGACACCTGAAGTGCGGACTGAGAAAGTGGGCGGTGGGTGTGCTGATCGGAAGCTCTGAACAGCGGAAACGGATAGCGAGCGCGGTCTTGATCGTGGTCGGCGTGATCGCCGCCGTGGCTGTTCTGCGCACGGTTGCCCTGACCACGGCGTTCGATCGGTTTCTCTGGGAGTTTCGTTTCCATACGATCGAAAGACCGGTCTCCGGCGACATCGTGGTCGTGGATATCGATGCCAGAAGCCTGAATGAACTTGGCGTATGGCCATTGCCGCGCCGTCTTTATGCCGACCTGACAGATCATCTGGCTGAAGCGGGCGCCCGCGACATCGTATTCGACATCGATTTCAGCTCAACTTCCAATCCTGAAGATGACACGCTGTTTGCAGCCGCGATCGAGCGCGCCGGGAACGTCAGCCTTGCCACGTTCCTGCAAGCTGCTTCGGCTGAACAGGATGCCGGGCAAGTCGTCAACCAGCCGATCGAACAGTTTCTGAATGTAGCCTGGCCGGTCGTCGTCATGGTTCCGATGGAAACCGACAGCCGCATCTGGCGAAATCTGTACGGTTTCGAGATCAATGGGAATTCGGAGATCTCTGCCGCGGCTCTCCTGGGCGAGTACACCGGAGACGCAGCCGGAAGTTTCGGCATTGATTACAGCATCTCACTGGAACAGATGGAGCGGGTATCGCTTGTTGATGTCCTGAACAAGTCAGCGGCCCCAGGTCTGTTTCTGGACAAGAAGGTGATCGTCGGTGCAAGTGCGCAGGAGCTTCGAGACCTGTTTCCTGTTCCCGTCTACGATGTCTTGCCGGGAAGTATAATTCAGGCACTCGGGGCCGAAACGCTGTTGCAGAACAGGGCCATGGAAGTCAGGGGTGAGGGGATTGCGGTCCTGTGGGCACTTCTCGTCTTCTTCGCTCTGCTTTTGACGAAAATTGAAGGCTGGGCCCTCAAGATCAGCATTCTTGCGCTCTGCGCGATCATGTTTGAAATTGGTGCCATTGCCATCCAGAAGTCGGCTCCCGTCCTTGTGCCGACCGCAAGCTCGCATCTCATTCTGCTGTTGGCAGCCGCAAGTATCGTCTTGCGGGAACTGGGCTTTCACAAGCTTCTCTCACACATCGCCAACGTCAGACGCCGCAACAGCGAGCGTATGCTCGGACTTGTCTTCGACGACAGCTTTGATGCAATCGTTGTCGTTCAGAATGACGGTCGTGTCTCCGCTGCAAGCCAAATGGCCCGCTCATTGTTCCAAAGCGATGCTCTTGTCGGTAAGCCTGCCAGGAATGTACTGCCGCTGGAGCTGGTTGAAGAAGCTTTGTCAGTTCTTGCAGACCCTGGAAACCGTCAGCCGGTGGCCAAGATTCTGGACATGCGCCTGGATGACGGAAGACGCCGGTTTATCGAATATGTTGTCACGCGCTCTGAACGCACGATCGCGAAATCGAAGAAACTGCGCGATATGGAAACCGAAGCGGTCGCCTGTCTGACATGTCGGGATGTGACGGAAGAAAAGGAATCCGCGGAACGCCTTGCTTATCTCGCACGGTTCGATCCAAGCACCGGGCTTTTCAACCGGAACGGTTTTGAAGAAGAAGTTGCCGCAACGCTTAAGCTGGCTCGCGGCACGGGCCAGGAAGTATGCCTGGTTCAATTCGCGATTGCCAATTTCGATCAGATCGTTGCTTCGCTCGGATTTTCCTACGGTGACCAGCTTCGTGAAACGGTCGCGATGCGTCTGAAAAGCCATCTTTCCGCTCGCACGACATGGGCAGCCATTACAGCAGATGTTTTTGCAGGCGTATTTCGCTGTGAGCCGGATCAGGATCTGGCGCTGATCGAGTCGCTCCAGGAAGTGATCGGCGAGGACTACAAGATCGAAGGCGCCAGAATCTCGGTGCAGCTCAAGTTCGGGTACATCGTTACCAGCGGAGACATGACACCCGAGCATCTTTTGAAGAAATCCGGCAATGCCCTTGCCAAGGTCCGGCGAAACAACCGGTCGCCGGTCCTGCGTTTTCTGCCGGAGATGGACGCAGCGCTACAGCGCCGGCGCCAACTGGAGACGGAACTCTTCAAGGCAATCGTCCGTGACGAGCTGCACATGGTCTATCAGCCACTCACCAATCTGGCCGACCGGTCGATCTTCGGCGTTGAAGCGTTGCTGCGATGGGACCATCGGGAACTGGGGCCGATCTCGCCCGCCGAGTTTGTCCCGATTGCCGAGGAGAACGGTTATATCGTTGAATTGGGGGCCTGGGCATTGAACAGGGGAATGAAGGAAGCGCTGACCTGGTCGAGCCACCTTCGTCTGTCCATCAATGTGTCAGCCATACAGTTCAGCCGCGGCAATCTTGTTGCCACTGTCGGCGAGGCGCTGCAACGAACCGGCTTCCCTTCGGACCGCCTGGATCTCGAGATCACGGAATCCCTGTTCATCGATGAAACGCTCGACCTGAAGTTTGCCATGGAAGAAATGCGGGCGTTCGGCTGCAGCTTCTCACTGGACGACTTCGGGACCGGCTATTCTTCACTCGGCTACCTGCCCAAATATCCGTTCTCGAAGATCAAGCTCGACAAGACATTTGTTCGCCAGTCGATCGCCAGCAAACAGGACATCTCCGTAATCGAGGCAGTTCTGCATATGGCGAAGGGCTATGGAATGTCCGTCATCGTCGAGGGTATCGAAACCGTTGAACAGGCTGAGCGGCTTCGCGAACTGGGCTGCAAGTGCGGTCAGGGCTACCTTTTCGGGCGCCCCATGAGTTCCGCCAATCTCCAGTCGACACTGCTCAACGCAGCGTAATGCGTCCCGGCGTCGGGCCGGGACGCAAGGCAATTACATGCCGAGGCCGCCGATGCAGCTATATTTCACGTTCAGATAATCATCCAGACCGTACTTCGAGCCTTCGTTGCCCATGCCGCTGTCCTTGATGCCGCCAAAGGGGGCAACCTCTGTCGTGATGACACCTTCGTTGACCCCGACAAGACCATACTGAAGCTGTTCCATGACGCGGAAGGTGCGACCAAGATCCTTGGTATAGAAGTAACAGGCGAGGCCGAATTCGGTGTCATTGGCAAGTCGCACCGCTTCTTCTTCGGTGTCGAACTTGAACAGAACGGCAAGCGGGCCAAAGGTTTCTTCGCGTGCCACTTTCATCTCGGACGTCGCCTTGGTGATCAGTGTCGGCTCGAAAAACGTTCCCGGGCCGTTGGGGCGGTGTCCGCCTGCAATCAATTCACCACCCTTGGACAGCGCATCCTGCACGTGATCGGCGACCTTTTCGACAGCAGCTTCGTTGATCAGCGGGCCTTGGGTCGTTCCGGCTTCAAGACCGTTGCCGACCTTCAGCTGCGCTGCCATCGCGTCCTTAAGCTTCTGGGCAAAAGCGTCGTAGACGCCTGCCTGCACATAGAGCCTGTTGGCACAGACACAGGTCTGTCCGGAGTTGCGGAACTTGCTGGCGATTGCCCCTTCGACGGCCTTGTCGAGGTCGGCATCGTCGAAAACGATAAAGGGTGCGTTGCCGCCGAGCTCCATGGAGATCTTCTTCATGTTGCGGCCAGCATTCCCGGCCAGCAGCTTGCCGACTCGGGTTGAACCGGTGAACGTCAGTTTCCGCAGGACGGGGTTCTCGCACATCTCCTCGCCAATCGCCGGAGCGTCACCTGTGATGATGTTGATCACGCCCTTGGGAAGACCGGCCTTTTCCGCCATCACGCCGTAGACCAGCGCTGAATAAGGGGTGAATTCTGCAGGCTTCATCACCATCGTGCAACCAGAGGCCAGGGCTGCGCCGAGCTTGCGGGCAATCATCGAATTCGGAAAATTCCAGGGAGTGATCGAGCCGACGACCCCGACAGGTTCTTTGGTCACCAGAATGCGGCGGTCTGCCCACGGCGAGGGGATGGTGTCGCCATAAACCCGTTTGCCTTCCTCGGCAAAGAAACGGATATATTTCACTCCAAGCGCGATCTCGCCTTTGGCTTCTGCAAGCGGCTTGCCCATTTCCGTGGTCAGGAGGGCGGCCAGGTCGTCAAGGTCGGCCATGATGGCATCGCAGAGAGCGTGCATGTGGTTGGCCCGCGCCTCTGCCGTCAACGCTTTCCAGGCGGGAAGCGCGGCCTCGGCAGCCGCAATCGCCCTTGCGGTTTCAGGACGCCCGCAGAAGGGAACGGTTCCGATCGTCTCTCCGGTCGCAGGGTTGGTTACGGCGACGGTCTGTCCGCTGTCCGCGTCGCTCCATGCTCCGCCGATAAACACTTTTTCCTTCAAGAGTGCAGCATTCAATGACATGGGTAGTTTCCTGAACCGTGAGAGGGGCAGACGCTGGTGGTCTGACGGATCGCCCGGCAGAGAGTGCATTCTGTTGAACGCGAGGAGCGGAGCCAGAAAGGCTGGAGGGTCCAGCTTTCGGGCCTTCGCTCGATTCCGGCCAGGAAATCGTTGACCTAGAGATAGGGGGGAGGCGCGAGGTCTGGCAAGCGCTTTTCCCGGCCAAGCGTACTGTGCCGGAAAATAGTAGGCAGACAAACAAGCAGTCAGGCCACGGTCTGGCGACCCAAGAGGGGCGGGGATGCGGATAATCCACTTAACGCCTGCGCCGAAGGACGCCAGTCCCCTTGCTTTGCAGAATTTTGAGCCAAGCAAATCAAGCGCTTGAAAACGGCCACTTTTTTATTGGCGGCCGTCACAAGAAGATTGGTCAGTCAGCGAAATGGATCAGCCTTCAAGACGATCCTGTAGCGTGGCAATCTCGTCGGCAAGTGCCTGAGCCTGGCGTTGAACCCTGTCGAGGGCAACACGCATGCTGTCGAGATCGGAGGTCGTGCTGCTTTCCGAAACCGGCGGTGTACCCCGGCCAACCAGCAGCCACGTCGGGCTTACATTCAAGATACCGGCAAGCAAAACGAGTTTGTTGGAACGCGGCTCGGACCGGTCACTTTCCCAGCTCTGCAGGGTGGATGTCTTGATGCCCAGCCGACGTGCAAGCTGGGCGGTCGAAAGATTGGAGGCATCGCGCGCCTTGCAGATCCGTTCACCCAGAGTGTAGTCACTGCTGTTCACCGACATGATTGCACCCCCGTCATTCACGGCTGTCTCCGTCACCGAAAAAACGGTTTCCTCCGGATGGGACGGAGTATTTCTCATAAATTGTTTGGTCATGGCGGGCACACTCGCACGAGACACAAGTGCACTGCAACCGTTGGCGGGCAATTTGTCGCAATCGCGGTTTCCAGCGGCGGCTACACGCTTCGCCCCTGTCAGATTTGCCGGGAACGGGAGTGGGCTCAATACTCGCGTTCAAAAAAGATACCGGCCTTAGAAGATCCGTCCGCACCGACTTCACCACGGACCTTCAGGCCGCGGTCCAGGTCAATGTCGACCTTCACCCGGCTGGAACCGGTACCCGTGCCTTGTTCAACGCCGACGTAGATGTTGTCATTGATGTATTTGCCGACAGCGACAGAAGGGCCGTTGTCCCCGTCCGTGTTGATGTCGATGGCATCCAGGCCCAGAGACTTCCGGATCGTGGCAAGCGGTCCGTTGTCGCTGCCCCCGGTGAGGGTGGCTATGGCCGCCGCAAGCCGTGCCACCTGTGTGGGCGACAGGTTGCCGACGCTCTTGCCGAACAGAAGCAGTGCCAGAACTTCATCTTGCGGAAGTTCGGGGGACGAGGAGAACGCGATCTGGGGATCGTCTGCCTCGCCGCTCACGGTAACGGTGATGGTGGTGTCGCTCACGACTGTCGTCGCCGCAAAGTCGAGGACAGGCGTCAGTGAGCCCTCGAAAGTGGCGTTGCCGCGAGAGAAGATCAGGCGGCGTGTGAGAATGTCGAGCTGGCCACGCTTCAGTCCGAAAGCACCGATTGCCTGCGGCGAGGCCGTTGTGCCGACGATCTTGAGATTGCCCTGTAGTTCCGCATCAAGACCACGACCGCGAATGAAGATCCGTCCCGGTGCGGACAGGACGATGTCCAGACGCGGCGGGAAGGTCTTTTGCTGGGTCTGTGTTTGGGAGACTTCGCCACCAAGTTCTGCAACCTGCTGCTGAATCGCCTTGGAAGCATTGATATGCCGAACATCAACGGGAGGTATCGCACCGGGCAGATACTCGGGAATTGAGACGTCCGCCTTGTTGATCGATACCTGACCGCTGATAAGGGCAGATGCGCTGGTAGAAGCAAGCGGACCGGAAACCTTGAGATCCGCATCCACTTCCGCAGTCACCAGGCCAGGATCGACGTAGCGCCCATTGTCCAGTTTCAGGCTGAGATCCGCCGGAAATCCGTCCTTCATACCAACAGTGCCTGACGCAGACATGGAGCCGCCCGTCGCAAGGTCACCGGCAATGCCGTTCAGCGACGCTTCGTTCTGGCTGACCGAAGCCGTGCCGCGAATGTTCTGAACAGTGATACCTGTCGACAGGCTGGTGATCTTCAAACCGTTGGGCGTGGCTGTGATCTGGTAAGTGGGGGCTGCCGCCGAACCGCCGACATTGCCGCTCAGGGCGATTGTGCCTTCACCGCGCAAACCTGCCTCGATCATGGGGCGTCTGAGAGCTGCCGTCGGCACGTTGCCATTCAGGGTTAGAGCAATCGGATTGGGTTTCTGCAGCCCGACCGTTCCCGCAGCCGTGAGGTTCAGTCCATTCGGATCGCTGACCTTGGTCGTCTGGTCGATCCGGTTGTCCTTCAATGTACCTGAGGTCGACAGACTGAGCGCGGCCAGACCGTTGTTTCGCAATTCGTTAGCCGTCAGACCTGTTCCGGAGATCGACCAGGTCGCTTCGGGAGCCGATGAGCTACCTGTGGCAGACACTTTCCCGGAAAGAGCACCACCGAGACCAAGCGAGGGGACAAAGGCGTTGGCAAGATTGAGCGGAATGGATGTCAGGTTGGCGTTCAGGTCAAGCGTCTCGCCGGCCTTGCCGGACACCGCAAGCGAGCCATTGCCAAGCTGAAGCTCCAGTGGTTCGATCGTCGCTTCACCGGCCGCATAGGAAATGGTTGTCGGCTGCTTCAACTGGCTGGCGATACCCTGATATCGCATGGCAAGCTCGGACAGGGCGACGACGTAGGAGCCAGCTTCCGGTTCGTTCACCTGCGCTGCAAGCGTCACGCCATCCTTGCCGTTCTTGTCCAGCTTGACGTCCGCCGTGATTGCGGTGCCGCCATTTTGAGGCTGGGCCTGAAGGCTCACCGCATGAACCGGGGTCGCATCTGTCAGGATGTCTGAAAGCTGAATGTCCGCAGTAACGGTCTCTGGCTCGTATGGGGCAGTAAGATTGGCCTTAAGCTTCACGCTGCCGAGACTGACTGCGGGCACGCTGATATCGCTTCCGGTAACGTCAAGTGCGAGTTGCCGCGTTTCCGGATTGGCTGTCACGGTGCCTTGAATACGTCCGGCGATTTCCGTCAGAAGGAGAGGAGAGAGCGAGGCAAGGTCCGGAGCATCGATGTTCAACGTGCCCTTGAGCGTTTCAACAGGCTTGTCGAGATCTGTCAGAGAAAGTTCACCGGTCACGGTGTTGCCCGCCAGTTTGACGGAAAGCGGGCTGACACTTGCCCCACCGTCCTTGCTGGTAAGCTCGACATCAACGGCAATGGGTTGGCCGTTCAGGCTGGCGCTGCTGGTAATCTTGGCTGTAGGCGCGGCGGGATTGGCCGTTGCCTCTGCAGAAAGTTTCAAGTCATCCAGTGGTGTGCCTGCAAGCATGATCTGCTTTGAAGAGGCAACCGCCTGCACTTCAAGCGCGTCGATCGGACCTTCCGTGCTCGCTTCGAGTTCCAGCGAGCCGGCAAGTTGCGGATCGACCTTTGCGAGATCGGTAAGGCTGGTCGTCAGGCTGGAACTGAGTTCGTTCTGCCGGTAACGGGCATTCCCTTTCGCATCCAGCGCCTTGTTCGTAACCGCGAGACTGGTGACGGAAATATCGTCCACTCCTTGAAGATCGACAGACACGTCGATGCGTGTTTCACCTTCAAGAAGCGCGTCGGCCTGAGGAACTGCCGTCCCGACATCCCTGGTGACGAGAGCGCTGGTGATCGTGCCCGACAGTTGGCTTGGATCAAGATCCAGCGAAAATGTTCCGTTCAAAGCACCGGCCAGATCGCGGCCTGCCAGGCCCGACAGACGGGAAAGGTCGGCGAGCGAAAGCCTGCCCGATCCGTTGACAGCGTCGGCTGACAGGTTCGTGTCCGACAGAGCAAGCGAGGCGACAGCGGTTGAAAGGGTCAGATCCTTGATCTCGGCCGATTGGGTTGAGCCGTTCACGGCGCCCGTGGCCTTCAATTCAAGTGAACCGGTCAAAGGCTCTGTTTGCGGCGTAATGCCTTCCAGCCTGTCAATGGCGAGCGACAGCGAGAAGGGTGACGTCAGCGTTCCTTCGGAGAGATCTGCTCCATTTCCGAAGGACGACAGCGTGATGGCTCCAGTCCTGGCTTCCGTTGTCTGCAGTGACTTCAGGTCAATCTTGGTTTGCCAGTCGACCGCGGAGCGTTGACCGAAAACACGTACCGTTCCGGTCAGCGGACCGAAGGCAATGCGCCTCTCGCCAAGGTCGAGCGCAATCAGCGCGTCATTCCCGGCACTTACGGCAAGATCCGCCGCGGCGTTGACGGCATCGTTCTCAAGATCGGCCTTTGCTTCCAGGGAAAGTGTTTGTGTTTTCAAAGTCAGGTTGGCCGAAAGAGGGGCGAACTCCGTAGAGAACCTGGCAGCTCCTTTGGCATTTGTCGTTCCGAGCAGAAAGGCTTGTGCCGCGGGAGGTGCAAGCGGCGCGAGATCACCGTCCAGATCGAAGGCCAGATGTCGTTCGGATGCATTTTCCTCGATTTTTGCCGAACCGGTGACGGTGGTCCTGCCATCGAGAGCCACACTTAGGTTGGCTGCCCAGTCGGTCAGGGGACCATCACCTTTGAGGGACAGATCCAGCGCGGGCAGGTCGGGAACTTCAAGAAGCCGTGCGGCAAGGCCCCCGCGCGGTTCGGACACTTCAATATCGAAGGCAAGCGTTTCGGCGGCGGGTTCAAACTGTGCCTTGGCCACAAGACCGGCTTCTATGCCGTCGATCCGGTGCAGGTCGAGATCGGCAGTGACAAGTGCCGGGTCGAGCGCGAAAGAGCCTGATCCTGCGGCCGTCAGGGAGACAGGTACTCCCAGCAGGGGAGCACCGAGGTTGATTTCGTCAAAGCCCAGACGTTCGAGAGTGACGTTAAATGGCAGCGATACACCGCCCGATGAGTTGCTCTCCTCGGTCACTGCCACCTCTTCAGCCGGTGGCTGGACAGGTGTTCTTTCCAGATCTATCCGGGATGCGGTGAGAGAAGAAATATCGAGATTGCCGGCAAGGAGCCGCATGGGATGCCAGTCGGCGGCAACGTTCTCGACGTTCAGCCAGGTTCCTTCCTTGTCGGCCAGGGAGACCTTGCCGACTTCAGCCTTCAGCCCAAAGCTGATGTACAATTCTTCAATCGTGATGGTCTGATTGTCGGACGAGGCAAGCGTGCTGACGACGCTGGACACAAAGGTGCGGCCCGCCGGCACTTGCAGGGCACAAAGCGCGAGGACGGGAATAGCAATCGCAACCGCGATCAGGAATCCGAAGATTCGCAAGGAAAGTTTCAGAAAACGCATCTGCGTTAGAACGCCTGGCTCAAACCTACATAAAGGGCGAAGTCCGGGTCATCCTGTCCCGGATCCAGCGGCACCGCAGCATCGACTCGCAGCGGGCCTATTGGAGTAAAGTAGCGCAGACCAGCGCCAACGCCCACCTTCAGGCTCTCGGAAAAATCGGGAATGCTGTCTTCGTATGCATTACCTGCATCAACAAATCCAACGATTCCAATGGTTTCGGTTACCATGACGCGAACTTCACCGGAAAGCTCGATAATTGAGCGTCCACCGGTAACTTCACCATCCTTGCGTGGACCGACGTTGCGATAGGCGTAGCCACGGATGGACCCGCCACCACCGGCGATGAACCGCCGGCTGGCGGGAACCGATTCCACGGACGGCGCCAGGATCGACCCTGTGGAGACGCGGCCCGCAAGAATGAAACGCTTGGCCTGATCGAGCGCATAGTAACTGGAAACAGTGCCTTTGATGAAACCCATCGCGTTGCTGTTCAGGGTATCGTAAGCGGGCTCCGCAAACAGGGCTGCGAAAATCCCCTTGGACGGATTGAGCTTGTCATCACGGTTGTCGAAGGTCAGGTCCGCCGGCAGTCCAACCAGCAGATAGTCGCCATCGCCGAAGGCGTCTTCTTCATTGGCGTAAAAGACCTCGGCGCCCGCGCGGCCTTTCAGCTGCTCGGAAAATTCCCTGTTGAGATAGGCGTCATAGGTAATCGACCGGCTCTTGTAGGCGTCGGGATGTTCCTGGCGTGCCTGCAGGCTGGTCGAAAAGCTGGTAAGCGGGCCGAAAACGCCTGGCTTTTCAAAGGCAATCCGCGCCGAGTACTCCATGTCGAGGACGCTCTCGTTGCCGATCCTGCCAACGGACCCTTCAACAGAGAGCAATTCGCCCCGGCCGAAGAGATTTCTTCTGCGCCAATAGGATTCGACACCAAAGCCCTCGGTACTGGACCAGGAAGCACCGGCACCGATCACGTGGCGCTTGCGCTCGCTCACCTCGATGGTGACCGGCATGGTGCCGTCTGGGCCTTCGATTTCCCCTTCCACGAGCCGGATGGACGAGAAGATGCCGAGTTCGTTGAGCCGTTTGCGTGCACGGGCCAGGTCTTCAGGCGAATAGACGCCTCCGACCGGAAGCATTGCCTGCTGGACGACGAAATCCGGGTCAGTGACTTCCGTACCTTTGACCGAGACCGGGCCGAAACGTGCCTGATGGCCCGCATCGGCGATCAGCGCCACGGCGAGGGTGTTGGTGCTATGGTCCGCCGTTATCCGGCGTTCAGCAATCCGCGCCTTCGGATACCCGCGATCGCGCAGAACCGCGATCATGCGCTTTTCCGCCGTCAGGATCTTGCCGGAAGCAGCGACCTCGCCTTTCGCGAGGCCCCAGAAGGACGGGTCGGTGGACAGATCGCCGTCCTGGGACGAAACGTCGATATTGCTGAAGGTGAAGACCGGCCCCGGATTGACCAGAATCTCAACCTTCACCGGCCGAGCGTCAGGCAAATCACTTTGTTCAAGAGCGGTTTCAAGCGGAATGCCCGCAAGCGTGATATCGACAGTTCCACCGTAGCGGCCATCGGCATAAAGCTGGGCGATCAGCCGTTCACGATCAGAAAGAGAGCGTGCGAGCAGGCCTGCCTCGCCGGAGGGAGGCTTTTCCTGTTGCTGTACCAGCAGCGAGGCGTCTTTCAATTCCTTGGTGAGATCATCCGCACCATTGGAGATTGTCAGGTCTGCCTCGTAGGGCAGGGGATCGGGAACAGCGTTGGCTTCGTCTTCCGCCGATTCGAAAAACTTCCAGCCGAATATTTCAAAGGAATTTGCGGGAAGGGGAGCAGCAAGAAGAAGGGCACAGGCCAACCCAGCACCAGCCGGGCGCAAGGCAACAAAAGAAACACCGCCAGCCAACCAGGCTGCCAATGAGGAAAATGCGTTGAAACGCTTGCCGGCGAACCTGCCGGACTTGCAAGACGGTAGACCCTTCACTCACTGCCGCCTGTTTAATTGGTCAGCCGAATTGCATCTGATAACAGCGCAATTCAACCATCTGCGTTTGCAGCCCCTACGTTACGCACCTTAAAGGGCCATGGTTAAGCGAATACAAACACGATAGACCATGGCGCCGGAACGAGTTCAAGAGAGAAGGTGGCACAAGACTTTAGTGAATGTGCCGCAAGAACGCGCGAAAATATTCTTGCGCGCGCTTTCGTGCCGGCCGGTTATTACTCAAAAAAGCGCTTCTTCCTCCGGAAGGTCAAGCAGACGGCGAGCAGCCGTCAAGGTGTTGACCATCAGCATGGCAATCGTCATTGGACCAACGCCGCCGGGAACCGGTGTTATGGCACCTGCAACCTCTGCTGCTTCTGCAAAGTTCACATCGCCAACCAGGCGAGCCTTGCCTTCACCCAGGTCCGGAGCCGGGATTCGGTTGATGCCGACATCGATAACGGTCGCGCCCGGTTTGATCCAATCGCCCTTGATCATCTGCGGCCGACCGACCGCCGCGACGACGATGTCTGCGGAACGCACGACGTCCGGCAGGTCTCTGGTGCGGCTGTGAGCGATCGTGACAGTGCAGCTTTCCTGAAGCAGAAGGCTCGCCATGGGTTTGCCGACGATGTTGGATCGGCCCACCACGACTGCGTTGAGACCCGAGAGCGTGTCGCCGAGTGTGCGCTTCAACAGCACCAGACTACCGGCAGGTGTGCAGGGCACCAGCGCACTGTCCCGTTCTCCGGCAGTCAGCAGTCCAACATTGACAGGATGGAAACCGTCGACATCCTTTTCCGGACGGATGAGGCGCAGCACCTTGCTCTCGTCGATATGTCCCGGCAAAGGCAGCTGCACCAGAATTCCGTGAATATCAGGGTCGTTGTTGAGCTGGTCGACAAGTGCCAGCACAGCGTCCTCGCTGGTGTCGGCAGCGAGCGTGTGTTTCACGGAGTGAAAACCGCAAGCTTCGGCGGCCTTGTCCTTGTTGCGTACGTAGACCTGGCTGGCAGGATCCTCACCCACCAGGACGACCGCCAGACCGGGGCGTTTGCCGCTGGTTTCCAGCAGCTTGGCTGCCCGGTTGGTGATTTCTTGCCTGACACTTTCCGCGATAGCCTTGCCATCGATGATCTGAGCCTTGGGCATTCGGCCTCCTCATTGGTCGCACGTCTTCTTTAACCGGCGACAAGCTATAGAGCTCTGTATCGAAATGAAAAAGGCCGAATGCGTCTTTTACTGCTCTGGTTTCGCCATGCACGCCTTTTTGACGCGGACTGCCCGGTCAAAGTGATTCTGCGAAATCGTGAAGTTCCGAGATGGCGCAAACGATGTGATAGAGCGAACTTGCCGGTGCGGGTTCATCGACAAAGGTTCCGTTGGGAGAAAGCTTGTCTCGCCACAAGCCGGCGGGGACATCTGCAAAATAGACCTTCAGTGCCTGGACGGCTTCCGGAATATCCGACAGGTAGGCATCCCTTTCCGCGCCGGTTGAAACTTCTGCCAGAGCGACGGCGGCCTTGATCCATTCCGTCTGTCCCCACAGGCGTGCCATGGGGTCACGGACGGAAAAATCGTCGTTCAAGGCCATGAAGGCGACACCGCGGCTTTCATCTATGCCGTAGGTCCATGCAATGTCATAGAGGCGCCGCGCTGCAATCAGGGCGCCCGCATCCATTCTCGATTGCCCCCATCTTGTCAGGAGCCAGGCCCATTCGAACTGGTGACCGGGCTCCATGACACGGCCCTTGTCACCGTCAAACGGGGTCCAGTCGCTGTTGAAGAATTCTCGAAGCCCGCCTGAAACCGGGTCGATGAAACGCGTCAGGGCAAGTTCGGCGATTTCATCAGCAAGGTCTGCCCAGGCCGTATCCGAAGAGACTTTTTCCCATGCGAGGCACGCTTCGAACATGTGCATGTGCGGATTGGAGCAAAGCGGTTTCTTCGCGGGAGAGGCTTCTTGAAATCCTGCTTCCGGATGACGATAGGCCGTCATCAGATGGTCCAGCAGCTTGTCGGCGTGTTCGCTTGCGCTGGTTTTACAGGCGGGAAGATCCGCTGCCAGCTTGGCGAAGCCAAAGAGGGAAAAAGACTGATTGTAGAGGTCGAAACTCGTGTCTGTGACGGTGTTATTCGTGTCAACACAAGAGGCGTAGTGTCCGTCCGGCATCAGGAACGTGCTCGTATACCAGCCATAAAGTTCGGTTGCTAATTCCTCGGCTGGTCCTGTCCACCCGAGCTTCTTGCCTTCCAGAAAGGAATAGATCTGCCTGCTTACGACCCGCGCGCGCCGCGTGACCGGAAGGCCGGCACCAGTTTTGAGGTCGATAACGTCAAGACTGGTTTTTGTTTGCGAGTCGATACCGGCAGTTGACCAGAGCGGCAAGGCCGAATCCCGCAGCCAGATTGTTAATTCTGACGAGAGAATTTTAATGTTTTTAATGTCGTTATGCCGGTTGCTGGCGGTCATAAGATACCCCGAAGACAGATGTTGGAAGCTCTGACGCTGAATTCGATTATCGACGCTCACATGCCGAACAGAAGACGATAAATTGGAAATTTATCAATTCACTAGGAAAAGACGGTGTAGTGTTACAGCAAAGTCACAGCTGGGAGGTTTCTCCCGGGGAAAGCTGCGATGCGTCTTGGACAACCTTGCAAGAGGGTGTTACCAGACTTGGCAGCAATTTGGGTGGATTGGGTACTAATGCGTTTTTTGTCAGTATTGGCGGCTGCCGGAGTTCTGTTTGGATGCTCCGCCCTGCCGGGCGAGGGCCCGGCTGCGATAAATATTTCGTCGCAAGATGTAGAAACCAGCGCGCAGACGGGGGATTACACCGTCGTCGTTGTCGAGCCGTCCAACATTGACACCATCAAGAATTACCGCCCACTTGCTTTCGCCAACCAGTTCCACGGAGTGGGGAGTGGCGGGTCTTCAACACTCCTCGGCGTTGGCGACACGCTGAATGTCACTATCTGGGAAGCGTCGCCAGACGGCCTGTTCAGCAGTGGCGGTGGCGGGTCGAGCAACATTCCATCCGTTGTTGACGAGAGCGGCTATATCTTCGTGCCGTACGCTGGCCGTATACGGGCGGCAGGCCTCAGCATTGAGGGCTTGCGCCAGTCGGTGCAGCAGAAACTCGTTGGCAAGGCCGTTGAGCCGCAGGTTCTGATTTCCCTCAGAGACAAGCTGAGCTCAACCGCGGTTGTCGTCGGCGATGTCGCCAAGCCCGGCGTTTATCCGTTGCCGCTGCGAAATACTCGCCTGCTTGACCTCGTTGCGCAGGCAGGTGGCGCGCGCGACGCGACCTATGAGACCGTGGTTACGCTGAAGCGCGGCAACCGCGCCGGTACCACCCGTCTGGAAGACCTGATCGATTATCCGGAAAACAACGTTCTGATCGCGCCGAACGACAACATTCTTCTGTCGCATCGCCCGCGTACTTTCTCTGCTTTCGGTGCCCTCAAGGCAAACCAGCTCGTTCCGTTCAGGACGAAGACCGTCACGATGGCCGAGGCCCTGGCGACGGTGGGTGGTTTGCGGGATGACCGCGCGGATGCAAACGGTGTGTTCCTGTTCCGCTTCGAAGATGCTGCGCTTGTGCGAAAGCTCAAGCCTCTTCTTGCGGACAAGCTGACGGGTCAGAGCGTTCCTCTTGTCTACAAGCTGAGCCTTCGCGATCCGAAGGGTTTCTTCATGTCGCAGAAATTCGAAATGCGGGACAAGGATATCCTGTTCGTTTCGAACCATCCGACTGCTGAGCTTGGCAAGTTCCTGCAAATCATCGCTCCGCTCATCAGCAACTACTCTGTGGTAAGTAACATCACGGATTAACAGTTGCCGTACGAAGATTTAACGGCTCAGATAAACATCGTGGGCCGTTAAAGCCGGTAGGTTGGCAGATTGCATGGTTTCAGTCAGTTCAATGGTGGTGCTGTTTCTGCAAGGGCCGCCTGGCGTTTTTGCGCGAACCATTGCCGACAGCCTTGAAAAAGCAGGGGCGTCCACACGCCGGGTGAACCTGTGTGCCGGCGACTGGATCGGTTGGCACGACCGCAGATGTACATCCTATCGCGGTTCCTTGCGAAACTGGCCCAACTGGCTTCGAGCCTACTGTCTCGACCAGAAGATTACCCACATCGTCTATTACGCGGATCGTGTGCCTTATCATGTCGCAGCGGCGGAAGTGGGAGCGGAACTCGGCATAACGTGTCTGACCTTTGAGAACGGCTATCTGCGTCCGGACTGGATAACGCTCGAGCATTGCGGAATGTCCGCGCACTCCCGGTTTCCGGATGATCCGGAACTCATCATGAAGGTAGGTAGCAGCCTTCCGGATATCGACCGGCAGGCACTCTACAAGTATCCGTTCATCAACGAAGCGGTGAACGAGGTAACCTACAATATGTCCAACGTGATCTTCGCGTTGTCATATCCCAGGTATGTCCGTGACAAGCTCTATCATCCGCTGATCGACTACCTGAGCAATATTCCGCGATTCTCGCTCGCCAAAAGCCGCAACAGGCACGCCCACCACGTGATTGACGACATTATTGCGACTGGCCTGCCATACTACGTCTTTCCTCTTCAGCTTCAGAGCGACTATCAGCTGCGCTATAACTCCCAGTATGACCATATTGCGGATGCTGCGGAGGAGGTTATCAAGTCGTTTGCAGAAAACGCACCTGCCGCGGCGCGCCTTGTCTTCAAGGTCCACCCTCTGGACAATGGCATGGAGCCTTGGGGGCGAATCCTGCGGACGCTCGCCAAGAAATACCGGGTCAAGAAGCGTGTGGTTCTGGTGGATGGTGGCAACCTGAACCGGCTACTGGAACACGCAGCAGGCTCCTTGACGATCAACAGCACCACCGGTCTTCATGCCCTCAGGGCGAATTGCCCCACGAAGGTTCTCGGCATCGCACTTTATGATATCGCAGGGCTGACGTGCCAGAATCCTCTTGATGATTTCTGGCGCAACCCGACGATGCCCGATCAGGATCTGCTGGATGCGCTTGAGCGGTTGCTTGCCGCGTCCATTCAGGTCAAGGGATGTTTCTACACCAAGGAAGGCAGAGAGGCGGCTGCCGACATGATGGCGGAACGGATGATTGCGGACACGGTTAATTTGCCGCAAGCCTTCTGTGAAATGCCGCCTCGTTTGCAAAAGGCTCAGGCGAGAGGGATCGCGACGACCTTCTCCGAACAACTGGAACGGCGCGGCAAAACTGAACGGTGGACACATGTCTGGCGCGGTTGAGCCGTCTGTGGCAACGGAAACTCGCCCAAACGTCGTAAGACGGGTCTTATTTCTGCAGGGACCGTTATCTCCGCTCTACAAGCAAACGGGTGATTGCCTCAAAGCCCTCGGGTTTGATGTTCACCGGATCAATTTCTGCGCTGGTGACTGGCTACATTGGCACGGAAAGGGTTGTGTCAGTTTCAAGGGGCAGCCATCCGAATGGCCGGCTTACATAGAAGACTATCTGCGCAAACACGAGATTACAGATCTCGTTCTTCATGGGGATCAGCGCCTTTACCATCGCCTTGCTATCGAAAAGGCAGTCCAGTTAGGCGTTTATGTTGCCGTGACAGAACTTGGGGCATTGCGGCCCGGCTGGATGACGCTGGAGCGAACCGGTTTGTCCACGCTCAGTCACTTTCCTTCCGAACCGGCTGCGATAAGGCGCATAGCCGAGACAGCAGGGCCGATGGATCTCTCCCCGCGTTATCCCTCCAGCTTCTGGCTCCAGACAGCGCCTGACGTGGTTTATAACCTGACGAATGTCTTCCTGAAGCCGCTCTATCCAGCCTATCAGCGGCACACGATCTATTCCCCGGTCGCGGAATATCTGCGCGGAGCAGTCAGGCTGTTGACGGAAAAGCGGAGGAACAGGGCAGCAGAACACCAGCTTGCGGAATTGCAGGAGAAGGCGGTTCGCTATTACGTGCTGCCGTTGCAGCTGGAGGGAGATTTCCAGTTACGCAGACATTCTCCGTTCCACAGTTTTGAAGAGGTTCTGGAAGTCGTTTTTCGCTCCTTGACCGAAGTGGCAGATGACGACGTTCATCTGGTTCTGAAGAGCCACCCTCTCGATGTCGGCTTCGAAGACTGGCCGGGTGTTGCCAATCAACTTGCAGACCGCTTCGGCTTGCAGCACAGGGTGCATTTTCTCGATGGCGGCGGCCTTGCAAAGCCGTTCGAGCAGGCGCTCGGGGTCGTGACGCTGAATTCCACTGCCGGGCTGGAAGCCTTGCAAGCTGGCGTGCCGGTGAAGACGCTGGTGCCGGCCCACTACGATATTGCCGGCCTGACCCACCAGGGTGATCTGGCGAGTTTCTGGAATAATCCAGATCAGCCGGATCGTGACCTTCTCCTCACTTACGTTCAAGCGCTGGCAGCTTCAACGCAGGTGAGAGGGTCGATCCACAATTCGGAAGGCGTCGCAGTTGCGGCGAAAAACATTGCCGAAAAGATTGCCAATAGAGACTTGAACGCCTTCGGAGCCTATGTCGATCCTCCTCCCAGGCTCGCCAGGGCACGTGCGCTCGGAGTGCCGTTGTGATCGGTTGGCTGAAGGGGCATAAATCGGCGTTGAAGATTGTCGACCCGGAGCTTCGGCCTTTGGAAGCCCGGCTTCAGGCGGCTCACGAGGGCGGGATCCTTGAGAGTTCAGATACCAATCCCTATCAGGCAGTTTGGCTGAAAAACGCTAATACGTTCAGCGGAATGAAGCCTGTCACAGGTAGCCTTCTTCTGGTCCTGGAAGGACCGACCCCTGCACAAGCCCGGCGGCTGCCCTCCAGCTTAATTCTTTTGCCAGTGAGCCGCACTGAGCTGAAAGAACGGTCTTTGATGAGCGTCGCCTGTGACACGTTAATCCGGCAGTTCGTCACACATGGTCGGAATATTGCGTCGGTTTGCGATTTTGCAGGCACCTGGCGTGAGCAGTCGCTCTCCTGTTCCGCGGCGGGCGAAACTGCGGTTGCTGGAGCCGAAGGTCTTTCGCTTCAAAGGCTTTTGGCCGGAGACGACGTCCGACAAGAGGGAGCGTTGTTCTGGACCGAGCTCAAAAACAGGGCCGCTCTTGAGCAGATAGCCACCGACGATCTGCTGAACTGGATATTGTCTTGCCGGACTGCATGGTTCTCACCTTATACAGGCGATCTTCTGCACCCAGGTGATGCGCTGGAGATCCACTCGCTTATGCAGGAGCAGTGGCAGGACAACGCCATGCCCGGCCATTGTTACGGCGCGCAGTATTGGAACCATCCTTCGATCAACGCCACCTTTTCCGGAAAAGGCGGGGCGGTCACGTTTCACGAAACCCAACAGGACGCTGTCTCAGCCGCACGGAGTGACGGCGGGCGGATATATTCCTGGGCAGGGCGCACCGATCCCGCGTTCGAGCAGATCTGCATACAAAACGGGATTCAGTTGTCGCGCATAGAAGACGGTTTCTTGCGCTCCGTCGGTCTTGGTGCAGGCCTTGCAAGAGGGGCTATGCTTGCGGTCGATGACCTCGGCATCTACTACGACCCCTCTCGGCCCAGCCGGCTTGAGGTGCTACTGAAAGAGTACGTGCTTTCACCGGAAGAACGGAACCGGGGCGAAGCTTTGATCGACCTGATCATTCGCGCCAGGGTCTCCAAATACAATTTCGGCAAGACGCGTTCATTTGCCTATCCGGCCAACAAGGATAAGATCCTTGTACCGGGGCAGGTTGCGGACGATGCGGCAATCAGAAAATCCAGATCTGCGACAATCGATTGCGCCAACACACCGAACGTGAATCTCGATCTGCTTCGCCTCGCCCGTGCCCGTCATCCCGAGGCGTTTCTGGTTTTCAAGCCACATCCCGATGTTGAGACCGGTTTGCGCAAAGGCAAGGTACCCCGTGAAACCGCGCTGGAATACGCCGATGAAATTGCCGAAGATGCGAATATCATCGACCTCATAGAGGCAGTCGATTGTGTCGAGACTTTTTCTTCGTTATCGGGGTTCGAAGCTTTGCTGCGGGGCAAGAAGGTGTGTGTCCACGGAGCGCCCTTTTATGCCGGCTGGGGCCTTTGTGAGGATTTGACCCAGATTGAAGGCAGGGGCACAAGCCGCACCTTGCCGGAGCTGGTCTATCTGGCTCTCGTGAAGTATGCCCGCACAATTGACCCGGTTTCCTTGTTGCCATGCTCACCGGAGTTTTTGGTTGCGCGGCTAGCGGAGCAGCGGACAGACAAGCGGCACCTTCTGGTGACCGCGATCAAGCGGCACTCGTCCTGGCTAGGCAGAAAACTTGGAATCTAACCCTCATGGGAGAGGCAAGAATGGCAGGCGAAACACAAAAGGTCATCGTGTTGACCGGTGCCAGTGGCGGCATAGGGCAGGCGCTTGCTCGTGAATACGCTGGTCCTGGCATCTATTTCGCCCTCATTGCCCGGGACGAGGCGCGTCTGGAAGCTCTGCTGAAGGAAATCCGCGAGCTTGGCGCAGACGGTGAAATCAGCGCCATCGATATTCGTGATCGCGAAGCACTGCATGGCTACCTCAGTGATCTGGATGCACGGCATCCTGTCGATCTGGTCATTGCAAATGCTGGTGTGACTGCAGGGCTCGGCCCCAACCGAACGCGCGAAACGAATGCCGACAGCGATCGGCAGATCGATGTGAATTATCGAGGCGTGGTCAACACTCTCACAGGCCTCGTCGACAACATGCAAAAACGCCGGCAGGGGCAACTGGTGCTTATCTCGTCTCTGGCCGGAATGCGTGCCTTGCCGGATATGCCGAGCTACAGCGCCACGAAGGCGGCACTCATTGCCTACGGGCATTCCCTTCGCGGTTGGTTGAAGCCCTTCGGCATATCCGTGACGATCATCTGTCCGGGGTTCATCACTTCACCGATGTCTGCGCGCCACAACGGTGCCAAACCATTCGAAATGCCGGCTTCAAAAGCAGCCACATTGATGCGACGGGCCATCGACCGTCGCAAGCCGTTCTATGCGTTTCCGTTTTTGCTGGCCTGGGGTATTCGCCTTCAAAATCTGTTGCCGACGAAAATCGGCGATCTCTTCATGGGCGGTTTTGATGTGACGATTGATCAGGATCCGCGTTATCGAGAGAACTCTGACAGGTAGGCTTCCGCTGATCCGGACACGACAGCATATCCGTGTCCGGCAATTGCGGGAGGCATAGTGCCCAAATCTGTTAGCGCGTAGCCTTGATAAGCCTGTCGACGGCAGTTCCGTCCGCGCGCATGGCGTCGAGTTCGGAAGCCGTTGTCTCTACAGCACGCCGAATCTGGTCTTCGGTATGTTCGCTCGTAATGAAGAACCGAATGCGCGCTGATTTTTCAGGCACGGCCGGGAAAATGATCGGCAGGGCATTGATTCCCTTTGCGAGCAAACGATTGGAAAGTGTTGCGGCACTTGCAGAATCGCCGACAATGACCGGAACCACCGCGTAGCCGGCACTGGGGCCAGTGTTCAGTCCGGCTTCCTTCGCGAGCTCCAGAAAGAGTGCTCCGTTCTTCTGAAGCTTTGCGACTCGCTCAGGTTCCTGCTCGAGCAGTTCGGCAGACGCAATGGCAGCGCCTGCGAGCGCGGCGGAAAGTCCAACGGAAAACACGAAACCCGGCGCAGACACTTTGAGGTAGTCGCACAGGACCTTGGATCCGGCGATATAGCCACCGCAGGATGAGAAGGTCTTGGACAGCGTCCCCATCCAGATCTCGACTTCAGTCGGGTCTATTCCGAAATGCTCGGCGATGCCCTTGCCGGTCTTGCCGAGGACACCGATGGAATGTGCTTCGTCGACCATCAGCCAGGCGTCATAAGCCTGTTTGAGCTTCACGACCCGCTTCAGGTCCGGGAAATCTCCATCCATCGAATAGAGACCTTCCACAACAACAAGCACCTTGTCGAACTTGTGTCGATGATCTGCGAGCATCTTTTCCAGAGCATCAAGATCATCATGAGGGAAGTTCATGCGGGTCGCGCCGGACAGGCGAACACCTTCGGCAATCGAGTTGTGCACGAAAGAGTCTGTCAGGACCAGATCACCCTTGTGGACCAAATGTCCGATCGTCGTGACGTTGGTGGCATGACCGGACACCATGACGATCGACGATTCCACACCGTGGATCCTCGCCAGCGCTGCTTCCAGTTCTGCGTGGAAAGGGCGCTCGCCGGCAACAATACGGCTTGCGGAAACGCTCGTGCCGAATTTGTCGACATAGGCCTTTGCGGCTTCGTTGACCTTGGTGTGCCCGTTCAGGCCGAGGTAGTTGTAAGAAGCAAAATTGTCGTAGTTGCTGCCGTTGATGACGCTTGTACCCGCTGCCAGCCCGTCGTGAGGCCGGAAAAACGGATTTTCGATCCCCATCATGTCTGCCGCAGCTCTGTGCATCTGCAATTGCTTGACCTGCGGCAGCTCCTTGAAGTCATAGACCTTGCGCATCGGGGCTGCCGCTTGTGGACGCGCCGACGAAGACGTCGCCCGTCCACGCGCAGAACGGCGGTTGGCTTTCAAGCTGTCCATCAGCTTGGCGCGATCATCAGCGCCCATACCAGTCAATCCTTTTATGATGCCGCTTACAGGAAGGAACCAAGTTCGCGGCTCTTGTTCTCAACTTCGGCAGCAATGTCGGAAAGATCTTCCGTTTCCTGACGCTGGTCATCCACATGCAAGCTGGCGAGCTGCTGCGTTTCATCCGAAATTCCGGAGGCATTTTCTTCGCCCAGAACCCGGTTTGCAACACGGCTGGACAGGTCGATCAACGTCGCTCCGTTTGCGAGAGACATCAATGGAATGTCGATCCCCAGCTGCCGTTCCGCACTCATGCGCAGCTCGAGAGCCATCAGGGAATCCATGCCGATGTCCGACAGCGGCTTGTGCGGATCGATCTCTTCAGGTGCAATCCGCAGGATCTTGCCGATTTCGGCAGCCAGAAGCTTGGCAACAGTCTGTGCGGCAGTGACCTGATCCATGCCTTCCAGCATGGCTGCAAGGTCGATCGCTCCGTCCGCACCGGTTTCGTCCTCGTCACCAAGGCCAAGCAGACCGACCAGAGGTGTGCCGACCAGTGCCAGATCCTTGCGTGCCGCCTGCCAGTCGATACGCGCATATCCAAGCGCCGCAAGGCCAACGTCGTCCTGCGAAGGCTGCACCATAAGGGCCATGAGCCCGTCGAGCGCTTCCTTGGCAGTCAGGGCATGGCGTCCGAGCTTGCGGGACAGCATCTCGTTGACATCTTCGTTGCGGGCCAGATACCCGGCGTCGGAGATTGCACCCCAGGCGACAGCAAGGCCCGGCCAGCCTTCGGCCCTGCGTTTGCGTGCAAGGCCTTCCAGGTAGCCGTTGGCGGCGACGTAGTTGGCCTGACCAGGGTTGCCGACAATGGTCGTGGCGGACGAATACAACACGAAATGATCGAGCGGATCGTCGGATGTCAGTTTGTCCAGCAGTTCCGCGCCGCGGACCTTGGGCGCCAGCACTTTTGTCAGACCGTCATGATCCATGTTGGCGATCAGCACGTCATTCAGCACCATCGCCGTGTGGAACACGCCCTTGATCTGATGTCCTTCAGACCGGATCTCTGCAAGCGCTTTCTTGACTGCTGCTTCGTTGGTGATGTCGCAGGCATAACCCTTGATCGAGATGCCGCGCTTGGTCAGTTGCGCGAGAACCTCCTGGGCGTCTTCACTTGAAGCGCCCCGGCGGCTGAGAACCGCAAGCGACTTGGCACCGTGATCGGCAAGGCGGTGGAGCAATGCTGCACCGAAGCCGCCGAAGCCACCGGCAACGACGTAAACAGCCTCACCGTCAAACGAGATCTCGCGCTTGGTCGGCACGTTTTCGGGAACCGCGGGCGGGCGGATCACGATCTTGCCGATATGGCCCGCCTGCTGCATCAGCCGGAAGGCGTCGACCACATCTGCGGCTTCGAACAGGCGATGCGGCAAGGGACGTAGCGTGCCCGCTTCGAATAGCTCGACAAGTTTGACGAACAGGTCGACGGCCAGCTTTGGCTGACGGGTCAGAAGCTGGTCGGCATCGATGCCGAAGTAGGTCAGGTTCTGACGGAACGGACGCAGGCCGATCCGGGTGTTGCCGTAGTAGTCGCGTTTGCCCAGTTCCAGGAAGCGGCCGAACGGTTTCAGAACCTCAATGCTGCGTTCCATGGCTTCGCCGAACAGCGAGTTGAGAACAACATCGACGCCTTCGCCGGCAGTTTCTTCCATGACGGCGTCAACGAAAGCCAGACTTCTGGAGTCCAGAACAACATCTGCCCCGAGCAGCTTCAGGGTGTTGCGCTTGTCTTCGGACCCTGCAGTCGCAATGATTTTCGCACCACGCCACTTGGCAATCTGCAAGGCGGCCAGGCCGACGCCACCGGCGCCTCCGTGGATCAGGACCGTTTCCCCTTCAGAGAGAGCAGCCAGATGCACAAGGGCATAATAGGCAGTGAGGAAGGTGACCGGGATCGTTGCAGCTTCTTCCGCGGAAACTGTGCTCGGCATCGGCGCACAGCCACTTTCGTCGACCGTGACATGAGATGCAAAGCAGGCCGGGGCGAAGGTGATGACCTTGTCACCCGGTCGGAAGCGGGTCACGTCCGGACCACAGCCCACAACATGACCACAGCACTCCATGCCGAGTGTCGGTCCGGCAAAGCCATCTTCGAGAGCTTCTTCCGGCAACAGGCCAAGTGCCCACATCACATCGCGGAAATTGAGACCGCTGGCTTCAACGGCGATTTCCACGTCCTTGCCTTCAAGCGGCTTGCGCTCAACTGCGTGCCAGGAGAGCTGGTCCAGGGAGCCTTGGCGCAGGATATCCAGCCGCATGGCGGGTTTGGCGCCTTCCGGCAACGTGACGCTTGATAGGACGCCACCTTTTACAAGGCGGATACCGGAACGGGTTTTGCTGTCGAGAACGATTTCCCGCTCGCAATTGGCTACCAGGATTTCGTCGGCCACACGTGCAGCAGCTATCCCTGGCTCCAGATCCGGTGAGACGTCGATCAGCTTCAGGTTCGCGTCCGGGTATTCGTTCATGACCACACGGCCAAACGCCCAGATCCCGGCTTGCTCGGGAGCGGCTGGCTTGCCACCGGCTATATCCTGCGCGCCGGCTGGTGCCAGAACCGTGAATTCGCCGCCGTTTGGTCCCAACGCCTTGAGAAGTGTCATCAGGCTGAAGGCACGACTATCAACAGATGCGAGAGCGTCGGCCGGGGCAGCATAGGCGCCGAGCAAATGAACGACCCGGCCGTTATGTGCGGCAACAAGCGCGTTGAGCGCTTCGTCGGCCACCTGGGCCTCAACTTTGTCGCCAAGCGCAACACTCCAGATGTCGTCGCCGAGCTGTTCGGTAACTTCACCCGGAACAAGAAGGGTGGCTGTGTGCCCTTTTCGGGTCAGGCAAGCCTTCAGACCTTCGGCGAGGCGGTGAGACGCGCCCTCGGAGCTGGTCAGGAGAAGATATTTTTTCTTCTCGACTTCAGTTTCCGGTGCTTCTTCGTCGGTGTCCGATGCTTCTTCAGCGCGATCACCCGCACGCGCGCACAGGAGATCGGCTTCAATCAAAGTGCTCTTCAGCGGTACTGTCTGGACCTCGGCCAAACCGGCAGCTTCCAGCGTCTTGGTCCAGTCTGCCTGTTGCCTGGAAATCGGGAACTCGGCAGTTGCGCCTTCGTCCCACCAGGACGAGCCGACGCCCATGATTAGGTCGGTGAGCGGATGAGGCAGCGGTTCTGCGCCAAGCACCAGCCCGCCTGGAACCATGGATTTCGTAAACCGCTTCAGCGTGTCTGCATCGATTTCCGCAAGAGACGTATCGAACAGCACGATGTCGAAATGCCGGTCGAAGGTAAAGGATACTTCGCCTGGTTCAACAAACTCGGTCGCCGAACTGCCCTGCCACAGACGCTCGCCCCTGCCAACTGCGGAGGACGTTGCATCTGTTACGGTCAGCGCCATGTAGGTGGGATCAAGCGCAGCATCGATCGCCGCAGCGAGGCCACCGTTTGCCCCAACCAGAAGGACCCTTAGTGCCTGGTCACTTGGCCAGCTGGAAATCAGGCTTTGCACACCAGACTGCAGGGCCGACGACAGGGCCCGCTTGCCAGGAGAGGAGGAGCGGTAGGCGTCGAACAGGCTGGAAGAATATTCCTTGCCGGAAGCTTCCTGAAGGCCGAACTTCAGGATATCGGACAAACCCGTCCAAAGTCGCGCCAACAATGCTGCTTCGGCGATATGTTCGCCGCCGCCATCGGTCAGGGCTTGCAGAAGCGCCGATGCATCTGGATTGCCAGACGGGTCCGTGAGTTCAAAACCTTCGTCACTTTCCGTGCACAGCCCGCTCTCGGCCAGCCAGCCAAAGAGACTTGCTGCAAGCGGCACTGCCGTTTCATGCAGATCGCCGGTCGCGACAAGCGACGCCAGTTCAATTTTCCGATCTGCGAAAAGATCGAAAAGAGTCTTGTGCGCAATCGTGCGACCCAGCGCTTCGATCAGAACACGGCTGTCGTCGAGTTCCTGGTCGTCGGCGCCCAAAAGGTCCAGATTGCCTGCCAATGAAGGCAAGCCTTCGAAGGTTTCCTGAAGCGGCGAGATACGGTCCTGCGCAGGAAGAAGCGTCGCAATCTGGCGGTAGACCAGATCGTCGGGACGTGTGTCCTGTCCAAGGGTAACCGCCTTGAACCGGGTCTTGGTCAAGCGGGCGATCGTCAGGCCTTCGGCATCCAGGAACTCGAAGCTTGCTTCGATCGAGCGCGGAGACGCCTTTGTGACTTCGATACGCACGGAAGCCGGCAGGGTTTCCGGTGCCAGAAGACGCAAGGTGCCAAGTCGGATCGGCAGGAAGGATGTGTTTTGCGGAACGTCCTCGACACCATCCAGGAGCGCAAACAGGCCATGGAAACCGGCATCCACCAAAGTCGGGCAGAGCGAGAACGAGTAATCTGCGAGGCTCTCGTCCTGCGGCAACAGCATAACGGTCGCGCTGGTATTCGAGTGCTTGACCACTTTATCGGCACGGCGGAAAGCTGGACCGTAATTCAGGCCAAAGCTCTTGGTGACCGTGTAAAGCGTTTCGTGATCGAGTTCCGACAGAACGCTGTCGCCGGGTTTCGCCCATGGGGTCCTGGAAGTCGTTGAAGGCGTCAGGAATGTTCCCCGGGCATTCAAGGACCAGTCGTTGTCGGACAGGCGCGGTCGCGACAGGATCTCAACCACATGATCGTCAGGCGAGATACGGACCTGGGTTTCCCAGACTTCATCGCCTTCGATTACCAACGGACGAAGAATGTCGAAGTCGCGCAATTCGATCTGGTCGCTCCGGCTCCACCGGAGCGCTGCGCGCAGGCTCATCTCGATATAGCCCGCGGCCGGATAGACGATGCTTTCCTCAACCTTGTGATCCTGCAGGAAGGGCAGGGAACCGCTGTCGATGTGGTTGAACCACTCCGCAGTGTCCTGACGCAGACGGTATCCCAGCAGCGGCCAGGTCTGACCGAACATGAAATCGACGCGTTCAGGGCTGTTTTCCGGGCGATACTCGGAGTTCTGCCAGGGGTAGGATGGGAGCGGAACCAGATGCCCTGGGCGTTCGCCGACAAACCGGATCAGGTCGGTCTGGCCGCCATGTGCCACAACGGATGCGGCGATCCTGTCAAGCGGATTGCCTGCTGCGGCAGCTGCTTTCTTGGAAGGTTCCTTGAGCGTTTCAAGAACCTTGGCCTTCTTGCCTTTGGCCCGCAGGACGTCGTTCACATAGGTGCCGAGAACAGGCTTGGGACCGATTTCGATCAGGACAGAGAAATCATCTGCTGCCATGTTTTCCATGGCGGCGGCAAACCGGACTGGCTGACGAACGTTGTGCCACCAGTATTCTGCATCGACGCGGACATCGCGTTCATCCGGCGTAACCGTCGAATAGAATGGAAGCGACACGTCTGTGGGCGAAAGACCATCCAATGCAGCAAGCAGAGGCTTTTCGATCGGGTCAACCAGAGCGCTGTGGAATGGATACGCCAGGTTCAGGCGCCGCATGGCCCACTTTTTCTTGCGGGCAAACTTCGCAAAAGCATCCAGGCTTTCGCTGTCTCCGGAAATTGTGACGCTTCGCGGGCTGTTGTCGGCAGCGAGTTCAAGTCTCGGCAGTCCGCTTTCCGCGATGGCGGCAACTGCCTGATCTGCCGGCAGAAGCAAGGCAGCCATGGACCCGAGATCCCTGACGACTTCCTGTTCACTGGAACGGGCGCGAATGACGCGGACTGCTTGTTCGAGGTTCAGGGCGCCTGCACACCAGGCTGCGGCAACTTCACCGACCGAATGACCTGCGGTCCCGGCAGCAGTAATGCCGCGTTGGCGCAGTGATTCCACAATGCCGACCTGAATTGCAAACAGAAGCGGCTGCGCGATTTCGGAGCGCTCAAGATCGGCTTCAAGGTCTTCTGCAAAAAGCGTTGTGACGAGCGACCAACCGCTCAAACCCATGAAGATCTTGTCGACCTTGTCAAATGCGGTCCGGAATGGCGTGTCGGCCTGATAAGCTTCCTGGCCCATACCCGCCCATTGAGACCCGTTTCCGGAAAAGACAAACCCGACCTTCGCGTTCGACTTGATGACGCTGCCAGAAACGACATCTGCGTTTTCATCGCCGCTTTCTGCGAATGAACGCAGTGCGTCGAGTTTTTCCGCCTTGGTCTTGCCGAGAACAACAAGACGCTCTGAAAGCAGATCGCGGCCGTGGGCACTTGAGGCAATCACATTACCGGCTGTTTCATCCGCCTCGTTGTCGAGACGTTCGGCGAACTTGCCGGCAAGTTGCTGCAGGGCTTCCTTGGAACGGGCACTGATGACCAGCGGTGCGTCAACCGGTGCTGTCGAAGCTTCGGCGGTTTCAGGATCGGGATCGCCTATGACGGCGTGAGCGTTCGTGCCACCGAAACCGAAGGAATTGACCCCTGCAAGTCTGCGGGTGCCATTGCGCTCCAGGGAAACGGCTTCACCGGCAACCTTGAGGTTCAGCTCGTCAAACGGAATATCCGGGTTCGGATTTCTGAAGTGCAGCGACTGCGGCAGGAGGTCTTCTCGCAGCGCCATTACGGATTTCAGAAGTCCGACCAGACCGGAAACAGGCTCAAGGTGACCGACGTTGGTCTTGACGGATCCGATGGGCAGCGCCTTGTCGCGTTTCTGGCCAATAACCTTGCCAAGCGCATCCGCTTCTGCAGGGTCACCAACGCGCGTTCCGGTGCCGTGGGCCTCGACGAAGGCAAGATCCGTCGGGTTGATTTCCAGGCCTTCGTAAATTTCACGTAAGAGGTCTGCTTGCGCATACGGGGACGGAAGCGACAGGCCGACAGTGCGACCGTCGGCATTGATGCCGGTTGCAAGCAGCTTGCCGTGGCTCTTTGCACCTTCCGGAATGCCAGCACGCGCAGCACGCAGAACGACTACTGCGCCGCCTTCGGAGCGCACGTACCCATCGCCATTGGCGTCGAATGCCTGGCAGAGGCCTGTTGGCGACAGCATTGTGGCGCGGGAGAAGCCGACAAAGGCAAACGGGCTGAGCAGAAGGCTGACGCCGCAGACGATCGCGGTATCGATCTGGCCGGACTCGATGGCGGAAACCGCTTCGTGCAATGCGACGATGGAAGAGGAGCAGGCGGTGTCGACCGTGAAGCTCGGGCCTCTGAGGTCGTAAATGTAGGAAATGCGGTTGGAAACGATCGACAGCGTGTTGCCGGTCATGAACTGCATGTCGGCCATGGCCGGATCGACCAGGAAGCGATGGTGGTAATCGAGAGACGACGCACCTACATAAACGCCGGTGTTCGAGCCGGCCAGGTCACTGGGGCGGATATTGGCGTGTTCCAGAGCTTCCCAGACCAGTTGCAGCAGCAGCCGTTGCTGCGGATCCATCTGCACGGCTTCACGCGGAGAGACACCAAAAAAAGAGGGGTCAAATCCCCACACATCATCCAGCTGCCCGGCAGCCCAGGTGTAGGTCTTTCCAGACGTGCTTTGGACCGGGTGTCCGAAGCGGGCCAGCGGCCAGCGGTCTTTGGAGACAGACGTAACGGCGCATTCGCCGTTTTTCAGCAATGACCAGAATTCGGCAGAATCGTTGGCGCCGGGAAGGCGGGTAGAATAACCAAGAATATCGATATTTGATGTAAGCGACGCCACAGAACAACCTGTTTTTATTAGTTGGGTACAGTCAAGCTATTGATTTTCATAAGAAAACTTACAGTTTATAAACAGTCATTTCCGCATGCTCCCTCGAGATAAATCGCAGACCGGCGCGACCCAGTCCCAGTGCTGCCATGCGTAAGCTTATCCCATGCCAAACAGCGTTTCCAGCTACCTTGCAAACGCAGGGTTTGGCAACCTTTATCCCATGGAGAAATGCTGGAAAAGGCTAGATACATAAAAAATCGTATTTCTTCTGAGTGTTGTTAAGAAGCGTCGATGCGTTGCAAGAACAGATTTTGAAAATCTCTTGAAAAACAAACGCCCCGCACGAGGGCGGGGCGTTTTTTGGTGTTCGGCTGCGGATCAGACGTTGCTGTCCGGGAAAGACGCCTTGCGTTCGGTCATGAAAGCCAGCAGCGCCTCGTCGATGCCCGGGTCAAGTTCGGGGCCCGTGTAACCCGCCAATTGTTCCTTCCAGCGGGCATTGGCACGTTGTGCGGCATCCAGTTGCCCGTCTGCGAGCCATTGCTCGTAGGAGTTATTGTCGGCGATCGAGGACCTGAAGAAAGCGCTCTCGAAATTGCGCTGCGTGTGCGCCGCGCCGAGGAAATGGCCACCGGGACCGACTTCTTGAAGCGCGTCCATCGCCAGAGTTTCATCAGAGATTTCGATGCCCTTGGCAAGTACATGCATCATGCCGAGCTGGTCGGCATCCATGACGAACTTTTCGTAGGAAGAGCACAATCCGCCTTCCAGCCAGCCGGCTGCGTGAAGGCAGAAATTCACACCTGATTGCAAGGTGGCCAGAATGGTCTGCGCGGATTCCTGCGCAGATTGCGCATCCGGGCTCTTGGATGCGGTGAACGAGCCACCTGAACGGAACGGCAGGTTGAGCCTGCGGGCGAGTTTTGCTGCCCCGTTGAGAAGTAGGGAGCCTTCCGGGCTGCCGAAAGTCGGGGCGCCGGATTGCATGGAGATCGAACTGACGAAGGCACCGAAAACGACCGGAGCACCGGGACGAATCAACTGGGTCAGGGCACAGCCGGCCAGAGCCTCTGCCAGCACTTGCGACAGCGTACCGGCAACGGTTACCGGGCTCATGGCGCCTGCCAGGATAAACGGCGAAACGATACAAGCCTGATTGTGCTTGGCATAAACCTTGAGAGCACCAAGCATGGTGGCGTCGAAAACCAGAGGCGAATTGGCGTTGATCAGCTGGATCATGACGCAGTTCTGATCGACGAAGTCCTCACCGAAGGTGATCTGCGCCATCTTCACGGAATCTTCGGCGCGTTCCGGTGCGGTGACCGACCCCATGAACGGCTTGTCGGAATATTTGATATGGGAATAGACCATATCGAAGTGCCGCTTGTTGACCGGAAGGTCGACAGGCTCACAGACGGTGCCGCCGGAATGATGCATCCACGGCGACATGTAGGCAAGCTTCACGAAGTTGCGGAAGTCCTCGATCGTGCCGTACCGCCGGCCCTTGTCGAGATCGGTGACGAAAGGGGGGCCGTAGACCGGAGCAAAGACAAGATTGTTGCCGCCGATTTCAACGTTGCGCGCAGGGTTGCGGGCATGCTGGGTAAATTGGGAAGGGGCCGTCTTTACCAGCTCCTGAAGCATGCCCTTTGGAAAGCGGACACGTTCGCCGTCGACTTCCGCACCGGCTTCTTTCCAGATACCGATAACTTCGGGGTCGTCACGGAATTCAAGGCCGATTTCAGCGAGAATGCGGTCGGTATTGGCTTCGATCCGTTCCGCGCCTTCATCGCTCAAAATGTCGAAGTTCGGAATGTTGCGCGAAATGTAGGGAATGGCCAGGCCGGCAGGTCCGGCTTGCCGGCGCTCGCGGCGGGCGCTTCTTCCTCGACGGCCAGATGGGGCGGCGTCTGACATCTTATGCTCCCAAGATGATTTTGGTTGCGCGTAGTCTTTATCAGGAGCCCTGACAACCCGGCTCCATAACCGTCGCACAATACCGTAAAAGCGTCATGGCGCTTTGTTGCTTCATTTTCGCCGGAAAGTCCATTGACTTCGCACAGTGAAAAGTGGTTTCGGAATTGGCGACCAAGTGAAGGTCGAGGTCACCTTGCCGTACAGAAATACCACCTTTACGCCTAACCGCGCAGGCCAGGGCTTCGTAGAAGATAATTTGCGCACATGGATTTCCCGGTGCGGTCTGCTATTGCAGAAACAGGCCTGAAAACGGGCGAAGACGACACCAACAAGACGAAAGACTGCTGAATGTCCAAGCTGGAAGAGCTCCTTGCCCAGAAGGGGGCGTTGCTTGCCGATGGTGCAACCGGAACGAACCTGTTCGAAATGGGTCTCGTTTCCGGTGACGCTCCGGAATTATGGAACACGGATGAACCGGAAAAGATCACTGCGCTTCACAAGTCGTTTGTCGATGCGGGATCCGATATCATTCTGACCAATACCTTCGGCTGCAATCGTCATCGGTTGAAGTTGCACAAGGCGGAGGGGCGCGTCAGGGAACTCAACATTGCCGCCGTCAAGCTGGCGCGCGATGTGGCCGAAGCTTCCGGACGGACCGTTCTGATCGGAGGTTCCGTCGGACCGACCGGCGAACTTTTTCAACCTCTTGGCGCACTCAGCTATGAAGAGGGTGTTGCAGCCTTCAAGGAACAGATGGAAGGCCTTGTTGAAGGTGGTGCCGACATTTTGTGGGTCGAAACCATGTCAGCCGTCGAAGAAATGAAGGCTGCCGCTGAAGCAGCGCAGAATTTCGACTTGCCATTGGTCATTACTGCCAGTTTCGATACAGCCGGCAAGACGATGATGGGTCTTTCCCCCAAGGGTCTTGGCGACCTTCAGAGCCAGTTTGCCTGCACGCCCGTCGCGATCGGGTCCAATTGCGGTGTCGGTGCGTCGGATCTGTTGGCAGCGATCATGGACATCACCGAAGCCTATCCTGATGCGATAATCGTGGCGAAAGCCAACTGCGGCATCCCTCAGATCAAGGGCGATGAAGTGGTCTACACCGGAACGCCGGAGCTGATGGCAAAATACGCACATATGGCCCTTGATGCAGGTGCGCGGATTGTCGGTGGCTGCTGCGGCACGTCGCCGATCCATCTGGCTGCAATGCGCGCAGCCTTGGATGCCCACCAGGCGGGTGCCCGGCCGACGCTGAACGAGGTAATTGCCGAAATCGGTCCGCTTGTTTCGCCTCCGAACAAGGAAGCTGATGCCGCCCGCGCAGAAAACGACGGTTCGGGCTCCGGTCGGCGCAGGGGTCGCAGGCGCAGCTAGATCTCGCGCTCAAGCCACAAGTCAGGGTTTTAAAAAGGCGCCAATAGGCGCCTTTTTTCGTCGAAAGTCCTGCAACAGTGTTGCAGCTGTCACGTAAGCCCTCTAACGCATCCCGATCGTTTTGCGGAAGGTCGGCAAGTCGCGATGCTGCATGAGTAGGAACTGCGCGCCGTCCGATCCGCAAGCTAACGGAACCGCTTCGAGCCTGAAGCCAGAAACGGACACATGTTTTGCGCCCTGTTGGACTTGCACTGATTGCTCTGGCTGCCCTGATCCCTCTTTTCTGGTTCGCCCCGTTGGCTGCATCGCGAGATCCGGTGGCGCTTTTCAGCCAGTATCTTGGAACCGCTGCATTAATCGTGATGGGGATCAACCAATTCCTGGCGACGCGCATACCGGGGCTGGAACTGGTGTTCGGGCCGCTCGACCGGATCTACGTTTTGCACAAATGGCTCGGCATCATCGCGATGGTGGGCCTGGGACTGCACGACATCATCGATGCGGATATGGACGGTTTGCGTGGTGGGCCGCTGGCCGACGCTGCTGAAGACATAGGTGAGGTTAGCCTTTACGGTCTTCTGATCCTGGTGCTGGCATCCGTCATCACCTTCATTCCCTACCACTTGTGGAAGTGGAGCCACCGGCTGATCGGCGTCTTCTTTTTCATGGGAGCATTCCATTACTTCTTTATTGAAAAGCCGTTTGCGAACGCAGACCCGCTCGGGCTTTACGTTTCTGCGTTCTGTGTGCTCGGCCTTGTTTCCTATCTATGGATGTCTGTTCTGCGGCCGTTGGCACCACGTGGCCACGCCTACAAGGTTGTCTCCGTTCGTCACATCAATGGCCTGACGGAAGTGCTCCTGGAGCCGAGGGGGCGAGGGCTGAAACATGTGGCCGGACAGTTCGCCTTCCTTTCGGTAACGGGAGGAGGCTTGACGGAGGAACATCCGTTTACACTCAGTGCCGCACCACGCGATGACAGGTCGCTGCGTTTCACGATAAAGGATCTTGGCGACTACACCAGCCGCCTGTACCGCGAGCTGAAGGTAGGCATGGAGGCTACGGTTTCCGGTCCTTATGGCAATTTCTCGATGCCGTCCGGACGGGATCCTCAGGTCTGGATTGCCGCCGGTGTCGGAATAACTCCCTTCCTTGCGTTTGCGCAGAGCCTGAAACACCGGGAGAGCGGGCCGGTAAAGCTCTACTATTGTGTGCGCGAGCGTGGCGACATTCCATATGTGGCTGACCTTCAGCATTTGGCTGAAGAAACCGGCAAGCTTGAGCTGATGATCGTCAATTCGCTTGAAGGCGTCAGGCTGACGCCCGAACGGATTGTCGAAGACCTGAAGGGCGATCTGCGCAATGCCCATGTCTTCTTTTGCGGGCCTGCGCCTCTTCGCAAGACGCTGAAGAGCAGTCTCGTGCTGAAAGGCTTGCGAGCCAGCCGGTTTCACTTCGAGGAGTTTCAGATGCGAACCGGTATTGGCCTGGGCAGACTGGCGGTCTGGCTTTGGGATCGGGGAATTTACGCAATCGAAAAACGCCGCGCCGAAAAGACACAGCCAGCAGAATAGGGCCTCCGACCTGCGAAAGCCCGCTTCGTGCGGGAAAAGCTTATTGCAGCCAGGGGGCTGACGCACTCCAGAAGATGATGTCAACGCCAAGATAGTCGGTGGCAAACTTGATAAATTCCGAACGGGTAAAGGTCTTGCCCGTTTCCGGATTGATGTACTCCAAAGTGGGCTCCTGGATCGCCATCGCGATGACCGGCAATTTGTCCCGGTACTGGTGAAAGAAGGGGTAGGAATTCTTCATCTGTGCTTTTCGATGCGGAACGATATCGGGACCGCCCAGACCGATTCCGAGTTCGGCTGCTTTTTCGAAACTGCGCTGCATGTAGCCTTCACTGTTTTCCCACTCGCATGGCCAGAAGTTGACGTATTGAACGACATGGGATGCCTGGAACGCTTTGCGCGCATGGACCATGTTTTCCAATGTCGCGTTGAAATAGGCGTCGCAACTGAAGCCTGTCTCGTCCTTGCGTCTGTCAACGTCGATCGAGCTTTCCGGCAGGTTGAGGCCTTCGATGCGGCCATCGAACTGGTCCGCAAGGGCAGTCAATAGAGCCTGGTAACGGGAGCGAACCGCTTCATTCCATTGAACGGCTACCCAGCCTTCTGGTGTCGGGGTTTCGGCTTCACTGTCATCCACCTGCCGGGCAAGACCGCCTGCATAGAGCGGATCTTTCAGCAAATAGTCCGGCACAAAGCGAGCACCTTCCCAGAAGAAGCGGTCCTGAAGTTGGAGAAAAAACGCCTTGTCGAATTTTTGGGCTACGGCGAGGTCCCGCTCGATTGCGGAAAAGTCATAACGACCTTTTTCCGGTTCAAGCATTCGCCAGTTGTAGAGGATCTGAACGCCCGAAATCGCCGGATTGTGCAATAGCTCACGTGTCTCGGAAAACGCACCTGCACTGGTGTAGAGGTAATGTTTGACGTCGGCCACGGCGATACCGGGGAACGTCATTATCGAGGCAGCCGCAACAAGCGACGGCAAGGGGCGAAGGCTGCGAGCGGAAAATACTTTGCACAAGGCTGCAATCAGTCTGATCAATTGAAGACCCTCATTATCTGAAAAACGAAAGCCTGACAGAGGACTGAAGTGAGGCCCTTGTGTGTCTGGATCCGCTTTTGCCCAAGAATCGAATTGACGTGAACGTAAGATGAAATCAGATTATGAGTTGAAAAAGAAAGTGGTAGGGGAGGCTACATGACACCGGTTATGACTGAGACCGAAATCATGGAAATGCTGGACAAGGAATTTCCGCAAATCCATGCAGGTGGTCGAGTTTATTCGATCGACAGCGTCTCACCCGGGAAAGCGGTCCTGCGCCTTTCCGCCAACGAGCTGCACCTGCGCCCGGGGGGCACAGTCTCAGGTCCTTCCATGATGGCGCTTGCCGACCTGGCCGCTTACGTCGTGATCCTGGCTCATATTGGACCGGTCGCGCTTGCCGTTACCACAAATCTCAACATCAACTTTCTGCGGAAACCTGAGGCGGGAGATCTTCTCGCCACGTGCCGCCTGTTGAAACTCGGCAAGCGTCTTGCCGTTGTCGATTGCGAAATTGCAGGTGAGGGACAGGAAGAACTCGTGGCTCATGCCACGGCGACCTATTCCGTTCCTCCCCGCTGATAGTATCCGGACTGGCGGCCTCGATGTCAGGCTGATTGCCTGCTGCGCCTTACGGCATTACGAGTTTCTCCTTCGGGACTGCTGAAATGGAGGTCCGGTTCATTGTGCCGGCCAACTGATCGAATCTTTTTAGATCGGGAAGCTTTTGGCCATTTTTCCTGATCTTGTTGGGGCGATAGACATTGGCTGATACGGGGAATGCAAGCATCACCGTTGTCTGGATGATCAGCACCTGGCCAGGTTTGGCACGAATTTATGGGTTCTAATTTGCGGTATTATAATACCGTTTTTTTAAGTTGTTGAAAAATATAAAGAAATAAGAGGGGTGGTGAAAATATCGTGCTTGACGCTTATTCTGCGTGAGCGTATAAGCGCCCCCGAACGAAATTTCGGTCCGTTCGCTGGCTTGTTACAGGCCGCGCGGGCCTTTTCTTTAACCGACCAGTACGGATCAATCTCATGAAGACCTTCTCTGCCAAGCCGGCTGAGGTCGAGAAAAAGTGGATCTTGATCGACGCAGAAGGAATGGTTGTCGGCCGTCTCGCCGCATTCATCGCCAATCACCTGCGTGGCAAGCATCTGCCGACCTTCACGCCTCACATTGACACCGGTGACAACGTCATCGTCATCAATGCCGACAAGGTTGTGTTCACCGGCCGCAAGTACGACAACAAGAAGTACTACTGGCACACCGGCCACCCGGGCGGCATCAAGGAGCGCACCGCACGTGCAATCCTCGAAGGTCGTTTCCCGGAGCGCGTTCTGGAAAAAGCCGTTCAGCGCATGATGCCGGGCGGTCCTCTGTCCAACAAGCAGCTGAAGAACCTCAAGGTCTACGCTGGTCCGACCCACCCGCACGAAGCTCAGTCGCCGGAACTCGTCGACGTCAAGGGCCTCAACGCAAAGAATGACGGCAAGAGGGCTTAACAATGGCTGAGCTGCAATCCCTGGAAGAACTGGGCGGTGCGGTCGAAACCGCTGCCCCCGAAGCTCCGGTCCATGTCCAGAAGCTGGACGCCAATGGCCGTGCATATGCAACCGGCAAGCGTAAAGACGCTATTGCCCGCGTCTGGATCAAGCCGGGCACCGGCAAGATCGTGATCAACAAGAAGGACTACACCGAGTATTTCGCTCGCCCGGTTCTTCAGATGATCCTTCAGCAGCCGATCATGCTGACCGATCGTGCAGGCCAGTACGACGTTATCGCAACGGTTACCGGTGGTGGTCTGTCCGGTCAGGCTGGCGCTGTGCGTCACGGCCTGTCCAAGGCTCTGACCCACTATGAGCCGGAACTGCGTGCGGTTCTGAAGAAGAACGGCTTCCTGACCCGCGACAGCCGCGTTGTCGAACGTAAGAAGTTCGGTAAGCGCAAGGCACGCCGGTCGTTCCAGTTCTCCAAGCGTTAATCGCTGGATCTGGAAGTTACCAGTTCGAAAAACCCGCCGGAGCGATCCGGCGGGTTTTTTGTTGGCATCAATGCCTGCTAGGGCTTTGGCACGTTTGCAGCCACCCATGAGGAGGACAATCCGCTGAGTTCGAATGTGAAAGATCAGGCATCTACAACCCAGGCAAAATTTCTGTCTGGAAGTCTGTTTCGCCATGTGACCGTAATGTCCCTGACCGCGTCTATCGGTCTGATGGCGATCTTTGCTGTCGACTTTGTCGACATGATCTTTATTTCCATGCTGGGCAAGGCGGAACTGGCGGCGGCAGTCGGATACGCCGGCGCGATCCTTTTCTTCACCACCTCGTTCAACATCGGCGTTGCCATTGCCGCCGGTGCGCTGGTGGCCAGGGCACTGGGGGCAGGGGACAAAGAGGAGGCACGGCAACAGGCTTCCAATGCTCTTACGGCGGGGTTCCTTTTCAGCGCGGTCTTTGCACTGGCCGTTTGGATTTCTCTGGGGCCGCTTGTCACGTTGATCGGCGCGACCGGTCAGACCCATGATCTCGCAGTTCATTATCTAGCAATCATCGTTCCGACGTTGCCTCTCCTGTTGCTCGGCATGGCAGGCGGAGCCGTTCTGAGAGCGCATGGCGATGCCCGGTGGGCGATGATGTCGACCATTGTCGGCGGGCTGGTGAATGCAGTGCTTGATCCGATTTTGATCTTCGGCTTCGACCTGGAACTGACAGGGGCAGCAATAGCCAGCGCAGCATCCCGCGTCGCCATTGCCGTTTTCGCGCTGGTACCGATCTTCCGCTACCACGGCGGCCTGACATTGCCGCGTCCGAAGGCTCTTTTCAGGGACATGTCGCCAATTGCCGCGATTGCCTGTCCAGCAATTCTTACCCAACTCGCGACACCGGTGGGGCAGGCCTGGGTAACCCGGTCAATGGCCGAATTCGGTGAAGCGGCCGTCGCAGGCATGGCGGTTGTCGCGAGAATGTCGCCATTGGCCTTTGCAACCATCTTTGCGCTGTCCGGAGCCGTGGGGCCCATCGTGGGGCAGAACTATGGGGCGGGACGGTTCGACCGGGTGCGTGACACGCTGCGCGAAGCGCTTCTGTTTACGGCACTTGTGGTCGGCCTGGCCGCGTTGGTCCTGTTCATGCTTCGTGAACCGATCGCGCATCTGTTCGAGGCCGAAGGTGTTGCCCTGACCCTGATTTTCCTTTTCTGCGGTCCCTTGGCGCTGGCCTTCTTTTTCAACGGCGCCATCTTTGTTGCGAACGCCTGCTTCAACAATCTGGGCCGGCCGTTCTATTCAACCATGCTCAACTGGGGAAGGCACACGGTCGGTACGATTCCCTTCGTCTGGATCGGGGGAGCGCTCTATGGGGCGCCTGGTGTCCTGATCGGTCAGGCAACCGGAGGCGTCTTGTTCGGTGTCGCTGCCATCCTCATCGTGCGTGGTGTCATTCGCTCCGTCGAGGAGCATCATGAGAAACCGCGAGAACCGGGGCTCTTTCAGCGTCAGGCGCGTCAGGTCATCCTGTTCTTTTCAAGAAGGTAGCCGGTCAATCACATTCGACCCGGTTTGACCGGAGGCAACTTGTGTGTGACGCGCTCACTTCGGCTTCTTCGACCACTGATACGGATCAGTTGCTGGAACTTCGGGCATTCCATGTGTGACGGTGCAGGACAGTCGGCGACGTGACGGATCATGTCGCGAAGTGCTTCCAGCGTGTGGATTTGTCTGTCGAGTTCATCTGCTCTCATGTGAAGACCGGGCCGTGAGAGGGCAGGGCGGCCGTCGGAGCCGAACATTGACTTGATCTCTTCCAGCGAAAAGCCACCGGTCTTGCCAAGCGTGATCAGGGCAAGCTGGTCCAGCACCTCCGGTCCGAACAGACGCTTCAGCCCCCGGCGACCCACGGACGTGATCAAACCCTTTTCCTCGTAGTGGCGAATGGCCGATGCAGCGATGCCCGTTTGTTTCGATACTTCGGAAATATCCATTAATTTCATCTATTGACCTCAAGTCGACTTGAATTTGTAGGCTGTGCTCCTGGCTTTCAAAAGGCAAGGAAAATCCATTATGTCTTCTCAACCTCGATCAACAGGTCGACCGCTCTGGCTGGAAACAGCAGCAATCGCGCTGCTGATGACGGCAACTTTGAAAATCATGGCAAATGCGACCATCAGCCCGGCGCTTCCCGCGCTCGAGGCAAGCTTTCCGAATGAACCCGCGGCGGCCTATCTGACCCGCTTCCTGGTCGCAGCGCCGTCGCTGTCCGTTGTTCTGATCGCACCGTTCGCCGGGCTGGCGGCAGACAGGTTCGGAAGAGGTCCGCTACTGCTGGCTGGTGTTCTTCTGTTTGCCTTTGCCGGTAGCGCTGGAGCCTACCTGCCAGACCTGCAGTCGATCCTGGTGAGTCGTCTTTTGCTGGGTGTTGCGGTCGCCATGACGATGACTGCGCAGGTTGCGCTGGTTGGGGACCTGTTTTCCGGTCAGCGCCGAAGTGCCTTTATGGGATGGCAGACGGCGGCGATCAACTTCAGTGGTTTCCTGTTCATCGGCTTTGCCGGTTGGCTTGCAGGCCTGTCTCCACGTTTGCCGTTCCTGGTCTATATGTTGCCTGTTCTGCTGGTGCCGCTGTTGCTGCCGATCCTGCAACAGGAAAGAAACACTCGCCGCGAGAGTGCGGCCAGCACAGCCGCAAATACAGACCTTGCCTCGCAAAAAGGATGGCTTGTTCCCGCATTGGCTGTTGGCCTGCTGACCATGGTCACCGTCATGTTCTTTTTCCTGATGCCCAGCCAGTTGCCGTATTATCTCGATGAAAACGGCATCGATAGCGCTTCTGGAACGGCAATGGGGCTAGGTGCATTGACACTGACCGGAGGCGTGGTTGCGATTGCCTACAAGAGGATCAGCTCCCTCGTCGGCCTGTCTGCGTCTTTCAGCATCGGCTTTGTGTTGATGGGGCTGGGATTCGCCATTCTTTCGATAGACGCTCTCTGGCCGCTCATCCTCGGCGGTGCTGCGCTGGTCGGGGCGGGTTATTCTCTTGTGCAGCCGTCGTTTCTGCTGCTTGCGTTGCAAGTCGCACCGGAAGAACGGCGTGGCAGCGTTTCGGGCATCGTGACGACAGCAATGTTTCTGGGCCAGGTCGTTTCGCCGCTGGTCCTGACAATGCCCATTCAGGACTTCGGTTTTGCCACTGTCTACCGGGGAACAGCGCTGGCGCTGGTCCTGTTCGCCGCTGCGGGGTTCAGCTTGTTGCTGTTTCGCCCATTCAGGCCAAGGCACGCTGGCTGAAGCGGCCAAAAGCCGGGGCATTTAGGTGTGCCCCGGCCAAGGTGTCAGGACTTCAAGGCTTTACCCGCTGCATAGGTTTCAACGACAGCACGATCATCGCCAAGGGTCTGCAGCACGAAAAGCTCTTCCGATAGAGATTCGGCGGTTTCCATCCGCAAGGCCATCGGTTGGGTCGCACGCGCATTCAGGACCACAAGGTCCGCATCTGTGCCCGGCTCCAGTGTGCCGATCCTGTCTTGCAGTGAAAGCGCTTCGGCGTTGCCAAGCGTTATCCAGTGGAAACAGGCGAGAGGGTGGAGGCGCTGGCGCTGGAGCTGCAGAACCTTGTAGCCTTCGTCGAGCGTGCGCAGCATGGAATAGTTTGTGCCACCGCCAACGTCGGTGGCGATGGCCGTGCGAACGCCAGCCTGCTCCAGCCCGGCCTTGTTGAAGAGACCGCTGCCGAGGAACAGGTTTGACGTCGGACAGAAAACGGCAACGGAGCCGGTTTCCCGCATGACACCCAGTTCCCGGTCGTTCATATGGATGCAGTGACCGAGCAAGGTCTTGCGGCCGAGCAGGCCAAACCCTTCGTAAACGCCAAGATAGTCTGCCGCTTCCGGGTAGAGTTCCAGCGTGTAGGCGATTTCGTTGTGGTTTTCGTTGATGTGGGTCTGCAAATGGCAGTCCGGATATTCCCTCAACAATGTTCCGGCAGCTTCAAGCTGCCCGGGTGTCGACGTGATTGCAAAGCGCGGGGTGACGACGTAATGCGCCCGTCCGCGTCCATTCCATTTTTTCAGCAAAGCCTTGCTGTCGTCATAGGCGCTTTGAGCAGTGTCGCACAGATCGGCAGGCGCGTTCCGGTCCATCATTGTCTTGCCACCCAGCATCAACATGCCGCGCCGTTCCGCCTCCTCGAAATAGGCGTCGACCGAGGCGGGATGGCTGGAACAATAGGCGGAGGCCGTGGTGGTGCCATGGGCAACAAGCGCGTCATAAAAGGCCTTGGCGATCCGTTCCCCATGAGCCTTGTCCGCAAACTTCATTTCTGCCGGGAACGTGTAGTCGTTCAGCCAGTCCAGCAGTTGGTCCGCCCAGGACGCAATCACCTGTGCTTGGGGGAAATGAATATGGGTGTCGATGAAGCCGGGCAGGATCAGATGTGGCCGATGATCGATGATGGCCGTTCCTTCATCGGCGGTGGCAGCAACGTCCGCAAACTCGCCGCAAGCAGCAATCTTGCCGCCCCGAAGCAGAAGGGCACCGTCTTCGATATAGCTGTAAGCGTCCGTGTCATCCGGCCCTTTGGGGGCGGTGGAGAAAGAAAGCAGCCTGCCGCGCAGGATCTTCGGGGTCATGTCTGCCACGGCAGGAATTCCTCATGGAGATGGACCGGCAATTGCCAGTTTGTTCCTCGTTTTAGTCCTGGAGGCGCAAGGCGACAACGGTCCCGTGACGGTATCCCGTGGATCGCCGCGCAATTCGAAGAAAGACGGGAAATAATCCCGAGGACAAAATATGTGTGTGAGGCAAGCCGACTTTATTGCCCGGATCCAGCCAGGGAAAATAGCGCTCCACCCAGCGCTGCCAGTGTGGCGAGAATGGCAAGACAGGCATAAAACGTGAAAATGGTGGCCGCACCTTCCGGAATTGCGGTGTTTTCGTTTCTGGCGTTCCAGGCCGTTGGTGCCGGGTCCTGCGCCGAATTTCTGTCATAGCCAGCCATCCTGACTTCAGGCTAACCGGCAAGAGATAATCTCGCGTAAACGGTTGGGGACTTCAAAACAGCGGCAATGATCGGGAAGGGTGTCCTCAGAAATCTCAGAAACTCAGGAGCCTTCAGTTACCTCGATCGTCACGTGGCCGATGCCATGCCTTGTCTTCAACCGCTCGCGGATTTGCTGCAAAACGGCGTCCGGACTGTCTTCCGGTTTCAAGATGGCATGCATGGTGGCATTCACCTTGCCTTCGGCCAGCGACCAGAGATGGATGTGATAAACGTCGGCGAGGCCAGGGACTTCATTCAACAGATCGGTTTTCAGGGTGTCCCTGTCGATGTCTGCCGGTGCGCCTTCCAGCAGGATATGCGCGGACTGGCGCATTACCGCGACCGCAGAACGAACAATCAGCACAGCGACGAAAACCGACAGGATCGGGTCAATCGGATACCAACCCGTGAAATAGATGACGATGGCGGCCGCGATCGCCGCAACGGAGCCGAGTAGATCGCCGAGCACATGCAGGATCGCAGAGCGCATGTTGAGCGATCCGTCGCCGCCTCGCTGCAGAATGAAAAAGGCGCCGATATTCACCAGAAGGCCGATTACGGCAATGATGAACATCGGGCCTGCAAGAACGGTCTCCGGCTCCATGAAGCGCCCGGCAGCTTCCACGCAGATCCAGCCTGTCACCACCAGCAGGAATATGGAATTGGCGAAGGCAATCAGTACCGGTAACCGGTCGCGGCCATATGTTAGCCGGGCATCTGCAGGTTTCTTGGATTGCTGAAAGGCCCACCAGGCCAAACCCAGCGATGCGGCATCCGTAACCATGTGGACGGCGTCCGCCATCAGCGCCAGAGACCCTGAAAGCCAGCCACCGATCAGCTCCGCAAACATGAAGGCAGCAATCAAAAGCCCTGCCCACGCAACAGCGCGCGCGTTCTTGTCCGTCACTTCAGGGGTGTGATCATGGTCGTGCCCTTGACCATGGTCGTGGTCGTGAGAATGGCCGTGCGCACCGCCGCCGGCATGGTCGTGATGGCCGCTGTCGCTCATGGCTGTGATCCTTCCTTTGCACGGAGAGGTGGGCGACCCGATCTTTCGACATATCCCCACGGTTGACAAGAAGCGGAACAGGAACAGCACCAAAGAGACGGGGGACAAGTTCTGGTTCAACACTCTGTAGCGGGCCTTGCGGCTCGGGATTGGCGGGACGATCCATCACTGGTAAAACCTGAAAGACCGTCCTCGGGTGTCCGGTAAATGACACACCCGGCAGTCCGTGCCGCTTGATCCGGAGCGGCGCAAAAATCCTGCCACACCAGACTTCAAGGAAATTGTCATGTCAGCAGAATTGCCGCGGGAAACCGACAACGCATTTCTGGGTAAATCGGTCAAGGGCGGTTCGCATGAACCGACCTATGCAGGCGCGCTGTCCTTCATGCGCCGCCGCTACAGCCGCGATCTGACCGGGATTGACCTGGCGGTTTGGGGCATCCCGTTTGATGCCTCTGTTTCCAACCGTCCGGGGGCTCGGTTCGGTCCTCAGGGGGTGCGCCGCGCATCCGCCATTTTCGACGGCGACCCGCAATACCCGTTCGAAATGGACCCTTTTGAGGTTCTTGCCTGCGTGGACTACGGCGACTGTGTATTCGACTATGGCCGCAACGCTGATATTCCCGGACACATCCAGTCTCAGGCCTCTGATATTCTGGCTTCCGGGGCGCATCTGTTTTCCATCGGTGGCGATCATTTCGTCACCTATCCGCTTCTCAAGGCGCACGTGGCCAAACATGGCCCGCTCGCCCTGGTGCAATTCGATGCCCATCAGGACACCTGGAACGATGAAGGCGACCGGATCGACCACGGCACCTTCACTGGACGCGCCGTGCGAGAAGGCCTTATCGACCCAGACCGTTCGATCCAGATCGGCATCCGTACCCATGCTCCCGAAACTTGCGGGCTGGAAATCATTCATGGATACGAGATGGACGAATTGGGTATCGGCGGCGTGATCGACAGGATCAAGGCCCGGGTGGGCAATGGCCCGGCCTATATGACATTCGACATCGATTGCCTTGACCCGGCGTTTGCGCCCGGTACCGGTACGCCTGTTTCCGGTGGCCTGTCCTCTCGCGAGGCATTGTCGGTTCTGCGTGGGCTGGGGTCATTGAACTTCGTCGGCGGTGATGTCGTCGAAGTCGCACCGGCTTACGACCATGCCGATATCACCTCGATTGCCGGCGCTAGCGTCGCGCTGACCTACATTGGCCTGCTTGCCGAAAAGCGGAAACAGGCAGGCTGAGGCCAGAACAGGCGCAACATGGAAACGAACCTCAGCTTCCGATTTGTCAAAACGCCGGGCAGCATGCCGTTGCCGCCCGGTGTCGCCAGGCAGTTCAAGGTGTTTGGCACCGGGCAAAGTCTCGAGGAAGCACCTGCCATGGTGTTCGAACTGGACAAGCCGCACATGAGAGGCGTTACAAGCATTCGCATCGGCCCACAGACTGCCTGGGCACTCGAGTGCAAATCCAGGTCCGGTACTGGCAGCTGGCAACTGAGGACCGATGCGGACGTCAGCATCGGACAAATCGGGGGACGAGGACCTTTGAAGCAGGGCTGGCAACTGGAAGTGCCTGGAAGCAATGTTCAGTTCAGCCTTGCCAACCCTGACAGTGTTGCCAAACAAACCGTCCGCACGATGCTTGGTGGCGACACGGAAGCTCTGGTGCTGTTGGCAGACGGCAATCCAGTGGGGACGCTGGTCCGCAAACATCGGGATCAGGCAGAAGGCAAGAAAGCCGGTTTGCTGTCAGGTTTGAAGAGATTCGTGACGGGCAGGGATTGGGTGCTCGACATTCACGAGCCGGATTTGCGCAGCAAGATCGCGGGGCAGGAGCAGCAAGTTGCGCTTGCCGCACTTGGTCTGGTCGCCATCGTGAGTCTGGAGTTGAGCACAGCCGACTGAACAGCGACCCGCTTCAAGGAGACATTCAAAGGAAATCAGCCGTGTTTGCTGCGCACTGCCTTCCCGGGAAGGTTGTCGTTGTGCGGAACAGCAGTCCAGAAACGGTAGAGCGGGGTTTTGTCCTTCATGGTCTGGTAAAGCTGGATCAACTTGCCGAAGCTGACGAACTGGGCCGCATACGCAACGGCCAGACCTGTCAGCGACAGGATTGGCGATGACAGGAAGCCGCCGAGCAACGCAATCAGCCCACCCATCCAGAAAACGAGATAAAGCGTTGTAATCCGGGCACTGTCGGTGGCGGGAACGGGGAGGAACAATCTGTTGAGCCAGATCTTTTCTCCAAAGCTCACGCGTTTGGCCCAACTGGAGGCCTTGCCGGTTTCCCCGACAAGCCTGGGGACAGCGATCACGCCTGCCAGTACCGCAAAAGCGAGCAGAAGTGCGCCCCAGACACCAAGCCAGGCTTGCGTCCACAAGGCACCGGTCAACATGCCAGGTGCGAGTATCTTCATGAAAGTTGCCAGCGCAGGCGCTGGCCTGCCGGTCGCTGCTTTGGGCAGAAGAACGGGAGCTCTCAGGCCATTGGCATCTTTCAATGCCGGACGGGCAAGGGGGCTCGGGTGACGTTGCGTGGTTTGCATATGCTGAAGCCAGCCTTTCGGATATTCGGCAATCTTACCCGGCGAAACGGGGACTTGGCAAACAACATTCTGTCGCAAGCAACAGTAAAGATCGTGAAAAATACCTATGTCAGAGATCGGTATCACTAAGTATTTGAATCGATATCTCCTGGAGATTTTGGTGTAGTTTCAATGTGTTTGCCCGGATGGGCTAGTTCGTTCGATGAATAATAAAACACTAATGAGTAAAAAGGCCTGCGTTCTGTTCAGTTCATTGTTTTTTAGTTTGAAATCGGCAAAAATAGCCAAATACTTGAGAGTGATAAATCCAATCAATTGGACTGGAGCATGGTCTTACAAACAAGCCAGGATGATGGGGACGCGGAAAATAGCGAAATAGTTTCGTCCCTGGCCTCCGAGCTGGATCGGCTTAACCACATCACGAAGCTGTCAAGAAGTGACGAACTTCGCCTCAGCGGCGACTGGCTTCATACACTGCTTAACGAGGTTTCCGATTATCTCTATGTGAAGGACCGCAGCTCGCGCTTCGTCATGGCGAACTTGCAGGTCGCGCTTGATGTCGGTCTCGATGATGCTTCGCAATTGATCGGCAAGACCGATCTGGAGCTGCATCCAGAAGAGACCGGGTCCAAGTTCCATGCGATCGAGCAGGAGATCATGGCCTCGAATATTCCGCGTATCGATTTCGAGGAGCCGTCAATTCTGGCGAACGGCAAGCGGAAATGGTTCTCCTCGTCCAAGTACCCGGTCACAAACAGCAAGGGTGAAGTCGTCGGCATTGTTGGCCTCTCGCGGGACATCACCGAGCGCAAACGGGCGTTACTGCTGCAGCAGGGGCAGAACAAGGTCCTTCAGGAAATTGCTGCGGGCAGACCCTTGAACGAGGTGTTGACGACACTCGTATTGACCATTGAAGACCAACTCGATGGAGTTATGGGGTCGATCATGCTTGTGGATGACACAGGCGAGCATCTTCTGGCGACTGTCGGTCCCAACCTGCCGCAAGACTACCTGGACATCACCGACGGTATACCTGTGAGCCCGAAAATGGGTTCATGCGGAACCGCTGTGTTCCGCCGCGAGAGTGTCATCGTCGAAGATATCCAGAAGGACCGACTGTGGGAGGATGTACGCGACCTTGTTGCTCCTTTCGAATTGCGGTCCTGCTGGTCGGTGCCGTTTTTCGGCAAGGACAGCAAGGTTCTGGGCACGTTTGGGCTCTACACCAAGTCAACGCGCAGCCCGACGGATCACGAGCTGAAGCTTGCACTGGAAGCTGCCCGGCTTGCGTCCGTAGCGGTCGAGCGTGACCGAGCCGAACGCAAGATCCGCTATCTGGCCAATCATGACGTCCTGACAGGCCTGCCCAATCGGCAGGAGTTCAAGACCAAGCTGGAAGAAAAGGTGTCCGAAAGTGACAGGACCGGCGTGCCTGTTGCCGTCGTTTTTGTTGATCTCGACAATTTCAAGTTCGTCAACGACAGCTTCGGACATGCGATTGGCGACCAGGTGCTGATGATTGTCGCGGAACGGATCATGGCCGTCCACGACGGTGCTCATCAGGCCATCCGCTTCGGGGGGGACGAATTTGTCCTGATTGTCGACCGTGACACGGCAGAGAAAGCCGCCCTCAACGAATTCATGGCAAGGCTGCGGGACGAGATCACCAAAACGATCCAGATCGATGACCTGTCGTTCCATGTTACCTGCAGCATTGGTGCTGCGTGTTATCCGCAGGATGCAGACAGTGCAGCACAGCTTTTACGGAATGCCGACAAGGCGATGTTCGAAGCAAAGTCCGCAGGACGTGACAGCTTCAAGGTCTATGAGCAGACCCGTCCGGAACGTTCGGTCAACAAGCTGACACTTCTGGAGGAAATGCGGACCGGCATCGAGAACGGCGAGTTTTTCCTGGAATACCAGCCGCAATACAATCTGGTTAGCGGCCGTATCGTCGGTGCGGAAGCGCTGGTGCGCTGGCAACATCCGGCACTTGGTCGCATGATGCCGGGCGAGTTCATCACCCTGGCGGAAGAAAGCGGCCTGATCGTGCCTCTGGGCAGATGGGTGACACGCGAAGCCTGCCGGCAGAACAAGGAATGGCAGGAAAGTGGCCTGATGCCGATTACGGTTGGCGTCAATGTTTCCGCCCGTCAGTTCCGGGACGACGGTTTGATTTCGGATGTTCGCGATGCACTCGAGGAAACCGGACTTGCCGCGACCTACCTTGAGCTGGAGCTGACCGAAAGCCTGCTGATCAAGAATGCGGATCAGGCCGTTGGACTGATGGACGATTTCCGCCGGCTGGGCGTGAAGCTCGCCATAGATGATTTCGGCACCGGATATTCAAGTCTCGCCGCGCTGAAAAGCTTTCCGCTGACAAGGCTCAAGATCGACCGCAGCTTCATCAGCGATCTGGATTTCGACGAAAGCGACCGATGTATCGCAAAGGCCATCATTTCCCTCGGGCGGGAACTTGGGCTCTGTGTCGTGGCAGAGGGCGTGGAAACCGCAAAGCAGCAGGCCTTTCTTGCCAGCTGCCGTTGTGAAGTCGTCCAGGGCTATCATTTCGGCCGCCCGATGGCCGCCCGCAAGTTCGGCAAGCTGCTGGCCATGACATTGACGCCTCTGGACGCGCATTTCGGTTGAGATATACGCTTCGGAAACAGCCGTTGTCAGCGCCGGGAGATTGGAGCTCGCGGGGATGCGTCCTGGCGCAGCACGTTACACCTTGGTCATTACATAAGAGCCGGGCGCATCCTCAAGGATCTTGACCCGGTTTGCACCCGGTTTGCGGGCCTTGACCTTGGCGTCGTCATGCGAGCGGATCCACTGATCCCAGTAAGGCCACCAGGAACCAGGGTGTTCCTCGGCATTCTTGAGCCAGTTCTCCAGCGTTCCCTTGGCTTCCGCGCCTGTCCAGAACTGGTATTTCTTCTTTGCAGGCGGGTTGACCACACCGGCAATATGCCCGGAACCTGCCAGCACGTAATCGACCGGGCCACCAAAACAGCCAGACCCCAGAAAGACCGATTTCGGCGGTGCGATGTGGTCTTCACGCGTTGCCAGATTGAAGATCGGAATGGTCACCTTGGAGAGATCCAGGTGCTCGCCCGCGATTTCCATTTCGCCCTTGGACAGCTTGTTGTCCAGATAACAATTGCGCAGATAGAACGAATGGTTCGCGGCGGGCATGCGTGTGGAATCCGAGTTCCAGTAGAGCAGGTCAAACGGGAAGGGGTCCTGGCCCTTCAGGTAGTTGTTGACCACATAGGACCAGATCAGATCGTTGGAGCGCAGCATGTTGAAGGCGGACGACATCTTGGAGCCGTCCAGGTAGCCGTGCTCGGCCATCCTCTTTTCAAGGACCGAGATCTGTTCTTCATCGACGAACACCTTCAGGTCACCTGCGAAAGTGAAGTCGACCTGTGTGGTGAAGAAGGTCGCGGTCTTGATGCGGTCGTCGCCGATCTTTGCCATATAGGCAAGCGTGACCGCCAGCAATGTGCCGCCGACGCAGTAACCGATGGAATTGACCTCTTCCTGGCGCGTTGCCCGCTTGATGACGTCGAGCGTATTGAGGATGCCTTCCTTCATATAATGCTCGAAGCTCTTTTGAGCCTGGCGTTCGTCCGGGTTGACCCAGGAAATGACAAACACTGTGTGGCCCTGGTCCACCGCCCACTTGATGAAGGATTTTTCCGGATTGAGGTCGAGAATGTAGAACTTGTTGATCCACGGCGGAACGATCAAGAGAGGACGCTTCAGGACCTCGTCGGTAGATGGCGAATACTGGATTACCTGACAGACGTCGTTCTGCGAGATCACCTTGCCCGGCGTGGTGCCGAGGTTCTCGCCGAGCTTGAATTTTGTCGGGTCGGTCTGGCGGATCTTCAGCTCGCCCTTGCCGGTTTTCAGATCCTCGACCAGGTGCCGCATACCCTTGACCAGGTTTTCGCCGTTGCTTTCCAGTGTCAGACGTAACAGCTCGGGGTTTGTAAGCACGAAATTGGACGGGGAGACGGCATTGGCGATCTGGGTGACGTAGAATTCGGCCTTGTGGCGTGTGTGCTCATCCAGCCCCTGGGCGTCGTGGACCATGTCCTCCGCCCATTTGCTGGTGATCAGGTAGAGCTGCTTGATGAAATCGAAGAACTGGTTTTTTTCCCAGTCCGGATCGGCAAAGCGCTTGTCACGTGCCGGAGTTTCGATCGCCGGTGTAGACGGTTCGCCCATCATCCGTTTCAGCGAGGAATTCCAGAGATCGATATAGCCGCTCCACAAGCGCGACTGGGCCTCGACGGCGCGCTGCGGATCGGAAGCCCAGTATTCGCCAACCTGAGCGAGGGTCTTTACGACACCGGTCAGCTCGTCGGTCGAATCGTGGGTGATCTTGCCCTGTTCCCGGGGCTCGATATAGGCCGCCAGTGCCTTGCCTGCCTGCTCGAGCGTCTTTGCAAGATTCTGTGCAAAGGCTTCCGGGTTGTTGATGATATACTGCAACATGGGATGGTCGCGGTCATCAGCCATAGGCAGGGATTTCCTCCGGTTGTCTTGCCCCATTCAGCCCACGAAAGGCCTGTGAGCCCTTGTTGTTCAATCGCGTTATCTTGTTATTTTTTCGCCGATATTTTGAACTATCGGCTATTTATGACACAAGGTAACGTCTCCGTCGATTGGATTTCAATCCACGTTCAGGCCCTCTGGCTAGTGGAAATTTGTGACGATCGGATGGACGAGGAAACAAAGTGGTGGAGGATCGGTTGAGCTGCATGCGGAACGTGCTGGCACTGGGTGGGTGCCTGCTTCTCGCCTTTGGATTGTCGGCATGCGCCGTCGGGCCAGGGACACCCTTGCTTGATGCGCTGAAAACCGAGCCCGGGCAGGGGAGAGGCAACGTCCCGGCACCGAAAGGCTATGGTGCAATCGTCAATCCCGGCGAGTCTTCCGGCCTCATCAATCCGAAGGAGAGGCAAGAGACGCAGGCCTATCTGGAAACACTTGCGTCTGAGTGACGCAGGGGACGATGCCCAATACATATGCGGATGATGTGAGGTGGCTAAAGAAGATAAAATATTGATAAATATACGGATTAAATCTTTCCTTTACGACTGGCGGTCTAGGCTGCAAGCCTTGATCGCAAGGCCTTTGTTTTCATGACGCTCGATACACCGACACTATTTACCTGCATTATGATTGCCGAGTTTGCCGGTAGCGTCATCCTGTTCCTTTTTTACATGTTCTGGCCCGGACGGAGCGTTGCCTGTTCGAGAAGCCTCGCCCTGTGGTCTGCAGGAATGTTTCTGGCGGCTTGCGGGACGGTTCTCCTTGCATTTCGCGGGACAATTCCGGACCTTTTCAGTATCGTTGCCGCTAACTTCCTGGTCATTCTCGGGACCGGCCTGAGGCGAAGCGGCTTCGCCGTGTTCCTGGGCCGCAGCGGTCATGTCTGGGTGTTCGCAACGATAGCGTTCGCCTGGCTCGTTCTATGCCAGTTTCCCGAATTTCAGGACAACTTCCTCACCCGGGTGAATTATGTTCAGTCGGTGCTCATCCTGAGTGGTCTCTGGGTCGTTTGGATGGCGTTCTTCGAAAATCGGGAGAAACTCTATTCAGCACGTATGCTTGGCATGACAACGCTGGTCGAAACCGCGGGGTTCATGTGGTTTACCTTTCACCAGAACATACTGCTGTTCCCGTCCTTCCAGTCGACGTTCACGGAAGGGTTCATGAGCACCTACCTGATCACCGTTCTGTTTTCGATCATCATGACGATCGTCCTGCCGGCTTCCATGGTCATCGAACGATCCTTGCACGGTTTCAGGGAGCAGGCTCTTCAGGACGACCTGACAGCTCTGCCGAACCGACGGGCGTTTCTCAACGATGCGGAGGACTGGATCGCTTCGAACTCCTCCCCAAAGGGAATTTACAGCCTCATCCTGTTTGACATGGACCAGTTCAAATCGGTGAACGAGCGTTTCGGTCAGGCGATGGGAGATGCGCTCCTGCAGCTGTTCGCGCGCATCTTGAAGGATACCCTGGTCGAAAACGCCATTTCAGGGCGGGTAGGCGGTGCCGGATTCGCCGTGTTCCTGCCGGAGGGCAACAAGGAACTCGCCCATTTGACTGCCCAGAGGATCTGCAGGCGTTTCGGGCTGGAATGTCAGGAAGCGTCTGGCGGCCGGTTGATGGTGACCGCGAGCGTCGGTCTGGTCAGTGCCAGCGTTTCGACGCCGCTGGAGCGTGCGATGGAAGCTGCTGAAGGTGGCCTGCACAGGGCAAAGAAACAGGGCCGCGCACAAATCGTCACGATGGATCTTGCGCCCAATGGCCGGCTTATCAAGGACGCAAAAAGAACCGGTTTTTCCGTGCTTCGGAAAAAGGCGGCCTGATCTCTTCCTTTCTTTGATTGTCGCGACGCGCCCGGGACAGTGGAATGGTGGATCTGGCTCCGGAAGGCGGTCCGCTTACTGCTCCCTTGCCATTCACTCCTCGCCAGATTTTTGCTCCAGCACACCGCGATTTGTAGGACATTTAAGCCGTTAGTGGAGCTAGGGCGACCGAGGACTACTGCCAAAGCAATCATGTTCTAAAAAGCGCTACAAATTTAGTCGGCTAGCGACGCAAAGACGGGTGCGTATTTTTATCCGGACTGCTAAAAGAGCCCCGCTGCACCGTCGCCGCGCCCGGCAAGGGAGCGCAGCTGATACTGTCAACTCGCAAGGATTCGCGTCATGGAGGAATTCCATAAGATCAAGCGGCTGCCGCCGTATGTGTTCGAACAGGTGAACCGTTTGAAGGCGAAGGCGCGCGCGGCGGGAGCGGACATTATCGATCTTGGCATGGGCAACCCTGACCTGCCGACACCGAAGCACATTGTCGACAAGCTGACCGAAGTCGTGCAGGACCCACGCACGCACCGCTATTCCGCATCCAAGGGCATCGGAGGCCTGCGCAAGGCACAAGCGGCTTATTACGGTCGCCGGTTTGGCGTGAAACTGGATCCCGATACCCAGGTGATCGCGACACTCGGCTCCAAGGAAGGCTTCGCCAACATGGCGCAGGCCATCTCCGCACCCGGGGATGTGATTCTGAGCCCCAATCCCAGCTATCCGATTCACACCTTCGGCTTCTTGATGGCTGGCGCCTCGATCCGCAACATACCGGCGGAACCGGGCCCGGCGTTCTTCGATGCGCTTGAACGCGCGGTGATCCATTCCGTGCCGAAGCCGATCGCAATCATTCTTTGCTACCCGGCGAACCCGACGTCCTATTGCGCGGATCTCGACTTCTACAAGGATGTGGTCGCATTCGCTCGCAAGCACAACATCTTCATCCTGTCTGACCTGGCTTACTCCGAAATCTATTTCGGTGCGACACCGCCGCCATCGGTTCTGCAGGTGCCGGGTGCCATGGATGTCACCGTCGAATTCACATCACTTTCGAAGACCTTCTCCATGCCGGGTTGGCGCATGGGCTTTGCTGTCGGCAACGAGCGGCTGATTGCTGCGTTGTCGCGAGTGAAATCCTATCTCGATTACGGCGCCTTCACACCCATTCAGGTTGCAGCAACCGCGGCCCTGAACGGATCGGATGACTGCATCCGTGAAACCCGCGAAATCTACAAGAAGCGCCGCGATGTAGTGGTCGACAGTTTCGGCAGGGCCGGCTGGGATATTCCGGCACCGGAAGCCAGCATGTTCTGCTGGGCACCGATCCCCGAGAAGTTCCGGGCGCTCGGCAGTCTGGAATACTCCAAGCTGCTACTGGAAAAGGCGGAAGTGGCCGTCGCACCAGGTATCGGTTTCGGTGAACACGGAGACGAGTACGTCCGCATCGGACTGGTGGAAAACGAACAAAGACTGCGTCAGGCAGCCAGAAATATCCGCCGCTTCCTTGAAACTGCGGATCAAAAGCTGCACAACGTCATCCCGCTCGGGACCAAAGGTTGATAAGAACTGGACTCATTTCCGTATGGCAGACGCATTGAAGGTAGGCATCGCTGGCCTTGGCACCGTGGGGGCGGCCGTGGTGCAGCTCCTTTCAAAACACGGCGGACAGATTGCAACGAAAACCGGGCGAGCAGTGACCGTGACAGCGGTCAGTGCACGTGATCGGACCCGTGACCGGGGCATCGATGTCTCGGCATTCGAATGGTTCACCGATCCGGTGGAAATGGCCCGGACAGCAGATGTCGATATTTTTGTCGAACTGATCGGCGGCGACAACGGCCCGGCTGAGGAAAGCGTGCGCGCTGCTCTGGCGCGTGGCATTCATGTCGTGACAGCAAACAAGGCGCTGCTTGCGCGCCATGGCGTTGAGCTGGCAGTGCTGGCGGAGGCCAACGACGCCTGCCTCAACTACGAGGCAGCCGTTGCCGGAGGCATTCCGATCGTCAAGACGCTGCGCGAATCCATGGCCAGCAACGACATCAGCCGCATCTACGGTATCCTGAACGGGACCTGCAATTACATACTGACCCGGATGGAGGTAGAAGGCATCAGCTTTCAGGATTGTCTGTCGGATGCACAGCGCCTCGGCTATGCGGAGGCGGATCCGACCTTCGACATCGAAGGTAACGACACCGCCCACAAGCTTGCCATCCTCACCAGTCTTGCCTTTGGCACGGAAATCTCGAGCGACGACATCTACGTCGAGGGCATCACCTCGATCACGACCGCCGATATTCAGGCTGCGGACGAGCTCGGTTTTCGGATCAAGCTGCTGGGCGTTGCCCAACGCACCGATACGGGCATCGAGCAACGTGTTCATCCGACCATGGTGCCGAAGTCCTCTGCGATTGCGCGGATCGACGGCGTCCTGAATGCTGTGGCTGTCGACGGTGACTTCGTTGGTGAAATCGTGCTCGTCGGACCGGGTGCCGGCGGCAATGCGACGGCGTCATCCGTCGTGGCCGATCTCGCGGATATTGCCCGGGGCGACGAAACGCCTGTTCTTGGCATGCCCGCTGCAGAGCTTAACAGCTATCAACGTGCCCGCATGCGGCTTCATGAAGGCGGATATTACATCCGCCTGTCCGTATTCGATCGGCCGGGTGCTTTCGCCGAAATCGCCAGATGCATGGGCGATGCCGGCATTTCACTGGAATCGATTGTCCAGAAACGTCATGCAAATAAGGACGTTCCTGTGAAATTTGATGCGGACCTGCCTCAACCTGTCATCCTCATCACGTATGAAACGACTGAAGTGGCAATCAAAGAGGCATTGGACGTGATCATGTCCAAGGGGGTAGTTTCCGAACAGCCTCAGATGATCCGCATTGAAAAACTGAACTGACGAGTGAGTGCCCGCCGAGGCGTCCTGCGGAGGGAGAGACTGGAGATGTTGATGTCCAATACTGATAAACAACCGTCGAGCGGCCTGGACCGTATTCTGACGCTCGAGCTGGCCCGCGTCAGTGAAAGAGCGGCTGTGTCGGCAGCCCGGTTGCGCGGTCACGGCGACGAAATGGCCGCGGACCAGGCGGCAGTGGACGCAATGCGGCGCGAACTGAACCGCCTGCCTATCGACGGTACCGTGGTTATCGGTGAGGGGGAGCGCGACGAAGCTCCGATGCTCTACATCGGTGAAAACGTCGGCACGAAGCAGGGACCGAAAGTCGACATCGCTCTCGACCCGCTGGAAGGCACGACCATCTGCGCCAAGAACCTGCCGAACTCCCTGGCGGTTATCGCATTGGCGCCGGCGGGCGATCTTCTGAACGCTCCGGACAGCTATATGGACAAGATTGCCATCGGGCCGGGTTACAAGGCCGGATTGATCGATCTGGACGCACCGATTGCCGAAAATATTGCTGCTGTTGCCAAGGAAAAAGGCGTCAAGGTCAGTGAAGTCACCGCCTGCGTGCTCGACCGTCCGCGCCACGCCCGCCTGATCGAGGAAATCCGGGCGACCGGTGCTGCAATCCGCCTGATCGGAGATGGTGACGTCGCCGGCGTTATTCACACGACCGATCCGGACGAAACCGGCATCGATATCTACGCAGGTATCGGCGGTGCCCCGGAAGGTGTGCTTGCAGCTGCCGCTCTTCGTTGTATCGGTGGCCAGATGCAGTCTCGTCTCGTGATCACGCGCGACGAGCAGGTCGAGCGTGCGCATCGCATGGGTATCGAGGACATCAAGAAGAAGTACACGCTTGAAGAAATGGCCGGGCCGGACGTGCTTTTTGCCGCAACGGGCGTAACTGACGGCAACTTCCTGCAGGGCGTCCGCTTCGGCCGTCATCACATCACCACGCACACCGTTGTCATGCGGTCCTCCACTGGGACGGTGCGCTACATCAAGGCCCAGCACACGGATCTTGAGAAGTTTCATCTGGACTAAGCGCGGCTGAATGCTGGGACAATCCGGGGAAGACGACAGGCGGCTCGTACTTGGGGTCGCCCGTTCCGCAAACGACAACGCCTGGCGCGAGCGCCTGAGTGGCGCTGACCTGCGAACCGCGATGGCGATTTCGCAGGTTCACGGACTGCCGGACGTGCTGGCGCGTGTCATGGCTGCGCGCGGCGTTCAGGCCGACGAGGCAACCGGCTTCCTGGAACCGTCACTCAAGCTGCTGATGCCCGATCCTTCCGGTCTGGTCGATATGGACGCCGCCGTGGCAAGGGTTGCGGATGCAGTCCAGGCTGGTCGAAAGATTGCGATCTTCGGCGACTATGATGTCGACGGGGCGACATCGTCTGCGATATTCGCCAAATACCTGCAGTGGCTCGGCCTTGACCCTGTGATCCATATTCCGGATCGGATCATCGAAGGATACGGACCGAACGGTCCGGCCATCGAACATCTTCGCCATGGCGGGGCTGATCTGCTGGTGACGCTCGACTGCGGCAGTACGTCTTTTGAAGCTTTTGAAACTGCCCAGCAACTTGATCTCGACGTCGTGGTCATCGATCACCACCAGGTTGGCGAAACGCTTCCGGCGGTTGCGGCGCTCGTCAACCCGAACCGGCAGGATGATCTGTCGGGGCAGGGGCATCTGGCAGCTGTCGGCGTCACGTTCCTGTTTCTTGTCGGCCTGAACCGCGAGTTGCGACGCCGCGGGGTTTTCCAGGGCAGGCAGGAGCCGGATCTCATGGCGCTGCTCGATCTGGTGGCGCTTGGTACCGTGTGCGACGTCGTTCCGTTGCAGGGCCTGAACAGGGCCTATGTGACACGTGGCCTTGCGGTGATGCACCAACGCCGAAATTACGGGCTGACTGCGCTTGCGGACACTGCGCGCGTGAGCGGAAAGCCGGCGCCTTATCATCTGGGTTTCTTGATAGGCCCGCGGATCAACGCGGGAGGACGTATTGGCGACGCTGCACTGGGCGCGCGCCTTCTGACGACGGAAGACCCGCACGAAGCACGGGCAATCGCCGAGCGGCTGGACCAGCTCAATACCGAACGTCAGTCCATGGAAGCAGTGATGCTGGAACAGGCCGGCGCAGAAGCCGCAATGGCGATCCAGGCACGTGATCCGGCGGTTCTCCTGACCGGTTCCGACGATTGGCATCCCGGGATTGTTGGACTGATTGCCTCTCGGCTCAAGGAAGCACACCGCAGGCCTTCCTTTGCGGTCGCCTTTGATGAAACCGGCAAGGGGACTGGCTCAGGGCGCTCCATCCCCGGTGTTGACCTTGGCAAGGCCGTTCGCAGAGCGGTTGACGAAGGTTTGCTCGAAAAGGGTGGTGGGCACGCCATGGCGGCAGGGCTTACAGTTCTGCGGGAGAAGACTGCCGACCTGGAGGCGTTTTTCAACGATGTGCTGAAGGATGACGTTGAGGCGGCAAGTGCGAACCGGGAACTGAAGATTGATGCTGCGCTGACGGCAACGGGCGCAAATCTCGATCTTCTGGAGTTGCTGGAAAAGGCGGGGCCTTATGGTGCCGGTCATGCTGAACCGGTGTTTGCCTTTCCCGCCCACCGGATTTCCTTCGCCGATGTGGTCGGTAAGGGACATGTCCGAGCCTCGATTACTTCTGGTGACGGGACTGCGTTAAAGGCAATCTGCTTCAAGGCGGACGACAAACCGCACGGTCAGATGCTTTTGCAGGGCCGGGGACAGTCGCTGCATGTGGCAGGTACGCTGTCAATCGACACCTGGCAGGGGACACCCAAGGTGCAACTGCGCATCCTTGATGTCGCGGATCCGCAGAAAACCCGCCTTTGATGCGGCGCAGGTAAACGTGAATTAACCAAACGCTAAGTCTCCGGGCATAAGGTTTGAACCCACGAAGGAATCGTGAGGATCAGGCATGCGTGCTCAGAATGAGCTTTCGCCCTATTTCGAAGAAATAGACAGGCGTACGGACCGGGCCCTGAAAGGGATTCGGGAAGTCAGACGTTCAGCAAAACTCACCGCCCTGCCGCAAGAGCCGAAAGCAGCCCTTGTCGGAACAGGATTTCTGATGGTTCTGGTAGCATTTCTCGGACTGTTCATCGATTGAACCTTCCGGAAATACCGGACGAGCCAAGTTCAGGTGAACGAAAGACAGACAAGGGCTTGAAACGCTCTACGTGCTGCCTTTAAGTCTTGCGTCTTAGTTATCGAGACGTCGGGCACCATGACAGATTATCCCATTGCACTTTGGTCCTTTAACCTGAGCCGCGCTCCAGCTTCGGTGGCAGCTTTTGCTGCACAGATAGAAGAGGGAATGCAGCGCGCCGCGGGAGAGGGCGCAAAGCTCCTGATGCTTCCTGAATATCTTGTGGAATGTTGCCTGGCGTTCAAACCCGAAGGTCTGCTGCCTGACCAGGAAATGGCGTTCCTGGCGGACGTGGGCACCGACTTGCTCGCGATACTTGCTCCGCTACCTGCCAAGTATGGTGTGTCGCTGTTGGCTGGATCGATGCCTGTTCAGGCGCCTGCGGGTTTCACCAACACAGCCGTTCTGCTGACAGCCGACGGGCGCGAGATCCGTCAGGACAAATTGTGCCTCACACCGTTTGAGCAGGATCCGGAGATCTGGCATCTGGTGCCTGGAGCTGATCTGAAGACGTTCGAGCTCGACGGATTGAAGATGGCGATCCTGATCTGTCTGGATGTCGAAATGCCGGCGCTCAGCAGCCTGCTGGCGAAGCTGGATCTCGATCTTCTGCTAGTGCCTTCAATGACGGAAAAACTCTCCGGCTATCACCGTGTCTTCGGCTGTGCCAAGGCACGTGCGGTTGAGCTCATGTGCGCGGTCGCCGTATGCGGTCTTGTTGGCACATCAAAGGGCACAACGCAGAACGACACCAACGTTTCCGGGGCGGCGCTGTATTTGCCGTGTGAAGAGGAATTCGGTTTTACAGGTGTTGCCGCAGAGGTAGCCGCGACCTCTGGAAGCAACGGGGAAGAACCGTTCCTTGTCGTTTCGGTCCCCCTCAACGAACTTCGAGACCTGAAGTCCGGCAAGGCGGAAGTTTGGCCGGGAGCCTGGACAGCCGATCACGTTTCCGTTTCGGCGGCCTGAAGCGGACTTGTAATATTTGTAATAAAAATGTGCGCGCACCGAGTGCACTTTTCTCTAGACGTCCCTAAGGGAACTCCCTATACACCTGCTGTTCCAGAACAACAGGTGTGGAGATGGGATTCGCTAAGGCACTGACAGCGCGGGATGCATCGTGGCTGCACGGTATTGCAGGTTTGTTTGTCAAACCGCTCCGTCTGCAGATCGCGGCTCTTTGCGTGCGTCCGGGCGAGGCGGAGCCTGAAATTCTCCTGGTCTCGACCCGCGAGACCGGCCGCTTGATCTTGCCGAAAGGCTGGCCTGAAAAGGACAAGCCCGCATTTGAAACGGCGTTGATCGAAGCCTATGAGGAAGCGGGAATTGTCGGCACGGCCGAACCGCGGGCCATTGGCAGCTTCCGGTCCTACAAGGGCCTTGCGGACGGATTGAAGATCCGTACCAAGGTGATTGTCTTCAAGATCCGTTTTGAAAAACAATTGAAAGACTTTCCTGAAATCGGGCAACGCAAGAGGGTCTGGCTGCCCTTCTCGAAGGCAATCGAGGCCGCCGAAGAGCCGGCGCTGAGACGGTTTTTGCGGCAGCACAAATCGCAAATCTGTTAGACATTTCCTGAGGGATAGCGAGGCGTGTTCGGGTGCTCACCAACAAGGACCTGAAAAAGAAGGCTCTGGACAAGGATCTCGACAAGATCAGCTTTGTCAGTGAGGCGGCGGAGGCTATGGGCCGACGTCTTGTCGGACCGGGTCTTGCCCTGGTGTTCCTCGTGATCTGCGCCTGCGTGGCCGCATTCCAGGTGTCTTCCAGCGGTTTCTCCAACATGCTCATCCTTGTGGCCGCCAGTGCAATTGGCGGCTACATGGCGCTCAATATCGGCGCTAACGACGTTGCCAACAATGTCGGTCCTGCCGTGGGCGCGCGTGTCGTCAGCCTCACTGGCGCCTTGCTGATTGCGGCCGTTTGCGAAAGCGCGGGCGCATTGCTTGCCGGAGCGGATGTCGTCTCGACCGTTTCCGGAGATATCCTGAGCCCCAGCGATGTCCGAAACAGTTCGGAATTCACGCTGGCAATGCTGACGGCCATGGCAGCCTCAGCTTTGTGGATCAATTTCGCGACTGTGATCGGCGCACCTGTTTCGACCACCCATTCGATCATTGGCGGTGTTGTCGGCGCCGGGATCGCGGCAAGCGGCTTTGCAGCCATCAACTGGACAACCATTTCGACAATCGCTGCTTCCTGGGTTCTGTCTCCGGTGCTCGGCGGTCTTGTCGGGGCCGGGATCATGGCCTTTATCAATTCAAGGGTCGTCTATACGCCGGACCGGCTGAAAGCTGCCAGATATTGGTTGCCGATACTGCTGGGCCTCATGGGGGCGACCTTCACCGGCTACATTCTGCTGAAGACGTCCGACCGTCTCATCTATGTTCCTGAATGGCTCGCCATCGTGCTGTCGCTCACCGTCGGCTTCGTTGTCTGGCGGATCTATTGCCGGGTAATCCACGCCCAAACGCTTACGCTGGAAAACAGTGCGCGCGCGTTGCGCAACCTGTTTGCGGTACCGCTCATGGTCGCGGCAGGTTTGCTGTCATTTGCCCATGGTGCCAACGACGTTGCAAACGCCATCGGGCCGCTGGCAGCCATCGTTCTCAGCCAATCGAATGATTTTCCGGATCTCGTATTTTGGTATCTGGGGGCGCTCAATCCCGAAGTGCCGATCTGGGTGAGTGCAGTCGGCGCATGCGGGATTTCCGCCGGTCTTTTGCTGTTCGGCAGACGGCTTGTCACTGTTGTCGGCAAGAAGATCACCAAACTTAGTCCCGTACGTGCCTTTTGCATCACCCTGGCAACCGCCGCGACCGTGCTGACGGCTTCTGGTGCGGGGCTGCCGGTATCGTCCACTCATATTGCGGTTGGTGCGCTGTTCGGTGTGGGTTTTTACCGGGAATGGTATCGCAACAAGTATGTTGCGGAAGGCGGGGTCATGAAACCGCGCAAGATGATGAAAAACAGGGAAGAGCGTCGCAGACGCCTCCTGGTGCGTCGATCAAGCCTGATCACCATCATCGCAGCCTGGGTTGTCACTGTTCCCGCCTCAGCCTTGCTGGCCGCCGGCCTATTCACGGCGCTCAAGCTCGTCCTCTCATGAGAACTCCGTTCTGCCCTAACAAGTTCGACGGATAACAAACAGCACACAGTGCGCATTTTCTGGACAAGCCCGAGTTCCGGCCTTATCTTCCGAGTGTCACCAACATTTCGGAAAGGGCACCATGGCGCAGCTTTATTCAGCAATCGACACCCGGACTTCCTGGTTTCAGAACCTGCTTCTGTTGTTCCGGCGCCCTTCGAGATTGCAGATCGCAGCGTTGTGCCATCGTTTGCGCGACGGGGAGCGGGAAGTCCTGCTTGTGACGACCAAATCCACGCATCGCTGGATTCTTCCCAAAGGCTGGCCGATCATGTCGTTGAAAGCACACCACACCGCAGCGGTGGAGGCTTTCGAAGAGGCAGGCGTTATCGGAAATGCGCAGAAGAAACCCTTTGCCAGTTTTCAGTCACACAAAGGCGGCGAAGGCGGCTTACAGCTCAGGACGGAAGTTCTTGTGTTCCTTGTCGACGTGGAAAGCACGACAAGCAGTTTTCCCGACAAGGACGAGCGCGACGTCCGGTGGCTTCCGATCCAGGAAGCCATGCGGCTTGCCGGCGATCCGGGCCTCGTGAAGGTGCTTCGCAAACTGGAAAATTTACCCAACTAAGAAATTTTGGCCAATGAGGGCCGTTTTGGTTGACCTTTTCGGACGATTGTTTAAGGCAGGCGCCAGATGACGCTTGGCTTGCAAGACTTGCCTTCAAAGGACTTCCCGACTGGAACGCCCATGCCGAATTTGAAAAAGCCGACCCTCGACAAGGATCTCGACAAGCTGAGCTACATGGAAGAGGCCGCCGGGTCTCTTGGACGTGGCTTGATTGCGCCGGGTATCGCGCTGGTCTTTATCGTCTTGTGCGCCCTTGGCGCCGGTGCCTCCATGTCGGGAGCACCGGGAACGGTCATTATCGTCGCTGCGGCAGCCATCGGCGCCTATATGGCACTCAATATCGGTGCCAACGATGTTGCCAACAACGTTGGCCCCGCCGTCGGTTCGCGGGCCATGACACTGCTGACGGCGCTGATCATTGCCGCCGTCTTTGAAAGTGCAGGGGCCCTGATCGCAGGTGGGGATGTCGTCAGCACCATCTCCAAGGGTATCATTGATCCCGCTTCGGTGGCCGATGCCAATGTCTTCATGGCAGCGATGATGGCGGCCCTGGTATCCTCCGCACTCTGGATCAACCTTGCTACCTGGATCGGTGCACCGGTTTCGACAACGCATTCCATCGTTGGCGGCGTCATGGGAGCTGGCATTGCGGCGGCAGGCTTCAGCGCGGTCAATTGGGCGACAATGGGCGGTATCGCAGCAAGCTGGGTCATCTCGCCATTCCTAGGCGGTCTGGTTGCTGCAGGTTTCCTGGCCTTCATCAAGACTTTCATCATCTATCAGGACGACAAAATCGCCGCTGCCCGCAAATGGGTTCCGGTTCTGATCGGTGTCATGTCGGGAACCTTTGCCAGCTATCTGGCACTCAAGGGCCTGAAGAAGATCGTGCATATCGACATGCCGATGTCATTGTTGCTTGGTGTTGTTGTCGGGCTTGCGGTCTGGGCAATCGTGCGACCGCTGATCAGGCGTCAGTCTGAAGGGCTGGAAAACCGCAACCAGTCTCTCCGCATCCTGTTTTCCGTGCCGCTTGTCTGTTCGGCGGCTCTTCTGTCCTTTGCACACGGAGCGAACGACGTTGCAAATGCTGTGGGCCCACTTGCCGCCATCGTTCACACGGCGGAACTCGGAGACGTCGCAGCCAAGGTGAGCATTCCACTCTGGGTAATGGCAGTCGGTGCCTTCGGCATTTCATTCGGCCTATTGTTGTTCGGCCCGCGCCTGATCGAAATGGTTGGCCAGCAGATTACCAAGCTCAATCCGATGCGGGCCTACTGCGTTTCGCTATCAGCTGCCATCACGGTGATTGTTGCCTCGGGTTTCGGACTGCCCGTGAGTTCCACCCACATCGCCGTGGGAGCTGTCTTCGGTGTTGGGTTCTTCCGGGAGTGGTATACGGAACGCTCAAAGCGCCGCCTGGATTTCGTGAACCAGAAACAAGGCAATGGCAACGTGGTGCGACCTGTCCGCAATCGCGAGGAGCAGGCACGTCGTCACTTGGTACGCCGGGCGCATTTCATGACCATCGTTGCCGCCTGGGTCGTCACCGTTCCGGCTGCTGCCGTCCTGTCCGCCGGGCTTTACTTCGTCATGGTCAAGCTGATTGCCTGATAAAGGCGATTTCTAACCGGGTAGATGTCCGGCCGGCTCCAGGGTGAGGTTGGCCCAGACCGGCAAATGGTCCGAAGCAACGCGTGCCGTCTTCGATTTATGGACGCCAGCCTGCCTGACGACGAACTCCGGGCTGGTTATGATCCGGTCCAGGCTGCCGACGGGAAGGGGACTGGGAAAGCTCCGTCCCGGCGTCGTCACCTCATAGCGTTCTTCAAACAGCTTGATGCTGCCTGCCGTGTCTCGCCATTCGTTCAGGTCTCCGATCAGCACTGTCGGCAAATAATCCAGATGCTCGTGCAGCTGATGCATCAGCGAGGTTATCTGCTTTTTTCGAAAGTGACCGATCAGGCTCAGGTGCATGGCTGCCACACGGATTTTTTCACCGGCAACTTCAAGGTCGACAGCAACCGCACCACGTGGTTCCAGCGTTGGCAGATCTAGCCGGCGATGGTCGAGAATACCAATCGAATTTCGAACAAGAATAGCGTTGCCGTGCCAGCCCAGGCTCTTGTCGCCCGTCGCGAACGGAACGGGGCGGTAATCCGTTTCCTGAAGAATCGTGTCTCTGTCGAGGGTGCTTTCCCGTGGTCCGAAGCGCTTGTCTGCTTCCTGCAAGGCCAGGATGTCGCAGTCCAGTTCCTGGATAACCTTGAGCGTCCGGTCAGGCCGCCTGCGCGCGTCGACGCCTATTGATTTTTGTATGTTGTAAGAACCGATTTTCAGCATGGGCGCAGAGTGAAGGCCTCACGTTTAAAGTTGCAAGGGGAATAGGTTGATTTGGCCACCTTTGCGACCAATTTAGGCAGCCTTTGTCTGCTCCATTCGCTCCGTCGCCCGTTTGAGCGCAGCAAGGCATTTTGCATCCAGGGCTGTGCCGGCTTCGCTTTCCATGATGCCGAGTGCCTTGGGCAACGGCATCGGTCCACGATAAGGCCGTTCTGCGGTCAATGCGTCGAAAATATCCGCCGTCGTGACAATACGCGTTTCCATCGAAATCCTGCTTGCGGTCAGCCCGTCCGGATATCCGCGGCCGTCCAGTTTTTCATGATGCCCTCTCGCGATCGGCGACAGGTCCTTGAACGTATCGATCCTGGAGAGGATCTCGTCGGAGTAAACGGGATGCATGCGGATTTGTTCCCACTCCAGGTCATCGAGCTTTCCGGGCTTGTCGAGGACTGAGTTGCTGACGCCGAGTTTGCCGATGTCGTGCAGGAGAGCCGCCCGTCTCAGCAACTGCCGGTCACGCATTCCGTAACCCAACTCTTCTGCGATCATGTCGGTGTAAAGCGTTACGCGCTCGCTGTGTCCGGCGGTGTAGGGACTTTTGGAGTCGATCACGAGCGCAAAGCCGTGGGCTATGTCGTCGAGCTGCTCCTCATCTGCAAAACGAATGTTCTGCGCTGGCTCGAGGCCGTAGACGATCTTGTCGAGGTTGTCCGACTTCAAGGCGTTCCAGAACTGGGGATTACTTGCGACGGTTTCTGCTGCAGCCACCAAGGCGGGGTCGAACCAGCTGCCGGCCCGTTCCTTCAATTCCTGCAAGGCCCCCTGTACGCCTGCATTGATCTGAAAGACATCCATGACCTGTGCCAGCAAGGCGATCTGGGAAAATACCGGGATGGTGGAGCCCACAATGCCGTGCGGCCGTCCTTTGCCGTCCCAATGTTCATCCAGACTGTAAATTCCGGATACGACAGTTTCCGAGAAGTGCATCTGGCGGGCAATGTCGCCGCCGCGCGTGCAGCGTGTTTCGATCATCTCGTTTGCAATGTCGCCGCCATTTTGAAGAATGTTGACGATGGCGCGCACACGTTCTGCAAAGCCGTGCTTCAACCCGGTGTGAGAAAGCACGAAACGCAGGGCCGCAGGCAGGCTGTCGCTGATCGTCTTGAAGTCGTGTTTGAAGGTCAGGTCGTCGGTGAGATAAAGCTCGCAGATCCTCGCTGCATTGCTTGAACAGCCAAGGTCCTTCAAAAGCAGCGTGTAATAGAGATCGCTGAGTTGCGCTTCAGTCAGCCCGACTTGCCGTCCGATATGAATGCCGATCCAGCAACAGCGAACGCAGTGACCACGCGGCTGGCCTTCCGTGATGTCCAAAGCGTGACTGAGTGCGCCGAGCAGCTCCGCCAGCCGGAGTTTTCTGGAAACCTGTTCGGACATAAGAGCGAGCCTCGCGCAACGATGTGTTCCGCGAGGCTCGCAAAGTTTCGTTAAAATCAGGTGTTTTCACCGACCCCGGTCAGGCTGCTTCCAGCTCTGTAGCCGATTGGACAAGCAGACCTGCCACGTAGTCCATGAAGGAAACCCAGGCTTCCACCACAAATGTGTCCGCACCTGTCCGCCAGATCATCACCGGAGACTTGTGAAACAGGGTCCTTGTCACTGTGCCGACCGGAAAGACCTCAAGCGAGAAATCGATGAAGACCCCGGTGTTGAGCAACCAGGCAGCCTTGTCGCCACTGACGATGATCGCTTCCGAACGGTCGGAGATATCAACCAGGGCGTGGGGATGCGTTGAGAGTTTTTCCTCGATGCCGTCGAACACCGCCCTGAGGTCTTCTTCAGGTGCAAGCAATGTCCACTCGTCCGGCCCCATCCAGAGCGCTGCCCGCTTGGCGGAAGTGGAGTTCGACAAGGGAGAAAGCGGCAGTGAGGCGCCAAATGCCGAGCCTGCTTCCTTTTGCGCAGCTTCACGGCAACGCAGGGAAAGTCGCGTCATGGGCGCAGCTTTCAGGATGGAGACCGACGGTAGGCTCAGAAGCGGTGTTTCACCTGCGTCCGGCGTGATCAGATCGTTTGCCAGAAGTTCAGACATTGATCCGTGCTCCTTCCTTGTCATAGAACACCGTGCTCGTGACCTCGACCGGAATGCTTCCGGTCGGCATCGGCACATAGAGCGTTTTGCCTTCCAGTGCGTGCCCGTTCTTCACGATCGCGAGGGCAATCGTACGGTCGAGCGCCGGACTGTAGTAGGACGAGGTGACATGACCTTCCGCAGGCGTGCCGGTGGCGGGGTTCTCGGCTGTCGTGATCTGGGCACCTTCTTCCAGCTTCACTTTCGGGTCCTTCGTCAGAAGGCCCACGAATTGCTTCCGACCTTCTGCAACAAGGTCAGTACGGGCCAGGCCACGCTTGCCGACGAAGTCGAACTTGTTCTTGCCGATCGCCCAGCTCATGCCGGCATCCTGCGGGGTAACCGTACCGTCCGTGTCCTGACCGACAATGATGTAACCCTTCTCGGCGCGCAGAACGTGCATGGATTCCGTTCCGTATACGGTGCCGTTGTGCTTCTCGATTTCCTTGGCGAGCGTTTCCCACATCATCTTGCCATGACGGCGGGGAACGTTGATTTCGAAGCCGAGTTCACCGGTGAAGGAAATCCGGAAAAGCCGGCAGGGAACGCCGCAGAAGGTCGCTTCCTTGACGCTCATGTGCGGGAAGGCATCGGCGGAGAGATCGACACCTTCGATAAAGGGCGCAATTACCTCCCGAGCCTTCGGCCCCTGAACCGCGGCGACCGCAAACTGTTCGGTGGTCGACGTGATCCAGACATCGAGATCCGGCCATTCTGTTTGCAGGTAGTCTTCCATGGTCGCAAACACACTCGGCGCGCCGCCGGTCGTGGTGGTTACATGGAAACGGTCTTCCGCAAGGCGTCCGATAACACCATCGTCGGTGATGAAACCGGCGTCATTGAGCAGCAGGCCATAGCGGCAGCGGCCGGGCGCCAGCTTCTTCCACGGGTTGGTGTACATCCGCTCCAGGAATTCGGCCGCATCCGGTCCGACAATTTCGATCTTGCCGAGCGTGGAGGCATCGAACAGCCCGACACTTTCGCGGACGGTTTTGCATTCGCGAGCAACCGCCGCATGCATGTCTTCACCGTTCTTCGGGAAGTACCAAGTGCGCTTCCACTGGCCAACGTCCTCATAGACGCCGCCGTTCTCCACCACCCAGTCATGGGAAGGTGTCTTGCGAACCGGGTCGAAGAAGTCGCCACGCGATACACCGGCAAAGAGACCGAATGTCGTTGGAGTGTAGGGCTGGCGGAATGTGGTGAGCCCGACATCCGTTACCGGCTTCTGCAAGGCCCCTGACGCGATCTCCAGGGCGTTCATGTTCGAAAGACGACCCTGGTCGGTGGCCATGCCGGTGGTGGTGTAGCGCTTGATATGCTCGATGGACTGCATGCCTTCGCGCACGGCCAGCTTGACGTCCTTGGCGGTAACGTCGTTCTGATAATCGACGAATGCCTTGACCCGTGAAGCGTTCCGATCGTGGGGCAGGGCGCCGAGGATACCGCCTGTTCCGGCTTCTCCACCTGTTGCCGTGACATAGGTCACCTTGGCGGACTTGCCGGTTGCGGCCCTGGCTGCTTCTTCACCGGCCGCATAGCCGTCGTGAAGCGTTGCCTGCAGGCCGTAAAGGCCTTTGGAGCCGCCTGCCGAACGTTCCTTCTGAACGGAAATACCGGGAACATAGGCCCCCTTGTCCGCGTCCCAGACGACCTTGCCGCGGGACTGGGAATACAAGCTGACGGTCGGAGTCCAGCCGCCGGACATCAAAAGCGCGTCGCACGCAATCTGGCCACCGGAGGCAACCTGTCCCGATGTCATCATCCGGCCGAGCAAGGCGCCTTTGACACGCTTGCGACCGAGAGTTCCTGTTACAACGCATCCTGCCTCGACACGAATGCCCCTGGCTTCAGCGATTGCAACCAGGCTTTCAGGCGGCGTTTCGCGCATGTCCACGATGGCGGCAACGTCGACACCATGGTCCGCAAGGTCGAATGCCGCTTGCCACGCACTGTCGCAGGCCGTCGCCACCAAAACCTTGTGGCCGACTTTGACGCCATAGCGGTTGAGGTAGGTTCTTCCAGCTTCCGCAAGCAGAATGCCCGGTCGGTCATTCTCCGGAAACACCATCGGACGTTCTATCGCACCGGCTGCAATCACCACTTCCTTGGCGCGCACCTGCCACAGTCGTTCACGCGGCAGTTTGGGATCCGGGTTGGGCAAATGTTCGGTGATGCGCTCTGCCAGCGAAATGAAGTTATGCGCAAAATATCCGAAGGCCGTTGTGCGCGGCAGGAGTGTGACATTGTCCATCGCGGCAAGCTTGGCGATGGTTTCCGAAACGAACTCCGCAGGATCCTTTCCGTCGATGCTTGCGCTGACTTCAGAAAGCAGCGAACCGCCGAATTCAGCCTGCTCGTCGACCAGCATCACCTTGGCACCGGTCTCTGCCGCAGCCAGAGCCGCTGCAAGTCCGGTTGGTCCGGAGCCGACGACAAGAACGTCGCAGTGGGCGTAGATGTTGCCGTAGAAGTCGTGATCCGGGTTTTTCGGCGGTTTGCCGAGACCGGCCGCAGAACGGATGATCGGCTCGTAGACCTTGTCCCAGAAGGCATGCGGCCACATGAAGGTCTTGTAGTAGAACCCGGCCGGAAACAGCGGCGAAAGCAGATCGTTCACGGCGCCGATGTCAAACCCGAGCGAGGGAAAACGGTTCTGTGAAACGGCTTCAAGGCCCTGATAAAGCTCAACCTGTGTAGCGCGCAGGTTCGGCGTCTGATCGCCGTTGCGGTAAACCCCGACCAGCGCGTTCGGTTCTTCCGAACCGGCAGTCAGAATGCCGCGCGGACGGTGATACTTGAACGAACGACCGACCAGGTGAACACCATTGGCAAGCAGCGCAGAGGCAAGGGTATCGCCCTTGTGGCCTTGCATTTCCTCGCCGTCAAAGGTGAAGGTGAGTTGCTCGGCGCGGTCGATCCGGCCGCCTTTTTCAGTACGGAATGGCTGGCTCATTTGCCGGCCTCCTTGGCAATCGCTTCAAGATCCGGTTTCGGTTCGCCGGTCTTGTAGATTTTCAGGAACTTGTCGCTGACGGTATCGCGGACAGCGTTGAAGAACCGTCCGCAGCCGTGAATATGGCGCCAGCGCTCGGCGGCTACACCCTTGGTATTGTCGCGCATGTACAAAAACTCCACCCAGTCCTCGTCCGTGGCCTGGCTCGGATCGGCCGGTCGCGCGATATGGGCTTCACCGCGGCAGGCAAATTCCGTTTCTGCACGCTCGACCTGGCAGTAGGGGCAATAAATCAGCAGCATTCTTGTGATCTCCCCTAGTGGGCCACGGCCGCTGCAGCGGCTTCGTCGATGAGGCGGCCGGTCCGGAACCGGTCGATGGTGAAAGGTGCGTTGATCGGATGCGGCTCATCCTTGGCAATCGTATGCGCGAAGACATGGCCGGATCCGGGTGTCGCCTTGAAGCCGCCTGTGCCCCAGCCACAGTTGACGTAGAGCCCCTGAACCGGGGTTTTCGACAGGATGGGCGAACGGTCAGGCGTCGTGTCGACGATGCCACCCCAGTTGCGAAGCATGCGCATGCGCCGGAAATGCGGGAATAGTTCGCAGATCGCGTCGATTGTGTGGTTGGTGATGTGAATGCCGCCAGCCTGCGAATAGGACACGAACTGGTCAGTGCCCGCACCGATCACAAGCTCGCCCTTGTCGGACTGCGAAATGTAGGCATGGATCGTATTTGACATGACCACGCACGGGAAGGCGGGTTTCACGGGTTCGGAGACCAGTGCCTGCAGGGGGAAGGATTCCAGCGGCAGCCGGACGCCGGCCATGTCCATGACGACAGACGTGTGACCGGCTGCGACGACACCGACCTTCTTGGCCTTGATGAAACCTTTGACCGTTTCCACACCCTCGATGGCCCCATTCTGGCCGCGGCGGATGCCGGTGACGGCGCAGTTCTGGATAATGTCGACACCCAGGGCATCAGCACCGCGGGCATAGCCCCAGGCGACCGCATCGTGACGGGCGGTGCCGCCGACGCGCTGCAAGGCTGCGCCCATGACCGGATAACGGATGTTCTTTGAAATGTTCAGAGGCGGGCAATATTCCTTTGCCTCTTCCGGCGTCAGCCACTCATTCTGAACGCCTGCCAGACGGTTGGCGTGAATGTGGCGTTGTGCCACCTGAACGTCGTGAACCGTGTGCGCGAGCATCATCACGCCACGTGCAGAATACATGACGTTGTAGTTCAGTTCCTGGGACAGGTTCTGCCACAAGCCCATTGCGTGATTGTAGAGCCCGGCGCTTTCCTCCCACAGATAGTTGGAGCGCACGATGGTCGTATTGCGACCGGTGTTGCCACCGCCGAGCCAACCTTTTTCGATGACCGCGACGTTGCGGATGCCGTGTTCCTTGGCAAGGTAATAGGCAGTTGCCAGACCGTGCCCGCCGGCGCCGACAATCACGACGTCATATTCGGCCTTGGGTTCCGGAGCGCGCCACTGGCGGCCCCAGTTCTGGTGCGCGGAAAAGGCGTTTTTCGCCAGTTCCAGAAAGGAATATCGCTTCATGAAGCAGCGGCTCCGCACGTTGCCGGCAAGCAAATCGGATAAATCCGCTCGGCCGGCCGTCAGGGTCAATACGCAATTGAACGACGACTTTAGCGACACGGCCGGAGTCTCGTCCATTGGGAGGCATATTCGCGATTGGGGTCGAGGTTGCGTATAAGGTTTCAGTCGCATGCTTGTCTGAATGCGACATGGGTGTCTTACGGCCTGCGATGAATTGTGCCAGACTAACCAAACCCTCGGAGAAACAATGGATTTCAGCGCTTCCTGCAAGGTGTCGGGCGGGGTAGATTTCATCGAATAGCGCAATCCCGACAGCGGATGCCGCATCGGTTCTTGCATTTGCAGATATGGACGTTAACTCTCCCCGGGAAACACACATCAGGAGATCCTTCATGGAAGTTCGCGCCGCTGTGGCCGTTGGGGCCGGAAAACCGCTTGAAGTCACCACTGTAAGGCTTGAAGGCCCGCGCGCTTTTGAAGTGCTGGTGGAAATCAAGGCAACCGGCATCTGCCATACCGATGAATTCACCCTGTCGGGTGCGGATCCGGAAGGTCTGTTTCCCGCGATTCTGGGTCACGAAGGGGCAGGTGTCGTTGTCGAGGTTGGCCCGGGTGTGACTACCCTGAAGCCGGGCGACCATGTCATTCCGCTCTACACGCCGGAATGCCGGACCTGCGAATATTGCCTCAATCCGAAAACAAACCTCTGCCAGTCGATCCGCGCGACACAGGGGCAGGGCCTGATGCCGGACGGCTCGTCCCGATTCTCGACCCTCGATGGTGACCCGATCCTGCACTACATGGGCACATCGACCTTCTCCAACTACACGGTCGTACCGGAAATCGCTCTGGCGAAGATCCGTCCGGACGCGCCATTCGACAAGGTCTGCTACATCGGCTGTGGTGTTACGACCGGCATCGGTGCGGTGATCAACACCGCAAAGGTGGAAATCGGTTCGCGTGCGATTGTCTTCGGCCTCGGCGGCATCGGTCTGAACGTTCTCCAGGGTCTGCGTCTTGCCGGTGCCGACCAGATTGTCGGCGTTGACCTGAACCCGGAAAAGAAAGAGATGGCGGAGCGTTTCGGCATGACCGATTTCGTCAATCCGAGTGAAGTAGACGGCGACCTTGTTCCGTATCTTGTGAACCTCACCAAAGGTGGGGCCGACTATACGTTCGATGCGACCGGCAACGTGAATGTCATGCGTACGGCGCTTGAATCAGCCCACAAGGGCTGGGGCGAGAGCATCATCATCGGTGTTGCTCCGGCTGGTGCTGAGATCTCGACTCGTCCGTTCCAGCTTGTGACCGGCCGCGTCTGGAAAGGCACCGCATTTGGTGGCGCGCGTGGCCGCACGGACGTTCCGAAGATCGTTGACTGGTACATGGACGGCAAGATCGAGATCGATCCGATGATCACCCACACGATGCCTCTCGAAGACATCAACAAGGGGTTCGATCTGATGCACTCCGGTGAATCGATCCGCTCGGTGGTGGTTTACTGATCGAACGTCAGGCGTACCCCGCCGACATTTTGCCAAGGCGTCGTCCCTGCGAAAGCGGGGACGCGCATGCTGCGTCTCTCCGGTCTGGCAAGGCAAGGCCGGAGAAGTCCTTTTGGATAGGCGGCTATTCAGAGATTGGAATTGACTGACAATGAAAACCCTTTCCGAAAACAAGTCCTTTGGCGGCACCCAAGGTGTCTATAGCCACATGTCGGAAGCCTGTGGTTGTGAAATGACTTTTGCGGTCTACATTCCGCCGCAGGCCAAGGACGGCCCCGTGCCATGTCTTTGGTATTTGTCGGGTCTGACGTGCACCCATGAAAACGCCATGACCAAAGCCGGGCTGCAGGCCCATGCCGCCGAGTTTGGTATTGCCGTCGTCTTTCCGGACACCAGCCCGCGTGGCGAGGGCGTTGCCAATGATGAGGCTTATGATCTGGGGCAGGGGGCGGGCTTCTACGTCAACGCGACAGAGACTCCATGGGCGCCACATTTCCAGATGGAGACCTACATTGCCAGCGAATTGCGCGATCTGGTGACCGAGAACTTCCCAGTTTCCGTGCATCACGGGATCACCGGGCATTCCATGGGCGGGCACGGCGCGTTGACGCTGGCAATGAAATATCCCGGGCATTATCAGTCATTGTCAGCCTTTGCGCCGATCGCAAACCCCACGGCTTCCGACTGGGGCCGCAAACAGCTTGGGGCCTATCTCGGAGCTGATGAGACACTCTGGACAGCGCATGACGCGACGGTTCTGGTCAAGGAAAAGGGCTGGGCCGGTGATGTTCTGATTGATCAGGGTGCAGGCGATCAATTCTACGAACTGCTCAAACCCGCTGCACTCATCGATGCATTGACCGAAACGAAGACGGCTCACACCTACCGCTTGCAGGCAGGCTACGACCATTCCTATTATTTCGTGTCAACGTTCGCGCGCGACCACGTCGCCTGGCATGCCGAGCGACTGAAGGGTTAATCTACCACTTTCGGACTTGGTTCTTTTCGCTCAAGGCTTTCGCGTAGGCGCTTTGGGCGAATTTTCTGGGCAATCTCAATTCGCCTAACATGTACCATTCTTCGATGTGTTCGAGAACGATCGGTTCGAACACATCGTTCATGGCCCGGATTGTTTCCTGTAGATCATAGCCGGTGGTTTCTTCAGGTCTTTGCAGAGGTGGCAGAAGGACCATCCTGAAACGGGCCGGTCCCAGTCGCACAAGATATGTCGGGATAATTGTGCCGCCGCAGGAATTGGCGATCTTTACCGCGACGGTCGCATTTCCTTTTTTCGGTAATGGTCGACCGAAACTGGGCAGATGGACCTGCTTGTCGCGAACTTCGTCCACGAAAATGGTCATGGAATACTGCCCGTTGTTCATCAACCGGTGCAGCCGATACGCGCTTCTTTGACCCGGTGGGAAAAGATACTGGTTTCGCTCCTTGCGGATCGCATGAACAATGCGGTTCTTGAACCGGTTGGGTTCAGGTTGAAATGGACCGATGCTCGGTCCGGCGAGCCCCTCGTGTATCGCCACGAAAAGTGCTTCCCAGGTGCCAAGATGCATGGATGTGAAGATCACTGGTGCGCCTTTGGCCTGCGCCGCTTTCAGATGTTCCAGCCCTTCAACTTCAATACGAGCACTTTTCCATAACTTGTTGACGATGCAGAACTCGGACATCGTTCGGCCGATGTTGTGCCACCATCGTTTCAGTCCCGCTTTCCGGCCCGTGTCGGTGTTCCAGCGGTTGACGGTCAGCGTTTCAAAATTACGGCTGATGCGCTGCGGAAACAGTTTGTCTCGATATGACCAGCGCATTACCGGCACGAGCAAATTGCCGAAAGCCGATGCGAATGCTGGTGGGCACAGCTTCAGCGAATGATGAAAAAGGGTGTTCAGGACACCGTCCTTGACATGAACGAACCAGTGAAGCCGAGCTGCCTCCCGCTCTGCCTCCTGTTGAGAAAAGAGGTCCCGTAGACGAGGAGCGGCGGGCTCTTCTGCAAGAGTTTCAGCGAAGGGAATATCTTCCAGCCGCGTCTGTTTGGTCATGAATGGCGCGGGTGCAGCGTCATTGGCAGGTTTTCACCAGGGCGCAAGGTCAACCGCGCTACCGGCTGGACGTCCGTGCCGTCTTTCAGCTTGAGTTCGAAATCCTGGGCGAGAATGGCCAGGCTGAGAATTGCTTCTGTCATGCCGAATTGCAGTCCGGCGCAAATGCGCGGGCCGATGCTGAAGGGGACATACCCGTATTTATTGGGTTTTTTCGATTTCGGATTGAGAAAACGGCCGGGATCAAAAACGTCCGGTTTCGACCATAGCACCGGATTGCGATGCATAAGCCATGGCACCACCATGACCAGCGAACCTTTTGGCACTGACTTGCCGCCGATGCTTGTGTCGGCCATTGCCTCTCGCGCAAGGATCGGGACCGGCGGATACAGCCGCAAGGTTTCCTCGATGACAGCCTTGGTGTAGGGCAGGTTGGGAACGTCCTGGAATGTTGGTGACCGGTCGGCGAGGACCGTGTCGAGTTCGGCCTGCAATTTTGCCCTACTCTTGTCGCATTGGGACAGCAGGAACCAGGCCCAGGCCAGTGTGTTGGCAGTTGTTTCATGGCCGGCCATGAAAATCACGGCAGCTTCGCTGATGATTGCCTCACGGCTCAGTGGTTCGCCGTTCTCGTCTCTCGCTTCCAGCAAACCGCCAATGACGGATGCTTCGCCTTTTTCCTTCTGCGCTTCGTAGTTGGCGATGATCTTGTCGAGCACCGTCATGATGCGCTCGACAGGTTTCTTGATCGCACGGCCACGAAAACGTGGCAGCCATTCGGGCAGTCCGAAGAGGGAGAGGATGTCGACCTGGTCGATATGGCGCTGATAATCCGAAAAACCCTGAACGACTTCGGCAGCATGATCCTTGCCCAGCTGGCGTCCAAAAATGGTCCGGCAAATGATCTCTGCTGTCAGGTGTGCCATATCGGCGAGCGCATCGACCTCAGCGCCTTCGCCCTGCGATGCCCAGTCGGCTCGCTGTTCCTCGATGGTTTCGATCATGATCGGCGCGAATCCTTTGACGCGCGAGCCGTGGATGATCGGTGCTACCACCTTGCGGCGTTTCGCCCAGGTTTCGGTATCACTGATAAAAAGACCGTCGCCGAGAAGAGGCTGCAAGGCATGACGCATTTGCGGGCTTTTGCGCTGCAAGACCTCGTGATTGGTCTGGAATGCTTCACGAACCACGTCTGGCCGGTTGCAGATCACCAGTTCACGAGTGAAGATCTTTTTGCTTCTGAGGCGGCTTTGAAAATCATCAACGCCCCAAATAGATAGAAAATTGCGCTTGGCCATGCCGATCAGGCTCCAGACCGGCGGCATCTTTTCATAGCGGAACGGGTAGGGCGGCACGAAGTCTTCAGCCTTGGTGGCTGTCGGTTCGGCCTTTTGGGTGTCGCCTGAAATTTGTGCGGAAACAGTCACTAAAAATAATCCGAATTGGTTCTGGTTTTACCGGAATAACCTGTCAGATGGCTTTTAGTCACTTGGGCCGAACACGTAAAGCACAGAGCGCGAGCATCAGCCATCCGAGGATCACCATCATGCCTCCGATTGGCGCCGACATCGCAAACAGGCGCCTTTCCAGAAAAGCCCGCATCAACAGGTCACCACAGAACAGGGACAGTCCTGCGGCAAGGAATATCAAAACGACGGGAAGGAGCGGCACTCTCCGCAATTGGGCGAGAAGGCCGATGCCCAGGAACACAGGCGCGTGAAACAAAAGCATGTGTGCAGCGGTTTCTATCAGGCTTGACGCGCTGGCGTGCGCGGACAATGCCAGACTTACGACGCCGGCTGCACCTGAGACACTGGCCATGGCCATGCCCGTTCTGAGAAGAGGAGCGGTCGGGGTCGCCTGAGGCTGCATGTGGGTCATCCGGTTTGTCCTGGAAACGTTTGACCCGCCGGCGCAAGCCGGCAGGCCTGGAGAAGGGGTCGGATCAGGCAGCAAAGCCGCGCTTTTCAAGAAGAGCATCGATCCGTGGCGCACGCCCCCGGAATGCGAGATACGCGGCTTCCGGGTCCTGCCGGCCACCGGCTGAATAGATGTAGGTCAACAGTTTTCCAGCCGTTTCCGGATCAAATACGTTGCCCTTCTCTTCAAATGCCTCAAACGCGTCCGCATCCATCACTTCCGACCACATGTAGCTGTAATATCCAGCCGCGTAGCCGTCGCCCGAAAAGACATGCTGGAAATGCGGGATACGGTGACGCATCGTGATGGCTTGCGGCATGCCGATCTTGCCGAGTTCTTCCTTTTCGAAGGCTGCAACATCTAGTTCTGCCGGATCTTCCAATTGATGGAGTTCGAGATCGATCAGTGCGGAAGCCGTATACTCTACCGTCGCAAATCCCTGATTGAAATTGGCGGCAGCAAGCAGCTTGTCGAGAAGTGCCTCGGGCATCGGTTCGCCGGTCTTGTAGTGAACGGCGTATTTTGAAAGCACTTCGGGTTGAGACAACCAGTGCTCATACAGCTGAGAGGGCAACTCGACGAAGTCACGCGAGACGCTGGTGCCCGAGATCATGGGGTAGGTCACATTCGAAAGAAGACCGTGCAGGCCATGGCCAAACTCGTGGAACAGGGTCCGGGCATCATCGAACGTCAGCAGTGTGGCTTCACCCTTGGCACCTTTGGAGAAATTCATCACATTGACGATGATCGGCGTTACGTCGCCTTCCAGCCTGTGTTGCGACCGGAATGCACTCATCCAGGCACCGGATCTTTTTGACGACCGTGCGAAATAGTCTCCCAGAAAGAGACCGACGTGATTGCCATCCTTGCCGAGTACTTCAAACACCCGGACATCCGGATGGTAGACTGGCATGCCCTTGAGTTCTTTGAAAGTAAGCCCGAAGAGACGTGTTGCCGTGTCAAAGGCAGCCTGGATGATGTTTTCAAGCTGCAGGTAAGGCTTCAGCTCCGTTTCATCCAGATCGTGTTCGGCCTTGCGGACTTTTTCGGAATAAAAGCGCCAGTCCCATGCCTCGATAGAATGGTTTTCGCCGGCATTGCGCGCCATATCCGCCAGCTTGGCTTCTTCTTCCCGCGCCTGAGCGACCGCCGGTTCCCAGACCTTCACAAGCAGGCCTCTGACGTTGTCAGGCGTCTTGGCCATCGTGTCGTCGAGCTTGAACTCCGCAAAGTTCTTGAAACCGAGCATCCGGGCTTTCTCGTCCCGCAGTTTGAGGGTTTCGCTGATGATTGCCCGGTTGTCGGTCTGGCCGCCGTTTTCTCCACGGGCGGACCATGCCTTGAAGGCTTCTTCACGCAAACGCCGGTTCGTGGAAAATTGAAGGAAAGGTTCGATTGAGGAACGGGAAAGCGTGATGACGTGCTTTCCGTCAAGCCCTCGTTCGTTTGCAGCTTCGGCAGCCGACGTCAGCAGGAAGTCAGGCAGGCCGGCACGGTCTTCCTCGGTTTCCAGAACAAGCTGATAATCCGACTCATCCTTGAGTACGTTCTGGGAAAAGCTGGTGCCGAGGGTGGCAAGTCTTTGCGAAATGTCAGCCATCCGCGCCTTGCCGGCATCGTCAAGGCCTGCACCGGCCCGCTGGAACATTTTCTGATACCGCTCGAGCACGCGTGCGTCTTCGGAATTGAGTTCAAGCGAATCCCTTTGTTCCCACAATGCAGCAATCCGGCCGTATAGCTTGGAATTCAGCAGCATTTCCGAGGAATGTTTGGCAAGCTTCGGTGCAACGTCGCGCTCGATCTTTTGCAGGGCCTCATTGGTATGGGCACCGGTCAGGTTGAAAAACGTCCTTGCAACCTTGGTGAGCGTCTTTCCTGACGTCTCCAGGGCAACAATCGTGTTTTCAAAAGTCGGCGCCACCTCATGATCGGCGATCCTGTCAGTGTCCGCCTTGGCTTCCGCCATGGCGGCGTCGAATGCTTCCTCGAAATGCTCGGGAGAGATCGTTTCGAAGGGAGGCAGGTCGAACGGCGTGGTCCAGTCGGAAAGAAGCGGATTGACGGTCATTTGTGCCTCGGAAGGTATCTTGAAGGATGTCAGCGACATATGGCGCAGATTGGGATCGGTTCCAAGCACTCTGCGGCTAAATAGCGCCTTGAAGCCGGTCAGGCCGCAGAACGCGATATGGCAACCGGTGTTACTGTTTGGTGGGTAAGGAAGGCAACGGCAATCGCTTGCCTCATGATGTCTTGTATCGGTCGTTCGATGTCATTGGCATCCCTTGGAGACCGCTTACCACATCGAAGTCTTGGCACGCTCCGGCCATTCGCGGTCATAGGTTTCACCATCGAAACTTGCCTTGATTTCCTTCATGATTTCACCTGGTGACGGCAAGTCGCCCTTGCCGGTCCTGTTCTCGGTTTCCCAGAGGCCGGCACGCATGATGGCGCGTGCACACTGGAAGTAGACCGAGCCGATCGTGACCACGATCACCGAACGAGGCAAATGGCCTTCTTTCTCGAAGCTGGCAATAAGGTCCTGCTCGACGGAAAGTACTGCCTTGCCGTTGATCCTCAGAACGTTGTTCCAGCCGGGAATCATGAACATGAGCGAGACACGCGGGTCGCGAACAATATTGCGCAGCGAGTCGATCCTGTTGTTGCCCCGCCGGTCGGGCATCAGCAGCGTCTGGTCATCCTGTATCCTGACAACCATGCCGTCGTCGCCGCGCGGAGAGCAGTCGAGCCCTTCTGGTCCACAGGTTGCAAGTGTGCAGAAGTTGGAAGCCTCGACAATCCTGCGATACGCAGGGCTCAGATGATCGATTTCCTTGATCAAGGACGCTTCTCCGGCAGTACCGTAGTGTGCGTGAAGGTCCTCAAGGGAAGTGAGGATGCTCATTGAAATGATTCCGGGCGGGTGTACGGGGACGAAGGCGAGAGCCGCAGCTTATCCGCCCGTATCCGTCTCCGTCAATTTCGCCGCGGACGTCCTTTGAGCTCCGTCCGATCTTGCACTTTGGTCTAACGTTTTGAAATTCCGGATTTTTGAACCTTTACGTCAAGGTAATTTCGCGTTGCGGTATGCGTGAGAAGTAAGTGGCTGAAAATCAAAAAGAAACAAAATGACGCAATGCAATAAAAATCGCGAGAAAATTCGAAGATTAGCCGTGATTACTTCGAAAGTATAATGAGTTGGTGAGGGTGAGCGATCCGATAGTCGTATTGCTGTTTTGCAGATGATTTTTTTACAGTCGTTGCAGCTTGCAGTTTTGGTGCGGAGGAGCCGGGATCCCGGACGGGGAACAAGCCGGAATTGCTTGCAGCTGTACAGCTATTGCAGGCGTGCCCGAGGTGGGTACGCGACGCCTTTCTGGGAGGAAAGTATGAGCTTAATTCGTAAACCCCTCAATCGTCGTTCCATTTTGCGCGCTGGCGCATTGGGCGGTGCCGCATTGGCAACGCCGACCATTTTCACCAGCCGCGCATGGTCTGCCGGTTATCTCAACGAACCGACAGGCGCTGAAGTCGTTCTGGGCTTCAACGTTCCGCAGACCGGCGCATATGCCGACGAAGGGGCAGACGAACTGCGCGCCTATCAGCTTGCCGTCAAGCACCTGAACGGTGAAGGCGACGGCGGTTTGTTGAACACCTTCTCGTCGAAGGAACTCAAGGGCAACGGCGTCAACGGCAAGAAGGTCGCCTTCGTGACCGGTGACACGCAGACCAAGTCTGATGCAGCCCGTGCATCCGCAAAGCGCATGATCGAAAAAGACGGCGCTATCATGATTACCGGTGGTTCTTCCTCCGGTGTGGCGATCGCCGTGCAGTCGCTCTGCCAGGAAGCAGGCGTCATCTTCATGGCGGGTCTGACCCACTCCAACGACACCACCGGCAAGGACAAGCGCAAGAACGGTTTCCGTCACTTCTTCAACACCGAAATGTCCGGCGCTGCGCTGGCTCCGGTTCTGAAGAACAACTACGGCACCGATCGCAAGGCCTATCACCTTACCGCCGACTACACCTGGGGCTGGTCTCAGGAAGAATCCATCAAGAAGTACACCGAAGGCATGGGCTGGGAGACAACAGCTGCCGTTCGTACGCCGCTTGGCGCTGGTGACTTCTCGCAGTACATCACGCCGGTTCTGAACTCCGGTGCTGACGTTCTTGTTCTGAACCACTATGGCAAGGACATGGTGAACTCCCTGACCCAGGCTGTTCAGTTCGGTCTGCGCGACAAGCAGGTCAACGGCAAGGACTTCGTGATCGTGGTTCCGCTGTACTCTCGTCTGATGGCGCAGGGTGCCGGTGAAAACGTGAAGGGTATCTTCGGCTCCACCAACTGGCACTGGTCGCTGCAGGACGAAGGCTCCAAGGCTTTCGTCAAGTCCTTCGGTCAGGAATACGGCTTCCCGCCGAGCCAGGCTGCGCACACCTGCTACGTCCAGACCCTGCTTTATGCCGATGCCGCACAGCGGGCTGGCACGTTCGATCCTTGCGCGATCGCCGCAGCTCTCGAAGGCTTCGAGTTCGACGGCATGGGCAATGGTCCGACCCTCTATCGTGCAGATGACCACCAGTGCTTCAAGGACGTTCTGGTCGTGAAGGGTAAAGAAAACCCGAGCTCCCAGTTCGACCTTCTCGAAGTGGTGGAAGTCACTCCGCGTTCGCAGGTCGAATACCCGGCAGACATGCTGGGTGGCGAACTCGGCGCGTGCAACAACGGCGCATAAGCTCTTGAACGTCGGCAGCCGCCGGAGGATCTCCGCCGGCGGCTGCTGCTTATCAGGACGCAAGTGACGCAGCAAATAGCGGCAAGACCATGGATGTGATTATTCTTCAACTGCTGAACGGGTTGGACAAGGGCGGAGCATACGCGCTGATCGCCTTGGGACTGACCCTGATTTTCGGGACCCTTGGGGTCGTCAACTTCGCGCATGGTGCCTTGTTCATGCTTGGTGCGTTCTGCGCGGTGTCGTTCAACAAGCTTCTCAGCCTGGAGATCGTGACGACGGATCCGACCAAGACGACGGCGTGGGGAACTCCCCTCGAAATCCGTACACCCTACATCGAGGCATACCTCGGAGACTTCGGTCACTGGGTGCTCAACTATTCGGTGCCGGTTTCCATCCTGCTTGCCATTCCGGTCATGCTGCTTTTCGGTTTCATCATGGAACGCGGCCTGATCAAGCACTTCTACAACCGGGCGCACGCCGATCAGATCCTCGTCACCTTCGGCCTCGCTATCGTTCTTCAGGAAATCATCAAGTCGATTTTCGGCGCCAACCCGATCCCGCAAACCGCGCCAGATGCCGTACGCGGAGCAGCCGACATCGGAGCTGCCCTCGGCTTGGATCCTGGCGTGATCGTCTATCCGTACTGGCGCATGGTCTACCTTGCCTTCGCAGGCGCCATCATCGCAGCCGTCTTCGCCTTCCTGCAATTCACCACCTTCGGCATGGTTGTCCGGGCCGGCATGGCAGACCGTCATACGGTCGGGCTGTTGGGCATCAACATCGAGCGCCGTTTCACCATCGTTTTCGCGATTGCCGCAGTGGTCGCCGGTCTAGCCGGGGTCATGTACACGCCGATCCTGCCGCCCGACTATCACATGGGCATGGACTTCCTCGTGCTCAGCTTCGTCGTGGTGGTTGTTGGCGGCATGGGGTCGCTGCCTGGAGCCGTCGCGGCAGGTTTCCTGCTCGGCATCCTGCAGTCCTTCGCATCGATGAATGAAATCAAGGCCATTCTTCCAGGCATCGACCAGATCATCATCTATCTCGTTGCTGTGGTCATCCTTCTCGTGCGTCCGCGCGGGCTGATGGGCCGCAAGGGCGTCATGGAGAACTAAAAAAATGTCTACAAAAACATCTCCTGCACGCGACTACATCTTCTTTGCGATCTTTGCTGTCGCGGTGCTTACGATGCCGATCTGGCTTGAGCCGATTGGTGCCGGTTATCCCGACCTTCTGCAGAAGTTTGCAATCTTTGGTCTCTTTGCGACTGGTTTCAACATTCTGTTCGGTCTGACTGGATACCTGTCATTCGGCCATGCCGCGTTTCTGGGTGTCGGTTCCTACACCGCAGTCTGGACGTTCAAGCTGCTTGGCATGAACCCGATCCCCGCCGTGATCATGGCAATCATCGCGTCCGGCATCTTCGCACTTGCCATCGGCTATGTGTCGCTGCGCCGGTCGGGCATCTATTTCTCGATCCTGACGCTCGCTTTCGCTCAGATGTCCTATAACCTGGCCTATTCGGTTCTGACGCCAATCACCAACGGGGAGACCGGCTTGCGTGTTCTGCGCAGCGACCCGCGTCTGTTCGATGGCAATGGCGGTCAGGAAGGCCCGCTGATCGCGAACCTGTTCGGCATTGAAATGACCGGGTGGGGCGGGTTCTACTTCTGTGCGGTCATCCTTCTGATCGGCTTCTTCGTTGCACAGCGGATCTTCCGGTCGCCTTTCGGCATCATGTTGCGCGCCGTGAAGACCAACCAGAACCGTATGACCTACACCGGCCTCAATCCGCGTCCCTACACACTGGCGGCGTTCGTGATCTCGGGAATGTATGCAGGTCTGGCCGGTGCTTTGATGTGCATCACCGATCCGCTGGCGGGTGCTGAACGCATGCAATGGACTGCGTCGGGAGAGGTCGTTCTCATGACCATTCTCGGCGGCGCAGGCACCTTGCTCGGCCCGATCTTCGGTGCGGCGCTGATCAAGTATTTCGAGAACATCTTCTCTGCCTTCAACGAGCAGACCCTGCATGAGATTTTCGGTTTCCTTCCGGACTTTATCGAAGGCCCCGTCATCTCCGTTGCCGGCCTGTTCGTCGGTGAAGGCTGGCATCTTACGCTCGGTGTTCTCTTCATGCTGATCGTTATCTTCCTGCCTGGTGGCATCATGGAAGGCGTGTCCCGGATCGGTAAGCTGTTCAAGCGGTCGTCCGGCAAGTCCGAACCGAACCGTGCAACTGCCCCTGCAGAGTAAGGAACAAGAATATGGAAATCCTACGTGTAGAGGGCGTCAACAAGTCGTTCGGCGGTCTGAGAGCCCTCAACAATGTCAACTTCTCGGTGGAGCAGGGCACTGTTCACGCGATCATCGGGCCGAACGGAGCGGGTAAATCGACCTTCCTGAACTGCATGATCGGCCGGTTGATCCCGGATACCGGCACGGTGAAGTTCGGTGATATCTCGCTCACAGGCATGAAGCCCTACGAGATCAACCAGGTCGGCGTTTCTCGGGTGTTCCAGACCCCTGAAATTTTCGCAGAACTCACCCTGCTGGAAAACGTCATCATCCCCACCATGGCAAAGCGCGACGGACAGTTCTCACTGCGTCCGTTCAAGCGGCTCGATAGGGATGCGGAAATCCAGGACAAGGCACTTCACATGCTGGAGGACGTCGGCCTGGCGGAGAAAAAAGACGTTATTTCCGGTTCCCTGTCACGTGGTGACAAGCGCCGGCTCGAGCTGGCCATGTGCCTCTCGCAGGATCCGAAGCTGCTGCTTCTCGATGAACCGACCGCGGGCATGTCCCGCGCCGATACCAACAACACGATCGATCTTCTGAAACGGATTGCCGGACGCGGTATCACCAAGGTGGTTATCGAACATGACATGCATGTCGTGTTCTCGCTTGCCGACAAGGTCACCGTGCTCGCACAGGGAACGATCATCGCGGAAGGCAAGCCTGAAGAGATCAAGGGCGACCCGCGCGTACAGGAAGCTTATCTCGGAGGAGCGCATCTGTGACCCTACTTGACGATCAGTTCAGCGGCCGGTCCGCTCCCGGCGTCCCGCCGCGCAAATCTCAAGGCGGCGCCCCCGCATTTTTCTCTGCGTGGGACCTGCATGCCTATTACGGCGAAAGCTATATCGTTCAGGGTGTCAGTTTTGACATTCGTGAGGGCGAGATCCTTGCACTTCTGGGCCGCAATGGCGCAGGCAAGACATCGACGTTGCGTGCAATCGCCCGGATGGAGGATCCGCAGCTGAAACATGGCGAGGTGTGGCTCGATCACAAGCCGCTTCACACCATGAAGAGCTTTCAGGCAGCCCGCCAGGGCGTCGGCCTCGTTCCGGAAGACAGACGCATCATTCCGGGACTGACGGTTCAGGAGAACCTGGAGCTTTCGCAGATTGCCGAGCCGGTCGGATGGTCGATCGAGCGTATCTACGAGCATTTCCCGAGGTTGGCCGAACGACGGTCGCAGGACGCCATCACCATGTCCGGCGGCGAACAGCAGATGCTGGCTGTTGCACGTATCCTCGCGCGCGACATCAAACTGCTGTTGCTGGACGAGCCCTATGAAGGCCTCGCACCGGTGATCGTTCAGGAGATCGAGCGCATCCTCGAAGGCGTGAAGGATCTCGGCATCACGACCATCATTGTTGAACAGAACGCAATCGCGGCGCTTCACCTTGCCGACAGGGCGGTCATTCTGGACATGGGAGAGGTCGTGTTCGACGGATCTGCACAGGAAGTCCTCGACAATCCGCAGCTACGTCAGGAATACCTGGCGATCTGACCCTGCGGACATTTCAGAAGCTGAAGGCCGGTGCCAAGCGCCGGCCTTTTTTTGTCTGCCGGCATTGGTTGAAGGCGGCGGCGGCGGCCTATAGTCTGTCCAGACTGTTTTCATTTTTTATCGGGTTTCTTTGTGACCAGCCTCAAATCGGAATTGCCGAGCTTCACTGGATTTGCGGTCTTTGCCGCCTTCACCTTCGCGGGCGATGCCTTGAAACCGGAAACGATCGGGATTGTCCCGTCGCTGTTGCTACTGGCGGTCATATTCGTCACGGTTATGTGGTGCGCCTTTTCGGTCGTCCGGCACGCGGAATGCCTGGCAACCCTGCTTGGCGAACCCTTCGGTACCTTGATCCTGACACTGGCGGTCATCGGGATCGAAGTTGCGCTGATTGTTGCGATCATGCTGTCGGGCGACGCCATTCCGACGATGGCACGCAACACGATGTTCTCGGTCGTGATGATTGTCCTGAACGGGCTGGTTGGCCTGTGTCTTTTGGCAGGCGGTCTGCGCCACAAGAACCAGACCTATAATCTGCAAGGCGCGAATGCGTTCCTGTCGGTGCTTGTGCCTCTGGCAATCTTTGCACTCGTGTTGCCGCGCATCACCCACTCGGCTCCTGGCGGAGAGCTGTCTCCGCTACAGTCAGCGTTCGATGTCGTCATGTGCCTGCTGCTGTATGGCGTGTTTCTGGCGATCCAGACGGTAACGCACAGCGATATCTTTCGGCAGCCCGACGACGACGGCCATGATGAAGGGCATCATGGCGTGGTCGTCCGGTCGATGCCATTTCACATCATTGGCCTGTTCGGGGCACTTCTTCCGATCATCCTCCTGTCGAAGAAGCTCGCACTCTATGTGGAATTCGGTATCGAGGGGCTGGGAGCACCGCTGGCCTTGAGCGGGTTCATTGTTGCGGCACTTGTGCTGATGCCCGAGGGGCTCAGCGCTTTGCAGGCTGCACGTGATAACAAGCTTCAGCGCGCTGTAAATATCTGCCTTGGATCCGCGGTGGCGACCATTGGTCTGACAGTGCCAGCCGTTCTTCTCGTAAGTTGGGTGACAGGACTCAAGATTGAGCTCGGCCTGGAACCTGCCGACATCATCATGCTCGTGCTGACCCTGTTCATAAGCCTGTTGACGTTCGGCAGCAGGGCGACGAACTATCTCCAGGGCGCGGTTCATCTGGCACTGTTCGCCGCCTATGTAATGATGATCTTCGACTTGTCCTGAAAATTACGCTCTCCTGGAGTTTTTCGTCCGAGCAAATGCTTGGACTGCTCCGGGGAATATGATTTGTATCAATAAAGTTAACACTTAACAGATTGGCCCAACATGCTGCTTTTGACCGAAGACCAGACCCGCGATGCGTTGCCATATCCTGATCTGATAGACGCTTTGGCAAAGATGTTCCGGTCTGGCTGCGTGATGCCAACCCGCCACCATCATGACATGGAAATACCCGGTGAACCCGATGCGACTGTGCTGCTGATGCCGGCCTGGGTGCCGGGCGGATATGCGGGCGTAAAGGTGGTCAATGTGGTTCCGGGCAATTCGGAGCGCAATCTTCCCGCAATTTCTGCGCAATACCTTTTGTCGGATGCACGAACCGGAGAGATGCTCGCGCTTATCGACGGTGGCGAATTGACAGCCAGGCGCACCGCAGCGGCCTCCGCACTTGCGGCCAGCTACCTGGCTCGCTCCGACGCGCGGCATCTGCTGGTACTCGGCACCGGGCGCCTTGCTCCCAATCTGATCGCCGCGCATATGGCCGTTCGTTCCATTGACGAAGTCACCATCTGGGGGCGGTCCAGGGAAAAGACGGAAGAAGTCGTGAGCTCGCTTGCCGACCAGTTCCCGGTGAAACTGAAGTCAGCAACAAGTTTGAAGGAAGCGCTTGGGGAAGCGGATATCGTCAGTGCCGCAACTCTCTCTTCCGAACCCTTGATCAAGGGTGCCTTGTTGAAGCCGGGAACGCATGTGGATCTTGTGGGGGCCTTCAAGCCCAGCATGCGCGAGAGTGACGACGATCTTGTCAAGCGGGCAGAGATCTTCGTGGACACCCGCGATGGGTGCCTTTCCGAAGGTGGAGATATCGTTCAGCCGATCAAGGCCGGGGTATTGTCGCCAGGCGAAATCAAGGCTGACCTGTATGAGCTTTGTCGGGGTGACCATCCTGGCCGGCAGAGTGAAGAAGCCATCACCATGTTCAAGTCGGTGGGGGCAGCGCTGGAAGACCTTGCCGGCGCCATTCTTGCCTACCAGTCAGTCGAGCATTGATTGGAAACACACAGGGCGCGGGGCGGACTGCCGCCTCAGCCCAATTCGAATGTTGTGATGCCGTAGAGCTGGTCCAAAGGCAGATCGGGTGCCAGGCCGCGATACATGCGGAAGGTTTCAAATTCCGGTGACAGCTCGTATTTTTCCGCCATCAGCAATGCTGCCGCATTGGGTTCGGGCGTGTCGAGGATAATGGTCTGTCCTTTGACCTGACCGGCAAGTGTGCGGAACAAGGTATCGGCAATTTCCGGCTCATCCGCGAAAAGGGGCCCGATCTTGTAGCCTTCATGGCACTGGCGGATAATGCCGTAGCCCCTGACATGACCATCTTCGACAAAGGCAAAGCCGCGACGTGTTTCCAGCATGGGGGCGGCCCAGGTCTTCAGGAATTGCGTGCGTTCAGCCGGAAAGAAGCGTTGGTCATAATCACGTATGCCGGGAAAAAGGCCATGACCCAGTGGTGCAAGGCGCGGGTCCATGGGCGTATCGCACATTGAGATGCCGGCATGCCGGATGTTCCGGTAGACAGATTTGAACCCGTGCTGGGCATAACTCGCAGTCTGCTCATTTACCGCATCCAGACCGATGACCCGAGACCCCAGATATGCCATTGCATGGTCCCAGATCCGGTGGCCGTATCCCATGGTCCGGAATTCGGGCTTGCAGATATAGAGCCCGATGAAGCCGAATGTATCGCCGTAGCGGACTGCCGAAATAACGTTGATCAACTTTCCGTCTATTTCGCCGGCAAAATACCCGTTCGGATCGGCTGTGAAGAATGCTGGGCCGTCTTCAATCCCGGGGTTCCAACCTTCCTCCATCGCCAATTCGAGTGGAATGTGAATCTCACTTTCCTTCAGCTGGCGAATCCTGAACGCGTCTGTCATCTGACCTCCCGAGCATTTGCAGGCTTTTGCAGCAGCGTAGGATGACTCGAAATGAAAAGAAACACTTGCCTGAGGTGGCATTCCCTCGGCTTTGCCTGAACAGCTGACGGTTGCTGATGTCGTCTCCCTTGCGTCGGAACCACAAGTGTGCATCACTTTCCCTAAGGGTATTTGATCGACGGGGGCGCCGGACGCTTTGGAGCCGGAAGTGCCTCCGTGTGAGTTCCATCACAGACAGGCAGCAGCTCTAGCGCGATAGTTACACGCGGATTTAAGCGCTGAGGACGTTATGCAGAAACGGGATTATCGACCTCTTGCCACACGAGTTGGCAAATCTATGACCTCCACCAAGCCTGTTGGCCGGTTTAGGAAAGCTGTCAGGATGGGCCTTCTGAGCCTGCCGGTGGGGGCTGCTCTTGCATTGCCTTCCGCCCAGGCGATGGCACAGACCGAGGACGGGCGCAGGGTTGCGCTGGTCATCGGCAACCAGGAATACCAGTATGTGACCCCGCTGGAAAATCCCGTTACGGACACGACGGAAATCGCCAGGATCCTTCGGGAGGCCGATTTTGATGTGACGATCGGCACGGACCTCAACAAGAAGGATCTGGAGCAGGTCGTACGCCGGTTCCTGCGGGAACTGAATGACGGCGACACGGCGCTGTTCTACTATTCCGGTCATGCGCTTCAGGTTGGCGAATCCAATTTCATTCTTCCTGTCGACGCCAAACTGTCCTCTCAATACGACCTGGAATTCGAAAGCCTCAAGGTGTCCCATCTGCTGGACTACATGAAGGCCGCTTCCAGCCTGCAGATCGTCATGCTTGACGCCTGCCGGGACAACCCGTTCGAAATCGCAAGCCTGTTTTGGGGCGAGGAAGAATATTCGCTCGGAAAGACCAGAGGGCTGCGCCGGATTCCGAACAAGCTCGGCACATTCATCTCCTATGCCACGCGTCCTGGTCAGGTTGCCTACGACGGCAAGGGGCCGATGAGCCCGTTCACCTCTTCTGTGGTCGAAAATGCTCTTGATCCGGCGCTCGAGATCAAGGACCTGATGACCAAGGTTCGCGATGACGTGGTTCGCAAGACCGGCGGCCAGCAGATCCCATATGAGGATTCAACGCTCGTCACCAGCTTCTATTTCGTACCGCCCAAACCGGCTCCGATCGTGACTGCCCATCACAGGGTCAGTGTATCTGCATCGGCTGAATCCGTTCCGATCAGCATCCCCGAACCGGTTCAGCCGGAAGGTGGAACGCTGAAGGCGAAGCTCACCTTGCTACCCGAAAAAGGTACCTTGAAGCTGCCGGGAGGCCGGGCCGTTGCTGAGGGGGACGTGATAGATGCGGCAGAGCTTGCCAGTCTCGAGTTCTTTCCGGAAGGCTCGAAACCCGGCGACGTGGAACTGATCTCCTACGAAGTAGAGGACCAATGGGGTGGTTCTGCAGCCGCGATCGCCTCAATTACGGTCGCACAGGCCGAAGCGCCGGTGCAAAACGAGCAGGTGGAAGAAAACCGCGCGAAGCGGCTTGAAGCTCTCCTGTCATGGCTCGGCAACACGGCCTCGAAGGGAGCGGTAGAAGCTGATATCGGCACCGGCCCCGTAAACGTCTATCCGGATGCGCCTGTCGAGGATCTGCCGGCAACAAGCGATTGGTTGAAGGTTGTCTCTGTCGATACGGACCTGCAGCTTGCTTCCGATAACCGCTTGCTGCAGGCCGGCGACCGTTTTCCTGTTTCTGCTCTCGCGACGTTGACCGTCCGTCCGCAGATCGGCAGCGAAAGTGAAGCGCGGAAATTTGCTCTGGAATTGCCGGCTGTCGAAGGAACGCCTGCAAGAACCATCACGCAGATCGTTCAACCCCGTGTAACGCAATGCGATCGCCTGGCAACCCAGCCTTTCGATTTGCAGGCGGTTACGGAAGGACGGCTCGCCAACGATCTTGATGCGGCGGCTGTGGATACGGCCTGCGCCGAAGCTATGGCTGCCTACCCGGAGATCGGCCGGTTCGTCTTCCAGCGCGGTCGTGGAGCATTTGCCGCCGGTAACCTGCAACAGGCTGTCGGTTACTTTGAACAGGCCTACCAGATGGGACATGTTCGTGCCGGCCAGGTGCTGGGGCGCATGTATTTCCTGGGTGCCGGGATCGATCGTGACCGCGAGAAGGCTGTCGACCTATACCGCAAGGCTGCGGAGCGGGGCGACGCCTATGCTCTGCATTCGCTTGGTATGGCCGAGATCAAGGGTGAAGGCACGGCCCAGAACGAAAAGGACGGCCTGGACAAACTGCTGCAGTCGGTGGAGGCAGGCCACACGTTCTCGTTCAATGCCATTGGTGGCTTCTACCTGAATGGCCAGCATGTGGAAGAAAACATCGACCGCGCCGTTTATTACTACAATCGCTCGGCATCGCGGAACGACATTTATGGCTACCTGAACATGGGGACGCTGTACCGCGACGGCAAAGGTGTGCCGCAGGACTATGAAGCAGCACTTGGCTGGTTCATGAAAGCACATGAAGGCGGGCACCCCGCCGCAGGCACGGCCATCGGACTGCTTTACTACAATGGCCAGGGTGTTGAGAAAAACGCGGAAGAGGCAACTCGCTGGTTCCGTGAAAGTGCCCAGCGCGGAGATCCCTGGGGTGCATTCAACACCGCGTGGATGCTTGGCCAGCAAGATGGCGATGCCGCAGGCCAGGACCGTGTTCGGATGCTTGCCATGGCTGTGGCTGTAGAACCGTCTTCTCAGGCTGCCGAGCAGGCAAAGACCGCTCTCGGCGATGCGCGGAAAAACCTCAAGGCAAAGGTGTTGCAACAGACCCTGACCGATCTCGGTTTCGATCCAGGACCGGTTGACGGGCAGCCGGGACGGAAAACCCGTGAAGCCCTGGCCGACTTCTTTGAAGCCTCTGGACGGGCGCCTTCCGAAGGCGATGAGGCCCTGATTGCACTGGTAAAGCATCAGTGGGAACAGAACCGTCCCAGATATGATCTGTTTTAATCGCTGAGGGAGATATTCAGATGAAATCGTTCTTGTACTTATTGCCAGTCACAGGACTGCTGACGCTGATGGTGGCGGGATGCCAGACACAGCAAAATCCGGCTCCGCAAGCAGTCTCACCCCCACAAAGTGCAAAACCAGTAACACGGACAAAGACGACAACAAGCCCAACTTCTTCGCCTGTGTACGATCCCATCAATGATCCTAGTTTACGGGATCGGGATAATGGTGGAGGTGGAGGCGGCGGTGGCCCAAGTGGCGGCGGCGGCGGTAGCTGGGGCTAACCTCGCACAGAAAAGGTAACACCGATGAATGTTCCATTTGGCCTGGCGTCCGGACGATATATCTGGGCCAGAATGTGCGGCCTGTTTCTTATTGCAGTGAGCTTTGGCTCGACAGCGGAAGCCGGACAGTGGCGAGCACTCGTTGTGGGCGTCGACGCCTATCAGCACGTTTCTCCCTTGAAGGGGGCGGTCAATGATGCGCGAGACATCGCCGAAACACTGACAGCTGCCGGTGTTACCGACCTGACCACGCTATACGATGCCGATGCGTCGAGGCAGGCAATCCTTTCGTCGTGGCAGGATCTCATTTCCCGCGCGGACGCTGATGATGTTCTTGTTTTGTCCTATGCTGGGCATGGGGCACAGGAGCCCGAGTGGGTAAAGGGTTCGGAAGAAGACGGCATGGACGAAGTCTTCCTTCTGGCCGGTTTCGATATTGCGGCACCGGGTAATGGCGAGAGACTGCGAGACGATGACATCGCCGCAATGCTCCGGGCTGCTGGTGGGCGCAGTGTTCTGGTTCTGGCAGATAGCTGCCACTCGGGCACAATGACCCGATCCGTGGACCCACGTATCACACGTCTGGGGACGCGGCTGGTTGGTTTACCCCCGTTCGAAAACGACGCCCTTCGCTCTCAACCTCTTCCGCCCATGCTGGCCGGAAACGCGCAGCAGTCAGGCGACGTTCAGGACCTTCCCAACGTTATCTACGTAGGCGCTACTGTCGATGGACAGGTCATCCCGGAACTTTTGATTGCCGGTGAACCGCGCGGTGCCTTGAGCTGGGCCTTCGCGCGCGGTGTCGAGGGAAGGGCGGACCTGGATCGTGATGGCGGTATCTCCATGGAGGAGCTCAGCCTGTTTCTCAAGGAAACCGTACGGGTCGCAACGGAGGGGCGCCAGTCGCCCAGCCTGACCATGAGCGGTGACAGCCGCGCCGCTGTCCTGCCGCGTGTCAACGAGCAGATATTCGCACAGGAAAACGGCGTCTTGACCCTGTCTGCGAGCACCAATGCTGCCACACCGGTATTGCAGCAGCTGGCCGGCAAACAGGAAGGTCGCCTGAAGGTCGTTGAAGATGGGGCCGCGGATCTGTTCTGGGATGTGGAAGAAGGCGACGTCCTGACCAAATTTGGCGACGTGGTGCTGCGCGGCAAGGCGACCAACATCGACCGGTTTTCCGATGTTGTCACCAAATGGGGTTTTCTGACCGATCTTTATGCCTTGTCACGTGAGCGCCAGCCTATTGAAGGAACACTCCAGCCGTCAGTCGGGCATATCCCCGAAGGAGATGCGTTCAAGGTTGGTCTTAAATCGGACCAGGCAGGCAATATGGCCGTGTTTGCACTGGAAGCAGACGGCACGCTTCGTCTGCTTGCCCCCAACAAGAAGGCAGACCCGCTTGGCAAGGACACCACGGTTCAGGCAGCCAAGCCTTATGTGTTGAACTTGAGGGCTGCCCTGCCGTTCGGTGCGGACCATATCGTTATGGTACGGGCGGCCAAACCGATGCCTCAATTGGTCGGCGTATTGGCTGCACTCGATGGCAAACCTCTGAGCGCCGAGCTGACACCAAAATTGCTTGAGTTGATTGGCCAGTATGCAGATGCCGTGGGTATTGCCGGTGTCTACACGGAGCCCGCCGGCTGACACGCGAGGTCTCCTTCTATCTTGTTGCGCTTGAAAAGAATTTTTGTGACCATGGCCACACTCATTTCGCCATCCTCTGGTAATATCGAACCATAGTCAGCGCTGGGCTGCGTCGAAAAGGCCGGGCGTATTTGGAATGACCAGGGAATCAGGAGCCCTTCATGAAACGGATTTTGAAGCATGCCTGTTCAAGGCGAAGTTTGCAGGCCACGAGTGCTCTCGCGGGTCTGATGTTTGCGCTGTCAGCCGGATCTGCACTAGCGGATCCGATTGCGCTGGTGCTGGACAAGTCGGAAGGTGTTGATGTGTCCGCGTTTACCGAGCTAATGCCTGGTGACGTAGTCGATCTCGGCGCTACCGGGCATGTTGACCTGCTGGACTATTCCGCGTGTCAGGAAGTCAGGATTCAGGCCGGTGTGCTCAAGGTATCTTCCGAGGGATACACCGCAGAAGGTTCTGAACAGAAAGTTCTGAGAGCGGGAAACTGCTTGCAGGCAGACAGCGGAACCGACAGCGAAAAGGCTGACAAAGGTCTGACCGTCACGCTGCGTGGCCTTACACTGGAAAACAAGAAAGCTGCGTCATTGATGCTGCGGTTCGACAACAAGCTGCGCGATCAATACGACACGGTGTTTGTTTCCTTTGGGGGCGGTGAACCCAAGCGCTTCGATATGCTCGACAATATTCTGACCGATATGCCGAACCGTGAGCCGGAAGACGAGGCCGTAGAGGTTGAGCTGTTCCTGCAAGGCAAGGCGCCAGACTATGGTGTCGTCATGCGCACGATCACTATCGACCCGGTCCAGGTTGGACGGAAAACCGCTGTCGTCATCGTGAAATGATATTTGGCGGCCGGTTCGCGGACGCAGCCATTGGACGAAAACAGCTCATCTTGCTCATCGCACTCGTTGCGGTAGGGGCTGGGATCGCCATCGGTTTATCCGCTCAAAAGGCCATCTGGGAAGGGTGGGTGACAGACCGCCTGTTCCAGATCAAGGCCCTCATGGACAACAAGGAGCAGGCAGGTCCTGCACCTGTTGTCGTGGTCGGCCTTGATCAAAAAGCGCTTAACTCCGACCGGTTGGCACCAATACCGCGGGTTCTGATGACCCCGGTTCTGGCAGAGGCCGGACAAGCCATGTTGAATGCCGGCGCGGTGGCGCTGGGCTATGACTTTGTATTTGCCTATAGTGCGGACGGCTTTGTGGACCCCAGCACCGGCGAAGCCAGATTGAAAGGTTTTGACCTGGCATTTCAGCGGTTCCTCTATCAGAACCGCGGCAAGGTGTTCATTGCTCATACCGAAATAGGCGTACCTCAACGCATGTTTTCCGCTGCAGCCGGTGAGGGCGGTGTCAGGTCGGTTATCGTTTCAACTGACAGCGACGGTGTGGTGCGACGACACGAGCCGCATTCACCTCTCACAGCTTCGCCACATCTGATCGATGCGCTTTTGGGTATCGCAGATGTCGAGTTAGCTGAAACCTACATTCCGGTGCCATCCGCCCGCCTCGCAACGTCCGTTCCGTATCTTTCGCTTATCGACGTTCTGCAGCTTCTGGAAAGTGAAGAGGGCAGGCAGGAACTTGCCCGTTTTGCAGAAGGCCGCATCGTACTGTTCGGCGGGCTGTTGCCCTATGAAGACGAGCATCTTTTTTCTGACCGTTTCCTGCCTCATCTGCCAGAACAGCTGGCAGAAACGGGGCCAAGCGGGCGACCACGCGTACAGCCGCAAACCGCCGGTGTATTTGTACTGGCCGATTTCATCGGCTCGCCTATCGCCGGAAGGATCGTGACCGAGCCTCCCGCTGGTCTCGTCCCCGCATTTGCGGTCATCTTTGCCGTGGTTGGCGCGCTCGCAGGTCTGTCGCTTCCGCTGGTCGTCTTACCTGTTGTGGCTGTCGGCGGAGTGCTTTGCGGACTGGGCGTGAGCCTTGGCAGTATGGAGCTCGGTATGTTTCCTTCGCCAGGCGTTGCTCCGGTTGCCTTCGTCACCGCGACAATCATCGCGGCTGTCGGGAAGGTAGGCATCCTACAGCGCCGGCAGAGGTCTCTGGTGAGGCTCTTCGGTCACTACCTTGCCCCGGATGTCATCAAGCTGATGGCGAGTTCCGAACAATTGCCAGCGCTTGGTGGGGAAACCCGGCATGTCGTCGTGGCCTTCATCGATATCGTCGGCTTCACCAAGATGTCGGAAAAACTCGCCGATAAGGATGTGGTGCGCGTGGTCAATTCCTGTTTCGACAGCATCGGACAGGTGATCACCGCTCACCAAGGGTATATCGACAAGTATATCGGCGACGCGATCATGGCGGTGTGGAACGCACCCAATACGGTCGAGCATCCCGAAAAATCGGCTGTCGATGCCGCAACAGAAATTATAAATCTGCTAGACAGATTGCGCGAAATTACCGGACAACCACCGCTGGACCTGCGCATAGCCCTTAACGCCGGACCGGTTCTGGTGGGCGACATCGGTGGTGAACATCGCCGTTCCTTCACCGTCATGGGTACCACCGTCAACACGGCAAGCCGGGTCGAATCCGTTGCCAAGGACCACAAGGTTCGTCTCGCAGTCAGTCAATCGGTCGCCGAGAAACTGCCTTCGTCCTATCCGGTTGCTGAGATCTGGAAAGGACAATTGCGTGGTCTCAGTTCCGACATCACCGTTTACACTCTGGATCTACCCGAAATGTACATGGAGCCGGAAGAAAAACGGACGATCGCGCGGCAGGAACAGGACAGGAGCAGGCTGGTCACGTTTCCGCGCTCCTGACGAAGCGCTTTCAAACACAGCATTTTTTGCATCTTTCCCAATCATCCTGCATGATCGGGATATTGATTTTCGGCAGCCTGAGCAGCTGCGACGCTGCGCTTAAGGTCTCACAATGGTCCAATGGCCTGACAACCAAAATCCGGGTGCTCATCGCCCAGAGTTTGACAGGACCGTGATCCGTCCGTCGCAAAAGGCGCCACAAGCTGGCCCTACCGCTACACCACCACCAAAGCCAGGAGCTGCGCCGGCCAAGGGGGCGTCTCCGAAACGGTCACCCATTGTACTTTATGCTGCAATGGCCATCGGGTTCCTGGTGCTGGGCGGTGCTGCTGGCGGCATTGCCCATCTGATTTCCTCCGGCGCGATATCCCTGTCACCTCCTGAGGAAATCGGGTTACAGGACATCGCCGAAGCGGTGTCGGACAGCGCCTCTCCGGAAAATGCTCCGCAGCAAGATCCGGACGAAACCGTCGCCAATGACCAAGCCCTGGAACAGGATGTTGATGACACTGCGTTGACCAACGAAGAGGATCTCGATGTTCCAGCCGATCCTTTTTTCGACATGGCGCTCTCTGCAGTCATTCCGTTGGCGGGCGACCCGGTCCTTTTGAAGGATGGTGCCGCCAATCGGCGGATAGACTTGTCGGAGCGTCCAGTGCCAGCCGCTGCGATCGGGGACGGTGCTGCGTCGGTACCGTCTGTTGCCGCATATGTGTTGGACAGCCAGATGCTGGACGATGACGGCAACCTGGTTATTCGCGCACCGGGTAGTGAGGCGGACTTTCAGTTCGGCAATTTCGGGGGCGGGGATGAAGCCGAGGGCATAGTCGTTGAAGAAGATGCGCAGCCCGCGGACGATGGTTCTCCTGATCTGCCGGTGTTTCTGAAACCGTCAACTGACACGTTGAACCTCTATCTCACCGAGCGTCCCATCGGTCAGGGGCCCAGCCGGGTCGAAGTACGCGAGGAAGTAGCAAAAGCGGCTCCGCTCAAGGATTTCCTGAAAGGCAAAGGGTTCGACGAGGAAGTCCTGGATTCACTGGTGGAATTCGTCAAGGACAACTTTGACAAAAGCGATTTGATCGCAGGCGACGAGATCGCGGTGCGAGGTGTTCGTATGCCGAACAAGGTAGGCCGGATTGGCGATTATTATCGGCCTGTCCAGATTTCGATCTACGGCCGGGAAGGGTATATCGGTACAGCCGCCTATTCGGTTGGAAGAGACGGGGACGGGTATGTAGCCGGCGCCGATCCCTGGTTTGGCAAGACGATCGTGGAACAGAAGATCGCGGGTGAGGAGGCAACTCAACCTGCCAACTCGCATCGCTTGATCGACGGTGTTTATGCCACCGCAGTCCGCAATGCCGTGCCCGCTTCTATCGTGGGCGAGGCAATCGCATATTTGGCGCCCATGACCGACCTCAAGCGGTCGATCAAACCAGATGAGAGGGTCACTCTGGTATTCACGGACAGTGCTCGAGACGAGAAGCGTGGCGGTGGTAGGGTGCTCTTTGCCGGTGTTCGGCGTGGGGACGATTGGTCCGTTCGCTGCTACGTGCTGAAAGCTCCCGGTAATCGCGGTTTTGCCTGTGTGAACGAAGGTGGCAAGGTCAGCTTGTCCGGCGCCATGCTTGTCCCGGTCAAAGGTGTTCTGACATCGAAGTTCGGCATGAGATTTCATCCGATCAAGAAAACGGAACGCCTGCATGCCGGTGTCGATTGGGCGGCCCCCACTGGAACCGCGATCCACGCGGCCTTTTCCGGAAAGGTCACCTATCGCGATGTTCGAGGCGGGTATGGCAATTTCATTGAACTTACCCACAAGGACGGAATTACCAGCCGCTACGCGCATATGCATGAATACGCCGATGGCATCCAGCTAGGGTCTGTGGTTCAGGCGGGTGATCTGATTGGTTACGTCGGAACTACGGGGCTTTCCACCGGACCGCACCTTCACTTCGAAATCAGACACAGGGGAGAGCCGACAGACCCGCTGGCCTTTGAAATGGAGACGGGAGCGGAAGCACCGCAGTCTGTCGGGGGCAAGGATCTGCAGGAATACCGGACGGTGATTGCCGACATTTTGAGCGTGCAGTGAAACAGGACTTGCGGAAGCGCTGAAATACGCCAGACTGTGATTCAGGTCCCAGTATTTGTCGCAGGAACGTTCATTCTGGCAAGAGTGTAACAACGCACGAGGCTGCCATGACCAGACCAGCTGCCCGCCTGGGCGATTTTCATATGTGCCCGATGACACCCGTTCCGCCGGGGTTGCCGATTGCGCCGCCATGCAAGATCAACGTCCTGATCGGTAAGCGTCCTGCTGCGAGAATGACGGACCTTTGCGTGTGTGTCGGCCCTCCGCCCGCAAATGTCGACCCCATTATCATGGGGTCGCTGACTGTTCTTATCGGAAGTTTGCCCGCGGCCCGCATTGGCGATCCAACAGCCAAGGGGGGCGCGATCACGACAGGGGAATTTACCGTTCTTATCGGTGGCTGAATCAGGACCGGCGACAATCAGGCAGATTTCCGGGCGGAATCGAAACGCCGGACAGGTAGGAGAACCTGTCCGGCGTTTTTGTTGGTTGATGTCAGCTGGCCGGCTCGATTTCGATACCGGTTTCCGTCGCTTTCAAGGTCACACCCTTCAGTTCTTCGCCGTTCATTTGCGCCGTGAGGAACGCACGTGACAGCTTCGGCAGAAGGTCGTTGGTCAGGATGTTGTCGATCATGCGGCCACCGCTGTCCGGGTCGCGGCAGAGTGAAACGATATGGCTCACCACGTCGTCGCCATAACTCAGCACGGCATCCCGGTTCTGCTTGACCCGTTTGACAATACGGTTGAGCTGAAGCCGGACGATGAACCCGAGCATGGATGGTGACAGCGGATAGTAGGGGATGGTCACGATACGGCCGAGCAGGGCTGGCGGGAACACGTCGAGCAATGCCGGTCTCAAGGTTTCCGCGAGCTTCTCCGGATCCGGCGCGTTCGGGTCGGTTGCCGCGAGGTCCGGATTACTGGAAACCGGCGCGTCCAGCATGTGACTTGCAGCATTCATGATGATGTCAGTGCCAACATTCGACGTCAGCAGTATCAACGTGTTGCGGAAGTCGATCTTCCGACCCATTCCGTCTTCCATCCAACCCTTGTCGAACACCTGGAAGAAGATTTCGTGAACATCCGGATGAGCCTTTTCGACTTCGTCCAGAAGGACGACCGAGTAAGGCTTACGCCGCACGGCTTCGGTCAACCGGCCGCCTTCGCCATAACCTACATATCCCGGAGGAGCGCCTTTGAGACCGGAAACGGAATGTGCTTCCTGGAATTCGGACATATTGATGGTGATCAGGCTTTCCTCACCACCATAAAGGGTCTCGGCAAGGGCCAGGGCGGTTTCGGTTTTACCAACACCGGAGGGGCCGCACAGCATGAACACGCCGATTGGCTTGTCCGGATTGCCCAACTGGGCGCGGCTGGTCTCGATGCGCTTCGAGATCATTGCCAGACCATGGGCCTGACCGATCACGCGTTTGTTGAGGCTGTCGGTCAGCGACAGGATCGTCTGCATTTCGTCCTGCACCATCCGGCCGACCGGAATGCCGGTCCAGTCGGAAATGATGCTGGCGACGGCCTCATCGTCGACATAGGCATAGACCATGCGATCGTCTTCGGGGATTTCGGAAAGCTCCGTGCGCATCGCCTGGAGCGCTTCGCGAATGGCGTCTTCGTTGGTCAGGTCCACGTCAAGTTCAAGCTCGATCTCATCGATCGGAACAAGAGCGGGCTTGTCGTGCTGCGGATCTTCGATCGCCTCGCTTTCCGGATGAGGCGCAGGTTCAACACCGCGAAGCTTTGCAAGAGCGGCATTCAAACGCCGGATTCCGGCTACCAGTTTCCGCTCGTTTTCCCACTGATTGCGGACAGTCTCAATGGCGCTTTCGGTTTCCGTAATCGCGTTGGACAGTGCCTCGAGCTGTTCCTGATGCTCCATGCCCAGTTCGGCATCGTTGGTCAGGGCCTTTTTCTCTGTCTCCAGAAAACCTTTTCGGGCAACCAGGTCCAGCAACCGGGCTGGCTGTGCTGCTTGCGAGATGTTGACACGTGCCGAGGCGGTGTCGAGAACGCTGACCGCCTTGTCCGGCAGCTGGCGTGCTGGAATGTAGCGATGTGACAAAGATACCGCTGACCGCACAGCGCTATCAAGGATGCGAACCTGGTGATGATCTTCCATCGGGCCAAGCAGGCCGCGCACCATGGCAAAGCACTTTTCCTCATCCGGTTCGTCAACCTGCACGGGCTGGAAGCGCCGTGTCAGGGCCGGGTCTTTTTCAAAATGCTGGCGGTATTCCGACCACGTCGTAGCCGCGACGGTCCTGAGTGTGCCGCGGGCAAGGGCAGGCTTCAGAAGGTTAGCCGCATCGCCCGTTCCGGCAGCGCCGCCGGCTCCGATCAACGTATGGGCTTCATCAATGAACAGGATCGTCGGCACGATGGAACCATGGACGGCATCAATGACCGCGCGCAGACGTTTCTCGAATTCGCCTTTCATCGACGCGCCGGCCTGGAGCAAGCCGAGATCCAGCGCACAAAGGCGAGTGCCCAGCAGCGCGGGCGGAACATCCCCGGCAACGATTTTCTGCGCAAAGCCTTCGACGATGGCCGTTTTACCGACGCCGGCTTCGCCGGTCAGGATCGGGTTGTTCTGGCGGCGGCGCATCAGAACGTCGATGACTTGCCGGATTTCTTCGTCGCGGCCGACGATCGGATCGAATTCCTTTGCCCGCGCACGAGCTGTGAAATCTACCGTGAACTGGCTGAGTGCATCTTCCCCGGGGCCGCCTGCCGCGAGCGGCTCTGCGCCCGGTTCGCCTGCTGCGCTACCGGAGGCTGGACTTGAACCGTCGATGGGCCTCGCCCGCACTTCACCGGATGATCCGGCGATGGCATCCAGGTTGTTCGCGATTTCATCGTGCTTGAGCTTGTTGAGAGCCTTGGACAGCTGGAAAAGCTGCGTGCGGGTGCTCTCTTCGCCAAGCATGAAAAGAAGGACATAGGCAGTGCGGATCTTGTAGTCGCCGTATGTCAGCGTGCCAACGAACCAGGCTCCTTCCAGCGCTTCGCGGAAAGGCTTGGACATGGACGGAAGTTCGGTCTGGTTGATCTTGAACTCTGCAAGCGCGGCCTGCAGGTCCTTGTCCAGGGTGCCGAGATCGACGTCGAAATGCCGCAGAATATGAAATACATCAGAATTTTCGTTGCGGATCAGATAGTAAAACCAGTGGACCAGCTCGAGATGCCGGTGGCCGGCATCCTTCGTAAGCCTCATGGCCTTGTCCAGGCTATCGTAGGCAGTTGAGTTGGTCTTGTTGACAACTTTTTCAACCGTAATGTCATTCATAATATCGGTCCTTCAGACTTGAGACCTATTGGTAGACTGTGGTGTGGCGACGCACAGGCCGGAAACGGGTGTCGGTAAGCATTTCTTCTTCTTCGGCCTCCAGGTCAGTATCGTCGTCGGGGCCGGAAGCGGCGGGCTTCAGCCAGCCGATATGTCCAAGCGTTGCGGAGTTGTTGGGATCCATCCGGACAGCGGATGCGCATCTCTTCGGCAGCGCAAGTTCAATTTCATATTCAATTTCCAGACCCAGATAAAAATCGATGAGGTCGAAAAGCTTCTCTGTCCAGGGATTGGGTCTTGCCCGGGTTGGCGGGAGAAACTGCCGATATTCCTCCAGACTGCTCGTGAAAATCCTGATCCGGATCTTGTCACTCACACTATAGACCTTGGACCCAACGATCGTGTCGGCGCCAAGTTGCCCGGCTCCGCCTGGCCCGAAACCACCAAGCTTGAGCTGATCGTCCTTGTCCAGATGCAGCCACGTCCCGACACATTGATCAATCTCTACCCGGACATCGAAAACGCCCGTGATGAGGGCCTTCAGACGAGCGGCGCTCTTTGTCTTGGGGGCCATAAGGCCCGCATAGAGCAGCTTGAGCCGATCATCGATCCTGTCGAGGTCCCGGTAAAACGGGGTGCCGATGCCGATCGCCGACCCGAGATAGGCGAGAAACCGGTCGTCGTCCGGCCGGTCATGTTGAACGATCGGTCTGGAATCGGCCCACGCGCGGTAGAACAACTGCACGAAGCGGTTGTTGAACAGGTCAAGGAATCTTGGAAAACTGTCGTCGCCTCTGAGCCCGCGCATGATCGCTTCGTCGGTATAAGCGGAAGGCAGAGCGCCTTGCGGCCCAAGCAAACCAAGGAAGCGTTCCAGCAAGACCAAGCCGCCGTCACCGTCCTTTGTCGCACGCTCAATGGTCGACGTGGCGAACTCGCTGGACGGGTCCTGACCGAAGCGAACGATGTCTTCCATCATGCGCCGGCTTTTACCGATCCTGGGTGGAGCGGGCTCATCGGCGTTCTTCGGCTTTATTCCGCTTTCTGATATTCCCGGAGCGGTCTGGCCTTCGAGCATTCTCAGCACCGCCAGCAGATCATGTCCGCCTGGATGCTTCTCGATGCGGTCTCCAAGGGCTGCAAGCAACGACGCGTATTGCTGCTGGACCGGCACCTCGATACGCGGGGTTTCCGGAACTGCTTCCTCAGCTGTTGGATCAGACGCAGTCTCTGCGGTCTGCGTTTCAATCACCTCTTCCGTAACCTCGGCAGAGGTCTCCGCCGGAGGATCGATTTGTGGTGCAGGCGTTTCTGGTTGGGGGTCGGCAGGTGAGGGAGCGGCGTCTTCTGGCGATGTGATCGCGGCAGATTCAATCGCGGGCGACTTGACCGCGAGCGCTTCTGTCTCGTCCACAGGTGTGTTGTTGTCCTGCGGTTTTTCGGTCCAGATATCGTCAGCGTCGGCCTTCTCATCAGTCTCGACTGCCGTCGCCGTCTCCTCTTTAGTCGGCCATGCCGGGGCCTTCCGGGAGGATGAAGGCACAACGGTCTTGTCCCGTGCAACACGGGTTTTCGTCAGATCCTTGTCTGCCGGACCGCTCATAGAATTCCTTTCGCGCCGATCCGCGGAGGCCATTTCATGATAACGCCGCGCTCGGTCGTTGCGATCACACACTGCGTGAAGTGATTGATGGAAGCGTATTCGGCGACAAACCGGTCGAGGACAGCCCCCATCAGAAAGGCACTCGCCCCTTCAAAAGCCTTGTCATCGAGCGTGATCGTGATTTCGAGCCCCCTGGCGACACCTGTCCCGGACTTCTGTTGCAGGCGGCGCACAACTGGCCTTGTCGAAACCGACCGAACGGACTGGGCCTGCCGGTCTGCTGAACTGTCGGAAAGTGGCGCGAAGACGCTCAGCACATCGCGGAAAGACCGACCGTCCTGACCTGCCGCATCGTGCACAAGGCCGGTATGGTTCAAGGCCAGAATGTTAATGAGCCGCCAGGCAATGGCGCCAGCGTGGCCCTGTTCGCCCAGCCTTTCATTGTAGGAAAGAAGCGGCGGCCTTGGGGACGTCGGGCCGGCAACACAATCTACCTTGAGGCCGATATCCTCCAGTATGCGGAAATCCCCAATCTCGGACTTGTCCGGGTTGGTTCCCACGGGGAGATCTGCGGCCAGCGACCGGTTGGATGCCAATACCTTCAGTGATAGTTCCGAAAGACGTTTCTTGCCGGTTTGCAGCAGGGCGGCAGCCTGCGCTCCGCTTGAGATAGAGATGAAGGTTTCTGTACCTATGTAGTGGCTCGGCTGCATGCGCCGGATTTCGGAAGACGACTGGCGTCGCGGCAAACGACGAATGGTATAAAACCACTCGTGACCGGCTTTTTCAGTGTCTGGTGCAACGCTGTAGAGCGGTTCAACCGGTCGTTTCTCGCCTCCTGAGAAGTGGGCGGAAACTTCAGTGACGGCATGCACTTCATAATCCAGTGGCCGTGTCCGATCCGTGATGACAGCAAACTCGTGCTGCCCTTTCTTGATCGGCACACGGTCAGTCTGCCTTTCGAACAAGTTGACTGCCGGCGCTGAGTGAAGCGCGAAAATCTTGCGTTCAACGTGAGCAGGCAACCGGTTTTCTGCTTCATCGAACACGAAGACCAGATCGAATGCTTTTGCCTTGACCCTATCCAGATAACGGCGCAGACCCGTCAGACGGAACCCGAGGAAACTGCGCGGAAAGTTGAAATAGTCGCGCAAGTGATCAAAGCCGGTAAAAAGGCGCAAGTCGTTGTGCAAGAGGGAATCTTCTTCATCGAAACCCAGCTGCTCGATGGCATCGACGGGCAGGCGCTGCAGGCTGGCCTGACCGAAGGCGTCCTCGGTACGGATGTAGAGCGCGATTGTATGTCCGAAGATCTGTTCATAGACCTTCGCAGCCAGATCCAGAGGTCCGATCAACCGGACGGGAAGAGAATCGATCCGGCAGCCGGCCACCTGGTATTCAGGTTTCTTCAAGGCTTCTTCGGCTGAAACCTCGTTTTCCGGATCCTCGGACATGCGGTGTGTGAACGTGATGGACAGACCTGCGCGCGTGCGTCTGTCTTCAGCCATCTCCGCACCGAGACCGGAGACCTGCGCAGCTGAGCTCAGGTACTTTGCAGCTGTCAGCTCCAGGGGTGTCAACGTAATAGGAGAGGTGAGAGTGAACCTGCAGCGAACCTCTCCCTGGCGTTCACGGAAGACGGCCTCCATGGGAGCATGGCGATCGACCTTTATGCCGTTGCGCAAATTCGCGTCGCCATATTTCGGCGTCACGCGGGCAAGTACCAGAGAGGGAATGGGCGCCAGCGCAGTTGGATATAGTTGTTCGAACAGGTTGGAAGTGAATTCGGCGAACTCATGCTTCATTTTCAGCTGCACGCGAGCTGACAGGAAGGCTGTACCTTCAAGCAATCCGGACAACATTGGGTCGGAACGGTCTTCCAGAAGCCCACCCAGGCGTTCTGCTACAGCAGGATAGGCCTCCGCGAATGACGCCCCTTGTTCTCGCAGGTAGGTGAGTTCCTGATTGTAGAGGTCGAGAAATTCCCGGTTCATGCAGTTGCCCCGATGATCTTGATACGGCCGAAAGCAGGGTCGACGTCGGCAACGAATTCACTCGCGACCCGGATCGGATCGCAGCGTATTTCTGCCTTGATGAGAAATCTTACCTTGAAGGTATCACTTTCGACCTTGTCGTCTCGCTCGACCTTGAGCGTGCGCGGGTCCATGCGCGGTTCGAAATGGATGAGGGCTTGCCGGATGTCTTCGGCAAGTCGATCAATGCGAACGCTGTCAACGATATGGACAGAAAGGTCCGGCAATCCGTAATTGATGATCGAGCTCTCAACTTCCGGAAAATCGGAAAGGTCCTGAGTGGAATTGAGGTTGACCGTGTTGAGGAGCGCCTGCAGGTCTTGCCGGACTTCAGAAAGCAGCGTGTGTTCAGAAACACCGTAGGATCTGGAAAGCCGCCGACCGGACCTGAGGTTGGCGCCGTTCTGTGCTGCTTTTTGCCTGTCCTGAGCAGCCTTGTAGTCTGGGTCGTCCATTGCACGGAAGGCCCACATCAGCGGGGAGTGCATTTTCACATTTGATTTAGCCATCGGCCAAGCCCACGCTGACTGCTGCCCCGGAAATTCCTAAGTGTGACCGTGGCGGTGCCGCTTCGAAAGTTGAAAGTCTGCATCGCCGGTCTGAACCAAAGAAGGCTGCCGCGCCGAAGCGCGGCAGCCCTGCAGGCCGAAGCCTTATTTCTTTTCGTTTGCTGCAATGTCCCAGGCAAACTCGGGGGCTGCGCCCTTGGAGCCGTCCGGCTTCTGTTCGGTGTAGATGTACTTGTACTCACCGAAGTTCAGCGTGACGCTCTCCGTGATGCGATCGTCGGAGCCACTGCCGCCGGTCGAAACGTTGGTCACGATAATGTCCTTCATTTCGAGCTTGATGTATTCCAGCGGGTTATCACCGGCAGCCTTGCGAACAAAGAGAGTGCCTTTGGTGATATGCTTGCCAGTCGACACGTGCTGCAGAAGCACAGGGGTGGATTTGTCGACGAACTTGGTGATGCTCAGATCCTGGAAGTGTGCCTTGCCGGAGCCGGAGCCCGAACCCATGTGGGTGGTGCCGGACTGGGAAGCGCCCCAGGACCAGGAAAGGACGTCAATCTTGTCCTTATGGGTCTTGTCCTGTGCTTCGCCTTTGATACCTTCAAGTTCCAGATAAAAATCGACGGCCATTTTAATAGATCCTCTTGGTTGTTGAGGGCCAGGTAAATGTTCCTGGCTCAAACTCTGCTATTCCTGACAACTACCTCGGACCTCGCGGTCCAAACCCCTAGGCGCTTGCGCACCTTGTTTGTACCTCCGCCCGGGAAAACCGGGCTGCATCCCGTGGGATGCATGCCGGGGGGCAGGCTGCCGCCCCGCCGGCAATTTGTGAAATCAATTACCGTCTTGCGGAATGCGGGACGCCAGGCTCATGCCGATGTCCATGCCTTCCAGCTGATAGTGCGGACGAAGGAAGAACTGGGCCCGGTAATATCCGGGGTTTTCCTCGTCGGGCACGATAGTGACCTTGGCTTCCCGCAGCGGCTTGCGCGCTTTGGTTTCCTCGGTCGAGTTGTCCGGATCACCATCGACGTAGTCCATGATCCAGTCATTCAGCCAACGCTGCAGCTGCGCCGATTCCTTGGTCGAACCGATCTTGTTGCGCACCATCACTTTCAGGTAGTGGGCGAAACGAGTGGTCGCGAACATGTAGGGCAGGCGGGCAGACAGGTTGTCCGATGCCGTTGCATCCTTGCCGTCCGGTCCGGAGAACTGGCGCGGTTTGAAGACGGACTGAGCTCCAAGGAAGGCTGCCTGGTCCGTATTCTTGCGGTGGATCAGCGGGATCAGGCCCAGACGGGAGATCTCGTGTTCGCGCCGGTCGGAAATCGCGATTTCCGCAGGGCACTTCTGGTCCACACCGCCATCGTCGGTTTCAAAGACGTGGGTTGGCAGGTTTTCCACCAGACCACCGCTTTCGACGCCGCGGATGCGCACAGTCCAACCGAATTCCTTGTAGGCACGGTTGACGTTGGTTGCCATGGCATAAGCCGAGCTCATCCAGGCGTAATTCTCGTGGCTGTCTTCGCCGAACTCTTCTTCGAAGGCGAATTCTTCCACCGGGTCGGACTTCGCACCGTAGGGCTGGCGAGCCAGCACGCGGGGCATTGTCAGACCAAGGTAACGGGAGTCCTCGGATTCCCGCAGCGTCCGCCACTGGGCATGGATCTCCGTATCGAAGATCTTGGACAGATCACGCTTGGCCGGCAGTTCCGTCCAGCTGTCCATCTGCATCAGCTGCGGATTGGCCGCTGCCAGGAACGGTGCATGGGCTGCCGAGGCGATCTTTGCCATGCCGCGCAGCACGGTGATGTCCTGCGGGTCGTAGGAGAATTCATAGTCACCCACGAGACAGCCGTAGGGCTGACCACCCAGCTGGCCGAATTCGGCTTCATAGATCTGCTTGAACAGCGGGCTCTGATCCCACTTGGCGCCGCGGTAGCTCTTGAACACTCCTGCAAGTTCTTTCTTGGAGATGTTCAGGAACTGAAGCTTGAGCGATGCGTCGGTTTCAGACTGGTGCACGAGGTAATCGATCCCGCGCCAGGCACTCTCAAGTGTCTGGAACTCCTCGGCGTGAATGATCTCGTTCACCTGAGCCGTCAGTTTTTCGTCCAGCTTCGCGATCATCTCATCGATCGTGTCGTAGACGTCTTCCTTGATAAGCGCCTGATCGGACAGGGCTTCAGCAAGGAAGGTCGACATGGCGTTGTCAACCAGCTGATTGGCCGTATCGTTTTCGTTCTTGATCCGGAAATTCTGTTTCAGGATCGAGGCGAACTCCTCGGGGCTCTTCTCAACGGCAACTTCGCCGGCTGCTGCGCCACTTGCCTGGGCGCTGGTATCGGTGCTGCTCATTTATGCCTCCTCCGTGCCGTCGCCGTCTGCCTGCTTGTCGGCGGACGATGCCTTGTCGGCTTCGATTTTCTGAGCAAGTGCCTGCATCAGGGCCGGGTCCCGGGTCAGCTCCTCGAGCTGGGAGATCGCCTGGACACGTCCGTCCATCATGGTGCGCAATGCAGCCAGGCTGCGGCGCGCATCGAGCAGCTTCTTGAGTGCCGGAACCTGTTCGGCAACACGTCCCGGGGTGAAGTCGTCCATGCTCTTGAAACGTAGCTGGACGCTCATTTTGGAATTTTCTTCGCCGGACAGCTTGTCCTTCACGGTGAAGGAGGTGCCTGGTTCAATTGCTTCCATGCGCTTGGAAAAGTTGTCCATGTCGATGTCGAGGAACTTGCGGTCATCGATATCGGCTTTTTCCACGCCAGGGTTGTCGCCGGAAAGATCGGCCATGATGCCCATGACAAATGGCAGTTCCACCTTCTGTTCCGCGTCAAACGGATCTTCGTAGAAAATGTGGACCCGCGGAGGTCTGTTGCGCTTGATAAAGCCTTGCCCGCTGTTCGATGCCATTGTACTTGCCTTTCATTTTCATGACCCAGAAGAAAAAAGGTCAATTTTAGTCAAATACTAGCGCGCAACTCTTGTTTGCTAATTGCTGTACTTCGGTCGGCGCTGCGTTTCGTTGATATCTATGTACTGCGTTTCTGGGGAACGGGAAGTGATCACGGTCACATGATCGATGGTTTATTTTTTCTCGAAATATTGAGGACCCGTTGGCCATTGGTGTCAAGTAAGAAGCTGAAAACCCTAGGTAACATAGGGGTTGTAATGGCAGTTGAATCAGTCCTCCTCTGGCCTCAGGAAGAGGTTGAGAAGACCGGTGAATGAACCGGAACTCATATTCTGCGCCTCGTCCAGCAAAAGGGGGATCGGGCTGGTGGGTTCATTGGAAGAATAGTAACCCTTGACCGCCGCAATACCCTTCATGGCGTCACTTCGGCTTTCGATCACCATCACTGCGAAATCATCAATTTCGCCCAGTTCCCGGTCACCACCGTCGTTCAGGTCGATCAGCCGATCGTTGGAAAGCTGTAACCCGCTCGCACCCAGAATCAGCGCTACGTCGTCGAACCGCCGCGGCATCAGTATTTTCAAGGCATCCAGGTAGGATTTGCCGACGAGGCCGCGAGCCTCGCGCACAAGAAACAGCGCCGGATGCGACGGTTCGCGGCTGGCGAAATAGTCTTCGACAGCATCCAGAATCAGTTTTGCCTGGGCGGCATTCTTGATTTCTGACTGAGACGCCTGCGACGTGTCGGCTGCTGCTACCTCTGCTGCAGTATCTTCAGACGAAGAGGCCTCCGTCTCTTCAGGGGAGAGGCGTCCGAGCCGCTTGTTCAGTTCCGCATTCATCTCCTTCAGGAGAGTGGACAAGGCCTCATAATTGGGAGGAGCTGCTTTTGCACCGCTCTCCTTGAGCTTTTCGGTGCAGAGCTCGGCTATGGTCTGAAGTTCGTCCGGCAGGTCTCCAAGGTCCTTGAGGATCTCGTCGATAGCGTCCTGCTCGAGTTCGCCCGATGTCAGTGCCGCCTCAATCGCACCAAGCGAGATTGTATGCTCATCCGGACGTGCCGTGGCATCGCCAGCCGCAATCTGGATGGCGCGATAGCTGATGGGCCCTGTCCGGCGGGTCTTGAGCAGGGGCGCTGCTTCCAGCGGAAGAACGACCGTGGGCCTGTTGTTGAGAGATTCGAGCGCTCCGATTCGTTCCATGTGGCCGAAGTCGGCATCGCTTGGATGGACGTCGTCCCAATGGTTCTCCAAAAGTTTGCGAATGATGCGAATCGAGTTCGCAAACGTATGGACTTGACCGCTCAGCAGACCGAACTGCGCGAGAATGACAAGCAGTCTCAAGTCTCTGGACTGCTTCAGGAAGCCGTCCATCTGCTTGAAGAGGTCGGTAAAGTCGATCTCGGATCGGTCGAATTCGCTGAACCGCTCCGGCAGCAATTCCTCACACGAATCCAGAAGCGCGGCAAATGCGGGTTCGGTATCATAGAGGTCCGGCCCGCAGCCAGCACCCGGCGCTACTTCAGTGCCGTAGGTTTCCGGATCGAAATTCATTCGTGCTCCCCAGCCCGGTATGCATTCCGGTGGTATGTCCGGGATCGGTCCCGGTTATTGTTCAGGAGACCCGGACCGGGAAAAGCTCCGGTCCGGCATGTCTGGTGTGTGTATTTTTATTGCTCGAGTACCAGCTTGCTTTCAACGCGGCGGTTTGCCGGATCGTTTACATCAGCAACCTTTGGTCGGGATTCGCCGTAGGCAACAGTTTTCAGGCGGTCCCGGCTGACGCCGAGGTTGACAAGATACTGGGTAACCGCTTGCGCACGGTCTTCGGAAAGACGCTGGTTGTAGTTGGTCGAGCCAATTCCGTCGGTATGGCCTTCGATCACGAATGTGGCTTTGGCCAGATCGGGATCATTGATGCCCTTGGCAAACTCACGAAGGTTGGCCTGTGCGGACGTGCTGAGCTTGGCCGAAGCATATTCGAACGAAACCAGCAGGTTGAAGGCAGCGTCGATGGCGTTGGTTTCCGGATCGACCACAAGGGTCTGTTCCGTTTCACCACCTTCGGTCTTTGCACCGTCCTGGGAGACTGCGACCTGACCGCCTTCTTCCGGTTTGGCGTTCGGATTACATTCGTCGCGAGTACCGATACAAAGAGCTCGTGTTCCGCCAGCCGGCTTCAGTGAACGCGTTTTGAGCTGCTTGAAGTGCTTGCTGACTTCATCGGCCGAATAAGTGGCGTCCTGGGCAAAAGCCGGAGCGGTTCCAAGTGCCGGCAAGGCAATGGCGAGAGAAACGGAAGCAGCCAGGAGAGCGCGGCGAAGGCCGGTCCGAGCGGCATTGTTCCGGTCGAGTGAAAATACAGTAGGGGTCACGATTTCAATCCTCCCTTGTGGAGTGTTCAAAAGCGATGTCGCTTTGGGCTTCGAAATGGATCGTGCCATATGGATAAGAATAATAGTGTGGCGAAAGTCACTAAAGTGCGATTTGATGTCAGTATGTCGTTTTAACGGCAATAAGCAAGAGGAGAGCTGTTGGGGTGACGTCGGTGAGCAGGGTTGGTATTTAAAAGCAGCAGGCGGTGTTTTTTAGCCGCACTTGGGGAAGGGGCAAGTGCCTCCTCCTTCACAAAAGAGTTTGAAGTTCAAAGTATTTGCATCAAGTGTGTTCTTGAGCACACTATTTTTGCCGGAAACGCCTTAGTGTCTGAAACGTGGTAGCCGCCAGGCTGCCTTTTTGCAGAAAACCGCGTTATTTCCGAGGAGATCTTTCGTGGCCGTAGGACAACTTAAACAAGCTAACCGAATGGCCGAGCTGACATCGGTCTTTGGCAAGGATGAGCTTTCCGTTGTCACCATCGAGTGCGACGAGGGTCTCAGCGAAGATTTTGAGATCAGGCTTGAGGTTCTGAGTCAGAAAGAGGATCTGGATTTCGACCAGGCCATAGCGACTTCCATGACGGTGAAGGTTGTCACCAACAATGGTGATACGCGGCATTTCGACGGTCTTCTGACAGATGCGAAATGGATGGGCTATCGCGATTCCTATTACATCTACAAATTGACGCTACGCCCCTGGTTCTGGCTGCTAACCAAGAACTCAAATTGTCGAATTTTCAAGGACATGTCCGCGCCTGAAATCATTCAGAACGTCCTGAATGAGCATGACTTCGCCGATTTCCAGATCAAGCTGACTGAATCCTATGATCCGATTCATTACTGCGTCCAGTACAGGGAATCGGATTACGATTTCTGCTGCAGGTTGATGGAAGAATTCGGAATTTCCTATTTCTTTGAGCACAAGGACGGCAAGCACATCATGATTCTGGCGGACGCCAAATCGTCCTACAGCCCGATCGTTGGTGACAGCTCCATTCCCTACATTGCTCTTGGCGGCGACAGTCAAAGGGATAAGGAGCATCTTTACCATTGGATTCCGACGCGCAAGTTTCGGACCGGCAAGTTTGCAGTCAATGATTATGATTTCGAGAAACCGAGTGCGCTGCTGGAAGCAGAGCGTGATGCAGGTACTAAATATCGGGCCGGGTCTCTGGAAAACTATGACTATCCGGGAAGGTACACTGAAAAAGACAAGGGCAGCACCTTCAGCAAGATTCGTATGGAAGCCGAACAGGCTGCGGACAAGCGAATTGAAACAGCCGGCGAAGTGCCGCGGTTCTTTGCAGGAGGGCTGTTCACCTTATTCAACCATCCCCACAAACCGCAGAACGTGGAGCACCTGATCGTGCGTGCAAGCCATCGGATCATCACCGAGGCATATCGCTCCGGTGGTGGTGGGGCCCAGGGAGAAGCCTATACCGGGACATATGACGTTCTGCCTTCCAGTATAACGTTCCGCACACCGGCCATCACCCGCAAACCTCGAATACCCGGCCCGCAAACGGCAAAAGTCGTGGGGCAAGGCGAAATCGATGTGGACGAATACGGTCAGATCCTGGTCGCCTTTCACTGGGACCGCGACAAGACAGCGTCTCGGCGGGTTCGTGTGGCGCAAGTGTGGTCAGGCAAGAACTGGGGTGGCATCTATATCCCTCGTGTCGGCCAGGAAGTGATTGTTCAGTTTCTGGAAGGCGATCCGGATCAACCGATCATCGTCGGCACAGTCTACAATGCGGAAAACATGCCGCCTTACTCTTTGCCAGGCGAGAAAAACAAAGCTGGCATCAAGTCGGATTCAACGGTAGGCGGCGGCGGTTACAACGAGTTCGTGCTCGACGACACCAAAGGGAATGAGCTTGTTGGGGTTCATGCCCAAAAAGACATGGAGACCGTTATCGAGAATAACGAAATGCTGCATGTAAAAAACTGCCGCGAGACCCAGATCGACGTTGACCGAACGGAATCGGTTGGCCGAAACACGACTGAAGATATCGGCATGAACTGGAAGGTAACTGCCGGAGCGAAGATCGAGTTTATTTGCGGCGCCAGCAAAATCACCATGACGCCTGCCTCGATCAAGATCGAGTCGGTGAAAATCGATATCGTGGCTTCGGGCATGCTCAACGCCAAGGGTACAATGACCAATGTGACAGGCAGTGCGTTGCTGAAACTCAAGGGCGGCCTTGTACTGATCAATTGATGCTGCGGTTCTTGAACGAATGCGGCCAAGAGAAAAAACGGAGTAGAGCAGATGGGATCACGTATCCGCTTTACAAAGGCTAGACAGGTATTTGAAACTTTTCCGGAGTTGTCGGAAACGGTAAGCGAACCGGCCACGGATATCGCTCCGGACGCCTATACTCTGGAATTGCAGAAAAGCGAGGCACCGCTGTCGGCGATCGCCTATTTCGCTCATATCCTGCCGAAACGGGAATCGGTCTGGTGGGGCATGAACTGCGTTGCCGGTCTGGATCAGGCCAAGAACGAGGATGACCGGCAGGTTCTTAAACTCAGCGAGACCTGGGTCCGCGAGGGGGATGAAGATGCCCGTGTTGCGGTTCACGCGGCGGCTGAGGCCGCCAAGAAGGATAGCGCGTCCGTCTGGATCGGTCTTGCTGCAGGCTGGTCTGGCGGATCCCTCTCGCCGAGCCCCGAGCACCGGGTGGACATGCCGGACGACCTGACGGCCAAGGCCGTAAATACAGCTGTGTTGATTGCGCTTGGAACACTTGAGCCTGCCAAACGGGATGAGGCCCTGAAATCTTGCCTGTCTGCCGGGCTGTCCTTCGCCGGAGGTGGGGCGATGCCCGCGGTGACCGTCAGCAGCTCTTCGTCAGCCTTTTCCTAAGCGCAAAGAGGAAACGTGGGAATGCGCATAACGCTCCAGATTGAAAATGTTGACCGGTTGGAGACCGGCGGTCAGCTGTCCTACAGCTGTGCCGACCGAGGCTTCGACATTGGTCGGCACGAACATCTGGACTGGAGTCTGCCCGATCCCCAGCGGATGATTTCCGGTAAACATTGCGAAGTGCGCTTTGAAAGCGGGAATTTCGTTCTTTACGACTATTCGACAAACGGCACTTTCCTTAATGGCAGCCAGACCCGCATGGACAAGGCACATGTGCTGCGCTCCGGCGATCGGCTGATGATTGGCGATTACATCATCGTCGTATCGCTGGAAGCCGGATCCGGGCAGCCAGCCATGTCCGCAGCACCAGTCGCCGCCGCTGCTCCTCAGCCCTGGGACGCACCGCAAACCTCGTCTACACCCGGTGGCTCCTCCTGGCCTACGGGGCCTGGTCCGGCGGGCGCGGCACCCGGTCACTATCCAATGGAAAATCAGGGTGGGCCCTGGGCTACACCGGGAGCGGGCATGGAAGGGCGACACGCTCCGCCTTCCTCCAATCCAGGCATAGGCACGCCGGCAGATGATGTCTGGAGCCAGCAAGGACACGGCTGGGGCACGGCGGATCCTTCGCTGTACGATCCGAATGCGCACATCGGCGAACGCGAAGCCCCTCGACCGGCCCAGGCGGATCCGCTCGATCATCTTGCCCAGCAACCGCATCTTCAATCTGCCGGAGCCGCGCCCGCAGAGCCGCATTTCGGCTTTCCGGCACCTGAAGCGCAATCTCCGTTTCCGGCGCTGTCTGAAACCCCGGCGCAGGAAAGTGCTGAGCCGCTTTTCCAGATGCCGGATCTTCAACCAGAGGCACCAACCCAGCAACCGGCGGCCGAATCTGCTCCGCCACCTGCAGGAGAGCCCACAGCGTCGCCGTTTCCCGAAGCGCCTGTCTGGAGTGCGCCAGAGGCTGAGGAAACACAGCCGGCAATTGTCCAGGAACCACAGCCTGAACAACCGGCTCCAGTGGCGCAATCTGCACCTGCGGCCATGCCTGTTGTTACCCCGCAAGAACCAGCGAAGGCAGACACAGTGGCGGTTGCTAAGGGTGATGTTAAGCCGGCTAATATTCCGGCAGGCGATGTCGATTTTATCAAGGCCTTCGCCGAAGGAGCCGGTATCCCGGCTGCAACGCTGGCTGGCCGCGATCCAGAAGAATTTGCCCGGGAAGTCGGGGCCATATTGCAAGGCATCACCGGCGACTTGATGGGTCTTTTGCAGGCACGCAGTCAGGTGAAAGCCATGACCCGGAACGCCAACCGCACGCTTATCATGCGCAGCGGGAACAATGCCCTGAAGTTTTCGCCAACACCGCAAATGGCATTGCAGACGATGCTGGCTCCAGGAGCGGAAGAAAACGGGTATTTGCCGATTTCAAAGGCCATGCAGGCTGCTTTCAAGGACATCCAGAAACATCATGTCTGGACCTATGCAGCCATGCAGAAGGCTGCAGGAAGATTTGAAGAAAAGCTTTCCCCCAAGGCGATCGAAGCAGAAGGCCAGGTCGCCAAGAGTACATTCGGTAACCAGAAGGCCAAGCTATGGGAGCGGATTCAGGAACGCTGGAGTTCCTTGTCCGGTTCGTACGACGATGGCGTGGTCGGGCTTTTCACGCAATACTTTACCGAAGGTTATGAAGAATTGAGCAGTGACGATCCGGAGCAGAGCTCCGGACTGATGAATTAAGACCTTTGCCAGTTTTAAGAGCGCGAAGGCGCGAAAGTGTTAAGGGAGCAGTACCTTTATGTCGTGGTATAGCAAGGTTGCATGGACCGAAGGCTTGTTTCTGCGGCCTCATCATCTCCAGCAGAGCGACCGGTACGCGGAACACATGCTGGACGAACGGGTCCGTTTTGCCTCTCCCTATCCCTGGGGCTTTTCCGAGCTGGAAATAGATCAGGACGTAGGCCAGCAATGCCGGTTCGCGCTTCGTTATGGCCGAGGCATATTCTCCGACGGAACGGTGTTCAACTTCCCGGCCGACGGCACGCCGCCGCCTGCAATCGACGTTCCGGAGGACGCGGCAGGACAAATCGTCTGGCTGGGAATTCCCGAGACGACCGTCAATGCAGTGGAAGTCGCCAATGGCCGCGACGATGCCGCCACGAGATATATTCAGGGCAGGGAGACGATCATCGATTCCACCTCCACCATCCGCCAGGAGGAGGAGATCGATGTTGCGCATCCGCGCCTGCAGTATTCGATTCGCTCGACACCCCATCCCGGTCAGGTCTGCCTGCCGGTCGCCCGCATCACGGAAATCAAGGATCGCATCGTCATAACCGATGGTTCCTTTGCGCCGCCGGTACTTGCCTGTCATGTGCATCCGGTCGTCACCGGCTGGATTGACTCCGTCATTGGCTGGGTGGAACGCAAACTGAGCGAACTGGCGCGTTACGCCGCCGATACGTCCGCCGGGGGCGGACTGCAGAATTTCGATTATCTGACGTTGCAGCTGCTCAACCGCACTTATCCTTTGCTGATGCACCTGCGCAAATCTGCTTATGTGCATCCGGAGCGGCTGTACATACTGTTCCTGCAGCTGGCGGGGGAGCTTGCAACGTTCGCAACGGAAGAGCGCCGAGCGCGCAACTATCCTGTTTATGACCACGACAAGCTGCATGATATCTTCAAGCCGGTCCTGGCCGACATACAGGCATTCCTGTCGGCCGGCTACGACCGGCGGGCAATCCGCTTGCCTCTGGAACAGCTGGCGCCGAATGCGTTCAAGTCGACCATTGTCGATCGCAACCTGTTCTCGCAGGCGGGCTTTGTCATCGAAGTGTCTGCCCGCAGGCCTTTGACGGAAATTCAGAACGAGTTTCCAAGGCTCTTCAAGGTTGGTCCCTTCGGTCAGATGCGCCAGATCGTCTATTCCAACCTGCCGGGTATTCCGCTGATCCACATGCCGGTACCACCGGCACAGATCCGGGCTCTCACGGACCGGGTCTATTTCCGGCTGGACAAGACGACCCCGCTTTGGCGCGAATTTAGCCAGGACTCGGCGATCGGGCTGCAATTCTCCGGCAACTGGCCGGATCTGCAGCTTGAGTTCTATGCCGTCCGGGAGGGCCGCTGATGTCGGACAATGACGATCCCTTTGGTGTTTCCAAACGCAAGGGAAAGACAATTGTAATGCCCAATCCGGGCGGGCGATGGAGCGAAGGCCAGCCAGGACAACCCGGGCAGCCGCCTCAGCAACCTGCGCCGCCACCACAACAGGTTCCCGGTCAGGCGCCTCCTGGACACGCAGCTCCGCCTCCGCCACACAATCCGCCTTCCGGTGGCTCGGACCCGTGGCAAAGCGGGGGAGGCGGCGGAGGACGTGATCCTTACGCTCCGACGCCAGCCGGGTACGAGTATGGCCAGCAGCAGGCACCGGATCTCAGAACCCCGCCAGGCGGTTACCAGGCACCGCAAGGCGCTGCGCCACAGCCGGCGGCCGCACCTGCACAAGGGGCCGGTAAACTGGCGCATATGCCGGACATCAACCAGATCCGCGTTGCCAATCGAAATCCGATTTCCCGTGCGGCTGCCCCGCTGCTTCTGCTTCTGGGCCGGCTTCACCTGACAATGACGGACGCCCAGTTCGACCAGTTGATGCGCGATGTCTATAGCGCCATCAAGACGTTCGAGAAAGAATTGCGGAGCGCCGGAATCACGGACGACCAGATCCGTTCCGCCGCCTATGCGCTCTGTGCGACATCAGACGATATTGTTCAGAATCTGCCATCTGCCGGACGCCACCAATGGACGCAATATTCAATGCTGACCCAGTTCTTCGGTCAGGCAACCGGCGGTGTCGAGTTCTATCAGCTATTGGAAAAGGCAAAGCAGGATCCCGGTCGTAACTACGGTGTTCTGGAGGTCATGCATTCCTGTCTGTCACTCGGCTTTTACGGCAAGTACCGTGCGATCCAGGGTGGCCAGCAGGGCCTGGAGCGCGAACGACGCGACCTGCATGAAATTCTGCGTCGTGTTCGCCCGCGGCCTGGAGACGATCTCTCTCCCCATTGGCGTGGCCTGGAACTCCTGCAAAAGCGGGCAGGGTTCTCGGTACCGATCTGGTCGGTCGCGGCCGTTGCAGGCGCATTGCTTCTTGGGGGCTACGTCACCTTGATGCTTCTTCTGTCGAGCGGAAGCGAAGTTGTCGCTGGACGCGCAAGTGCGCTTTACCCGTCGGGCCCGATTGAACTGGCGCGCGAGGGCTACCAACCCAAACCGCCACCCGCGCCACCACCGCCGGAAGATGCGGCAATCGATACTGTCTCCGCACAGCTGGCAGGTATCGATGGCCTGGAAATTTCGCAGGCGGGACCGGCGATCATGTTGCGCATGCGCGCGCAGTTCGACGTCGCAGCTGCCACGCTGCGCCCTGAATTCCAGCTTCTTGTCGAGCAGGTCAGCCAGACCCTCGATCAGGTGGAAGGTGAAATTCTGGTCGTCGGCCATACGGACAGCGACCCGATCCGCAATAATCCGCGGTTCCCGACCAACTGGCACCTGTCCGTTGAAAGGGCAAAGGCAGTTGCTGCCGTCATGGAATCAGTCCTCCAGACACCAGGGCGGGTGCAGGTGGAAGGACGTGGCGCCGACGAGCCGATCGCTCCCAATACAAGCAGGGAAGGCAAGGCGCTCAACAGACGTGTGGAAGTCTTCCTGAAGCCACCGGCCAAAGGGCTGGTGATCAACAACTGATATCCGGGGCAACCGCAGAACAAGGCTGTATCTATGAAATTCTGGCTCGGAATAACGGCAATCGTCATCGGCATACTCGCCCTGATCGGTCTGATCTGGTTTGGCGGGCCGTTCCTGTCGATCGCCGGTGTGAGGCCCTTCGAACCTCTCTGGGTAAGGTTGTCGCTGGTTGCGCTTGTCCTTCTGACCGTTGGCGGCTGGACCGGCTACCGGATCTACAAGCGCGTCAAGGCCAACCGGGAACTCGAGAGTGAGATCCTGCAACCCAAGGCAAGTGATGCCGACTTGCAGATCATGTCGGAGCGCATGAAGGACGCTCTGAAGACGCTCAAGACGTCCAGCGGAAACGCGCGCACCTATCTTTACGACTTGCCCTGGTACCTGATGATCGGCCCTCCGGGCGCCGGCAAGACCACGGCTTTGATGCACTCCGGTTTGAAGTTTGCCGGCTCGCGCGCAAAGGGAGAGGCCCAGAAGCTGGAGGGCCTCGGCGGAACCCGGTATTGCGACTGGTGGTTTGCTGAAACGGCTGTACTGATCGATACGGCAGGGCGTTACACCACGCAGGATTCCGACGAAGAGCATGACCGCGAAGCCTGGCACGGGTTCCTCAATATTCTGCGCAAGGCCCGTCCGCGTCAGCCAATCAACGGCGTTATGGTGTCGATCAGTCTTGAAGACCTGATGACGCTGTCTGACGATGAGTTGAAACAGCATTCCGATGCGATCCGCACGCGCTTGATCGAACTTTACAAGACCTTGAAAATCGATTTCCCGGTCTATGTGATCTTCACCAAGGCCGACACGGTTGCGGGCTTCATGGAGTTTTTCGGCTCCTATCCCGAAACCCGTCGCAACCTGGTCTGGGGAGCGACCTTCCAGACCCGCGAAAAAACAAAGAACATGGTGTCGGAAGCGCCCGCCGAGTTTGATCTTCTGGTGGAGCGTCTCAACGAGGAGATGGCGGACCGTCTTCAGGAAGAACCGGATCCGCGCGCCCGGCTGATGCTCTATGGCTTCCCGACACAGGTCGCTGCTCTAAAGGACCGTCTGACCGGTTTCCTCAATGCGATTTTCGAACCGAGCCGGTATTATCCGAATGCTGTTCTGCGCGGTTTCTATTTTACCTCCGGCACCCAAAAAGGCACGGCCATCGACAGGGTCATCGGCTCAATGAGCCAGGCCTTCGGGACAGCCTATCAGGCGGCCGCTCTATCCGGTCAGGGCAAGAGCTACTTCCTGCGTGATCTTCTTTCCAAGGTGATTATCGGAGAAGCCGGCTGGGTAACCCATAACCGGCAGGCCGTCAGAGTTGCGACCGCAACCCGCATTGCGGCTTACGCAGCCATTGCCCTCGTGACCCTGGGCCTCGGCAGCTTGTGGGGGATCAGTTATCTCAACAACAAGGCCTTGATTGACGAAACCGCCAAGGCTGTGGACACGGTGCGCGTAAACGGCGAAACCGTTCTGGCGGAGCGGGTTGTACGCGACGACAATCTGGCGGATACAGCCTATATCCTGTCGATGTTGCGGAGCTTGCCGGCCGGCTACGACAGCCGCGATACGCCAACGCCTGTCATGGAACAGTTCGGCCTCAGCCAGCGCGACCGTCTGGAAGCAGCTGGCGTGACGTCCTACAGAAGTGGTCTTGAAAGGTTGTTGCGACCGCGTTTGCTCTTGAGGATCGAAGAGCAGATGACCGAAGTGCTTGACAATCGCACCGGTCCGGGCGGACAGGACGTCGATACGCTCTACAATCTGGCAAAGCTGTACCGCATGGTGGCGGGTGATGCGCCCGAGATCGACAAGGAGCAGATCAAGAATTCGTTCCGTGCCGACTTCCTGCAAAGCTTCCCTGGACCTCAGGGCGAGATCTTGCGCAACGAGCTCAACAACCACGTTGCCGCGATGCTCGATCTCGATTTCGGTGGCAATGTCCTGACCGATCAGCTGGACGGCATTCTGGTTGCCGAGGTCCAGCGAGAGCTCGGACGTGTCAGCCTCGCCGAGCGTGGGTATGCACTTCTCAAGTCTCGTGCCAAGGGTCTTGCCAGCGAAGACTGGATTGCGGAACAACGTGGCGGCTCCGACATGGAAACCGTTTTCGAAACGGAGAATGGCGACACGTTGGACACGGTCGCGGTCGACAAGTTCTTCACCTATCCGGGCTTCCACCTTTCCGTTCTGCCGAACCTTGCCGGCATTCGTGAAGAACTGGAACGGGACAAGTGGGTGTTTGGGGATGTCGGCGAAGCCGATGCCTTTTCCGACCAATATCAGTCGCTTCCCGGCGAGATCCTGGCGCTTTACACCAAGGATTTCATCGAAGCCTGGGAAGAGGCGCTCGGCAACTTGAAATTCAAGTCGATGCGCAACGACAAGCCGCTTTACACGACGCTTCAGGCCGTCTCGGCACCAACATCACCCGTCGTGCAGCTTCTTGAGAGCATTCGGCGCGAAACCCTGCTCACCCAGGATCTGTCGAGTGAAGGCCTTGCCGGAAACCTGACAGGCGGCAACGCGCAAGATGCCGGCACTGACGCTGCACAGAAGATCTTCCAGCGCTACGTGCTGGATTCGTCTGGTGGATTGAAACGTATCGGCCTTGAAGCCGGACTTCAGGCAATCGCACCGGGAGGTTTGTCCAACGCGCTTGGAACTGCAGCTGGTGGTGGAGGTCCAACCATTATTCCGGGCAAGGCGATCGAAGATCACTTCCGTCCTTACCATGTACTGGTGGAAGGCGAGAACAGCCGCAAGATCGATGCCTTGCTGCTGAACTTCAAGAACATCCTCGACAACCTTCTGATCGTGGCCAACAACCCGCTGCAGAGCGAAACTGCAAATTCCAACGTGCAAATTCAGGCGTCTCTGCTGAGAAGCAACGCGACGCGTTTCCCGCCGCCTTTCGATAAACTGATTATCCAGGCTGCGAAGGAATTTGACGAGGAGTTCAAGGAAACCTCGATCACGCAGCTGAACGAGAAGCTGAGCACCCAGGTTGTTGGTGAATGCCGCAGGATCGTCGCCCGGAACTATCCGTTTGAAAACGGTCGCTCCGAAGTGCCGATGACGGAATTTGCCAAACTGTTCGCACCGACGGGAATCATGCAGCGGTTTTTCGATGAAAACCTGAAGCCGCTAGTCGATACCTCGACGCGCCCCTGGAACTGGAAGCCTGAAGTGTCTCAGGCGGACCGTCTGTCGAACGCAACGCTTCGGCAGTTCGAACGTGCAGACCTGATCAAGCAGGCCTTCTTCCCGACAGGAAACGCGTTTCCGTCCGTCGGACTTCAGGTGGTTCCGCGCGCCCTGTCTCAGCAGGCTGACGCGGCCAGCCTGGAAGTGAACGGCAATCTCGTACTGGTGACGCGTGGTCCCGGCTTCAATGCGGAAATCGAACCGTTGCCGGCCAACTTTGATTGGCCCAGCAACACGGCTACTCCGCGCGTTGTACTGGTGATTCAGCCTGAAGTGCCTGGCTACAGATCTCGTCGTGAAATCCATGGAGATTGGGCCTTCTATCGCTTCGTTCGCGATAACAGGGTCAGTTCCGGACAGAACAAGTTCGTCGTGCGCGAAACGCTCGGCGGCAGACAGGTTGCCTTCACGGTGACACTGAGAACGAATCCGAACCCGTTCTTCCTGTCTGCAGTCGGCGATTTCAGTTGCCCTACGAGCTTCTAGAATGGGAACCGGTTATTTCGGCAAACTGCCGGCACGAGCGGATTTTGTCATCGGGCAGTGCCCTGCCGGCTTTCTGAAAAGCTGGGAGGCCTTCCTGATGACCGGACTGGCTCAATCCCGTCTGGATCTGGGCGCGGGGTGGGAGGAAGCCTTCATGACAATGCCGGTGTGGCGATTCTGGCTATTGCACACTTCAGAGGGCGACGAACCTGTTCAGGCCGTCGCCGGTGCTTTCATGCCAAATGTCGACAAGGTCGGCCGGACCTTTCCATTGACACTTGTCTGCGACATCCGACTGGAAAAGCAGAATGGTCGGCCGGAAGAGACCTGGTACGACCGTGCCGAGGTTATTTTGCGCGACACCTTGCAGGAAGATGCCAGCCTGGAAGACTTTCAACAGGCTGTCGCAGGTCTGGAAACGCCACTTGCGGTGGAGGCAAGCGGTAAGAAGGGCAGGGATGCCGAATTATCGACGATGCCAGGAACGGATGTTCTGTCATCCGAATTCTGGTGCCGTGCAGGAGAATTGGGTTTTGAGTTTTCGTGTGCAGGCCTGCCGGACGCAAGCGCCTTTCAATGGCTGCTGCTCCCGGAAACCTTCGCCGGTTCGGAAGCTCGACAGGACGTGGCAGGGAATAGTCATGGGCGATTTCATCCGGAGGATCATCGAACATGATCGAACAAATGGAAGCCTCTATGCGTGGCTTTGCGATTGGACTGACCCATGTTGGCCGGGTTCGGCAGCACAATGAGGACACGTTCTACGTTGACGAGAGCAAGGGCGTTTTCGCAGTGATGGACGGAGCGGGAGGCATGCATGACGGTGCGATGGCGTCCAGTCTCGTGCGTGAGGCTCTTGCCAGTATCGCGCAACCGCGCAGTGCGGAAGACCTTCTGGAGCAGTTCGAAAGCAGGTTGATTACCGCAAAGGACCGGATCGAACAGGCCGCAGCCAAGGCGAACGGAGCTGCCATGGGCACGACGATTGCCGCGCTTCTGATTTCCGGATCGAACTTTGCGTGCCTTTGGGCAGGCGACAGCCGTGTCTACCGTCTGCGCAATGGCCGTCTTGAACAATTGACGACAGATCATACCGAGGCGCAGGAACTGGTGGACCAGAACGTGCTGACGCCTGAAGAAGCAAGGACGTTCGCCCGCAGGCATGTCATCACCAGGGCGATCGGATCCGGGATCGAGCTTGAACTTGAACTGGTTTCCGGAAATCTGCGTCAGGGCGATCGGTTTCTTCTGTGTTCGGATGGCTTGACCGGACATCTGGACGATAGTGTGATTGGTACTTTCCTGATGAACGGCGCGCCGAAGCCGACGGCACAATGTCTTATCAATGGAGCGCTCGAAGAGGGCGGCTCGGATAACGTGACTGTCGTGATTGTCGATATCGATGCAATGTCTGCGCGCGAAGGAGTTCGCAACTGATGAACGTTGGTGCCCACCTGCTACCAGCCGGAACCCGGCTCAACAATCTCTATGAGATTGAAGAACATATTGCCGATGGCGGTATCGGGACGGTTTACAAGGCAAGGGACGTGGAAAGCGGGGATCCGGTTGCCGTCAAGGTCCTTCTCGCGACCTTCTCGCGCGACCCGATGATCCTGGATCTGTTCAAGCGGGAAGCAAAGATCCTTCGCAAACTCAAACACGACGCACTGACCCAGTACTACGTGTTCGCGAAAGAACCTACGCTCGGGATTTATTACCTGGCGATGGAGTTCGTCAGTGGCCCGTCATTGAGCACGCGCCTTGAATCCGGTCCGCTGGAACCGGAGGCGGTGGCACGGTTGATCAAGCGTCTGGCTGAAGCCCTGCAGGCGGTTCACGACCGGGAAGTGATCCACCGGGATCTTTCGCCGGACAACGTCATTCTCCAGAACGGAGATGTCGCGCAGGCCAAAATCATCGATTTTGGTATTTCGCGGGCAAACACGGGCGGGCCGACCATTATCGGTGACGGCTTTGCAGGCAAGGTCAATTATGTTTCGCCAGAACAAGTCGGCATTTTCGATGCCAAGGTGACTGCGCGCAGCGACATCTATTCGCTTGGCCTGGTCATTGCGGAAGCCCTGACCGGCAAACAGATCGACATGGGCGGCACGCAGGTGCAGATCGTCGACAAACGACGGCAGACGCCTCCCTTGGAAGGTATCGACAATCGTTTCCGTCCGTTGCTGGAGGCCATGTTACAGCCCGACCCGGCAAACCGTCCGGCCAGCATGAAGGAAATTGCGGACTGGACGCTAGGTGCTCCGATGGGGCGGCAGGACCAGGACCGCACGATCATTCGGCCATCTTCTGCGCCACCGCCGGAACAATCCGCACTGGATCAACCGCCGCCTCAGGCAAACTGGGGCAAGCGCATTCTGGTCGCCTTGTCGCTGCTCGGTTTCGCCGGTGTCGGTGCCGGGGGTGTCTATTTCCTGGTCGGTCAATCCGTGCCCGAGCAGGACCAGAAACCTGTGCTCGTAGCACCGCCACGACCGAATGCGCCGGACGCACCGTCGCAGCAGACGAATGTGACACAACAAACGCAGACGCCAGCGACCCAGCAACCGGCAACGCAGCAACCAGTGTCCCAGCAGCCAACTAAAACCCAAACAACTGCACTTCAGTCGCCTTCAACACAAACGCCGGAAACGCAGGCGCCCACGACGCCGGACAACACCGTGCCGACAATTCCGACCACGCCTCCAGAGGAGACCGTCGACACGAAACCGGAACCGACCGAAACCGTTACCCGGCCACCGGTGGCAACCGATCCGCAAGAGACGCCTGAAAACGTGACCCCCGAAGACCGGATCCGGAATTTCGTGAGCAGTTATCAGGCGGGCGATTGCATGTATCTGCAGCCGATAGAGATCGCGAGCCGTTCCGCAGAGATTGAGGGATTTGCTTCCAGGACGCCGCCATTCATCAGTTTCGACAGCGACTTCACCCAGTCTCAGGGGTTTGAAGCGAAGATCCAGGTCAACCTTGTGAGCGATGCGCAATGTCCGGCGATAGCTTTTCTGAGAGGAACACCACAGGGAAACGCCAAGACCGAATTGCGTCTCGACATGCAGCGAACGGTCGTGCCGAACGGCAGCAACATGGCCGGACGCATTTCCGGTTATGAACCATCAACGGGCGGGCTCGGGCTTATATTCGTCAACAGCAAGGGGGAGACGGTCAATCTGTCCCCATATCTGCAGACAGACGACCGGGGTGCCGGTTTCGTTGTGCCGCTGACCTTGAAAACGTCTACTGAAGAAACCGGCCTGATCATTGCCATGGTCGGCCCTGATATAACCAAGACGCTTTCTGAGCGCCGCGAAAACGATCCGGAAGACTATTTCGAAAAGCTGATGCAGGATGGTCCGGTCTTGCGGGCAACGGCAACCACGGTCAAAGTGGTGCCCTGACCGGGAAGAGACCTGGCGCAGCGGATATTCTGGCCAACCATGAAACGCTACACCAAACCGATCCATTTGCAGGAGCTGAAACCGCACCGGCGTGCGGACAGCTCCCTTGCATTGATCAACGTGGTGTTCCTGTTGCTGCTGTTTCTACTGGTATCCGGAACGCTGCGGCCCCCCTTGCCTGAAGGGTTCGACTGGGCGGAAACGCAACAGAACGATGGCAGCGGTAAACTGGAAGGCAGTCTTGTGCTGGACAGGGCAGGGACTGTCTGGTTCGACGGTGAAGTTCTGGCTTACGACGACCTGGGCCCATTTCTTGAAGCTCGGCAATCCGACAGAACCCACATGGTGGTTCAGGTCGACAAGCGAGCCAGAATGGAAGCCATTTCCGCACTTGCCGACAGATTGAAAGCTGGCGGTGTGAAACGCCTGACACTGATGACTGTTGAGGCAGGTGCACCTTGACCGTTGTCGCCTATAACCAGGACCGGCAATGGGATATCCCGGGGTACGTGTGGCCGGCTGTTTTGGGCGTTTCGGTTGCCTTGCATGTTTCCGCGCTGATCTACGGCCTGCCAGCGTTGCCTTGGACGGAAGAAGCCCCCTTGCCACCGGTCGAGACCGAAGTGATCCTGGAAAGTGGTGGTCTGCCATTTGAAGATCTGGCAAGTGTCGAAACTGAAATCACACAACCGCTCGAACCGGACACTCCCTTGCCCGTCGAGACTTCTGTGCCAGTGGAAACAGTTGTCAATTCCGAGACTGCGGAGATCCTTGAGCCGGTATTGTCTGAGCCGGTGGTCACCGAAAGCCCAGTCAATGCACTGGTTGAAGCCGTGCCGGTAACCGTTCTGGATCAATCGCTTTCGGACGACACGCCTATCATTGAAGCGCAAGAAGTCAGCCCTGTCCAAACAAGCCCGGTCACCGCAACGCCACCGGAGCAGCTTCAGGTGATTCAGCCTTCTGTTGTTCCGCAAACCGCCTCCACCGTTGTCGCCGCCACGCCTGTACCGGATGCCGTTGTCGCTGTGACGTCCGTCGCGCCAAACGTTATTGCCGGGTCTGAAGTCACTCTTTCCGGTGCCGAAGTCCCAGCCACGGTGGAAGTGGTGCCTTCGGTAGCGGTTGCAACGGATATCGGTGAGGTTGCCGCCGCAGGTGAGACGCAGACAATCGTTTCGGCTGTGCAGGAAAGTCCTGTTCTGGCTCCGCTCGCAGTCGATCAGCCCGCTGCTGAAGCCACTGGCAACGAAGTCGTGTCTGAGGTCTTTGTTCCACAAACGCAGCCTTCCGTTGAAAGCCCGGGCGTTGTTGCACCCGATACCAGCGTTACTGTCAATCCGGTGGTTAGTGTGGAGGCGGATGCGGTATTGCCAGCGGAACAACAGGTTGCTGCCCTGCAGCCTACGGAAACGGAAACGCCCGAGCTAGCGCCCAATGCCCCGGTTTCTTCAACGGTCCCCGCAACGCAGCCTCAAGGGGAGTTGACAGAAAACGTGCCGCCCGTCGCGGTTGCTTCCATCGATCCCCTGGCAAAGGTGTCGGACTATGTTGCCGGTTACAAGTTCGGTGAATGCACACATATGTCTGTTCTTGCAGCTGGTGCGGACACCGCGGAAGTTACGGCCTTTGGCGCAGGCATAGCGCCTTTCGCTATCTTCGATCAGCGCTTCAAGGCGGATCAGGGTTTCGAGGCAAAGATCGAAGTCCGACTGGTGACGCGCAGGCAATGCGCCTTGCTGGATGCTCTTGGCGTTTCTGAAGGCATTGAAGCAGCCGGTCTGGTTGAACTGGACCGGACGGTCGTGCGCAGCGGAACTCCTGTATCCGGTGTGATTCAGCGTGACTTGCCGATCGAGCGGATTGCAAGCGCGGAACAGTCGGGACTGGATCTCAGTGGCAAGGGGCCACCTGAACTGTACCTGATCGATGATGCCGGGCAGATCCATGACGGCCGGGAGTTTCTTCTGCCTGCATCGAACAGTCAGACGGCAGGCGGCTGGCGCTTCAAGGTACCGGTGACGATGATTGCCAGCGACAAGAGTGACGAGACAGCGCTCGTGCTCGCAATCTGGAACCGCCCTTCAGAGCGGCAGCCTTCTCGATTCGGACGGCTTCCTTCCGAACGGGTGGCCGAGATACTGGCAGAGCCTGGGGTCTATTCGCTGACGGCGTTCAAGGTTTCACGCTGAGGGTTGCGATGATGAAGCACCGGCAGTGAAGACGCCGGTGAGGAGAACTTCCAGCGCGGCCCGTTCCTTTTCCAGCCTCGTTTCGAACCAGGTGACGGCAATGGATACCGGCATTGCAACGGCAAGGCCGCAGGCAGTTGTCAGGAGCGCTACCCAGATGCCACCGGCAAGCGTGGCAGGATTGGCGGACGCACCCGATTCCTGAAGGGTCTGGAACGTTTCGATCATCCCGAGAACCGTGCCGAACAGGCCGAGCAAGGGCGAAATCTGCGTCACCAGATCAAGCGCCTTCAGCCAACTGGCGAGGCCGAAGAGACGGTCGGCAGCCCTGGCAGAAATTTCCTCACGTAGTCGTTCTTCCCTGATGTCGCGCACTTGAGAGGACAGGGGCTGCTGATCCAGCATCTGGATGGCGTCCATGGCGCTGCGCACCAGTGCACCCGACAAGGATCTGTCCTTCAAAAGGTTTTGCGCGGCTTTGGTGCGTTCACCACTTCGCCATTGGGTGACAGCCTGACGAACAAGTCCGTGACGGCCAACACGGGCCGTGGAGAATTGAACGGTCTTGGCGAGGATGACTGCAAGCGCTGCAACGGAAATTGCGAGCAGGATGAGCACGACCGGCCCGCCAAGCTCCAGAAGGGAGGAAGATGTCTCGACCATGCGAAAGACGCTCCATCAGACGTTCAAGGGTAGGGTCAATCGCCGAATTCGATGGGTGTACGATTGCTCAGGTCCAGCAGATCCGGGCAATAGACATCGGTAATGCTGGAAGGCACACAATTCATGACGTCGTTGATGTGAAGCCGCGAAAGGCTGTCGCAAGCCTTCCCGGCAAGGTCGAATTGCAGGATCTTGGTTTTACCGGCGGATATGCGGGAGAACTGAAGACGCAGAAACTGATCCACCAGGCCGTCCTTGTTGAAGGCAACCATTTCCAGGCCGAGCTTGTCCATGGGGCGTTCAAGGCCATTGGTCGCGATGATCGAAAGGCGGCAGCCGCCGTCCGCTGTCGGTTGCAACTGGTTGAGTTCGAGGCTGATTTTACCCGTCACTTGCTGTGCCTGTGCGGGTGCCGCCAAAATGGCAACTGCAATCGCTATAAAAACTCTTTGAACCAATATCCGCATCTTGTTCCCCCGGTTAATGCGTCAATGAATGTTGGAAAGGATTGTGAATGCCGGTCTTTGCCGTTCCTAATCGTAAGACAATAGGACCGTCCAATCCTGTTTTCCCTCGGTTTCGACCTGAAAGAAATCTGCTTCGATCAGCCCGCGTTGCCAGCACTGATCGCCATCGAAAAGAACGAATTTTTCCTCGCGAATACAAAGCGTGATATCGCCTCCAAGACGGCTTTCGCCAAACCCGTCTGCCACGTGCAAATAGTAGCGTGCTTTCTCGAGAGGTTCCTGCAGCACCTGGCTGCAGGCGTTGGCAGTGATTGTCCACCAGCCTTCAGTCCGCATGCCTTCGTCGGTTTCATAGCCGATCGCGACGTTCACGAGATCAACGGACCCGTTGCAAACACGCAGGCCCGCGTGAGCAGCAGAGGTCGACAAAATTCCAGACAGCGCCACCGCCCCGAATAACGCGATCCCGCGTAACCCGATCCGGCGTCCTTGCCTAACCTTGCCGCTGTCGCGGTCCGTTTTCATGCTCGTGTTTCCAGTTTGCCAACCTGCTAAATACGCTAAGGAATTGCGAACCCGCGGTCAATTTAGGAAAGTCGATTGAGCTGAAGTCCTATTTCGGCGAAACTCGATTTTCGAAATGACCTGAAGAGCCGGGATGGCCTGAGCCATGATCTCCATCGAAACACCGCTTGCAAGGCGAAAGCGCATTCCGCTGACACCGCTGATCGATGTGATCTTTATCCTGATCATGTTCTTTCTTTTGTCTTCCACATTTGGTGTCTGGCGGCCGATGGAAGTTGCGCTTGGTGGTGGTGCGCCGGCAGGGGGGGCAGAGGCACACTCGAACGCCAGCGTTCCCGCAGTCCTGATCGTCGTGAAGTCTGTTTCCGGTGAAGATCTGTCCGCCGTGACTGTTAATGGAAATGCACTGCCACTTGCAGGGTTGGCACAGGAACTGAACCGATTGGCAGAAGCTGGTGCCAGGGACGCTGTTCTTTTACCTGACAAGGGAACCGATTTTCAGCAGGTCGTGCGGATTTTGGACGAAGCCCGAACGTCAAAGTTGACAAGCGTTCGGCTGCATCTCGATTGACAGGAACACAAGGCGTTCCTGCAATGCAAACGAACCGTTCGTACGCAAAACCCCGTCTGTGGCTACAAAAACGGCCCGGTTTTCAAGACCGGGCCGTTCTGGTTTGACATGTGACTACAGGTCGGTTGATCAGCGACCGATTGCACCGCCGATGATGCCACCCACAACGCCACCGATGAAAGCGGCTCCAGCCGGGTTGAAGTTACCACCGTTGTTGTTGTTGTTGTTCGCACGGTGAGTGGTGGTGTTGTTGGTGCGGCGCGTGGAAGTCGCACTGCGAGAGGCGCTCGCGGCAGCCTGCTGCTTGCGGTTCACTTCAGCCTGGTAGACCGAATACTGCGTCGCCGTCTGTGCAGTCAGCAAGGCGTATTGGGCGGCGGTGAAGTAACCCGTGGCGACGATGCCGTTGGCAGCCTGCCATGCACTCACACCGGCGCGGGTCTTCGGACCGAAGGCACCATCCGGGCGGCCGACATCCTGACCAGCCAGGTTCAGACGGGTCTGAACTTCGCGGCGGGCAGTACGGTTCCAGCCGAGTGATGCTTCGGTCGCCTCATTACCCGGAACGGCCTTTTGCGGGTCCGGCAGGGTCGCCACAACGCCCGTGGTGCTGGCGGCAGGAGCCGTTGCTGCACCTGGGACGACGGTCGGATTGACCGAAGCAACCTGGCTGCCGGCTTCGAGCCGCTTGATGGAATTGCGCGCAAAGTCCGCGAAGAGGCCTGACGGGTAGGCATCCAGGTAAGCCTTGTAGTCAGCAACGGTGTTGCTGGACTTGGCAGTTTCCCAGATGAGCTTCTCACGTTCCCATGCAATTGCCGACTGGCTGGGGGAGGTCGTTGCTGCATTGTTGACAACCGGCTGCTGCGGAGCGGACGTCGCGGTGTCGCCAAGGGAGGCAACAGTGGTCGTCGCGGCCGGTGCGGCCTGCTTGTTCAGGAACACTTCGCCGATCAGAGATGCATTCACCCACGGGCGCTGCTTCTTTTCCGTCTCTTCATAGACTTCACCGGTAACGCGAGTCATGACTGTCTGGATGGAAGCGTTCGGCGTGTCGATATGTCTGATCAACGCAGAGGTGAAGGGCGAGTTCGCACCGTCGCCGTCCAGGGCAACATCTCCCGGGCTGGTCGCGAATGCAATCACGGAGCCTTCTCCGCCGGTTTCCTGAATCTTGATTTCAGCAAGACCTGCACCAATGCTGCCGGAGCGGCTCGGTCCCATGCGGCGTGCGAGGGTGCGGGCCAGCGGATTGTCGCGGCAGGCATCCAGGAACACCATCTGAACCTTCACGTCCTTGGACATCTGGCGCATGATGAAATCAACGGTAATGGTTTCGAAGTCGAGCGAGGTTTCATCCTCGATCGTGGCGTCGATAGGTACCAGGTGATTCTGACCGGCGACCTGAAGGCCGTGGCCGGCGTAGAAGAGAATGGCGATATCCGCGCCATATGCCTTTTTCGCAAAATCCATGACGGATCTGCGCATTTCGCCATAAGTCTGGTCCTGCCCGGCGACGACTTCGAAGCCGAGGGCCTTGAGTTTGGCGGCCATCTGCTCGGCGTCATTTGCCGGATTAGGAAGTTGTACTGTGTGCTCGTAAGCGCCGTTGCCGAGTACGAGGGCAACGCGCTTAGCCAGTGCCGGAGCCGTCCCTGCGAGAATTATTGCCAGCACGGCGATCATTCGTTTGAACATATCCTGTCCTCTCGTAGATCATGGTTGCCTGTCGGTTGAACCGATCTTTACACGAGGTCTTTGTCCTCTTGAGAGGAACAGGTACCCCGGATGGCACTATGTTTCTGTAATACGCGTCACAGGAACGTCAAATAGAAGAAGCTGTCCCTGCAACCAACTGAATCCGGACCGCAACGGTCCGTTGATGACCCCACTAAAATCAGTTGCAGACTATAGCCAATCCTTTTTTTAAAAACCACTTTTCAACAGACAGTTGCTGCCATTTTTCGAGTTACGTTAACACGAAAGGACGTTAGGGAAGGTGGTAGCGGATTTTTTGCCGGCCACAACTTGAAAACGGACCGGGTTTTTCGACCTGAAAAAACGCTTTGTGACTTGAATCACCGAGTTTGGGAGACTGTCTGGTAATCTGGTTTCATTGCAAATGCGCGTTTTCGCAGGCCCGGTTGAAGCCTGCACTCAGCGGAGAACACATTATGGCCGGAAGAGCAGATATTCTCAAACATATGAGAGCCAAGCATGTCGGCGTATTTCAGTCCGCAGCCCGGCTCTACAACGTTGCGATTCTGGTACGACGGACAAACACAGCATCCCTTGAGCACGTTGGCGAACCCTACGCCACGCCCAAGCGCCTGGATTGCAAGGCCAAGACTGCGGATTTCGATGTTAAGCCCGTCGGAAGCAAGTGTCCGGACGCGCAGCGCAAGAACTTTGCGGGCCTGGTAGTCGATCCAAAAATCGTTGGCGAAAAGGCCTTCAAGGCGAGCAAGATGGCAAAGGTGATCGAGGAATGGATGGAATTTCAAAAACAGTTGCGACCTGAAATGGCAACCTTCGAACAGCAACGGAAACTGACCTACATTCCGCGTGGAGGCGTTTATTTCGTCGAACGCAATCCAGAAGACCCCTATTTCGGCTGTGTGAAGTTCTCGTCCAGTTCGCTTATCACCGCGGCCAAGTGTGTACACGGAGACTTCGATCTCTACGGCATCGTCGATATGGACGCTCCTGACCAGTTGATCCGCGTCAGAGAGGATCGCCTGGGTCAGAAGCACACGCGCTCGCCAAAGTTTTTTGACGTGCAGCATTTCGTCAACAACCGGCTCGGCATTGCCATGGTCTTGCACGGATCGCAGGAAACCTATGCGACGGAGCACAAGGATGACGACCTGGACATATTCTTCCCAAGCGGACGGATAGAGTATGCCGGCCCTGCAGCCGCAGATATCGAAGCATTCTACAAAAAGGAATTTCCGGGGCGGACATTGTTCCGCAAGGACGAACCTGCCCTGGATATAAAAGGCAGTTACGTATCGCCAGGTGCACTTTGACCAGTAGCTTACGCCAATGCCAGGTGCCTGCTTCTGAACCGGAAGGGAAGAAGTTGGCACGCCCAACGGGACTCGAACCCGTGTTTCCGCCGTGAAAGGGCGGCGTCCTAGACCGCTAGACGATGGGCGCGCGGTCGACGCGGCTGCGTCGTGGGGAGGCTTATAGGCGGGATTGGAGCAGCCCGCAAGAGCCTTTGCGACAATTTTTTGCAAGCCCGGAATCCCGGGCCTGCGCCTGTTGAAAACTGTCCGGTTTTACCATTCGCCGGTATTGGGCATGGAGGCCCAGGGTTCTTTGATTTCAAGCGCTTCACCCTTTTGAAGCAGCTCGAAGGAGATGTTGTCCGGCGAACGAACGAAGGCCATGCGGCCGTCACGTGGAGGACGGTTGATGGTGACACCTTTGTTCTGCAGGTTCTCGCAGAATTCGTAGATGTTATCGACCTCATAGGCGAGATGGCCGAAGTTGCGGCCGCCGGTGTAGGTTTCCGGATCCCAATTGTAGGTCAGCTCTAGAAGCGGCGCAGCGTTTGCCTTTCCGGCTTCGACATCATCGGATCCGGCGAGGAAGATCAGGGTGAACCGGCCTTTTTCGTTTTCGTAGCGACGGACTTCCGTCATGCCCATCTTGTTGCAATAAAAATCAAGTGAGTCTTCAATGTTGGTCACGCGGACCATCGTGTGCAAATAACGCATGTCCTATCCTTTTCCTCAATCGAGGGATTTTCCAAACGGGCACCGGACCGGCCGATGAAGTGCATTGATACCTTGCCCGAAGCTCAGCGCTTTGTGGCACAGTTCAAGGAAGGTTCCTACCGGCAGATCGTTGCCCTGACCGGGGCGGGGATATCGACGGACTCCGGAATTCCGGATTTCCGTTCACCTGGCGGGATATGGTCCAAACGTCAGCCTGTTCAATACCAGGACTTTGTCGCCGATGAGGATTGCCGCCTGGAAGACTGGGAACGCCGGTTCGAAATGATGGACTATTTCGCAAGAGCGGAGCCGAATGCAGCACATCTGGCAATGACGAGCCTGGCGCAGGCCGGCAAGCTTCATTGCCTCATCACACAAAATGTCGATGGCCTGCACCAGCGAGCAGGGTTTCCGGAAGACCTGCTTGTCGAGATCCATGGCAATTCCACATTCGCAACCTGTCTTTCCTGCGGGGCGCGGGCTGAACTGGAAGCTCAGAAGCCGATTGTTGACGCCGGGCAAAGTCCGAGATGTCCAGATTGCAACGGACTGTTGAAGGCGGCGGTCATAAGTTTCGGGCAGCAGATGCCGGAAATGGAACTGGAGCGGGCAGCGGAGGCTGCTGCTGCTTGCGATCTGTTTCTGGTGTTGGGCTCGTCACTTGTCGTGCATCCAGCTGCACAACTGCCGGCCATCGCCGTTCGTGGCGGTGCAGACCTAGTGATTCTAAACGGCCAGGAAACGCCGCTCGATTCTTATGCGTCAACAGTCATTCGAACGCCTTTAGCTCAAACATTTGCGAGATTTGGCGAATAACCGGCCTGATTTCCGTAAATGGTCTGTGGTTAGTCCGACAATTTCCCTTCTCGCCAGAAAGCACAATGTTATCATTTTTGTTAGGAATCAGCTGGCTGGTGAGTCGAATTTTGCCTTCAGCTTAATGATGCGGACCAGAGACGGGACAAAAGGCTATGGGGGTTAAAACCGCACGGGAGCCCCGCGCACTCGAAACATTGACGGACGAAGTCGCCGTTGATGTTCTCGAGATTGCCGGAACGATTAAGTGGTTCGACGTCGGGAAAGGATATGGCTTCATCGTCCCGGACGACGGCGACGGTGATATCCTTTTGCACGTCACCTGCCTCAGGCGAGACGGGTACCAGACTGCTTATGAAGGCGCGCGGGTTGTTTGCGAAGTACTCGACAGGCCGCGCGGTCTTCAGGCCTTCCGCATCCTGTCGATGGACGAAAGCACAGCGACCCACCCGTCACAGCTGCCACCGTCGCGCACCCATGTTCAGGTTGTCCCCGAAAGCGGTTTCGAAAAAGCGACCGTCAAATGGTTCAACCGCGTCAAGGGTTTCGGGTTTCTGACCCAGGGTGAAGGTTCAGAAGACATCTTCATTCACATGGAGACGCTGCGACGTTTCGGCATCACTGAATTGCGTCCCGGCCAGGATGTGCTGGTGCGCTTCGGCGAAGGCCCGAAAGGCCGCATGGCCGCTGAAATCCGTCCGGTCGGGACAGGCACCCACATACCTGCCTCTCACTGACCCCGCTTTCCGTCATTCTGCACATTGACTTGGCCGGACATGTTCCGGCCTTTTTGTTTGTCGACCTTCAGGCAATCTTCTTTGGCAAACGGGAAGTGTTATTCCGGTCTTGCCCTTGACTGCCAGTCTCCCAAACCGGTTCTGCCGGGCCTTTCAGGAAGTTTTCAGAATGCGTCCTTTCTTTCTGTGCCTCTCGCTTTTTGCCGCAACACTCTGGTTTTCGCTCGCGGGTTCGCCAGGGCAGGCGCTGGCGCAGGACCCGCAGTTGAACCTGCCGGTGGAAGATCTTCTCATTCGGTCTGGAGACAAGGAACACCAGTTCAAGGCGGAGGTTGCGGCAACGGACCGGCAACGGTCGATGGGATTGATGTTCCGCAAAGAGATGCCGGCGGAACGCGGCATGCTGTTCCTCTTCGAAGGGGAGGGCGACCGTTACTTCTGGATGAAAAACACGCCCCTGCCACTCGACATCATTTTCATTGACGCAAAGGGTGCCATCGTCAGCATCGCCGACAACACCACGCCTTTTTCCGAAGACGTCATTCCCTCACTTGGTCCGGCGAAGTACGTGTTCGAAATAAACGCCGGTCTGGCGGAAAAACTCGATATCTCGGCCGGAGACAAGGTCAGCAGCCCGTCCATGGGGCTGGAATGAAACCGAATGGCACTTATTCCAGCGTGCCCGAAAATTCTAAAAACATGAATTATATGCGTTGACCGATGAGGCGGCCAGACTGGCGACCGACAGGACCAGCAGGACACCCGTTGGTGCAGACACGGCGGTGATTACCGCGGAAGCAGAAAGCTCCATCACCGCACCGATGCACTGAGCCTTCTTTTTGTCTCCGCCTGCAAAGGACACGATAATACCTGTCTTGTTGACGACTGTGGCACTGACAGCAACCATCGCGGCTCCTGGCGATAACTTGGTGACACTTGCTAGATTCGCTGTCTGCTGGAATTGGCTCAAAGCAAAAGATCCCGCGCGAACAGCATTCTTTGTCCGACGGTCGGCAGAGGAGTGTCCAACGGCCATATTGGCGACACCCGCTGCTGTATTGGCGATCGACAGCTTTTTTTGGAAGATTGACGAATCTTCTGCGACGGTGATCAGCAGGTCAAAGGTAGCTTGGTATGCTTGTGGATCCTGAAGTATTTTCTGGGACTCGGATCCACCGAAATCTTTTAATGCCTTTGTGAAGTCATCTTTGGTGATCATCTATTTCTTTTCCTGAAATCTATATCAAAAATTGTAATTTGGCTGATGTAAACGTCTTGGTATTTGATTCAATTGCTTGGATACTTTTCATGCGGGAGAATGCCGCCAGTAATCTGGTTGATCAAGCAAATATACTGAAGTTCAGTTTGCACTTTCAAAGACCGTGACGGCACGATGCCTTGGCCGGCGCGTTTACGAGGCTCGTTCGCGGTCATCGGGCGTGCCATTTTGCTTTTGTGGGCAAACTGAGAACAAAGTACGGGACATGTTTGTCAGGTTTTGCCCACAAAACTCGGATATTCTTGGTTTGTTCTAGCTTGACGATAGAGTCTGTGGCCTATAAATCCGAGCGCATCAACTGTTCGGGGTATAGCGCAGCCTGGTAGCGCATCTGGTTTGGGAGTTTTTCTGCCCAAATCCATAAGTCCCTGACAAACTTCATGAAAATTTCCTCACAGAGACATTCAATAGATCAAGTTCGGGACTATTTCGGGACTTGGTGACCGTTAGCGATTCCAAAAATCACCGATTGTCAGGGCGCATGCAAGGAGCACGGCAAGAGCAAGAGCTGTGATCCGATAAGCGGTCAAGTTCCAGCCGCGCCTTCTGAATTCCTCGCGCAGGCGCCGGCTTCTGAGATCCCATGCTTTCGAATGCCAGGCGGCGAGGGCAATTAGCACCCCCATCAAAACCGGGAAGACGAAAAGCCGGGTGAAATTCGGTTCGAGATTGCGGGTGTAAATGGCGTGAACCATTAGGCAGGTTGCAGCAAGAAAGCCGAGCAAAAACCCCATTAGATAGTGTTTGTGCCGTTTTTTCATGCGATGGGCTTTCAAAACGTTTGAGAGCGATTGGTCTGATGTTTCTTGACCTAGGCTATGTATGAGGCGTCCGTGAACCCCTATTTATCGGATTACCGCATCCAAAACGCGAACCATTCCAAGATCTCGATGAAACAAGTGATCCAGCTCTTCTCTACGCGATCCTTTGGGTAAACTGGTCCTTCACGAGCACTCCAGCCTAGGGATGCTACTTCTAATTGGATTATGTTGAATGAAATAATTGAAGAACTTTAGGCGACTGAATAGGGTTTCACGTGCTTGTTCCTAACGAGGAAGATCATTATCGTTCAGGATAGCAACGAGCAATTGTGCACCTTTCAAGGGTGAGTCGATTGTTCAGCGCGGTGAGGATAATTAAAGAGACGGGCCTTGATGAGGTTAGAGCAGTTTAACTCCGAAGATTCACTAGCCATAAAACCAACAGCTCTATCACCTAAAGTTGTGGACTTGTTTTCCGGAGCAGGTGGCTTTTCTCTAGGAGCAAAATACGCTGGTGCTCAAGTTGTTTTTGCAGTGGAATTCGACAAATTTGCCGCAGCCACCTATCGTCAAAACCTTTGTGGTGATGGTCAAACAACGCTTTACACCGACGACATTATGAAACTTGATGCAGATGCACTAGCCAAAAAGCATTTTCCGTCAGGTACAGAATGCGACCTTCTTTTAGGAGGGCCACCTTGCCAGGGGTTTTCTACGCATCGAATTAACGACGCTGGTGTGAACGATCCTCGAAATACATTGATTTATCGGTACTTCGATTTTGTTAGAGCACTACGACCTAAGGCTTTTCTGATGGAAAATGTACCTGGTTTGCTTTGGCCCAGGCACAGGGACTATCTAGAAAAATTTTACCAACTTGCCGCAGATGGCGGTTACACCGTATTTGCGCCAACAACGCTGGATGCTCGAGATTTCGGTGTGCCGCAACGAAGAAAACGAGTGTTCATTCTAGGTATGTGTAAGCAAAGAGGGGCAATAAATTCGAGTTGGCCACCTATACCAACACATTCAGAGACAAGTGGTGAATCGAGGAAAGGGTGGATCTGCTGCCAAGACGCTTTCTTACCGGCACCTTTTGGTGACCCCAATGATTTACACATGAAACACAATGAAGAACTTATCAGAGCATTCAAGAATACACCACCAAACGGTGGCTCAAGAAAGGATTCAGGCAGGACACTTCCGTGCCACAAAAAACATGATGGTCACAAGGACGTATATGGCCGCATTGACTCGCGTACACCCGCCCCAACAATGACTACCGCGTGCATCAACCCTTCTAAGGGCAGGTTTGTTCATCCAACTGAGAATCATGGAATTACAGTACGTCAGGCAGCACGTATTCAGACCTTCCCAGACAACTTTGTATTTGATGGAGGCTTGATTGCAGCCGGTAAACAGATTGGCAATGCGGTTCCAGTGAGAATGGCAGAAGCACTGATAAATCATTTACTTACGATGATTGTCCCTGCAGGCTCTTCTGCAGAATTGCTGTCAAATAAGGCGCGCAAACTATGAACCGTTCCGGATTCAAGACAAGAGCTAGGACGGTCGACCATTTGGGTCGAGAGCAAGTTGCCGACTGTCCAACGGCAATTTCAGAATTATGGAAGAATGCGTTCGATGCATATGCGACGGACGTTGCTTTAGACCTTTTCGACGAAAAGTCTCCAGTGGCGGTGGTGTCGGATAACGGCCATGGAATGAGCTTAGCGGAATTTCAAGATCGATGGCTGGTTATTGGAACAGAGTCAAAGGCTACGGCTGACAAAGTTCCAAAGGCCGACCGAAATGGGTTGCAAGAAAGAGTAAAGCAAGGTCAGAAAGGCATTGGGAGACTTTCTTGCGCCAACCTTGGGCCGATACTCCTACTCGTTTCTAAACGATCAAATCAAGATTTCGTCGTCTCGCTGGTTGACTGGCGGTTGTTCGAAAATCCCTACCTAAATCTAACTGACATTTTCTTTCCTGTAGTCGAAGTTTCCGATCTCAATGATGTCTTTAGGCGTCTTCCGAACATGATTGAAGAGCTGGTTCAGAATATTGAGCCTGACATTGTCGAAATTGAGAAGGAAGAAGACCCAGAACAACTTGAAAATGCGCTTAGAATTGCAAAAGCTTGGGAGGATTTCGACAATCTACCTGAACGAGCAGGGGGGGTGACTTCGAAGTCGATAGTCAAGAGCGTCCGGGAATTAAATTTCTCACTTAGGCACCTTTCAGGATGGGCAATCGCACAAGAAGCTTCAGATTGCGGCACAGCTCTTTTGGTTTCTGGTATCAACTACGACTTACGATCGCAGCTTCTATCCCCGCCGTTTAAGCAGTCGGTTGCTCGGACACGAAAGAATTTCAGAGAAACTCTGGCTAGCTTTCTTGATCCTTACGTTGATCCAGAAGACCCAGAACTGCCTGACTATTTTGCAGATTTTTCCTACCAGGTTCGCACTTGGAAGGACGAGATATCGAAGACGATTGTTGGACGTGATATCGGCATCTCTCGCCGCGACGTTCTAAAGCTAGAGCACTGTATCGTAGGCAACGTTGACGCTGAAGGCGTGTTCCGTGGACAGATAAAGGCTTGGGGAAAATGGCTTCCGGAACAAGTAAAAATTCTCCCGGCATCTGACGTTCAAATCCCAACTCGAGTGGATACGAGGCTAGGTAGCTTTGAGTTGTTCATTTCCGCGATGGAGTTCGACTATATGAAGTCGACCCACGACAAGGCGGAACATGACAGATTCAGAGACTTAGCCGAACTCTACGCTGGCTTCATGATATTCAGGGATGGTTTGCGCGTGCTGCCATATGGCCGAAGTGGTGACGATTTCTTTGAGATTGATGACCGTCGATCGAGGCACGCCGGTCGTGAATTCTGGAACCACCGACGGATGTTTGGTCGCATTGGAATTAGTCGTTTTGGCAATCCAAATCTGAAAGACAAAGCCGGGCGCGAAGGCGTTATCGACAACCGCGCAGCAAAAGCTCTTAAGGATGTTGTGGTAAACCTTCTTATGCAGTCAGCTCGCAAGTATTTCGGCACTGACGCACCAATCAGAAAAGAGTTGCTACCGGACGTACAGGCAAACAAGAAGCAGGCACGCGATGCTGAAAATCGGCAGAAACTGAGGGCGCAAAACAACAGGACTTTTGCGCGAAATCTCAATGAAGGACTTGAGATCTTACCTAATTTATTAGGCTGGCTTGAGGAAGCTGGACAAGATTTGACCATCACAAGCGACGCTGATGTTGCAGAGAAGCAGGAACTGATCTCTTCATTCCGGGATCAACTCCCACCAGCAACAATCCCGGGTGCGCCTCGGTCGATGTCTCCTCGCCAGAAAGAGAATTATTCTTTGTATCGTTCACAGGCGGCACGCGCTCGAGAACTTTATGCAAGTGTTTCCAAAGCTGTCGATGAAGAGGTTGAGAAGTTCCGGCCTTCCGATCCACTGTCGGTATTGGAAAGTCAGGTGGAAAAATCTCGAAACCGAATTTCAGCACGTGTCACGCACTGGCAGAAGCTTGTACGTTCACTGCAAACTGAAGAATTCAAGCGGATCACCGACCTCTCAGATCAGAGAAAGGCTTTGTTTAGGGATGAAGCCGAGGCGGTGCTGCAATTATTCAACGCTGAACGAGAGACCTTTTCTTCTGCATCGGCAAAGCTAACCAAGATAGATCGCGAAATTTCTGAACAGAATGAAGACATTTTTGAACCTTACGTTCGTGCTCTTGAAGGCCTTAAAGAAAGCATTGATCTCGAACATCTTGCCACACGTGGGATGGAGGAACTTGCGGACGCAAGAGTTGAACTTGATCGTCTGAACAGCTTGGCTCAGCTAGGCATAGCGGTTGAGATCACGGGGCATGATTTGCAAGACTATGACGATATTATAGCGTCAGGTCTTAGGGCTCTTCCGTCTGAGCTATCAGAGACAAAAGCTGTGAGAGATATCACGCTTGGCTATGAAGGATTGACCGATCAGCTTCGTTTTCTTTCACCGCTGAGACTGTCTGGTATCAAGATCGAGCGATGGATTACAGGCAGTGAGATACGCGATTACATCCAAGACTTTTTCGCACCGAGCTTAAAGAAGAACCAGATCGAGCTTAAAGCCTCTGAGGCCTTTCTTGGCTTCAGAGTATTTGATCAACCATCGAGATTACTCCCGGTGTTCATCAACTTGGTGAACAACAGTATCTACTGGGTAGGTACCAGCAACAATGAAGAACGAATAATTTTGTTTGACGTCAAGTCTGAAAAGGTCGTTGTGGCAGATAGCGGCCCAGGCGTTTCGGCTGAAGACGTTGAAAACCTTTTCAAGCTTTTCTTCACCAGGAAAATTCAAGGCGGCAGAGGCGTTGGGCTGTACCTTGCTAAAGCCAATTTGGTCTCTGGCGGGCATTCACTTTCTTATGCTCGGGATGCTGGCAGCCAACTGCTTACAGGAGCGAATTTCATTATTGAGTTGAACGGAGCTGAGTTCACAAATGTCTGAGGCATTCGAGACCTTCATTGAAGCTGCATTTATAGAGCCCATTCGATCAGTTGTGATTGTTGATGACGATTATCCGACGATCGAAGAAGTGTTGAACTCTGTATCCAGGCCCGAAGGTGAGGGGCTATCCCAGCCCGAAGGCGAGCCGGTCCAAGCTGAACGCCAAAAGGACTGGCGTAAGAATCCTCAACAAGTGATGAAAGTTGTCAGTGAATTTCGATCAAAAGAGAAGAAGTACATCCTTGACATTCATGACGCCCAAAACCTTACGGACGACGACGAAGTGGAGGGCGCGGCACACCTTCATCAAACAGATCTTTTAGTGTTGGACTACCAACTGGATCCAGAAAACACAGAAGATCACACTCGTTCTCTTCGGATTGCACGGAAGCTCTTCGCTAGTGATCATTTTAACCTGATCATTGTGAACACAAATAAAGATCTAGACGAGGTTTTTGAGACGTTTCTGATCGGATTACTCGAGAAAAATTGTTTGCCAGCACTGCCCCCCAAAGCGGCGAAGAATGTTGAGGAGGCATATGAGAATGTTGATATCCCGGACAGTTTTTCAGATGGCCTTGAGAAGGCTGTTGGATTTCGACAATTTTCTTCGGTGGTTCAAGACAGCAAGAACATTTGCCGCGTCATGTCTGGTCGCTCGGAGTTTGCTAACCTTAAGAAGCTCTTTGAAGACATAAAGTTACCAAAGAAGTATTGGCTCAGCATGGCAATGTCTGCGGTCCTTGCATATCAGGATAAAATTGCTGATCAACTGAGCGACCGAGGCTGCGGAGTTTCAAGTTTTCGCGATGCAGGTGAAGTAAAGTGGATCCGTTCAGATCGTGGCTTTATCACGTTTTCGGACAAGAAAGCGAACAAGCCGCTACTAGAGGCTCTTCGAGCTGCGTTGTCTGATTGGAAGCCAAGGCCATCACGACTTCTATTGGCCAAGATGTCAGCCGATCTTGAAAATCAAGGGGTCGAAATGCAAGATCGGGCCCTTGCTGACAATCATTCCTCAGCTCTTTGGTTCAAAGAACTGTTGCTTTCTAGCGAAGTAGAGCGCAAATCGACTATAGACAGAACGGTTAGGCGGCACATTGAGGCCATGATGGCTGAAGTGCTCCCAGGAGTTCGGGCCTTTGCAGAGACGCTAGTCAAATCTCAAAGGCGAGAAAATGAATCAGATAACATTTCAATAGTGATGGACCACTACCAAGTTGATCTCAATAATGCGGAGCAACTTCAGAAGGCTCGGTTGATGCACAATGCTTTAGTCTGCAGCGAAGACGTTGGTGGTTGGCACATACAGACGGGCCATATCTTTGACGCAGCAGGGGAAACTTGGATTTGTGTCTCGCCCTTGTGTGATACAGTACCAGCTCAGATTTCCGCCAGAAACATCAAGTTACACGGTGACAGGCTTAGATTTAACGCAATAAAGCTTCACGCTAGGAAGCCAAATAAACTCCCAGACAACGTTCAGAGTAATCAGTTTTTGTTCTTAAGTTCTGACGAGGGCGTATCGGTGTTCTCAATTGTCTCGAGTCCGGATGCAATGCCGGAGACAGAGGTGTTTTATGCCGACAATAGGGGCATATTTAACGATGGTTTCAAATTTACGATTACCCGTTCTGAAGCCAACGAACTTTCAAACGAATTTGGAATGGTCAGTCATCCCACTGAGGTTCGTTACCAGCTTCGGTACGAATACGCGCAGAACCTGGTTCAACGATTAGGAGGTGCCGTCACCAGAATTGGATTGAACTTCGTTGGCTAGTGCAGTTTCGGACACAGTATTTCAAAACTGTTTTGTTGAAACATCGTGTTTAAAGGTTCACGCAAGCAGCGATCTCTAGTTCTGTCTCGGATATGCCAACTTAAACGCATCTGGTGTAGCTCGGATGCTACCGATTGAAATTGGCAAACCAAGAAGCTTCTTCATACCACCATAACTCAAAGCCCAGAATCTCGAGTGAAGTTTCTGGGCTGCGAAAAGCTACTACCGCTCAGCTTGACTCCGGGTTTTCGGCTTCTTGGCCTCTAAAACCTCCAATCCCTCCCGGACATCCTCATCAAGCACATGCGCGTAACGAACCGTCGATGATATATCCGCATGCTTCAGCGCATTCTTCACCAGGGCAAGGTCCCGTGTTGCACGCAGTAGCTTGGACGCGAAGTCGTGGCGTAGGTCGTGGATGCGGAAGTCGGTGATGCTGGCGGCTTTTAAGGCTGAGGACATGGTGCGGCGAAAGCCGGTGTAAGTGATCGGTTGGCGTTTGCCTCGGTTCGGGTGTCGCTGCATTTCGTAGCTCCAGACGGCTTTGCCTGGGGCCTTCTTTGCTTCCTGGACGATAACGGACATCTGTTCTTTGGTGACTGGTACCCATACCCAGCCTTCGCCCTTGATCCAGATCTGGATTCGGCAGCGCGGTTCGTCCAGGCGGTCCTTTGACATGCCGACGGCGGCATTGACGCGGAGACCACGGGACAAAAGGAACCAGACGAATGGGCCGTAGTCTGGGCGCATTACCCCCCAGAACCGGTCGGCTTCGTCGCCTACGAATTCCCGTACGCGTTCTTTTGGTTCCTTGAGCCGCATGCTCGACCAATCGAAGGTGTCGAGATCGATCCGCACGTGCCAGACGCGTTTCGCGCGCTTCAGCACCTTGCGCATGATTTCGATGATCTGGCGGTTGACGGTTGCCGGAGCGACGAGGGTCTTGTTCTTCTTGCCCTTGGTTTCGCCGGCGCGTTTGCGGACGGCGATCGCGATGTCGTCGGTTGTGAGGGAGGTCAGGTGTCGGTCGCTGCCGATCAGGCGGCAGCAGTGTTTGATGGCGATCAGCTCGTCGACCTCGGAGGACTTACCCTTGATGACTTCCTCATGATAGCGCAGGCACGCCTGGCCGAGGGTCATGTGGTCGTTCGGGCCTTCGTCCTTTACGCGCCGTTTTTCCTTTTCTTCGAATTTTTGCGCGCGGCCTTTTGTCGTTTCTCCAGTTGAGCCATGAAATCGACGACGTGTCCCGTTGATCGTGAGGACGAAATCGAAGTGGTAGTACGGCGAAGTGTAGACCCATTCGCCGCTTTCTGGGTCGCGTTTGCGCTTCCTGAAGACTGACATGTCGAGCTTCCTGTCATGGCCGCGGCGATGTCTTCTTTTGCATATGCTCGCCGCGCACCCCGTATGCGATAGAAAACTTGGCCATCATCACCCCAGCGTGTCAACGTCTTCGAATGCACCCCGAGAAACCGGGCGGCTGCAGCGTGGCCGACCAATGGTCCGCCGGCCTCGGTAAAGAGGTCATCCAAAGACTGTTGAACACTGGCGGGGAGGGGCTGCATCGGATTGTTGCTTAGCCCCGGGCGCGGATGCCGATGAATGACAGACGCAATTCCAGCTGCGCACGCGCTTCGTCTAGGCCCCAAGGTTTGATGACTTCCTTGAAAGGGTTCGGCAGGTGCCATGTTTCCATGACGGCGCTTGCCTTCAGGAGATCGCGAACCTCGGTTGCCGTGACGGACTTGTCGAGGATCTGTAGATACTTGATCCGGGCCATGGCGACTTCGTCGTCATCATCTTCAGGAAGGCCTGCAGCTGCGAAAATGGCATCGGTCAGCTCGCCTTTCGCCTCGCGGATCGCGTCCATGAAGGCGTCGGCGAAGCCGGTCTTTGCGGCAGCGAAGGCCAAAAAAGGCCAGGGCGGTTCGCAAGAAAACGCGACATGGAAATCCGACAGGAGAGCATAGGCTTTATGCGCGTCAACCGCACGATCATACATCAGGCAGCAATGCTGCGCAGCGCTGTAGTGGACGTGCGGGGTTGCACCGTTGAACCGGGGCATCTTCACAAGTGCCTCGACCAGGTCGGGCCAGAAGATGTCCGCGGGAGCGAGGTTGGCGAGATCGACTGCGCGGCCGGATGCCATCAGCATCGGGTTCGCCATGCAGCGAGCGGAAACGGGGGAGGCATGCTGGGTCATCTTCCATCCTTGATGTTCTGACAGGCTTGCACGGCCTGGCCATGCAGCGTCATGGCGCGTTTCTTGATGGTTTCGGTCAGGCGGAGAATTTCCGCCTTGTCGTGCGGGCAGATCTCGAGGCAGGCCTTCAGATCCTTTTCACAGTTGACGATCTCGGCAATCAGGTTGTCGGCATCAGTCAGGAACCGTTCCGCCCTGTGAGCGGCCGGCGGCAGCAAACGTTTTGCATCGGAAACTTGCAGGGCGGACACGTGAGACATCAGCCTTCTCCGGATCCGGCAGTAGGTCCGGAAGCAGAACCCGCTCCCGGATCGTGGTCCGGGACAAGCATGTCGAGAGCGTGCAGGTAGAGATCAAGAACGGCCTCTTCCTCTTCACGCTTGTGCGGCTGTTTCTTGCGCAGGGAAACGACCGTGCGCAGGATTTTCACGTCGAACCCGTTGCCCTTGGCCTCGGCGTAGACGTCCTTGATGTCATCCGAGATGACTTTCTTCTCTTCTTCGAGCCGCTCGATGCGCTCGACAAAAGCGCGCAGCTGGTCGCCGGCAACGCCGCCTGGGTCACTCATTCCGATCTCCTTGGTTTTGGGGGAAGTCCTGCGAAACAGATTGAGGTTCCAAAATCTGCTTGGCAGGACGGCGCATCCTTTTGCGATTTGTAAGTGGTCAGGTCCGGGCGCCGTCCCTTGTGAGTGCTATTTCATTCGGCTGTCCTTTCTGTTTGAGGGGATGAACCAAAGGCTCGCCAATGGGGCGGTGCAGTCCGGATCTGTGCCCGGTTGATCAACGGAAACGGGCCGACCGGAGCGGGGCTGCCAACACTCCGGTCGGGCCTGCGCCGAAGACTGTCAGGGCGCAAAACCGGGGAGGGAGCAACGGCATTGCGTTCTGCTTTCATGTCTCTTGGGCAGGAAAGGGGAGGCCATTGGCCGAAAATCAGGGATTTGGAAGATCGTGATCGGCGCTTGTTTGCGCCTTGGCGGTACTGCATCCAGAAAACGGCGGCGATGCATAGGCCGGAAAGCCCGGTCGCCGCAAAGAGGGTGCCGTGGGCGATAACATCAAGAACGTCGATGCTCATGCGGATCTCCATTTCCTGGCGGATCGCATGCATCCGCCAGTTGCTGAGCAAGTTCGCTGATGGGGGCAGGGCCGTATACCGGATGACCGGTGGCGGCCAAGGCATCGGCAATTGCTTTCAAGGCGGCGGGTTTGCCGTAGACAACGGCATCTTCGGCCTCGCCTGGCAGGCGTAGGCACAAGGTTTCCACCTGCGCCCCATGCATGTACCTCTGGGAGCCATCCGGCTCTGTGATGGCCAGCGACCGCGTCGGGCTCTTTGCTGAGTGATAGAACCGGATTTCTGCTTCCAGTCGGGAAATGCACTTCTGCAGGCTGTCGACGAGCGTTCCAACCATCCACACCCGGTACTCCGGCGTTTCGTGTGTCGCCGTGTGAAACCATTCCAGTCCGTTTTTCAGAACTTTCAGGCTCGACCAAGTGTTCTGAACGAAACTCATTTCTGCGTCTCCCGATTACAAGTTTTGAGGAAACGCTACCGCGCTGCCTCGATCTTTGGGAGCATGCAAAAGTGGCAGCAGTTGCTCTTTCGGTGTTTCCAACTTTCAAAGGCATGTTGAGACACTTTTTAAGGGGAGGCGTTCAGCTCAACGCCGACCAGATTATGTGTCTATAATGCACGCAAATGCGTGCAAATCAATATATTGAACTTAAAAAAGTTGAATTAGACGTTCCTGCAACCGTAAAATTGCCGCGCAATTCGGGTTTAAACCGCTAGATTAGGTGGGAAAAATGTTTGGCGAGGGTGTGATTTTGGCCGGGATTCGGTTTTCAGTTGTTGATTTGATGAGGGCGGGAGCGGCGTTAGAGGCAAAGATCAAATCGCTAGGCGTTAGCCAGATCGAGCTACATGACGAGGTGTCTACCTACGAGCAAAGCGTATCGCACTCTGAGAAAGGCTACATCGGCGAGTACTTTCACCGAACGCTTAACACCTTGCCACCTTCGATGTTTCAAGGCGTCACATGCAGATCATCAGATGGCTATGTTGTAGCCACCACCGCTATTCGTTGTGACGATATTTCAGGCTGGGACCTGGACAGGTACATCCGGGAGTTTTGGATGCGAGCATACAGAACGAAAGATGGTGAACCTGTTCTGCTTTCGGAAACTGCGGTTCCATTCGCAAAGGACGTCACCGGGTCCATTGCCTACATCGGCGATACTTTCGTGGCGCCTGACCTTCGTGAGAACAATTTGGCGGCCTATATCGTCAGGCTTTGCCTGGTCATCGCCAATACCAAGTGGCGACCGGTGTACACTTACGGATGGATGGCTAGGCATCACGCCTTTGAGAAAGCACTCTTCCTGAGGTGGGGGTACACCACCTGCTATCCGGGGGGGCTTATCTGGGAGAGGCCGCCAGCGAACAAGGCATATGAAGATTTGTGCTTCCTGGGATGCACGCCTGCCGGAATTGCTCAGCTTTTGATGAGGCCTTTGGATATCGGCCTGGACTAGGCTTGAACGAGTAAACCCCAATAAACCATGCACCTTGTCCGTTTGTTATTGGTATCAGGGCGCGAACATAAGAAACAGGGAGGCGACCGATTAAGACCGTGTCGTCACACTCAATGTGTTCAATGATTACGGAGGTTTGGTGTATGCAGTCGCAGTATCCACCAGCAACAATTTGGCGGTAAGTTTCACTAAAAACAGACCGTGGGGACACGGGTGTTCTAGGCCAATCAAAGTTGAATTGCGCAGATGCCAAGCTCTGACTGCCTCCCCACAAAATTTGTGGTGACTGCAGCCGTGACGGGTTTCCATCAAGCAGCACTAATTGTTCAGAATATTTCCCCATCTCCTCGCAGAGCAAAAAGTCATTTCTGATGCACTCAGAAACAATGCATTTAGCTGTTGGGTCGGTCGAGGAGTTCAAGAATGAAAGATCAAGTCGCGTAACGCTATTGGTCATGACAGCAAGCTCCTTTGCAGCATTGCCGTCTGCAAAAAAGGGTCAGCGTGTTTCATAAACAGTTCAACATCGTCACCCATTAAACGTTCAGGGTGACTGTGTCCGAACAGATCGTGGCAAACAAAGCAGCTGACAAAGATGGTCAAATTATAGTCGCTGCATTTGTCGAGAAAGTTTTCTAGTTCCTCCTCTGGGGAGCGTACCGTGAGGTCTTTGTAAACCTCAGCTGCGAACGCCTCAATTTTCTTCCGTTCAAAGGAGTTACCCATTTCCAGCCCCGGTTGCACGGTCTTCAATTGATTGGATTAAACATCTGATATGAATTGCCGTTCAGGCATTTAAGGGGCAAAGTTTCTTCTCTGTAAAGCTCAATTTCAAGTTGAGTAAAAAAACAATAAAATGCAACCAAGGCGAAAGTGGTGAGTTGCAGAACGGTCAGCTTACAAATTCTGATTATGCGCCGCGATCTGACTTCGACAGCTTCAGTGCGTAAATCTTCTTGACGAGTTGTGCACGTTTTTCAGGTGGGCCAAGGCGGCCTGCGATCGCATATTCGAGTTCATACGCTTCCTCAAGGGATTCTTGGAGAAGCTCAATATCCAACTCTCGACCATTTGCGATACGCGACAGTTCGTCGAACGCGGCGGAACTGTGGTCAGTCGTCCGAGTGGTCTCATTTCCAGAGATCCATTCGCGCAGGTCTTCGATTGGAGTGTTGGTTTGTTCTGAGACGTGAGAGAGATCCTCGACGCTCAGTTTTTCGCCTTCGGCCAGTTTGGCAATCGCGTCGCGTTTCTGGTCGAAAGACAAGTGCGAGAATAGGTCCAAGAGCGTGTCAATTCGCTTGTTTCTTGGGAGCCCAGTCAGTACCCAGTTCATATCGACATCTACGACGTTACAAAGCGCAGCCAGAGTGTCGTTCTTGGGAAGTGTCTGCTTTATAAAAAAATGTGAAACGTAATTCACGCCGAGTTTTGCCGCCTCGGAGATCTTCCGAAAGCTTTTGCCGCTCAATAGCAATGCGGCTGCAATTCTGTCGACTGGTGATGCGTTCATCCCAAATTTATAGAGTTGTTTTTCGTGTATCGCACGCATCAAAAAGCGTTCGCACTTATTGACGTGCACGCATAAGCGTGCATTATCTGGTTTATGACACACGAGTTGCTCAAACCCATCGATCTTTTCCTCGCTCTCAAGCGTGAGTGCGGCGAGCGCATGTCTGAAAGTCACTTTGGTCGGGTCTCTGTCCGAGACGGGCGGTTGTATGAGCGGCTGTCCAATGGCGGTGACATTGTTTCCAAAAAGGCTTTGGCGATCAGAGTTTTCATTCATGAGGAAACTCTCCGACTGATTCAGGAGCATGGATTGAACGAAATCGATCCGTGTTTGCTTAGTCAGTCTCTCCCGCAACTGCCGAGCGTGTCACCGCGTAAATCTGCAGAGGTTACGCAATGACGTCTCGTCCGACTTCGGAGCATGATCGAGCGGCCATAAAAGCAGCATTTCGAAGGCTGTTAAGAGACGCTGGTGGTCAGTCAGAAGCCGCTGTTTCAACTCGCGTCGGGCAGCAGGCACTTTCACGGTATGGATCTCCCCACCACGAAAGCGATCACGTTCCGGCGGACGTGTTGATGGACCTCACGATGGATGCGGACAACCCTGAAGTGGTGCGCACCTTATGCAGGTTGGCCGGCGGTGTGTTTGTGCCGCTTCAGGCAGTGCGAACAAATGACGCCTGTTGGCCCCAGCAATTGGGGGCGCTGGTGCGCAGTGGTGCTGAAGCTGCGGAATCCATCTGCAAAGCTTTAAGCGACGACGGTCGGGTCAGCCTGGAAGAGATCCAGGACCTTGATATTCGCGCGAAACTTTCCGCAGCCATTGAGGCGCTCGCAGTTCTCGACCGACACGCGCAAGCGGTGGAGGGACGGGAATGAGTAACTTCACTGGTGCGGAGAGGTTGGCATGAACCAGACACCGCGCATCCTTCCCGATTTGCTCGCGCCGATGAATGACTTCGTCCGAAAGTCTGATCAGGTGATCGACCCCGTGGCGATGGACTATCTCGCCAAGCGGCATCCGGACGGTATCCGTGTCATCGATATCGCAAGCTATCACGGGCTTCTGTTCGTTGAGGCGCAGGATATCGTCGAGATCGCCTTGTGTGCTCAGCAACTGAAGGTACGCCGCGACCAGGACGGCGACATTCTGTTTGTCTGGCGGGCGGGCACAATGCCGCCGCTGTCCGGTCTGGAAAAGACACTGTTGCGCCAGGCGCAGCGTGACCTGGAGGCCGGTCCCGATCGCATCTTTGTCGAGGGCGCTGCAACGGATTTACGCGTCGGCCCGTCCGCTGTCCGCAAGGCACTCGAATTTCTTGTTTCTGCAGACCTCTTGACCCGCGACGGCCGCGCCTACGCGCTGACGCCGCTCGGCCGCACCGAAGGAGACCCGGAATGAAAAGCATGACCGCCGAGCAAATCGTGCAGCTGGATCCGGCTGCTGTCGTCTTGTGGGTGTTCCATCCTGAGGGGCCGAAGGATGTTTATGAGCCGGCGTACGATGGCGAAGAGAAGATCGCGGCGCGCATGACGGTTCTGAAAGAGCTTGGTGCGGTGACGGCGGTTCAGACCCATCCGCATCTGTTTTCGGAAGAGCCGGAGGTGATGTCGTGCTGACGTATCTGGACGGGCAGATCGAGCTGCACCCGGGGGATGCGCGCGATGTGGTTCCGAAGCTTGGCCGCCGTTTTCCTGTCGCATGTTTCCATGCGCCGTACCGGTTGACCTCCGGTGGATCGGCGCGCTCTTCGGAAAACCACAAGGTCATGTCGGGCGGATGGATGGCCGACTATGACAACTCCGGCTGGCTCATGGTCTGCGAAATCACTTGGAAAGAGATCATGCAGTCAGTCGTGAGCTGTCTCGCGGCTGAAATCAAGCTCACTACTCCCGATGCTCACAGCCCAACCGCACTGGAAACGGACGGGTTAAGCGTCGTCAAGATACTCATGCCTATGCGCGGAAACGAAAACGGCTTCACAAGCACGCCGCTTCCAACGTTGGCGAGGAAGGCGGGCATTGATGTTGCTGCGGTAGTTAGGGTCGGTGCGATGTCAGATATTGGGATCTCTCTTACGGAGCCTTTCAGTCCAGCTGCCCTTTCGATTTTCAGCCGCCAAAAGTCGTTTGAGATGCTCAGCTCGGAGTTCATTTTCGTTACGGAGTGTGAGGCCTTCCATAATCTTTTCGGAGACGCCCTTGGGCGGATTAATTCTCACGGCCCAGGCGTTCGTAATGTCGATGTCTGGAGAGGATACATCCGCTCCGGACAGGTTTGTTCCGGTCAGGTTTGTTTCAGACAGGCGCGCTCCCGAAAGGATTGCTCGAGACAGATCCGCTCCAGTCAGCGTCGCTCCGGACAGGTTTGCATAAAACAAGTGCGCTCTGACAAGAGACGATCCAGTCAGGTTCGTTTTGGAAAGGTCTGCTCCGTCCAGGATCGCTCCGGACAGGTTCGCAACGGGAAGGCTTGCTCCTTTAAGGTTCGCTCCTTTCAGGTTAGCACCGGACATTTGCGCATGAAGAAGCTTCACTTTGGGCATGTACAATCCCGCCAAATCCGCACCGAACAAGTTTGCATTGCGGAGATCCAACAGGCAGCCACGTTCGAGGGATCGAGCGTTTGGCAGTGTGCGGCGAAGACTGGATACCACTTCCAAGGCCTTTTGCAGATCGGCCGGAAACGGGGCGTAGTATACTTTGGGGTGGACAGGTACAGGACTGACGGATTTGACGCGAACCTTGGATCGTTCGCGGACAAAGTCAAAGAGCAGGTCGAGCACAAGACTGTAGCTTTCGTCCGGATCGCTTATGGCAAGATCACGCAGGGCGTAAATGCCAGCAAAGCGGACAGACAGGTCCAGGCTTTCCAACATTTGTGCACCCTTCTGGTAGCGATCCAGATTCAGCCCCTTTTCGGACAGTCTGTGGGCTCGATGGGCGAGGACCGAGCGCCAGAGTGCCAACGCCGTTCCGATGATGCCGAGTGCGATAAGGCCAAGATTTCGCACGTTGGCAAAGAACTCGTTGTCTGGTTGCGCAGCTATTTCCTGCAAGTAGTGGGCAGGCCCCTTGGAAAAGGCTTCTATGACAATGTGATAAGCGTGCAGGCACAGTACCCAAAGAAATGGACTGACGCCGATGAGCACGGCCATGACCGCCAGAGCAGCCAGCCACCACCGAAGCCGTGGCCGGTCCATACCGAGCAGCCAAGAAATAAGCCCCATTCAGGTGTCCCCCATTCCGTCTTGAACTTGCCGACTTTCCGTCAGTTCGACAAGAGGAGGGTGACTTGATGCGCAACCTTTTCACCGACTTGCCAAATATCGCCAGTAGCGCATGCCAAACAGATTGGGTGGCCACAATCAATGGAGCGAGTTCGATGATCTCATGGCTTTCTGATCAGGCCTTCAAGTCGGTTTTGTTCCTCTTCAAGTGCGTTGATCATCAGATAGGTGCAATCTGCATACTTAATAATTTCAGTAAATGCCCGTTTGCTCAGCTCTTTCATCTTAGAAATATCGTTTGTTTCGCGAGAATTGCAAAAATAGCAGAGCTTGCTCATTATAGATTCAACTTCTTCGAGTGTGCTTCGATACTGTTGTCTAACTTTTATTACTTCAGAGTTTGTGTCTGGATAAATTGGAAGCCGTCTTATTCTGAGATCAGCCTGAACGGAAAAGTTTTCGATGCGTTGTGCTTGAGCTTTGATTTTACTCCATTGAGGCAGCGCATAAACAGCGTCAAGCTTCTCATTATCTTCACTTATAAAGGAACAGTCCTTTGTAATTTCAATAATTTCAATTTGAAAATTGAAAATTTCTTCAGAAATGGCAGAGCATTCTTTTGCGCGATCAATAAAGGCCTTCGTCTCGGCGCTTATGTTTTGTTGAAGAAGTGGTTTTATTTGATATCGTGCAATCAAATAAGCGCCGCTTACAGTAACCAAAGCGCCTGCCAACGTTCCAAAGATGCCCATCCAATTCGAAATCTCTCGAATTCCAGACCAATCCATCGGCATAATCCAATATCCAAGTGCAAGAAGTCCAAGTCCAACGAAGTACAGCCAGACTGGAGACAAAGCTGGAAGTATTTCCCGAAACGTTCTCATTTTCTTGCCAATAACACGGCCCGGTTGCAGATGGGAGTCTTCCCATGAAACGCTATACCGAAGCCGAGAAGGAACGCGTTAAGGCGAATAATCCGATCTCGAGCATCATCGGCCGGCACGTGACCTGGGACAGGGCGAAGACGAACGCCAACGCTGGTGACTTCTGGGCTTGCTGCCCGTTCCACGTGGAGAACAGCCCGTCCTTTCACTGCGTTGATCGGGACCATCGATACAAATGCTTTGGCTGTGGCGCGACGGGTGATCAGTTCACGTTTCTGCAGAACGTCGAGGGGCTTTCCTTTGTTGAGGCAATGGAGCGTCTTGGTGGCAATGCTGAAGCGGAGCCGCTGAGCCTGGAGAAGATCGCCGAGGACAAGGCGCGGGCAGAGGACAAGCGGAGAGAGCAGGAGGCTTTTGCCGAGGCTCGCCGCCAAGAGGAAATCAAGAAGGCTTTCAAGCTTTGGGGATATGGCGGCCGCGTAGGCGGTACGGAAGGTGTTGGCTATCTGCGGGGACGCGGATTGGCGCCGCTGCCGTTCGTTCTGCCGCTTCGGTTCCACCCGCATTTCAAATACTGGCACTCGCGGCCGGTACCGGGCCAGAAACGGCAGGAGTTTTTCGTGCTCTTTTCCGGGCCGGCAATGCTGGCGCCGATAACCGGGCTGGATGGCTCGTTTGCCGGTGTGCACATCACCTATTTCGACCCGCGCCGACCAGGACGGAAGATTGAGCTGGAAGATCCATATGCGGACCCGCGCGAGGGTGGAAAGCCGTCACTGATCGCGCCAAAGAAGATCCGCGGCTCAAAGCGAAACGCCTCCATAAAGCTGTTGCAGCCTGAAGGCTTCACCCGGCTGGTTGTCGGCGAGGGGTGGGAGACGACTGCGTCTGTCGCCCTGGCCGAATATGGAACCGATGTTTTCAGCCGAACGGCCTATTGGGTTTCCATCGATCTGCAATCCATGGGCGGCAAGGCCATTGAAACGATCGCGCACCCGCACCTGAAGAACAGGGCTGGTCGCCCGCTCAAGGTGCCTGGGCCTTTCCCGGATATGGATGACCCGAGGGCGCTGACCATTCCCGACCAGGTCGAGGAAGTTGTTCGTCTCGGTGATGGCGACAGTGATCGCTTTACCGCCGAACAGGTGATGGCGCGGGCGAACGCACGGTGGGCGAAACTCGGCCGCCGGCAGTTCGATGCCTGGGCACCTGAGGGGCAAGATTACAATGACTTGGTGCGGGGGGCGGCATGACACTATTCGCCATCGGAATGCGTGTCTTGAACCCAGGGACTTGGCTTCTCTTCCTTGTTTTTGACGGGGGGCATCTTTCGGCGACTGAACGCACGTTGCTGCGCCCAAACCAAACGTTGCAGCATACCCCTGAATCGCTCCTTGAAAAGCCCTTTGAACTTGTCTGCAAAAATGAAAAACAGCTTAACTGCAGCATAAAGGCTGGCTATCAAACCGAAGATAATTGCGGCGAATTTGGCATAGTCAGTTGCAGTGGAAATAGGCCCGACATTCTCCGTGAGCCACTCTGTCAACGTAGAGGCTGGCGTGCCGCGTACGACGAAGTTTACTTCTTCTCCCGTTCCTATCGGCACGGTCCGCTCGCCGAACCTAATGAGTTGCGTGACATTGAGGTGCATGGGCGAGGGGGCACTATTGGGTGCAGAAAAACGCCAGCGGAAGATTTCTTCCTTGCCGCTTATCAGTGTCCTTTCGATCGAAAGCGGCTTGCTGAGACTGTAGTCGCCCGCATAAATTTCAATCTCAAATTCCGACGCGAGGCCCGGCGTGGGCGCGATCGAAGCCCAGTCGTTGATCAGCGCAACATCGTAGGTAACGCCAACCGCCAAGTCGTATTCTTTGCCGACCAAAATATTCGGCGGAGGCAAGACCCGAATTTTGACGGCTTTTTGGTATCGGGCGATCTCATTGGAAACGAGATCCAACATTTCGGACGGCTTAGCGGTCTTGTCAATTCGATTGATGATGCTTTTCGTGAAATCATCTGCATCGGGAAAGAAGTCGATAAGCGGGGTGCTTGTGTACTCTGCAACTCGCATTGCTTCATCAATTCGAGTGAAAATGTACATCTGCATGTTGGCTTGCAGTTCTTCAGTGGGGTGGATGACTGCAAAAACTTCCGTTTCCTTGTTGTCTGGTTTTGGGATTTCCTGAAGGGCCCAGACGGCAGCGATAACCAACGCAACTGTGCAGTTAATTGCAAAAATCAAACGAAACGTCTTGGTTCTGAAGTAATCCATGAGTTTTGCCCACCGAGCTGTAACCTTAAATCATCAATGGTAGAAGTTTACTGCTTCTCCTCTGGGTTGACGAGGAGATCGTTGCAGTGACGGAGACCGGGGCATCGAGTGGGGCGGAGAAGCATGACGTACATGCAAAACTGCGGGCTGAACTTAGCGCCGGAAAGGCGAAAACAGGTAGTGCCGGGAAAACAAAAGGACAGACTGGCAACTTAAAAAACACGGATGCCAGTGATCCGCGCGCAGACGGCTTGGCGCGTGTGCGAGCCATGATCGAAAACGCCAGTCAGCCCGGCACAACGGACGTTGACGCCGAAATTCTGACGGATCAGGAAAATGATACGGACAATGACACCGGATCCAGTGCGCCTGTGCCGCAAGAATGGGGCTATTCACTCGAAAAGATGAATGCGGAGTGGTCGCTTGTCCTGATCGGATCCAAGGTTGCTATGGTGCGCGAACAGCCGCATGCCAAGGAAGAGGACCGCGTTCGTGTTGTCCAGGTGGACTCCTTCCACAGGCTCTATAACAACAAACCCACGCAGGTGATGGGGGCGGACGGTAAGATCAAGACCGTGTCCTGGTCGAAGCGATGGGAAGGTGAACGCCACCGCCGTCAGTACGACGGCATCGAGTTCTTTCCGAACCCGGAAGGGAAGGCGGGAACGCGCGGTTACCTCAATCTTTGGCAGGGCTTTTCTTATCGGCCTGACGCAAAGGCCGGGTCATGGTCGGTTCTGAAAGACCATATGCTGACCAACATCTGCAACGAGGACACCGAGCTGTTTCGTTGGGTGTTCGCCTGGTTCGCACACATGCTTCAGCGGCCGCGCGAACGGCCGGGCACTGCGCTTGTCATCCGTGGTTTGATGGGAACCGGCAAGTCGATCATGGGCGAAGTGATGGGCAGCCTGATCGCGCCTCATTTCTTCCAAGTGGATGATCCACGGTACATTACCGGGCAGTTCAATGCCCATATGAGTGCCTGTCTGTTACTCCAGGCTGAAGAGGCGGTGTGGGCTGGTGACAAAGTGGCCGAAGGTCGTCTCAAAGGGTTGATCACCTCGAAAACGCAGATGATCGAGTCGAAGGGCGTTGACCCGTACCGGCTCGATAACTTCGTGCGCATCATGATGACCTCCAACGAGGACTGGGTTGTGCCGGCCGGCAAGGATGAGCGCCGGTATTGCGTGTTGGACTGCGCGCCAAACGCCAAGGAGAACCATGGCTATTTCGGAGAAATGATGTCTGAGCTGGAGGAGGGCGGGCGCCAGGCGCTGCTGGCCGATCTGCTGGCTTTCGATCTGAATTCCGTTAACCTGCGTCAGATCCCGCGGACGGGTGCGCTGCTGCAACAAAAGCTGCGATCGCTCGACAGTGTCGATCAGTTCTTTTTCGAGCGGCTTTTTGAGGGGACGTTGCTCAAGGCAGATGACAGCTGGCAGCCAGGTGGCAGCATCATCAAGCAGATCCTCTATGAGGAATATCTCGCCTCGGCTGACAAAGTCGGGATAAAGCGGCGCGCAGACCTGAACCAATTCGGCAAATCATTGTTGAAGCTCATTCCTGGGATTCCAGAGGCGCGGCCACGCGACGGTGGTACGCGGAAACGGGTCTATATCTTTCCGAGCCTGGAGGATTGCCGCCGAAGCTTCGAAGAGGCTGTTGGGCAGGCAGTCGATTGGCCCGTAGAGATCGACTTGCCAACCTTTCAAAGCGAGCTCTCCGCGTGGAGAGAGACAGGATGAGAGGGGGAGAACGGCTTTCCGGCAGCCTTGGTCCACCCTCTGCGTGGACCACCGGTTACAGTGTGGACCGGGATTAGCCAATGAAATCAACGGTTGGTCCATATGGTCCACGTGGTCCATACAAAATCACGCCCCGCGCGCGCGTGAGGTCCGTTTGCCGATCTACCCCTTTGCACCTGCTCTCCACATGGCTGGTTTGCCCGGACCATCTGGACCACGACGCTAAGTCATTGAAGGGCAACGAGAATGCCGGTCCATATAGTCTTTTATTTGACTGGACCACTATGGACCACATGGACCACCACTTGAAATCCTGCAAAACCGGGGCTTGGGCATGAAGAGACGCATCGATATCGAAAAGCTGCTGAAGTGGGCCTATTGCGAAGAGTTGCCGAAGGGGGCTCGTGACGGGGTTCAAAGCGCGGTGGCTGGCTCGAACTTCTTTGCCATCATTGAGCTGGGGCTTCTGGGCACCAGGGTCGATACCTCCGGCAGAGCACCTGACCGTCAATTCTCGCGATTTGATGAGGTCGTGCATCCTGATGCCATGAAGGTGCATGAGGCAGTTTGCTCATTCAATTTTCTGGATCTTGATCTGCCGCCCGATTGGTGTCCGATGCCGGAACTGGCCGCCTTCGGCGAGCATGGGCGGAACGCAATCAATGGCGCTGTTAACAGCCTGACTGTCGTGGATGGTCAGGGGCAGCGTTGGCTGCAGCGTCCAGTTGGACAATTGGTGCAAAGTTACGCGATCATGGGCGGCTGCCCGGATGGAAGTTGCGAAGCACCTGAGCTGCTGACTGTTTGCGGAGAGCACGGCGGCCCGGTCTGGTTTCGGTTGGTCAAGCACCGGTACTATGACGATGGCGGCACGCGCGTGACTGCGCAGGTTGAGCAGGATGATGGCTGGGACAAATACCGGAAGCGCCCGAAGCGTGGTGCGTATCAGAAGAAATATCTGCATCCCGATCCGCACGAGGCGTTGGTGAAGCGTGGCGAATATCAGCTTTGGCTGGCAACCCTTGGTGAACTCGTTGAAATGCTTGCGAATACTCTCACTGACTATGAGCCCGTGATGACCCCGAGGCCAGCAGAGCCGTGGAATGTTGTCGACACCGAGAAGCGGTTGAGAGGTCGCCCGATCCGTATTGCGCGAAAAATATCCTTGACTGCAACCTGACGCTTGACATACAAAAACCGCACTGAAAAAGGTTCACACCCCGCTGGCAACGCCCGCGGGGTTTTTTGTTGGGGTTGCCATGTGCGCGCTTGATCGTATCGACACCTGTGCGCAGCTCTTTGGCTGTATCGATCAAGTCCGTGATCTGAGGTTCTGGCATGCTCGGTATGTATTGGTCTGATGTCACCGGCATCAGGGAGCTGGATCGTGCCATGTCCAAACTTTCGGGCCGAACGATCCGTTTGATTGGATCGCGGTCGTTGAACCGGGCGGGATCGCAGGGGCGGACCAGGACGGGCCGTGCGCTGGTAAAGCAAACCGGCCTGAAACTGCGAACCGTCCGGGCCGCCATGGTCCCGGTTCGGGCGTCGGCCTCGTCGCTCGTTTACCGGATCAAGGCACGGGGCGGGGATATCGCCCTCAAGCATTTCGACGCGAGGGAAACCCACAGCGGTGTCAGCGCCAGGCCTTTCGGTCAGCGCAAGATCTTCAAAGGCACGTTCATCAAGGGCGGAAAGTTTCCGTCTCGTGTCGCTCTCAACATGGGCGGGCATGTCTATGCGCGTTCGGGTTCGGGACGCCTGCCGATCAAGAATCAGAAGTCAGGCGTCATCTTACCAACGGAACTGGTGAAGGGTGCGAGTGCCGAGGCATGGCAAACAACAGTCGCCAAGGTCTTGCCGATGCGCGTCATCCATGAGGTGAAGCGCGAGACAGGCAAGGTCTTCGGCTGAAGGCTTTAGGGACCGTACACCGGGCCTCGCCCCGCCACGGGCGGGAAGCTCCCGAGATCTCGTCAGTCTGACGCTAAATTCAAAGCCTAAAATTAAAGTTGAGGGCTAAACTTCTAAAGTTGAGAACTTGAGGGGATCTGGGCGGTGGACGCACCTATGCCGGAAACCCTGTCCAAAGGAGAGTTTGCGCAACTGATCTGCGTCACTCCGGGCCGGGTTTCGCAATACATCAGCGAAGGCAAGCTTTCCGGTGAGGCGTTGGACGGCGAGGGCCGCCGCGCCAAGATCCGGGTTCAGCCTGCATTGGCGCAGCTCCGCATGAAGCTGGATATCGGCCAGATGATGGGCAACGGTCTCGGCACGCGCCTCCAGCAACCGCCGGCCGCTCCGCCGCATCCAGCTGGAAGCGAGCTTCCTTTCCAACCAGGTCCGCCGCAGCGATCTCCTGCTGCGTGGCCTACGCCAGAAGACACAGGCCCGACCGTTGAGGATCAGCTCAAGCAGGAAAAGCTCCTGCAGGCGCGCATCACCAGCCGGAAGGCTACAGAGGAAGAAGAGAAGAGGAAGGGCCGGTTCACTGAGACAGCCGCTGTAAAGGCGGAAATGAACCAGATGGCCGGCAAGCTTCTCGACATATTTGAGGGAAGCCTTCCGGACTTCGCAAATGCTGTTGCGGGCAAGTTCAAGGTACCTTCAAGGGATGTTCTTCACCTCCTGCGGGGTGAGTTCCGGGAGATCCGCGCGAAGGCCGCGAAGGCTGCCCGCAATGAGGCGGATGAAGAACCCGAAACGATCAAGTCGGAAATCGAGACCAGCGAAGAAGAATGACCTACCTCACAGTCGACACAGCGAACCCGCGCCGCTTGTCGCTTGAGGCCCTGTCTGAGGTTTTGAACCCGCCGCCGCCTGTCGATTATCTGGATTACGCCGAGAACAAGGTCAGCTTTTCCGAGCGTGAAAGCCCCTTCAAGGGCAACTACAACCGGAACCTGTTCGGATATTTCGACGAGATCCTGCGCGCTCTTTCGCCTGACGATCCTTGCCGGATCGTGACGCTGGCAAAGAGCGCGCAGCTTGGCGGCACTGTGCTCGCCAACATCTTCACCTGCGGTTCCATTGAAATGGACCCGGTTGATTTCCTCTATGTCCATCCGACTGAGGGGAACGCGAAGCGCTGGTCGAAGATGAAGCTGTCGCCGATGCTGAAGAACTCGGCATCGTTGAAGGCGCTGTTTCCGCAGTCGTCTCGCGATGGCAGCGATTCCGTTCTTTACAAGGAGCGGGTGGATGGTCGTGGAGCTATCCAGATCTCCGGTGCGAATTCGCCGGCATCGCTCAGCCAGGTGACGATGAAGCGCCAAGTGCAGGACGATCTGGCGAAATGGGAAACCAATACAGCCGGTGATCCGGAGGCACAGGCCGACAGCCGCAGCCAGGCGCACGAATTCGCGAAGATCTTCAAGATCTCGACGCCGCTTGTGATGCCGGGTTGCCGGATCACGCGCAACTTTGAAGACGGAAGTCAGGAGCTTCCTTACGTCCCGTGTCCGCATTGCGGTCACATGCAGGTTCTCAGATGGGAAAACATGCTTGCCTATCTGGATGAAGAGCACCCGGAAAATGCTTGTTTCTATTGCGAAGCACCCGATTGCGGCGCAGCGATTGAGGAGCATCACCGGTCTGAGCTGAATAAACGCCTTGAATGGCGCGCTCAGAACCCAAAAGCAAAGCGGCAGCATCGCTCCTTCTGGATCTGGTCTGCCTATTCGGTTCTGCAAACCTTTGAGCGGATCGCCCGTGCCTGGTTGAAGGCGAAGGGAGATCCGGCCAGCGAACAGACGTTTATGAACGACGTCGTCGGGCTAGCGTTTCAGACGCAGGGTGAAGCTCCACCTTGGGAAGGTTTGCGCGACCGCGGCGCGGTCTCTGACTATGCCCGTGGGCGCATTCCTCCGGGCGCTGTGATCCTCACGATCGGCATCGATTGTCAGGACGACCGAGTGGAATGGCATGTCGTCGGTTGGGGCCGGAACAAGAACCGGTTCGTGATCCAATATGGCGTCTTTTCAGGGCATATCTCGGAAGAGAGCTGTCAGGAGAAACTGAACGCCCTGGTGAAGCAGACCTGGCCGAACGCCTACGGCCGTAAAATCTCGGCGGATCGCATCGCGATCGATGGCAATGCGTACACCGAGGACGTTTGGGAATGGGTGAAGAAGCATCCGGCCAGCGTCGTGATGATGGTTCGCGGCAATAATTCCGACAGCGCTCCGATGCTTCTGCCGGTGAAGAAGGAACGGCACAAGAAGACAGGCAAGCTCCTGAAGTGGTCCAAACGCTTCTATTCCTTCAATGCGTCGGTGATGAAAATGGCGCTTTACAGGAATTGCCGCAAAGAAGATCCGCTGGCAGCCGGTTACATCGCATTCCCGACCGGGCTGGACGATGAATATTACCGGCAGCTGACGGCCGAGCGTCGTGTCTCGAAGAAAAACAAGGACGGTTTTGACGTCTACAACTGGGAAAAAGACCCAAAGCAGGCGAACGAAGCCCTCGACACCATGAACCAGGCAGAGGCGGCAGCGCTTCGGTTTGGTGTTCGCGACATGCCCGAATTGCTTTGGGACAAATACGAGGCTGAACGGGAAACGTTCCCGAAAGAGGCACAAGGCGATTTCGAGGATCTCCTGAGCCAGCCGGCGCCCGAGCCCGCGCCGGAAACCGAACCAGAAACCAACCCTGAACCTGAGAAGGCATCGCGCAGCAAATGGCGAAAACGAACGGGCTGATTGACGTGCATGGCCGTCCGCTGCGCGCGCGTTCCGATTTTCGGCCGCAGAGCCGCTATCTCCGGGACACCCGTTCCGGCGTCATTGCCTCGCGCATGGTTTCTCTGGTCGAGAGCCGGGATGATATCCGTCAATCGTGGCAACGCGCCGCGGCACTCGCGCTGGACCTTATCAAGAATTCCGGCCGGCTCCGCGGTGCCGCTGACCAGGTGATTGCCGACACGGTCGGTAGCGGGCTCAAGATGACGCCAACGCCTGACTTCTCCGGCTTGGGTTGGAGCGACAATGAGATCAAGGAATGGCGTCGGCTCGTAAAGCGGCGTTGGAACCGGTACCGGAAGAACCGGAAGGAGGTAGATTTCCGGGGCAAGTTCAGCTTGTCACAGCTCGTCGACGTCGCCCTTCGCTGGGATATGGCATACGGCGAAGTTACCGGTCTTCTTGAGTACATGCCTCGCGCCGTCCGTCGTCGCTACGGGATCACGACCGGCACGAAACTTTGCCTGACACCGCCCCATCGTCTCGTTCAGGATACAAACGAGGTTGAGGGGCTCTATCAGGGTGTCTATCAGGACGAAAACGGCAGGCCTGTCGGCTATCTCTTTGAGGAGCGCGAGGCCGGGATTTCCGTCAAACGCAAGTATGATGCGTATGATCGTTCTGGGCGGGACATCGTCCTTCACGTCTTCAATCCGATGGACGCGACGGATGTGCGGGGGATCTCGGTTCTTGCATCTGCGTTCCGCAAGCATATCCAGCACGAGTTGCTGGACGATGCCACACTTCAGACCGCGATCTTGCAGACCGTTTTTGCGGCAACGCTCACCAGCGAAAAACCGACCATGGAAGCCTTTGAGGCGCTTGAGGTCTTGAAGCAGGAAGATGTCGAAGGTGCTTCGGACTACGCGAACGACTATGTCGACTACCTGAAGGGCAGTCTGGAAGCTGCGGCAGAGTCTGAGATCCGCATTGGCGGCGACCCGCAAGTTTCACACCTGGCTCCAGGCGAGAAGCTCGACTTCAAGGCGGCGGGCACTCCGGGAAACCAGTATCTGCCGTTTTCGAATGCTTTGTCGCGCGACACAGCCCGCGCCATTGGTATTTCCTATGGCGCGCTTACTATGGATCATACCAACGCGACCTATTCGTCTGTACGGATGGAAAACTCGTCCATCTGGCCGGTGGTCAAGCGGCGGCGCGATCATTGTGCAGTACCGGTTGAGCGTACTGTTTATGAAGCGTGGCTCGACGAGGAGATCGGAGAGGGGCGCATTCCCTTCAAAGGTGGGTATCGCGCGTTCCTTGCGAACCGTGATGCCATTCTGCAGGCGTCCTGGGAAGGACCGCCGAAGCCGACAGCCGACGATCTGAAGAGTTCCAAGGCCTCCAGCGAGCGGCTGAACAATGGCACAAGCTCTATCGAGATCGAGGCTGCGGATCTTGGCCTCGATCCGGACGATCTCTTCGAGCAGCGGCTCGAAACACATCGTCGATACGAAGAGGCCGGGATGGCTTCGCCGTACGCACCTAAAGCGCCAGCTGCGCGCACGCCTGTTGAAGAGCCCGACGATCCGAAGGAGGAAGAGGTTTGAGTATTTCCTCGGTCATCCAGATCGGCGGTGAAGATGTCGACATCAACGCACCTTGCGATGTTGTGACGGCGTTGAAGAAACGTCTGATCGCTGTCGCGAGCGGATCTTCAGAATTGATCATCCGCATGGGTGGTGAAGAGGTCACCTTCAGCAAGGCCAACGTCACGCAGCTCAAAAGCCTGATTGCCGACTACGAAGGGCAATGCGCTCGCGCGAACGGGAAGGGGCGGCAGGGCCGTTCTCGCAGACTTCGTTTCATCTAAATCAAGGAAAGACCGATGGCGGTTTATGTGAACGGCGAACTCGTTCTTTACGGGTTCGTTGGGGAAAGCCTATGGCGTGAGGGTTTCACGTCGAGCGAGGTGCTGCAGGCGCTTGCGGAGCATGGCACCGACAACGACCTGACCGTATTGCTGAACTCCGGTGGCGGATACGCCTTCGAAGGCATCGCGATCTACAACGCCTTGAAGGCGCACAAGGGCACCGTGACCGTCAAGATCGACGCGATCGCCGCCTCGGCCGCCTCGGTCATTGCGCTCGCCGGCGACAGCATTGTCATGCGTGCCGGTTCCGAGCTGATGATCCACGATCCGTCCGGCTCTACCTATGGAACCGCCAGCGACCATGACAAAACCTCCGCAGCGCTCAACAAGCTCGCCGAGCAGATGTCGTCGCTCTACAGCGCTCGCAGCGGCAAGGATCTGGCAGAGGTTCGCCAGATCATGAAAGACGAAACCTGGTTCACCGCTGATGAGGCGGTCGAGGCCGGGTTTGCCGACGAAGCCGAAGAGGCCAAGGCCAAGCAGGCAACCGCCTTCGACTATCGCGTTTATGCCAACGCACCGGAGCGTCTTGTCGCCCTTTCCGTCGAGAAGGGGTGGACCTTCGAGCGCGAGATCAACCGAATTGCGGCGTCCGCCGCACCAACCAGCCAAGAGGAGACCAGCATGGCTGAAACAACCGAGGCGGGCGGTAAATCCGTCGATGTCGCAAAGGTGACTGCCGATGCGACCGCCGCTGCCCAAACGCGTATCAAGGCCATTCTTGGCTCTGATGAAGCAAAAGGTCGCGAGGCTCAGGCGCAGCACCTTGCGTTTAGTACCGACATGACTGCCGAAGACGCAGTCGCAATTCTCGCTGCAGGCGTCGCCGCACAGCCGACGAGCGAAGCAGAGGAAGAGGCGAACCCAGCCGCCTATGAAGCCGAGCGACTTCGTGCCTCCGGCCAGGCTCTGCCCTCCGATGGCCCGAAGCCTGCACAGGCGAAACTCAACCGCGCAGGCATCTTTGCCTCCCGCGCTCAGCAGATGAAAGGTGCATAAGCCATGGAGAACAAGACCATGGGGCCGCGCAATCTTGCCTTTGTGCTTTCCGAGGCATCGGGCAAGCGGTCCGTCGATACCGTGACCATCGCCTCCGGGGAAGGTGTTCTTGAGCCGGGTTCCGTCCTCGGCAAAGTCACCGCTTCGGAGAAATATGTTTTCTCGCCGAACGCCGAGGTCGTTGGCAAGGAAGGCGCAGAGGTCGCAACGGCGATCCTTGGATATCTTGTCGACGCAACCGACGCGGACCAGAAAGTCGTCGCCTACACCGCCGACGCAGAGGTCAAGAAGCCGATGCTTCTTTTCCATGCCTCCGTAGACGATGACACCAAAACCGCAACCAAGCTCGACCAGCTGCGCGCTGTCGGCATCAAGGCACGCTAAGGAGGACCCTGCATGCCGACACTCGATATTTTCAATGACGATGCATTCAGCGTTCAGAACCTGACGGCAACCGTCAACGAACAGCCTTACCGCCCTGGACAGATCTCGTCCTCGGGCATGTTCGAAGAGGACAGCGTCACAACGACCGTTATCTCTGTTGAAAACCAGAAGGGTGAGCTGAGCCTTGTGGAGCCGACCGAGCGTGGCGGTCCGGGTGAGACGACTGGCGACGGCAGTCGCGGTCTGGTTCCGTTTTCGGTGCCTCACTATGAGCGCGATGACGCGGTCAAGGCAGATGAAGTTCAGGGCGTCCGTGCATTCGGTTCCGAAACCGAAGTCGAGCAGGTCATGGATCGGGTCCGGTCGAAGACCGATCGTCATCTGCGCGATCTCGACATGACGCTGGAGCATCAGCGCGCCGGCGCGATCAAGGGCATCGTGGTCACAAAATCCGGCGTGGTCCTCGAAAATCTCTATTCGCGGTTCGGGATTGCCGTACCGGCTGCCGTCAGTCTGGATCTCGACAACGAAGCCGCCAAGGTCGACGAGATCCTCGAAACGGACGTTGCCTGGTCCATCGAAGACTCTCTCGACGATTACTATACCGGCTTTCATGTCTGGACTGGCCGAGAATTCCACCTGAAGGTTTGGAACCACAAGCGCATCCGCGAAACGTTCCTGAATACTGTCGGCGCTAACCAGCTTCGCCAGGCCATTCCGGACAAGTACCAGATCGGCAAATTCACCTTTGAACGTTATCGGAATGGCAGCAGGGCCAAAGCCGATAACGGCGGCGTTGGCTACATCGCCGAGAACGAGGGCCGTGTAACGCCGATGGGTGTTTCCGGGCTCTTCATCAGCCGCTTCGCGCCGGCCGATTACATCGAGACGGTGAACACACAGGGCCTGCCGCGTTACGCAAAAGTCTGGGTGCCGCAGAACGGCAAGAAGGCAGAAATCGAGATCCAGACAAACGTGATCTCGCTTTGCACTCGGCCTGGAGCGCTCCGGCGCCTGACGGTCTAAGCCGCACAGATCTGACCTGCGAAAAACCCCGGAGCATCGCCCCGGGGTTTCTTTTGATCTCCGAAGGCATTCAGCCTTTCGACATCAAAAGGAGACGTGAAATGGCTTCCAAAACAACCATGAAAATCCAGTTCCCCCTCGGTGGCATCATCCCGAAGGATGTTCTCAAGTCCGCGAAGGACCGGGTTTGCGAGCCCGGTGAGGTGGTCACTGTTCCGATTGCCTACGGCGAGCACCTTGTCAGCGACCGGTTCGCAGAAAAAGCAACCTCTACTACCAAACCGGCCCAAAGCACGGATGGGGCAGACAAGAAGAAGACCGAACTCGCCGGGCTCGAAAAGGCCGTCGCGGCGGCGAAGGAAGCTCTCGAAAGCGCGGAGAGTGATGAGGCAAAGGCAACGGCTCAGGCAGCCCTGGATGGTGCAGAAAGCGCGCTTGCCGACGCCAAGGCCTGACAACGAGGGGCATGAAACATGCCGCGGTTCGATCAATTCAAGCGCCGTCTGCATTCGAGTGTGGACGGCATGTTTGCAGAACGCGTCAGGATCGTTGCCTGGAAGGATGGCCGGGAAGATCCGGAGCGGCCGGCACGCGAGATCGTTGCGCCGTTGGTTGAAGAGGATCGCGAGAACCAGTCTCTGTCTGGTGACCGGTCGGGCCAGTTCAGCGGCAATGTCCGGACAGGCGGCGCGGTTCTGAAGCCGGATCCAGCGGTCTACCCAGACCTTGAGGTCCGGCAGGGTGACGAAGTCATTGCATTGGAGCGACCAGGCGAACCGCGTTGGCGCGTTTCTTCTGTCGATCCGAACGGCCATGGCCGTCTGATTATCAATCTTGGGGACAGCTGATGAGCCTTGTGCGGATTGCATTGAGAATGTTGGCGGTCAAGGCCCTCAAGGACCGGACTGTAGCCGAGGGAAACGTTCTCGATAGCGAGATTGGTATTCTCGGTGAGGACGAAGAAGGATTGCGCATCAAGCCGCAAAAGGGCCGGTTTATCGCGGTCTATACCGATGACGCGGAAGCCAAGCCTGACGAACAGCGCGCGTTTCACGAGAACGGGCTTGTGAACCTTTGTCTCGAATACGGTGTCACCGACGCCATGCGGGAAGAGGTTGACGATCCGGACCATCCGGGAAGAAAGATGCAGGTCATTTTCCCGACGATCCCGCATGCGAGCCGGATGCATGATTTCTACCTGGACATTCTGGGGCGGCAAATCCGGTCCGGTCTGTCAGATGGGCAGAATGAAGCGGCAGAAGTGTTGCGCGGCTTGATCCGCCGCGTGGTGAAAGTCACCTGTGAGCGCGCCGGCAGCGATCGGACGGGTGAACGGGTGGCGGCGCAGAAGCTGACGTTTACGGTCGACGCCCTGCAAGATCCGCAGTTCCTTAAGGACGTACCTGAGGGCGCGCCGTTTTCACGGTTCCTTGCGCTGCTCGCGGCTGGCGATGCCGATGACCAGAAGCTCGGAGCGCTGATCCTCGATCAGATCCCGGCGTCCCCTGAGGATCTGGAAGAGGCACGTCAGCGGATCGGCCTGACCCTGACCGAACTCGGCTCGCTCGGCTTCGAATACGTGCCTGATGCGGATGAGGACAGCGAGATCAGCAATGTGACAATTGATGTCGCGGGCGGACAGCCGGTTGAGGTTGGGGCATGATTGAGTTTCTGACGGGGCAGCGCATCGATATCGAGATGCTGAAAACCCGGTTCGGTCAAATGATCCGGATCGGACCTATTGAAGAAATCGACCCTGCCAAGGGATATCGGATCAAGCTTGGCGACGATGAAGACGGCCCTTTCCTGTCGCCCTGGTTGCCGCATCCGGAAAGCGGCGGTCAGACATCGTCCTGGGTTCCACTTTCCAAAGGGCAGGTTGTTGGCATTCTCAGCCCGAACGGTGACATTCGGCAGGGTGTTCTCTTGCGTGGCGGTTTTACGGACAGCAACCAGGCACCGAGCAATGACCCGCAAGCCAATGTCGTCAAAGCCTTCGGCATCACCATCACGATGAAGGATGGCGAAGTGACTATCGAGGGTGACGTCACGATCAAGGGTGACGTGAAAATCGAAGGGGATCTAGAAGTCGAAGGCGACGTCGATTTTGCAGACGGGCACGTCAAGCACAACGGCACCAACATCGGCGATGATCATGTCCACTCCGGGGTCATCCCCGGCGGAGCGGACACCGAAGGACCGCATTAGGAGAAATCCATGTCTAAGAAGACTTATTACGTCGCTGACGGTGTCAGCGCGATCAGTGCTGCTCGCATTCCCGAAAGCCGCAAACTGCGTCTGACCGAGGAAGAGGCGATGCATGACGTTTCGCTTGGGCGGCTCCTGACGTCCAAGCCGAAAGCTGCGGCAGACAGTGCCGAGTCCGTGGAAGGCGAAGAATAAGCCATGTCCGGTTTTGACCGTGTGACGATGCTCCCGCTCGACAATCTCACGCACACGCTTCAGAGCGTGGAGGTGATCCTGTCAACGGGCATCGGATCGCGTGTGATGCGCCGGCAGTTCGGAGGCGGGGTCGCTGAGCTGCTCGGCCGGGCGGTCAAGCCATCACTGATGGCGATCGTGCAGCAAGTGATCGGAACCGCCATAGATCTCTGGGAGCCTCGTTTGCATGTGCGCCGGGTTTCCTTCAGCGGTTCGGCTGACGCAGTCCGCCGCGGGACAGTCGGCATTGTCATTGAGGCGGACTATCGGCCCCGCGGCCATCTTGGTGACTTCACCATCGAGCGCAATCTTTCCTTTTCCGTGCGTTTTGCAGGCGGTTCCGCCTCGGCCTCGGTCATCTGAGGGTAAACCGTGATCGATCTTTCCAGCCTTCCAGATCCTCAAGTGATTGAGGAACTGGATTACGAGACCATTTTGCAAGGCTTCATCGATGATGTGACCGTTTTGTTCGCGGCCGCAGGCATCGATTATGATGTCGGCGCGCTTGAAACAGATCCGGTCAAGATCGTTCTGGAAGCCTTCAGCTATCGCGAGATCCGTTTGCGCACTCGTGCGAACCATGTCGCTCGGAACCAGATCCTTGCCTATTCAACCGGCACAGACCTTGAGCATTTGGCGTCCCACTACGGTATTGCCAGGCTCGCAGGTGAAACAGATGATCGTTTGCGTGAGCGCGTTCAGCTGGCGACGATTGGCCGGTCTCCCGGCGGCACTCATGAGCGGTTCAAGGCCATTGCCATGGCATCGAGCCCCAAGGTTCGCGACATCGCGACATGGACCGTTGGAAGAGACCCGACCGTCAACATTGCCGTGCTGTCGACTGACGTTGGCGGCGCGGCTTCTGCGTCCCTTCTTGCGACTGTTCGGGCCGCTCTTGAAGCTCCTGCGGTTCGCCTGGTGTCCGACCGTTACAACGTGATGTCGGCCGTTCAGAAAGTGTTTGCGGTCGATCTTTCCGTCACCCTGACACCGGATGCTTCGGAAGACGTTCTCGCAGAGCTTCCAGATCTCATTCGCCTGGCGCGCGATCAGGAGAACCTGTTGGGGCTCGACCTGCATCGGGCTTGGGTGAGCAAGGCTGCGATGGTGGCCGGCGTTTCAAATGTCGTGGTCAACGCACCGGTGGCTGATGTGGTCGCAAGCCCGGAGGAAGCCGTCAAGATTGGTGAAGTGACCGTTCAGTTTGCCGGGCGGGGCCGATGACCGAGACACTTCTTCCCTCCAATGCGACGCCGATTGAAGTCGCGCTCGATCGGGCAGGGGACCAAGCGCCGAAGATTGATCCCGCCCTGAGCTATATTTCCGGGTGGAAGCACATTGTGCAGCCACCGGATCTGCGCCCCTATCTGGTTCAAGAGTTTGGTATGGGGGTTCTCCAGCCATTCGTTGAAACCTATGCCGCCATCCTTGCTCTTCGGCGTCCGTGGTGCGAGGCGAGGGGCACGCATGAATCGGTCAACCGGGGCCTCGCAATTGTCGGCTATTCGGGCACTCTCAAGGACCCGCCGGCGCGCCGCACAGCTTGGGCTGAATTCCAGATTGATCTGGATCGGGTTCGAGATGATCGCGAAGATCTTTTCAAGATCGCCGGCATTGTTGACCTGAGTATCCCGGAGCGCTCGACGTTCCGGCGCGGCGTTAACGGGCATGACGTGCCAGCCGCCGAGGGCTGCCGGACGCGGCTGAGCGGCTCGATCCTGTCCAATGACAGCGGTGTACGGATCGACGGCAAAGGCCCGAAATGGTCCTTCGGGCGAAACTACCAGTTCAGCCATGTTCTGACTGAAGCGGAACTGACCTCCATCGGCATCTGGATACCCGAGATTGATAGCTCTCTTTGGGCTGACATGAACTTTCCGTGGGTGACTGCGACGTTCGAGTGGTCGAACGATGCGGAACAGGCCCGGCGAGTCTCGCTGGCGACGTCTCTGGAGGGGCTGCCCTGCTGGCTCCGGTTCGCGGACGCACAGGATCAGACCATCGGTTACCGGAAGTCCATTTGCCGGGCTGTTGGGCACGGCCTGAGTGGTTACACCTTCGGCCCTGACTTTCTGGAGCCCGGCACTGAAAACCCGCTCGGTGTGCATGTCTTCGCAAGGACGGGCTTCGGGGATGGTTACGGCTCTGAAGCCGCATCCGTTTCGGTCGTGATCGACGCGAACGTCACCGATCAAACAAAACCCGGCCAACTGTGGCTGGAGCCTGCCGGCCTGACCGGCGGCACAGAAATCGCTGCGCAACCCGTCTCCATTCTCTTTGGAGAGACAGTGCGCGAACACGTCCAATTTTTCTTGAGGTTCTGATGGCTTACGAACACGAGTCCGGCATTCCCGGAGCTTTCGACAGAACGCCTAGCGCCCCGGATAAGCGCACGGAATTGGTCTTTGTCGAGGACCGGTATGTCCAGGGTGCGGAACTCAATGAACTTCAGGGCCTGACCGGCCGCCGCATTCAGGCGATCGGCAACATGGTCGCCGGAAACGGTAACCGGGAAAGCGGCGCGGAAATCAAGGTTGCCCTCGACATCGATCCGGAAGATCCGAATGTCGTACCGACCACCGCCAGCATCATTTTGCAGCCCGGCCGGATCTATATCGATGGCCACGTGTTGGCCGTCCCGGCGGCTCAGTTCGACAATGTTGCCATTGCCGGCGACGTGATCGTTGGCGTGCGCCAAGTGGTCACATATGTCGGCCATGAAGAAGATGCGTCGCTTGTTGGCTTGCAGCCTGGTAGCGAAGCGGAAGGCGAACCCGGTGCCCATCGCGCTAACAGGACTCTCGCCTGGGCTTTGCTCAACGATGGCGGCGAAGGCCAGTTCATTCAGGTCTATCAGGTCCGTGACGGCACGGTTGTCGACCAGACAGCACCGGCCGCCTTTGACGGACCTTTGGCGACGAATGCCATCTACGATCGCGCTCGCGGGTCCTATATCGTCTCTGGCTGTGAGGTAACCGCGCTCGGTGATGATGGCGAGGGCAACCAGATCCTCTCCATCGCAGCCGGCGCAGCCAACATTCAGGGCTGGCGGCGCACCCGTGAAACCGCTTTTACGCTGTTCTTGCCGGAAGATCCGGACCTTGAACTGGTCTCCGCTGAAACGCTCAGCTTCGCCGATGCCGGCAGCGGCACCGCAGTCCTGACAGTCGGCCGTCCGCCGATCGCCAACCTGGTTTCGGCCGTTGTGACCAAGCGCGTTTCGGAAAACGTCACCCGTGGGGCGGTGCCGAATGGCCTCGACACCTTGCAGGAAGGATCAATCGTCCGGATCGAAAGCGTGACGCAGGGTGCGACCACATTTGATCCGGCAACCTACACGTTGCAGGGTGACGAGATCTCCTGGGCACCGGTCGGAGACGAGCCGGCGAGCGGCAGCACATATGTCGTGACCTATCTTTATTTCGACCAGGTTGCGCCTGATGCGTTTGACGCCACCACTGTGACCTTGTCGGGAGGCGTTACCGGGGAAACGGTGCTGCTGACCTATAATTCCAAGATCCCGCGCAAGGACATTCTGGTTTTTGATATCAACGGCACGCCATTTGTTGTCGAAGGCGTATCGGCCCGCAAGGGCGCCTTGCCGCCGAAGGCGCCTGAAGGGCATCTGAAGCTTGCCGAGATCCACAATACCTGGGACGGCGCTCCGGAGATCGTCAACAACGGCACCCGCGTTGCGACCTATGAGGAAGTCCGGGCGCACTTCTCGCTGGTTGTTAAACTGGCCGATCAGCTTAACCGGACCATTCTGGAGCAGTCGGTACCGGATGCGGCGTCTATCTCTGCCGATGGTATTTTCACGGATGATTTCCGGTCTGACTTTTACCGCGACGCGGGCGTTGTCCAGTCGGCCGCCGCCAACCAGGGCGTCTTGCAGTTGCCGGTCTATCAGACCTTCCTGCAAACAGTCGGCGGGCTGGAAATGCTGGATTACACCGAACAGGTGATTATCTCGCAGCCGCTCGCAACCGGGTCGATGAAGGTCAACCCCTATGCCAACTTCAACCCGATGCCGGGATTGCTGGCGCTCAACCCGAATAACGATTTCTGGACGGCAACCGAAACGCAGTGGACGTCCGCCGTCACGCGTGAGTTCACCGCAGCGCCAGGGCAATCTCCGGGCAGGTCGACGATCAACGAGGAAGTCAGCCAAACGACCCGTGAGGCTGAGTTCCTGCGGCAGATCGATATCGATTTTAGCATTGAAGGTTTCGCGCCGAATGAGCAGCTTGAAAAGCTTTTGTTCGGCGGCCGGGACGTAACGCCGGCCGGGCCGCTTGCTGCGGATGCCAACGGTGAGATTGCCGGTACTTTCCAGATCCCGGCGCGTGTCCCGACAGGGACGCATGCGATCCGGGCGGAAGGGGCCGCGGGCGGCTTTGCCCAGGCTTCTTTTGTTGGCAGCGGTCAGATCACGGTGGAAGTCATGCGGCAGGTGCATCTTGTCACCCATTCCGCACCGCCACCGGTGATTAACGTGATCAACCAGATCACGCGTGTAACCAACGTCACCAACGTGTCGAACCGCAATTCGGGTTCTCGGGAAAGCTCCGGCCGCGAAGGCGGTATGAATGGCGATCCGCTGGCTTGGACCTTTGTCCCGCCCAACGATTGCTTCATGCTGGGCTTTGACGTGGAGATCGCAGCGGTGGGCAGCGCGTCGAACGGCCTTTTGTGCCAGCTCGCCACAACGCTCAACGGCTATCCGACCAACGTGATCCTTGCCGATGCGTTCATTCCGATGGCGGGCGTTCAGCCGGGGGAAAAGGTCCGGCCGCGCTGGAACATTCCGCACTATCTCAGCGCTTCGGAGAAATACTGCATCGTCATCATGACGGACGATCCGGACCACGCGGTCAAGATTGCAACGCTTGGCGAGGTGGTTCCGGAAACCCAGCAGCTCGTAGCCTCGCAGCCCTACACCAACGGCGATCTGTTCTCTGGCTCCAACCGGACCACATGGGTAGCGCACCCAAAAAGTGATCTGAAAATCGATATCGTTGCGGCCCGGTTCAACCCGACTGAGAAGACGGTGCAACTGTTTGAAGGGGCGGTTGCGGCAATCACCGACCTGGTCGTGCGGGGCACGGCCGAATTGCAGTCCGACCAGACCCGTTTCCGCTATGAGCTGGAGCGGGCGAACGGCGATGTCATACCGCTCGCACCGGGGCAGGCCATCGAGTTCGATGAGTATGTTTCAGAGACCTTGAAGCTGCGCGCGGTTCTCAGCGGGACGGAATACCTGTCGCCGGTCCTTTGGCCCGGCACCACGATCATCGGTGGGCAGCTTCAGGAACAGGCCGATTATGTCTCCCGACATTTCACCATCGACGGGGTAATCGGCTTCAGGGAACTGTTCGACCGGTGGCAACCGGCCGGGGCGACTGTGTCAGCCTTTGTCGACGCCGGCGACGACAATTGGCAACCGCTTGTCCAGGAGAGTGCCCGCGCGCTTGGTGGCGGCTGGACCGAGCCGAAACTTACCCTTGCCGGCTTCTCCGCTCCCAACGGCGGCCGCGTGAAAATCACCCTGAACGGAACGCCGGCTGCCCGCCCGTCCATCGCGCGCCTTCGCGCCTACGGTTACTAAGAGGTTCTGATGCCAACCGACGCTGTAACTCAGCATAAAAACCTTCCGAAACCGCACGTCGATAATGATCTCGACTATGACATGGCGCGGATCGCGTTGATGGTCGACATGGTCGACTTGCTCTTGAACGGCATTGACTCTGCCCTTGCAGGCAAAGCGGCAAGCGCACACGATCACGAAATTGGTGACGTGACTGGTTTGCAGAATGCGCTGGACACGTTGACCAACAGCGTCACGGGTCTCCCTGACACGCTCGCAGCCCTGCAGGACACGGATACAACCGACGTCACGCAGGGCATGATGCTGCAGTATCTGACCGGGAAATGGACCGCGATCGTCGCCAAGGCTGCTTTCTTCGGCATAGATCCGATCTCCGGTCTTACCGCGAACAACGTGCAAGAAGCGCTTTCAAGCCTTCAGGCAACGAAGGCGAACCAGGCGGACATTCAGGCGGCACTTGATGACCTGGTTGGCTCGGCGCCCGGAACACTCGACACCTTAAACGAATTGGCGACCGCGCTCGGCAACGATCCGGATTTTGCAACCACCATCACCGGTCAAATTGCGGGCAAGCTGGGTGTCGGTGACAAGGCCGCTGACAGCGATCTGTTCGATGGATTGGATAGCTCGCAGTTTTTGCGGTCGGATGAACACTCCAGCGCAACAGGGCAAGTGACCTTCACTGCAGGAATCAACACAGAGGGTAAGGATGTAACCACCAACAACGGTGCGTTTATTGCCAATGATTCTGATGGTCCATTTTCAGACCGTTCAGGGACAAACATCGACCATTTCTGGCATGATGATAGCTCCAATGCCTGGCACTTTGTTTCTGATGGCCCCTACAAGTCTAACGGAAATTCACGACTGTTCTCCGCCAACTTCAGAGTGACCGGAGAAGCATTGGACCTTGAGAACCAATTTATTGGTAAAGGTCAGTCTTGGCGGTCTGTGTCGAGGTCGTACAACACCTCGTACCGAAACACCCACAACAAATCGATGATGGTTTGCGTAACGCAGAACGGCTCTGGATCAACAGCCGGAAACAACCGAATGCGGCTGCAACTGTCGTCCAACAACTCTTCTTGGATTGATGTTGGGTGGAGTAACGACAACAACAACTGGGGAGGATGTATCTCTGCAATCGTCCCTCCGGGTTGGTACTACCGCGTTCCTGACAACCAGATCGCACTTTGGCGGGAGCTATATTGATGGCAGAACACGGATTCTATCACCCAGACTTCGGTTATTGGCAAACCACCACGTATCCGTCTGATCATGTGCTAGCCGACCATCCAGTTGGCACGGTAGAGGTTCCCCTGCGTCCATCCCCGGACTACATCTGGGAGAACGGCGAATGGAACTTTGTAGCTCCTGTTCCCCCGACGATCGAAGAACTTCGAGAGAACATGCCCCCACTCACTGCCCGGCAATTCCGGCTCGGCCTTCTGCAATCAGGCCGCTCGCTTTCTCAGGTCGAAACGGCGATTGCAGCAATTGCCAACCCGGTGGAACGGGAAACAGCGCAGGTCGAATGGGAGTATGCGGCGGAGTTCAACCGAACGCACCCGCTCGTCGTTTCTCTTTCGGTAACGCTCGGCTTCACGCCTGAAGAAGTCGACACGCTCTGGCAGAGTTCCTTGCAGCTTTGATCGGATCTCAAATTCCTTAAACCCGCACCGCCCCCGAGGCGGTTTTTTTGTGCCTGAAAGGATGCCTATGCAATCGCTCTTTCTTCCGTGGCTGGCGGCTTTGCCGGTCTTTATGGTTTTCAACCGGATCAGGGGCGGGGGCATGTCGAGCCTGACGGATCGGCTGCCAGGTCGCGCGCTTTATTACGTGTCGGCCATTCTTGGCGCGCTGACAGCGGCAATTCTTGATCCGGTGCTCGGTCTTGTTTTCGGACTTGGTTTCCTGATTTGGGGCGCTCCTGGATGGGGATTGTGGTTTGATCTTCATCGACATGATGACTTTCAAATCGATGACCGACGGCGCAATTCTCTTTTCGTCAAGGCCATGTCGTTTGTGTCTTTTGGGTCAGACCACCTTGCATTGTTCCTTCGTCTTGGTTTGTTCGTCCTTCCGACGCTTGGTGCTTGGTGCGTTTTGAGCGGGTCTAGCCAGTGGCTTCTCGCTGCTGCCGTTCCCTTCGCTGCCTTGGGAGTTGGGGCGTATGAGCTGCGTTTTCGAACGAGTTTCGGCAACACGCTATCGGAATTGATCATCGGTGGTCTGTGGTGGGCGCTTGTGTTGGCCATGGCCATAACCGGATCTCAGAGCTTCCCGTTACCGATCTTTGAGCCTGCGGGGCTTTTTTAATCCAACCCAACACCGCCCGTGAGGCGGTTTTTTTGTGCCCGGTTCTCGGGCTGATTGTGAGGAAAGATGACCGAACCAGTCTTTGGAATGAGCTTCACGCGCCCGGACGATGAGATCGTTCCGGCGCTTGGTGCCGACTTCTCCCAGATGCTCCTGATCGAAACGTCCGAGGACGCTTCGGTTGCCGAGTATCCGGCCGACACGCCCGTGCGGATCTCGACCAGCGATGCCGAGGCCGTATCCGCACTCGGTACCGGGCTGCTGGCCGATGCCGTCAAAGGGATCAACGATCAGTTGACCGATCTGAACTCCGGTGCGGATGTGACGATCGTTCGCGTTGTCGAGGGCGTGGATGTCGCCGCGACCGCGGCTGCAATTGCCGCCATCGTCAACGGCGTTGCCAGCATCCCCTCCGCAGTCAACAAGACCCCGCGCATTGTCGTTGCCGGCCGCACTGCCTGGCGCCCGGATCTCGAAACCACCAACCCGGTGATCGCGGCGCTGGAAGCCAACCTCGGCAAGATCATGGCTGTCGCACCGGTCGACGTCGACGACACCTCGGCGTCGAACGCCATCGACGCCCGCGAGACGATGAACTCGGAACGTCTGATGCCGATCGGTGTCGCGGCAAAGGTCTGGGATGGTGCGCAGGTTGTTACCCGTCCGATGATGCCGCGCGTTGCTGGCCTGATGGCGCGTATTGACAACCAGGTTGGGGGCGGCAAGCCGTTTCACCCGTTTGCCAACCGCGCGCTGTACGGCCTTGCCGGTCTTTCCCGGAAGATCCCGTTTTCCACACTGGACGGCTCCACCGAGGGCCAGCAGATGCTTGCGGCGAATGTCGCCATCGTGGCCGAGGGCGAAACCGGTGTTGATGGCGCGATTGCCGATGGCGGGTATCGCTTCATCGGTACCGACAACGCTCAGACGGGGGAGCTGTGGGAGCAGATCCACCAGGTGCGCGGTACCGATTACATCGTGACGCAGATCATCGAGATCACGAACCAGTTCCTCGGCCGCCGCATTCATGCCGACACTACCGAGGCCTGGATCAACTCGATTGCTTTCGCTCTGCGTGATCACGTCAACGAGGGCAACATCCTCGGCTATACGCCGAAAAACGAGATGTTCAAGAAGAGCCAGAACAGCCCGGAAAACATCCGCCTCGGCCGCCTGAAGCTGGATATTGGCATCGAGCCTTGCCCGGTCTTCAAGCTCGCCCAGCACGAGATCCGCCGGTACCGGCCGGCCGTCGACAACCTCGTCAACGAAATCATCGCCCGCCTGTCGAACGATCTCTGATCAGCGCTGACACGGTGACGACTAACGATTTTCCAGAACTCAGGATCTGATCATGCAGACGATTTACATGCTATCCGCCGTTGATGTTCGCCGGGCTGAGACGCCCGGCACCTCGCGGGTTCACACGATCGCGAAACTGACCATTCCGCCGATCAAGTTTGCGAACGCAGGGCATAACCCTGGCGGCGGCGTTATTGCCGTTGATTTTACTCTTCCACGCATTGAGGCGCTGGAGCCCAAATTCATGTGCAAAGGCCTCGACACCGACGTGTTCGGAGGACTGGGGGCGCGTGACCGCTGGGTGTTTGCAGGTGCCTACAAGGACAAGCGCACCGGCCTGGATGTGCCGGGCCGGGCGATCATTGAAGGCGCTGTCACGCAGTGGGAGCCCGACGAAAGTGATCCCGTCGACTTCCAGGGCTGTAATCATGCGCTCACCGAAGTGACGCACTTTGAACTGACCCTCGACGGCAAGGAACTGTTCTACATCGATTTCTGGGAGCGGCAGCTGCGCCGGGACGGTGTCGACATGTTCGAAGGCGTGCGCGGCGCGCTTGGCGCGTAACTCCAACTTTCTATCCAACCTCAACCGGCCGGGCTCTGTCCCGGCTTTTCTTTTGAAAGATACGACATGTCTCAGAAAACCACTCCCGTCGAACTTACCCTTGAAGAGCCGGTCGAGCACGGCGGCAAGACCTTCGACAAGCTGACGTTCGCGCGTAAACGCAAGGTCCGGGACCTCGTCGCGGCGGATGATTACAAGAGCATTCTGCAGAAGACCGGCGCTGTCTATGCCTCAATGGCAGGAGTGCCGGCCGAAGTGATCTTCGATCTTGATGCCGACGACTATGCGACCCTTGAAGAGCAGGTCGCGCCTCTCATGGGAAAGTCCTGGGAAGACGTCAAAATGGGCTTCCTGACGGAAGAGGCGGCGAGCTACGGCATGCAGACAGCGGTTCAGGCGGAACTGGCCAGGCGGGCAAAAGCTTCGGATTGATGGCCGCGCAGATCGCGCGGTACCTGCATCAGTCCCTGACGGAAATCGAGGATTGGGACGTCCCGACCTTCTTCCGTTACTTCGGCCATGTCGAAGAGGTTTTGCAGGTCGAGGCGGAAGCCAAATCCAAGAAGCCTCAGGGCGGGAACTAATTCCGCCCTTAGGTCTCCATTCTCCTTTCAGTCATTAGCCCGACCGAGGGCCGCACAATCAAAGGTGTGTTCCGTTGGCAACCCTCACGTCACAACTCATTGTGTCGCTGGTCGAGCGCGTGTCCCGTCCGGCGCGCGCCGTCAGCCATTCCCTGACCGAAATGCGCCTGCGCGTCGATGCAAACGCCCGGGCGATGGATGCCATGCGCGGCCGGATGCTGGACGCAGTAGGCGTCGGTTATGTGCTTGCCAAGGCGATCTCTGCGCCGATCAACGCAGCACGTGAGTTCGAGTCCGTGATGGCGGATGTCAACAAGGTGGTCGATTTCGACACGCCGGACGGGCTCAAGCAAATGAGCGCCGATATCCTTGCACTCAGCCGGGTCATTCCGGTGGCTGCAACCGGCATTGCGGAGATTGTTGCCGCTGCCGGGCAGGCCGGTATGCAGGGCGACGAGTTGCTCGCCTTCGCTGAGATCGCCGCGAAGGTTGGCGTTGCCTTCGACCTGTCGGCCGACCAGGTGGGCGAAAGCCTTGCCAAGATCAAAACAGCGCTTGGCCTGACAGTGGAACAGACCGGCGAACTGGCCGATGTGCTCAACCACCTTTCCAATACGTCCGCGTCGTCGGCAGCTGATCTGCTGGACTTCATGCGGCGGGTTGGTTCTGCCGGTACCGCCATGGGCTTTTCGGCACGCGAGGTTGCGGCGATCGGTTCGGCAATGGTTGCGGCTGGCGCGCAGGCTGATGTTGCGGCCACGAGCTTCCGCAATGTGACCAAGGCGCTGGCACGTGGCGAGTCTGCGTCGAAGCGCCAGCATGAGGCATATAACAAGCTCGGCCTGTCCGCGACGGACGTAGCACAGCGCTTGCAAAAGGACGCTGTTGGCACCCTTCAGGATGTCATTGCGCGGATCCGTGCGCTGCCGAAGGAATTGCAGGCCTCGACGATCTCCGATCTCTTCGGGGATGAGGCACGCGCCGTCATGCCTCTGATCGAGAATGCCGAGCTTTTGCAGAATGCCCTCGGCCAGGTGGCGAGCGAAACCAACTATCTCGGCTCGGTGCAGAAGGAATTCGAGGTTCGCTCGCAGACCTTCAATGCGAAGCTTCAGAGTTTCCAGAACCGCATGACCGAACTGGCCATTGCGATCGGCAATGCTTTGCTGCCGGCGCTGACAGCGATCATCGAGGCGGTGATGCCGACGATCAGCGCGATCGCGGATCTGGCCGCAGCCTATCCGCAGGTGACTGCCGCGGTGGTCGGTTTAACGGCAGCGCTCGTGGCCTTGAACATTGCCGCCATCGCAAGCCGGTATTCCTTCCTGTTCCTGAAGGGCGGTGTTCTGAATGCAGCGCTTGTCATTGGTCGCAGCGCGGATCTGATCGTCGCGGCCACCAAACGGCTTCGGCTGGCAGTTCTTGGAGCATCCATGCTTGGCGCTCTGGGGGGCGGGACCTTCTTCGGGGTGATTGCGGGTGCTGCGAGTGCCGCGGTCGGGGCGATCCAGGCTGCCGCTGCGGCCATTGGGGCCGCAATCGTTGGCATCACCTGGCCTATTGCCTTGGTGATCGCGGCTGTCGCGGCGCTCGGTGTCGCCGTTTATCGGTATTGGGAGCCGATCAGGGAATTCACTCTCGGTTTTGCCGAGGTGATCGGCGGCAGTCTTGGGCAGGCTATGAGCGCCATTACCGGCTTCATGTCCAACCTTGCCGCACACGTTGGGCGGTGGGCAACCAATAAGCTGGTGGACATCGGCACCTTGCTAGGCATCGATGAGGCGGAGATCCGCGGGGCTCTGGACAAGGCATATGGGGCGATCTCCGGCACTCTTGCCAAGTTCGTCGACATGGTGCTGGCAATCCCTACGCAGTTGGGGAACTGGATCGCCGACATCTTCACGATGAAGGACTATTCAGCGACCGCTGAGGCGGAGTTCCGGGATGCCGGGCGAAAGATCGGGCAAGCGCTCGTCGATGCGATCATTGATGCATTCAGCGCTCTTTGGGAGTTCCTGAAATCCATTCCTGACCGCATCGTTTCCGCGATCGGCAGGATCGATCTCTCCAACATGCTGCGCCTGCCTTCATTCCTGGGCGGTGGCGGTGAAGCGCCGGCAGCACCTCAGCCCAAGATCGAAGGGGCTCGCGCGCTCGGTGGGCCTGTCGTCGCCGGCAGAACCTACCGCACGGCGGAAAAGGGCGATGAGCTGTTCACGCCTGACCGTAACGGGTTCATTCACAGCGCCGCAGCAACGAAGCGCATTCTTGCTGGTGCAGGGCAGGGGCAAGGTGGCGGTCAGGCCGTAAGCCTCTCAATCGAAAATATAAACGTTCACGGCGCGCAGGACGCCAAGGCGGTTGCCGAGAAGATCGGTGAAGAAATCCGTTCGCAGCTGGCAGGCCTTCAGGTCGATACCGGTTGGTCAGTGGTATAAGGGGGCAAGGTGACTACACCAATTTTTTCTCACATTCGTCGGGATGCAACCGGGTTCCCAACTGAGACGATATTCATCTACAGCGAGTTTTCGCCAGGGCAGGAAAATGAAATTCGGCGGTTGATCCCGAACGCAATTATTCGACCTTACCTGAAAGGGAAAACGGAAGTCGTCGTTCCTTCTGCGGTTGAGAAGAGCGAGGTGTTGGCATGCTTTACATGATCGGCGCTGTCTCGGTCGACACAGTCCCGTTTGCCTTTGATGCTGTCAGCCGGTCAGGCGCGGCGGACATAGCGTTCAAGCCACTGCTGAACGGCCTCAAAGGTGGGGAGTTCATGGGCGAGGGGGATGACACGCTCAGCATGCGCGGTCAGCTCCTGCCTGCGAAGATCGGCGGTCTGCCGCAACTTGAAGCTCTCCGCTCGCATATGAAACAGGGCGCGGCCTTGCCGGTGATGCGCGGTGACGGGGTGCGGCTCGGCACCTACATGATCGTGAGCCTTCGCGACAATCACACGGATCTTCTGCGGGATGGTATCGGCGCACGGGTGCGGGTTTCCGTTTCCCTGAAGAAGGTACCGACGCAGCAATCGACCGGATTGCAAGTCATTCCCGCGCTCTTGCAGCTCTTCGACCTCTTGGGGTGATTATGACCGAAACGATAAAGATCGTGGGCGATAATCTTACGCTCGATTTGATCCTGTGGCGCAAGCACGGCTTGCGCGGCCTGGCTCTCATTGAAGAGGCAATGAAGCTCAATCCGAAGCTGACCGGTGTCTATGTGCCGGTTGGTACAGATGTCGTCTTGCCAGACCTTCCAGCGGAAACCGTCCAGGCCCGCGAAGTCGTAACATTGTTCGGGTGATCTGATGGCTTGGAAAACGGAATGGGCGGTCGAGATCGACGGGCAGGACGTCAGTTCGAAGATGGCGAACTATCTGGAACAGATCACGGTGACCGACAAGGCCGGCGCGTCGTCTGACAGCTGTTCGCTGATGCTCGATGACACCGGTGGGCAGATCAAGCTGCCGCAGCCAGGCGGCAAAGTCGCGGTTCGGCTGAACGGCGTTCAGGTGTTCTCGGGTGTGATCGACAGCGTGAAGTCCTCCGGCAACAGGTCCGGCGGCCGCTCGCTGTCCGTCTCTTCCAAGGGCTTTGACGTCAAGGGCAAGGCGAAGCAGCCGCAGCGCCTTCACCAGGATGAGGGAACGGTCGGGGACTTTCTGAAGAAACTTGCGCAAAAGGCAGGGTTCGAAATGAAGATCGACCCGACCTTGGCAAATATCGCACGCGATTATATCGCCGCAGATGGTGAAAGCCTTCTTCATATCGGTGAGAAACTGGCCCGCGAACTAGGTGCAACCTTCAAGCTTCGCGGCCCTATGGCGGTTATTGCCAAGCACGGTCAGGACTTCGGTCTTCCGGTGATCTCCGGCCTGTTCAAACCGGACGGGTCCGGCAACCTGATCTCCTGGGATATTGAACCGCTGTCGACGCGCACGGTGTTCAAGTCCGTTGAGGTGCCATATGTCGACCGTAAAAAGGGACTGCCGCTGATCTACAAGACGGATGCGGGCAAGGCCGGTGAGCGCGCCGAGGCTGTCAATCTTGTGCGGTCTGTCGCGCACGATGAAAATCAAGCGAAGGACATTGCCGAGGCTCGCAAGGCGCAGATTGAGCGCGAGGGCGGAAAAGGCCGGGTCACTCTTGATCTGATGCCGGAAGCGCAGGCCGAGGCGCAGTTTCAGTTGAAGGGAACGCGAGCGGGTGTCGATGGCACTTACCGGATTGTTTCCGTTACGCACTCCGCAAGCCGATCGGGCGGGGCAACGACCGACCTGGAGCTGCAACAGCCTCAGGATGGCGCAGGAAATGACAGCCGCTAACGGCCGATCCAAATAGCAGAATTCACCCAACCCGCTCTTCGAAGCGGGTTTTTTCATGCCCAAACGATGGAGGGCGCAATGAGCACATTGACGTTTGAAAAATGGCTTCAGCAGCGACTTAACCTGCACGGCGCAGATATCGCTGCAGATGGAGAGATCGGAAACGAGACCACCAGCGAAATCAAGAAGTTCCAAACGCTCAAAGGGCTGAGAGTGTCAGGTCTCGCGGACAATGACACGATCAAACTTCTTCGCCAGTCGCCGAATGGCCGCGGCCGAGTGGCGACTCGTGATGTTCCTTCGCAGGACATGCCGCCCTGGCTCAAGGAAATGGACCGGCGCATGGGACTGCACGAGGTTCGCGACAAGACTGCCTTGTCGGGCTGGCTCAAATTCGGAAAGTTCCTTGGCGATCCTTCGAAGCTGCCTTGGTGCGGTGATGCCGTTGAAACCTGCATCGTGAAGACCCTTCCGGATGAGCCGGTACCGTCCAATCCGTTCTTTGCTCAGAACTGGCGCGCGTTCGGCATGGATGCCGGTGGCCCTCTGGTTGGAGCAATTGGCGTCATACGTTGGACCGCAAACTCCGGGCACGTCGGCATTGTTGTCGGCTATGACGCTGCGAAACGCCGCGTCTTTCTGATGGGGGGCAACCAGCAGAACGCGGTCACGATCAGCTCGTTTCCTGAAAGCAAGTTCATCGCCTTCCGTTGGCCGAAGACCTTCCCGTTTCGGAGATATCCGGCCTTGCGTGCGGATAGTGTTGAGCCGGCTGATTACGCTGCTACCCGGTGACACGCAGAAACAGATGTGTCTGGCGACTGCAGACCGACGACCAAATTTCGATCATCCCCGACTGAGAGAAAATCCATGGTGAAGACCTACAAGCGGGAAACCGCGTGGGCGCTGCTGGCAGGTCTGGCGGTGCTTTGTTTTTATGACTTGCTGCACGGCGGTGGCACGGCGGCCCGTGATTGGGCGGAGCTGTTCGTTGCACCGGTAATCACCTTTGCCGTTGCTGCGTTCGGCCTCGATGCTGTGGGCAAGCAGCTGATGTCGAAAGCGCCTTCGACTCCGGATTACGGCTGATGCTGGCGCTTGCTGCTGCGGTCTGGAAATCCAGAACCGGCGCCGTCGTGATCGCGTTCCTTGCGGTTGCGGCGGCACTCTACACCTGGCACCGGCTGGACAAGTCGAGTGCCGTTCGTGCCGCTGTGACGTCCTATGTAGCCGACGTCGAGCTGGCAGCGGCCGAGGCCGAACTGGCCGCGGCTCGCAAACGGGCCGAAGCCGCGGAGGCGGCGAACTTCTCTTTTCAACGCCAGCTTTCCGAAGCTGAAGCCATTGCCACTTTCCAGGCGCAGGAGCTGAGCAACTATGAACCGACTTCCCGTGATGTTGTTGATCAGCGTCTTCTTGACCGCCTGCCAAACCGATAGGGACCGGGCGGTCTCGGCAGGCGCGCGGATCGGTGCGTCGGCTGCTCAATCAGAGGCCGATCCGCCGTTGCCGGAAGACTGCCGGAAGCGGGAACGATCGGGCGTTGCCCTCGGTGATCCGCTTGATGTCGCCCTTATCAAGACAGACCAGGCCCTCGGCCGGGCGAACAGCCGAGTCCTGCGTTGTGCGAACTGGCACGACACCTATCGAAACAGCTTAAGCGGGGATGTGGAATGAGTGTTTGGCAGAGCGTTTCGGCGTGGATGCAAACCGCAACCGGAGAACTGGCAACCGCCGGCCTTGCCGGTGCGGCTGTGTCCGCTGCAATGGAGTGGTCAGGGTTCCTGCCGGCAGTGCGAAAAATCGTCGTCGGCACCCTTTGTGCGCTTTATCTGTCGCCCCTGGCGATCCCGCTCCTGTCGCTTGTTCTGGGCGGGTTGAATGTGCCGCCGGAAAAGACCGCTGGTATGTCCGGTTTTCTGATGGGAGTCCTCGGCATCGTCGTCATCGAGATCCTGCTGAAGATTTTTCGCCTTCACGGTATCTACCGTGCCAGCCCCCTTCACGTGGGTAAGCGCGATGAAGAAGCGTAAATACGCCAAGGAGGCAACACGCGGTCAGGGCAGGGTGCTCCTGGCCGCGTTGGCAATCGCTCTGCTCTATCTGATTATCTTCTGAGCGGATCTTCCCGCGGCGCCGTCGATGCGGGCTTGTCGTGAAAATAGGTCCGGTCTCCGGTCAGTTTCTCGACCATGTCGTCAATCGCCTCGCTCAGGTGTATGGCCGTCCGATATTGCGGCGATCCGATCTTCGCTGATCGCATGACCTGGACAGCTCCGGCTCTGCCAAGGCTGAGCTTTTCCAGCACTTCCTGAGTGTTGATGAAACCGCGCCCGCTGCGACGAGACATATTCAAACCTGAAACTTGTTCTCTCTTTGTACCAATATCGACCAGGTGGTTGATTTGGCAATACGCGATTTAGGCAGTCGCCATTGTGCCTCCGACAACGACACATCCAATCATGAAGAGGATAAATGAGGTCACGCCAAACCCGACCGCCCACTTTTGCGTGTCAATGATGATTTTCTCATGCTTTATGATCTCAGCATTCCAGTTGGAATTGTCTGCATCAACCGCCTGCTGCTGATCGACGTAGAGATCTGGAAAATGAGAAACTGACTTGCTCAAAGCGTCGCGTTTAGTTTCGTATTGTTCTCGTAGTGAATGAGATTCATAGTTCAAATACGCTGACAACGCGGCCGCTGCTGCTGCGATTATTCCAACTACAAAACACGCGCAGGCCACAATGAAGCCCGTCAAATAGGTATTGTCGTCACTGGCTCGCGACAGCGCTCCAAGAAAAGCAAGACCCGCAAACATCGCACCACCATTCATCAAGAAGGCACTGCGAAGTGCTAGTTGCGAGAAGGCTACTGAGTAATTGCGAAAAGCGATGTGGGTGTCGTTCCCGCGTTTTCTTATCGCCTCAATTTCGGAAAACCCAAGCTCCCATCGTTTGATGTCCGCGTCGAACCGTGATTTCGGGTCACCTGAATTTTCTGTCACAGCCATATCTCCTGCTAAAACAACTTGGTAGATCCGGAACGCGCCAACGCACCGAATACCGGCAGTCTGCCAAAACCAATCGCCGGCCGATGGGCGGCGCTGCCGAACGGTGGCCTCGGCCGCACTTAGCACTGTCGCCTTGCGATTTCCGAGCGATAATCAACCGCGCAGGTATTATGACTTTTTGGGTCAAAGGTAAGAACCGACACTTTGCGTCCGCTCGCAAGCACGCCGCACTGCCTTGATGGATTCACCAGTCCTCGTTCATCCCTAGGCAACCTCACACCCGACAAATTCGCTACGAAAATGACATTGTAGGCGAGGTTGCATGAGGTGAAAATCAACCTAAAGACCCCGCGCTGAAGTGGAGGAGGATTGAAAAAGAGGACCATTGTTGCGCGTAGATCACTTGGCTCTCAATTGGGGCCCTCTTTAGGAGTTACGACGAACAATTTCATTCAGCATGTGGTTAGATGAAAAAGGTTTTCACAATTTCCCAGAGCTTCATAAGTGCTGAAATCAGAGACTCGTGGGCAGATGGGGTCGTTGCGAGAATTGCAATTGTTGCACCTGAGGTATTTTCGCTTACACGGACGCTGCTTGCGCCCAAGGCCTTCAATCCGCCTACGACAAAACCTGCAACGCGGAACAGTGTCTTTTTTAGATCACTTTCTCGCGCTTCTCCCAAAAAGCCGTCAGATGTCAACCCCTCGTCCTCGAACATATCCAGTGCACCTTTCTCATTCCGGAGAATTTCTGGCGTTCCTGGGTAGAGGCGATCTTCTTCCGTGGCGATCAATTTCCCGAGAGATGATGAAAGGCTCCGTACTTTTGGAAACGTGTCCTTATCGATGTGCGCTGTCAGCTCGATTTCGTCCGTCCCAACACCATCTGTTACGTGCGTCAAGTACGGTTGGAGCAGTCTAATGTTTCTCAGAACAAGCGACGCAAGCTCGTGTGCACCGCGCCAATCATCCTTGTAATATGGGTCGGTAATTGGCCCGTTTATCGAAGCGATTAAATTTTCCCAGATAAACCAATCAAAACTCTTTTGTCGGGCACGGCGTCTTGCTTCCTTAAAGTGCCTCTGCAAGGACTTTGGCAACTGGAGATGATCCTCCTTGTATTTTATCAAGAAATTGAAAGAGCCATGATCGATTGCCCGAAACAGAGTTTCTGTTTCAGCTGAATTGAAATGAGTGGGGCGCGCGCCAAGTGGTCCTGAGATTGCCTTGAGTTTGTTGCTGTCTAGCTTCGCTGACAGTGGGCTCAACGAACCGATTCTGTTTTTGAGGCGAATTTCCTGTTCAACGGGGTCACTTAGCTGGTTTTGATCTAAATCTTCTTTCCGCGCCGCATTCTGGTTGTTGTTTTCCTTTTCCCATTTTGGCCAGTGTTCAGGATGTCTCAATCCTTCCGGCAGCAGTACGCCAGTATCGCCGTTCATACCTTCGACTTGCAACTGGACCAGGTTTGATGCGAGTGCAAAATCGGCTCTGCCGCTTCTTTTTTTGCGCAGGGCCGATTTTAAAGTACTGATATTCGCCGACTGTAGGTCCGCACGCAGCAAGTCCGCCCCTTGCAGGTTCGCCCCCTGCAAGTTCGCTCCCCTCAAATTCGCCCCCCGCAGGTTCGCATCTCTCAGGTCCACCTCCCGCAGGTTCGCCCGCAGGAGATCCGCCTCCCGCATGTTCGCCCCGACTAGGATGGCTCGCAGGAGGTCCGCCTCTCGCATGTTCGCACCCATCAGGTTCGCCTCCTGCAAGTCCGCGCGCAACAGATTCGCCTCCCGCAAGTCCGAATCCCGCAGGATGGCCGCTCGCAGGTTGGCTTCTCGCAGTTTCACCCCTTGCAGATCCGCATTCCTCATGTCCGTCCCCTGCAGGATTGCTTCCCGCAGGTCCGCCCCCCGCAGGTCCGCCCCCCTCAGGTTCGCACCCTGCAGGCTTGCCGCCCGCAGCTCCACCAGAAAAAAGTCGGGTTTGAAGCGAAGCTGTTCCCGGCGTTCATTCCAGGCGTTAACCCCCTCTTCCAGCAGCCATTTCACATGTTCCGGGTTCGCCACGCACATTCTCCGCAATTCCACCGTGCGGATGTTAGAGCGCAAACCTAGCTTGAGCAATTCAAGGTTCTTTAAACAAGAGAGTCTTGAGAATTCGCCACGCACTTCTGTAAATGATCAACAAAGACTACCTGGGCGAGGAGGTTGGGAAACGCATCTCGGACATTGATACAGGAGTAGGCTGGTGGCGGAGTAGGCTTCAAGCTGGGCTTTGTTCAAATGTACCAGGACGTGTCGTCGAAGTGATGTGCAACCAAGGTTAGCTCGGTAGGCTTTTCGACTGGCGCTTCGAATCTCAGCCAGAATGGAAAGTCATGATGGATTTCCGCAGCGTCGTGCTTGGGTCCGTAGTGCAAGGTAACATTTGCAACGCCAGAAAAGCGCACAAGGATCACTTGTGATCGCAATGCTTCGACTTCGATTTCGGCATCGTCAATCCAAGGGTCGATTTCGTATCCCTTGCCGGCGAGAATATTAATCTCGTCGAAGGTCTGCTCGATCAACGCGTTCGACATAGCACGGTAGACATCATCCACTAAGGCCTCCTTGACGGCGCTTCGTCCTTCAGAAAATGACTGAAGTAAACCTTCAAGCGCCTCCAAGGCTTCATCGACAAATGAGTTGATAGCTACCTCGTCGTTTACAAGCGTGTCGGGCCGAACGTGAGTTGCCTTGTTCAGGGCTTCAATCGATCGGATCGCCACGCGGTGGAAATCTTCGACGTCCAATCCTAAACGTTCAACGAATGCGTCTGAAAGGCCACCCTGCGTGGAATAGATAGCCTTTTGACGCCGTGTTACAGTATTCGTGTTTGGTTCCTGCTTGAACCAAGCGCATGCGCGTACTTCATCGTCTGGCGAGTCCGCATTCAGGATGTGTCCAAACAATTCTCTCAATCCAGCCGCCGCGAGATGCAAACGAACAGGATTTTTCTGATCTTTGGCGACCATGAGACACCCCGCAAGCAAGTTCCTGGAAAACTTATCTGGAAGACTATCCTCGAGACCCATGTAGTTACCTTTTTAAGTAGAAGCAGCAAAACGCGCCTCATATCTTGACGCTAAAGCATGCCTCACGCGCTTGGAATTTCTGTTTCATAAAAAGTTCGCACGATCGCAATCCGTACTTTATTATCTAGCCGGTTTCAGCTTCGTCCTCTGGGTAAAGCTACATTGCCTCAAGTCGACACACCACCGATCTTGGGTCTTGGGACCGAGGGCAGCGAAAGACTGCTCTACACGCTCCAAAGATCATCTGATGTAGAGAAACGAACGGCAGCTTTGCCGAACGGTCCGAAGTACTACCGAAGGGCGGCCTCGTAGCGCATTTCGGTCGTTTTAAGGCTAGTCAGCTCACAACAAACCTATCGGCTCAGGTCGTGCCCAACCGAGTTCACGCGCCCAAAGCTATTGCCGAATCGGAGAACCGTGAACAAGCCGTGAACGGATTTCGGTACTATTTCGGGACTCGTTTGTCACTTCTTGTCCACAAGGGCGCGATTTTCATGGTTTGTTCTAGCTTGACTGGCATCTGTCAGAGCTATAAACCCAAGCAAATCAACGGATCGGGGTATAGCGCAGCCTGGTAGCGCATCTGGTTTGGGACCAGAGGGTCGCAAGTTCGAATCTTGCTGCCCCGACCATTCATTCTCCTGAAAATCGATGTGATGCGGTGCGCGTGACCTGGGACTTTGCAATGCAAATCCATGCGCTTGCTGTGGTTCCGTGCCTAAAGGCCGGGATAACTAGGGCCAAGCTACGCAGGCGTCTTGTGCAACTTATCGCCGCATAACAGACTGGTCAGACGGGCGTTTCCAATGCCTGTGGGAGTGACGCCGCTTGCGACGGCATGCAGGCCGCGCCGGATGGGGCTGATGATACCGGATCCTGACGACCAGGCGACGCTGGATGTATCGGCGGCGATCGCCGTGCTGCAGTCCAGAATTGAAAAGGCCGGGCTTTCTCTGAAGGAAAGCGCGGATTTTGCGCTTTTCGAAAAGACCGTCCGGAGCACCGAAGACAAATACCTGATGGAAGATTTTTCACCGCGGTTTTTCGACCTGCACGGGACGACCGCGTTCTGGGTAGGGGCCGTCAACAGCCATGGTAACGTCGTGTCTGTGCAAGCTGCAAAGGTGGAAGACCTGAAAGACAGGAGCCTTGCCGAGCACTGGCATCAGCAGCAACGCAGGATGTTTGTCGATCCAAACCCCCAGGTTCGCTTCGGGACAGACCACGCGCATGATGCCTATTTCATGCGCGGGCGTATCGTCTATCACGGCAATCTGTGGCTGAGACGGGACATCCGGGGGCAGGGCCTTGCCGAGCCTTTGACCCAGTTGGGGTTTCTGCTCTCACTATTGAAGTGGTCGCCGGATTATCTCTATGGCCTGATGGCTGCAAAAAGCGCAGAAAAAGGCTTCGGCATCCGGGTCGGTTACCGCAGGTTCGTGCCACGCGGAACGCATTGGGAGATTGCGCCTGGACATATCAGGCCGGATGACTGGCTGGTCTATGCCACCAGAAGCGATCTACACGGCCTTGTAAAACTTATCCTCAGGACGTCCGCTGAAGATCCTGAATGACGCCCAGGTAGGCGCAGAAGCGAAGATCGGATTGCAACGAAGGTCGCACGGCGACGATCAACCGCTCGAACGCAACTTCATAGAGTTCGCCATTGACCTGAATTTTCGTGTGGGCGTAGCCGTAATAAGGCGTGCCTTCCAAAGCCTTGCGATAACCTTCCGCCGAAGCCTTCTCCAGGTCCGGATCAGGTGTGCGCAGACCGCAGGCGGGTGTCGCCGGGCTTGCCCAGTCTTCGCCGAACAAGTGTCGCTGCCCACTTTCCTTACCGACATAGAAGATCGGAGGAGGAGCGTTTCCGGGCATCTTGTCCGAGCAAAGGCTCAAATGAGGCAGGAACGGTTTCAGGCATTGCTGGATCTGAACCGCATCGGTCGACATGATGCTGTCGTAGAACGCAGACACAGCCGGGTCGGCAAGCCCTTTTTCAATGGCCTGTGTGCCGAGTTCCGAAAAATGAGTATCAGGGCGTGTTAGCACAGTCCTCTCTCATGTTTTGATTTGTTCCATCCGGCAAAAATCGACCAGGGACACCGCACATGTTTGGCCGTTTGCCAATAACCATTTCTACCGGTCGAAGGCTCTCAACAACAGCGACATGACATTCAGGAATTCGTCGCGTTTTTCCGGTGACAGATCGGTGGGGTCGGATACCGAATAGTCCAGCGTCAGGATCATGTCCCACATTTCAGTGAGATTGGCGTCGTCGATCGCCGCTTTCAGTTCGACCGGCGCAATTTTTTCCGGCGCTCTGGTAACCGGCCGAACATGTTCTGGAACATAGCCTTCCAGTCTTTTCAGAAATTCGTAATGCATGTCAAAGCCTTATCGTTTTGATCTTTGGATCGGCCCTTTCAGGCTGTCCGGCCCTGCGATTCTGTATTTTTTGAACCTGCACTGCGTTCCGAAAATCGGCGTCTTCCAGACAAGTTCACGTTAGGGTAGTTAATAGCATGAGTTGCGCCTCCATGTCATGTTACGTGAATGTCATAAATCGCCTCTCCACCAACACCGTGAATACATACTTGTGCTGTTAAATGAGTCGTCGCCGAACCGAAGATTGCGGGTTGCGGCCAATATCGGTGTTGACACCGGCGGCAAAGGCGGGAAAAAGCTGCTGTAAGGAATTGCATCTCACATATTCAGACTTGAGGGCACTGTCACATGGTTGCGCGTATCTACCGTCCGGCGAAAACCGCCATGCAGTCAGGCAAGGCGAAAACCCAGAGATGGGTGCTGGATTACGAGCCGGAGGTCGCCAAGTCCGTCGAACCTTTGATGGGCTACACGTCGTCGTCCGACATGAAGCAGCAAATCCGGCTTTATTTCGAGACTTCTGAAGAAGCTGTCGCATATGCGAAACGCCATGGCATTCCGCACAGGGTGGAGAAGGCGCAGGAGCGTAAGGTGCGCGGGTCTGCCTATGCGGACAATTTCAAATTCAACCGGTCTGCACCCTGGACTCACTGAACAAGAACGTTCGGCTCCTCTGACCTGTTCGGTAAGAGTTCGGATTGTCTGTTGAAAGCGCCGATTTCGAATCGACACGAGCCGGGTTTTTGACGCATTAGGGCGGTGGAGGCGATCGCCGGATCGGGTTGCCTCCGGACGTTTGGTCTCGATCCAAGTTTGCATGAACGTCTGGCAGGCCTCAGAGATACTGCCCGATAGTCTCATCTGGGAACGGTTTGCGTTCCTGAGAAATTGGCTCCGTAGCTCAGCTGGATAGAGCACTCGCCTTCTAAGCGAATGGTCGCAGGTTCGAATCCTGCCGGAGTCGCCATCTCCCTGATTTTTTTTGAAAAAATCCTGAGCTTCGATGCCTCTACCTTGCGTGGAAAGGCTTCCTGCCGTGCAGATGTCCTAAACTGGACGTTCAAGTCAGGTACTTGGAAAAAGCCTGCAAAAAACAAAAACCGCCGGCCCCTGCAATATAGGAGCACGGCGGTGTTTCTAGACCGCGATTCGCCTGAAGGTCAGAGCGTCTCGGACTTTCCCGATTCCACCTTCTGGCCAACCATGAGCGGCGTGATCTTTGTTTTGAGGATCATGTCCACGTCCTCGGAACCATCTTCCAGGGACTGAAGAGCCATATCCAGGAAATAGGAACAGAACGTACGGCCGTCCTTGTCCGATTCTTTTTTCGTGTAGCGGATCATGCGCTTGATCGCCTCGATTGCAGGCTCCTGCTCGAGTTCAGTGCGGTCCGATTTGCTAACGGTCTTAGACATTTTACTACCCACCAGTATTTGATTTGCCGATTGCAGCGTCGCTGCTGTGACCATCCGATTAAAGCATGCTGTTGCAGCGTGAAATGAGCGTGATAAGGTGCTGTTGTGTTTCAGGTTGCGTGATATTCGCGGTTGCGCGAAGGCGACGGCTGAAGCGTGCATTTCAATTACGGGGAATTGATGGCAATCGCGTCCTGCTTTGCATGCCTTGGGCGGCCTTTGCTCCTTGATAGCGACCAGGAACCTGTAGCGGTCAAAACCCGCAAGGCTCTGGCGATCATGGGCTATCTGAGCCGCATGAGCGGTATGGCGTCGCCCCGGGAAGCACTGGCGGATTTGCTTTGGAGCGGGACAGACCGCCACAAGGCAATGCAATCCTTGCGTCAGGCATTGCGCCAGTTGAAGAGCGCCGAAGAAACGGCCGGCATCGATGTTGTGCGCTCAGCGCCAGGTCACATTCAACTCGACCCATCGGCGTTTGCGTCTGATCTCATGGCCATGAATACGCTCCTCGAACGTGGGCAGGCAGCTGATTTCCGCAAGGCGGGGGAACTGTGGCGCGGCGAGTTCCTGACCGGCTACGACGATATCGATTCTGAATTTTCCGAGTGGCTGACAGTCGAGCGTGAACGGGTGCGCTCAGAACTCATCAGCGCCGCATTCAAGCATCTGAACAGGATATCCACGGAAGACGGGGGTGTGCAGGCAGAGGCCGGGGCGCGTTTTGTTTTGAAACTCGATCCCGCGTTTGAGGCGGCTCATCGCGTTCTTATTCGTCTCTACATGAATCTGGGCCAGCCCGAGCGCGCCGAACAGCAGCTCAGATCCTGCGAAAGGGAAATGCGACTTCATCTGGATGCTGAGCCCGATGAAGAGACGCGGAAGCTGTTGCTCGTGTCGGAGGTCGAAGCTTCTCCGGTGTCGGTTGGTAGAAGTGATGGTAATAGCGGCGGAAACCGAGGGTTCTTGCCAAATTACGATGACTTCGTTCCCTTGCCAGAAATTTCCATTGTCTCGTCATCCCTGTTGAAAAAAGGGCTGAACGACGCGATCCATCTGAGAGAGGAAATCGTTTCCGGCCTTTCTTCGTTTAGGTCGTTCGAGCTGTTTGAATCTGAGTATTTCGGCGAAGAAAACGTGCCACGTCCAACCTTGATGGAAGGTCACGAACTTGGCTGTTATCTGCTCAGGTTCCGGCATGATGAACGATCCGGAAAAGTGGTTGTCCAGTTCGAGGACAGGGGCAACGGTCAGATTGTCTTTAACGAGATAATTGACCTGCAATACTGGGACGGCCTGGTGCCGGCTGCGAGCCAGATTGTGAGCCGCATCCATAACCACGCGACCAGCAGACTAAGAAACCCCGCGAAAACATCCGTTTTCGCCCGTTGGTGTCAGGCCGAAGCCCTGCTGTGGGATTTCACGCCGCAATCCGACGAAAAAGCGATGCGGTTGCTGGATGATCTGGAGCGCACAAATCGTTCGTTCTCGATGACGTATGCTGGCAAGGCGTCGATCATCATGAAGCAGGAATTGCATTTCCCGCTCATGGACAAGACGTTTTCCGGTGAAGAAAACAATCTTCTGAACCTTGCCGAAAAATCGATCAGGCTCGATCCCTGGCAGGCGGTAAATCAGCGTGTTTATGGTTGGGCACTTATTCTGTCCAATATGCCTGACGAGGCGCGAAGAGCATTCCAGAATGCTGGCCGTCTGAGCTCGGCTGATCCCGCCAACCTGATGTCCGTTGCCGAGGGCCTGGCTTTCTCCGGCGACATCAACGAAGCGCGCGTGACGGCCGAAAGAGCTTTTTCTCTCTTCGCGTTTGTGCCCCGCGTTTTCTACGAGTACCTGGCGAACATCTATTTTGCCGCGGAAGATTACGACAGCGCGATAAAGCAGATAGAGCGGGGCGCCGGGGTTGGTATCAGTGGCTTGACCACTCGTGTGGCCGCTTTGGTCTGTGCCGGGCGAGAAGAAGAAGCCATGCAAACGCTTGAGCGCTTTGGTGAAAACCGTGCTGCCTTGCTGAAAAACTCTCCCGAGCTTGCGCAGGACCCCAAGAGCTGGAGAAAGAAGATCAATTTCTTCCAGAACGAGAAAGTGCGAAACGATTTCGACAAGGGCGCAGCCTTGGTGCAGCGGTTCCTGTTCGACGGTTCCGGTTCAATTTAGCGCGAACGTCGAAGACAGAGCTTTCAGATACTCCTCGTTGGCGCTGTTCAGCTTTTCTTCGTTCAGACGAAAAGGAAGAGCTACGGCGTTCGGATTGCTTTTCTGATCGACGATCTTGAACCGCATGAGCGCCACCGTCTCTTTCGGCAGGCCAATTTTGGAAATCGCGGCTAACGGGTCTCGCTCAAGCTCGCGTCGGAAGTTTTCGTCGATCGCTGCCCTGGCGATAAGTTTGCCAAGGTCTTTGACGTTGCTCTGATAGTAGGGAAATCTGGCCATCGTTACCCCAATCGGAAAAAACGACGGCCTTCCTGCGCGAAGCAAGAAGGCCGGAGACGTATCGTGACGACCTTACCGGCTTACTCCGGGACGTCTTCGTAAAAGCAATTGCCGAGAGCTGCTTTACCGAGTTCTTCGAAATATTTCTCATCGCCGGCTGCAACGCGTTCAGCGTCGATTTGTGCAGGAATCACGAGATGGACGAGGTCAGCAGTGTCGGCGAAGATTGCGGCATCGGAGTCGATGCCAACTTCAGCCAGGAATTCAGCCGGGTTGGCAACCAGCCGCTCACGTGCTGTGGCGTTCTGAATGATCGCGCCAAGTTTCGCGCCAATTTCCAGTTCAGTCCGGGAAGTTGTGTCAGCGTGCATTATGAGCCTCCGATAGGTTGAGTTGCAATGTGTCCTGCCTGGTGGTGGGATGGTCACCTGGCTTTTTGAAATTCGGTCAAACTTTAGTAAATAGTTATGTATTGATACTGTTTACTACTGATCGACTGCTTTCGAATAGAATGTAGAACGAGGGAATGAACTCGCTCAATGGCAGTTTTGTTAATCTACGTTGTGTGCAATTGCAGGGTGAGGCGAAGTAAATTGCCATATCAAAACATAAGCAGCCGTCCCGCATCCTCACTGTTGGCGGCGGTGTCTCTTCTATGATCGTTGAAAGTGGATTTGCGGACGACGTACTTGCGGACCTGTCGCGTTTGGGCCTGATAGCGGTGGAGCCGGGCGTTGAGGGAGATCGTGTGCGCTTGCTGGAGCCGGACCTTCGTCTTTTCCTGAAGCTGCTTTCGTCATTCTCCCCAAGACTGGTCCCGATGACACGCCCCGGATGCCCGGTGCATTTTTGCACCGGGTTGCTCAAGTCATCTGAAACTGATGCAAATGAAGTACCTGCTGCAGGGGCACCAATTCCTGCCGGTGGACAGGGGGATATCGCATCAATTGCAGCTATTAGTTGTATTGGAGAGCTTTCCGAAAGGCTAACCCTTTGTAGTATCGGGATTAGTGACAATAGGATTTTCAATTACGACAAAAAACAACCTCAGGTAGATTTCGGTCGATTGCTTGGATTGAGTGAAGCCCAGGCAAGTGTCGCTCTCGGCAGGCTCCATCTCGGGCGGGATCTTTCACGCGTCAACTCTTCAGACTGGTCATCTCTTTCAGACAGGCGTGTCCGGTTGCGGAATTTGAGGTCCGATGAAGAGGCGCAGTGCCTTAGTTTGGGAATTTTGTTTAACGAAGCCGATGACGTTACGGGCTTACGTTTGCCCTTTGCTTCGAGCGTAGGATGCGCTGTCTGGCATGACCTTGAGGGAGCGCGCGCGCGCGCGCTTCTTGAGCTTGTAGAGCGTGATGCAGTTGCGCAGGCCTGGTACAACCGCCTGGGGATAACTTCTCTACCTGAAGGCTATGTGAGGGAAATGCTCCCTCCTGATCTGGTCCAATATCTCGATGACCAGCCGCGGGAATGGGAGCTCTTGCACGTCGACACGGACCTGCCGGTCCAGGTGGTGATTTGTGTCTCTCATGACGTTTACGGCCGGGGGTGTGCGTTTGGATCATCCGCCGGTTGGGACACCGCACAGGCATGCACCAGTGCAATTCAGGAAATGTTGCAATCGGAAAACGCGCTGTCTCTTATGGACAAATCCTATCCCGCCAGTCACGGCACAAAAGAAGCGCTGAGGTCGCTACCCAGGCAGCTGGCGTATGCCAGAGAGCGCGTGATTTTCGAAGATCTGCCTTTGCGGGGTGCGGTTGCCACGCGTCCTGAGGTTCTGGAGAAGACCTCAACTTTTGAAAGCCTGCTTCAGGGCTGTTTCGACCGCGAGATCAGCCTTTGGGAGTTTGATGCGACCCGCCAAGACCTTGCAATTCCCTGCATCAAGCTGTTGTCCCCCGAGCTTTGCAGTTGGGAGCCAAGGTTCGGCAAAAAAAGGTTGTTCGACGGGGTTGTAGAGCGTGGTTTGCGAGACATTCCCGCGTCCGAAGCCGAATTTGCCGCCCGACCATTTCCCTTTTGAACGATTGACAGGCTGATGCGCCGGCCTTAATAAAATATGAGCCGTGCATTCATGTTTTGTTTGCGGGGCGTCCGGATGACAACTGGGTCATTCGATCTCTGGAAGAAGCCTTTTGGCGGAGCTTGGCTCCGCCCTTTTTCCAGGTGCCTTGTTATCGGACGGTCGGTCGGCCGTCCGCATAAGGGCGGGACAGTGTCATCACCCAGAAATTGCGCCATTTGCCATTGTTGCGGTTTGTTCTGGCAATACCTACCCGTGTCACGTAGGGGTTGAGAAGGTTCTTGTTGTGGCCTTCTGAGCCTTGCCAGCCACGGAAGGCTGCTGCCAGATCAGCATATCCCGCCCCCAGGTTTTCCGCGCCTGCGTAATTTGCGTATCCTGCCTTGTCGAGCCGTTGTGACAGACCGAAGGCACTGTGAGCCCAGGTGTCCATACTGTCGCGCTCGGCGATATGGCGTGCCATCTTTTGGGAAACGACATCCAGTTCCGGGTCGTGGCGCAAAGCGGGCAAGCCTTTTTGCTGCCGGTAGGCGTTTATCATCGACAGCATCTGCGCCTTGTCGACCGGCTGGTCCGTCAGCACTGTCTTGTCTTCAAGGTCGCTTTTTCCCGGCAAGGCGCCGCAGGCGCTGAGGGAGGCCGCGAAAAGGCCAAGCAGCAACAGCGCCAAGAAGCGTTTGGGCAGGGCGATTACGGACATCAGTTTTCATCTCCCGGCCAGACGACGCCTTCATCGGCGAAGAAATGGTACGGGCCAGGATACGCTTCCACGTAGGCCATATGTGACACCACTCCGGTTTTCGGCGAATGATAGTGGAGAAAATAGGCTGCGGGTTCGAAGTTGAACATGGCGGGGCCGTCTTCCGTCAGGTCGAGGACGACCTGGTGTCCGGTACTGGGAGCAAGCGTCATCACCTTTCCGGCAAAGCTCGCGATGATAGGACGGTGAAGATGACCACACAGGAAGCGCGCAACATGCCGGTGCGGCGAAACAACTTCTGCAAGCGCATCGGCATCCACAAGTCCGATGTCGTCCATGTGTCGGATTCCGGAAAGTGCAGGCGGGTGGTGGAGGGCGATCAGCGTTGTCTTGGCGCTTTCGCGCAGCCGGCTGTCGAGCCAATCAAGCTGTGCCTGACCGAGCCGACCACGCGGATCACCCGGAATATGGGTGTCCAGCGCAATCAGGCGAATGTCGCCGATGTCTGCCGTATAGCATATCTTGTCTTCAAGGCTGCCTGAAAGACCTGGAAAGCTCCCGAGCTCGCGGCGCATGACTTCTGTGCCGTCGTGGTTCCCGGGCACAAGATAGACAGGCATGTCGACGCGCGAGAGGATGGAGCGGGCGAGCGCGTATTCCCTTGGATCGTTTCTGTCGGTTATATCGCCGGTTATAACGAGAGCATCAGGTTTCGGGGTGAGACTCTGCAGCGACTTGATCGCGCGCTCGGCAAGCATATTGGTGTCCGAAACGCGATAGCAGGGCAAACCTCGCGGACGCAAATGCAGGTCCGTCATATGAGCAATCAATGTCATGGAAAACCTTGTGACTCGTCAGGTGGATCATCTGCCCGGACGATAACCGTGCGTTCGAAGAGGGCAAGCACTAGTTTCCCTTTTTGAAAAGCTCATGTAGGAGAAGCGTTCAGAAACGGGCGGGCAGGGGCGACCGCCCAGACGCAGGACACCGGGCGCAGGACACCGGACGCAGGAACTGGACAAGAAAGTTGATGTCGGACACGCGCGACGATCAGAAGCCCGAGGCGGCAGGCAAGGCAGCCGGGAATTCCGAACGCAAGGACAAGGTGGATAGCCCGTCGGCTGCCCCGGTTCGAAAACCGGTCTGGTTGCATATCTTCGGCCACGACATCACTGCCCCGTTCCTCCTGTTGCTCCTGTCGCTTGCCTTGTTCGTACCAGGTCAATGGACGGTACCTCCCCTGGACAGGGACGAACCGCGTTTTACCCAGGCAACCAAGCAGATGCTGGAAACGAACGATTACATCGACATTCGTTTTCAGGATCAGGCACGCCACAAAAAGCCAGTCGGGATCTATTGGCTTCAGGCAGCTGCCGTAAAGCTGACAGGGCAGGGGGCGGACGCTCCGCTTTGGGCTTATCGACTGCCTTCCGTCATAGCCTCGATAATCAGCGTTCTGGCAACCTTCTGGCTTGCACGGGCATTCATGGGGCCTGCCGGTGCGCTGTTGGCGGCAGGTTTCGTGGCGCTGGCGATCATTGTCGGCGTCGAGGCGCGACTGGCAAAAACTGATGCCGCGCTGTTTGCAATGATCATAATAGCGCAAGGTGCCCTGGCGCGGGTCTGGTTGAAGGATCCGGACAAACGGCTATGGGGTCTTGGGTTCCTGTTCTGGACTGCACTTGCGGGCAGTGTCCTCATCAAGGGGCCGGTTGGACCCATGGTGATTGGCCTTACGGTTGTTGGCCTCATGGCCATGAAACGGAAAGCTGCATGGTTCAAGGGAACGGCGCCAATCGCGGGTCTGCTGTGGTTCGTGCTGCTCGTCTCGCCCTGGTTTGTGGCAATCTGGATCGCGACGGACGGAACGTTCTTCACTGAAGCCATCGGCAAGGATCTGCTTGGCAAGGTCGGGCAGGGGCAGGAAGGTCATGGAGCACCCCCGCTTACCCATCTCGGGGCGATGTTCGGCATATTCTGGCCTTTGCCTGCATTCTTCGTGATTGCCTTGCCGCTCATCTGGCATGAACGAAAAAGTCCGCTGGTGACGTTTGCCGTCGCCTGGTTTGTCCCAAGCTGGATCGTGTTCGAACTGGTTGCAACGAAGCTTCCGCATTACACGATGCCGTTGCTGCCTGCCCTAGCACTGCCTGTTGCTGCTGCGCTGATGGAGGGGGCTGGCGCCACGACGAGAACGTGGCTGCGTTGGGTAGCGGCAGTGTTGCTGGCGGTGCCTGCGTTGGGGTTGGCCGTCGCCGCGTTTGCCGGTCCTTTAGCGCTGGGTGTCTGGCCGTCACCTCCCGGAGCCGTTCTGCTTGCAGTGGGAGCTGTTTTTGCGATTGCGGCAGCATCCCGGGTTCTGCGAGGACCGGCACTCTATGCTTTCCCCGCCATCTGCCTGACAGCGATCTGCGTCAGCATCGGGTTTTGGGGCTTTGTCGGCCCAGCTCTTACGCCGATCTGGGTCAGTCCGCGCCTTGTCGCGGCCATGGACGAAATCCCCGGTTGTGCAGACAAGTCGAACCGTCTGGTCGTGACCACCGGTTTTCACGAACCCAGTTTCATATTCCTGGAAGGTACGACGACAAAGATCGTTTCCGCGCAGGATGCCGCCGCCTTTCTTGCTGCCGATGAAGCCACGAATCCAGCTACCTGCCGTATTGCGGCAATAGAAAGCCGGGAAGAAGCCGCGTTTTTGGCCGCCGCACAGGAGATTGGTCTTGTGCCGGAGGCTGTAAAAAGGGTAGACGGCCTCAATATCAACGGCGGGGACGATGTCGATATCGGGCTTTATGAGAAGTCCGTGCCGACGACGGTTTCAGAAGACGGCAATGAGCAACAGCAGTAAATTTGTCTGGCATGTTCTGGCGCGCATGCGCGGGAATTCTCGGCGGGCTGCAATACTGTTTTCCGGTCGCAGGGAACGTGCGCGCCACAACAGGGATCCGCTTCCTCCCGGGCAGCGGCCGCAGGATATCCTTGCAGTCCTCTTGTTGACGGTTGGCATTGCAGTCGTTGCGTTCGATGTTCCGACCTATCCTTGGCTGCGCTCGCTCCCGGGCGAATACCGGGCCGCCTTCCGAACCTTTACCGATATCGGCAAGGCCGACTGGATCCTCGTTTCTACCGGTCTATGCTGCCTGTTTCTGCTGGCGCTGGATGCCGGGCGCTACGCATTCCGCCTGCGCATGGCAATCGGCGCAGTGTTCACTTATGCGGCCTTCATCTTTTATTCAGTCGCCGCGACGGGGCTTCTGGCCATTGCATTCAAGTGGTCGCTCGGCCGGGCGCGTCCCAAGCTTTACGAGGAAGTTGGTCCGGTCCGCTTCGACTTTCTGGCCTTCGACGGCACCTTCACCAGTTTCCCCTCTGGTCATTCGACCACTGTCGCTGCACTTGCAACTGCGCTGGCCTTTATTTTCCCGGCCTACCGGTGGCTGATCATTGTTGCGGGCTTCTGGCTTGCGTTCAGCCGCGTCATGGTCGGGGCGCATTATCCCAGCGACGTCATCGCAGGCACGCTATTGGGGATGACGTTCACCTTTTTCACGGTTCGTGCCATGGCCCGGCGGCGGATCGGCTTTCACCTGTCTTCCTCCGGAAAGATTGTACCCAACATGAATGTCCTGTCTGCCAAGGCCTGTGTGCGGGCTGTCTGGCAGGTTCTGCGCGGCCAGCGAGGCGCTGACCGTGTGGAAACCGAGGTCCCTGCGGCAGACACGACAGAACGGACAAGCGCATGACACAAAGCTATCTGGAAGCTGTTGCGGCCAGCAAGGGCGCGCTCGCCGTCACGGTCGTGGTTCCCGCGAAGGACGAAGCGGAAAACCTGCCCATCCTGCTGGATGAAATCGAGGCAGCATTGCAGGGCAGGCGTTTCGAGGTCATCGTCATCGATGATGGCTCGTCCGACGGTACGGATATCGTGTTGCAGGATTACGCGGCAACCCATGACTGGCTGCGGCCGGTCAGGCATGAGAAGTCTTGTGGCCAGAGCTGCGCGGTGCGTACCGGTCTTTTGAACGCGAGGGGCGACGTCGTCGCGACCATAGACGGCGATGGCGAAAACAACCCCGCCTATATTCCGGCGCTTCTGGACGCTCTCGACGATGCCGGCCCGGCAGTTGCTCTTGCCGCCGGGCAAAGGCTTGGCCGCAAGGCCAGCCTGGCCAAGCGCTATGCGTCGAAGTTTGCCAACAAGCTGCGCGGCGCGATCCTGCGGGACAATACTCGCGACAGCGGTTGCGGCCTTAAGGCCCTGCGCCGGGAAGTGTTCCTGCAACTGCCATACTTCGACAGCTGGCACCGGTTCTTGCCCGCACTCGTGATCCGCGAGGGTTACGGTGTCACCCATATCGACGTGCAGGACCGGCAGCGGCGCCATGGAACGTCTAAATACGGGATCTTTGACAGGGCGCTGGTCGGTGTGCTGGATCTGTTCGGAGTGTGGTGGCTGCGTCGCCGCCGTAAAAAAATTCCGGATGTTCGGCCACTGACCTGATTAATGCCCCAATCCGGGTGGAGAAGCCCGCCGACCTTTCAAAAACACTGACTGGACCTGAGACATGAGCGCTCTATACGAATGGATCCATGCGGTTTTCATCGCGCAATTGGACTTCTGGATCATTCTGGGTTTCTTCGCCCAGGCCATGTTCATGATGCGCTTCGTCATCCAATGGATCGCATCCGAGCGCGTCGGCCGCTCAATCGTGCCGGTCGCTTTCTGGTTCTTTTCCGTTGCGGGTGGGTCGCTGCTGCTGATCTATGCCATTCAACGACAGGATCCGGTCTTCATCGCCGGTCAGGGACTGGGTCTGCTAATCTATTTCCGGAACCTGTGGCTGATCTTCAAGGAAAAGCGGAACGACCCTACGATTTGAGCCGTTCCGTCCTTCGCTCGACAGTCTGTCAGCCGAATGCCTTCGCCAGTGCCTGATCCAGATCGGCAATCAGATCTTCCGGGTCTTCCAGGCCGATGTGGAGGCGAACCGACTGGCGATCCAGGTTTACCGGGGTTGCCGTGCGGCCGCCCTTGAGGCGAACCGGAATGGCAAGGCTTTCAAAACCACCCCACGAATAGCCGAGACCATAAAGCGTGAGCGCATCCAGGAAGGCGTAGGCCTGTTCCTGTGTCGTGCTTTCACTGAAGTCGAAGGCGCACAGGCCCGAGGCTCCCGAAAAATCTCGTTTCCAGAGAGCATGACCAGGATCCGATTCAAGGCCTGGATAGCGGATGCGATCGATGTTGGGCTGGTCCTTCAGCCAGCCAAGCACGGCAAGCGTGTTGCGCTGGTGCCGTTCAAGGCGAACGGACAGAGTTCTGAGGCCCCGCAGGCCGAGGTAGATGTCATCCGGCGCGACGTGACACCCCATGGCACCGCAGAACGCATCCAGTTTTTCCCAGGCGCGTTCGCTGGCAGCGACCGTACCGAGCATAGCGTCGGAGTGTCCGACAAGATATTTGGTGCCCGCCTGGATCGACAGATCGACGCCCATGGACAGTGGCTGGCAGTAAATCGGGCTCGCCCAGGTATTGTCCATCAGAACGGTTGCGCCGATGGCACGGGCCTCGGCGGCAATCGCCGGAACATCCTGCATCTCGAAGGTGAGGGAGCCGGGTGCTTCGGTGAACACGGCTGTCGTGTTTTCCTGAAACAGTGTCTTGATGTCGGCGCCGATCTTCGGATCGTAGAAGGTCACGGAAACCCCGATGCCTGGCAGAACAGTGTCGGCGAAATGGCGGGTCGGTCCGTAAGCCGTATCGACAATCAGGATGTGGTCACCGGATTTCACGCAGGACAGGATGGCCAATGCAATGGCATTCAAACCCGAATTCGCGATCTTGACCCCGGCTGCCCCTTCGATCTCCTTCATGGCCCCTTCAAGGGAGTCCGTGGTCGGGTTGCCCCTGCGGGCGTAGGAATAGGTCTGGCCACCCGTCACCATGGTTTTGGTGTCGGGGTAGAGAACAGTCGAAGCATGCACGACAGGCGGATTGACGAAACCGTGAAATGCAAGCGGGTCGCGCCCTGCATGCGCCAGTTTGGTATCCTGCCTCAACGGCGGCTTGGAATTGGTGGAAGACATGAAGGCTCTTGGGTGTGTGTTTTGCGAGAGGCGGCGCGACATTGAACTGCCGAGCGCCGAGCGCTCACTTTAGTCATTCGCGTCATGGTCGCAACCGCCATTTCACATGTTGTGCGGGGGTCTTTGTGTGGAGAATTTTTCGATTAGCGTTAACCTTCGCAAGGTCTCCGCTAAATGCATTGAACCCTTTTTAGGCATTGAATGAATTCGATTTAGACATGTTCGCTGTTTGTGCATCCAACCTGATGGCAAATGGCGGATAGCTCGAGAAATTTGACGAGATATCTGCAGCAAGTACTTGACCCGAACAGCTAAATGCCATCGTATGGAACCGTTGGGTGGGACGAAAGATATCTGGAGGAAGCAGCCGTCAAGGCTGGCATCCGTCCGGTTACAAGAGACGGAGAAGATGTCTTTCGAACAAACCCGGCATAATAAAAGTATGGGTAACAAATAAAGGCTGCATATCCATGTCCAATAAATTCCTTCCGCTCGTAATCGGCGCTGCTATGGGAGTCGCCGCGACGACGGCTGCTGGTGCAACGACGCTGGAAGACGTCAAGGCAAAGGGCTTCATTCAGTGTGGCGTGAGCCAGGGTCTGCCGGGTTTCTCGAACCCGGATGCTCAGGGGAACTGGACCGGTATCGACGTTGACTACTGCCGCGCTATGGCTGCAGCAGTGTTCGGCGATGCGTCCGCTGTGAAATACACCCCGCTGTCCGCTAAAGAGCGTTTCACCGCGCTTCAGTCCGGCGAAGTTGATGTTCTGTCCCGTAACACCACCTGGACCATGTCCCGCGACACCCAGCTGGGTCTGAACTTTGCTGGTGTGAACTACTATGACGGTCAGGGCTTCATGGTTCGCAAGGACCTGGGCGTGACTTCCGCACTGGAACTGTCCGGCGCTTCGGTCTGCACCAACACCGGTACGACCACTGAGCTTAACGTTGCCGACTACTTCCGCGCCAACAACATGCCGTACGAAATCGTCGCCTTCGAAAAGGCCGACGAAGTTGTGGCTGCATACGACGCCGGCCGTTGCGACGTTTACACCACTGACGCATCCGGCCTGTACGCACAGCGCCTGAAGCTGACCAACCCGGGCGACCACATGGTCCTGCCGGAAATCATCTCCAAGGAGCCTCTGGGTCCGGTTGTCCGTCAGGGCGACGATGAGTGGTTCAACATTGCAAAGTGGACGCTGAATGCGATGCTCAACGCAGAAGAGCTCGGCGTGACCTCTGAAAACGTTGACGAGATGAAGTCTTCCGACAACCCGTCCATCAAGCGTCTTCTGGGCGTTGAGGGCGCATTTGGTGAAGCTATCGGCCTGCCGAACGACTGGGCTTATGCGATCATCAAAAACGTCGGTAACTACGAAGAGTCCTTCAACGCCAACGTTGGTCCGGACACTCCGCTCGGCATCTCCCGTGGCGTAAACGCTCTGTGGAACGACGGCGGCTTCATGTACGCACCGCCGGTCCGCTAATCCTCTTCTTTGATTGAGGATTGAAGGGGTTCCGGCGGTTGTTCTGCCGGAACCCTCAATAAATTCCACGCAATAAAAACCGGACAACATACCCGGCAACCGCGTGGGGGAACAGACTGCTTCCGTCGATAGGGGAGTGCCGACGAAGTGCGGCCAGGGAAGCAGGTCAGACACGATTGAGGAGAGGCTTCGTGCCGGGCTCTTTCGTGAAAACTTGGGCGAGGTTCTATGTCAGTAATGGAGCAGGACTCGGCGGGGGCGCCGGCGCGTGCTTCGCTGTTGAACGATCCCAAAGCGCGCGGCATCTTTTACCAGCTGCTGCTGGTCGTCGCGCTGGTGACTTTGGGATATGTCATCGTTTCGAACACGATAGCCAACCTGGAGAGGCAGAACATCGCCTCCGGTTGGAGCTTTCTAGAAAATACAGCCGGGTTTGGAACCAACCAGTCACTGGTTTCCTACTCTGAGACATCAAGTTACGGAAGAGCGATCTATGTCGGCTTCCTGAACACTCTGCTTGTGGCGGGCGTAGGTATCTTCTTCGCCACGATCTTTGGTTTCATCATCGGTATCGCCCGCTTGTCGAACAACTGGGTCATCAGCCGTCTGGCGTATTGCTACGTCGAGCTGGTCCGAAATATCCCGCTGCTGCTGCAGATCTTTTTCTGGTACTTTGCGGTGCTGCGATCGATCCCCGGCAAGCGTGAAAAATGGTCGTTGTTCGACACATTCCACCTGAACATTGGCGGTCTTCGGCTTCCCAAACCCATCATGGGGACCGGATCGGAATGGATCGGCTATGCGTTTCTGATCGGGATAGCAGCAGCGTTCCTCGTGGCACGTTGGGCGCGCAAGCGTCAGGAGGCCACAGGGCAACCGTTCCCGTCATTCCTGACGGGGGTCGGATTTATTATTGGCCTGCCTTTGCTGACGTACTTTGCAACCGGCATGCCGATCACTCTTGAACATCCGAACTTCGTCGAAACCGGGCCAATCCTGCGTCAGGGGTTCGAACTCAATGTCGGGCTCAATATTATTCCTGAATTCCTGGCTCTTACCGCAGCCCTGGCAATCTATACCGCATCGTTCATCGCAGAGATCGTACGTGCTGGTATTCAGGCGGTGAGCCATGGTCAGACCGAAGCTGCGCATGCACTAGGTTTGAGGAACGGACCGACGTTGAGACTGGTGGTCATTCCCCAGGCGATGCGCGTGATCATTCCGCCGCTGACGAGTCAGTACCTGAACCTTACCAAGAATTCTTCACTGGCAGTTGCCATTGCCTATCCGGACCTCGTCTCGATGGGTGGAACGGTGCTCAACCAGACCGGCCAGGCGATTGAAATCATCGGTATCTGGATGGTTGTCTATCTGTCGCTCAGCCTCATCACATCGGCCTTCATGAACTGGTACAACCAGCGCATGGCGCTCGTGGAACGGTAAGGAGCGCAAAATGGCTAACACTGATATGTTCCAAATCAGAACCGAGGAGGCGCCGCGACTGCCGGCGCCGATCTCGACCACCGGCGTCATCGGCTGGATGCGTCAGAACCTGTTTTCGTCCATCGGCAACACCGTTCTGACTGTAATCGGCATTCTGATCGCCTACTCACTTATCGCGCCTTTGATCCAGTTCGCATTTATCGATGCTGTCTGGAGCGGCGACAATCGTGAAGCGTGTCTGCCGCAGGACGGCGGCCATAGCGGTGCCTGCTGGGCTTACGTGGAAGCATACTTCCCGCAGTTCATCTATGGCCGGTATCCGACCGAGGAAATCTGGCGGGTGAACATCGTCTATTTCCTGTTCGCGGTGTTGCTCGTGCCGCTGGCAATCCCCAGCGCGCCGTTCAAGAAAATCAACGCAATCCTGTTTCTGGTCGTCTTCCCGATCATCGCATACTTCCTGCTGACCGGCCTGGTCATCGGAGATGCGGTAATCCTGCCGATCGTTGAAACAGCGGTTTGGGGCGGTTTGCTTGTTACGCTTGTCATCGCGGTCACGGGTATTGTGGCCTCGCTACCGCTAGGTATCGCGCTGGCGCTTGGACGTCGATCAAGAATGCCGATCATCAAGCTTGTCTCGGTTATCTTCATTGAGTTCTGGCGCGGTGTTCCGCTGATCACGGTTCTGTTCATGTCGTCGGTGATGCTGCCGTTGTTCCTGCCGGAAGGCGTGACCTTCGACAAGCTGCTGCGCGTTCTGATCGGCGTGACCCTGTTCTCTGCCGCCTATATGGCAGAAGTGGTCCGTGGTGGCCTGCAGGCCATTCCGAAGGGGCAATATGAAGGTGCCATGGCGCTCGGGCTCCGGTTCTGGCCGATGATGTATCTCATCATTTTGCCGCAGGCTCTGAAGCTCGTGATCCCCGGGATCGTCAACACCTTCATCGGATTGTTCAAGGATACGACTCTGGTTCTGATCGTCGGCATGTTCGACCTTCTCGGCCAGATCCAGTCGTCCTTCACGGATCCGACATGGTCGACGCCCAGTACCGGTCACACGGGTTACCTGTTCGCTGCAGTGGTGTTCTGGACCTTCTGCTTCGGCATGTCGCGCTACTCCATCTTCATGGAGAAGAAGCTTCATACAGGACACAAACGCTAGCAAACCGCTTCCGGGGCGCGCGATGAACCGCAGCGCCCCGGCCACAGGACACTCTAGGAGTTAAAAACTATGTCTGAAAACGCTGTACGCGACGAGGAACTCGCAGCCGACCGTTCCAGAATGACCATCTCCGATACGGACGTGGCTATTGAAATCAAGAACATGAACAAGTGGTACGGGGATTTCCACGTTCTGCGCGACATCAACCTGAAGGTCATGCGCGGAGAACGTATCGTTATCTGCGGACCGTCAGGTTCCGGCAAATCCACGATGATCCGTTGTATCAACCGTCTGGAAGAACATCAGGCTGGACAGATCCTTGTGGATGGCATCGAGTTGACGGACGATCTGAAAAAGATCGACGAAATTCGCCGCGAAGTCGGCATGTGCTTCCAGCACTTCAACCTGTTCCCGCATCTGACGATTCTGGAAAACTGCACTCTGGCTCCAATCTGGGTTCGCAAGATGCCCAAGAAGGAAGCCGAAGACATCGCGATGCACTATCTCGAGCGCGTCAAGATCCCGGAGCAGGCCAACAAATATCCGGGGCAGCTGTCCGGTGGTCAGCAGCAGCGCGTTGCTATTGCACGGTCTTTGTGCATGAACCCGAAAATCATGCTGTTCGATGAGCCGACCTCGGCACTCGACCCGGAAATGATCAAGGAAGTTCTGGACGTGATGGTCGGACTTGCCGAAGAAGGCATGACCATGCTGTGCGTCACTCACGAAATGGGCTTTGCCCGCAAGGTTGCAAACCGCGTTATCTTCATGGATGCGGGGCAGATCGTGGAGCAGAACGAGCCGGAAGAGTTCTTCACCAATCCGCAGCATGAACGTACCAAGCTTTTCCTGAGCCAGATCCTGCACCACTGATCGGCTAAAGACTGCGGATGATGAAACTGCTGCGCAGGTTCCTGATTGGAATTTGCCTTGTTGTCTTCACTGCTGTTGTAGCACTGGGCCTCGGAGCACTCGTTCCGAGGCCTTTGTTCGATTCCAACCCGGTTATGGAAGTTGCGCAAAGTTTCGCAGAGAAACGGCGTATTCTGATACTCAACAATCCCATCCATACTGATATCGCTCTCCCGGCCGATCCGGACGTGCTGGAGGCGTTCGGATTCGTATCGGATGGCGGGCTGGAGCTGGATTATCCGGGTGTTTTCTGGATTGCTTTCGGCTGGGGTGGGCGGTCCTTCTATATCGAAACGCCAACGTGGGGCGATTTGAAACCGGGTCCGGTAATAGACGCGTTGACCTGGGATGCCTCGGTCATGCATGTCCGTCGCACCGGCGATATTCCGCTTGAACAGGAAAGCGTCCGCGTAGTTGAACTGAGCCAGCTGGAATTTGAGGAACTGGTCAATGATATCAGGACCAGTTTCCAGTCAGATGGCACAACGCCTCCGACGGCAATTCCCGGCGTGGCGTATGACGCACACGACATTTTCTTTCCGGCAGTTGGCGGCTTCAACGCGATGATAGGCTGCAACACGTGGACGGCCGACATGTTGAGGCGGGCAGGGGTGAAGACCGGCATGTGGACGCCGCTGCCTCTGACACTTGACTGGTCGCTGGATCTACATAACGGGCGCTGAAGCTGGGTCCGGTACAAGCCGGTCAACAGCAGCCTCTGCCAGTTCCACCAGGATATCGCGAGATTCCCCAGCCCGGGCGCGAACCGAAAGACCGTGCAGCATCAAAGACAAATGCTGGGCGGCGAACTGGACGCTTGCTTCCGGAACCGAGTCTTTCACCTCCGCGTAAATCAGACCGGCGAACCCTCGATCCATTCGCTCAACGACATGCGCCAGCATTGATCTGAAGTCAGGATCATCAGCAGCTTCAGTCGTCAGTGTGGAGATGGCCAGGCAACCATAGGCCGCATCACCAAATGTCGACCTGCCGCAATAAAGATCGATAGCAGCTGTCATGATGGCCTTGAGCCGGGGTTTCAGCCCTGTTTTTGTCTGTCCTGCCGCCTTCAGGTGGGCCTGCATCTGGTCCGCGAACCGTGAAATCACCTTCAGATACATGTCTTTCTTGCTGCCGAATGCGGCGTAGAGGCTGGGTCTGTTCAGGCCGGTTGCTTCTGCTATCTGGTCGAGACTGGTAGCGGCATAGCCGTGCTGCCAGAACACCAGCATGATGCGGTCGAGCGTGATGTCTTCGTCGAATTTGCGCGGACGCCCGCGTTTGCTTTCGGCTTTCATTTTATACCAATTGGCACATAAATATCGACATGTCTATTTTTATGCGATACGGTACATAAAAATGGAGCAATCAATGGAGACGTTTTGGGAGATGCCGGAAAACACTGCAGACATTGGGACGGTTGCTTGGGGACGAAGGTCTGGTCAGTTCAGCAATGGGCGACTGACAAGAACTGAAAAGCTGAAGGTGCTTACAAATCTTGGCCGTATGGGGATGCTTGAAGCGCTGGACGCTTTCAGAGGAAAACTGGGCCTGATCAACACCTTCGGTGCAGACCTTGAAGGACTGCAGCCACCGGAGACCGCATTGGTCCGGGATGCGTTGGACTTTGCCGACGAAGTCCAGAATTTGGACCTGATGCGGCACAGTTGGCGCACCTATTACTTTGGTCTCTTGTTGGGTGGCTATCGTAAGCTCACTGTCGACAAGGAAATCCTCTTCTGTGCAGCCATATTGCATGACGTAGGCCTGGCGTCAGGCCGGACCAGTGAGCCGCGGGATTGCTGTTTCGTGGTCCATGGTGCGGAACGCTGCCAGCACCACCTTGTCGGCCAGGGACATGACCGGGCAAAGGTACATCGGATTGCCGATGCCATCGGACTGCACCTTAACGGCTATGTGTCTGCCAGAAGGTATGGCGCAGAAGCACATCTTATTTCGCGTGGAGCAATGTGTGACGTGTTCGGAATGGGGCAGCGCAGGATTGCGCAGAACGTTCGCAAGGACATCTTCGCTCGATACCCGAAAGGGAAACTGAACGATGCTCTGGAGATCTGGCCAGGCCATCATCTTGCCGGCACACGTGCCGAATTTCTGATCAGTCTGGAGCCGTCACGCAAGAAACCGGATGGGTTGAAGGCAAGACCCCAGCCGGGAGAGTGAGCCTTGTTTTGGACAACCGGAATACGACCAAAGTATCGCTACCTTCGTTTTCAGGTTGTGTTCGCCACTCCCATCGGAAAGAATCGGGTATCGCGTTTATATTGCCTAAAAAACGGCCAAAAACCGGGGGGATTGGTAATTATTCCTATTTCGTTTTCGTTGTGGCTCAACGCGCCATTGTCACTATGTCGTACGTAAAAATACAATTTATGGTTTATTTAGAATTGTCGGGTCACGTAGGGTCAGTTTTTATCAAGGTGACCTGCCATGAGCGATCAGGAATACGACTTCCAATCCCGTTTGAAATTCGCCCAAATTGATCATTCCACAATCGAAAATCTCAGAAAACTCTGGCCGGTAATCGAGCCCGTGTTGGACGATGTGCTGGCGGGTTTTTACGTTCACATCAACACCCAGCCAAATCTGGCTGCACTCGTCGGCTCGCATCAACCCCGACTTGTTTCAGCTCAAAAGGGCCATTGGAAGAAGCTGTTCACGTCGGGCTTCGACCAGAGCTACCAGCAGAGCATCAACCAGATCGGTCATGTGCATTGCCGCATCGGGCTGGAACCGCGTTGGTACATTGCCGGGTATCTTTATGTCCTGCGCCATCTGCATGCCCATCTGACCCGTAAATACAGACGGTCTTTTCAAAACCTTGCCGTCTTGTTGAACGATGTCACGGCGGCCGTCTTCCTTGACATGGACCTTGCCATATCAACCTACGAAGAAGAACTTCTTCTGGAGCGCGCAGCGCAGACGGAACGGTTGAACAAGGCTATCGAAAAGTTCCAGAGCAGCGTCAAGCAACCGCTGGCCGACGTTGAGGCCGGTGCTCGCAGCGTTGCGGGTGAAGCCGAGCATTTGACGAGTGTATCGCAAACCGCGAGAAGCCAGGTAGAGAACGCCGGTCATGTTTCAAAAGACTCCAGCGTCAGCGTCCAGACCGTAGCCTCTGCAACGGAAGAGCTCTCCAGTTCCATCCAGGAAATTTCGAAGCAGATCTCCGGTGCATCCCGAATTGCCAGCCAGGCGGCGGGTGGCACAGAACAATCGAGCCTTCAGGTGGCAAGCCTGGCAGGTGCAGCCCAGAAAATTGGGGATGTGATCGGTCTCATTCAGGCGATTGCCGAACAAACCAATTTGCTGGCTCTGAACGCAACGATCGAGGCTGCTCGTGCCGGTGATGCCGGCAAGGGATTTGCGGTGGTCGCAAGCGAAGTGAAAACCCTCGCAGAACAGACCGCGAAGGCCACCGAGGAAATCAGCCAGCAAGTCACCGAAATTCAAAGTTCGACGGACAATGCCGTGGCCTCCATCCAGTCGATTTCCGAAGTGGTCAAGCAACTTGACGAAATGACGTCATCAATTGCAGCGGCGATTGAAGAGCAGGGTGCTGCAACGCAGGAAATTTCCCACAGCATCCAGACGGTCGCTTCGGGAACGCAGACCCTCGATGAGAACATTGGCGGTGTCGAACAGGCAATCACCGCAACCGATCAGGCGGCCGACAGTCTGTTGGCTGCATCCAGCAGAATGTCTTCAAGCACCAGTTCGATCTCGGATGAGATCCGGGATTTCTTTGAAACCTTGAAGACTGGTACCTGATCAAGGCGCTATTTGATCTCTCAAGCTGGGCCGGTGACGACGTCCGTATCGTCCCGGCTTCCCCATTCCGCCCAGGACCCGTCGTAAAGCGAAAGATCCCGAGCACCGAGCACGGTAAGGCCAAGGGTCAGGATCGCCGCTGTGACACCGGAGCCGCAAGAGGTCGTGACGGGTTTGTCGAGATCCACTCCAGCATCCTGAAAAGCCTTTGCCAGGTCTTCCTTCTGCAAGAATGTGCCGTCTTCCGCGATGAGCTGGGTGAAGGGCAGGTTGAGCGCGGTCGGCATGTGACCCGACTTCAGTCCGGCACGCGGCTCTGGCGCTTCTCCGGCAAATCGTTCGGCAGACCTTGCATCCAGTATTTGCCGCGAACCATTTGCGATGGTGGAGCGGATCTGGTCGAGGTCGGCAACGGCACCATGGTTCAAACGGGACGAGAAGTGGCTTTGAACTCTGCGGGGCGTATCGTCGTCAAAGGCACGGCCTTCTGCCCGCCACTTCGGAAAACCACCATCCAGAACATAAACTCGTTCCGCGCCCATGCTGCGCAGCGTCCACCAGACGCGTGGCGCGGAATAGAAACCGAAATCATCGTAGACCACCAGTGTCTGACCGTCGCCTATCCCCATTTTCCGCATGGTTGACGAAAACACATGCGGAGCTGGCAGCATGTGAGGCAGATCGCTGGTCTTGTCACAGACCTCGTTGACGTCGAAGAAGACGGCGCCTGGAATGTGGGCGTTCGGATAGACAGGCGGAGCATCTGGATGCGTGACCGGCGGCATCCAGGCATTGATGACAATCAGATCAGGCGAGGAGAGATGATCGTCCAGCCATTGAGTCGATACGAGGGGATGGTCGGTCATTACGGCTCCTTAGGTCTCCAGCAAGCCTTTGGACTTGTGCCAGTCCTCGATTGAGAGGACCGGATAGTTCTGGAAGTGAACGTGTCCGGGACCGCTCGGCACCTCGATCCAATCAGGCTTGAACGCCAGCATGATATGGACAATCTCTGGCGGTGTTGGCAAGGGGCTATCGACCGCTCCTGCATGTGGATGCACCAGTTCAGGCCAACGCGGATCCCAAAGCCACAGGTGAGATCCACAAGCCTTGCAGAAATGACGTTCCGCAGGACTGGTCTTTCCATCAATGACAGCGTTGTAGACCGACTTCGTCTCCGCACCCGATACCTCAAGGCTGCTGGCGTCTCCCATCAGATTGACTGCATAACCGCCGCTGCCACCTGTCTTACGGCAGATGGAACAGTAACAGCGCATGTAGGGGTAGGGGGTTCTGCTTTCCACTTCGAAGGAAACAGCTCCACACCGGCAGCCACCTGACAGTTTCATTTCAACTTCCCCCGTTTGCTTGTCAGTCGGTCAGGCGGATCCGGACGCGCCTGTTCTGCTTACCCTTCTTTTCGATCTTGCCGAGTTCAAGCAGGCCGATTTCAGAGGTTCTCGTTACATGGGTACCACCGCAAGGCTGCAAGTCCACGTCGTCGCCGATCCTGACCAATCTTACCCTGCCAGACCCTCGTGGCGGCTTGACGGACATGGTCTTGACCAGACCCGGGTTGGCATCGAGTTCTTCGTCTGTAATCCATTGGGTGGTTACTTCGTGATCACCAGAAGCCAGCGCATTGAGCTTCTCCAGAAGCGCTTCCCGGTCGATTGTGTCTTCACCCATATCGAAATCAAGACGTCCTTCGGGATCCCCGATTTGACCACCTGTAACGGGAAAGGGCAGGGCCACGGACAATAGATGCAAGGCAGTATGCATGCGCATCAACCGGTACCGTTTTGCCCAGTCCAAATGGGCGGTCACTTTTGCGCCGGCGGCAGGCAGGTTTTGTCCTTCTGAAGGGACATGGACGATGGTTTTCTTGTCGTCATCATAGACCGTGGTGGCAATGTCGACCTTCGTGCCGTTTTCCAGCTCCAATGTGCCGCTGTCGCCCGGTTGACCGCCACCGGTCGCGTAAAAAACCGATCTATCAAGCACGATGCCGCCACGCTCGTTGATGCCGGTCACTTCGGCTTCACATGTTCTGAGGTAGGCATCGTCGCGAAACAAAGGCGTGGTCATCCGGAACTCCCTGAAACGAATAGCGTCGAATTGACCAACGAACAGCATGCGGTGCAAGGCCCTATTTGCAGGAAACCGGAGTCATGAAAAACAAACGCCCGCAATCCGGCCGGACCGCGGGCGATAACAATGATGTGGACCAAGTTCAGTCGGCGAAATTCAGATCCACAAAACCTTCAGACCAGTTCTGTGCGTTTGCCTTGCCTTTTGCATTTGTGAAGATCGGCTTGGCCGGGTTTTCGCGCGTCACCGTGAAACAGAGTTTGCCCCAGCCATCGCCGCTCCAGTCTTCGCAATATTGACCAGTCCCGTTAATTTCGACGGCTTCCCACGGAATGTTCCGGATCTTGTCGCCCTTGACCACGACAACGGCGAAGCCGTCGGCGTGGTTGTTCTGCTTGTACTCCGTCACGCCGTCGGGAAAGAAACCATGGATGGAGTTTCCCGACATCATGTCGTTGATCTCGTCTGCCGTCAGGTTGGCCGGATCAGCCAGTGCGTAAAAGCTGCCCGTCAGTGTTGCCAGCGACGTCAGTGCAAGAAGTTGTAGCTGAGATTTCAAGTTGCGCATGTTCCCCTCGATTTCGATGCTTGCATTTGCGCTAAACCCTTGGTTTCGTTCCAGGGCACACTTCATCCTGCAGCACGGTCGAAAGAAGACCTGTGAATATCGACGCCAAAATTTCCATTGAGCCGCAACAAGGTGCGGAGAACGTGCGTGTCAACGAGCCGCTCGGAGAAGCCTATTCGGCGTATTGGAACTGGTGGTTGAGGCATTTTGCGAAGCAGGCTGAGGCAAGGTTTCCCGCAATTTATGGGAATTCCGTTTTGCAGGGCACTGAGGCGAAGGATCCGCTGTCCCGTATCGGAATGCTCTACGCTTCACGAGGATGCGGAGCGGTTTTCAATCTTGCGCGTGCTCTAGGTCGCCCAGCCGGTTTCGATGTGATCAGTCATCTCCTGACGAGTGCGCCGAGCATGCCTGACCTGGTGAACAGATGGTCGGGTGTCCTGGCACTGCAGGCGTCCTTTCGGTTTCACGAGAACGGTCAAGGAAAGGATTTTATTTCTTCCTGCCAGCGCAATTCACTGGTCTTGTCACCCTACAAGGTACGTCCCGCGAACCAGAAACCGTTCGGACCGGCAATGCTGGCCGGTGTCGTGACCGGAACGCTTGAAAGCGCAGGGATACATATCCAGGACATTTGGTCGGTTAGCCGCGGCAGTGCTTCCCGTCCGATTTATCGGTTTGGCAATTTCGTCGAAGGCAACTTGGACTTCGACAGCGACATCCTGATTATTCCTGCAGAAGAAACTTCCGGGTTCAAATCCGAAATCGGAATGATGTCTTCTGCTTCAAGCCTGTCTTTTCGCCACCTGCTGAACAGGCCGCAGGGGCCGGGTACGAACCGACTTCTTGCGCGGGTCGTCGGCGTTCTCGAACTTTCAGTGGGGGAGCATCCTGGCTTGTCGTCAACAGCGTCGGGACTTGGTTTATCGCCGAGAAGTCTTTCCCGGCGGCTATCGGAGGCGGGGTTGGGCTACGCCAGGCTCGCTCGTTTCGTCCGTCTGCGAAAGGCGACGCGTATGATGGCGTCGGGCGACTGCTGTCTCGACGAGATTGCCTACCAGGCGTCCTATTCGGACCGCCACCATATGAGCCGGGACTTTCGCAAGATGGCCCAAGTTACCCCCGCCGGCCTGAGAGAACTGCTGGCACGCTAGACTGGTTTTGGACGCTCAGTCACCACGGGTCACCGGCAGCCAAAGGAACCGGTTCAGCTGTTTGCCTTGGCCACCAGAAGCTTCAGGGCGAAGGTGCCCATGATGCCCGCAAAAGCCCAGTCGAAGGCACGCATGAATTTCGGCGAGGACTTCAGGAAACGGGCAAACGCACTGGCTCCCAGAACCATCGCTGCGCAGATGGGCATTCCCAGAACGACGAAGTAAAACCCGAGGAACATCAGTTTTCCTGTCGCGTTCGGATCCGCCGCGCTGACAAACTGAGGCAGGAAGGTCACGAAGAACAAGACGATCTTGGGATTGAGGATGTTGATCCCGAGTGCCTGTAACCAGACCCGGTGAATAGGTTGCCTCTTCACGGTGGCTGCTTCCAGCGCAAGGCTGGACCCGTTCCTGACGGCCTGAACGGCGAGATAAATCAGATAGGCGGCACCGACGATCTTCAGCACTGTAAATGCAAGTGCCGACGCTGAAAGCAGGGCGGAAACACCGATCGCGGCAAGCACGGTGTGCAGGACCAGCCCACAGGTTGCCCCAAACACAGCAGCAAGCCCGGCGCGCCGGCCTTGTGTCAGCGTCTTGCTCATGAACAGCGTCATGTCGGGTCCTGGCGTAACGGTCAACACCAGTGCTGCGGCCGTAAAGGCAAGCAGGGTCGCGTAGTCGGGTATGTAAGCCATGGTTTGCAGATGCCGGAGAAGTTGGTCTGATAGAGGTTTAGATCATTCGCCAGGACGGCACCAGCCCGGAAGGGCGCGCTCTTCCTTCGATTTCACAAGTCAGGCGCTGGATATTGCCTTCAAGCTGCACGAGGCGCTCTGCATGGCCGCGCAGTCAGGGACTGAATATGTCCCGAACACTGATCAAAGTATGGGAGACAGCAACCGGGCGCCTTGAGCCAGGACACGAAAAACATAACTGCGGGACTGGAGTGCGTCCGGCCAGGTCAGGCGGGAGTTCTGGAAATCGGTCTCCAGCATGCTTTCGACATTGTCGATCATGCGCGGATGGGTGAACCAGAGGGTCAGTTCAAAATTGATCTGGAATGATCTGTTGTCGAAGTTGACCGTGCCGATGGAAACGAGTTCGTCGTCCATCAGCGTAACCTTCTGGTGCAGAAAACCGTCGATATAGCGGTAAACCTTCACCCCGCGCTGCACCAGGGTGTCCTCGTAGGCGTGGCTTGCGAGCCATACAGTCCAGTGATCACGTTTTTCCGGCATCAGAACGCGTACGTCCACGCCGCGCATTGCTGCCGAGCAAAGCGCTGTCTGGATGTCGAGAGACGGCACCAGATACGGTGTGGTGATCCATAGCCTCTTTCGTGCCCGGGCTGCCGTTTCGACAAAAGCCAGCGCGCATTCCTCCAGCTTGTCTGCAGGCCCTGTCGGCATCACCAGAACGGCTTCGTCACCTGGCATCGGAATTTCGCCAACCTGAGGCAGTTCGATGCGCTCGCCGCTCGCCCAGAGCCAGTCTTCGACAAAGGAGAGTGCGCAAGCAACGGCAGCGGGCCCTTCGACACGGACATGGGTGTCGCGCCAGTGGCCAAACCAGTTGTCCCGGCCGACATACTGGTCCGCAACATTGTGGCCGCCGACAAATGTGACGCGGTAGTCGATCACGACCAGTTTGCGATGATTGCGATAGTTGAGACGCATCGGTCCAAGCAGTCGCAGGAACTTGTGGTTTTCGTTGAAGCCGCAAACCTTGACGCCGGCGCTCTTCAAGCGGGTCAGATAGTCTTTTGACAGAGAATGGCTGCCGACATCGTCGTAGAGGAAATAGACCGTTATGCCATCCTTGGCACGGGCGATCAGGGCGTCGGCCATGTCACGTCCCAGTTCGTCGTCATGGATGGCGAAGAACTGGAAGAATATGACGTCTCTGGCCTTTGCAATTTCATTCTTGATGGCTGTGAACGTCGCATCACCATCAATAAGTAGGTCTGCCTTGTTGCCGGCCATGAAGGGAACCCCGGCAACGCGGGAAAGAACCGGCCAGTCTCTGGTTTCCTCGTGATCGGTCAGGCCAAGTTCGTCTGCACGCCTTGCCCGTTCTGCCCGGCCAAGGGTCGCTTGAATCTTCTCGTAGTCGGAAAAGGATCGCCAGCCGAACACGAAATAGAGCGGCACCGTGAGATAAGGCAGAAAAAACAGGGACAGCAGCCATGCGACGGATCCCTGGGAAGTTCTTGAATTCATTACTTCGCGAACGGCGCAGATGCCTGCCGTCACGTACATGATCGCGACAAATGCCGCGACCAGTCCGAGATTGTTTGCCATGACATCCAGAACGCCGGCATCTGTGACGGCATCGCGGATCACCGCTTCGGCTGCGTCACCGCCTTGCGCCAATGCTTGATCCGCTGAACTCATGTAATGCCCCCCGGTGTCAATCGATCAGGCGAAGGGTGGCTGGATCGTGACTTTTCGCTCCAGCCACTCCGGAACCGGCAAATTCTTTGATCTGAGGAAGTCCGGATTGTAGAGTTTGGACTGGTAGCGGGTGCCGTGGTCGCACAGGATCGTGACGATCGTCTTGCCTGGACCAAGCTCGCGAGCGAGGCGACGGGCGCCGGCCAGGTTGATAGCGGTCGACCCGCCAAGCAGCAGCCCTTCCTTTTCCGCGAGATCGAACACCAGCGGCAGGGCTTCTTCGTCCGGAATTGTGTAGGCGTGATCGATTTTAAGATCGCCGACAATCGCGGTGCTGCGGCCAAGGCCGATGCCTTCGGAAACCGATCCACCTTCGGAGGCGACCGCCTTGCCGATGGTGAACAGCGATTGCATCGCGGCGCCACGCGGGTCGGCGCAGCCGATGACGACACCCGGCTTGTTCTCCTGAAGATAGGTTGAAACGCCGGCCAGCGTGCCGCCGGAACCGACCGCACAGATGAAACCGTCAACACGGCCACCCGTTTGAGCCATGATCTCAGGACCTGTGGTTACAAAATGAGCCTTGCGGTTGTCGAGGTTGTTCCACTGATCGGCAAAGATAACGCCATTAGGTTCAGTCCGCGCCATCTCTTCTGCAAGACGGCGGGCGACGTGCTGGTAATTGTTGGGGTCGGAAAAAGGCTTGGCCGGGACTTCGACAAGTTCAGCACCACACAGGCGCAACATGTCCTTCTTTTCCTGGCTTTGCGTTTCCGGAATAACGATCACGGTCCGGTAACCGCGAGCACTGGCTACCAGCGCCAGTCCGATACCGGTGTTTCCGGCTGTACCTTCGACAATCACACCACCGGGCTTGAGATCACCGCGGGCTTCGGCTTCAAGAATCATCTGCCGGGCAGGGCGGTCCTTGACCGATTGACCAGGGTTCATGAACTCGGCCTTGCCGAGAATCTCGCAACCCGTTTCCTCGGACAGAGCTTTCAGACGGATGAGGGGCGTGTTACCGATCGCATCGACAACAGAAGCGGACACAGACATTTATTCTTTCCCGGCTGATCTGGTCCGGTGGCGCTGACCGGCCAGATGAAATCTGATAAGCCCCGGACGCTAAAGGTCTGAAGGGCCTTGATCAAGGTCGCAATGTAAGGCTTCAAATGGGGAATGCCAGCACCTGAGGCCAATCAGGTTCCTTTTTCCATCTGGTGTCAAAAACACGCCATCAGTTGTTCCGTGAAATCAGCTCACTGAAATTCTATTTCTAACAATTCTGGTGTAATTGTTGATCCGATTTTTGTTGCCTGTCGTATCGCCGGTAAGGCAACTTGGGATTCTAAAGCCAAATGAGAGCGGTAATGGAAAAAAACGTGACCGGAATGGACGAGTTACTGGCCGGATATGCGGCCGGGACCTTGACCTATCCGGCGCAGGCATTGGTCGGTGCTCATCTCGAAATGAGCGACTGCAACAGGTCGTATGTAACCTCACTTGAAACGCTTGCCGGCTTTGAACTGGAAGACGCCGATCCGGTCTCCATTTCCAATCGGGACGAATTTCTCGGATCGATATTCAGTGGCGACGTTGATGACCTGAACGATAACGCGCCTGCCGCCGAACTGTCTGAGGAAGGCGGACCGACCGTTCCCGAATCGTTGCAGTCGATTATCGGTTCCTCGATGGATCAACTCCCTTGGAAAACGCTCCTTCCTGGCGTCAAGGAATGCAAGTTCGGTGAAATTGACGGCTGCGCAAGCAGTCTCCTTTGGGTGCGGGCAGGTCGAGCAATGCCGTCCCATACGCACCACGGCACTGAGCTTACGCTGGTATTGACGGGCGGGTTCAAGGACGAAGACGGCCACTATGTGGCTGGTGACGTTGCCTTTGCCGATGGCGATGTGGACCACAAACCTATAGCTGACGAAGGTGAAGACTGCATTTGCTTCGCGGTGACGGCGGGACGCCTGCAGTTGACCGGCCCTGTTGGCCGCTGGTTCGCACCCTTTATCCGCTAAAATTCAATCCGACACCCGGTCTGTTTGCGTAAAGAGGCAAACGAACCGGGAGAATGAATTGCCCAAGACGAATTATGTTGCCCAAGCTGATCACGGTTGCGCCTGGATCACGGGAGCAAGTTCCGGTATCGGTCGGGAGCTTGCACTTGACCTCGCCCGTTCGGGCTGGAAGGTCATTGTAACTGCCCGCTCGGAGCAGGAATTGGCGGAGCTGGAGAACCAGTCCAAGGCGCTTGCCGGTTCAATTCATGCGCTGCCTGGGGATGTCACGAAGACGGACCTCATGGCCGAACACGTGAAAAAAATTCAGCAGGACTTCGGCGGTTTGAGCCTGCTCGTGGCTAATGCGGGCATTTATCTGCCGCAGGATGGCCTCGATGCCGATGCAGACGCCTTTCGCAAAAGCTTTGATGTAAACCTCATGGGGACGGTCAATGTGCTTCTGCCGGCAATCACAGCCATGAAGGCGGCGGGCAGGGGGCAGATCGCAGTGGTGTCGTCTGTGGCAGGTTATGGCGGTTTGCCGACGTCAGCTGCATACGGTGCCACCAAGGCGGGGCTGATCAACCTTGTTGAATCCTTGAAATTCGATCTGGACCTTGCAGGGATCCGAATTCAGATCATCAGTCCCGGTTTTGTCGATACGCCGGCAACAAAGTCCAATCCGTTCCCGATGCCTTATCTGATGTCTCCGGAAAAGGCTGTCGAGGAAATCAGGAAAGGCCTGTCCCATCCAGCCCGTTTCGAGATTGCATTTCCGCGTAAATTTGTTCGGCAACTGAAGCTTTTGCGCTGGTTGCCGTACAGTGCCTACTTCGCGCTGGTAGCCCGGTCCACGGGTTGGAACAAGAAAAAGGCCGGGTGACCCGGCCTTTGAAATGTGTCTTCAACGTCAGTGCCTTGCTCAGGCAGATTTGACGTAGACCATCTGGCGAACATCGATATTGCCGGACCGGAAGCCTGCCTCGCAATAATGCAGGTAGAACTCCCAGAGGCGCTTGAAGCGCTCGTCAAAACCCAGCGGACTAATCCTTGGCCAAGCCTGTCGGAAGCTCTGACGCCATTCTGCAAGCGTTCTTGCGTAGTCCTGGCCGAAAATCTTCTGATCCATAAGGTCCAGGCCCAGTGACTTGCCGATTTCCGCCAGTCGGCCGGGCGGCGGCAGCATTCCACCTGGAAAGATATAGCGCTGGATGAAGTCTGTGCCTCTGCGGTAGTCCTCGAACATCTTGTCCTGGATCGTGATGATCTGCAGACCCGCCTTGCCACCCGGCTTGAGGCACTTCGACAATTGGCGGAAGTAGGTCGGCCAGTATTTTTCACCGACGGCCTCGAACATTTCGATGGAGGCTATCCTGTCGAACACGCCATTTTCGTCGCGATAGTCCTGGAAGACCACTTCAACCTTGTCGTTGAGGCCGGCCTTGTAGATCCGCTCGCGCGCGTAATCGAATTGTTCCTGTGAGATGGTCAAGGCTCGCACGTTGGCACCAACCGATTTTGCGACATATTCGGCAAAACCGCCCCAGCCACACCCGATTTCCAGAACCTTGTGATCGGGAGTAATGCCGGTCTGCCGGACCAGAGAAGCGTATTTCTCGGTTTGGGCCTGTTCCAGATTGTTGGTTTCGTTGCTGTAGATCGCCGAGGAATAGGTCATCGAAGGATCGAGCCATTCCCGGTAAAATGCATTTCCGAGATCATAGTGCGCCGAGATGTTGCGCTTTGACCCGCGTTTGGTGTTGGAGTTCAGCCAGTGGCGTACCGACATCAGAAAACGTGTAAACGGTTTCCCCTGGAGAGCTTCCAGCGTCGATTCCTGGTTTATGCAAAAGACTTCCAGAAATGTGGTTACGTCGGGCGACGACCAGTACCCCGCCATGAACGCTTCTCCGACACCAACGTCGCCTGCTTGGACGACCATCCGGAAAAACGCCCAGTTATGGATCTTGAGAACACCGTGTGGGCCATCTTCCAGCCCTTTGATATGGAACCTTCGACCGTCTGGAAATTGAACTTCAAGAGACCCGTAGCGGATCTTGAGGGCAAGGCCGGCCGCCATTTTGGCGAGGCGTGGAGTACCCTTCAACTCCGCGCGGAAGTTTTCCTTGGTCAGAACAATCGGCTCACTCATAGCAGAATCTCTTGAAACGTCAGTTGTTTGAAACTGGCAAGACAGAACCTGTCTGCCCAGGCAACCCGTCATTCCCTGCATCTTCTGCGGGTCGAGCGTGAAATGGTACACGCTTGCGCCAGATTTTAAAGGCTTCCCAATGGATGGCGCCGATGACCTTGAACGTCAGCAGCGGCACCTGAAGGCAGGCCTGCAGAATCGAGCCGTTGGACAGGGGATGTTGTGTGCCAGAAAATGTCGCCGACAAAAGCGGGCCTTCGCAATCCTTTTCCAGAATGCGAACGCGGACGGTTTTTCCCGGCGGCATCATGCGGAAGAAATAGTGTTGTTCCATGCTGACGAAGGGCGACACGTAGAACAGCTTCTTCTGATCCTGGCGTATGCCTGCATCACTGCACTGGCCGGATTTGACAGGTGCGACGTAGGTGTGGATGCCGCCAAATGTGTTGCGCACCTCGTAAACGAGCGCAATCAGTTGGTTCGACCGGTCATAAGCATAATAAACGCTGAGAGGGTTGAAGCCGTACCCCAGCATCCGCGGATATGCGAGCAGCAGGACCCGAGCGGGTGCCTCTAGTCCTTCCTTGGTGAGCAATCGGTCGACATGGAGCCGCAAATCAGACCCGTCCCTTGGGCCATGGTCCTTCTGATGAAACGACAGCAAATTGAACCGGTTGACGGAGAAGAACAGGCTGGACTGCGCAGCTTCTTCAAGCCGATTCAGATCGAGCAGCACGGAAAAGACCTTATAGGAAAACCTGTGCTCACGGGGTTTCATGCGGTGATGCATGACCGAGCCCATGAACAGGGATGCCGCCAGATCAGGGGGCGGTCCATTGTCATGCATACAATTGCTCGGCCTTGCCTTCATTCGGCAGCCTCCAGATAGGTATCGCCAGCCACGTCTTTTTCCCATGGCAGCCGGGCACCGAGCGAACGGGCAACATCAAGTCCGGACGAAAGTCCGTCTTCGTGGAAGCCGTGACCGCGCCACGCACCACAATACCATGTGTTGTTCACGCCTTGAATTTCCCCAAGCCGGTTCTTGGCCTGCTGAGCCATGGCATCAAACTGGGGATGATCATAAACATACTTTGCGAAGGTCTTGTCTTCCTGAGGTGGTGCATAGGGGTTCAATGTAACGAAGACCGGTTTGGAGTGATCGAAGTTCTGCAACCGGTTCATCCAGTAGCTGACGGTTACGTCCCGTGTTTCGCCGGCTTCGCGATCGGACATGTAATTCCAGGAAGCCCAGACGTTTTTGCGTTTCGGCATCAGGGCCTCGTCGCGGTGGAGGTAAACCTCGTTTGGACGATACCGGATGGATCCAAGAATATCGCGCTCCTGTGGGGATGGATCACCCAACATGGCAAGGGTCTGGTCCGTGTGGCTGGCAAGGATCACATGATCGAAGACGTCCTGGTGGCCGGATGCGTCGCGCACGATGACCTGACCGTTTTGCCGAAGAACTTCTGTGACCGGCTTGCCAAGCCTGATCTTTCCCTGAAGCGGCGCCAGCAGCTTTTCCACGTAGTTGCGGCTGCCACCGGAAATGGTACGCCACAGCGGCCGATCGAATGAAAGCAGGCGATGATTTTCGAAGAAAGCCACGAAGCTTTCCGCAGGATAGTCCCGCATTTCGTTGATCGGCGTCGACCAGATGGCAGCGCCCATCGCCAGCAGATAGTCGTTTATGAAACCGGAAGAGTAGTGTTCACGCTCCAGGTAGCCACCGAGCGTTTGTCCGCTGAGGCGTCCGGCCTTCAGATCTTCAACGGCTTTGCCATTGAAGCGGAAGATATCCCGCAACATGCGCAGGAACCGCGGTGAGACCAGATTACGCCGTTGTGCGAAGACCGCGTTCAGAGAATGGCCTGACCATTCAAGCTTGCCGTTGTCCGCCGACAAGGCAAAACTCATGTCACTTATCTCGTTGGCGACCCCCAGATGGTCAAGCAGCGCAGTAAAATTCGGGTAATTGAGCTCGTTGTAGACGATGAAACCGGTGTCCACCGAAATCCGGGCGCCATCATAGTCGATATCCGCCGTGGCGCTGTGACCACCTGGCCGTTCGCGCCGCTCGTAGAGAACAACGTCATGAAGATCATTAAGGGCCCAGGCTGCACTGTTTCCGGAAATTCCGGAGCCGATTACGGCAATCCGCATATCATATCCTTCGGGGCGTCGGTGTTACCGCGGGAAACCTGGTCGGACGCCAAGTTTTCCAGTTGATGTGCAGCGGTTACGCCTCGCCTTGAAGGGCGGATCACATAGGGCGATGAATTTTATGGATTATTTTTGACGCAAACCCATTGGCGCGACTTCAGCCAGCGCCATCCGAGGTTTTGCGACCTCGGAAGAGCGGAAAGTCTCACACGCGCGTCGCCGCTGCCCGGCAAAAAAGCCGGGCAAGCGAATGGCGTGTCGCAAGTCTGCAAGGCAATTGCGCCAAAACAAGCCTCAGGCCTGGATCGTGTCGACAATCCAGTTCCATGCGATTTCGACGCGTGTGCGTGCGGCATCGAAGAAGGCAACGACCTTCTGCCATACCAATTCGCCAAAATCTGCGACCTGCAGCATGGTGCCGCGTTTCTGCGAGGGTTGCTGGCCGGTTTCGATAAGTTCAATTGTGGTCGCATCAACACCTTCATTGACCACACGACGCGTGACCGTAAGGGTGCCTTCATTGACCAGTCTTGATTCATCCTTGCCGGCGACAACCGTATCCTGATCCATGGCGCGAACGACAACGGCCCGGCCATCTGGAAGCAGATGGGTTTCGTTGGTGTTCACTTCACTGTCATAGATAACTTCGCCGAAGGAATCGATCAGTTCTACCCAGATCGCTTTCCGGCCTTCAAGCTCGATTTCGCCCACCCATATCGTGAGCTCACTTTCCAGCGGATCGGCCTGATCCTGTGACGCTGACGCGACTGTGACCGCCAAACGATCCTCAGGCAACGTTATCGTTTCCTGAGGCAGTGGGGCCGCAGCAGCGCTTCCCGCCAAGGCAAGGATGAGGCCAAGCGCAAGAGTTCCTGCTCTGGTATTCCGTTGCATGTACGCCTCCCAAGGCTAATACAACTTAATTTACCGCGCGTGGGGTCTGTAAACGGAGGTCCATTGTAGGACTTTTCAGGTCTTCCGCGCTTTTGCGCCCCGTTCGTGCGGTCACGATTTTGCCATTATCGCACCACAATCTCCCGAATGCGTGTAACAAAGATCACAAATCCGGGCTTTTTCAGTTATATTTCGGTAATAAATGTGGGTTGAACTACGAAGTTCAAGGCCAATCACCAGTTCGTGAACGCAAAGCCATCGTCATAACTAACAATGAACGTAGAGTAAGTTTGTTGACTGTGGTAATTTTGTCGATGTTTTTCGATGATTTTGATCGGTTTCCGCTATCGCCTGTGCACTTGCCTTAAACTCGAGGTCAGAAAGCCGGTTTGCTCAACGCGGCTAGAAGTAACTACCTGACAGAAGTTCCAATTAAAAAGCTCCACCGGCAGAGGTCCGGCGGAGCTTTATGGGATCGGCACAGTTGATGGGGTACGTGCAAATCTCCCTACAGATCAAATCCTTGCAGCGATCAGGCCGTTTTAGTTTGCCGTTGGATCTGCAGATCGGCGCAGGTCCTGAAGGCTGGGTTTCGATCGTCTCATAAATTGATACTGACCGACCATTCACATTCAACCTTGGTAAAAATAACAATTAGTGTGTTTGAAGGGGCGCTGCTGAGCTCAAGATCCCATGTAAGACTATGATTGATTTGAGAAATGCAAATGCAGGCGGATGACCGATTTTAAATTCGGTACTGAAAATAATAGAAATAAAACTTTGCGAGTGCTTGTATTTGCAAGCATAATGCCAATTATCCGTGCATTCAGGACGCGCTTGGTAAGCAATGCACCCCTTTTAGTCGGCTGGATTCGTCAGTTACTCATGCCGCTCGAAAGAGCGCGCAATACTCAAGAGGGCGCCCTGCGAGATAGACTTGTAACCGGTTTCCAATCGAAGACCCGCTGAAAAGGGTAGCTCGGCACAGGGCGGTGTTGGTTTGTGAGCGCCTCAATGTCCTGGTTAACCGCACCATCTGTGAGGGCCATGCGGGCGGGATTGGCGATTGGGGCCAGCTCTGGCGAAAGGTATCCGGATTTCACGATCAAGAACCTTGCAGTGGATGGTTCAATGGCAAAGCGCCGAAAATCCTCCAATTGATGGAAGGGGCGTCTGTGTTCCGTCAGGATCACCAAATTACCTGCGATCCTGGTCAACACTTCCCGATTATGATCCTGTTCTCTGCCTAGTTTAGACAGCAAGACAGCTTCCGTGCTAACGACCTTGCAATCGCTGCCCAATGCACCACCAATTGTGAGGCGGGACGAAGAGCCCTCCGGCGATGCCCAGAGTTTATCGACCGAAACCGGATCAGCGATCCCTGCAAATACACCTCCAGTCAAGCCTCGCTCCAACCAGGCCGCCAGGACATCGGATCTGTCACCAACACCACCACCTGTCGGATTGTCGCCACTGTCGGCAAGGATGAGGGGAGACGAGCTTTCTGTTGCAGCATCGCCCAGGCACAGTTCGAGCGGCTTCGTGGGGACACCAAACTCGAAGTCTTGCCTTGCGGACCAGTACTGCGCAGCAATTTCGGAAGCCGCCTGTTGAATGGCATCCAGGTCTGTTCCCGTCACCACGGCAGCTGCGGTGGCTCTTGCCGTATCAGCCCAGACATACCCCACCATAAGATTGGCATCGGTCACCCCGGATCTCTGATCGAATACCGGCAACCTTGCATAAAGCGATTTTGTCGGTTCATCTTCCGTGCTGGTTCGTTCCCCGGGCAGGAGAACCGGTACAGGAGCCCAGGCCACGTACCTCTTGGGACCGCCACCCAATTGATCGACAAGATTTGCCGCGGCACGTCGGTGGGTTTCGGTCACATCGATATGAGGGGCAGTGCGATAAGCACAGAAGATGTCGATCTGATCGACAATGGTTTGCGTGACATTGCCGTGCAGATCGTAACTGACAGCGATTGGCACTTGCGGCCCGACAAGTTGGCGAACGGCAGAGATCCAGTCCCCTTCTGCATCGCTCAGACCGATCACATGCATGGCGCCATGCATAATCAAGAGAACACCGTCGCATGGCTTCTCGGCTTCAAGTTCGGCAAGAAAGGCAGACTTGAAGCTCGCATAGCAATCCGCAGACACCGGTCCGCCTGGAATGGATCTGGCGTGAAACAATGGACAAAAGGTGACGTCAGGAAATCTGCCGCCGTCGACGCCTGCCTGTGCCAGCAAGTCCTTGCCACGGGTGACCGTGAAGTCTGATGCGGTTTGCTGGACCGGTGAATAGGTACTGCATTCGGTATGAATGCCGCCAACTGCAATTTTCATCTTCCTGCCTCGTCACGCATTCAAAGCTGGGGGAAGAAGGGGGCCTGTGCTGCAAATCGTAGCCAGGCCTTGCTGGCGGGATCGGTCCAGCCGGCTTCGGCGACCGCATACAGCCGCGGAAAGACCATATGATTGAAGATGACGTTGTCGGTCATGTGCTCGCACCAGATGCAGGCCTGCACCCCTTTGAGGCGCTCTTCACTGCCGGTGCTGAGACCGGCAGCTGCTTCATAGCCGTAACAGTCTTCCGGTGTCGAAACGCCGGCCCAACCCGCACCCGGCTCATGCCAACCGGACGCCTGGACCATATCCATGTAATAGTGCTGTCCCGGGGTGCAGATGACGTCGTAGCCCTGATCGATCAGGTCCTTGGTGACTTCCTGTCTTTGCCAGGCCATTAGAAGCACGCCATCCGGGTCAATGCCGCCACCGTGTGAGACTTCGTCCCAACCGGCAAGTTTCCGGTTGAGTTTTCTCAGGATGTCGCGCACGCGGCCCATGAAATAGGCTTGCACTTCCATTGTATCCGCGAGTCCCTTTTCCTCCATGAGGCGTTGGGTCTTCGGAGAGGCGAGCCATGAATTGACGTCGACTTCGTCGCCGCCGATGTGGATGAAGTCGAACGGAAACAGGCTGGCAACTTCCGCAAAGACCTTTTCGAGAAACTCGTAGGTTTCATCCATCGCCGGGTTCAGTGCGTTGTTCGGATAGCCCTGAATGGAATGGTAGCTCTCCGGGGTCTCCGCCTGATCGGCGAAGCGCGGGTAGGTCTTCAAAACGGCGGTCGAATGCCCCGGAACATCGATTTCCGGCAGGATATCTATGTTCAGGCTGGTGGCATGGGCGACAATCTCGCGAACCTCGTCCTGCGAATAGGCCCCTTCGTAGACTTCAGCGGCAAAGCCAAGCTGGGGCACCTGTTGGCACCCAGGGCCACGCCGCGCGCCGCCCACGGTCAGTTCGGGATAGGCCTTGATTTCAAGTCGCCAGCCTTCATCGTCTGTCAGATGCCATTGGAAGACGTTCATCCGACCCCAGGCGAGAATGTCGAGCAGGCGCATGATGTCCTTGGGGCCACGGAAATGTCGTGACACATCCAGATGCGTTCCACGCCAGGAAAATCTTGGCGCGTCTTCAATCACGCCTTGTGCAGGAAACTTGAATGTACCAGGTGCCTCATAGGTGCCGTAAGCCATCTGGGCGAGTACCGTCAGGCCATAGTCACGGCCGACGGGGCCGCTGTAGCGCAAGGCTGCTTTCGCTTGGTCAAATTCGAGCCGGTAACCGTCAGCTGCAAGGCTATCGTCCTGCTGGAACTCAATCGCGATTTGATGATGCGATTGAGTAAAACGGAAAGGATGTGGCGCTCCCGGAAAGAGCCTTGCTGCGAGCGCGTTGATCTTGGCCGCCGCCGCCTTTTCCTCCGCCGAGCCCTGGGCAACAAGGAAGCTTGTCTTGTCTTCCGCAAAAGCCGTTATTTCCACTTTCTGGGGCCAGGGAACGATATGCAGCGGTTCAGGAAGGTGTCCAGCCGGCATGCTGCGGCGTTTTCCGCTGTCCAGCTCTACCGGCGCTTCAAGATCATTGCACAGCACCTCGATGACGCTGCCACCGGTGCTGACATAGGCGGACTTCGGACCATCAAGCCGGTGTCTTGCCACGTTCGCCAGGCCGGTGATGGCGAATGTCCAGGTTTCGCCTGGCTCGATTGTTTGGCCAGTGTTTGGCGTGATTTCGTGAAAATTCGCAATCCGGCTGAAACTCGCTGCGTTTTCAAGCTTGGCATTTGCCGTGGCCCGGTTGACCGCCGTGTAGGCCAGCGTGAAATCCTTCAGGGGCTTGGAGCTTGTATTGGTCAGTGCAAACTCCTGACGAGACGCAGCAAGATCCTCCGCAGGGCGGTAGAAACAGTCGAGCACAAACTTGGTCATGACTTAAAATCCGTCGAAGTCGGGAGATTGAGTGAAGGTTCGGGCAAGGGCAGGTGACCCGGCAGTGAGCCCACTGTCGACAGGCAGGCAAACACCCGTGATGCAACGCGCCGCCGGACTGATCAGGAATGAGACGGCCGAGGCAATGTCGTTCGGTTCAGGCAGGGATTTGAACGGATACCAGGAAAGGGCCTCGTCAAAGACGTCCGGATTGGCAGCCTGCCGTATTTTCCAGGCCTGGGTCTTAACAGTACCAGGCGCGATGGCATTCGATCTAATGCCATACTTCCCATATTCGACTGCGATGGACCTTGTCGCATGGATCAGGCCGGCCTTTGCAGCGCTGTAGGCTGGGTGACCGAAGACAGACAGTCCGTTGACAGAGGCAATATTGACCACGTTGCCGGCACCGCTTGAAATCAAGGCTTGTTCAAAGGCCTTGAAGCAGTTGAGCGCGGCTTCCAGATTGAGGGCGAGATCCCTGGACAGCGTTTCGGCAGTCATCTGATGCAACGTAAGTGCCGCAGCGGCGCCCGCGTTGTTGATGATTGTATTGACCTGCCCCAGTCTGGCAGCCTCCTTGGCAAGCCGGGCTAGGTCATCAGCCTTGGTCAGGTCGCATTGGATCGCAGCAATATCGGCACCGTGGTTTTCAAGACTTTCCACCGCGCCTTCGAGGGCAATCATGTCTATGTCCACGGCGGCGATGATGTGGGTTGCTGACAGCTGCGCGGCAATGGCCATGCCGATGTCGCCGGCTGCGCCCGTTACCACCGCAACGGGTTTCGGAGTTTGATCAGTCACCGAGGGCTTCCTTGTCGTCCGGATCGCGCGTGTTGCTGAGCTGGTATTTGACGCGTCTGAGGTTTTCTCGAGCCTCGTCGCCTCGCCGCATGGCGACAAGCGTTGCCAAGAGATCTGTCACAAACAGAAAGGCGTAGCGGCTGGTACTTGGCCGCAGGATGTTGTCACCTTCGGGCAGGTCGATGGCAATCGTGATATCCGCCAGATCGGCGACGGGCCGACCCGGGCGGGTGAGGGCGATTACGATTGCCCCGTAGGTCTTCGCTGCCTCCAGCGCACGTGCCATTTGCAGGTTCCGGCCAGAGACAGACGACGCAATGATGACATCGCCGGTCCTCATGGTGGCCGCCTGCATCAGCTGCATGGCATGATCCGTCACGCTCACCGTACGCAGACCCAGGCGGAAAAACCGGTTCTGCATTTCGTCCGAAATCATCGAGGATGTCCCGCCCGCACCGAACGCTGCCAGCAGATTGGCGGTCGAGATCGCATCTGCAGCTGCCAGCACCGACTCCATGTCCAACGCTTTGCGCGTACTGGTCGCTGCATCCTGAAACTGAGCCAGAAGACTGTCGGCAATATCGCGCGGCGCGTCAGAAGCCGCATTAGCGGTCAGGTACCTGGTTCCGGCGAAGGTGACCTGGGCAACCTGCACCTTGAAGGCGGTGTAACTCTCGCAGCCAAGCCGACGGCAAAAACGGGTAACGGTCGGCGGCGAAACACCTGCACGTTCGGCAACATCCGTAATTCCGGCATTGACGATGAACTCGGCATCGTTGCGCAACAATGCAGCCAGGATCCGTTCCGACTTGGACAGCTCCGGCTCGATCTGTTGCAGAACGGACAGGATATCCCGCATGGGATCAGGCCGGCTTCTTGTAAGCGACGCAATCAATCTCGACCTTGCAGTCCACCATCATGGTTGACTGGACACAGGCGCGTGCCGGTGGGTGTTCACCGAAATAGCTTTTATAGACGCCGTTAAACGACCAGAAATCGCGCGGATCATCGAGCCAGACACCGACGCGGACAACATGTTCAAGGCCGTACCCGGCCTCTTCCAGGATCGCGATAACATTTTTGATGGTCAGGTGAGTCTGTTCGACAATCCCCGTGCCGACAATCTCACCATCCTTCATTGGTACCTGTCCGGAGACATAAAGCCAGCCATCAGCTTCAACGGCTCGAGCGAAGGGCAGATTCTGGCCGCCGGCACCTGATTTTTCAGCACCATAGCGCTTGATAGACATATTTGGCTCCAAAATGAAAATGATTTACATAGTGGTTTGACATTGGTTTTATTTCACCCTTATATTTTTCAAAAATCAACCGTCAAAATGAAAATGGTTTCCGATATGCAGGCCCTTCCAGACAGCCAGACAAATCCATTTGCAGGAAAAGACGAAGATCGCTCCGAGATCTGGGACATGCTTGTCATGCGGGACATCAATGCCTTCGTTGCAGCAGACTGGGAGCAGGTGGCCCATGATTTCGACGAACCAGCCTTTTTTGGCGTAGACGGCGGAAAGGTACCTAATCCGGACGACTGGAAACTCGGGTTTCCGGATCTCGGCTCCTACAAGGAGCGCTGGTTGAGCCAGGCGGAAATTTTCAGAGCGACGGAATTTGCCGAAGACGCGCGTGCCGCCATTTTCGACGCTACCCGCCTGACCGAGATCGACATCAACGGAAACCGGGCGATCGCGCACAAGAAATTCGACGGCCGCATTCGGAAAGCAGATGGAGGCGAGGATCGTTTGTTGTGGCAGACGCTCTATTTCTGTGTCCGAAGGGAGGGGCGCTGGAAGATCTGCGGCTTTGCCGGATATTTGCCCAATCCTCTCGGAGCCGCGTCCTGATCATGACGAAGCCCCGCGCTTTTACGGCAGCTCTGGCAACAGAAACCAACACGTTTTCACCGATCCGGATTGATATCAACGCGTTCAGGGCGTCGCTGCTGGCAAGGCCGGGGGAGCATCCGGAAACTCCGACCCTGTGTTCTGCCGTCGTCACCGTAGGGCGCCGGTTTGCTTGTGAAAACGACTGGGAACTGGTTGAAGGTACCGCGGCGTGGGCAGATCCGGCCGGACTGGTTTCGCGGCAGACCTTTGAGGGCTTGCGTGACGAAATTCTGGATCAGATCGTGGCAGGTGGACCTTTCGACGTTGTCGTCATTGGCCTGCATGGTGCGATGGTCGCTGACGGGTATGATGATCCGGAAGGGGATCTACTGAGCCGAATTCGATCCGTGGTCGGCCCGGATGTCCCTGTTATTGCAACGTTCGACCCGCACAGTCATCTGACTGCAAAGCGTGTTGCCGCGGCTGACGCGCTCATCGCCTTCAAGGAATTTCCCCACATCGATTTCGTCGATCGGGCCGTGGATGCATGGCGTATTGCTGGGCAAGCGGTTGCAGGCGAAGTCAAACCTGTAATGAGCGTTTACGATCCCAAGATGATTGACGTCTTCCCGACAACATCCGAGCCTATGCGCCGGTTTGTCGATGAGATGATCCGCCGGGAGCAGGAAACGCCGGGCCTTTTGTCTCTCTCTGTTATCCATGGCTTCATGGCGGGCGACGTCCCCGAAATGGGGACCAAGTTGCTGGCAGTGACAAACAACGATCCGGCACTTGGGTCCGAAGTTGCCCGTGACCTTGGAGAGGCCCTGTTCAAGCTGCGCGGCAAGGTGCGAAGTGCTGAACTTACTCCGGCCGAAGCCTACGCAAAGGCATTGTCCTGTGAAGGTGGTCCGGTCACGATCGCGGACATGTGGGACAATCCCGGTGGGGGAACGGCCGGGGATGCGACCGTCCTGCTGGCAGAAGCCATTGCCGGCAAGCTCGAGAACATTGCCTTCGGCTCAATCTGGGACCCGGTAGCCGTCCAGCTCTGTCACGCAGCGGGCGAGGGGGCTCGGATGATGCTGCGGTTCGGAGCGAAATCAGCACCGGAAACCGGTAAGCCGATCGACGCCGAAGTTGAAATTCTCCGCAACATCCGGAATGCAGAGCAGTTTTTTGGCCAGAGCATCGTTCCCATCGGTGACGCAAGTCTGATCCGGATTGGCGGAATCGAAGTGATCCTGAATTCGACCCGCGCCCAATGCTTCGACACGAGCCTGTTTTCCAACTTCGGTATCGATCCGACCAAAAGGAAGATCCTGGTGGTCAAGTCGACGAACCATTTTCATCAATCGTTTGCTCGCATCAGTCCGTTGATCCTCTATTGCGCCGCCGGACGTCCCTATCCCAACGACCCGAGGGTAACCCCTTATAAGAAAGCACCGAGGGATATCTGGCCAATCAACGAGGCAGTCAACGCGAGTGGGCATGAAACCGATACCAGTGCCGGCACTGTCGGCCGCAAGGGAGGCTAAGCGATGAGTGTCGGGCTGTCAGTGCAGGATCTTCTGACCCCTGTCGCCGTGATCGATGAAACGGTCATGGAGACTAACATCAAGGTTGCACAGGAGTATTTCGACCGTATTGGCCGGAACTTCCGGCCACATATCAAGACACACAAGATCCCGGCGCTGGCCGCATTGCAGCTGGCCTATGGCGCACGCGGTATCAACTGCCAGAAAATAAGCGAAGCGGAAGTGTTCGCCGACGCAGGCTTCACCGATATCCTGATCACCTTCAATATGCTCGGCAAATCGCGGCTCGACAGGTTGAAGTTATTGAATACCAAGGTGGATCTACAGGTTGTTGCCGACAATGAAGTTGTCGTCGACGGTCTGGCGAGTGCGTTTTCCGGGGATCAACCGCTGAAGGTTCTGGTCGAATGCGATACAGGAGCCGGACGCAACGGCGTGCAAAATCCGGATGCTGCGGTCGCGCTGGCCAAGCGCATCGATGCATCGCCCGGACTGGTATTCCATGGTCTGCTGACCTATCCGAAGGCATCGTCCGAAACGGCAGTTGAAACCTTTTTTTCTGAAACACTGTCACTTCTGAAACAGGCAGGTCTTGAGTGCCCCGTCGTCTCGCATGGAGGTTCACCGAGCCTGTTCGACAGTGATCTTGTGCCTAGCGCGACGGAGCACCGGGCCGGAACCTATATCTTCAACGACCGCTCGATGGTGCGCGCCGGTATGTGCGATTTTGACGATTGCGCCATGCATGTGCTGGCCACAGTCGTCTCCCGGCCGACCGAAAACCGGGCGGTTCTGGATGCGGGATCGAAAGCGTTGACGTCCGATTTGTTGGGTTTTTCCGACCACGGCCTGTTGATCGATTATCCGGAGGCATCCATTGCCGCGCTCAGCGAAGAGCATGCCGTCGTCGACCTGACGAAGTCCGGCAAAAAACCGCAGATCGGCGAACGGGTCCGGATCATTCCCAACCATACGTGCGTGGTTTCAAACCTTTTCGACCGCCTGGTGTTTCACAGAGACGGCGTGGTGACCCGCATCGAGACGGTCGCCGCCCGTGGGCAAGTCGTCTAGTCCTCCAGACGACTTGCCCGCCGTTTCCCGAAATTTCAAACGGCCGCCTTTCGGGGCGGCCGTTCTCATTTGGGGTATCTGATGCCAAGTGTCAGATATGCATGTCCGCAGCATCCAGTTCTTCAAGCGAAAGCTGGCGGTCAAAAGCGTTTCCGTTACCGTCGAACAGGTGGCAATCCACACCCTTCAGTCCCATGGAAACCGGCACACCAACTTTCGCCGGGGCGGATCCGGGCAAGACGCTGCAAAAAGTGGACTTGGCACCGGCAACCGTGCTGTAGGTGACGGTGTGAATGCCGAGATGTTCAACGACGGTCGGAACAATCTCTATGGAGGCATCGGCAGCGCCTAGTGTCAGATGTTCCGGGCGAATGCCAAGGGTAAGGCTCTTTCCTGCAACTTCTTCCGCGGCATCTACCTTGACTGTCAGGTCCTTGCCTGATGGCAAGGTGACGACAACGCCTTCAGGACCGGAACTTTTTCCGGACACCTCGATGAAGTTCATTTTGGGGTTGCCGATAAAGCCGGCAACGAAGGTGTTCTGCGGTTTGTGATAAAGCTCCAGCGGCGAACCGACCTGGGAGATGATACCGTGATCCAGCACCACGATCCGGTCCGCCATGGTCATGGCTTCAACCTGGTCGTGGGTGACGTAGATCATGGTCGCGTCAAGTTCCGTGTGCAGCTTGGCAAGTTCAACACGCATTTCCGCTCGTAGTGCCGCATCCAGATTGGACAGGGGCTCGTCGAACAGGAAAACGGAAGGCTCGCGCACGATGGCCCTGCCGATGGCGACGCGCTGGCGTTGCCCGCCGGAGAGCTCGCCCGGTTTGTGCTGCAGTCTTTCCTTCAGTTGAAGAATGCCGGCAGCGGCTTGAACCTTCTCCTCCACCTTGTCCTTGGAAAGGCGTTCGACGCGCAAGGGGAAGGCGATGTTCTCGTAGACAGACATATGCGGATAGAGCGCATACGACTGAAATACCATGGCGATGCCGCGTTTGACCGGCGGCAGATCGTTGACGACCTTGTTCTCGATCGTGATATCGCCGCCCGTGATTTCCTCCAACCCTGCAATCATGCGCAGCAAGGTCGATTTTCCGCATCCGGACGGACCGACAAAAACAATGAATTCGCCATGGTCCACATCAAGATTGACACCCTTGATGACTTCCATATGGCCATAGCTTTTGCGTACGTCGCGCAGCTGCAACTCGCCCATGGTCATTCCTTTTTTGAAGAGGTGACCGGGCCCCCGAAAGTGGGAGAGGGGGCCCGGACAGTGCTCAAGGTGTTACTTGAATTCCTCAAGCTGTTCCGCGGCGATTTCGACGGCTTCAGCCGGATCGACTTCACCAAGGACAACACCCTGAACGGCTTCGTTGATCGAATCCTGAAGGCCGACATAATCGGTGACGAACGGCTCCGGTCCACCGGTCGGGATCGCATCGAGGAAAGCAGACCAGGTCGGGTCCTTCTCAACCAGCGCACGCACTTCCGGCAGATCGCGCAGCGGCGTGAACCCTTCAGCCAATTCGAAGGCCATCTGGTTTTCCGGGTTGGTCAGAAGCTTTGCGAGCGAAAGCGCCTGTTCTTCAACGCCGGACCCCTTGAAAACGGCCAGGGAGTCGGTGATCAGCAAAGTGCCCGGAGTGCCGGACGGACCGACCGGGATCGGTGCGACGCCCCAGTTCACGTCGGTCACGCGGGTGCGTTCCCAGGGACCGGAAATGAACATGCCGATTTTGCCTTCGGAGAACAGCGGACGCAGCTTCGCGCGGTCATAGGCGATCGGGCCCGGCTGCGAGACTTCGGCCATCTTGCCGTAGAAGGCGAGGGCTTCAACGTTGTTCGGGGAATTGAAGACGATTTCGCCGTCTTCATTGATGACCTGACCACCGTTCGTATAAACGTAGTTCATGAACTGGTGCATGGTGTTGTCGAAGGACGCGGCCGCGAGGCCGAAACCGTCAGAGTCGGTCTTGTCCTTGATAGCCTTGGCGAAATCGTACATTTCGTCCCAGGTCTTCGGCGGCGTATCCGGATCCAGGCCTGCAGCCTCGTAGAGATCCTTGTTCCAGTAGAGTGCCTTGGTGGAGAAGGCGCGCGGCAGGCCCCACTGCTGACCGTTGGCAGTGATCGTTGCCAGGATCGGGGCCGCGTAGGTTGCCTTTTCTTCTTCTGTCATGTTGACCGGAATGATCAGGTCATTGGCTGCGAGCTGCTTCAGCGTGCGCGAGCCCATGTAGGCAACGGCTGGCGGGTTCCCGGCGGACGCGAGCGTCGTGGATTTTTCCTGGCACTGGCCCCAGGGAACGAACTCGAGCTGGACCTTGTAGCCCGGATTTTCGCCTTCCCAACCCTTGATCAACTCATCCTGCAGCGGAATTCCGGCGCCGGTGTTGTCGCCGCAGTTGATCATGTGAATGACCTTGTCTTCTGCCTGGGAGGCTCCGACGAGAGAGAGCGCGAAGACCCCTCCCAATAGCACTGATTTAAGTGTCATCTGTTTTCCCTTTTCTGGTTGGTTTCTTCTTTTTGTTATTCTTTGACGGCGCCTGCCGTGAGACCGGCGACGATGAAACGTTGCAGGAACACATAGACGAACAGCACGGGGAGGATGCCCACGAGGCTGGCGGCCATGAGTTCGTTCCAGACCACGGTCTGGCGTCCGAAGAACTGGAACAGCCCCACTGGAAGCGGGTTCAGTTCATTCACGGAGTTGAAGGTCAGCGCATAGATGAATTGCTGCGCGTAAGCGGTGATGAAAGCGGTGATCGTGACCACCACGATGCCCGGCAACGCCACGGGAATGATCACGCGCCAGAGAGTGTAGATCTTGCCGGCGCCATCCACCCAGGCTGCTTCCTCAAGCTCCTTGGGGATCCGGATCAGATAGGAGCGCAGAAGCCAGATACCGGTCGGAATGACGAAGGCCGTTCCAGGTGCGATCATCGCGAAATAGGTGTTCAGCAGCCCGTATTGCTGCATCAGCTTGAACAGCGGAATGATCAGCACCGCACCGGAGAACATGTTCACCGCTATGAAGATGCCGAGCAGCGAGTTTCGCGCTGGAAACTCGAACCGGGCGAAGGCATAGGCAGCCGGGATGATGCAGAACAGGCCGAGGACCGTCACCACCGTGGCGATGAAGAACGAGTTGAGCATGTAGACCCACAACAGCGGCACGTTCTGCCACATGGTGATGTAGGCATCGAAGCTCATCTTGTCGGTGATGAACTTGTAGGGGATCGAAAACAGGCTGCTGAGCGGCCTCAGCGACACCACGAAGGCTTCGACGAAGGGGGCCAGGACGAATGTCAGGAACACTGCGAGACCGAGATAGATCAGCACATATTCGTACCAGCGATACTTATGCAGCATTGTGCGGGCTCCTTTTGGCAAGGCGCGACAGCAGCATGAAATAGACCAGCATGAACGAGCCCAGGAACACCACGATCATCACCGTTCTGGCGGCGCCTTCGCCGTATTTGAAGCGGCTGATCGCGGTCTTGTAGGTGTCGATGATCATCGTGGTGGTTGCGCCGCGCGGACCGCCTTCTGTCAGGATCCATATGATGTCGAAGGAGTTGAAGGTCGCGATGGCCGACAGAAGCGCCATCGTCGCGATCGAGGGAATGATCAGTGGCAAGGTAATGCGGCGGAACCTGTAGAGCCGAGAGGCCCCGTCCACCCAGGCCGCTTCATAAAGGTCCTTCGAAATGGACTGCATGGCGGCCAGCAGATAAAGCGTCACCATTGGAACACCGATCCACACGTCCGTCACGATGGTCGACATGAAGGCGGAGTTCTTGTAGGCGAGGAATTCGAACGGCCCGCTCAGAATGCCGAGTCGTTGGGCCATTCCGGAAATCATTCCGAACTGACCGTTGTACATCCATCCCCAGATGAAGACGCCAATGGCAATCGGGATCACCCACGGCGGCATGACCAGCACGCGAAACAGGGTGCGACCCGGCACCATCGCGTTGAGAAGCACGGCTCCCAGGGTTCCGATCAGCATTTTCAGCGCTACAGAGAGAGCCATCCAGTAGAAGGTGCGCGCAATCACTTCCGGAAAGCGGCGCGACATGAGCTTCTCGTAGTTTTCCAGCCCTACGTATTCGTAGTTCGGGCTCATGCTCGTGTTGGTGAAGGAAAGCCGGAATGTTTCAAAAAGCGGATAGGCGACGATAGCCAGCATGACGAGGGACGCCGGCACCAGAAGCAGATAAGGAAAATAGTCGGTCTTCTTTGGCGAGTGCGCCATGATGCCCCCTATGCCACGCCGTAGCTGTCGAATTGCTGCCAGGTTTCGGCAAGGTCGATGACGCTGCGCGTCCGGCGCGCTTCGTCCAGCTTGATCGCCGTCAGACCGGCCTCAAGTGCATCCAGAACGCTGACCGGCAGATGTCCGCCGTTGCGGAAGTAATGGTCGAGGTCACGCGCCATGGCTTCATCGGCGCCATAGTGGCCGTGCCGGCTGGCATCAACGACCTGCGGCTTGTCGATCAGGCAGGCGGATGTCAGGGCGTCATGCACCCGGTAGTAATTCCGAATGAAGTCTCCTTCCGCCATGCCCTTGGTCCCCATGACGGCAAAGCGCCGGAATTCGTCCGGTACATACATGTTGGTGTGAAAGCAGAGGTTCGCGCCGTCCTCGTATTCGATCAGCGCTGTCTGGTAGTCGATGATGTCGCCATCACTGTCGAAGTCGGCATTGCCGCCACCCCATCGCGGTGTGAACGGATCGACCCTGCCTTCGATTTTCGGTGTCGGAAAGGTATGGTCCTGATCCGGCCGGTTCTCCGGAACAAAGCTCTTGCGTCCGCCGAAGCTGGATACGAAACGCGGCCGACAACCTGTGACACCCTGGTAGAGATCCAGATCGTGGCAGCACTTTTCCAGCATGAAGCCGCCAGAATTCCGGTCATAGCGGCGCCAGTCGCGCATGAAGAATGAACCGTGGTAGGGACCGATATGCTCGGACGCCTCAATCGAGACCACTTTGCCGATCTGGCCGGACTTGAGGCTTTTCTGAAGTTCGGTGTAGAGCGGCGAATATCGCAGCACCAGTCCGACAAGGACACGTTTCGATCCACCATGTTCCTTCATCAGGGACAGGAGTTCGAAGGTTTCCTCTTCGCTGACGACAACCGGCTTTTCACAGAAGATGTAGCGAACATCAGATTTGAGTGCCGTTCGCAGATGATCCAGGTGCATGAAATTGGGGGACCCGATCATCAGGAGGTCTAGTTTCTCCTGTCGGATCATCCTGTCGAGATCGGTGTAGGCGGTCAGGCTGTGGCCGCATTTGGCCTCGACATGCTTGAGGCCGGCGGGTGTCGGGTCGACGTAAGCGCAGGGATCAAGATCTCCTGAAACCTCCTGCAGGCAGTTGCTGACATTGGCAATTCTCGCGCCCAGTCCGACATAGCCGGTCTTCATGCTGCGGCCTCCGTAAATTGGTCCATGGCACGGCGAAGTGCCTGGACGACGTTTCCATCGGTGTCCTTGATGCCTGCCTCGGAAACGAAGCCGAGGCGCGTTTCCAGGTCCTGCGGCTCCGGCAAGGGCTTCACGGAAGAACAGGACGCATGCAGTTCCTGCACGCCGGATCGTTTGAGAATTTGGGAAGCATTGGCGGCGGTGACACCCGATCCTGCCATGATGGAAATCCGCCCTGCGGCGACATTGACCGCCTGCTGAAGTAGTGAAAGGCCATGTTCTGCTTTGCTGGCCTGTCCAGAGGTCAGCACGCGTTCGAAACCGAGCGTGATCGCGTCTTCAATAGCTTTTTCGTAGTCGCGTGCGGTGTCGATGGCCCGGTGCAAAGTTGCCGGCAGTCTGGTGCCGTTAATGGATGCGGCCAGAAAGTCTCGATCGAGACTGTGCTGGTTGTCGACTGCCCCGATCACGATTCCCGCAAGACCTGCATTTTCAGCCGCGTGGATGTCGCGCAGCATCAAGGCCTTTTCCAGGTCCGAGTACTCAAAATTACCGGATCGGGGGCGGATCATCGCGTAGACGGGAACCGGTAGTCTGGCCGCGGCCACCATGAACCCCTGTGAAGGGGTCAGGCCACCTTCGGACAGAGCTGCGCATAATTCAATTCGGTCAGCGCCGTTTTCGGCTGCCGTCCAGGCGCCTTCGAGGGTGTCTACACATACCTCGAGGGGGATCCTGGTCACCGGGCCGCCTCCTTGATGAGCGTACGGGCCACGATGCCGGCACCATGCAGGCCGCCATTGGCGGCAAATTCGCCCTTGATGACGAGTGGCTCGCTATAGTTGGCAAGAACAAGGTCACGCGTCTTTCGATCGATCACGTCGAGAAGAACAAGATCGTTCGAAAGGCCACCACTCACCGGTATGACATCCGGACCAAGTGTGTTGACGAAAGCGGAGAGCGCTCGCGAAAGCAGAGTGGTGAAGGCGTCGAGCGTTTGTGTGGCAGCTGCATCACCGGCATGCCAGGCGGCAGTAATATCCTTGCTTGCCTGATCCAGCCCATGCAGTGACCGATGGATCTTCTCCATGCCACGGGCCGAGCAGATCGCGTCGATGCATCCTGTCTGGCCGCAGCCGCAGGGGTAGTGCTCAATGCCTTTCAACTGGCCACCAGCTGTCGGGTCCATGATGGGGCCGTGACCCCATTCCCCCGCGATGCCGCCATAACCCGTAACAAGCGTGCCATTGACGACAAGCCCGCCACCGACACCAGACCCGAGAATAATACCGAAAACGACCGGCTTGCCTCGACCAGTGCCGTCGACGGCTTCGGCAAGCGCAAAAGCATTTGCGTCATTTGTAATGGCGACAGGACGTTTGAGGGCGGTTTCCAGATCCGATTGCACGGGTCGTTTATGCAGGCAGGGGATGTTGGCCACATCCGCGATGCCGCTGCGGGTATCAAAGGCGCCTGCAAGCGAAATCGAGATAGGAGATCCATCCGGCCCGGAGCAGTCGGCAATCGCGTCTACAAACGCCTGCCAGTCAGATCCGGGTGTCGCTACCCGGCCTTTTTCCGCAACGGTTCCATCCGCTTGGAGCTCTCCATGTCGGATGAAGGAGCCGCCAATATCAAAACAGGTGGTCATCGCCTGTTCAAACGCCTCTGGGTTATATTTGTTAACGTACAGTTATAATACCAATATGCAACCAATCGCATTGGTAGTAAACCAAAAAAAGAAATTGGCATCATTTTTTAAAGGAATTGGGCGGCTGACACCTGTCAAAAACAACGGCTACATCGCGCAAGCTCAATAGTGCCGTGAGAAGGCCCGGCCTGCTGTTTGCGGACGAGATTATGTTCGAAAATGTGCCAGATGTCTGTTGGAAGCGCGGGCACGCGTCAAAGGAAAGGACGCAAGTTTCCGCTGTGTTCGTTGAGCGACATTTCGGCGCTTTCCGCGTCGAGGCCTTCTCGAATCATGAGAACCGCAACCTTCACTCTGCCTTGGGCCTGCTGGAGCTTTTCCGCTGCAGTTTCTGCCGTACAGCCCGTCAGATCCTGAAGGATGCGATAAGCGCGCTGGCGCAGTTTTTCATTATCCGCAACCAGGTTGACCATGTGACCACGAACTGCGTGTCCAAGCCTCAGTGCCACCAATGTAGAGATCATGTTGAGTGCAGCTTTTTGGGCGCTTGCCGCCCCGAGACGTGTAGAGCCTGCGATGATTTCGGGAGGTGTTTTCAGGAAGATCGGAAAATCTGCCTGACGGAGGAGGGGAGTGTCAGGATTGTTTGCCAGTGCAACGGTTTTTGTGCCTGCCGCCTGCGCACCTCTGAACGTACCAAGAGTATAAGGAGTTGATCCACTTGCAGAAACTGCAATCAGGATATCTCCTTCTCCAAGGCCTGATTTTCGAAAGTCAGCAAAACCGGCTTCCTCGTCGTCCTCATATGTGCCGGCAAGGTGAAGCAGGTTTGCAGCCCCTCCGGCATAGAGCATGCGCATGCGCTCAACGGGAAAGCCGAACGTTCCCGGCAATTCCAGGCAATCCGCCAGGGCTGTCAGTCCGGCACTGCCGGCACCGGCATAGCCGATTTTTCCACCTGAAACAGTGACTGTCTGAAGTGCTTCGGCGGCTTTTGCAATCTCCGGGATGGCCGTTTCGGTGGCATTCAGCGCATCTTTCTGCCGTTGCAGCAGCAGCGACAGGACGTCTTCATCAGACTTTTTGGACAGGCCAATGGAAATCGGATCGCGGTCTTCGGTCGTCGGCAAATTCATGGTTCAGGAACTCGGAGGCACACCAAGTTTCGTATCGCGGAATTAAGTCTCTCAAGGCAATCACGCGCCTGGAACGTTTCCGTTTGGTGCTCCAGCAGTGGTGATGCAGGTTCGGAAATTGTTTTAACACTTGATTTTCGGTTTCGATAGAGTTTAAATTGGTATCTGAAAGGTATTATTTTCATCTCCTAAGGCGCCCCGTTTCATGACTGACTTCATTTCCTTGCTGGAAAATGGTGACTGGTTGGCGAATTCCAGCGGTCCCCGATACCTGCAGCTGCGGCGGCGCATTCAGCAGGCTATTGACGACGGCGTGCTGAAGGAGAATGAGCCGCTTCCGTCTGAACGCGAGATTGCCTCCATTACGGATCTGTCCCGTGTGACGGTGCGCAAGGCAGTTGCCGGGCTTGTTGAGGATCAGGTCGTTGTCCAGAAGCGCGGCAGCGGATCCTTCGTTGCGCCCAAGGTGCATAAAGTTGAACAGCGCCTTTCCAGCCTGACGTCCTTTTCCGAGGATATGGCACGCCGTGGTCTTTCCGCCAGCAGCGAGTGGCTGCGCCGCGGACTGTTTCCAGCGTCGCCCGAAGAAATGTTCACGCTCGGTCTCACGTCAGGACAGCGCGTTGCCCGTGTCGACAGGCTTCGCAAGGCAGACGGCACCCCGATGGCAATCGAGCGTGCCTCCCTTTCCGAGAGCGTCCTGCCTCACCCGGAGCGGGTCACCACGTCTCTTTATGCCATCCTACGCACGGCCGGCTTGCAGCCTGTTCGCGCTATCCAGCGCATTTCAGCCCGCAATCTTGAGCCTATCGATGCCGACATTCTCGGTGTGCCAGCTGGGTCTGCCGGGCTGAAAATAGAACGTGTGTCCTATCTCGCCTCCGGAAATGTCGTCGAATTCACCCGTTCCGTTTACCGCGGCGATGCATATGACTTCATCGCCGAACTTCAGATTTCGGAAGACTAATCCTGATGATTGAAGCAAGTACCATGGCCACGCCGACGCACATGCGCCGGGAAATCGAAGAAATCCCGAAGGCTGCGCGCCGTCTGTTGGCCGATGGACACCCGTTGATCCGCGACATTGCAAAGAAGGCAGGCGCGCCGGTGTTCCTGGCAAGCGTCGCTCGCGGTTCTTCTGACCACGCCGCAACGTTTCTCAAGTATGCCTCGGAGATCTACCTTGGTCTTGCCATGGCCTCTCTCGGCCCATCCGTTTCCTCGGTTTATGGCGGCAAGGTCAAGCTGGGCCAGGCACTTGTGATTGCAATTTCCCAATCCGGCGCCAGCCCGGACAGTCTCTCGGTTGTGGAAAGTGCAACCGAGCAGGGGGCTTTCACGGTAGGGTTTACCAACACGTCGGGAAGTGAACTGGCAAAGCTTTCCAGCGCCGCGATCGATATTTGCGCAGGTCCTGAGCGTAGCGTCGCGGCGACCAAGACCTTCGTCAATTCCGTCTTGGCGGGCCTGCTGCTTTTGGCGGAAATCGGAGCTGACAAGGAACTGCTCGACGCGTTGGCTGCCTTGCCGGAGCAATTTGAAAAAGCAATCGACAAGGACTGGCGCGCGCTTGCCAAGCCGATCGAGCAGCGGGGTTCGCTTTATGTCATTGGACGCGGACCTGGTCTGGCAATCGCAAATGAAGCTGCGCTGAAATTCAAGGAAACCTGCCAGATCCATGCGGAGGCTTATTCGTCCGCCGAGGTAATGCACGGTCCTGTCTCGATCGTCGAAAACGGATACCCGATCCTGGCACTTGGTGTACGCGATGCAGCCGAAGAGGGACTTGCCCAGGCTGCGGATCGCATGGTGGACCAGGGTGGAAGTGTTTTTGCAACGACCGACAAGGTGGAGCGGGCGGAAAAGCTGGCTTTCCAGGCAACCGGGCATCCATTGACAGATGCCTTGGTGCAGATTGTTTCTTTCTACGCCTTCATCGAATGGTTTGCACGGCAACGCGGTTTCAATCCGGACGTTCCCAAGCACCTGAAGAAAGTCACTCAGACCGTATGACCTCCACAACCGCCTACCTCTGCAGCCGGGTTTTCGATGGCGAGAAAATCCATGCGAATGCTGCCCTGCTTGTCGAAGATGGCAAGGTGGCCGGCCTTCTTTCGGCCGATCAGGTTCCAGTTGGCGTAGAGACTGTCGATCTTGGTGACGGCATTCTCGCACCGGGATTGATCGATCTGCAGGTCAATGGCGGCGGTGGCTTGATGCTGGGGGATGCGGAAACAGTCGACGATATCGAACGTATTTGCGCCGCCCATGTAAGCCTCGGGACAACAGCCCTGACACCGACTTTGATTACGGACACGCCCGACGTGACGCGCAAAGTCGTTGATCTGGGAATTGCCGCATGGTCGCGGGGCGTGAAGGGGTTTCATGGTCTGCATCTCGAAGGGCCGCATCTGTTTGCGGGGCGCAAGGGGGCCCATGACCCGAATCTGATCCGGCCTCTGAACCGCGAAGACATGGCGCTTTACCTGCGCGCGGCGCGGGAATTGCCAAGCCTCATCATGACTGTGGCACCGGAAACGGTGCCGCCAGAACAGATGCGGGAATTGGCTGATGCGGGAATTCACGTCAGTCTTGGCCACAGCGGAGCCACATACCGGCAGTGCAAGACAGCGGCTGAAGCGGGTGCTTCGATGGTCACCCATCTTTTTAACGCCATGAGCCCGTTGCAACACCGCGAACCCGGCCTTGTGGGCGCCGCGCTCGATCTGGGCGCGCTCAACGTGGGCATCATTGCTGATGGTGTCCATGTCGACCCGGTCGCGATGCGGGTTGCGCTCAAGTCAAAGACTGGCCCGGGCAGGATCTTTATCGTTACCGACGCCATGTCCCAGACCGGCACCGATGTTACGTCCTTCTTTCTCGGAGGTCGGGAAATCTTTCGCCGCGATGGCACATTGACCCTCGAAGACGGCACGCTTGCCGGCGCCGATATAGATTTGCCGGCGTCCTTGAAGTTTCTCACCGGTACACTCGAGCTTCCGGTCGAAGCTGCTCTTGCAATGGCGACCAGTGATCCTGCGGACGTTCTCGGGCGCCCGCTCGGTCGTTTCGAAGAAGGCTATCCGGCTGACTTCGTACAGCTTGGCAATGCCTATGAGGTCGAGGGCGTATGGATTGCGGGAGAGCAATTCTCGAATACGTAGCCCGGCATATATGCTGGTGGTCTACATACCGCACCAAACTTGAGGGATTGGCAGCGCGTTCGCCGGTTAGGTCTTGTCGACCTTTTTCAGCGTTGAGCGAACGTTTGGAAGTGTCAGCAGCGTATTCGGTATTTGCAGCAATTCCTTGAAGAACCGGCTGACCAATGCTCCGCGGCTTGGCGTATAGGGCGATGAAATGAACGATTTCAGACCCCAGCCAATACCGCCGACATTTGGAAGGGCGCGGATAGCGGTTTCGTAACAGCGCCGAACCAGCGCGGAATCACTGTTCTTGAATGAATGCAGCAGGCCGCACCGCTCCATGTCACGCTTGAATTCCTTTGAGATGACCGTAGTTTCGCGTTTCGTGAAAGTCCAATTGATGTTGATGTTCTCGTCTTCCTTGGCAACCACCCGGTGGTACCAATGGGGAGGCAGATAGAGAAGATCACCTTCCTCCAGATCGAATTTGAAGAATCGCTTGTTCCGCAGCAATCGCTCTTCGTCTTTCAGTAGAGAGAAGTTGGTGAACGGGTAGCACGGTAACGGTGTTTCGGGCGAAACCAGTACCCATTCCTTACGGCCCTTCACCTGAACTGTAATGACATTCTCGGCGTTGGTATCGTAGTGGAACTCTGTCCGGTTGTTCCTGCTGTTGATCCAGAATCTCCAGGCAACGGAATCTTGCATTATCCGATCGGACGCGAGGATCTCCTTCAGGAAATCCGGCATCTCGATATCTTGTTCGAGTACGGGGGAGCGGCTGAGGAAAAAGACACCTCTGTCGCGGACCTTTGGCAGCGTATGGAGTTCTGCTCGTAATCGGCCGGATTGCCACCTTTCCCGCGCGGGCCAGTTTTTTGCTAGTCCCTTAATCAGCAGGGGCTGTTCCTTCTCGCAGTAGGCTTCAAGAAATTCGGCATAACCTGGTGCTGCGGTTACGGTGGCAATGGTGTGTGTGTTGTCGCCGCTCATAAAAGGTACCACGCATTTGAAGATTTGCGGGTTCAGGGGCGCTGGATCTAGCCGCGATTTTCCATGATGCTCCCTTTGGAGAAATCACGATAGGAGCAACCTGGAGCTTTATCAAGAAGCGCTATTCAACAACGCAGAGCCAATGGAGGCGCGATCTTCGCTATAAACGTAGCCAGGAAATGTTGTTTAGGAAGATGGCGCGGAACGTTACTGCTGCGAAAGACGAGCTCGCGTCAAATGGCTGTCGTTTTTTGAGGCGTGCAGATTGTTGCAAGATCAAACGTGAATAAGATCAACCTGGACACTGAACGGTGTCCCAGCCTTCAGAAATGCAGCATTTGGGAGGATTAAGAAGATGTGGTGATGGCTCCCCAGGCCGGACTCGAACCAGCGACCCAGCGATTAACAGTCGCTTGCTCTACCAACTGAGCTACTGGGGATCACCACGCTCGGGGCCAGCGCGTTGCCGCCCCGTCGATGGAGATGCGTATATCAAAGGCTTGATCCGTTTGCCAAGCCCCCGAGGGCGTTTTTTTCATCAAGCCGTCATTTTTTTGATCTCAGTGTGGAAAACTCGATATATTTCAGATGGCTAGGCGTTCTGCCGTGCTTGGAAAACCCTACGTTTCGCGACGATTGGAACTCCCCGGGCAGGCTAAATCCGCTGTGCCTTTTTCTGACTTTGGCGCAAGAAGGTGTCCGTGTTGACTGCCTGGCCGATTTTCAAGGTTATTCGTCAGCAGCTTTCTGCTGCTTGTGTCGGCCTCAAGATACGTTTAGGAAGAAACCGACGGTTCCGGAAAAGGCCTTGCCTGATCCGGATGAAACGGGAATCCGGTGCGGTCTTTTTCAAGTCCAGATCCGGAGCTGCCCCCGCAACTGTGAGCGGTGAGTGGCTGTACGAAAACCACTGGCGTCCTGATGGGGCCGGGAAGGGGTACAGACCGCGCTGAGCCGCAAGCCAGGAGACCGGCCGTCACATTGTCAACCCTATGGCGCTGTCGGGCGGACGGCTGGGAGAAGGAATGACGCATTCAAACGGCGAGAGGACGACGCTGGTCCTCGGCGGTGCCCGCTCCGGAAAAAGCCGGTTCGCGGAAAAGCTTGTCCATGAAACCGGTCTGCAAAAAATCTATATCGCGACTGGTGCTGCCCACGACGACGAAATGGCCAGCCGGATCGCCGCTCATAAAGATCAACGCGGCCCGTCCTGGCTCACCGTGGAAGAACAGCTCGAACTTGCAGCGGTACTTGAAAACGAATGCAGGCAAGACCGGGTGGTACTTGTTGACTGCCTAACCCTGTGGCTGTCGAACCTGCTGTTTGCAGACAAGGACATCCCCGCCGAAACGGCACGGCTTTGCGCGGTTCTGAAGGATCTTCAGGGGCCGTGCGTTTTCGTTTCCAACGAAGTTGGTATGGGGATCGTGCCGGAGAACCATCTGTCGAGGTCGTTCCGCGATGTGCAGGGACGACTGAACCAGGATATGGCGCATAGGTGCCAACAGGTCGTCTTCGTTGCTGCGGGGCTGCCGATACTTTTGAAACCCACATCACAACCGGATATCAAATTATGACCACTTCATCCCTGCAGCCGGGCGCAAAAATTCCGGCAACGATCGTCACTGGGTTTCTCGGAGCAGGCAAGACCACGCTGATCCGCAATTTGCTTACCAATGCCAATGGCAAACGCATTGCCCTTATTGTCAACGAGTTTGGGGACATGGGCTTCGACGGTTCCCTGGTGAATGGATGCGCTGATCCCGATTGCGCCGCGGAAGAGGTGGTTGAGCTTACCAATGGCTGCATATGTTGCACCGTTGCCGACGATTTCCTGCCAACCATGGAAATGCTGCTCGCGCGGGACAATCCGCCGGAGCATATTGTAATCGAAACCTCTGGCCTGGCTCTGCCACAGCCGCTCGTTCGGGCCTTCTCCTGGCCGAGCGTCAAGCCGAAGGTAACGGTAGATGGTGTTGTCACGGTGCTGGATGCTGCTGCACTCGCAGAAGGCCGGATCGCACTTGATGAAGATGCACTTGCCGCGCAGCGTGCCGCCGACGAGGCTCTTGATCATGACAGTCCTGTTGAAGAACTCTTCCACGACCAATTGCGTTGCGCAGACCTCGTTGTTCTGAACAAGGCTGATCTCGTCTCCGAAGACGCTTTGAAGCAGGTGCATGAGAAGATCGCCGCCGATGTTCGTCCGGCGGTTCACGTGGTGACATCCGAAAAAGGCACGCTTCCGATTGAAGTTCTGCTCGGCAGAGGCTCTGCTGCTGAGGACGATATGGCTGATCGGCACGAGCATCATCACCATCATGATGACCACGACCACGACCATGACCATGACCACGATGATGATCATGATCATCACCATGACGACCATCATCACGATCATCACCATCACGATGATTTTGAAAGTCACGTGCTGGCAGTCTCGTCTTTCGCCAGCCTGAAAGATGCAGAGGCAAAGGTTCTGGAAGCCATGGCGCAAAAAGGCGTCCTGCGTATCAAGGGGGCCGTAAAAATCGAGGGCAAGGCAGCACCTGCAATGGTTCAAGCTGTCGGACCGCGTGTCGAAACCTGGTTCGCCGCCGGCGCCGAGAGCAGCGGCAGATTGGTCGTGATCGGTTTGAAGGGCCTCGACCTGACTGCGGTTCGTGGCCTGCTGGGTGAATTGACGGCTGCTGCCTGACACGCTGGATAGAAGCTGGAAATAAAGACCAAGCATGCACATTCTCGCCAGCCAGACGCGCCGGATCGATGACGGTGGGGACGCGGTCGATCTCGGCCAGTCTCCAGCCGACATTCTGTTCCTGTCCGCTGCAGACACCGAACTGGGAAGCTTTGCCGCTGCGCAATCACGGCTTGGAACAGGCCGGGCAGACCTGCGGCTCGCCAATCTCATGGCCCTGTCGCATCCCTATTCGGTCGATCTTTATGCCGAACAGACCGTCCGTGGGTCTCGGCTGATCGTTCTGCGAATTCTGGGTGGAGTGGAGTACTGGCGCTACGGCCTGGAAAGGTTTGAAGAAGAAGTCCGCGCGAATGGCATCGATCTGATTGTCATTCCAGGCGACGACAAGTGGGACGAAGAACTGACGTCTCGCTCCACCCGATCACCAGCGGAAGTGCATCGCTTCTGGCGATATTGTGTGGAAGGCGGCGCGGAGAATTACGCCAATGCCTTGAGATATGCAACGCACCTGATCGGAAAGGGAGAAGAGCCCGCGCATCCGGTGCCTCTTCCTCGCGCGGGTATCTATCTTGCTGGCAAGGCCGCCCCCGATATAGCGCAACTGAAGGCCTCCTGGCGGGATCCTGAAAGACCTGTTGCAGCGATCACTTTCTACCGTGCTCTGGTGCAAGGTGCCCAAACCGCACCACTGGATGCGTTGATCGCTGCTCTCGACAAAGCCGGCGTAAATGCACTGCCGATCTATGTTTCCAGCCTGAAGGAAGCGGAATCCGTCGCCGTTCTGGAAAGCCTGTTCGATGAGGCACCGCCTGATGTCGTGTTGAACGGTACTGCCTTCGCCGTCTCGAAGGCCGGAGCAGCCCATCAGCCGACACCGCTCGATCGACCCGGCAAGCCCGTGTTGCAGGTCGTCTTTTCGTCTTCCTCCAAAGAGGGCTGGGAAGACAGCGATCAGGGCTTGTCGATACGTGACCTCGCCATGCATGTCGTTTTGCCGGAGATTGACGGCCGGATCTTGACCCGTGCTGTCTCCTTCAAGGAAGAAGGGGTCTTCGATGAGGCCACCCAGTCGACGCCGGTTGCCTTTACGCCTGTTCCGGATCGGATCATGTTTACCGCGGCGCTTGCAGCTGCCTGGGGGAAACTCGGTCGGAAACCGGCTGCAGCCAAGAAGTCGGCCCTTATCCTGGCAAACTATCCGAACCGAGACGGGCGTCTTGCCAACGGTGTAGGGCTCGACACGCCTGCGTCATGCGTTCATTTGCTCAAGGCCATGGCCGCCGCGGGCTATGACGTCGGCAAGGTTCCAGCAAGCTCCGCCGATCTGATGGAAATCCTGACTTCGGGCGTAACCAATGCCCTGGAGGGCCGATCAGGCAAGGAAGAGTATCAGGCCTTGTCGCTTCAGGACTACGAGCGCTCCTTCGACACGTTGCCAGACGTTGTTCGGTCAGCAGTTGTTGATCGTTGGGGAGCACCGTCGGACGATCCTCATGTAACGGATGGCCATTTCCGCCTGGCCCTGCACCGGTTCGGCAATCAGGTGGTCGGTATTCAGCCGGCGCGTGGCTACAACATCGATCCGAAGGAAACCTACCACGATCCGGCATTGGTACCGCCGCACCACTATTTTGCCTTCTACATCTGGCTGCGAGAACAATTCGCTGTCGATGCCGTCATTCACCTCGGCAAACACGGCAATCTGGAATGGCTGCCCGGCAAGGCACTGGCCCTGGCTGAAAGCTGTTTTCCGGAAGCCGTTCTGGGGCCAATTCCGAACATCTACCCTTTCATCGTCAATGATCCAGGCGAGGGGGCGCAGGCCAAGCGACGGACTTCGGCCGTCATCGTCGATCACCTGACACCGCCTTTGGCCCGGGCGGAGAGCCATGGCGTCGCCGAAGAGCTGGAGACGCTGCTTGATGAGTATTATCTGGCGAGCGGCGTTGACCCGCGCCGCCTTAAGGCATTGACGCGGGACATCCTGGACACTGCTGCGCGGCATGGTCTGGACAAGGATATCGGTATTACCGAGACCATGGACGAGGAAACCCGCCTTGCGCGCCTCGACGCTCACTTGTGCGACCTGAAGGAACTGCAGATCAGGGACGGGCTGCATATTCTTGGCGAAAGTCCCGAAGGCGATCTTCTGATGGATCTGCTGGTTGCGTTGGCAAGGGTACCGCGAGGCAACAGGCCGGAACAGCAGAGCCTGCAAAGAGCCATCTCTTCGGACCTCGGTTTTGAAGGATTTGATCCACTGGATTGCGATTTTGCTGCCCCCTGGCAGCAGGGTCGACCGGAGCACCTCGCACATGTTCTGGAGGTTCCCTGGAGATCGCAAGGCGATACCGTTGAACGTATCGAGCTTCTTGCCCACGAAATCGTTGCGGGTAATCGCGGAGTGCCTGAGGCCTGGCAATCGACCCTTGCTGTTCTGGATGATCTAAACCAGGTTCTGCGACCGGCTGTAACCGGCTCCGGACACGCTGAAACAAGCGCAGTGCTGACGGCATTGGAAGGTGGGTTCGTTGCCCCCGGGCCGTCCGGCGCGCCTTCGCGTGGGCGTCCGGATGTGCTGCCCACTGGCCGGAACTTCTACTCCGTCGATGTACGTGCGGTGCCGACCGAAACCGCGTGGCGGCTCGGCTGGCAATCCGCATCTCTCATTGCAGAACGGTACTTCCAGGAAGAAGGCGAATGGCCGAAATCGCTGGTCCTGACATGTTGGGGCACTGCCAACATGCGAACCGGAGGTGACGACATTGCCCAGGCGCTGGCGCTTATAGGGGCGCGTCCAGTGTGGGAGCAGGGTTCGGGTCGTGTCACCGGGTTCAAAATTCTGAAGCTTTCAGAGCTTGGGCGACCGCGTGTCGACGTTACCTTGCGGGTTTCCGGGTTTTTCCGCGATGCCTTCCCGCATCAAATGGATCTTTTTGACAGCGCCGCCCGTGCGGTCGGTGCGCTTGAAGAACCGGACGAAGCCAATCCGATTGCCGCACGAATGCGATCGGAAAGTGCACGGCTTCAGGCTGAAGGGCTGGACAAGAACGAAGCCGAACGCAGGGCCGGGTTCCGTGTCTTTGGCTCAAAACCGGGTGCCTATGGTGCTGGTCTGCAGGCGCTGATCGACGAGAAGCTTTGGGAGGAACGTTCGGATTTTGCCGATGCCTTTCTGACATGGGGTGGTTACGCCTACGGTGGCGGTGCGGAAGGCTCCGTCGCCAGGCACGATCTCGAAACGAGGCTGAAAACCGTGGACGCAGTCCTGCACAATCAGGACAACCGCGAACACGATCTTCTGGACAGTGACGACTATTATCAGTTCGAGGGCGGACTGGCAGCGACTGTCGAAGCACTGAAAGGCGAAGCACCGACGGTCTACCACAACGACCATTCGCGGCCTGAGCGTCCGGTGGTCCGCACCCTTTCGGAAGAGATCGGCCGCGTGGTGCGCGCTCGTGCGGCAAATCCGAAGTGGATCGCAGGTGTCATGCGGCATGGCTACAAGGGCGCGTTCGAGATGGTTGCGACGCTCGACTATCTGTTCGCATTTGCCGCGACCACCCGGGCCGTGGGAGATCACCATTTTGACCAGCTGTATGATGCCTACGTGGATAACCAAGAAGTTCTGGATTTCCTCAAGGACGCCAATCCGGCGGGTCTCAACGAAATGCTGGACCGCTTTCATGAAGCAATTGAACGCGGCCTCTGGACGCCGCGGCGCAATTCGACCCATGCTGCACTGAATGATTTGAAAACAAGACTGGAAGGGACGGACGCATCGTGACCGCCGACAAGGACAAGCCGGAACTGACCGAAGAAGAACTCAATGCCCGCCATGCCGAGAAGATGCGCAAGAAAAAGGCCGCACGTGACAAGATCATGGCGACCAAGACCATCGAAAAGGGATTGCTGATCGTCCACACGGGCAAGGGCAAAGGCAAGTCGACAGCGGGTTTCGGGATGGTGTTCCGTTCTCTCGGTCACGGCCACAAGGTGGGCGTGGTGCAATTCGTAAAGGGGCGGATCGAAACCGGTGAGCGCATGGCGCTGGAACGGTTCTCCGACCTCGTCACGATCAAACGGATGGGTGAGGGGTTCACTTGGGAAACACAGGATCGGCAACGGGATATCGATGCCGCGAACGAAGCCTGGCAAGCCGCCAAGGACATGATCACATCCGGTGAATATCGTCTGATCCTGTGTGACGAACTCAACATCGTTCTGCGCTACGATTATCTGGACATTGCCGAAGTGGTCGATTTCCTTAAGAACGAAAAACCGGACGATGTGCATGTCGTCATCACGGGGCGCAATGCCAAGGACGAGCTGATCGACATTGCAGATCTTGTCACTGACATGACCCAGATAAAACATCCCTTCCGGTCTGGTGTGAAACCACAGGAAGGCATCGAGTTTTAGACCCGGGCACTTGGATCACGAAACCCAGAGGTAATCAAAGGGGATCGAGGATGAGCAAGCTATTCGATCACAGTCTTCGCACGGCCTCGCAGGCGCATGTGGAAACGGTCCGGAAATACGAACTTTACCGAACCGTTGTCGAATTTCTGGCTGCATTGACGTTTCTTGTCGGCAGCGTCTTCTTTTTCTACGACAACCTAATGTACGCAGGAACATGGTTGTTCGTGATCGGATCGGTTCTCTTTGCCGTTCGGCCGACGGTTCGCTTGATGCTGGAACTGCGGCTCGCCAATCTTCCGGTGCCAAGCGAATTTCGGCCATATGGCGCAGCACCATTCGGCAAAGATTGACGTTGCATGGTTGAGACAAAAGCGGTCGGCAAGGTGCCGGCAATCATGGTCCAGGGCACTGGCTCGAATGTTGGCAAAAGCCTGATCGTCGCCGGTCTGTGTCGTCTCTTTGCCAACCGTGGCCTGAACGTGCGCCCCTTCAAGCCGCAGAACATGTCAAACAACGCTGCCGTAACAGCCGACGGCGGCGAAATCGGCAGGGCCCAGGCGCTTCAGGCCATGGGCTGCCGCGTTCCGTTGAGTGTTCACATGAACCCCGTTCTGTTAAAGCCCGAAACCGACACCGGTGCTCAGGTAATCGTGCAGGGCAAGCGACATGGCACGATGCGGGCGCGCGAATATGGAAAGCAGAAAGCAGAATTATTACCGAAGGTTCTGGAGAGTTTTTCGATAAACGCCTCAGGTGTTGATCTGGTGATTGTCGAAGGTGCAGGAAGCCCTGCGGAAATCAACCTCCGCTCTGGAGACATCGCCAACATGGGATTTGCCGAGGCGGCGGATCTGCCGGTGATCCTGTGTGCGGATATAGATCGCGGCGGGGTTATTGCGTCAGTCGTCGGAACTTGTGCGGTGCTGGAAGAAAACGAACGGCAGCGCATCAAGGGCTTCTTCATCAATCGGTTCCGGGGAGACCCGAGCCTGTTCGACGAAGGCTTGCGAGAAATCGAGCGGCGCACCGGATGGCAAGGTCTAGGTGTTGTCCCGTGGTTTGCGGATGCTGCGAAACTTCCGGCTGAAGATGCACTCGGTCTGGCGGACGGATTTGGTGACGGGGGGCTCAAGATCGTCGTTCCCGTGATCTCGCGGATCGCCAACTTCGACGACCTGGATCCGCTCCGGCTTGAACCGGGTGTAACGCTTGAGCTTGTTCAACCCGGCACCCCGTTGCCGGGAGACGCCGATGTTGTGCTTTTGCCCGGGTCGAAGTCCACGATTGGTGATCTCGCCTTTTTCCGCAGACAGGGATGGGACATAGATCTCAAGGCACACCACCGACGGGGCGGGCATATCCTGGGCGTCTGCGGTGGGTATCAGATGCTGGGCAAGATCATCTCGGATCCCGATGGCATCGAGGGATCTCCCGGAACAGTCGAAGGCCTGGGCTATCTGGATGTCGAGACCATACTGACAGCAGACAAATCGACCGTTGCCGCACGCGCGACCCATGTTGCCAGCGGAGCCCCTGTCTCCGGCTACGAAATTCATGTTGGCCGAACGACCGGGCCAGACTGTACCAATCCCATGATGCGCCTTGATGATGGTCGGTCCGATGGTGCGGTCTCAGCGGATGGCCGAGTGTACGGAACCTACATTCACGGCCTGTTCACCGCCGATGCGTTCCGGACGGCATACCTGAATGCCTTCGGCGTGCGCTCAGACATCAGTTATGACAGGGACATGGACAGGATTCTGGATGATCTTGCAGGGCATCTGGACAGCGTCCTCGACGTGGAGGCCATCCTCAAGATCGCACGCGGCGCGGCTGAAAACGCCTGACCTAGAAGGCCAGCAATAGCGCCAGAAATGCGATCAGCAACGCTTCGAGTGCGTAGCAGCCAATGAGGATCCTCAAGGCGCGCGAAATATCTTCTGCCATCGCATCCTTTCGTCCACTCGCATTCAGATACCGGTCATTGACGGTGTAACTAGGATAGATCCGAGGTCCTGCAAGAGCCAGGTTCAATGCGCCTGCCATGGCCGCCTCCGGCCAACCGGCATTTGGTGAGCGGTGCTTGCGGGCGTCGTCCAGAATACAGGCAATGCTCTTGCGGACCGAGCCTCGGGACAAGGGCGCACACAAGGCGATAAACAGCCCTGCCAGGCGCGAGGCGGGCAGATTGACCAGATCGTCGAAACGGGCAGCCGCCCACCCGAAGTCTGCATAAACCTCGTTCTTGTGGCCGATCATGCTGTCGGCAGTGTTCACCGCCTTGTAGACAATCAATCCGGGCAGGCCGAGCACGGCGAACCAGAAGACGGGTGCCACGATACCGTCGGAATAATTCTCGGCGCAGGATTCGATGGCTGCTCGCGAGACACCGGCTTCGTCCAGCCGGTTCGGGTCACGTCCGACAATCATGGAAACCGCCTTGCGGCCACCTTCCAACCCGTCCTTCAACAGGCCATCCCGCACGGCTGCCACGTGACGGTAAAGACTGTTTTGAGCGATAAACACCGCAGCTACGACGGCCTCAAGCACCCTGCCATATGGCAGCCACTTCGCAACTGCCTCAATGATGACACCGGCAAGTCCGGCGCCGGCAAGCAGCGCCAGGAGTGTCAGCACGCCGCCGAGCTTGCGTGTCGCCGGTGCGAATTCCGTTTTGTTGAAATTCCGGTCAAACAGGCCGATCAACTTGCCGATCCAGACAACCGGATGCGGCAGGCGTTGCCACATCCAGTCGGGATCACCGATCAGGGCGTCCAGAAACAGCGCGGCGAGAAGCAGCCAGAGAGCGTGGTCGTAAAGCAGCATCCCGGTCCGTCAGACCTCTTTTAGCGCTTCTGCAAGAGCGTCTGTCAGACGTTTGAGATTTTCCGGTCCACCTGGAAGGCCAAAGCGGATCCAGGTTGGTGCGTAGTCGAAGATCCGCGTCCAGATCCTTCTGCGGGCAAGGGCCTCATGCAAGCCCTTGGGATTGCGCAGGCCGGCAAGCGCATAGAGTGGCGTGCCGCCGAAGACACTGAGACCTGCCTCGGAAAGTGCGACTGTCAGGTCCGCCATGTCTTCGATCAACTGCCTGGTTGTCCGATCCTGCCAGGTGCTGTCACGCAGTGCCCTGGCTCCGATTTCCAGCGCCGGTCCGCTGAGGCTCCAGCTGTCGAGCAGGCCGGACATTCTGGAAATGGCGGTTTTTTCGCCTGCAAGAAAGCCGATCCGCAGTCCCGCAAGACCGAAGAACTTTCCGAAGGACCGCAAAACGACAACGTTTTCGGTTCCGATGTGCGGCAGCAAGGTAGCGCCCGGAACGACATCGGCAAAGGCTTCGTCCACAACCAGATAACCGCCGCGTGCGCTCAGTGTCCGCGCGATTTCGATCAGGCTTTTGACATCTATCAGACGCCCGTCCGGATTGTTCGGATTGACCAGAACCACGATCTTTGCATCAGCGGGAAGGGAGTAGACGCTGGATACTTCGATAGGTGCTCGGCTTTCCCGCGTCCAGGCATCCCTGTGGCTGGTATAGGTGGGCGAGGCGAGAACGACCGGCCCTTCAGGAAGGATGGTCGGAAGAAGCGACAGCAGGACCTGTGTTCCAGGCGCTGCACAGACAGCGAGATTGTCGGGAATGCGATAAGCTTGGCGCGCAGCTGCAATCAGGTGTTCTTCGGCCCCGCGTGCCGGCAGGCTGGTCCAGGTGGACAGCGGCAGGTCGTCAGGCACGGGATAGCTGTATGGATTTATCCCGGTTGATAAATCCAGCCAGTCGTCATGCGTTCCGCCAAAGCGCTCTATCGCAAGGGTCAAATCCCCGCCGTGTTCCATGAAAATGCCTCTTGCAGTTGGCAGGTCGGCCGATCTGCCTTTCGTCACTCATCTAGCCGGTAGGAAGGCCAAAAGTACAGACGGTTCCCGACATGCGTTGCCGCAAGAACGTCCTGCGCATTTGTTCGTCCTGTCCCAAAAGCTGTTATGCGCTGTTGCCTGCCTTTTCAAACATTTATCCGTGTTCGGTACCGCACTTCTATCGTTAGGGTGCAAGGGAGGCGGGTACGGCGCAAGGCGACGCAACTTTGGGCGCATTGACAGATCCGTCAAAGTGCAGAAAAAAGAACAAAAGAAGAACAATGCGCACCGAAGGACGCCCTGATGGCAAAGACCAGCCACCATTCACCATTGCAGGACGTGGAACGCGACGCCCTGCTGGCTCAGCTTGCACTGGCGCGGCAGGCCTTGATCAAGGCGCAGCGCGGCATGCGCCCAAGGTCCGGGCTGTCACGCTCTGCCGCTGCAGTGATTGAGGAAATCGACGAATTTGCCTTTGTGCTGACCGGTTCGACCGAGTTTTTTCACACAGACGCTCACGGAACACCGCCAAGACAACCAGGTTGATCGTGGCGAGAGCCGACCCACGATTGGATTGATCAAAGCCCTCGTTGGGTCTCGGAAATCAACAGGTCGACAATCCTGTCGAGAGTGTCCTGGGGCAGGTGACCGTCTTCAGGAATATCACCAGCCAGTTCCAGCTGGCGTTCTGCGGAGGTGCCCCGGGCGGCGATCTCCCTCAAATGGTTCACGTCGGACACGCAGTCAAAATGAACGGCGTCCGGAAGAATGAGTTCAATCAGTTCCTCGATCATGTCCGGAAAGGCTGCCGTTTCGTTGCGGCCGAAATCGATCAGTTGTGCATTTGTGCCGTGTCGTTGTGCCTGCCAGCGGTTTTCCGCCAGCAGAAATCGTGAATATTGCCGCCAACCCTGATTGGCGCGGCGCAACCTGTAAAGCATGCGGCACAGGCATCTGAAAGTCGCCGCTATGGCGACGGCGTCGTCAAGCAAGGGGCAGACATCGGTAATGCGCATTTCCAGTGTCGGAAACCGGTCGGAGGGGCGCAGGTCCCACCAGATCTTGGTGGCATCTTCGATGACACCGGCGCGAACGAGAATGTCGACCGTGTGCCGATAGTCGAAATAGCTGTCGAACCCGGGTGGCAGGCCGGTCCGCGGCATTTCGTTGAAAACCGATAGGCGATAGGACTTCAGGCCGGTGTTCCGACCACGCCAGAACGGGGATGAAGTGCTGAGTGCGAGCAGGTGCGGCAGGAAATAGGCGAGCTGATTGAACAGCTCGATGCGCAGTTCTTCATCTTCGATACCGACATGAACATGCATTCCGCAGATCACCATGCGCTTGACCACGAGCTGCATTGTCCTGGCGATCTCGTTGTAACGTTCCTTGTCTGTGTGCGGCTGGTCCGTCCAGTCGGCGAACGGGTGGGTTGAAGACGCAATCGGCGCCAGGTCGAAGACTGCCGCCTGGCGCGCAATCGTCTTGCGGAAATAGCCGAGTTCCGTGCGGACTTCCTGCAGACTGGAGCAAACCGGTGTTCCAACCTCGATCTGACATTTCAGAAATTCAGGACTGACCCGTCCTTCGAGGTCGGTTTCGCAGGCCTTGAACAGTTCCGGTGGCGGCGAACTCGCCAACATGCGGGTCGATCTGTCGACGAGGAGATATTCTTCCTCGACGCCAATGCTGAAACTCGGTTCCTTCATGCTAGGCAGCTTCCGTGCTGTTACAGCGTTCGGTCAAGGCAGGATAAATGCGGATGGAGCACGTGAGAAACGATCGTCACCCGCATCCTTGCCAAAAACTACCAGATGTTACCCGCGCCAGGCGTATAGGCAGCACCCATCACCGTGTTCGCCTTGACGATGTCGCACTCAAGAATGCCGGAAAACCTGGCGATGGGAGTGCTTGTCTCGGTCATGCTGGCAGAAACCTTGAATTTGCTGCCGGCCGAGATCTCGACAGTGTCCATGCCCTGGATGAGCACGCTTTTCGGCGCACTGATAATGACATCCTGGTTCTGTAGCGAAATCACGCTTTCCAGATCAGCTATTCGGTTTTCCAGGTCATTGATGCGCTGGCGCAAGGCTTCCACAAGAGCCGCGGTATTGTCGCTCGCGGAAACCGCTTGCGGTGTCTTGCGCGGCCGGGGCGGTTCAACGCGTTTCATGGTTGATGTCGTGATCACTCGCGCCGGTTTGCCTGGCGCTGGCGGACTTCCACCTGGTGTTTTCATGGCACATCCCCTTTTTCAAGGCTTCTGGACAGAAGCTAACATGACGCAAGGGAAAGATGTAGCATCGGCTTCGTTCAGGACAACGAACGCCTGAAAACATGCAATGATCTGAAAAAGTGTCTGGAGGCCCCGACCGGAATCGAACCGGTGTACACGGATTTGCAATCCGCTGCGTCACCACTCCGCCACAGGGCCCCTAGGTGGTGTGCCGCGCCTTATCAAACAGTTGCACGATTTGGTCAAGCCCTGTTTTCAACGTCGTACACATTTCCACCGTTGCCGATTATCGATTTGAGGAAAGCCATGAGTTGCTGCTTATTTTCCGTAGAATCCGGGTGCCATCGCAGGATCTGCTCGCGCGCATACTTGTCAGGCAGCCTTTGCATCGCTAATGAACGTTTCTCAAGAGGCGCCGGTAATCCGGCATGTCAAAGTGAGGGCCGATATGACGGACTTTAATCAGTCCCGCCGCAAGATGGTGGATAACCAGCTGCGCACCAACGATGTGACCGATCACCGGATCCTGGACGCAATGGAAGTGGTGCCGCGCGAGCGCTTCGTTCCCGCATCCAAACGTGCCGTTGCCTATATCGACGAAGATCTGCCGATTGGAGCAGTCGAAACCGGCCGCATGCTGATGAAGCCGCATATTTTCGGAAAGCTGGTTCAACTAGCGGATATCCGGGAAGGCGATGTCGTTCTGGTCATTGGAGCTGGCACCGGTTACAGCGCTGCAGTCGTTTCCAAACTTGCTGCTTCCGTCGTGGCTCTTGAGGAAAATCCGGACCTTGCCAAGACGGCAACCGAGGTTCTGGTCGATCTCGGCATCGAAAATGCGGTTGTCGTGGAAGGCGCACTGGCAGCAGGCTATTCTTCCGAAGGCCCTTACGACGTCATTTTCGTGGACGGAGCCGTCGAAGTGCTGCCAAAGGCTCTGACTGACCAGCTGAAGCCGACAGGACGTCTGGCAGTGATTGAAGGACGCGGTGGTGCTGGCGTCGCCAAACTCTACCAGAAATCGGGTTCTGCGGTGAGCAGCCGATTCGGTTTCAATGCCTCCGTTAGCGTGCTTCCTGGCTTCGACAAGGCTGACGAATTCGTTTTCTGAGCGATCAATTTGGTCCGGACTGACAGAAACCCGCCGAATGATGGCGGGTTTTTGCTTTAAAAGCGGAGAAATGGCTTAACGCAGCGATAACTTGTTGCCATTAAGCCGCACTCGCGGAAATTCGCAATTATCCGCTCTCAAACGGTTGAAGAATAACACCCATCAGTTTACTCAACAGGATCAAGTAGGTTGACCCGGAAGGAGTGTGGGGTGTCTGGTCGTTCAACTCTAAAAGTTTTGACCATTGCTATTGGCCTGTTGGGTGGCGTTTCCGCCACCGCCTTGACCGGTGCCTCCCTGTCTCCCGCTGATGCTGAAACCATCAGAGAATCGCTGGCGCTTGCCTATTCGAACAATCCCACCTTGAACGCGGCGCGTGCGCAGCTTCGTGGTGTGGATGAGAATGTGCCTCAGGCACTGACGGGCTGGCGGCCAACCGTGACAGCATCCGCAGCAGCCGGACGCCTCGCAGCCGGGGCCGACTCGGCGATCGACTATCGCAACAATGCGTCGATCTCGCTGACAATCAGTCAGACCCTGTTCCGCGGCTTCCGGACGATCAATTCCACCCGTCAGGCAGAAGCTGTCGTGCGTGCTCAGCGTGAAAGCCTGATGTCGACGGAGCAGGACACGCTGCTGGATGCGGCAACGTCCTACGTGGATGTGATCAGGGATACGGCTCTGGTGTCGCTTCAGCGCAGTGACCTTGCCTTCCTTCAGGAACAGGTAAGAGCCGCACGTGACCGGTTCGACGTAGGTGAGGGCACCCGGACGGACGTCAGCCAGGCAGAAGCCCGCGCCGCCGAAGCCCGCGCCAGCCTCAACACCGCGATGGCCAACCTGAATACAAGCCGCGCCATCTACCGTCAGGTGATCGGCGTTGAGGCACGCAGCCTGTCGGCGGATACGTCGATCAGCCGCTACGTTCCCAAGTCCATTGACGAGGCGATGCAGCTGAGTGAAACACATCAGCCATTGATCCGTCAGGCACAACACCTTGTCGATGCTGCCATTTTCAACACCAAGACGATCGAAGGCGAACTTCTGCCGACCGTCACCTTGGATGGCAGCATTTCCAGATCGTGGAACCCGTCTGCAACGACCGACTACAGCGATAATGCGCAGATTTTCGGTAACGTCAGCATTCCGCTCTACCAGGGTGGTGGCGTGTCGTCGCGCGTGCGGCAGGCCAAGGAAGAGCTGGGCCAGACCCGTCTGCAACTGGATGTGGCGCGCGATCAGATTCGCGCCAACGTCATTTCCGCCTGGGGTAACTACCAGGCGGCAGAAGCTTCCATCGTTGCAGCCCAGGCCGCCGTCGAAGCACAACAGCTGGCTCTGGAAGGCGTTATTGAAGAGCAGCGCGTCGGTCAGCGCACCACGCTCGACGTTCTTGACGCTCAGCGCGAACTGGTCATTCAGCAGTCCAATCTCGTAACAGCGCAGCGCAACCGGATTGTCAGCGGATATCAGCTGGTTGCTTCGATTGGCCGGTTGGACGCTGAATCACTTGGCCTCAACGTTGCCCGCTACAATCCGAAGCAGCATTACGAGGCTGTGCGGGACCAGTGGTTTGGTCTGCGCACTCCGGATGGCCGGTAAGAAACTGGTAACTTATATTCTTCACGATGGCGGCTGACGGTCGAAAGATCTTCAGCCGCTTTTGTTATTCGGCTGAACATCCTGACAAATTTACGAAGGATGACGTGAAACGCCTGGCCGAATTCCACCCTTGATCGGTAATTCCCGACTAAAAAGGGGATAAGGCGATGCTTCGGGGCGCGTTCACTTTGCGCGTTTCTTATTGACCCGCATAATTTCGGTTAACGAATCATTTTGATGGAACAGACTGTTCCTGAGCGTAGCCGGTAAGTACGGGGGAAGTCATGGCGCAGGCGAAGAAGGCTGATGAGCCGTCGATGGAGGAAATCCTCGCGTCGATCCGCCGAATCATATCCGATGAGGACTCCCAGGGAGCCGAAGACGGCGAAAGCGGCAGCAGCGAACCCGTAGAGACACCAGTAGAAGAAGAGGCGGCGGACGATATGGGCAATGCCTCCGAAATGTCCCAGGACGATCTCGACAAGCTGTTCGACATGAGCAGCGACGATGATGAAGACGACCTTCCGGTAGAAGATGACGACGCGGATGACATGGCTGCGGCCATGGCTGCGGATGCCGAAGAAGACGAAGGCGAAGACGTTCTGGAGCTGACCGAGGAACTGGCGATTCCTGACGATGATGCGATGGACATTGTCGAAGGAATGGCAGAGGACCTGGACGGCGACGAAGGAGACATTTCCTTCGCGGCTCCACCTGCTCCTGAATTTGACCCCGAACCGGAACCTGTTTTCGACCCTGAGCCTGTGATGGCCGCTCGGCCGGTGCCTGACGATTTGCCGAATGTGGCGGACGATGCCCCTCTGACATCGCAGAACACCGGTGAAGCCGTTCACGCGGCATTCGACAACCTGTCGAACATGTTTGTTGGCTCGCAGGCGCAGACTGTTGAGGAGCTGGTCAAGGAAATGCTGCGGCCGATGCTGAAGGCGTGGCTGGACCAGAACCTGCCTGGCATGGTCGAGCAGATGGTTCAAAAGGAAATTCAGCGCGTGACGCGCCGGCGCTAGGCCGGATTTGTCCGAAGATTTCAGTCAGGGGGTGTCAGATGGCATCCCCTGAATTCGTTTCTGGCAATCGCTGAGCACATGCTCTGCCAATCACAGCCTTGGCATGCCTTGCGGATTGAGCCGTTAGCGAACGCATCCCTCAGAAAAGACAGTGTCTGTCGGTCCAAAATGATGGAATTTCCCTTTTCAAGAGGGCGTCCGAGCGCCAGTGCAATATCAGCGGCCGCTGTCCGGTCCCTGTCGCGAACGCTTTCATTTCGACAATGGCACCCCGGTTCGTCCAACATTGGCTGGCACAAGGTGTCTGGACCTTCTACCAGCTCAATGGGTTCACCTTCATTCAGGCGCTGAACGATTGTGCTGTAATTTTGGACAAAGGCCGGCGTATAGCCTTTGCCCAGATAGGTCAGCATGCAAAGCAGGTGGTGCGGACGGATTGAAACGGTCATGACCCGCTTATCGCAGCAAACGTCATTCAACCCAAGTTCTGATCGGAAGACAGGCAATTCACCTATCAAAAGCGCTACTGGGCAGCAGGTTTGCCCCGCATAGGCGGTTGACTTGCGGCAGCGCATCCGATTTACACGGTGCTTCACGAAAATCGAAATTCATTCTCCCATTGAGTGACCCTGATGCTGGATAAGACCTACGATGCGGCCAGCGTTGAGCCGCGGATTTACGAAACCTGGGAAAAGGCGGCGGCCTTCAAGGCCGGAGCTGGTGCCAAAGAGGGCGCAGCCTCCTTTTCCATCGTAATTCCGCCGCCGAACGTAAACGGTTCGCTGCACATGGGGCATGCTCTCAACAACACACTTCAGGACATCCTGATCCGCTGGAAGCGCATGCAGGGCTTTGACACCCTTTGGCAGCCGGGCACCGACCATGCGGGGATCGCGCTTCAGATCGCTGTCGAAAGACAGATGGCCGAACGCAACGAGCCGAGCCGCACAGAGATCGGCCGCGAGGCATTCGTGCAGCGTGCGTGGCGCTACAAGGGAGAAGTCGGCAGCGCGATTATCGCTCAGCTCAAGCGTCTGGGCGCATCATGCGACTGGTCGCGTGAGCGGTTCACCATGGACGAAGGCCTGTCGGAGGCCGTCCGCAAGGTTTTTGTCGACCTCTACAACGAGGGCCTGATCTACAAGTCCAAGCGGCTCGTCAACTGGGATCCGAAGATGGAGACAGCCATTTCGGATCTCGAGGTCGAGAACATCGAAACCGACGGACACATGTGGCACTTCCGCTACCCGCTTGCTGGTGGCGCGACCTATGAATACGTCGAGAAAGACGAAGAGGGGAACATCACCCTTCGCGAGACCCGTGACTATATTTCGATTGCCACGACACGGCCGGAAACCATGCTGGGTGACGGTGCCGTTGCCGTTCATCCGGACGATGAGCGTTACAAGCCAATTGTCGGCAAACTCTGCGAAATCCCGGTCGGGCCAAAGGAACATCGCCGTCTGATCCCGATCATCACCGACGAATATCCGGATCCGGATTTCGGCTCGGGGGCGGTCAAGATCACCGGTGCACATGATTTCAACGACTATGGTGTCGCTCAGCGCAACAAGATCCCGATGTACCGCCTGATGGACACCAAGGGTGCGATGCGCGCCGATGGTGCGCCTTATGTCGAAGAGGCCGCCAAGGCCCAGGCGATCATCGAGGGCGCAGAGATGACCATTCAAGAGGTCGATCTCATCAATATCGTTCCGGACGATCTGCGTGGACTTGACCGGTTCGAGGCGCGCAAACGCGTTATTGAACAGATCACGGCGGAAGGTCTGGCAGTTACGGCGCCGGCGGATCATCCGGACGTTACCTGGATGAAGGGGCAGGCCCCTGAATGGAACACGCTTGGCCGGGCCGTCGTTCGTCCGCTGGAGGAAGGCGTGGAAGCGCCGGAGCGGTTGCCGCTGGTTGAATCCAAGAAGATCATGCAGCCGTTCGGAGACCGCTCCAAGGTCGTCATTGAGCCGATGTTGACGGACCAATGGTTTGTCGATGCCAAGACACTGGCGGCCCCCGCCCTGAAAGCCGTTCAGGACGGCACGACCAAGCTCATTCCCGGCAACGCCGACAAGGTCTATTTCAACTGGCTCAACGACATTCAGCCCTGGTGTATTTCCCGCCAGCTCTGGTGGGGCCATCAGATCCCTGTCTGGTACGATGAAGATGGCAAGGAATACTGCGCGCATTCCGAGGAAGAGGCCGTTGCAATGGCAGGCGGCAAGGCGCTGACGCGGGACGAGGACGTCCTGGACACGTGGTTCTCCTCTGCGCTCTGGCCGTTTTCGACGCTTGGTTGGCCACACAAGACGCCGGAACTCGAGCGCTACTACAAGACGGATGTGCTCATCACGGGTCTCGACATCATCTTCTTCTGGGTTGCCCGGATGATGATGCAGGGCATTCATTTCATGGACGAAGTGCCGTTCCACACGGTTTACTTCAACTCGATCGTTGTTGACGGCAAGGGCAAGAAAATGTCCAAGTCGACCGGAAACGTGATCGATCCTCTCGATCTGATCGGCCGTTTCGGCGCCGATGCCACCCGGTTTGCGCTTGCGAGCCAGGAGGTTCAGGCCCGCAGAATGCTTCGAATGTCCGACCAGGCAGCCGAAGGCGGTCAGCGCTTTGCCACCAAACTCTGGAACGCTGCCCGGTTCGCCGAAATGAACGGCTGTGCCCGGATGGAAGGGTTCGACCCGGCAGCAACCAAGCACACGCTCAACCGTTGGATCGCAACGGAAGCAAGCCGCTGTATCGCCGAGGTGACCACGGCACTCGAGGACTTCCGGTTCAACGATGCATCCGGTGCTGCCTATCGGTTCACCTGGAACACGTTCTGCGACTGGTACCTGGAACTCGCAAAGCCGATCTTCAACGGTGATGATGAAGCTGCCAAGGCTGAAACCCGGGCAACGGCAGCATGGGCGTTGGACGAAATCTTGAAGGTCCTGCATCCGATCATGCCGTTCCTGACGGAAGAACTGTGGGAGCGTCTCGGAAACGAAGGCAACGCGCATGATGGCTTGCTGATGCTGACTGCCTGGCCGGAGCCCAAGGTTTCCGATGAGGCTGCGGCTGGTGAGATCAACTGGCTCGTGGATCTGATTTCCGAAATCAGATCGGTTCGCGCGGAAATGAACATTCCGGCAGGTGCGAAGGTCTCCGTGGTCGTCACAGGGGCCAGCGAACAAACCAAGGCTCGGCTCAAGACCCACGAATCTGCCATTCTTCGTCTGGCAAGGGCAGAGACCGTTTCCCTGGCTGATGCAGCTCCCTCCGGAGCGGCCCAGATTATTGTTGGCGAAGCCACGGTCTGTCTGCCACTCGCCGGGGTCATCGACCTTGGTGCAGAAAAGACCCGACTTCAGAAGGAAGCCGGCAAGCTGGAAGGTGAGATCTCGAAGATCGAGAAGAAGCTTTCCAACCCGGCATTCGTTGCCAAGGCCCCCGAAGAGGTTGTTGACGGCGAACGCGAAAAAGTTGCCGAATCCAAGGAAAAGCTGGAGAAGGTCCAGACGGCGCTCGGTCGTCTGGCGGAAATCGGCTAGATCATTTCTCGGCCCGGAACGAGCTTTGTCTTTTCCGGGCCGCAATTCGGTGCTAGCGCCGCATAAAAGAACACACGTATGCTTAGCACCTGAGGAATCGAATTGAAGCTGATGGCGGACCAGTTTGACACGATGAAAGCGGTAAAGCGCCTGGGCGCAGGCCTTGGAATCGCGGCGATGGCGATGGTCATGCCCCTGGTTTCTGCAAACGCTCAAAAGATCGAAAACCCGGTCGCCGTCTTTTCGGGCCTCGACAAGATCACCGGACGTATCATCTCCTTCGATGTTTACATTGGTGAAACCGTCCAGTTCGGTGCGCTGCAGGTCACGCCAAGGGTCTGTCACACGCGCCCTCAGACAGAATCGCCTCTCACGACCGGTTTTGTTCAGGTCGATGAAATCACGCTGAACAACGAAGTACGGCGGATCTATTCCGGCTGGATGTTTGCAGCCAGCCCGGGCCTCCACGCGGTTGAGCACCCCGTGTACGATATCTGGCTGACCGATTGTAAACTTGCCTCAAGCGTTCCGCCGCCAGAAGATTATGCCGGTCCTCCCATTAAAGGCACCGTTGCAGAGGGCGAAGACCCGTTGGCTGGACCTGACGACGGTCTGGATACTGGTCCGGGCGTGCCGCGTCCGAAACCCTTCCAGGGGTAGGCAGAAGTCGGAAAACGGCTTTGGGTCTTATCGCGTAAACCGTTCTGCTCCTCTGGTCGCGAGCCCGGAATAGAGTTCTTGCGACAACGAAAGCCCGCAACCTTCGACCATTCGGCGTGATGTTGTGTTCGTTGCCGCTACCAGTTCATAGACATGTGTCGCTGAAAGTCGTGTCAATGCTGCGTCCGCCATCAGCGCATTGACGTAAGTGCCGAACCCTTTACCGCGATGTTCAGGCGCAACGGCAACGAGACCACCCCAGGCATACTTGTGATAGGGGCTGTGATGATTGTGCGGCAGATAGGCGTGGGCACAAGCGGCAAGGCAACCTGCGTCATCCATCAACCCGACGGAAACAACCGCACCATGATCGCCATTCAGGAACGATCCTGAGAACGGAGCGATTCCAGCCGCTGCCATAAACTCCTGGAACGAACGCGTCAGTGGACCCTCTGCACCGTCAAGCTCTGAAAATGCGCGAATGCCGCCTGGAAGGGCGGTCGAAAGGGTCGGCCTTGTTGCGTCGCGGATCGCATTTGTGTCGCCCACGAATACATCCCAGGTGTCCAGCCGGTAGCCGTTTTCTGTCAGAGCGTTTTCCAGGTCGGGCTGACGGGCTTTCTCAAGCAGACGAAACCCGAACACGCCATCTTCTGCCAGTACTTCGAAAATGGAGTCGAACCCCAGGGCATCAGGGTCGTCCGTACCGAGCGTGCGTACATTGCAGCAGGCTCCGGGCGTCTTCATGGTCCAGCCGTAACGTTCTTCCGCTCGCTGCTGGAGCTTGATTTGCTGTTCCGTCCCGAAGTAGCCGGCCATCGTGTTCACGCCTCCCGGTTCTCAATCTGGGAAATCAAGGCAGGCAAATACCAGTCTGTCCAGTCTGCTAAATGTTACAGGGACTTGGCGGTTGCTCTCAATTGCGTGCAGGGTACCCTGGAGCGCGTAATTCAAAGCCAGTCTTGGAGGTGGTGAACCCGAGGTTCTCGTAGAACCGATGAGCGTCCTTGTTGGCTGAACCCGACAGCAACATCACCTTGAAACATCCGGCCGAAAACGCCTTGTCGGTGGCAACACGAAGTAGTGCCTTTCCAATTCCGCTCCCCCGCCAGTCGGCATGTGTAACGACATTTTCAACAAGGGCGAATGATGCGCAGCCACGCGTCAGATTGGGCACGACAATCAGCATGCAGGTCGCAACCAATGTGCCTGCCAGTTCTCCGACAAGCAAATCGACACCTTGTTGCGTCAGGATCTGGTGAAAAGTTTCGAGGCGAAAATCATCATCAGCGGCAATGTCGTTGGAAATCAGTTGGGCATAGAGCGCGCAAAGTCCCTGGAAATCTTCGGACTTTGCCGAGCGGATGACGAGACTGTCTATTGACACGGGCATGAGAACCGCAGGCGTTCGGACAAATGAAAAGCCCGCCGGGTGGCGGGCTTTGGTGTCGTGTCAGTCGATGTCGACGTAATCGGATGGCGTCAGCCCAAGCCGCCCATCCACATATGTGCCGCAACGCTGCATGAGCTCGTCCATATCGTTTTCGAAGAAATGGTTGGCTCCCGGAATGGTTTCGTGATCGATCACGATGCCTTTCTGGGTTTTCAGCTTGTCGACCAGCGTCTGCACATCCTTCTGCGGAACGACCTTGTCGTTATCACCATGAATGATCAGGCCGGAGGACGGGCAGGGGGCCAGGAAAGAGAAGTCGTGCAGGTTTGCCGGTGGGGCGACCGAGATGAAGCCTTCCACTTCAGGGCGGCGCATCAGCAACTGCATGCCGATCCAGGCACCGAACGAGAAACCGGCAATCCAGCAGGCGCGGGCGTCTGTGTGTACGGTCTGCACCCAGTCGAGAGCCGCCGCTGCATCGGACAGTTCGCCCTGGCCATGGTCGAAGGAGCCTTGCGACCGGCCGACGCCGCGGAAGTTGAAACGCAGCACTGCAAATCCGCGCCGGGCGAACATGTAGTACATCTGGTAGACGATCTGGTTGTTCATCGTGCCGCCGAATTGCGGATGCAGATGCAGAACCAGGGCAATGGGCGCGTTGCGTTTTCTGGCGGGATGGAACCGGCCCTCAAGCCGGCCGGCGGGACCGTTGAAGATCACCTCAGGCATGAAACGCTATGTCCTTGTCATTTTGTCGCGCAGAAGAAGATCGCGCGGTAATTTGGGCTCACGATACGTGGTTTCCCGTAAGTCTAAACTTGACTCTTTGTCTCCGAGTTTCTAGAACCCTGTTTAGAATTATTCGAAAGTTCGCACCATCCCTCAACAGGCAGACGATGCTCGGTTCGACCGGTTGGGGGCAGTTATCGTCATCATGGCGGAAAAATTCAAGGTTTTTCGCACATGTGACTGATAATAAAGCGAAAATTCGATTTTTGCGAAACTCGAGTTCAAGCGTAAGAGGCGCTATGCAGCAGCAGTCAGCCCCGATCTATCTGGACCACAACGCCGGCGCGCCTCTGCGCGAAACCGCGCGTGAGGTCATGATCGAGGTGCTGAATGATGCAGGCAACGCATCCTCCGTTCATGCTCACGGCCGCAAGGCGCGTGGACGCATTGAAACCGCACGCGAACAGGTCGCCCGTCTTTGCAATGCCAGGAACCGTGCTGTGACATTTGTGTCCGGCGGAACGGAAGCGAACATGACGGCGCTTTCACCGACCTGGCAGGACCAGGGAGCGCCCGTTTACCTCGACAAGTTGTTCAGGAGCGCGATCGAGCATCTTTCCGTGATGACCGGCGGACGCTTTGCGGTTTCCGATCAGGTGGTCATACCTGTCGACAGCGATGGCCGTGTTGAGCTCGGTGCCCTCGAACTGGCTGTCAAGGACGCCGGGCCAAGCCTCATTTCCGTAATGGCTGCCAACAATGAAACCGGTGTCATCCAGCCTCTTGCCGAAATCGGTGCCATTGCCGAAAGACACGGCCACTTCTTTCACGTCGACGCGGTTCAGGCTGCCGGCCGGATGCCGATCGATCTGGAAAGCTGGAAGGCAGATGTCCTGACGCTGTCTGCTCACAAGTTCGGTGGTCCGCAAGGCATTGGCGCGGTTGTGGTGCGTTCAACGGCCCGTGTACCTGCGCCTTTGATGGTTGGTGGTGGTCAGGAAAACTGGCGCCGCGGCGGAACGGAAAACGTTTCGGCAATCGCCGGCTTCGGCATTGCCAGCAAGGCTGCTCTTGAAGAATCGGCCGATACGCGCCATCTGAGCGATATGAAGGCGAAGCTCGAAGCCGGGCTGTGCGCGATTTGTCCTTCGACAGTTATTTTTGGCGACAAGGCTGAAAGACTGTCCAACACCTGTTGCTTTGCCGTTCCGGGCATTCCGGCAGAAACCGCGCTGATCGCCTTCGATCTCGACCATATCTCGGTTTCATCCGGTTCAGCCTGTTCTTCCGGCAAGGTGTCCGTGTCTCATGTGCTGACAGCCATGGGCGTTCCGGAAGATCTTGCCCGCTGCGCCTTGCGTATCAGCATGGGGTGGAATACCTGCGGCGCCGATATCGACAGGTTCCTTGAGCTGTGGCCGAAAATCGTCGGCAGGCTCAATCCGCAAGCACGTCATCAGGCGGCTTGACGACAAGATTTAGGCAGCTTCGCTGCCAGACATGGCGCAGGTGACAAGGTCCCTGCAGGAAATAACAAAAGCAGGCACGAGGCCTGTTGAATGGAGGCAAGACATGCCAGCTGTACAGGAAACCATCGATACGGTGAAAGCCATCGATGTCGACCAGTATAAATACGGCTTTGTGACCGATATCGAGTCGGAAAAAGGCGCCAAAGGCCTGTCCGAGGAAACCGTTCGCTTTCTGTCGGCTAAAAAGAACGAGCCGGAGTGGATGACCGAATGGCGCCTTGATGCGCTCCGCCGCTTTCAGCAAATGGAAGAGCCGACCTGGGCGCGCGTTTCCTACCCGAAGATCGATCTCGACGACCTCTACTATTGGGCGTCCCCGAAATCCGTCGAAGGCCCGAAAAGCCTGGACGAAGTCGATCCGGAACTGCTGGCGACCTACGAAAAGCTCGGTATTCCGCTGCGCGAGCAGGAAATCCTGGCCGGTGTCGAGCCGAAGAACCGGGTTGCGGTCGATGCTGTGTTCGATTCCGTTTCCGTCGTGACCACGTTCAAGGAAGAGCTGAAGAAAGCCGGCGTCATCTTCTGCTCCATTTCCGAAGCACTGCGCGAATATCCGGATCTGGTGAAGAAGTATCTTGGCTCCGTCGTTCCGGTGACCGACAACTACTACGCGACGCTGAACTCGGCTGTCTTTTCGGATGGATCCTTTGTCTATGTGCCTGAAGGCGTTCGCTGCCCAATGGAACTGTCGACCTATTTCCGTATCAACGAACAGAACACCGGACAGTTCGAACGTACGCTGATCATTGCCGAGAAGGGCGCTTACGTGTCCTACCTGGAAGGCTGTACGGCACCTCAGCGTGACGAGAACCAGCTTCATGCCGCTGTCGTTGAACTGGTGGCCCTGGATGATGCGGAGATCAAGTACTCCACCGTCCAGAACTGGTTCCCGGGCGACAAGGACGGCAAGGGCGGCATCTATAATTTCGTCACGAAGCGTGGCGACTGCCGCGGCAAGAATTCCAAGATCTCCTGGACGCAGGTCGAGACCGGTTCGGCGATTACCTGGAAATACCCGTCCTGCATCCTGCGCGGCGAAAATTCGCGTGGTGAGTTCTATTCGATCGCGGTTTCCAACGGCTACCAGCAGGTCGACAGCGGCACAAAGATGATCCACCTGGGCAAGAATTCTTCCAGCCGGATCATTTCCAAGGGCATTTCCGCAGGCAAGTCCCAGAACACTTATCGTGGCCTGGTCTCCGCTCACCGCAAGGCCTCGAATGCGCGCAACTTCACCCAGTGTGACTCACTGTTGATTGGCCAGGACTGCGGTGCTCACACCGTGCCTTACATCGAGAGCAAGAATGCCTCGGCCCAGTTCGAACACGAGGCGACCACCTCGAAGATCTCGGACGACCAGATGTTCTACTGCCTGCAGCGCGGATTGTCGGAAGAAGAAGCCGTGGCGCTGATCGTCAACGGTTTCGTCAAGGACGTCATCCAGCAGCTGCCCATGGAATTCGCCGTCGAGGCACAGAAGCTGATCTCGATCAGCCTGGAAGGATCCGTGGGCTAGAGGGCCTGCAAAGTTACGAATTGATTTGGGCCTTGAATGCCCGCCGAAATACGAGGAACAATCTCAATGCTTGAGATCAAAAACCTGCATGCCCGCATTGCGGAAGACGAAACAGAGATCCTGCGCGGCATCGATCTGACCATCAATGCAGGCGAAGTACACGCCATCATGGGCCCGAACGGTTCCGGCAAGTCGACGCTGTCCTACATCCTGGCCGGCAAGGACGACTACGAGGTTACCGAAGGCGAGATCCTGTTCAACGGAGAGAACCTTCTTGAGATGGAGCCGGATGAGCGCGCTGCTGCGGGCCTGTTCCTGGCGTTCCAGTACCCGATCGAAATCCCGGGTGTTGCCACCATGGAATTCCTCAAGACGGCGATGAACGCACAGCGCAAGGCGCGCGGTGAGGACACGCTGTCGATCCCGGACTTCATGAAGCGCGTCAAGGAGGCTGCCGGCCACCTGAACGTCTCCATGGATATGCTGAAGCGCCCGCTCAATGTGGGCTTCTCGGGTGGCGAGAAGAAGCGTGCGGAAATTCTGCAGATGTCCTTGCTTGAGCCGAAGCTCTGCGTTCTCGACGAGACGGATTCGGGCCTCGACATCGATGCGCTCAGGATCGTTTCTGAAGGCGTGAACAAGCTGCGCGGTCCCGATCGCGCCATGGTGGTGATCACCCACTATCAGCGTCTGCTTGACCACATCGTTCCGGATGTCGTCCACGTTCTGTCCAAGGGCCGCATCGTCAAGACCGGTGACAAGGACCTTGCGCTGGAGCTGGAAAAGAACGGTTACGCCGACTACATCGACACGGCCGCCTGAGGGAGCAAAGCGATATGAACGCCAGCGCACCCATCAAACACACCCAGGCGGAAAGCGACCTGCTGGAGCGCTTCGACAGCGCGAAAGACGGTTTGGCCGGCTCGGTTGCCGTCAAGGCTCTCCGCGAAGCGGCGCTCGGCCAGATTCGGGACCGTGGACTGCCGCATCGCCGTGTAGAGGAATACAAGTATTCCGACCTGCGTGCCTACATGAAGTCGGCTGCCTCCCTTGCGGGTGCAACTGACGCGGCCATTGCCAGCAAGCTGATCGAGACACAGGACGGCTTCGGAGATCTCGACCGGTACCGCATCGTCGTTGCCAATGGGTCCTATCTTGCCGAGCTTTCGGACGTGGAAGCGCTCGCAGGCGAAGGTGTAACCCTGACAAGTGTTGCCGATGCTCTTGCCGGCGAAACAGGCACCCAGTTGATTGCGTCGCCAAAGACGGGACCGTCCGACGGTGTCGTTGCCTTGAACACTGCCTTCCTCCAAGGCGGCGTCGTCATGACAGTCGCGGCGGGCGTGGAAGTGTCCAAGCCGGTCGAGCTGGTTCAGGTGGCGACTTCCACGGGCGCGCAGGCCGTCCGCAACCGCATCGAACTTGGCGAAGGCGCAAAATTACGTCTTCTGGAAACCTTTGTCGGAGATACCGGTGAAGGGGAACTGAACACGGTGTTTGACTACGATCTCGCCGACAAGGCAGCGCTTGCTGCCACGCGATTGATCGTCGGCAAGACGGACGCCGCGCAGCTGTTTACGACAATCGCAACGCTTGGCGCTGAAACCGAGCTGAAATCGCTTGGCTTCATCGCTGGACCGCAGTTCACGCGCAACCAGCAATTCATCAACTTTACCGGCGAAAATTCGGAAGCGAAAATCTACGGCGTGACCATGGCGGGCGGTAAATCGCTGGCTGATCAGACGCTGATCGTCGATCATGCTGTGCCACACTGCAACAGCCGCGAGTTCTTCAAGACCGTTCTGGACGGCGAGGCCAGGGGTGTCTACCAGGGCCGCATCAACGTTGCCCAGCATGCGCAGAAAACCGATGGCGAGATGATGACCCAGGCTCTGCTCCTTTCCGAGGACGCGGAAATGGCCAACAAGCCGGAACTGGAGATTTTCGCGGACGACGTATTGTGCGCTCACGGTGCGACCAGCGGACAGATTGATGAGGATCTGCTCTTCTACCTGCGCGCCCGTGGCATTCCGGAAGACGAGGCAAAGACCCTTCTGGTACTCGCTTTCCTGTCTGAAGCGATTGAAGAATACGGCGAGGACGAAGTGACCGAGGGCCTGGAAGCGCGCGTGCGTGACTGGCTTGCCAATCACTGACATCTGAAGCGAACGGGAATAAGGAGCAGCGCCGCATGACGGTCGCGACCGCAGAAGAAACAACCGGCAACACCGGTTACGACGTCGAAACCATCCGTCGGGATTTTCCGATCCTGTCGCGAGAGGTTTACGGCAAGCCGCTGGTCTATCTGGATAACGGTGCTTCCGCCCAGAAACCCCAGCAGGTGATAGATGCGGTGACCAAGGCTTACTCGGAGGAGTACGCCAACGTTCATCGTGGCCTGCATTTCCTGTCGAATACCGCAACGGACAACTATGAAGCCGCGCGCGAGAAAGTGCGCCGTTTCCTGAATGCCGGATCCGTCGATGAGGTGGTTTTCACCAAGTCCACGACCGAAGCGATCAACCTGGTGTCATATGGCCTCGGGCCCGACTATTTTGCCGATGGCGGTGAGATCGTTCTGTCGATCATGGAGCACCACTCCAACATCGTGCCTTGGCATTTCCATCGGGAGCGTCACGGTGCGAAGTTGAAATGGGTCTATGTTCGCGAGGATGGCTCGTTCGATCTCGATGCCTTTGCTGATACCTTGACGGACAAGACAAGACTGGTTGCGCTCACGCACATGTCGAATGTTCTGGGCACGGTCGTTCCGGTGAAGGAAGTTTGCCGGATCGCGCATGAACGGGGCATCCCGGTGCTTGTGGACGGAAGCCAGGCGGCCGTACATCTTCCTGTCGACGTTCAGGACATCGACTGCGATTACTATGTCTTCACGGGACACAAGGTCTATGGGCCGTCGGGCATCGGGGTCTTGTGGGGCAAGCCGGATCGGTTGAAAGCCTTGCGTCCCTTCAACGGTGGCGGCGAGATGATCCTCGACGTGACCGAGGACCTTGTTACCTATAATGAACCGCCGCACAGGTTTGAGGCAGGTACGCCACCGATCGTGCAGGCAATCGGTCTTGGCGCGGCTCTCGACTATATGGATGCGATAGGCCGTGAAAACATTGCACGCCACGAAGCTGATCTGAAGGATTATGCCCACCGGAAACTGCGCGAGATCAACTCGCTGCGGATTTTCGGGGATGCGCCGGACAAGGGTGCAATTGTCTCGTTCGAACTGCAGGGCGCCCACGCGCACGACGTTGCCACGATCATCGACCGGGCAGGGGTCGCCGTGCGGGCAGGGACCCATTGTGCACAGCCGCTCTTGGCAAGATATGGTGTGACCTCTACATGTCGGGCAAGCTTCGGGCTTTACAACACGCGTGCGGAAGTGGACGCGCTGTATGAAGCCCTGTTGAAGGCTCAGAGCTTTTTCGGGTAAGGACGGACCCCATGGAAAACGCTACCACAATCGATACCGGCGCGGACGGCGAAGAGTTGCAGACGGAAGTCTCGGCCAAGAGCGCCATTCCGGCAAATGAACTCGACCAGCTGACCACCGATATTATCGGTGCTCTGAAGACGGTCTACGATCCGGAAATTCCGTGCGACATCTATGAGCTTGGCCTGATCTACAAAGTCGATATCGAGGATGACAGGTCGATCAACATCGACATGACCCTGACGGCCCCTGGCTGCCCTGTGGCTGGCGAAATGCCGGGCTGGGTGGAAAATGCCGTTTCTGCGGTTGCAGGGGTGGGGCCGGTCAACGTCGATATGGTCTTCGACCCTCCCTGGACACCCGATCGCATGTCTGACGAAGCGAAGGTTGCGCTCAACTGGTATTGAGCTTCAAGCCTTTAATCGGATAAGCTGAAACCCCATATCAGGTTTAGCATTCGCTGCACTGAACGAGGATCATATGGCTTCCGCCGCTAAATTCCAGGTGATGACCCTGACTGACGCCGCCGCCGAGCGCGTGAAGGAACTTGTCGAGAACTCTGACAAGAATGCCATCGGCTTGCGTGTCGGTATCAAGAAGGGCGGCTGTGCCGGTATGGAATACACCATGGAAATGGTGGATGCGGCGCGGCCTGGTGATGATGCCGTTGAAGACAAGGGGGCGAAACTCTTCGTGGATCCTTCTGCCGTGCTCTTTCTGCTCGGCACGGAAATGGACTTCGAAGTGACCAAGTTCCGTTCAGGCTTCATCTTCAAGAACCCGAATGAAGTGTCCGCCTGTGGCTGTGGGGAATCCGTTTCGCTTCAGGCTGCGGACCTGAATGCCCTGGCACGCTGATCGCGCCTTTCTATCTATTCGATGAGATTTTCATGAGCCTTTTCGAGCGGCTGAAGGCCGACGCCGGTCCGCAATGGTCAGACTACACCCGTCACGCATTTGTTCAGCAGCTTGGCGCGGGAACGCTGCCGTTATCTTGTTTCAAGCACTACCTGGTTCAGGACTATCTGTTTCTCATCCAGTTCGCCCGCGCTTATGCGCTTGGCGTCTACAAAAGCCCGTCAGTCACCGACATGCGTCAGTCACTGGAGGGGGTAAAGGCGATTCTGGATGATGAACTCGATCTGCATGTCGAGATGTGCCGCAGTTGGGGCATGGAGCGTGACATGATCGAGCAGGCACCAGAAGACACGCCCACAATGGCTTATACGCGCTTTGTGCTCGATGCCGGTATGGCTGGTGATCTCCTGGACCTCCAGGCCGCTCTTGCACCTTGCGTAATTGGTTATGCGGAAATTGGAGCCAGGCTGGCCGCGGAAGGCTGCGACACCGATCGCAATCCCTACGCACGCTGGATCCGGGAATACGCCAGTGAAGGCTATCAGGAACTCGCAAAAGGCTTTATCGCCTGGCTCGACGGAACTGCAGGCCAGACGTTGACGGAGCACCGCTATCCGCGCGTGCTGTCCATATTTGAGAAGGCCTGCCGTCTGGAAAGTGATTTCTGGCAGATGGGGCTGAATGCAAAAGACTGAGACAGTTTTCTGCTCAGCCCCTGTTTTTCCAATGAATTTAGAAACTTGATACTTGATCAGGGACGATGCCTTGGATCAGGCAACGTCTTCTCGTTGATCCACTCCTGCAAGATCCTTTTCAGTCTTCACTAGGTTTCGACCGGCATCTTTTGCAAGGTAGAGCGCTTCGTCCGCGCGCGAAACGATGGAATGGACCGTATCGATGTTCTCGTAGGTTGCGATGCCGACAGAGATGGTCACACGGCCGAGATTTTCTCCCGTTGAACGTTTCACGAGTTCTTTGGACATCACCGCATTTCGGATGTTCTCGCCAATTTCGGCAGCATCTTCGAGCCCGACATGTGGCAGAATGATCGCAAATTCCTCACCGCCATACCGGCAGGCGATGTCCTGTGCCTTGATGTTCTGTTTAACCGCAAGTGCGACAAGTCGCAGAACCTGGTCGCCAGTCTGGTGGCCATAGGTGTCGTTGAACTTCTTGAAGTGATCGATATCGGTCATCAGCAAGGAGAAACCACGACCGCTCTCCTTCGATTGATCGATGACACGTTCAATCGAGTTCTCGAAGTGTTTGCGATTGTTGAGTGTTGTCAGCTCGTCCGTCAGGGATTCGTAGCGGATCGCTTCCAGTGACGACTGCAGGTTCTCAATGTGTTTCTTGGACTCCAGCAGCTGGCTCTCCAGCTTGCGGTTGGACGCAACTGCATTCTGGGTCGATTTCACCAGATGTGTGACGTAGTTCTGTAATTTCTCCGGATCGGAGACCGACCTGATCTTTTCACCTGCCTGCTCGAGCGCGGTGCCATAATCGGACGTGGCGTCAGCACTCAGCTTTAGCGTGTCGACCAGTTCTTCAACTTCCCGGGAAACCTTGGAGCCAACTTCATCCAGGCGATCACCGAGCCGTGTCGGCGACAGGAAACGACCGTAAAGGGTCAGCATCTCGTCGGTGCTGATCCTGCCGTTGGATTTTATGGATTCATTGACGGCCCTGTTCAGGCCTTGATTGTATCCAGCCGCGTAAGTGTACCAAAGCTCGTAGGAACGAGGGTAGGCTGGCAGCACATTCTTCTTGATGTAACTGATTGCGGACTCTCCATACTGGATAGTCCGCTTATGGTCGTCTTCATCCGCCATCAAGTTTCTCTCACCCATGCCTTGCGAATCCGCCCCACACGGACACAAGAACTAGGTTTTAAACTCGGCTGGAAGGTTTAAGGAGCCGTTAAGCTTAAAGCAAAACCTGGAGAGAATTCGGCGTTACGAGGCCTTTTTAGGCCGCGGCTCACGCAGGAGAAACGCAGGAATGTGAACGCCAGCACCGAAGGCAGGTTCCAGTTTATCGTTTCTGGAGCGCTTGCCAGTCTGCCGTTGCGGCAGGTTTGAGACCGGTGTCGGGTTCAGCATTTCCGGGAGTTCCTCCATCTGCTCTTCCACGACTTCGCGTGGCTTGCTCTGCGACCGGCGACGATTGGAAGGCTTGGGTTGTTCTGCAGCCTCGTTGTCGTTGCTCGACCGTGCGTTCCTGGAAGGCTTGCCGGCCTTGCGGCGTGCCTTGCGTTCCTGAGCGGCAGCTTCGAAGTCTATCGCATCGCCCAGCCAGTCGATGTCCTTCTTGATCAATGTCTGAATGGCATCGAGGTATTTCTGGTCTTCACCGGTTACGAGCGTGAAGGCTGTGCCCTTGCGTCCGGCGCGGCCCGTCCGGCCAATCCGGTGGACATAGTCTTCGGCATTGCTCGGAACATCGAAGTTGAAGACGTGGCTGACCTCGGGAATATCGAGGCCACGCGCGGCAACGTCACTTGCGACAAGGAGCTTGATCGTTCCCTTCCGGAAATTGTCCAGCATCATCATGCGGGTACGCTGGTCCATGTCGCCATGGAGAGCGCCGACGTTGTATTCATGACGCTCCAGAGAGCGGTAAAGCGTCGTCACGTCCCGTTTGCGGTTGCAGAACACAATCGCATTCTTGAGGTCTTCAGCACCTTCCAGCAGTTCGCGCAGGGCTGCGCGCTTTTCGTAGTCCTTGGACTCGGCTGCCTTCAGAAACTGAGCGACGTTTTCAGCCGTCGACGAGGTCGGAGCAACTTCGATACGGGCCGGGTTTTGCAGGAACGTTTCGGTCAGACGCTGGATTTCTGGTGGCATCGTCGCCGAGAAGAAAAGCGTCTGACGAGTGAACGGGATCAGTTTGCAGATCCGCTCGATATCCGGAATGAAGCCCATGTCGAGCATACGATCGGCTTCGTCGATGACAAGGATTTCAACGCCCTGCAACAACAGCTTGCCGCGCTCGAAGTGATCAAGCAGACGGCCAGGCGTCGCGATCAGAACATCTGTGCCACGGTCGAGCTTCTTGTCCTGGTCGGAAAAGGAAACACCGCCGATCAGCAGGGCGACATTGAGTTTATGGTTGGTGCCGTATTTGGCGAAATTCTCTTCAACCTGCGCAGCGAGTTCTCGCGTCGGTTCCAGGATGAGCGTGCGCGGCATCCGCGCACGAGCGCGACCCTTTTCGAGCAGCGTCAGCATGGGCAGTGTGAAACTTGCGGTCTTGCCGGTTCCGGTCTGGGCAATGCCAAGGATGTCGCGGCGCTCAAGCACCTGCGGAATGGCTCCCGACTGGATTGCCGTGGGTTCCTTATAACCTGCTGCTTCAACTGCAGCGAGGACCTTCTCGCTAAGACCGAGAGTATTAAATGCCATGGAGCGCTTTGCCCGAATGTTGTGATTGTTAATCGGCGGCGCCGTGGGAACCGCCGGTGCCAATGTGCGCACACCCTACATTCATGCGCTCAGGTGTCAATGCGCTTGAGAGGTAAAATCTCAAGAAAATCGAGTAATTCCGAGTACGATTTGCCATCTCAGTTAATAGTGCAACCAAGTTGGTTCATGAAATCGGCTGGAAAATCAGTATGCGTTGCCCAAAATGCAGGCGCAAACGAAGGTATGTGTTTCCGAAAGTATCGCTTCAGCCGGTATTCGATACGTAAAATTGCGCAGCGTCAGGCAGAAAGAGCCGCCGGTTTGTAGAACAGGTCGTAGTCTGACTTGTAGCGCCGCCGCAGCTGCTGAACCAGGCTGTCTTCGGTAAAGGACAACAGCGTGTCCCTGCCGACAAAATTGTCCACGTGATACGCGACAGGAGATTTCGTGCGGAACCTGAGAGAGCTTTCCGAAAGAAAAGTCGCGAATGACTGGTCGAAATCTTCAAGCTGCAAGATCAGATCGGCCGTCAACATACCTTTGTAGGTGAGGGCAGCTGTCTGGCTGCGAAACAGATTGTCTGCTTCCAGGTCCGAGATCGACGCAACGTGTGACACGAACTCCTGAGGTGTCATGTCCTGATTGAACTGGCGCTCTTCATAATAGGCAGGAAGCGGATCGGCACTCAGGATGACTTTCTCATAACAGTAGGCCAACCGATGCATCGGATCCTGGACCCAGGCCGCGACTTTCATTTCGGGATGCCGTCGCTTGAGTTCGCGTGCTGTCAGTAACTCCACATTCCCATGGAAGAGCAGCCGTTCCGTGGCGGCGGTCCGAAGATCAAAACCGGAAAGGGCCTTTAGCTTGTCGGTACCGGCAAGGCAATGAAGAACCGGGCGCAGAAGTTGAAAAGCAGGTTCTGCGATACGGGCAAAGGCGATCTTGTGCTTGGGAAAAGCCAGGAAGACATGATTTCGCAAGGGGCGAAGCCGTCTGTCCAGTATCGAATACATCCGGTTTAACATGCTACGTTTCCGACCGGTCAAATAGGCAGTGCGGGCAAAAATATACGCCCGCCCAACCTCTTCAAAAAAAGATATAGATCAAAATACCTGCTGTTGCGGCTAAATATCAAGATCCTCAGCGAATTCAGCGTTGTCCTGAATGAACCGGAAGCGCGCTTCCGGCTTGTTGCCCATCAGCCGTTCAACGGTGTCGTTGGTGTCTGTTACAGCTTCTTCTTCTACAACGACCTTCAGCATGGTCCGCTTGGACGGATCCATCGTCGTTTCCTTCAGCTGAGCCGGCAACATTTCACCCAAACCCTTGAAACGGCCGATTTCCACCTTGGATTTACCCTTGAAGACGGTCTCCATCAATTCGTCTTTATGGGCATCGTCGCGTGCATAGAGGGTCTTCCCCCCCTGGCTGAGACGATAGAGTGGTGGCACGGCCAGGAAGAGATGGCCGCCACGGATTAGCTCCGGCATTTCGCGGTAAAAGAAAGTAATCAAAAGTGATGCAATGTGGGCGCCGTCGACGTCAGCATCCGTCATGATGACGATCTTCTCGTACCGCAGGTCACTTTCCCGGTATTGGGAGCGCGTGCCGCAGCCAAGGGCCTGGATGAGATCGGCGAGCTGCTGGTTGGCAACGAGTTTGTCGCGGCCGGCGTTTGCGACGTTCAGGATCTTGCCGCGCAAGGGCAAGACGGCCTGGTTGGAACGGTTGCGCGCCTGTTTGGCCGAACCACCTGCCGAGTCACCCTCCACGATGAAGAGTTCGGTTCCATCGGACTGGTTTGCCGAGCAGTCGGCAAGTTTGCCCGGGAGGCGCAGCTTGCGCACGGCTGTCTTGCGGGCGACGTCTTTTTCCTGGCGACGGCGCAAGCGCTCATCCGCGCGATCGATAACCCACTCCAGAAGCTTGTTTGCCTGGTTGGGGGAGGCTGTCAGCCAATGGTCAAATGCATCACGGACAGCCGTCTCCGCAATGCGCGTGGCTTCGTTGGTCGCCAGTTTGTCTTTGGTCTGGCCGACGAATTCAGGCTCACGGATGAAGACGGACAGCATTCCGCCGGCTGATGTCATCACATCATCGCCGGTGATGATGGATGCCTTCTTGTTGTTTGTCAGTTCGCCATATGCCTTGAGGCCACGCAGCAGGGCATATCGAAAACCCGCTTCGTGAGTTCCGCCTTCCGGTGTCGGCACGGTGTTGCAGTAGGAACTGACAAAGCCGTCGCCGGCAAACCAGCTCACTGCCCATTCCACGGACCCGTGTTTGCCGGCGTTGTCGGTGCGGCCGAAGAACACGTCGTCGACGACACGGCGTTCCTTGGTCAGTCTTTCGTTGAGAAAGTCGCGAAGACCGCCGGGGAAGTGAAACACGGCCTCAGCCGGTGTCTCGTCCTTTTCAGACAGCAATTCAGGTGCGCAGTGCCAGCGGATCTCAACACCGCCAAAGAGATAGGCCTTGGACCGTGCCATCTTCAAAAGGCGCGCCGGGACAAATTTGGCGCCTTTGCCGAAGATTTGATCGTCTGGTTTGAAGCTGACCTGGGTCCCGCGTCTGTTCTGGGTGTCGCCAACCAGCTCGAGAGGACCCTGGGCGTGACCACGGCGGAAGATCTGGCGATAGAGCTTGCGGCTGCGTGCGACCTCTACAATCAGTTCCTCTGACAGCGCGTTGACCACGGAAATTCCGACACCGTGCAGACCGCCAGAGGTCTCGTAGACCTTGCTGTCGAACTTGCCGCCCGCATGCAGCGTCGTCATGATCACTTCGAGTGCGGACTTGTCCTTGAACTTCGGGTGAGGGTCGACAGGAATACCGCGGCCGTTGTCGGTGATCGTCAGATAGCCATCGTTGGAAAGCGACACGTCGATCCACGTCGCATGGCCGGCAACCGCCTCATCCATGGAGTTGTCGATCACTTCGGCAAAGAGGTGATGCAACGCCTTTTCATCAGTGCCGCCAATATACATGCCTGGCCGGCGCCGAACCGGCTCGAGCCCTTCTAGAACCTCGATGTCGGCCGCTGAATAATCGTCGCTGACCGCGACAGGCGCAACGGGACGCGGCTTTTGCGGAGCTGGGGCGGGCTCATCTCGTATCATTGGGGCAGAGACCGCCGCGTTGCCTGCAAATAGATCGTCTTTTGCGCTCATTCCGTATCGCCTGATGGGTCTTGGGTCATAGTTTTTACAAACTCAGCGCTGTTACCTACACCGAATCATGTCTCAGTTTGAAGGACAAAGATAGAACGGCAAAGGTAATTGGCCAAAAGCCCCCGTTTTCAACAGCCAGGGGCCCAAAAAACCGATCTGGAAACACATCATCAACCCGCCTGTGTTGAAATAGGGGTCTTGAATGGGAGAGGGGCGGTCACAATATGTGCCAATTCCGCAACAGTTACTGACAGAGTCATTTGCAGGGCCCCGGTTTGCCGCCGTTGCCCCTGTTCGGCCATGTTTGCCCGTCACCCGTTACGCTAATGTCTGGGACGACCAGATCGGGATCAACTCCTGAAGTGGTTCACAGTCCGGACAAAAGTGTCAGGAAATGGTCTTATTTCGGCGTCGTATGGCCCAACTTAAGACGAAATGATCGGCCAATTTAGGCCACTCCGAAACAGTGGGTCCCGCAGGCATATGCTTTTGGGACCAAAGAGACAGCAAATGCGCTTGGCGCGGACAAAAAACAAGAAAGTCCGTCGGGGATCTGTTTCGTTGCCGACGGATAATAGTGTGACTGGGATGCCTAAGAACAGCACAAAGCTTCAACGCATGGGAAGAGCCGGAACCGTGCTCGGTGCGTTGATCCTGATCGGCCTGACAGGGCCCGTGGCCGCCTTTGACGGTCAGCCGGCGCCTGCACGGGCGATCGGTCCGAACGATCTTTCCCCGTCTGAAGCACTGCGGGCCGGTGCCCGCCAATATTATTCCGGCGACAAGGCGGCTGCGCTTGGGTCGCTGCAGTATGCCGCCGAAAACGGTCAGCCCATGGCCGCCTGGAAGCTGGGCGAAATGTATGCCTCCGGCGACGGCGTCAAGGAAGACGACCTCAAGGCCTTCGAATATTACAGTCAGATCGTTCGTGAGCACGGGGAAGATCGCCCCGATGCACCGGATGCTCCCTTCGTCTCAAGCGCTTTCGTTGCGCTCGGTTCCTACTATCTGAACGGCATCGACGGCGCTGTGCCCAAGAATGAATCACGTGCCCGTCAGATCTTCACGCATGCCGCGTCCTATTTCGGCGATGCCGATGCCCAGTATGAACTTGGCCGCATGTACCAGGAAAACAACAGCCGCATGGCCGTTCGTTGGTACAATCTTGCCGCGCTCAAGGGTCATGTGGGTGCCCAGGCACGCCTTGGTGAAACGCTCTATGCACTCGGTACGTCGGACAAGAAAAAAGCTCGCGGCCTGATGTGGATGACCGTTGCCCGGGAACAGGCCAAGGGGACGGATGCCAGCTGGATCCATTCCATGCACGAGCAGTATTTCGCGGTTTCGCCCGAGCCTGTCAGGCAGATGGCCAGATCAATGGCTGACGGATGGTTGAAGCAAAATCGCCCGGACGTGCTCACCGCACAGCAGTTGCCCGCTCAATAACCTCAAGCTCATAGAGACCGATCTGAACACCATGTACGTGTGATCGGCTGCAATGGCTTTCGCACAAGCCATGTCATCTCTGCTCCGGCTCGAAGCTGGAGAGAGCCAGGGTTTCAGAAAATCCGCTTTATCTTATGAGTGGACTTCAACCTGAAGGATGAGCTGGTGTCGTCGGACGACTGGTCGTGAATTTATCGATCGCAGGGCTTTGAATTTGGGTCAGTGGGCAAGGCGCGTTGCTGATCTGCCATGACGTATTGTTCAGCACCATCTCACATGTCGCCATTCTCAGCCCGGATGGGCTCTTCAGGCAGATAGATTCACCTACGCCGTATTTCTCGCCCTGGTATCGGCAGGTACACGAGACGTCTTGCGCCCGAGCTGCGCTGCCTGACCCAAGAACCAGACCCAAAATCAACCATGCGGTGACAGTAAAGACCGAACGACCGGTAATCGAAGTCGTTACCGGTGTGTCTGTTCCGCATGTCGCCGTCGCGGATGTTGGTCGGCTGAGCGTCATCCCATGATGGAAAAAAGCTTACCATGACGTCAGCCGACTGCAAGCCCGGTTTCCGGGCACGCACCGCGCTTCACGCCTGCATCAGCAATGGAGTAGTTGGATTTCTGGAGGCAGTTTCAGTCTCAAGCAGCCAACTTCACCCAGACTGGCACATGATCCGACGGCTTTTCCCAGCCGCGCACATGCTTATCGATACCGCAGCCTGAGAACCGGTCTGTGGCCTGCGGAGACATCAGAATATGATCGATCCGAATGCCATTGTTTTTTTGCCAGGCACCTGCCTGATAGTCCCAGAACGTGAATGTTTCCGGCGCTTCGCTGCAGGACCGGACTGCTTCGGTCAAGCCGAGGTGGGTGAGGGCACGGAAGCGTTGCCGGCTCTCAGGCTGAAAGAGAGCGTCTTCCAGCCAGTTCTGCGGGTTCTTGGCATCCACCGGATCGGGGATCACATTGTAGTCTCCCAGCAGCAGGAATGGCGTTTCCTCTGAAAGACGCATTTGAGCATGCGCAATCAACCGGTCCATCCACTCGAGCTTGTACGGAAATTTTTCTGTTCCCAGCGGATTGCCGTTGGGAAGGTAGAGGCAACCGATTCGAACCTGGCCGCTATCCGTCGACAGGCTGCCTTCAATATAACGGGCCTGTTCGTCCGCATCGTTTCCGGGCAAGCCGCGCTGAATATCAGTCAGCGGCGTCTTGGACAGAAGCGCCACGCCGTTGAAACCCTTTTGGCCGTGTGTTTCGACGGCGTAACCGAGGTCTTCAAACGGTTGACGGGGAAAGTTCTCGTCGACGGACTTGATTTCCTGAAGGCAGGCGACATCCGGAGACGCTTCCTTGAGCCACTCAAGGACAGTGTCGATACGCGCCTTGACGCCGTTTATGTTCCAGGTCGCAATTTTCATGAGCGCGGTTGCCTCAATTGTTCGAAACTGCCGGGGCAACCGGCGTCAATGCGGTATCGCAACAGTGTCAGATCGTGAAACTGGTGCCGCAGCCACATCCGGCGACCGCATTCGGGTTGTTGATCTGAAAAGATTGGCCAATCAGATCATCGACGAAATCGATTTCCGATCCGCTCATATATTGAAGGGAAATGGAATCGATCAGAACCGTTGCCCCAGGCTTTTCGATCACCAGGTCGTCGTCTTCGCGGCTGTCGACCACGTCATATTTGTACTGCAGTCCGGAACAGCCGCCACCTTCCACACTGACACGCAGCATGCTGCCGCCCGGTTCCTTGGACAAAATCGATGCAATGCGCTTGGCAGCGCGGTCGCTGACTGTTACGCCAATTTCAAGTGTTTCGGTCATCTTTCACCGACTCGCTTAGTTCCGGCAATGTGCGGGAACGTTAAACCTGATTTGTTCAGATAAGTATGTTTTGCGACCGCCCGCGTCAATGTGTTGCCCGCGGCCCGAGCAACAGCAAACGCGGACCGGTTCTGTGAAGGATGGCTGGAAACTGATGAAAGCGGATATCGGATTTGGGGGACAATCCCGCGCAATCTACGCGGAAAACCCTCTGGAAAGCCGGGGAAGGCTCTTCCCCGAGCCTGAAAGCCCGACGCGGACACCCTTCCAGCGGGATCGGGACAGGATTATTCATTCTTCCGCGTTTCGCAGGCTCAAGCACAAGACGCAGGTTTTCGTCTATCACGAAGGTGACCATTTTCGCACACGGTTGACCCACACCATCGAGGTATCGCAAATCGCGCGCTCGCTGGCACGCGCTTTGCGGCTTGATGAAGATCTGGCGGAATGCCTGGCCTTGTCACATGATCTCGGTCACACGCCGTTTGGGCATGAAGGCGAAGACGTCATGCATGAGTGCATGGCACCCTTCGGCGGGTTCGACCACAACGCGCAATCACTGAGGGTCGTGACCCATCTGGAGCAGCGCTATGCCGAATTCGACGGTCTGAACCTGGCCTGGGAAACTCTGGAAGGGTTGGTCAAGCACAACGGCCCCTTGATTGATGCCAGCGGTGCGCCGCTCGGAAAGTTCAAGGACAGCCAGTTGCCGTTTGCGATCCGCGACTATGCCAGGAAACAGGACCTCCTGTTGCACACCTGGCCTGGTGCAGAGGCACAGGCCGCTGCCATTGCCGATGATATTGCCTATGACGCGCATGATCTCGATGACGGATTGAGGGCAGGGCTGTTTGCGATCGAAGACATGCGCGATGTGCCGTTCCTGGCCGACATCCTTGCCGAGGTCGATGGCAAATATCCGGGTCTCGAAGAGAGCCGACGTATCCACGAGATCGTCAGGCGATCGATCACGCGCATGGTCGAGGATGTCATTCGCGAAGCGGTGCGTAATCTGAATGACGTTGCTCCGCAAAGCGTCCAGGAGATTCGCATGGCGGGGCGTTGTCTCGTCGGTTTCTCTGCGGACATGACCGCTGCGGAAAAGGAAGTGAAACGGTTCCTGTTCGCCCGTGTCTACCGGCATGAAGATGTTCTTGCAGTTCGAAAGCTGGTTGCCCGGGTTGTGCGGGACCTGTTCACAAGGTTCCTTGCGGAGCCGGACCTCATGCCGAAACCATGGAACAGTGGTCTTGGCAATCTGGGTGAAGCGGAAGTCGCGCGACTGGTTTGCGACTATATCGCCGGAATGACCGACCGATACGCCATCGAAGAGCACCGCAGACTGTTTGACGACACTCCTGATTTGGGGTAGGCGCAGAGGCAACTTTACAGCCCCGTGGCGCCGAAGGCTTTTCCTTCGCAGCGCGCGGGGGCTTTGTGTTTGAAAACCAAAACCAGACCGGTGTTCTATGAATATCTTCGCGGACTTCACGCTGCGCGTCAAAGACGCTCTCCAAGACCTTGATTTAAAAGATGCAAATGGAGAGGCGCCAGATCTTTCGCGAGTCGTCGTGGAAGCACCGCGTGATCCGGCACATGGCGACCTTGCCACCAATGCTGCAATGGTACTTGCAAAACCACTCGGCATGAAGCCGCGCGATCTTGCCGAGCAGCTCGTTGCCAAGCTCAACGCTGACCCGGAAATTACCGAGACGACGATTGCCGGCCCTGGTTTCATCAATCTGCGTGTCGCCCAGGGGGTCTGGCACAAGGTTCTGGGCAGCGTATTGGATCAGGGTATCCGCTTCGGAGCCCAGGAACGTTCTCCTGCTCCGAAGGTCAACGTCGAATATGTTTCCGCGAACCCGACTGGTCCGATGCACGTCGGTCATATCCGTGGAGCGGTCGTGGGTGATGCCTTGGCGAACATTCTGGCATTTGCCGGCAATGACGTGGTCAAGGAATATTACATCAACGATGCAGGCTCGCAGATCGATACGCTGGCTCGTAGCGCCTTCCTGCGCTACCGCGAGGCACTTGGCGAGGACATCGGCGCCATTCCGGCTGGCCTTTATCCGGGAGACTACCTGAAGCCAGTCGGTGAAAAACTGAAAGCGGAGTTCGGTCCGTCGCTGGTAAGCAAGGAAGAAAGCGACTGGCTGCCGCTGGTAAAGGAACGCGCGATTGCCGCCATGCTCGAGTTGATCCGGCAGGACCTGGCAGCGCTCGGTGTGGAACACGAGGTGTTCTATTCCGAAAGAACCTTGCATGATCGCGGCTCGGGCAACGGTTCGAAGATCGATCACATGCTCGAAACTCTCCGGAACAAGGGTCTGATTTACGAAGGCACGCTTCCGCCACCCAAGGGTCAGGTTCCTGATGACTGGGAAGACCGCGAGCAAACACTGTTTCGCGCAAGCGACTTTGGTGACGATACCGACCGGGCGCTCAAGAAGTCCGATGGTTCCTACACGTATTTCGCTGCCGACGTCGCCTATTTCCAGGACAAGTTCGAACGGGGTTTTTCCGAAACGATCTACGTGCTTGGTGCCGATCACGGCGGTTACGCCAAACGCCTTCAGGCAGTCGGGAAGGCGATCTCCGACGGCAAGACGGAAGTTATTGTCCGGTTCTGCCAGCTTGTGAAGCTGATGCGTGACGGCGAACCGGTCAAGATGTCCAAACGCTCCGGCGATTTCATCACACTGCGCGATGTCGTGGATGAAGTCGGGCCGGACCCGGTTCGCTTCATGATGCTGTTCCGCAAGAATGATGCACCGCTGGACTTTGACTTCAAAAAGGTTACGGAACAATCGAAAGACAATCCGGTCTTCTATGTTCAATACGGCCATGCGCGTTGCTGTTCGGTGTTGCGGCAGGCGGCCGATGAACTCAAGGAAGCCGGCTATGCGGTTGATGATCTTGCAGGGGCCGATTTCACCTTGCTGGATGATATCGGCGAGCAGGAGCTTATCGCCAAGATGGCGGAATGGCCGAAAGTGGTCGAAGCAGCTGCAGAAACACATGAGCCGCACAGAATTGCGTTTTATCTACATGAACTCGCTAGTTCTTTGCATGGCCACTGGAATAAAGGCTACGAATTGCCTCATTTACGTTTTATTCAGGCCGGTAACTTGAAATTAACCCTAGCGCGTCTTGCTTTGGTTCGTGCAGTATCTTTGGTGCTCGCTTCAGGTCTAACGATTCTCGGCGTGAATGCTCCTGAAGAAATGCGCTAGTTTTAATGGCCGCTGGGAACGACTAAATGGCTCGCCAGCGACTTGAAGTGGACCGGTTTTCGTAAAGCTCATGTCACAAGACTACGAAACAAAGCGATCAGATTTGCGCGCCTCGCAAAACGAGGCGGGCGGCGAACGGCCGGCCGCGGAGGATCCGCTGGTTGAATTGGCCCGGATTGTCCACAAGAACAAGCAATCGGGGGCAAATGTGAGCAGCGGCCGCGTTGGTAGTACAGATTATTTTGCGGGGCTGGACGATGTGGCAGGCGATGGGCCTGCACAATCCACCCCGGCGCCGTCGCGCATCGAACCTTCGTTTTCAAATCTACGTCCGGTGTCGAATACGCCTGAAGCCCCTGCTGGCGCGGACTTTGCAGAAGAACCTGAAGGAACATACAGCGCCTCCAGGAATGATTTCTACGCGGCGACACCGCCGTCCAGCTTCGAGCAGTCTTTCCAGCTGGAAGAGCCGGTTCAAACAGCCCCAGTGACGCCTTCTTCACACGTTTCTTCGCTTTGGCCGAGCGAGCCGGAGCAGGCCGCAGAACCTGTACAACCAGTCGCTCCCCCGGTTGGCGTGTCACATGCTCCGGTGGATCATGTCGTGCAGTTTCGCACGCCACAGGCTGCCCCAGTGCAGGCTGAGCCAGAGGGCGCAAACGACAAGTCTTATCTTGCACCTTCCGTTGCCATGGATCTCGAACAGAATCTTACGGCAGAACTGGAAGACGAGTTGATCGGCGCCTTGCGTCAGTCCGTTGACGAGACACATCCGGCAAGCGCGCCCGATATGGGATATGCAGACGAGGTGGAAGAGGCTGCTCCTCAAACTCCCTCAATTCCTGTGATGCCAACGGCATCTTCATACTCCCGCGAAAAAACGGATTTTGCCGCCTCTGACAGCTTGACCCGCGCAACCCAGGTGCCGAGCGCGCCGTCCGTGTCTCCCGCCATTGGGACCGCAGCGTCCAGCATTTCGAAGCCAATTGATGCGCCGCGTCCCTCGGACGACTACCGGATTGGTGGCGTGCAACACGATGAACCGGTTGAGGCAGTTGCTGGAGATGAGGAGGTATTCGAAACCTCCAACTACCAGCAGCCTGTAACCGGGCAACGTCCGCAGATTGACGAGAATGACTTCTTTGCTGCGCTGAACCCGGTTCAGTCCGAACCGGCGGCGCAAAAGGTGGAAGCCGCGCCGGAACAGGCAGGAGATCCTGCCGGCATTGACGCCCTTTTTGCCGATCTTGACTTCCCGGCTCCAACGTCTCGGAAGCCTGTTGGTGGCTCGATCGACCCATCGTCGCAGGACACTCCATCAACAGAGCCGGACCTGGACGATATGGCTTGGCCTGCTGCAGCTGCAGCGGTTCCTCAATCGGAAGACGACGAAACGCCGCCACCGCCGGAAGGCTATGACCTTGATGCGGTTGCACGGGCAATGCAGGAAAGCGATCCAAGCCTTACCGGTGCTGGCGTCCTGCCGCCTCACTCGGCAGCCGAACGCAACGCGATACCGCATGCGGGCGAAAAATCCCGGAAAGGCTTGTTCGTTGCAGCTGGAGTGCTTGGCGTTGCTGTCCTGGGCGGCGCAAGCTTTTTTCTGTTCGATAGCGACGCCGTTCCTGTACCCAGTGGTCCGCCACCGGTCATCAGCGGTCTGCAGGAGCCGCTCAAGGTATATCCGGAGCAGAGCCAGGCTTCGGCAAACGATCAGGCCGGCAAGCTTATTTATGATCGGGTCGACGGCACTGGTGTAGCCGGACCAGACAGGCTTATCCCGACAGAATCTCCGCAACCCGCAGAGCTGCCGCCGGCACCTGCAGGCACCAACGGCGACGCCGATCTCGTTCCCGGAACTCCGAAACGGGTGAGGACTGTGGTCGTGAGACCGGACGGAACCATCATTCCTGAAGGTGAAGAACCTGCTGTAGCGACACCGGCGCAGCCTGAACCGGCGGCACCGGCGCAGCCTGATGCGGCTTCCGGCGAAAACGGTTCGCGGGTGGTTTCCACGTCGCCCGTCGTGACCGGTGCGGATGTCGCGCCTGCAGATCCGTCAGCCACTGCACCGGAACCGGCTCAGCCCGATACACCGGCAATCGTAACCGGTGCTGACGTAGCGCCGGAACCGACTGCAAGTGAACCTGCTGCACCGGTGCCGTCAGTTGTGCCTCGCAAGAAGCCGGATGCTCCTGTCCAGGTTGCAAGTGCTCCAGCCGTCGTCTCGACACCGGCGCAGGCGCAGCAGAACGATAGTCCGCTTAACCTGACGCAACAGCCTGCTGCCCCGGCAACAACTGCGCCCGCAGCACCGGCACCTGTTGCCAGCACCTCCGGCGGCAGCATCCCGTCTGGGACCTATATCGTTCAGGTAACGTCTCAACGTTCTGAAGCCGCTGCAAGCGACGCATACTCTGGACTGCAACGGCGGTTCCCGGCTGTATTGGGTAACCGGAACGCGGTGATCGTTGCAGCGACCGTTGAAGACAGGGGTGTGTTCTACAGGGCGCGGATCCCGACCGGGTCGCGCGATGAAGCAATAAGCTTGTGCGAAAGCCTCCAGGCAGCCGGTGGCGACTGTTTCGTTCGCAGACAGCCCTGAGACAGACTACACAATCGAAAAGCGTAAGTGAGACGGTCGGGTATTCCCGGCCGTTTTATTCTGCTGCTGCGACTGGCTCGTTCAATGAGGTGCCGCGCAACTGCGGTCCCATGTGACGGAAGACCTCGGCGATGGCATCCATGGCCTGGCGCACGGCGGGTTCCCGGCGCAAGTCCCGGTGAACGATGATGTGTTCGACGTTCGTGAGTTCCGCAAGCGGCTCAGTCAATCTGACGAGCTCGCGGTTACTGTCGCCCATGAAAACCGGCAAGAGACACAATCCGGCTCCCGATGCGGTCATGTTCATGAGAGTCGTCATGGTATTGGATCGCAGTTTCGGCATCTGTGCCAGCCGGGTTTCCAGCCAGCGCATCTGCGAGGGATACCAGAGGTCGTCTGGAGCAAAGCCAAGCCATGTACAGAGTTTGTAACGGTCCGGTGTTCTGGCGGCAGGGTGTTTTGCGACGTAATCGGCCGAACCGTAAACCGCGTAGGCCAATTCACCGATTTTCCGTGCAATCAACGTGTCGGTTTCCGGAAGGCAATTGCGGATCTGCAGCTCAATACTGCGTGACTGGTGATTGACATGCTGGTGGCTTGATATCAGTTCAAGCTCGACACCGTCGAGCAGGCCCGTCAGCAGTTCAAACCGGTCAGTCAGAACCCGCGCACGGACCTCGTCTACGGCGACACGAACAACCTTCAGTGCCGATCCGGACAGATCGGGCAGGATCCGTGCAGCCGCCTCCGCCTTCTTGCGCATGTCATCTGCAAGTGGGATCAGGCGCAGCCCGGCATCCGTCGGTTTCAGTCCTGTCGGCGTACGGTCGAACAGTCTTGCGCCTATCCGGTCTTCAAAGCTCTTCAGGCGGCGGCTCAGTTGCGGTTGGCTGATGTCCAGTGCCTTTGCCGCCCCGGAGAGAGAGCGCATGCGGGCAGCGGCATCAACCAGTTTCAGATCATCCCAGTTCATGGGTGGGTTATACCAATATACAAGGCGCGGAGCAACGTGATGCGTATACGCATACCCGTTATGGGGTTTTCACGACTGATTTGGCTGCCGGAGCAGTGATAAGACTCTCTTGAAATTACCTGGAACCGTTGAATGTCACAGAACTCCGTCTATCACCGCCCGGATAACACGTTGCTCGCCCTTTTGCTTGCACTTGCCGGCATGGCCGCTTTCACACCGATATTTGCCGCTGGTAAACTGTCTGGAGGTTTGTTGCCGGTTGCTGTGCTGGTATGGCTTCGGTTCATTGGGGGAGCTGCAACGATCGTGAGTGTTGCGGCCGTCAAGCGTGTTCCGGTGTTCACGCGTGTCAGCCCGCTCTGGAAACTGCACCTCATGCGAGCGTTTTGTGGTGTTGGTGGACTTGCCTGCTCCATCTACGCCGCCAGTGTTCTGCCCTTGGCGGACGCAACCGCAATAGGCCTCACAAAAGGTATCATCGCCATCATCTTGGCTGGTTTTATTCTCAAGGAGGTGATCACCGGTCGTCATTGGGTCGCAGGTGTGTTGTGCGCTGCAGGTGCATATCTCGTGGTCCGGTCTGCGGAAAGTGCTGCGGGTTATGACGAGCTTGCGTTGGCTGGCGTCATGTCAGCGCTCATCGGCGCCGTGTTCATGGCCTGTGAAGCCCTGATCATGCGCTATATTGCCCAGCGCGAGGACACCGTCACCATCCTGGCATATGTCAATGTCTTTGCCGCGGTGCTGTTGAGCGGGCCGGTCCTTTGGCTGATCGTCAAAGATGGAATTTCCTGGAGCGATCTGCTGATTTTTGCCTGGATGGGTCCACTGGCAATTGTCGGCCAGTCCATGAATATTTCCGCCTACAGAAGAGCAGGGGCGGCAACACTTGCCCCCGTGTATTACGGCACAGTGGTGATGTCGGCTGTTTTCGGTTTTGCAGTCTGGGGAGAAATTCCCACTCGCGTTGCTGTCTTTGGGGCCGTTCTGATTGTGGCGGGCGGTGCTATTCTGACCCTGCCGAACCCTTTCAGAAAGTTCCGCCAGGCTTCCTGAGATGCCTGGCGCCAAAGGTCAATGACTGAGCTTTTCTGCCAGAAACGGCAGGCTCTCATCCAGCCGGTAATCCACTGACGAGTGATTGTCGCTGAATTCCTGATAGACGTGGTCAACGCTGGCTTCGCTCAGTTTCCTGTGCAGGCGGCGCGCACCATAGACCAGGTTGTATTGATCGACATCGCCGCATTCGATCCAAAGGCCCTTCAAGGATTTCAGAGCATCGATGTGATCACCTACGATGTGCACTGGGTCCCACTTCAGCCAGGCATTCCAGCGTTCTTCAATGAGTTCGCATGTTTCCGGATCGACAGGCAGACGGATGCCGCAAAAGACCTCCGGATCGGGATCCGGATCGTAGGTTGCAGCCATGGCAAAGGTCATCAAGTCATGAAGTGAGTTGCCCGGATATTTCGGACCCTTTTCAAAATCCCGGACGAAGGCTTCGATTGAACCCGCTTTTGAAATTGCCCTCAATGCGCTTGGCATTTCGGGCAGGTAACAAAGTTCAAACGCCATGTCACCGGAATGGCAGGCAGCGGCAGACCAGACGTCTGAGTGTTTCATCGCATGAATGATGGCGCCGTAGCCTCCTGAGGATTTTCCGAAGATACCGCGCTTGCCGGTGCCGCCGCACTTGAAGCGATTTTCAACATCTTCCAGCATTTCGGTTGTCAGCCAGGTTGCCCAGGGCCCCATAGCGTCGCTGTCGATGTACTGGTTCCCGCCAAGACGCGTGAAACAGTCGGGGAAAGCGACTGCAACAGGTGGCATGGCACCGTCATGGATGAGCCTGTCGAGCCGCTCCGGTACGTTCTCACCGAAATTCTTCCAGTTCGTGTGAGCCGGGCCGCCGGCGGTAAATCCGACGATATCCACCAAAAGCGGCAAGCCGCTGCCGTCATGACCATGAGGGGTATAGACGTGGATCTCGCGCGTTGCCGTATCCCCCAGCCGGTTTCGTCCAAGAATTTCAGATCTATGGGAAAAACGGTGCAGGGTGCCGGCAGGAATGTCGAGACGCGCGCGCATGGGGGCTCCAATCAGATCTGGGACGAAGGGCGTCTAGATTGCAAGATAGTGACAAGGGTGCAAGAGGCAGCACTTGCATTTCTTGACGGCTCCCAGCGCTGCGGCTAAGCCGGATCAATGACCAAAGCCTTTGTATCCGGGTGTGCCGGACCGACCCTGACAAGTTCCGAAATCGACTTTTTCCAGCAGGAAGACCCTTGGGGACTGATCCTGTTCGCGCGCAACATCGAAACGCCGGAACAGGTCAGGATACTCACGTCGGCTTTTCGGGAAGCTGTAGGCCGGAGCGATGCACCCGTTCTGGTGGATCAGGAAGGCGGCCGGGTGCAACGGTTGAAGCCACCTCATTGGCCAAAGTATCCGGCACCGAAGGCATATGGTGATCTGTACGACCGGGACGCTACAGCAGGACAAAGAGTTGCCTGGCTTGCCGGGCGGCTGATTGCAGATGATCTCTACCAGGTCGGAATATCTGTCGATTGCCTGCCTTGTCTGGATGTCAGGTTCCCTGAAACTGTCGATGCTATCGGAGACAGGGCGTTTTCACAGGATCCGGAAGTCGTTGCAATACTTGGCAAGGCGATGGCGGAAGGTGCTTTGGCGGGTGGCGTGTTGCCCGTGATCAAACATATTCCGGGCCACGGACGCGCACGTGTCGACAGCCATTTGGAGCTGCCGCGCGTCAATGCGGCCATTTCTTCTTTGGAAAGCGTGGATTTCCGGCCCTTCAAGGCCCTTTCTCACGTGTCATTGGGGATGACAGCCCATATTGTGTACGAGGGGATCGATCCGAATACAGCTGGGACGCAGAGCGCGAAAGTCATTCAGGAAATCATCAGGGGTGAAATCGGCTTCGACGGCTGTCTGATGAGCGACGACATTTCCATGAAGGCGCTCGGTGGCAGTTTTGAGGACCGGTCCGGCAAGATCATCGAGGCAGGGTGTGACATCGTTTTGCACTGCAATGGTGATATGGATGAAATGATTGCAGTCGCGAAGGTGGTGCCCGAGCTTTCGGGTGCAGCCAGGCGGCGTTGCGAGACGGCCTTGAGCGGCTTCCAGGTTCCCGATCCGGAATTTGACAGGCTTGCGGCCTTTGATGAGTTTCACACCTTGACCGGCTGGCAGGGCGTTTGACCGGAGCGGCAATGGCGGAATTGGAAAACAGCTCGAAGCGACAGCAGGATGGTTCCTACGATCTTCTCAGTTCTGTCAGCACTCCCGAGGAGCGTGCGAGTTCCGATCCGCAACTTGTTGTCGATGTGGAAGGTTTCGAAGGCCCGCTCGACCTTCTGTTAGGCCTGGCGCGAACGCAAAAGGTAGATCTTGCGCGTATTTCCATTCTCGAACTCGTCGAACAATACTTGGAATTCGTGGCCGAAGCCCGCAGGATGAGGCTGGAGCTGGCCGCGGACTATCTGGTCATGGCTGCATGGCTTGCCTTCCTGAAGTCCAAACTGTTGCTGCCTGAGCAGAAGAATGAGGACGAACCGACAGGTGAGGAACTTGCCGCGGCTCTCGCTTTCCGTTTGCGGCGCCTGGAAGCTATGCGGGAAGTTTCCGAAAAACTCCTGACCCGGAACAGACAGGGGCGGGACGTGTTCCATCGTGGTGAGCCTGAAACCATGTCGGTGCAACACAAGAGTATCTGGGACGCTTCCATCTACGATCTGCTGTCTGCGTATGCCACGCAGCGCCAAAGGCAATCCGTAACCTCCGTCCGTGTGTTGCGCAGGACGGTGTGGTCGCTGCAGGAAGCGCGCGAACTGCTCACCAAACTGGTTGGCCGGGTCGGTGAATGGGCCCCAATGAATGCCTATCTGCGCGATTATCTCTACGACAACAAGGATTGGGCGACGATTGTCGCAAGCACCTTCAGCGCCAGTCTCGAGATGGTGCGCGAAGGTCAGGTCGAAATCCGGCAGGGCGAACCTTTTTCCCCTGTCTATATCCGTGCTGTCATGAAGGAGCCGGATCATGGCGTCTGATTTCGATCTTCTGCAGTTGGAAAACGACGGGGAAACCGCTCCATCAAAGCCTCTGGATCCAGCCGGCCTTCGCATGGTCGAAGCGTTGCTGTTCGCCTCGTCCGAGCCGTTGTCGCTTGAAGAGCTGACACTACGTCTGCCAGAAGGCACGGATGTGTTGAGCCTTCTCGAGGAGTTGCAGAAAACCTATGCCTCGAGAGGCGTCAATCTGGTCAGGGTCGCCGGCAAGTGGTGCTTCCGAACGGCTGAGGATCTCGCCTACCTGATGCACCGGAACGTCGAAGAGCAGCGCAAATTGTCGCGCGCAGCACTCGAGACGCTTGCGATCATCGCCTATCACCAGCCGGTCACGCGCGCCGAGATTGAGGAAATCCGAGGCGTTTCCACGTCCAAGGGAACGCTTGATGTTCTGCTTGAAACGACATGGATACGAATGCGAGGACGCCGCAGAACTCCCGGCCGTCCCGTCACCTACGGAACCACCGATCATTTCCTGATCCACTTCGGCCTGGAGAATGTCCGAGACTTGCCGGGACTTGAGGAGCTGAAGGGAGCGGGGCTTCTGGACAGCGCCGTGCCGGCCTCGTTCCTTGTGCCGACACCCAATGACGATATCGCATTGACGGAAGATGAGGATCCACTAGAAGACGGGTCTCTGTTTGACGATGATGACGCGGACGAGACCGCCGGATCCTGATGCCTGATCGCAAGATGCCGAATTCAACCAATGGCAATGGCCATACGCTGAGCTGGGGTGCGCCCGGAACAGCCGGGGCGACCATCGCCGCTGGTCTCGTCTTTGAGAATGTATCTCACGATTATGATGGCGTGACATCGGTTCAGGACCTGAGCCTGTCCATCGCGCCGGGCGAGATCCTTTGTCTGCTTGGTCATTCCGGCTGCGGCAAGACCACATTGATGCGTATTGCCGCTGGCGTTGAGCGTCAGAGCAAGGGCAGGGTGCTGATCAACGGCCGGGAAATCGCCGGCGATGAACTGTTTCAGCCTCCCGAAAAGCGCGGTGTCGGCCTGATGTTCCAAGATTACGCGCTTTTTCCGCATATGAGCATTCTGGCGAATGTAATGTTCGGCCTGACCAACATGCCAAGACGGGAAGCCCAGACCGCCGCCCTGAGCGCACTCGGCCGTGTCGGTCTGGCGGACTATGCAGCCGACTATCCTCACGCGCTTTCCGGTGGTGAACAACAGCGTGTCGCGCTGGCCCGTGCACTGGTTCCCCGGCCTGGCATTCTCCTGATGGACGAACCATTCTCGGGTCTCGACAAACGTCTTCGTGACAATGTGCGCGATGAAACGCTCGCGGTTATTCGCGAAACGCGCGCCACCTGCATCATTGTGACCCACGATCCGGAAGAAGCCATGCGCATGGGCGACAAGATCGCACTGATGCGCCAGGGCCGCCTGGTTCAGCACGGCACGGCCGCAGACCTCTACAAGGCGCCCGTCGACCTGTTTGCCGCCAGGTTCTTTTCGGAACTGAACCAGTTGGAAGGTGTTGTGACCCCGGCAGGTGTCGAAACGCCGGTCGGCGTCTTATCATCGGAGGGTTTGTCGCCGGGGCAGAAGGTTGATGTTTGCGTTCGGCCACAAGGCGTTGTTTTAAACAATGCCGGATTGTGCGGTGTTCCCGGCAGAATTCGTTCGAAACGATTCGTCGGCGAGGTCGATTTGTTGTCTATTGCAATAGACGGGCTCAATCATCCCCTTCAGGCAAGGGTTCGTGCGGGCAGTCCCTGGGAGCGTGGAATGGACGTCGCCGTCACGACTGATCCGAAAGACGTGCTTGTTTTTCCGCGTTCACCTTCCCAAGTCTAAGGGGAGGGCAACTTATCATTCCGTCTAAGTGATCGAAATCAAATAGACTGGCATGTTGCAGGGAGTGGGCCGTTTTTGTAAGAAGGGCCTAAGGGCTTTTAAAGCCGATTATCAGGAGTTTGGCGTATGGGCATTAGTATTTGGCAGATCTTGATCATCGCAGTGGTCGTTGTTCTGCTGTTCGGACGTGGCAAGATTTCCGATCTCATGGGTGATGTTGCAAAGGGAATCAAAAGCTTCAAGAAGGGCATGGCCGAAGACGACGTAGCCGACTCTCCGAAGACCATCGACCACAAGAGCAGCGAAACGGCATCGTCCGTGAACGCCGAAGATCAGACCAAAGCGAGCTGATCTCAATCTGCATCGCGTCTCCTTAAGGGACGATACATCTCATGTTCGATATCGGGTGGACCGAACTATTGGTGATCGCCTGTGTGGCGATCATCGTCGTGGGGCCAAAGGATTTGCCGCGCATGCTGCGCACACTTGGCCAGACGATTGGGAAGATGCGAAAGCTTTCGCGTGAGTTCCAGTCGACCTTCAACGACGCGCTGCGTGAGGCCGAACAACAGGCCGATATCGCTGACATGAAGAAGCAGGTCGAATCGGCCGCCAACTTCAATCCGTTGGGTGATTTGAAAAAATCCATCGAAGAAGACGCGACCAAGAAAGCCGACAAGCCAAAAGTGGCAGCCAGCGAACCGGCGTCGCCGCCGGCAGACAGCGCAAATGCGGACAAGGTTTCTCCTACGGAAACAGCCCAGGCTGAAACCGAGGCCAAGCCGAAAACCGCGCCGGTGACGGAAGATGTAAAGGCATGAGCCAGGACGAAATCGACGCCTCGAAGGCGCCACTGATCGAACATCTGATCGAACTGCGCCAACGACTTATGTGGTCGATCGGTGCGATCCTCGTGATGTTCGTTATCTGCTTCTATTTCGCCACGGATATCTACAACATCCTGACTGTGCCTTACCTGCGTGCTGCAGGAGAGGGCCACCCGGTGGAAATGATCTTCACCGCGCCGCAGGAATGGTTTTTCACCCAGTTGAAGCTCGCGCTTTTCGGCGCGCTCTTTCTGGCTTTTCCTGTCGTGGCCAGCCAGATCTACATGTTCGTGGCGCCCGGGCTCTACAAGCATGAGCGTGGCGCGTTCCTGCCGTTTCTGGTCGCAACGCCTGTTCTGTTCCTGATCGGTGCCTGTCTCGTCTATTTCCTGGTCATGCCCATGGCCATGGGCTTCTTCCTGTCTCAGGAACAGGCTGCGGCCACCGGTAAGGTTGCCATTCAGCATCTTGCCAAGGTGAGTGAATACCTGGGCCTGATCATGATCCTGATCTTCGCCTTCGGCCTGGTGTTCCAGTTGCCGGTGGTGCTGACCTTGCTCGGCAGGGCTGGCCTGGTGAGCTCCGATACGCTTCGCCAGAAACGCAAATATGCGATTGTTGGTGCCTTTGCTGCTGCTGCAATTTTGACACCACCCGACCCGATCTCGCAGATCGGTCTTGCGCTGCCTACGCTGCTTCTCTACGAAGTCTCCATTCTGTCCGTCAAACTGGTGGAACGCCAGCGTGCCGAAAGGGAGGCTCAACGCGAAGCCGAGGATGCGGCCGCTTGATGCTTTGAACGCTGCGCTTCCCGGATTGACAGACGGAATTGATTGAAACGACCGTCGTTCGGGAAGCGAAGATGTTTGATATTAGATGGATACGGGAAAACGCAGTCGCCTTTGACCGGGCTTTGGCTAAACGGGGTTATGAAGCTTCCGCAGCCAAGCTGATCGCACTGGACGATTCCCGTCGCTCCCATATCACCAAACTTCAGGAAGCCCAGGAACGGCGCAACGCCGCCTCCAAGGAAATCGGCAAGGCCAAGGGTTCGGGCGATGACGCGCGTGCGCAGGAGCTGATTGACGAAGTCGCACAGATCAAGGCTTTCATTCAGTCGGGTGAAGAAGAAGAGCGTAAGCTCATTGCCGATCTGGAAGCGGCCATGGCCGTCATCCCCAATCTGCCGCATGACGATGTTCCTGTGGGCGAGGATGAAGCCGGCAACGTGCTTCTGAAGACGCACGGTGAAAAACCGGTCTTCACGTTCAATGAAGCTCCGAAAGAACACTATGAGCTGGGCGAAGACCTCGGCGGCATGGACTTTGCCGCTGCGGCCAAGCTGTCTGGTTCGCGCTTCGTGATCCTCAAGGGGCAGATAGCCCGGCTGGAACGTGCTCTTGGCCAGTTCATGATTGACCTGCACACCCAGGAAAATGGCTACACCGAGGTTTCGCCGCCGCTTCTGGTTCATAGCGATCCGCTCTACGGGACCGGTCAGCTGCCGAAATTCGAGGAAGACCTCTTCAAGACCACTACGGATCACTATCTGATCCCGACGGCCGAAATACCGCTGACCAATCTGGTTGCCGGTGAGATTCTCCCAGAAGATCAACTGCCGCTTCGTGTGACTGCGCTTACCTATTGTTTCCGGTCCGAGGCCGGGTCTGCCGGGCGTGATACGCGTGGAATGCTGCGCCAGCATCAGTTCCAGAAATGCGAACTCGTTTCCGTTACCAAGCCGGAAGACTCGCTCAACGAACTGGAACGCATGTTGGGTTGCGCGGAGAAGGTACTGCAGAAACTCGGCCTGCATTACCGGGTGATGACCTTGTGCAGCGGCGACATGGGCTTTGGCGCACGCAAGACCTACGACATCGAGGTCTGGCTGCCCGGACAGGATACCTACCGCGAGATTTCGTCCTGTTCCGTTTGCGGCGACTTTCAGGCGCGCCGCATGAATGCAAGGTTCCGGCCCGCCGACTCCAAGCAACCGCTCCACGTGCACACCCTCAACGGATCGGGTATCGCAGTTGGCCGGGCTCTGATTGCCGTTTTGGAAAACTATCAAAATGGCGATGGCACGATCACCGTTCCCGACGTTCTGCGACCTTACATGGGTGGTCTGGAAAAGATCGGCTGATCGGGACCGGCGGGAACGGCGGCCTGATCGGCATTGCGTGGATCGTGAGCGCTGGCGTTCAGTCGCAGCATACTGCCGGAATTTTGATTGCAATGGACGGCAACCGCGCAAGTTTGCCGTCCATCTTCATTTGGGGCTCTTCGGACCTGAAGTCAGAAGAGCTTGTGGGAAAACGGAGCAAAGATCGAGATGCGTATCCTCATCACCAATGACGACGGAATTCAGTCTCCCGGGCTGACGGTTCTGGAAAACATTGCCAGGACACTTTCCGATGATGTCTGGGTAATCGCTCCTGAAACCGACCAGAGTGGTGTTGCCCATTCCCTGACACTGAGCGACCCGCTGCGCCTTCGTAAGCTCGATGACCGGCACTACGCCTTGAAAGGGACACCAACCGATTGCGTGATCATGGGCGTGCGCAAGGTGCTTCCCGGTTTACCGGATCTAGTGCTGTCGGGAATTAACAGGGGCCAGAACCTCGCTGAAGACGTGACCTATTCCGGAACCGTTGCCGGGGCGATGGAAGGTGCCATCCTCGGGATCAGGTCGATCGCCGTTTCCCAGGCTTACAACTGGGATGTGCGTGCCGAGCCGGACTATTCGACCGCTGAAGCCCACGCACCAGCGCTCTTCCGCAGGCTGATCGATTTCGAACTTCCGCAATATACGTTGTTGAATGTCAACTTTCCGGCCTGTGACGCCAAGGACGTGAAGGGGATCAAGGTTACCGTACAGGGGCACCATGAACAAAGCGGACTGTCCATCGACGAGCGTTCGGACGGGCGTGGTTATCCCTATTACTGGCTGCGTTTTCAGGATCGCGGCAAATCCGTACTTGATAATTCCGATCTGCAGGCAATTGCGGATGGATATGTTTCCGTTTCGCCGCTACGCATAGATCTGACAGCCCACGACCTGGTGACACACTTGGCGGAGGCATTGGGGTAAACCCTGAGGGGGAACGGTTCATGGCCGGTCAATTGCCCGGCAAGGAAAACAGGACGATGGCGTCCGCTTTGCCGGATGAAGCGGAAGCCCGCGCTGCATTGGTTCTGGCACTGCGACAGCGCGGTGTCGGGGCGAGGAACGTACTGGCTGCAATTGAACGCGTCCCCCGGCGCCTTTTCCTGTCCGCACGCCATCACAGTCTTGCCTATGAAGACGCAATGCTGCCGATCGAATGCGGGCAGATCGTTTCAGCACCTTCGATCGTTGCCTTCACGGTACAGGCGCTAGCAATCGACTCCAGTCACGTGGTTCTGGAGATAGGGACCGGTTCCGGCTATCAGGCAGCCGTTATGTCCCATCTGGCCGCCCAGGTGGAAACGCTCGACAGGTTCGCCACATTGACGGATCTGGCGACACGTCGTTTTGAGGCGCTCAAACTGACGAACGTGAAAGCCCGGCAGGCCGACGGTTTGAGCGAGTTTCGCCAGAAAGGCCCCTACGACAGGATTGTCGTCAACGCGGCAGTGGAAGAAGTGCCAGATCCTTGGCTGCAGCAGCTGAAACCGGGAGGTATCCTGATCGCGCCGGTCGGTCAGGCAAAAAAGGCCCAGCCGTTGATCAAGTTCCAGAAAACCGAGAGTGTTGTGACTGCGGAAACGCTGATGATGGTGCGGACGGTCATGTTGCAGCCGGGAATCGCCAAGAAGCTCTAGAACGGTGTTTCATTCCGATTCTTTGGCCCATGCATTCGTTGAGCTTACTCGACCACTTGCCTGTTCAAATTTACTATAATCGGCGCGATTGCTGGCTTTCTGGTTTGCTTCAATACTGAGAAATCGTTGTTTTTCAGCGAAAGCGTCAACCGTCTTTAGCCTTTATAAACCTTACTGCCGTCTACTCTTAACCATAACAGCCACAGTCAGCGGTTAGAGTTAAGGCGATGATGAAGCGGAAGCGTACCCTCCGCAGGGATCTGATGGGCAAGGTAGCGACAGTGTCGCTGGTTGCTGTTGCTCTCGCGGGATGTTCCAGCGCGGTCGAGCGATTTGGTGAACCACCCTATTATACGGGCAATACCCAGAATCAGCGGGATATTCTCAACGGCGGCCAGAAGCAGCCGACATACCAGGATATCGTGAATGGGCCTGGAGGGACCGCCGCAGGGCTTCCACAGAGTTCATCCCAGCCGGTGACGACGGGGTCCATCCCGAACAGAGCACCATCTGTCCAGTCTGCGCCGTTGCCGGCGCCGGTGACGACGGCTCAGCGTCCTGCACCTGTCCGCACAGCACCAGTTGCGACACAGCCCGCACCTGAAGCGGTGGCATCGGCCGGGAATGTGAGGAGTTGGAAAGGGTGGACATCTGCCGGCGGAACCCGGGTGCAAATGCGTCAGGGTGATTCCATCAATTCCATGGCACGCCGGTATGGTGTTCCGATCCAGGCTATTGTTGCTGTCAATGGCATCGACGACCCGGCAAAGGTACAGCCGGGCCAGAGCGTCATCATCCCGACTTACGTTTACGCTGAACGAAACGGTTCAACGAGCACGACTGAAGGCGAAAGCGGCAAGGTCAAACTGCCGACAGCTGGACGAAGCGATAATGTTGTCACTGGCTCCGTGCCGACGTCTGTCGGGACGATGCCGAGGCCTGATCAGAAGAACGGTCAGCAGCCGACATTTGCTGATATCAGCCAGGGCAAGGTCGACGTTGACCGCGTCAGCACCTTGCCGAGGCGCAAGCCTGGTGGATCCGATCAAACTCTGACGACAGCTTCCATTTCGTCCGGATCGTCTTCCTCAAGCGTGCCAACACCGCGCCGTCAGCCAGAGACTTCATCCGCCGCTTCGCAACCCGTTGCTGCGGCACCGTCGGGAACGGTAGAGAAAACCAAGCTGCCACAGCCCGCTCTCACGCAGGAAGCCCGGCCCACAGAACCGATCAAGACGCCAACTGTCGTTGCCAAGGTTCAGGAAGACGACAGCGCGGATGCCAAGTTCCGGTGGCCTGTTCGTGGCCGTATCATCTCCGACTTCGGCGCAAAGCCGGGTGGTGGAAAGAACGAGGGTGTGAATCTTGCTGTTCCTGAAGGAACACCTGTTCATGCTGCTGACGACGGTTCCGTGATCTATTCAGGCAACGAACTGAAGGGCTACGGTAACCTGATCCTCGTTCGTCACAATGACGGCTGGGTCTCTGCCTATGCACACAACAGCGAGTTGAAGGTCAAGCGGGGCGATACGATCCGCCGCGGCGACGTGGTTGCGCTGGCGGGCGCGACTGGGTCAGTCAACCAGCCGCAGCTCCATTTCGAACTGCGCCAGGGCAACAAGCCCGTCGATCCGCTGAAATACCTGCCGCGACGCTGACGCTGACAATTCTCGTATCCGGTGGGACCTTGCGATCCGCCGGATGAGAAAAGGCAGTCCGTGGCCAAAAACCGTGAACCTTGTCAATCAGCCCGGCCCTTGCGCCGGGCTTTGTCATTTCAGGAAATCGTCTTGCCGAGCCTGCCGGCCAGATCCTGAATGAACTGAAAGGCGACACGGCCCGACCGGCTGCCGCGCGTCGTCGCCCATTCCAGCGCTTTTGCCCGCAATTCGTCGGCTTCGATCTTCAGGTCAAAGTGTGCGGCATACCCGCGCACCATATCCAGGTAGTCGTCCTGGCTGCACTTGTGAAACCCGAGCCAAAGCCCGAACCGGTCCGACAGCGAAACCTTTTCTTCAACGGCTTCTGCGGGGTTTATTGCTGTCGAGCGTTCGTTCTCGATCATGTCCCTTGGCAGAAGGTGACGGCGGTTCGAAGTGGCATAAAAAATGACGTTGTCAGGCCGACCCTCGATCCCGCCCTCAAGAACGGCTTTGAGCGACTTGTACGAGGTGTCGTCATTGTCGAAACTCAAGTCGTCGCAAAAGACGATGAACCTGCAGGAAACGTCCCGGATGAGGTTCATGAGTTTGGGCAGCGACTCGATGTCTTCTCGATGAATTTCAATGAGTTTCAAGCCGGCGGAAGCGTTTTCGACGGCGATCGCTGCATGGGCAGCCTTGACCAGTGAGGATTTGCCCATGCCTCTGGCGCCCCAGAGCAATGCGTTGTTTGCAGGTAATCCCTTCGCAAACCGGCGCGTATTGTCGAGAAGAAGATCACGCACATGGGAAACCGCACAAAGCAACGTGATATCGACGCGATTGACCTTTTGAACCGGTAGCAGTTCACCTGGATCAGGCGCCCAGACGAAAGCGTCAGCAACCGAAAAATCCGGGCGGCCGGGACGGGCTGGCACCGCACGTGCGATAAGGTCGATCAGGGAATCGAGTTTTGCATTTAATGCGGTGAGGTCGTTTTCAGCGTTCATTCTTCTTGCAAGCCCTGTCAAAAAGGCCCATGTCAGGCCCTGAATTAAGTGATGGCAGGATTAACACGGTGCGGGAAACACGAAAACGTCAGTTATTCCCATACCGGTACGCTGGAAACTGCTTGCAAAGCTTGAAATGAGGCGCGCCGCAGTTATAGTCCGCGCCACCAGAATGAGAGCGTTTTTGCCGAAGACCCGACAGAGGGGTCGGTGGTCACCAAAAACGCCACTTAGGAGAAGTGAATGTTTATCACACCAGCCTACGCGCAGGCAGCCGGTCCGGCAGGCGCTTCCGGTTTCTTGATCCAGATCCTGCCTTTCGTGGCGATCTTCGCAATCATGTATTTCCTGATCATCCGCCCGCAGCGTCAGCGCATGAAGAAGCATCAGGACATGGTTGCCAACCTTCGCCGTGGTGACACCATCGTGACCACCGGTGGCCTGATCGGCAAGGTTTCCAAAGTCGTAGACGACGGTGAAGTGCAGGTCGAACTTTCCGAGGGCGTCAAGGTTCGTCTCGTACGTTCCATGGTGCAGGAAGTGCGCTCCAAAACCGAACCGGCCAAGGAAAACGCGTAACGCGATCCGCGCCGCTTCGATGATACCGCCGGGCCGGTTCAGATCGGCCTGGCTGCATTTAAGGCTTGACCATGCTCTATTTCGCACGCTGGAAAATCGCGCTGATCGTGCTTGTGGTTGCCGCTGGCATCCTGACCACGCTGCCGAATTTCTTCTCCCAAAAACAACTTGAAAGCTGGCCGGACTTCCTGCCGAAGAACCAGATGGTTCTCGGTCTCGACCTTCAGGGCGGTGCTTATCTGCTTTATGAAATCGACAAGCAGGATTACGTCCAGAAGCGCATGAAGGCGCTGGTCGGCGATATCCGGTCAACCCTGCGCGAAGATCCGCGCATCGGGTATACGGGGCTCGGAGTTCAGGGAGACGCCGCTCAGGTTCGTATTCGCGATCTGTCGCGGCTGGCCGATGCGGAAGAGCGTCTGCAACCACTCGTCAACCCGCTGGCCTCCAGTGTTTTTGGCGGTCAGGCGGTCAATGAGTTTGACATGACCGTGACGGAAGACGGTCTGGTTCGATTTTCCTATTCCGAGCGTGGCCTTGAGGATCGCATGACGAATATCGTCCAGCAATCCATCGAGGTCATCCGGCGTCGTGTCGATGAACTGGGGACTACGGAACCCAGCATCCAGCGCCAGGGCGCCGACCGGATTCTGGTCGAAGCGCCGGGTGAAGATGATCCGGAACGCTTGAAAGATCTCGTCGGCCAGACGGCGCAGCTCACTTTCCACATGGTCGATACGTCCATGTCCGGCGAACAGGCGCTTCAGAACCGTCCGCCTGCAGGCACTGTCATCATGACTTCGGTTGATGATCCGCCCATTCCTTATCTTCTCGAGGAAGCGCCGCTCCTGTCGGGCGAAGACCTTGTCGATGCTCAGGTCAGCTTCGACCAGCGCAACAACGAACCGGTTGTGAACTTCCGCTTCAATCAGTCCGGCGCGCGCAAGTTCGCCCAGATCACGCAGCAGAATGTCAACCGTCCGTTCGCAATCGTGCTCGACAATGAAGTCATTTCCGCGCCGGTTATCCGTGAGCCGATCACCGGTGGTTCAGGTCAGATTTCCGGCAGCTTCACGCTGGAGGGCGCCAACGACCTTGCCGTGCTGTTGCGCGCCGGTGCGTTGCCGGCCAAGCTGACCGTCATCGAGGAACGCTCTATCGGTCCGGGCCTCGGCGCTGACTCCATTGAAGCAGGCAAGTTGGCGTCTATCATCGGCGGCGGTCTGGTGATCGTCTTCATGATCCTGGCCTATGGCCGCTTCGGCATCATTGCAGACCTTGCTCTGATGGTGAACATCTTCCTGATCTTTGGTGCGCTGACAATGCTGCAGGCAACACTGACCTTGCCCGGCATTGCAGGTATCGTTTTGACGATCGGTATGGCGGTGGATGCGAACGTGCTGATTTTCGAGCGTATTCGCGAAGAAGCAAGGGCAGGGAGATCTGTCATTTCTGCGGTGGATGCTGGCTTCAGCCGTGCCCTCGGTACGATCCTGGATGCCAACATCACGACTCTGATCGCCGCCGTGATCCTGTTCCAGCTCGGCTCGGGTCCGGTCAAGGGCTTCGCCGTGACATTGGCCATCGGTATCTTCACCACAGTGTTCTCGGCATTCACGTTCAGCCGGTTGCTGGTAGCCCTTTGGCTCCGCCACCGCCGTCCGTCGAAATTGCCGATTTGATCCGGGAGACTTTCAAATGTTGCTGAGAATTGTTCCGGACAACACCAAAATCAAATTCATGTGGCTGCGGAAAGTCAGTTTTCCGCTGTCCATCGTACTGGTGATCGCATCAATCGCCGCCTTCTTCACCGTTGGGCTAAACTACGGCATCGACTTCAAGGGCGGTACCATCATCGAAATCAAGACCGATGGTCCGGCCGATGTTGCCTCGATCCGTTCCGATCTGTCTTCCCTGAACCTTGGGGATGTCCAGGTGCAGGAATTCGGCGGGTCGGACGACATTTTGATCCGTGTTGAAGAACAGCCGGGTGGCGAGCTTGCTCAGCAGGCCGTTATCGGCAAGGTGCGAACCATTTTCGAAGGTCAGGAAGTGGATTTCCGCCGCGTCGAAGTTGTGGGCCCGCGTGTTTCGGGTGAGCTTGCTCAGGCAGGGGCAATCGCGGTTGCCGCCTCGTTGCTGGCGATCCTGTTCTACATCTGGTTCCGCTTCGAGTGGCAGTTTGCAGTTGGGGCCATTCTGACAACGGCCAACGACGTGGTCATAACCATTGGCCTGTTCGTCCTGCTGCAGCTTGATTTCTCGTTGTCCAGTATCGCGGCCGTTCTGACCATCATCGGTTACTCACTCAACGATACCGTGGTCGTTTATGACCGTATTCGCGAGAACCTGCGCAAATACAAGAAGCGGCCATTGACGGAAGTGCTCGACATGTCGATCAACGAGACGCTGTCTCGTACGACCATGACGTCTCTCACGACGCTGCTGGCGCTTTTCGCGCTTTACATCTTCGGCGGTGAGGTCATCCAGTCGTTCACCCTGGCAATGATCTTCGGTATCGTGATCGGCACCTATTCGTCGATCTTCCTGGCGGCTCCTTTCCTGATCCTGTTCAATCTTCGTGCGGAGGCCATGTCTCCGAAGGACGACGATGGCGAAAAGGATCCAAAGGCGAAAGCGTCGGCTTAGGGACGGTACGATGGAAATCCGCGATGCGCATTTTCCCGGTCGGGCGCCGCTCGAAGCTTATGGCAACGGCGGCTTCCGGTTTGCCGGGATGTCTCATCGCGGATCCTTGTTATGCGTTCCGAGCGGAATCTACGGCTGGGACGTTAGCGATGCGTCCGCCTTTACTCCTGAAGCCTTTCAGAAGGTTCTGGAGGAACAGGCGGACATTGAAGTGCTTCTGGTCGGAACCGGCAAGGAACTTCGACCTTTGCCGGCAGAGCTGAAAACGCTGTTTCGGGAGGCGGGCATATTGTCCGACCCGATGTCGACAGGCGCCGCGCTTCGGACCTTCAATGTGCTTTTGTCGGAAGACCGGGCTGTAGCTGCTGCACTGATCGCTGTCGACTGAAGCACCTCAAAGGCTATCGGGCTTTATGACGACCGATTTTGAACATGCTGCCGATGTGGTTCGTCAATTTGACAAGGACCGCTATCTCAGTGCGTTGCTGGCACCAGAAGCCCATCGCAATGGACTGATGGCGCTCTATGCCTACAGCGCCGAGATTTCCCGTATTCGAGAACTGGTGTCGGAACCGCTTCCGGGTGAAGTTCGGCTACAATGGTGGCGAGACCTGCTCGAAGGCACGGAACATGGAGCTGTTGCGTCCAATCCGGTTGCCAATGCCTTGTTGCAGACGATCGACCGATACGAATTGCCGAAAGAAAGCCTTGTGGCGATGGCGGAGGCAAGGGTTTACGATCTCTACAACGACCAGATGCCAAGTCTCAACGATCTGGAAGGTTACGCTGGTGAAACCGTTTCTGGGGTGATCCAGCTGGCTTGCCTTGTCTTGAATGATGGCAAGGAAGCCGGCACGGCAACGGCCGCAGGGCACGCGGGCGTGGCGTATGCGCTGACCGGTTTGATGCGCGCACTTCCTTGGCATGCGTCGCGGCAGCAGATGTATTTGCCGAAGGACGTCTGTGACCGGCACAATCTTGACGTCCAGTCAGTGTTTCGAGGAGAAACGACGGCTGAACTTCGGGCTGTGCTTGCTGAAATGCGTGGCCATGTCCGCCACCACATCGGCCGTGTGCGTCAGGCGTCGAAGGAAGTACCAACTGCCTGTCAGGCAGCCTACCTGCCATTGGTTCTTGTGGAGCCATTCCTGAAAAAACTGGAACGGGAAGACCTGGATCCGTTGAAGCAGGTCGCGGAGATGTCTCAACTCAGGCGGCAATGGATGCTCTGGCGAGCGTCCGGGAACGTACTGAAGGCCATCTGATCCCGTATGGGCTGATTTCCAGACACGCAAACAGGCGCTTTCCCGCGAGAAAAAGCGCCTGTTTGAAAATCATGAAAATGCATTCGATCCGGCCGCACATGCCTGAACATGGGGCCAATCGGCACCGACTATTCGGCGGCCTGTTTCACAAGGCCCAACTTGGCCTGCCAGCCCGTGAAGTCCGTTTTCGCCCGATTGGTCATCGCAAGCTTCTTTGCACGGGTCTTGTCCTTGCCTTTCAGTCGCTTGCCGTTTTCATCCTTGTTTGGTGCGTCCACTTCGGGGAAGAGGCCGAAATTGACATTCATCGGCTGGAAAGAGCCCGGTTTGCCGGCACCTTCGTCCCGTGTGATATGTCCGCCGGTAATATGACCGAGCAGCGCACCCATGGCAGTCGTTGCGGGTGGCGGGACGATCTCCTGACCGCGGGCTTCAAAGACTGCAAACAGTCCGGCGAGGCAGCCGACGCTCGCCGATTCCACATAGCCCTCACAGCCGGTGATCTGACCGGCAAACCGCAGCCGAGGATCGGCTTTGAGCCGTAAGGTTCCATCGAGAACCTTCGGCGAGTTCAGGAAGGTGTTGCGGTGAAGGCCGCCAAGGCGAGCAAATTGTGCGTTTTCAAGGCCTGGAATCATCCTGAAAATGTCGGCCTGGGCACCGTATTTCAGCTTTGTCTGGAAACCGACCATGTTGTAGAGCGTGCCGAGTGCATTGTCCTGACGCAATTGCACAACCGCGTAGGCCTTCACCTCCGGATTATGCGCGTTGGTCAGTCCCATGGGCTTCATCGGGCCATGCCGAAGTGTTTCGCGGCCGCGGGCAGCCATGACTTCAATTGGTAGGCAGCCATCAAAGTAGGGCGTGTTTTCTTCCCATTCCTTGAAGTCCGCTGTTTCACCTTCAAGAAGCGCATCGATAAATGCTTCGTATTGCACCTTGTCCAGCGGGCAGTTGAGATAGTCCTTGCCAGTGCCGCCAGGCCCCACCTTGTCATAGCGGGACTGGAACCAGGCCTTGGAAAGATCAACACTTTCGAAGTGGACGATCGGTGCAATAGCGTCGAAGAATGCAAGAGCATCTTCCCCGCTTTTTTCCAGGATTGCCGCCGAGAGAGCCGGTGACGTCAGCGGTCCCGTTGCAATGATGACCTTTTCCCAGTCAGAGGGGGGCAGACCTGCGACTTCCTCACGCGAGATCGTCACATTTGGATGATTTTGAAGTGCGGTCGTTACAGCGTTGGAGAATCCGTCCCGATCCACGGCAAGTGCACTGCCGGCAGGTACCTGATGCGCGTCAGCGCAAGACATGATGAGAGAACCGAGCTGACGCAGTTCATGATGTATCAGGCCAACGGCGTTTTGCTCGGAATCGTCAGAACGAAAAGAATTCGAGCAGACAAGTTCGGCAAGACCTTCGGTCTGATGAGCATCCGTTTTGCGGACAGGGCGCATTTCGTGGAGGACGACGGGCAGTCCGGCTTGTGCGATCTGCCAGGCAGCCTCTGAACCGGCAAGGCCGCCGCCGATGATATGGATGGGGGTCATTTTGTGTCCCTGGGACTTGTTCCGGCCGCCTTTCGTCACCGACTTGCGGCAAGGTGGATCCGGACAATTGCTTTGCCGCCCTGATTACAGGCAAAGTCGGGCAACCGCAATGTGCGCCATATCGATGTGACGGAATGGTCTGATGTCGGGCACCGATATGATTGCCGACAAAACAAAAAAAACGCCCGCCGGTGGGAGGAAGGTACCGGCAGGCGCTTTTGGAGTTCCACGCATGGAGCGCGGAAGATGCGGTCATCAGGTTGGGAGGAGGATACCTTCTGACCGCGAAGCTTTGTTATTTCGCAGACATGCGCGCGTAGCGAGCGATGTCGGAGCGGGCAATGCCCAGGTCGTCCAGTTCGCGGTTGGACAGGTTGGACAGCTCGTCATAGGTCTGACGGAAGCGTTTCCAGTTATTGAATTTGCGAACAACAGTATCGATCATGGTTTAGGCCTTTCGCTATCTCATGGCCATGGCACCGCGGATCGGCGTCTGGCCCGTTCATCTCTTACAGGCTGGAAGATAGGTGTTTTGTGCAGTGCGAGGTAGAGGGGAAATTGCGAAGCTGATATGCAAAAAATGCAGATTAAAAAAGCCTTAATGGGTTGAAATGGCAAAACGACCCGCATGCTTCGCATAGCTGTCATGATTTGAGTGTTCGCAGGTGCGAAATGGAAATGGAGTCGGGAGGGTTCCTTTCTACGGATCAGTCCGTCATTTGGTCTCGCCTGAAAACTCTAGACTGACCTAGTACGCACAAGTGATCTGCGCTGACGGAAGGCAGGCGGCGATAGCGGAGAAGACGGTTGAGTTCACAAGACAGGTTGTCGATCTACCAGCCCAATCGAAAACATGGCATCGCAACAAGCGAAGACATAAAATTATCCGAATGCGCCCCCGGCCCGGGTAACGACCCAGCTTGTGAATACCTATTTTGTGCTGACTTGCATCGTTTGGGCTTTCTCACAGGGAATGCTTCGCTTGGAGGAATGAGCGAGCTGTCGCCGCAAGAGCAGAGACATCGACCTGGAGACAGTTGAGCACATCCAGATATCGCACTTGGCGTTGGAGTGTCAGAATTTTGAGGAATCTCTTGCCTGACCAGACAGGGATGGGAGGAAATCAGGACGCCAGAAAAACGAACGCCCGCCAGCGGGAGGAGGTGCTGGCGGGCGACGTTTCGACGTGACAGGGCTGGGAGGAGGATGCCCTGCGTGTCACACGCCCGTCGGCTGGGAGGAGGATGCCTAGGGACGCGATCTCTTTATTTCATTCAGCCAATCTGACGACGCGCGACAAATTTGATGTCGCTGCGGCAGATGCCGAGGTCGGCAAGCTCACGGGCCGAAAGGCGGGACAATTCGTCAACCGCACGGCGGTAGCTTACCCAGTTGCTGTACTTTTGGCGCACGGTGTCAAACATCTTCTTATTCCTTAATTATCGAAACGCGTGTGCGTTCCGCGCCGTTGTTGTCAAATGATATATTTCACCACTCGAAATAAAAGAAGTGCCATCTCTGCATGCCTGACATGCGTTTGATGCAATGCAGCAAAGCTTGCGCAGCCAGAATCGGGATGATTCGTGGAACGTGCGGAAATACAAATGAAAAAGGCATGTGTGCGGTGCACACATGTCTGTCGTCGCGTAACTGGAGACTGGTTAAGACTTATTCCGCAGCGTCGTGTGCCCGTTGCGGACGTCGCTGCAGCAGTTCCTGCAGGAATTGACCCGTGTAACTTTCCGAAACCTCGGCAACGTCTTCAGGCCGTCCGGTTGCAACCACCGTGCCGCCACCGTCGCCTCCTTCCGGTCCCAGATCGATAATCCAATCTGCCGTCTTGATGACTTCAAGATTGTGCTCGATCACCAGTACCGTGTTGCCCTGGTCGACCAGTTCGTGAAGCACTTCCAGCAGCTTTGCGACATCGTGAAAATGCAGGCCTGTCGTGGGTTCGTCCAGTATGTACAGCGTACGCCCCGTCGAGCGCTTGGAGAGTTCCTTCGCAAGCTTTACGCGCTGCGCTTCACCACCTGAGAGCGTGGTCGCCTGTTGGCCGACCTTGATGTAGCCGAGACCGACACGCGCCAGAGTCTCCATCTTGTCGCGTACGGCGGGAACTGCGGAGAAGAACACGGCGGCTTCATCCACGGTCATGTCGAGCACGTCAGCAATCGACTTGCCCTTGAACTCGACCTCGAGCGTTTCGCGATTGTACCGTTTGCCTTTGCATACGTCGCAAGTGACGTACACATCCGGCAGGAAGTGCATTTCGATCTTTATGACGCCGTCGCCCTGACAGGCTTCGCAGCGGCCTCCCTTGACGTTGAAGGAGAACCGGCCGGGCTGATAGCCTCTGGCCTTGGCTTCAGGCATGCCGGCGAACCATTCACGGATCGGGGTAAAGGCACCGGTGTAGGTCGCCGGGTTGGATCTGGGTGTCCGGCCGATCGGTGACTGATCGATGTCGATGACCTTATCGAGCACTTCCAGGCCTTCGATGCGATCGTGCGGGGCAGGGTTGTCCCGCGCGCCATTGAGGCGACGAGCTGCGGCCTTGTAGAGCGTATCGATCAGGAACGTGGACTTGCCGCCACCCGACACACCGGTGACACAGGTAAACGTGCTGAGCGGCACGTCGACGTCAATGTCCTTGAGATTGTTGCCGCGGGCGCCGCGAACAGAGATCTTCCGCTTCTTGTTGATTTTTCTGCGCTCGTCGTTGCGCGAAACCATCATGGATCCAGACAGGTACTGCCCCGTCAACGAATTGGGATTGGCCATGATTTCGGAGGGAGTGCCCTTGGCGACGATCTGCCCGCCATGGACACCCGCTCCTGGTCCGACGTCGACTACATAATCGGCAGTCAGCACCGCGTCTTCATCATGCTCGACCACAATTACCGTATTGCCGAGATCGCGCAGGTGTTTCAGCGTTTCCAGAAGACGGGCGTTGTCGCGCTGATGAAGGCCAATGGACGGCTCATCCAGTACATAGAGAACTCCTGTCAGCCCCGAGCCAATCTGCGAGGCGAGGCGGATACGCTGGCTTTCGCCGCCTGACAGTGTTCCGGAAGACCGGGACAAGGTAAGATATTCAAGGCCAACGTCATTCAGGAACTTCAGCCGCTCGCGAATTTCCTTCAGGATGCGACCTGCGATTTCGCTCTGCTTGTCGTTCAGTTGCTCCGGCAGGGCTTCAAACCAGAGGCTTGCATCGCGAATGGAATGTTCGGTGATCTGACCGATATGCCTGCCGGCGATCTTGACGGCAAGCGCTTCCGGTTTCAGACGGAACCCGCTGCAAGCCGGGCAGGCATGATCGGATTGAAACCTTGCCAGTTCCTCGCGAACCCAGGTGGATTCCGTCTCGCGCCAGCGCCGCTCGATATTGCCGATTACACCTTCAAAGGTCTTTTCTGTCCGGTAGCTGCGGACGCCGTCATCATAGACGAATTCAATCTTCGCATTGCCGGTTCCATGAAGAATTGCCTCGCGCACTTCCGAAGGAAGATCCTTCCAGGGCGTTGCCATGGACACCTTGAAATGACTGCAGAGTGCTTCCAGCGTCTGGGCATAATAAGGTGATGTCGACCCTGTCTTCGCCCACGGCAGGACAGCTCCTTCGCGCAAGGAAAGCGAGTGGTCAGGAACAACCAGGTCTTCCTCGAAGGCGAGTGTCGTTCCAAGGCCATCACAAGTGGGGCAGGCACCGAAGGGATTGTTAAACGAGAACAGGCGCGGCTCGATCTCCGGAATGGTGAAGCCGGATACCGGGCAGGCAAATTTTTCGGAAAAGATCAGCCGTTCCGGGTTGCCGTTCTCGTCGGTCTTGTCGGCAAATTCGGCAATTGCAATGCCGTCGGCAAGTTTCAGCGCCGTTTCCAGTGAATCGGCAAGCCGACCGGAGATATCGTCACGCACGACGATACGGTCTACGACGACGTCGATATCGTGCTTGAATTTCTTGTCGAGGGCAGGGGGCTCGGAAATCTCATGGAAGGTTCCGTCGATCTTGACGCGCTGGAAACCCTTCTTCATCAGCTCGGCAAGTTCCTTGCGATACTCGCCCTTGCGGCCGCGAACCATCGGCGCGAGCAGGTAGAGGCGGGCACCTTCTTCCAGCTCCAGAATGCGATCGACCATCTGGCTGACGGTCTGGCTTTCGATAGGCAGACCGGTGGCGGGGGAATAGGGAACGCCGACTCGCGCAAACAAAAGGCGCATGTAATCGTAGATTTCCGTAACCGTTCCGACCGTGGAGCGCGGATTGCGGGACGTGGTCTTTTGTTCGATGGAGATTGCCGGAGACAGTCCGTCGATCTGGTCGACGTCCGGTTTCTGCATCATTTCCAGGAACTGGCGCGCGTAGGCGGACAGGCTTTCCACGTACCGCCGCTGTCCTTCTGCATATATGGTGTCGAAGGCGAGTGACGACTTGCCAGAGCCAGACAGGCCGGTCATGACAATCAACTTGTCGCGGGGCAGGTCCAGGTCGACGCCCTTCAGGTTATGCTCCCGTGCGCCACGGATGCTGATGACCCGTGTTGGGTCCGCCTTCCAGGCTTCTTCCGACTGCGATCCCTTGGCTGTCTTCATTGTCGTTCTTCCTGACCGCATGCGTCGCCCAAAGACGATTGTTGCTCGCGCATACGCTAAGATGGTCCATTGCCGATGATGTCTGTTTGCCCCGATATAGCAGTTTCGGGCGGAGCTTCCAGTGAGGCATTTTCATTATCGTGCCAGAGGCACTTGTCGATGCGATGCCTGATTGAATCGCTTTTACAGAAATGATAAGAACAAAACAAGTACATTAACGATTACCGCGTCAGGAGCCGAGCAGAAATAGGTGACCGAAACCTCGCAGTTCATGAGATAATGTCCTGACAGAAAAATCGGGGCTTGATTGGAACAAAAGTGGAGCAAATTGTAACTTGGCGCAATCAAGGATTGTGTCTGTCGATTTTGCTCGAATTTTAGGCGGATGAACCAGGCGGCAGTTTGTGAGTTGCCTTGTGGAAAATGAGTGAAGCCTGGCGAAAATAGCGGCGAAGCTGTTGGCGTGCCGTTAGGGTTCTGGTTTCTAGCAGCAAAGCTTGCAACGTTGACCGTTTATCGACACGTGCCGGAGAAGCACACGAACATCGTCGGCGGGGTCAACGAAAAACAAACAGGAGTTCAGTATGGCGGGCAGCGTCAACAAAGTAATTTTGGTCGGCAATCTGGGAGCAGACCCGGAAATCCGCCGTACGCAGGATGGCCGCCCGATCGCCAATCTCCGGATTGCGACGTCGGAATCCTGGCGCGACCGCAACACCGGTGAGCGTCGTGAAAAGACGGAGTGGCACCGTGTCGTGATTTTCAACGACGGTCTTTGCAAAGTTGCGGAGCAATATCTGCGCAAGGGATCAAAGGTTTATCTCGAAGGCCAGCTTCAGACCCGCAAATGGCAGGATCAGTCCGGTCAGGACCGGTACTCCACCGAGATCGTGCTGCAGGGCTTCAACTCCAACCTGACCATGCTTGACGGCCGCGGCGAAGGTGGCGGTGCATCCGGCGGTCTTCCCGATTACGGCAATGACTCACAAGGCGGAGGTGGCTTCGGCGGCGGCGGTTCCGGTTCCGGTTCCGGCGGGAATTTCGGTGGTGGCTATGGCGGCGGTTCCAGCAGCGGTGGCGGTTACGGCGGTCCGTCCGGTGGCGGTGGCGGCCCCATGGACGACGAAATTCCGTTCTGATCTTTTTCTGCGTTAGCGGGTGCGGTCCCATGCTTTGGGGCCGCGCACCAGGGTATGTTGATCAACCGCCGACGTTTGGGTCGTAAGGCGTGTTCGGGTCATCAACGCCGTCGTAATATTCCTTCGCACTGCCGAGACCGCAGTGATAGACGGCTTCTTCTGCGCGTGTGTCGCCACCCGTAATCGGGGCGCCGTTGTGATGCGCGAATTCATGAATGATGGTGGCCAGCACCATCCACCTGCCCATTTTAAAGGCCCGGTCACCAACCGCGATTTCCCCGGAAGGAACGTGGATTTCCCCATGTAGCGGTGAAATGGTCGGTCCGTAATTCACCCAAATCGAGCTGTCGTTGATCATGTCCGACAAGCTTCGCCCCTTGGGTAGCGTCCGGAAATAGGCATTACATCCCGGGTTGTTCTTGACCATCTTGAAAAGCTTGTTTCTGGCCCATTTCAGCTTTGAATACTGGGAAGAGTTGAAACTTGTGTATTTCCAGATCGGTGACGAATGGTCACCAACATTGAATTGAAACGGCATTTGGCTCTCCGGTAATGTCTCACGTACTCGTGAAGCCGTAGATACGCCGTTGACGAAGAAGGCGGCGTGATGCCAATCACGCCAGGTTGTTTTTCCAAACAGCCGCAGTTCTGCCGTTTCTGGCACCGTGATGGTGGGCAGCTGTACTGTCAGCAACGAGGCAAAATCGTCACAGTCGGCTGATTTCAAACCTGTGTAGGACGGCGCCCCTTAACCATCTGATGAACCCTGTTATAGTATCAAACGGTTTACGGGCGCAGTTTCCGGGAATCGGGTCGCGGGGCCCGGTTGCACGGTAACTGCGTTGCCATATCACGCTCGGATGTAGAACATCCTCGGCGGATATGCCGAACAGCCTTCGATCCTTGCAGGGAAGCGATAAAACCCTGGTGACTTGGGCAAGGCGTCAGGTTCGAAAAGATTTAAAATAAGCGGGTTTAGACAATGCGAGCGAATGCAATGGCACTGAGCGAATGTACCAGGAAAAAACCGAAACGTTCCGTCCTGGGGACGTCCCTCAGGGCTGGCTTGATGGCGACAGTGCTTTTTTCCGGTTTTAACCTGGTCTCGGTAGAGCCTGCTTCCGCGCAGGGGTTGTTCCAGCGTCTGTTCAATCCGGAAGCGCATCGCCGACAGCAGGAGCGTGAGCGCCAGCAGGATCTTAGCAAGAAGGTCGTTACCGCAAAGGTCTCTGCGCCGCGCTACCTCAATTACACGGCCGACAGCTGGAAGAAGGTTTCGCTGGCTGAGCTGTCGGAGATCAAGTCCGCCGAGGTGAAGCCTGATGTCCAGCCCGTTGAAACGACGGATGCCCCGAGCACCGAAAGCGATAGCCTGCCACAGGCTCCGGTCGTTCTGACCGCATTCGACACGGCGCGTCCGGCATTGAAAGACATGTCGCTCACCGTCCTTCCGGAAGTGGGTTCTGCAGTCATTTCATTCTATCGTGAGCATCCCGATTTCGTCTGGGTGAAAGACGGTAAGCCGACAGAAAAGGCAATCGCGGTCCGCAGCAGTCTCGCTGAAACAGGCAAATTTGCGCTGAACCCGGAAGACTATGTCGTCGATCTTCCCGTAACTGAAGGTCTTGAAGGTGAGGCACTCGATGCCGCCACGATGCGGTTCGAGATGGAGATGAGTGCAGCCGTTCTGACATATTTTCTGGATTCCAGGCGCGGACGTGTCGATCCGAACCGGATTTCCGAATATCACGATCTGCCAAGGCATGAAGTCGATCTCGTTGCAGCCCTGGAAGGCTTCAAGGCAGCGGCCAATGCCGAAACAGCAGTTGCCAAAGCGCAGCCTCAGAGTGAACATTTCCGCAAGCTGACCGAAGAGTTGGCCCGCTTGCGAGCAGAAGATGAAGACGCCGACCAGATCGTCATCGCGCCCGGCACATTCCTGAAGGCTGGCAAATCCAGCCCGGAAATGAAGAACATCGTCGCCGCGATCGCCAAGAACGGCTCGGAGGAACTCAAGTCGGCTCATGAAGAGACGCTGACTGCCTATGATGGCGCTGAACTTTATTCTCCGGAACTCGTTGAGCTGGTGAAGGCTTTCCAGAAGGAAGCCAAGCTCACGCCGGATGGTATCATCGGCAAGAACACCATCAACGCGATGGTCGGCGAAACCAACGCGGCGAAGATCGCCAAGGTCGAACTGGCCATGGAGCGCAGCCGCTGGCTTCCCGAAGAACTCGGCGAACGCAAGGTTTTCATCAACCAGGCTGCCTTCACCGCGACCTATACCGCGCCTGACGAAGCTCCATTGAGCATGCGGGTGGTTGTCGGCAAGAAGTCCAATCAGACCAACTTCTTCTACGACACGATCGAAATCGTTGAGTACAATCCCTATTGGGGCGTGCCGTATTCGATCATTGTCAATGAAATGCTGCCGAAACTGGCAAACGACCCGAGTTATCTCGACCGCGCCGGTTATGAAGTAACGACACCAGGCGGCCGGCAGGTTTCGTCTTCCGCAGTCGACTGGTACGCGGTTGCTTCCAAACAGCAATCGGTCAACGTCCGCCAGTATCCGGGCAGCTCGAACGCGCTTGGCGAAGTCAAGATCCTGTTCCCGAACAGGCATCACATCTACATGCACGATACGCCGTCAAAAAACCTCTTCAACAAGGATATGCGCGCATACAGCCATGGCTGCATCCGTCTGCAGGATCCGAAGGCCATGGCCGCTGCGGTTCTCGGCAAATCCAAGGATTACGTGAGCTCGCGTATTTCGGGCGGTCAGAACCAGCAAGAACAGGTGACCGGCGATATTCCGGTTTATGTGTCCTATTTCACGGCGTGGCCTGAGCTGGACGGGACGGTTTCCTTCTATACCGACGTCTACGACAGGGACATGCATCTGATGAAGGCTATCGAGAAAACCGAAGCAGAGCGGGAAAAAGTCAGAACGTCCTGATCTGGAATTGCAGAACAACAAAAGCCGCCGAAGGGGTGACCTCCGGCGGCTTTTTTGTTTGCCATCTCGAAGAGGCAATATCAGGAGGCGCCGCCGAGGCATTCCTTCAGAGAACTTGAGAGCCCCTTCAGAAGTTGCGGATAAAGGTCCGGGCCATTTTCAAGATCGGTGCCCAGCGGGTCAAGCGTACCTGACCGAGCGCTGCTGCCTTCCAGAACAACCGAAACCAGCTTTGCGTCAAATTGCGGTTCCTGAAAAACGCAGCTTACGCCGAGGTCCCGGATCTTGCCCTGGATTTCCTGAATTCGGTCTGCACTCGCCAGAGCTTCCGGAGAAACGGTAACCGATCCACTGGCCTCGATTTCATAGTGATGTTCGAAATGATGATAGGCATCGTGGAAGACGATGAACTTTTTGCCTGCAAACGGAGCCAGTTCAGCGGAAATGTCCTGATCGAGTGACGCGATCCGCTTGGAAAAAGCCGCTGCATTCTTCTTATAGGTTTTGGCGTTGGCAGGATCCTGTTTCGTCAGGGTATCTGCCATGATTTTTGCGATCTCGATGCCGTTTTCCGGGTTCAGCCAGATATGCGGATCGACAGCCTCATGTGCCGCGTGCTGATGCTCTGCGTCGTGGTCGTGACCCGAGTGGTCATGGGCATCGGCGTGGCTGTCGTCGTCATCATGTTCGTGGCCGTCATGTTCATGTTCGCCCTCTTCGTGATCATGTTCGCCGCCAGCGTGGTCGTGGTCATCTTCTTCTGCATGATCATGCGCATTCTCTTCGCCACTGTGCCCATCGTCGTGATCGTGATCATGGGCGTCGAAGCTGGCACCTTCTCGAATGTCGAGTTGATGAATTCCAGACGCATCGATCAGTTCGACCGTTACAGCATTCTTGGCCATGGTTTCGATTGGCTTCTTCAGCGAGGGAGCCAGTTCTGGCCCAACCCAGAACACCACATCGGCTCCCTGAAGTAGAAATGCCTGCGACGGTTTCAGCGCATAGCCATGAGGAGAGGAGGCGCCGTCGACAAGGACATAGGGCGTCCCGACACCTTCCATAACAGCCGACGCGATGGAATGGATCGGTTTGATGGACGTGACGACACTGGGGGCGTCGGCGTGCGCATTCACTGTCAGGGTCACTAGTGCTGCTGCGGCGGGAGCCGTCAGATAAAGTGACCTGCAGGCGCTGTTCTTGATGGCGGAGAAGGTGAGGGGCATAGGTAGGCCTTCAGGATGATGTAATTTTATAACGTGTAATTTTATAACGTTCAAAAATCGGGTTTTCAAGTCCACTTTCGCCGGAATGTTGTCGAGAGCATCCGTGAACATCTTGGTTTGCAGCCGCCGTACAGATAAGCTTTAGAAAAATGCTGACGGATCAGAAGCTTCATGCACACCGGAACCGAAATACTTGCTGACAGTTTCCTGCGGCCCTTTCCGCCCAAGGCTGCGCAGCTGATCGTGACCATCTACGGCGACATCGTTGAACCGCGTGGCGGTGTGCTGTGGATGGGAGACCTGATCAGCCTTTGCGCCGGCTTCAGCGTTAATGAATCGCTTGTCAGGACAGCGGTGTCCCGTCTGGTTTCAAAAGGTCAGTTGATAGGTGAGCGGGAAGGCAGGCGCAGCTTTTATGCTCTGACACCGGATGCCCGGGAAGAATATCACCTGGCGGCAGACTTGTTCTATGGCCCTGAGGATCCGGATTGTGGCTGGCTGTTGACCCGTTGTACGGAAGCCGCGGATCAGGCCGTTCTGATGCGGTTTGGGTTTGCGTCACTTGAGGGGAATGTCTACATCGGCGCCGACAGACCGGGACGCCCCGTTCTTGGTACCGCGTTTCGCGCGTCGGCTTTGAACCTGAAATCAGGTGAACTGGAAAAAATAGCTGCTTCCTCATTCGGACTGGAGCTGCTGGCTCGGGACTACACAGGCTTTGTCTCGCACTTCAAACCCATGCAGAACCTGATCGCAGATGGTGTTGCACCTGCCTCTGCACTGTTGTTCCGACTGGCATTGGTGCATGCCTATCGCGGCATTCGCCTGCGGGATCCCCGCCTGCCACGCTCGGTCCTGCCGGCAGACTGGGCCGGATACGAAGCGCGTTCGTTGTTCGCCGCGCTCTACGCGGGCCTTTCTCCGGCAGCCGACAGTTACATCGGTCGGAACCTGTTGAATCAGGATGGCCCACTACCGGCCGCACCGGATGCAGTGCAGGAACGTATGCGGTCACTTACCTTAACTGATTGAATTATAGTGTTTTTCGGCAATCACTTGAAGCAGGCGACAAAACATCACAAAAATAATTAATTTCATGCTTTTTCTGTGATGTGTTGTGAGGTATCCTTTTGGAAATTCAACATGACGAAAGGAGGCGTCATGTATGCCCAGATGGTAAAAACCGACTCGACCAAAGTTCTCTCTCTCGCGGAGATGACGGACGAGGAAAGAGCCTTTCAGGAACGCATTGACCGTGGTGAGAAAATCGAACCAACGGACTGGATGCCGGAAGGCTATCGCAAGACCCTGATCCGTCAGATCGGTCAGCATGCTCATTCGGAAATTGTCGGCCAGTTGCCTGAAGGCAATTGGATAACTCGTGCGCCTACACTCGAGCGCAAGGCAATCCTGCTCGCCAAGGTTCAGGATGAGGCAGGCCATGGCCTTTACCTCTACTGTGCGGCTGAAACCCTCGGCGTCAGCCGGGACGAGTTGATCGAGCTGCTCCATGCCGGCAAAATGAAATATTCCTCGATCTTCAATTACCCAACCCTGACGTGGGCCGATATCGGTGCCGTCGGATGGTTGGTGGACGGCGCGGCAATCATGAACCAGGTGCCGTTGCAGCGGACGTCCTTCGGCCCGTACTCGCGGGCGATGATCCGTATCTGCAAGGAAGAAAGCTTCCACCAGCGCCAAGGCTACGACATCATGATGAAGATGGCGAAGGGTTCGGAAGCGCAGCGCCGCATGGCGCAGGATGCCTTGAACAGGTTCTGGTATCCGTCGTTGATGATGTTCGGTCCGTCCGACAAGGACTCTGTCCATTCCGCCCAGTCGATGGCCTGGAAGATCAAGATCAACACCAACGACGAGCTGCGCCAGAAGTTTGTCGATCAGACCGTTCCCCAGGCTGAGTATCTCGGGCTGACAGTGCCTGACGAGAACCTCAGGTGGAACGAGGAAAAGGGCGGTTACGATTTTTCCGAACCGGACTGGAGCGAGTTTTTCGAAGTTCTCAAGGGCAACGGTCCATGCAACCGGGAACGCATGGAAGCCCGGGTGACGGCATGGGAAGATGGTGCCTGGGTGCGTGACGGGTTGATGGCGCATGCTGACAAGCGGGTCGCTGCCAGAACCGCGGCCGAGTAAGCGCCATGACCGAAACTCATCTGGCCGAATTGAATGTGGCTCGGCTCCGTTACGATATCAACGATCCGCGGATTGCCGATTTCGTCAACAATCTGAACCGGGTAAACGCCGCCGCCGAACGCAGCAACGGTTTTGTTTGGCGGTTGAAGGATGAGGCCGGCAACGCGGTTTCCATGACGCGCGAAAGCGACCCGTTGGTCATACCGAACCTTTCGGTATGGACCGACGTCGGGTCTCTGGAAAACTTCGTGTTCAAGACCGTTCACAAACGCATCTACGACCGACGGGCGGAATGGTTTGAAGTGATGGAGCGCATGCATTTTGTCATGTGGCCGGTCGCCGCTGGCCATGTGCCAACGCTCGAAGAAGCTTGGCAGAAGCTCGACTATCTGAACGAGCACGGGTCAACGGATCTTGCTTTCGGCTGGGAGCATGTGAAAGACGCCAATCTGTGGTGGTCGGCACGATGCTCAAGTTCTGCAGCCTGACATTTCGGAGGAAATCATGAAAAAGGAATGGCCCCTCTGGGAGGTCTTTATTCGCGGCCAGCATGGTCTCAATCATCGCCATGTAGGGTCACTGCATGCACCGGATGCTGAAATGGCAATCAAGAATGCGCGCGACGTCTATACGCGCCGCAAGGAAGGCGTTTCGATCTGGGTCGTGCCGTCGGCACAGATCACTGCTTCTGATCCGGGCGCGAAGGATGCCTTGTTCGAGCCGTCCATGGACAAGATCTATCGTCACCCAAGTTTTTACGACATTCCGGATGAAGTCGGAAAAATGTGATGACCAGAAAAGACGAACTAATCGCACGCGATACTCTCTTCGAATGGCTGCTGCGCAGAGGCGATACGGCGCTTGTTCTGGGGCACCGCGTTTCGGAATGGTGCGGGCATTCTCCTGTCCTGGAAGAAGATATCGCACTCGCCAATGTCGCGCTCGATCTAATCGGGCAGGCGCGCATGTGGCTGGGGCTTGCCGGTGAAGTCGAAGGTAAGGGACGCGGCGAAAATGAGCTGGCTTACCTTCGGGACGCCTGGGACTTTCGCAACTTCCTGCTGGCCGAACAGCCAAATGGTGATTTTGGCCAGACGTTGATGAGGCAGTTCCTGATCGATGCCTATCAGGTGCCGTTGCTCGAGGCTCTGAAAAGCTCGAAAGACGAGCGGATCGCTGCCATTGCAGCGAAGGCTGGCAAGGAGGTTGCCTACCATCTCGACCGATCCGCGGACCTCGTGATCCGTCTAGGAGACGGTACTGAAGAGAGCCATCGCCGCATGCAGCAGGCTCTTGAGGCGTTGTGGTCCTACACCGGTGAAATGTTCGCCAGTGATGCCATCGACACCGCGATGGCGGAAGCTGGGCTTGCTCCAGATGCCGCCTCCCTGAAAGCGGAATGGAAAGAAACAGTCGAAGCTGTTCTGGATGAGGCTACGCTTACCCTTCCGGAAAGCGACTTCGCCCATATGGGCGGCTTGACCGGTCGTCATTCGGAACACCTGGGGCACATGCTGGCAGAAATGCAGTTCCTGCAGCGGGCCTATCCCGGCGCGACCTGGTGATCCGATGCCTGTTTCCATGGACACGGTCTGGCAATGGCTTTCCGAGATCCCTGATCCGGAAATCCCGGTTATGTCCCTGACGGACCTGGGCGTCATTCGTGATGTCTCCTGGCAAGACGAAACGCTTGTTGTAACCGTCACGCCGACCTACAGCGGCTGCCCGGCAACTGCGGTGATCAATCTGGACATCGAAACCAAGTTGCTGGAATGCGGCGTTACCAAGGTGCGTCTTGAGCAGCAGCTCAGTCCGCCTTGGACAACCGATTGGCTGACGCAGGAAGGCCGGGCGAAATTGCGTGCCTACGGCATTGCGCCGCCGGTAGACGGAACCCGCTCGGACGGTTCGGCAGCCGGAAGGGTCGCGCGGCTGACAGGTCAGGGGAGCTTTCAGGTCGCTTGTCCTCGCTGTGGTTCGGAAAACACGGAAAAGGTCAGCCAGTTTGGCTCCACGCCCTGCAAGGCGGCTTATCGCTGCCGGTCGTGCCTGGAGCCATTCGATTACTTCAAGTGCCACTGAGAGGGCACTTCAATTAGTTGGGACGCGCGGGAAGGTGAAATGCTTCCATTGGCTGTCCTGAGTTATTTGAGCATCCGTTTTTGCCGATATCGGCAGGGTGCAGCAGATCATGTTTCGGGAGGACATGCATGTCGCGGTTTCATGCGCTGACAGTGACTGACGTAACGCCGGATACAAGAGATTCGGTCGTTGTGACCCTTCAGCCGCAGTCGGAGGAACAGGATTTGTTCCGTTTCGAACAGGGGCAATATCTGACCTTCCGGCGTGACTTCGACGGACACGAGGTGCGCCGTTGCTACTCAATCTGTGCCGGGACCGAAGACGGTGCACTGAAGGTCGGGATCAAGCGCGTCGACGGAGGGGCTTTTTCCTGCTGGGCGCATGAAAGCATGCGGCCGGGAGACATGGTCGAGGCCATGCCGCCACTCGGCAGATTCAACGCCCCGATCGAACCGGATCTCGCGCGTTTTTATGTCGGTTTCGCCGGTGGGTCTGGCATCACGCCGATCCTGTCGATCCTGAAGACAGTACTGGCCCGCGAGCCGAATTCTCAATTCACACTGGTCTATGCCAACCGGCAGATATCCTCGATCATGTTCCGAGAGGAACTGGAGGACCTGAAAAACCGGTATCTCGGTCGCCTGCAGGTGATCCACATCCTCAAAAGCGATGCGCAGGACACCGAGCTGTTTTCCGGCCGCGTCGATGAGCAGAAGCTGAACGATCTCTTCGATACGCTGATCGATCCTCAGGACATTGATATTGCTTTTCTTTGCGGACCTCACGGCATGATGGAAACCGTTCGTGGCAGCCTGGAAGCGCGCGGTGTCGCGGCGGACAAGATACGGCAGGAACTGTTCAAGTCCGATCAGCCGGGACGCTTGCCGGCACGGCTGCGGCCGGAGGTCATTGATGGTTCAGCGAAGGAGGCCGATCTTCGGTTGACCATCGACGGCACCACGCGGGAAATCCACATGGAACCGGGCGAGACCATTCTGGAAGCAGCGCATCGTCACAACATCGATGCACCATATTCCTGCTGTGCAGGCGTGTGTTCCACATGCCGCGGCAAGGTGCTGGAAGGTGAGGTCGAAATGGCGGCCAATCATGCTCTGGAAGACGACGAAATTCGGGATGGCTACGTTCTGACATGCCAGTCGCGGCCGCTGAGCAAACGCCTCGTCGTGACTTACGACGCCTGAAACCATTCCGTTTCAAGAACTGGAATTCAAAATGACCGTTCATCCGCAAAAAGTCCGCGTGTTGGAAAGCTATCTCGCTGGCAGCTGGAGGCAAGGCAAGGCCGAGGGAAAGCCGCTGCTTGACGCTGCAACCGGTGCGCCTGTCGCCGCGATTGACGCATCCGGTCTGGACCTTGGCGAGGCCCTTGGCTGGGGGCGTGACACCGGTGGCAAGGCCTTGCGCAAGATGACCTACCACGAGCGCGCCTTGATGCTGAAAACCCTGGCGCAGGCGCTGACCGAGCAAAAGGAAATCTTCTACCAGGAGAGTTTCGCGACCGGGGCAACGCGCAAGGACAGCTGGATCGATATTGAAGGCGGCATTGGAACCATGTTCGCCTATTCCTCCAAGGCCCGTCGCGAGATGCCGAACACCCGGGTGTTCGTCGAAGGTGCGGTGGAGCCGCTGTCGCGGGACAATAGTTTTTCAGGGCAGCATGTGCTGACACCACTGCGCGGTATTGCCGTTCATATCAACGCTTTCAACTTCCCCTGCTGGGGAATGCTGGAAAAGATCGCACCCGCCCTGATCGCTGGCGTACCCTGCCTGGTCAAACCTGCCAGCCAGACTGCTTATCTGACCGAGCTGATGGTTCGCCACATTCTGGCGACCGGCATTCTTCCTGAAGGCTCGCTTCAGCTTCTTTGCGGGTCGGCGGGTGATCTGATCGACCATGTCACGGGACAGGATGTTGTTACCTTCACCGGATCCGCCGCCACCGGACAAATGCTGCGTCGGAACCCGGCAATCGTGCAGAATTCCGTTCGCTTCTCCATGGAGGCCGACAGCCTCAATGCTGCGGTTCTGGGGCCGGATGTCAGCCCTGAAGATCCCGAATTTGACCTCTTCGTTAAGGAAGTTGCCCGGGAAATGACCGTGAAGGCAGGGCAGAAGTGCACTGCGATCCGCCGGGTCATCGTGCCGCGTAAATTGTCCGATGCGGTTGCTGATGCACTCGGCAAGAGGCTTGGGAAGGCCGTGATCGGAGATCCTCGAGACGAAGCGGTGTCGATGGGGCCACTCGCTTCAGCCGGTCAGCGTGAGGAAGTGCTTGCGCGCGTGAGTGATCTGAAGGTGGAAGCTGAGATCGTTTCCGATCTTGCAGGCTCAAGCCCCGCAACCGGCGCGTTCGCGGCTCCTGTACTTTTGCATTGCGCCAACCCGATGAGCGCAGAAGCGGTTCACTCGGTTGAAGCGTTCGGACCGGTTGCGACATTGATGCCCTACGACGAGCTGGAGGAAGCAGTCGAACTCACCCACAAGGGCAAGGGGTCTCTCGTTGCCTCGCTATTCACAAACGACCCCTTGGTTGCCGAGGAAGCCGTTCTCGGCATGGCGCCTTTCCATGGACGCGTCATGATAGGCAATCGGAAGAGTGCAAAGTCGTCAACCGGACATGGTTCTCCCTTGCCCATGCTTGTACACGGCGGACCGGGCCGGGCAGGTGGGGGCGAAGAACTTGGCGGTCTGCGCGCGGTCAAACATTACATGCAACGGACGGCGGTCCAGGGAACGCCCGCCTTGCTGGGCGCAGTGACCGGCCGCTGGATTTCCGGTGCACCAGGTCAGGAAGACAGCCGACACCCGTTCCGCAAGTCATTGGCCGAACTCAAGATCGGCGATCAGCTGAACACCGGGGCACGGGAAGTTTCCCTGGAAGATATCGAACATTTTGCCAAGTTCACCGGCGACACCTTCTATGCGCATATGGATGAAGCCGCCGCGAAACGGAACCCGTTCTTCGAAGGCCGCGTGGCACATGGCTATCTGATTGTTTCCTTCGCCGCCGGTCTGTTCGTCGATCCTGATGAAGGTCCGGTGCTGGCGAATTACGGCGTTGATAATCTGCGTTTCATGACGCCGGTGAACGCAGGTGATGCACTCAAGGTTCAGTTGACCGCCAAGGAGATTTCGCCGCGTATTTCAGCAGACTATGGCGAAGTGCGGTGGGATTGTCTTGTGACCAACCAGAATGATGAAGCTGTTGCCCAGTACGACGTTCTGACATTGGTCGCCAAGGAATGGCCGATGTCTGCTTAAGACAACCACATATCCAAATGAAAAAGGCCACCTGATCAGGTGGCCTTTTTCTTTGGCGAAAGGTCTGGAAAGGACCGGCTGATTTTGATGTCTTGGAGAAACGTCCTCCGAACGCCTGGCCTACGTGTTTCCTTATTCCTTGGGTCTGTTGTCGACGACCCGCTTTGCCTTGCCGGCGGAACGTTCCACTTTGCCGGGCTCGGCAACATCGATCCTTGCGGATACGCCGACCACGCTCTTGATGTGATGCGAGAGTTCCTTCGCCGAAGCCTGACGTGCGTCACTTGTTGCTGCTGTCGGCAGGGCTTCGACGTGCACTGTCATGACGTCCAGGCGGTCGGATCGGGAAAGCTCTATCTGGAAATGCGGCGACAGGCCTTCGCATTTCAGGATCTGTTCTTCGATCTGGGTCGGGAATACGTTGACGCCGCGCAGAATGATCATGTCGTCAGATCGACCGGTGATCTTTTCCATTCGCCGCATGGACCGGGCCGTGCCGGGCAGCAGCCTGGTCAGGTCGCGCGTGCGGTAGCGGACCATTGGCAGGCCTTCCTTGGTAAGCGTGGTGAAGACCAGCTCTCCAATTTCGCCGTCCGGCAGAACGTCGCCGGTCACCGGATCAATGATTTCCGGGTAGAAGTGGTCTTCCCAGATGTGGAGACCATCCTTCGTTTCAACGCATTCGTTGGCAACGCCCGGTCCAAGCACTTCCGACAAGCCGTAGATGTCGACAGCATGCATGTCGAACGCGTCTTCGATTTCCTTGCGCATTGCGTTGGTCCAGGGTTCGGCGCCGAAGATCCCCGTCGCAAGCGACGTTTCCCGAGGATCGATGCCTTGCCGCCGGAATTCATCCAGAATGGACAGGAGGTAGGACGGCGTCACCATGATGATGCGCGGTTTGAAGTCCTGGATAAGTGTCACCTGGCGTTCCGTCATGCCACCGGAGACCGGAACAACCGTGCAGCCTAGCTTTTCTGCGCCGTAGTGGGCGCCCAGTCCGCCGGTAAAGAGACCGTAGCCATAAGCAACATGGATGATGTCACCCGGACGGCCACCAGAGGCTCGAATGGAGCGAGCGACGAGACCGGCCCACATGTCGATGTCGTTGGCTGTGTAGCCAACCACCGTCGGTTTGCCGGTCGTGCCCGAGGAGGCGTGTACGCGTACGATCTTGTCGCGCGGGACAGCGAACAAACCGAACGGATAATTGTCCCGGAGATCGCTCTTGGTCGTAAACGGAAATTTCGACAGGTCCGAGAGGGTCTTCAGGTCGGAAGGGTGTACGCCTTTCTCGTCGAAGCGTTGCTTGAAAAGCTGAACGTTTTCATACGAATGGGTGAGGGACCATTGCAGTCTCTTCAGCTGCAGGGCCGACAATTCGTCCCGGCTGGCTGTTTCAATAGGCTCAAGATCTCCCGGTCGCGGAGCCAGATTTTCCATATTTTCCTCCCTTGAGCAGCCCGTCTGGCCGCTCGCCGTCATTCCGGCAAGATTGTACCTTTGGTCGTTCTGGAATTGCCGCGGAATTCGGCAATGACAGTGCCATTCTGGTTGGCCACCGTCACGTCGTAGAGGCCGGATCGGCCGGTACGCGATTTCTCGCTGGCCGTAGCCGTCAAGCGGTCTCCGAGATGGGCCGGTGCCAGAAACGTGATGTCGCAATGCTGGGCAACCGTAACCTGGTTGTACGTGTTGCAGGCAAAAGCGAAGGCACTGTCGGCGAGCGTGAAGATATAGCCGCCGTGGCAAATGCCGTGGCCGTTGGTCATGGCCTTCGTAACCGTCATCGCCATCGACGAATGTCCGGCACGTACATCTTCAAGTTTCATGTCCAGGTGCTGTGTCGCCGTATCCTGCGACCACATGCGATCGGCGCAGGCGCGCGCAAATTCATCCGGTGTCATTCTGTGCCTCATTCAAGCGCCGGTAAATCGGGCGGACCGCTTTTCAAGGAAAGCGGTGACGCCCTCCCGATAATCATTCGTGCGTCCTGCCTGACGTTGGCTATCGCGCTCGGCGTCCAGTTGCCGATCGAGTGACTGGTCTGCTGCCGATTGTATCAGTTCCTTGGTAAGCGCAAGGCCGGTGGTTGCCCCCGCGGCCAGCTGCGTTGCCAGCGTCCCGGCCTCCGTCATGAGGTCCGTATCCGGAACTGCCTTCCAGATGAGGCCCCAGGAGGCAGCTGTCTCGGCCCCCAACGGTTCGCCCGTCATGGCGAGTGCCTTCGCACGGGCTTCTCCAATCAGGCGTGGCAGCAACCATGTGCCGCCCGAATCGGGAACTAGGCCGATCTTGGAGAAAGCCTGGATGAAACGGGCAGACTGGGCGGCGAGGACGATATCGCAGGCAAGCGCTACATTGGCGCCTGCACCCGCGGCAACGCCGTTGACCGCACAGATGACAGGCTTTCTGAGAGCCCTGATTTGCCGAACCAGGGGATTGTAAAGTGTCTCGAGTGTTACGCCGAGATCAGGTGCCTCGCCACCTCCGCGCATGTCGCGATCGGAAAGGTCCTGACCAGCGCAGAAAGCGCGGCCGGCCCCGGTCAGCAGCACAGCCCTGATTGAGCTGTCTTCCGTTGCGGTGGTCAAATGCTTGCGAAGCGCATGATGCATGGCTTCGTTGAAGGCATTGAGCCGGTCCGGTCTGTTGAGTGTTAGAAAAAGACAGCCATCCCGCTGTTCAGCGAGCACAGTATCACGGTCTGTCATGCGCCCCTCCCAAAGCATCACACCTTTTGCATGAAAAACGATAATGTTGTGACATTAATGCACGACGAAACGTTCTGGTCAAAGGCAGAATGCAGTTTTCCGGTACGCCAAATCACTTTGGTCGGTTCGCCACTGGCAACACGTCCGCTTTTCAACTCTTGTGAGAAAAGGCGCTTAAAATATGGTCAGCCCGATTCAGCTGATATTTACTTTAATCGTCAATAGTTAGCCCAGTTTCGGCCAGCGCTAGGGCAACATGTTTATCCGTAAAACCACCGCTGACAATTTTTCGTTGGACATTCCTCTGGAACTTGAGGAAGGCCCGCCGCCAGTCGCGTACCGGCGCGTTCTGCAGGTTTTATCGCTGACTGCGGCGGCTTTTCTAGCGTGGGCGGCAATCGGACAGGTGCGTGAAGTCGCCAGTGCGACAGGGGAAATTGTTCCGGCAGGCAAGGTGCAGACTGTCGGACACCTGGAAGGTGGCATCGTTGCAGAAGTGTTGGTTCAGGAAGGCCAACTGGTTGAAATAGGCACTCCAATCGTTCGGTTGCAGGAAACCGCCGCGTCAAGTGATCTCGAGAAGGTCCAGACCCGCTTGAAGTTTCTGGCGACCGAAGAGCAGAGGCTCGGAAATCCGGGTCTTGGCAGTGCCGCCAATGGTCTGAGACTAGGCGCCGATGCAGGCTTCAGCGAAGCGCAACAGGCTGCCTATGACGCGCAACGCCTGGCACTGGAAAAAGAACAGCAGGCCTTGAAGGCGAGGGTGAGCGAAAAGCAGGCGGAGCTAGCCAGTATCCTTGAACGGATAGCCCTGCAGGAAACCCAGATCGAGATCCAGCAGGAACAGTACAAGATCCAGGAAAACCTCTTCGAACAGGGTTACACATCCAAGCGGCGCTTTCTGGAAGCCAAGTCGTCTCTTCAGAATGCCCAGAGCCTTTTGAGCGAACTGAACGGTATGAGCGGCAGCGTTCGAGCACAGTTGACGGAGGCAACCGCCAGCCTGGAACGTTCGATTGCCGTAGCCGAAGAGGAGCAGGCCGTAGAGCGCAGCCGGGTTGCGCAGGAGCGCAGTGAGCTGACTTTCGAAGCCGATAAACAGAAAGACCGGTACGACCGACTGTTCGTGCGAGCTCCGGTCAGCGGGCACATCAAGGCGCTTTATCTCAAAGGTTCGGGCAGTGTACTGGCGCCTGGCGATGTGGTTGCTGAAATTGTGCCGAGCGATAGCGATCTTGTTGCCGAGGTTCGTGTTTCACCGCGCGATATCGGCCATGTGGATGTCGGTGACGAGGCAGAAATCGCCGTTACGACCTTCGACCCGAATATCGAAGGTACCTTGAAGGGGGAAGTTTCCGTGATCTCGGCGTCAAGTTTTCGGGATGAATACGGCAACTACTATTTCAAGGCCATGATCCCGCTGAAAACCAACACGATCGGGCAGGGTGCGCGCGCTGAAACAATCTCGCCAGGCATGGTCGTTGACGCAAAGATCGTCACAGGGTCCAAGTCCGTGCTCCAGTACATGTTGAAGCCGGTCACCCGCGCAATTGGAGATCCGCTCAGCGAACGTTGAGCCGGGTCATATCCAAATCCCATTTTCCGAATTCTGTCACTGGCAGATAAATGAAAAGCCCCGCCGTTTCCGGCGGGGCTTTTCGTCAGTCACCGCTGTCCGGTGACATCAGCTACCAGCGGATTTCCTCAACATCGTTGAAGTTGACACGGCTGCCGTCTGCAAAGTCGATGTAGCCGTCGGCATCCTGGGAAAGGTCGAGCCTGCCGCCTTCAAGGTCTGTTGTCTCGATCGAGCCGTTGGTGATCGTCACTGTCCAGTCCGTACCGTATTCGCCGGCGGCAGTGATCCCTGGACCACCACCCAGATCGATAACGTCTGTCCAACCGGCCCCCATGCCTGCGTTGATGGTGTCACTGCCGTCGCCCAGGCCGTACATGAACAGGTCTGACCCGTCACCACCGCTCAGGTTGTCGTTGCCAAGACCACCGATGATCACATCATCTCCAGCGCCACCGCTGATGTTGTCGTGCCCGTCGCCACCGAAGATAAGGTCGCGGCCGTCACCTGCCGAAATGTTGTCATTACCGGTGCCGCCTTCGATCCTGTCGTTGTTTGAACCGCCTTCGATAACGTCATCACCACCGGCGCCGTCAAGGTGGTACGTATAGTCGTAGCCTGCACCGCTGCCGGTATTGCTTTCGTCAGTATCGTTGTAGGTGACGTCATATTCGCCGGTAACGGCAATCGAGAAGGATTCACTCGACTGGGATCCATCCGCGGAAGTTGCGGTGATCGTCAGATCGATCGAATTTTCAATCTCGCTGTCGAAGAACGCATGGTCTGCAATTGTGACATTGCCGTCGGCATCGATCTCGAAGCGGTCGTCACTCAGAGTGTAGGTAACTGCATCGCCGTTCGGGTCGTCGGCAAAAGCGGTGATCCCAACCTGTGTGCCGGCACCATCCAGTTCGTGGATTGTGTTGGCGGACGCGTTGGTATCGGTCACATCACTAATTGGGCGATCGATCAGATGTTCCGATTGGATTTCTCCGTCGGCAAACCTGAAGTTCTCGACGTTGGACACCGTATCGATACCGTCAGGAGCGCCGGAGCGAAGATCGGAAATCGTGTAGCTGCCATCCTCGTTCTGGACGATGTTATAGTCTTCCCAGTTACCGGAATAGATGGCGGTATCCGTTCCAGTGCCACCGTCGATGCTGTCGTTGCCAGCACCACCGAAAAGAGTATCGTTGCCTTCGCCACCAAGTATGGTGTCGTTGCCTGCTCCTGCCCAGATGACGTCGTTTCCAGTCCCACCGTCAATCGTCATATCGGTGGTATAAGTGTAGGTGTCGCTGGTCATGTCCAGTATGTCGTCACCGGCGCCCAGATTTACGCTTTCGATGCTGTCAATACGTGGCCCGGAAGCTTCTGAGTGCATGCCTGAAAAAGTGTCGTCCAGGAAAATTGCATCGGAGCTTTCGGTGCCCAGCAGCGTGTCTGTACCGTCTCCACCTTGGAAGACGTCCGAGTTCATTGTGCGACCTGCAATCGAAACAGTTTCGCCAGTAACTGTGTTGACCGCCGAATAGCCGGACCAAGTGCCGTCACCGCCCATCTGGAACGTATCATCTCCCTCGCCACCCTGAAGAAGGTCTGCGCCAGCACCACCTGTCAGCGTATCGTTTCCGGCACCACCCTGCAGCTTGTCGCTTCCAGAAGAGCCGGTGAGAACGTCGTTGCCTTCTCCGCCGTCTATATTGCCACCATTGCTATGAGCGGTGATTGAATCGTCGCCCGTGCCACCAGTGACAGAAGTTTCAGCAACGCCGGTATCGGTAAAGGTCACACCGCCATTGGCGAGCTGCAGATTTTCTGCAGCATCGGAAACAGTCAGGGTGAAGCTCTTGTTCGAAGAGGACCCGTCTGTCGACGTCGCAGTCACGGTGATGCTGATTTGCGGTTCGCTCTCGTAGTCAAAGCTGGCGCCGGACGCGACGCGAACCGTTCCGTCCGCATCTACTGTAAAACGACTGTCGTTGACAGTATAGGAAACGGTGTCGGACGCGTTTGCGTCATCTGCAAATGCCTTAATGCCAACGGTTGATCCTGCACTTGCACTTTCGTTGACGGTATTGTCGGCAGCGTCCGTATCCGAAACCGCAGAAATATCTTTCGCGACAAGATCGCCTGCAAGAATGTCGCCATCCGCGAAGCGGAAGTTCTCAACTCCGACGACAGTGTCGGTTCCGTCCGGCGAGCCGGAGCGGTTGTCGACGACCGTGTAGGTGCCGTACGCGTTTTCGGTAACGGTATAGTCGGAACGGTTACCGGAATAGATTGCGGTGTCTGTACCGCTTCCGCCGTCGATATAGTCGTTGCCGGCCCCACCTTCGAGCGTGTCGTTTCCGGCGCCGCCGTACAGCTTGTCGCTGCCTGAGCCGCCCTGAAGGGTGTCGTCGTCATTTTCGCCGGACAGGCTATCGTTGCCCGCACCACCGATCAGTGTGTCGTTCCCGCTGCCGCCAAAGATGGTGTCGTTACCTTCGCCGCCATCCAGGTAGTTGTCACCGGTGTTCGGCTGGGTGCCACGCTCATCATCGATGAAATCGTCGCCCGCACCGCCGTAAACGACGTCGTTGCCTTCGCCGAACATGATGGTGTCATTGCCTGCGCCGCCATAGATCGTGTCGTCGCCCGCACCGCTGTATATGGTGCTGCCGTCGTCATGAGCGGTAATCGTGTCGGCACTGTCGTTGCCGGTGATGGATGTTTCGGCGACGCCGGTGTCGGTGAAGGTCGTTTGACCTTCGGCCATCTGATAGGCTTCAGCGACGTCGGCAACCGAAAGAGCAAAGGTTTCGTGAGACGTGGAGCCGTCAGAAGAGGTCGCGGTCACCGTCAGGTTGATGGTCGGTTCGCTCTCGTAGTCAAACGTTGCTCCGGCGGCTACCGTTACCAGGCCATCGTCGCCAACGGTGAACCGGTTATCGGACACCGTATAGGTTACCGTGTCGGTCACATCACTGTCCGTTGCCTGAACAGTAATACCGACTGTGGTGCCTTCTCCGGCATTTTCCGCGAAACCATTGGCCGTCGCATCGATGTCGGTCACCGCGGATACGGCAACTTCATTGACGTCGGAAACGGCGATCGTGAAGGTTTCTTCCGAGGTTGAGCCATCGGTTGAAGTTGCCGTCACGATGATGTCGATTGACCCTTCGGTTTCCGCATCAAAGCTCGCACCTTCCGCTACCCGAACCACGCCGTTTTCGTCCACGGTGAAGCGGCTGTCGTTGACAGCATAGGAAACCGTATCCGAGACATCGGCATCGCTTGCCGACGCCGTGATACCAACCTGTGTGCCTGCGGTCGCATCTTCTGCGATTGTGTTTGCCGAGATGTCTGCGTCAGTCACGCTGGAAACGTCGAATTCGTCGACATCAGACACCGCTACGGTAAAGGTTTCCGTTGAAGTCGAGCCGTCAGAAGACGTCGCGGTCACGGTAACGTTGATGGACCCTTCGGTCTCTGCGTCGAAGCTGGCACCAACGGCAACACGAACCACACCGTTTTCATCGATTGTGAAGCGCGTGTCATCAACAGCGTAAGAAACCGTGTCAGAGGCATCTGCATCTGTTGCCAGGGCCGTGATGCCAACCTGAGTGCCGGCAGTTGCTGCTTCCGAAATCGTGTTATCAGAGGTGTCCGTATCAGTGACGTTTGAAACAGCGCCCTCGTTGACGTCGGAAACGGCAATCGAGAAGGTCTCCTGCGACGTGGAACCGTCAGAGGAGGTGGCAGTCACGACAATGTCGATGGATCCTTCGGTTTCTGCATCGAAGCTGGCGCCATCGGCAACACGGACGACGCCATTCGCATCGACAGTAAAGCGGCTGTCATCGACGGAATAGCTCACAGACGCGGTGATATCCGCGTCACTCGCGTGTGCTGTAATGCCAACCTGTGTCCCGGCAGATGCGTCTTCGGAAATCGTGTTCGTCGCGGCGTCGGTGTCGGAAACGGCTGAGACGTCGTATTCGTTAACGTCGGACACGGCAATCGTGAATGTCTCTTCGGAAGCCGAGCCATCGGAAGACGTGGCGGTTACAACGATGTCGATGGAACCTTCGGTTTCCGCGTCGAAGCTGGCCCCATCCGCAACCCGGACAACGCCGTTTTCGTCCACGACAAAGCGATCGTCATCTACGGTGTAGGACACAGTATCAGACGTGTTTCCATCTTCAGCGAACGCGGTGACGCCGACAGCCGTTCCTGCAGTAGCGTCTTCCGCAACCGTGTTTGTGCTGCTGTCTTTATCTGTAACGGCAGAAATATCCTGCGCGATCAAATCGCCCGAAAGAACATCGCCATCGGCAAACCGGAAGTTTTCAACATTCACGACGGTGTCGGTACCATCGGGAGAACCTGGACGATTGTCCGTAACGGTGAAGATGCCTTCGTTCTCGGTAATGGTGTAGTCAGCGAAATTGCCGCTGTAGACCGCTGTGTCAGTACCTAGCCCGCCGTCAATCATATCGTCGCCGGCACCGCCCGTCAGCGTGTCGTCCCCCGGGATAACCGCGGCCGCACTGACAAAATCGGAGGTGAACAGGTCTACTGACGTTCCGCCTGGAGGCGTTACCGTTGCATCGAGAACCTCTTCTCCCTGGTTCTCCCAGACCTTGACGACAATGGTGTAGATCTCACCTGGTTCCAGATCAACGTCCGCCCAGCGGGTGGTCGCTGATTGGTGGTAATCATTGTCGAGATAGTCGGTCTGCGTACCGTTCTGGTTGGTGAACGTCAGTCGGTTGCCATATGCATCGAAGATCTCGATAGTGGATCCATCGTCCGAGCGGGTGGAGAAACGATAGGTGCCGCCATCTGTGGCGGTGAAGTTGGACGTCAGAATGACACCAAAATCTTCAGGGTTATCAGTCGACCCGCGTGCACCCTGGACAATTGTGTCCAGGTCGAACGCATCCGTCGTTCCCTCGTCGATCAGCGTGCCTGAGGAGATGTCGACAGTCTGGCCGGCATCGCCACTGAAGTTGTGGTCATAAACCTGGTAGTGCCAGGTGCCGGACACAGGTGCATTTTCACCATAGATCGTGTCATTCCCGGCGCCACCTTCGATCGTGTCGTCCCCCGCACCACCTGCAAGAGTATCGGCAGCATTGTTTCCGGAAATCGTGTCGTTGCCATCTGCGCCATCGACGTTGCCACCGTCGGCGTGTGCCACAATGGTATCGTCACCGGAGCCGCCGGTGATACTGGTTTCAGCGACAGAAACGTCAGTGAAGGTCTGGCCGCCGTCTTCGAGCTGATAGTCTTCAGCAACGTCGGTTACTGAAACCGAGAATGCATCCGAAGACGTGGAGCCGTCTGAAGACGTCGCGGTCACGGTCAGAGTGATGTTGGGTTCGCTTTCAAAGTCGAAAGAAGCACCATCTGCAACGCGGACAACGCCGTTTTCGTCCACCGTGAACCGGTTATCGTCTACCGAGTAGGATACCGTGTCAGTGATGTCGCTGTCGGTCGCAAGAACCGTGATGCCAACCTGCGTTCCGGCGGCGGCATCTTCGGTAATCGAATTTGCCGCTGCGTCCGTATCAGTTACGGGAGTGATGGCACTTTCATTGATATCGGAAACAGCGATTGTGAAGGTCTCTTTAGAGCTCGATCCATCGCTTGAGGTCGCCGTCACGATAATGGCGATGGAACCTTCGGTTTCCGCATCGAAGCTCGCCCCCTCAGCCACACGGACGACACCGTTGTCATCAACAGTGAAGCGCGTATCGTTCACCGAGTACGAGACAGTATCTGTGACGTCCTTGTCTTCGGCAAATGCGGTCACACCAACCTGGGTACCTGCCACAGCATCTTCCGCAACGGTGTTGGCAGAAGTGTCGGCATCGGTAACAGCTGAAATGTCAAACTCATCAACATCAGACACCGCGATGGTGAAGGTCTCTTCCGAGGTCGAGCCGTCGGTGGAGGTCGCCGTCACGATGATGTCGATGGACCCTTCGGTTTCGGCATCGAAGCTTGCGCCGTCAGCAACCCGAACCACGCCGTTCTCATCGATAGTGAATCGTGCGTCGTCAACGGAGTAGGAGACAGTGTCGGTGGCGTCTGCATCTGTTGCCAGGGCCGTCACGCCAACCTGGGTACCGGCAGCTACATCTTCTGCAATTGTGTTGTCGGAAGAATCCGTGTCGGTGACAGCGGAGACTGCGCTTTCGTTGACGTCTGAAACGGAAATCGTGAAGGTCTCTTCCGAAGTCGAACCGTCAGTCGAAGTCGCCGTGACGATGATATCGATGGAGCCCTCGGTTTCGGCGTCGAAGCTCGCGCCATCTGCAACCCGAACCACACCGTTTTCGTCAACCGTGAAACGGGCATCGTTGACGGTGTAGGAGACCGTGTCGGTGATGTCCTTGTCTTCGGCGAATGCGGTGACACCAACCTGTGTGCCAGCGACAGCATCTTCTGCAATGGTATTGGCAGATGCGTCTGTGTCGGTCACGGCGGTGACGTCATACTCATCAACGTCAGAAACGGAGATCGTGAAGGTCTCTTCCGAAGTTGATCCATCGGTGGAGGTCGCCGTCACGATGATATCGATGGAGCCTTCGGTTTCGGCATCGAAGCTCGCGCCAGCCGCGACCCGAACCACACCATTGTCGTCAACGGTGAAACGGGTGTCGTTGATCGAATAAGAAACCGTGTCGGTGGCGTCTGCATCAGTTGCCAGGGCAGTCACGCCGACCTGGGTGCCCGCGCTTGCATCTTCCGCGATGGTGTTGGCCGAAGAATCCGTGTCGGTGACAGCGGAAACGGCGCTTTCGTTGACGTCGGAAACCGCAATCGTGAAGGTTTCTTCCGAGGTCGAACCATCGGTCGAGGTCGCCGTCACGATGATGTCGATGGACCCTTCAGTTTCGGCGTCGAAGCTCGCGCCGTCAGCAACCCGAACCACGCCGTTCTCATCGATAGTGAATCGTGCGTCGTCGACGGAGTAGGAGACAGTGTCGGTGGCGTCTGCATCTGTTGCCAGGGCCGTCACGCCGACCCGGGTGCCTGCGCTTGCATCTTCCGCGATGGTGTTGGCCGAAGAATCCGTGTCGGTAACATCAGACACGGCGCTTTCGTTGACGTCGGAAACCGCAATCGTGAAGGTTTCTTCTGAAGTTGAACCATCAGTCGAAGTCGCCGTTACGATGATGTCGATGGACCCTTCGGTTTCGGCATCGAAGCTGGCGCCGTCTGCAACCCGCACCACGCCGTTTTCGTCAACGGTGAAGCGGCTATCGTTGACGGTGTAGGAGACCGTGTCGGAGATGTCCTTGTCTTCGGCGAATGCGGTGACACCAACCTGTGTGCCTGCGACAGCATCTTCTGCAATGGTGTTGGCAGATGCGTCTGTGTCGGTGACAGCCGTGACGTCATATTCATCAACGTCTGAAACGGAGATCGTGAAGGTTTCTTCCGAGGTCGAGCCGTCGGTGGAGGTCGCCGTCACGATGATGTCGATGGACCCTTCAGTTTCGGCATCGAAGATTGCGCCGTCAGCAACCCGAACCACGCCGTTCTCATCGATAGTGAAACGGGCATCGTTGACGGTGTAGGAGACCGTGTCGGTGGCGTCTGCATCAGTTGCCAGGGCAGTCACGCCGACCTGGGTGCCCGCGCTTGCATCTTCGGCGATGGTGTTGGCCGAGGAATCCGTGTCGGTGACAGCGGAAACGGCGCTTTCGTTGACGTCGGAAACCGCAATCGTGAAGGTTTCTTCCGAGGTCGAGCCATCGGTCGAGGTCGCCGTCACGATGATGTCGATGGACCCTTCAGTTTCCGCGTCGAAGCTCGCGCCGTCTGCAACCCGAACCACGCCGGTTTCGTCAACGGTGAAACGGGCGTCGTTCACGGAATAGGAGACGGTGTCCGTTACATCTTTGTCTTCGGCAAATGCAGTGACGCCCACCTGCGTACCAGCCGCAGCATCTTCCGCGATGGTGTTGGCGGAAGTGTCTGTGTCGGTCACCGCGGTGATGTCATACTCATCAACGTCTGACACCGAGATCGTGAAGGTCTCTTCCGAAGTCGATCCATCGGTAGAGGTAGCGGTCACGGTGATGTCGATGGACCCTTCGGTCTCCGCGTCGAAGCTTGCGCCGTCGGCAACCCGAACGACACCGTTCTCATCAACCGTGAAGCGGGCATCATCAACCGAATAAGAAACCGTGTCGGTGATGTCCTGGTCTTCGGCGAATGCAGTGACGCCCACCTGCGTGCCAGCTGCAGCATCTTCTGCAATTGTATTGGCAGATGTATCTGTGTCGGTTACGGCGGTGACATCATATTCATCGACGTCGGACACCGATATCGTAAAGGTCTCTTCCGAGGTTGAACCGTCGGTGGAGGTCGCCGTGACAGTGATGTCAATGGACCCTTCGGTTTCGGCATCGAAGCTAGCACCGTCCGCAACCCGAACCACGCCGTTCTCATCGATAGTGAAACGTGCGTCGTCGACGGAGTAGGAGACAGTGTCTGTGGCGTCTGCATCAGTCGCCAGTGCAGTTACGCCAACCTGGGTGCCCGCGCTCGCATCTTCCGCGATGGTGTTGGCCGAAAAATCCGTATCGGTAACAGCGGTGACGTCATACTCATCGACGTCAGATACCGCGATCGTAAATGTCTCTTCCGAGGTCGAACCGTCGGTCGAGGTTGCTGTCACGATGATATCGATGGACCCTTCGGTTTCGGCATCGAAGCTCGCGCCATCCGCAACTCGAACGACGCCATTCTCATCAACCGTGAAACGGGGATCATCGACGGTGTAGGAGACGGTGTCCGTTACATCTTTGTCTTCGGCGAATGCGGTGACGCCCACCTGCGTACCAGCCGCAGCATCTTCCGTGATGGTGTTGGCGGAAATGTCTGTGTCCTGAACTGCGGACGTAGAGTATTCGTTTTCGTCTTCGACCTTCAATGTGAAGCTTTGCGTGGACTGCGAGCCGTCGGTGGAGGTGGCGGTCACAGTGAAGGAGACAGTCGCTTCGGTTTCAGCGTCAAACACGGCGTCTTCGGCAATGCTGACCACACCCTGGTCATCGATGACAAAGCGCGGGTCGTCTATGGAGTAGGAGACACTGTCGCTCACGTCCCGGTCGGTCGCCACAACAGTGATGCCAGCCTGACTGCCGCCGTCTACACCTTCGGAAATTGTGTTCGCAACAGCGCCGACCGTGCTGATCGGGCTGACGTCGTATTCGTTCACGTCACGGATATTGATCGTGAAGGTTTCTGTCTGCGTCGCTCCGTCGGATCCGGTGGCAAGCACGATGATCTGGTGACTTCCAGCCGTTTCGGCATCGAGCGAACCTGCTACCGTAACGATGCCCGTCTCGGGATCAATGGAGAACAGACCACCCGCATCGTCCAGGAGGCTGTAGGTTACGCTGGCCCCTTCTGCGGCGGTTGCGCTTGCCCGAATGCCGGTTGCAGATCCGACTGCTGAATTTTCGTCAACGGCGTTTTCAGTTGCATCGATATCGGTGACCGCAGACAGATCGGAAGCGACGATGCCCGCAGCAAGGTCGTCGTTGCCGTCATCGAAACCTGCGCCTGACTGCACCTGGCCATTCTGGCTACTGAAGGTGCCGTCGCCCGGGTTGGTTGCAGAGCCATTCGAATAGGTCTGGTTCGATCCATCATCGAGAGCAGAAGCTATGCTTGCGGACGTACCGCCACCCAACGGGAATTCGTCGCTGTTCGACCCTGAAGAGTCCTGTGTGCCAGTTGAATTGTCGGAAGATTGCTCAGCGTATGCATTGACTGCATCGCTGTCTTCAAGCGCAGAAAGCTCCGTGCCATCATCCTCAAACCCGATACCTTGCGCGCCGGACGATGGGTCTTCCTGTTCGACGTAGCGTTGTTCTTCCTCGTCGCTTCCAAGGTGCAGGTTGGCGTTGACCTGTTCCATGGATTCGCCCATGTCCTGGTCGAGATGATAGTCGTGCGCCTTGTCGAGATGCTCATCTCGATTATCGAGAAGCCCCGAATGCAGGATGCTATCGGAATTCAGGGTCGTCCTGGTTTCCGTAGTGTTACCTTCTGACGAGGTGTTTTCCCGGGTGTCTCGATTCTGAGTGTCGCTTGCCATTTCGGTCGCACGTCCGCACAATTTCCGATAATGCCAATGAACGTCGGCGTCCTTAACAAAGCGCAAAATTCCTCTTGGAATCTGAAGTTTAGTTCTAATAAAATTCGGGAAACACGGCGTAGGGTAAACGCTTTTTAAACCCGATCAGCACAGTTTGAGCGAGTAGCTACACGACTCTGGCCCGCATATGCTGAAATCGGTATTTTCATCTTTCTTTTTGCCTCGTCTGAGGATCCGGCATTCTCCGTCCGGACGCTGGATTTGTTCGCCCGGATTGCCGCGCGACGTTGTGGTTGCTTCCGTTTTCGCAAATATAATGGGGCTGGCGATGCCGCTGGCCATTCTTCAGGTTTATGACCGCGTTCTGCCAAATGCTTCCACCGACACGCTGCTTGTGCTCATCCTCGGGGTGACTGTCGTTCTAATTGCTGATGCCGTCATCAAGGTCTCCCGTACCGCGGTTGTCGGCAGGCTCGGGGCAGGGTTCAATCATCAGGCGCACACCGAACTTTTCCGCCGGGTGCTTGATGCCCAGCCATCCCAGTTTGCCAAAACGCCTGTTTCCGTACAGGTACACCAGCTTCGGGCGTTGCAATCGGTTGCAGATCACTATGGCGACCAGAACCGCCTTCTCGCCATCGACCTGCCTGCGGGGGGGATCTTCCTGGCAGCGCTCATCTTCATCGCAGGGCCGCTGGCTCTGGTGCCGATCACCTTGCTGGGCATCTTCATGCTGTTTGCCCTCAACAGAAACAAGGTGCTGCAGCAGGTTGTCGCCGATCGGGCAGATCAGGACGATCGCAAATCCGATTTCATCCTGGAGGTACTGTCCGGCGCCAAGACCGTGAAGTCCCAGGCGATGGAAGCACTGATCATGCGCCGCTTCGAGCGATTGCAGCGGGCAACGGCAGAGCTCAGCTCCAGATATATGCGCTTGTCCGGCCAGGCGAGGGATGCGTCCGCACTTTTCGGAACCCTCACGACTATCTTTGTGGTCATCTGCGGCGCGTTGATGGCCATCTATGGCAATTTCAGCGTCGGCGGTGTCGCTGCCAGCACACTCCTGTCCGGTCAGTTCGTGCAGCCTTTCCTTCGCGCGATCAACCAGCTGACCGACATGCAACGACTGAAGCACGACTACGCTCAGGTCAATTCGCTCTTCAAGCTGCCGGAGGTTGCGCAGCAGGAGCCTTTGACGGTCGATACCGACGGTTCCATTCACCTGATCAACGTGTCAGTCGAACTGGGCGAAAGCCAGCGCCGGGTGTTCGAGGACATCAACCTGACAATCGAAGCCGGACAATTCGTCGGTTTCCGCGGTGCGGACGGCAGCGGCAAGTCCACACTCATGAAATTGCTGACCGGTGAAATGACGCCGACGACCGGCAAGGTCATGATCGGCGGGCAGGATTATGATGGCCTCCACCAACATGCACTGCGCAAGACCGTTGCCTATGTCGACAACCAGTCTGCTATCTTCAACGGCACGATCCTTGAAAACATCACGATGTTCGGTGCCGTATCCGACATCGCTCATGCGCGTATGGCGGCAAAGCTGATCGGGCTTGAAAAGGAAATCCATCTCTTGCCGCGCGGTTATGAAACGCAGCTGGGGTCAGACCTGGGCGGGAAGGTTCCTGCAGCTACCTTGCAGCGTATCTGCATTGCAAGGGCATTGGCAGGCGAGCCGAAGATCCTGATCCTGGACGAGGCGAATGCGCAACTGGACCAACAGGCAGAAAAGGCGCTTGTCGATGCGCTGATCCGTCTGAAGGGCTATCTGACAGTTGTCATCATCAGCCACCGTCCTTCCATGCTGGCAGTCGCGGATCATCAATATGAACTCAGGGACGGCAGCGTGCATGACCTCGGCACGATGAACGTAACCGGTACACCTCAGAAAATGGGGATGCCGGCGTGAGCAGACCGCTATTCAACCTCGAGGACGTCCACGCTGCCGACAACGCCGTGCACCGCCAGTGGCGCGATCTTTCGGCCGAACTGGCAGCCGATGGGACCGCCACAAGCCGGTTAGGACTTCCTGATGACGGTGCGGCGCCTGCCGAAAGGTGCCTGATCCCGCTTTTGCGGGAGATGCGCTGGCAGGGCAATGACCGGCTTCTGTTCGAGGCATTGCCGCACTTCGACCGGATTGAAACTTTCCAGGTCTTGCGGACCGTCCTCAGCCGCTTGACAGTCAAGACGACACCTTTTCATGGAAGTGCCGGGGAACTGACCCATGCACAGATGCCGTGTCTGCGTGTGACAAGGGACGACGTTCAGGTTCTCGTTGGAAAAACCGGAACGGGTGAGTTTCGCGCCTATTCCGGCCGTCAGGGAGAGGCAATTTCAGTTCCTGCTGCGGATATTCTGAAAAACGAGATCTATCTCGCCGCCGAAGACACTGAGGAACAGGGGCAGGTTCAAAACAACCGAAGCTGGTTCTCGACCGTATCCAAGCGGTTCCGGACCAGTATCATCTCCATTCTGGCCCTCGGTTTTGTTCTCAACATTCTCGCTCTTGCACCGCCGTTGTTCATTATGGCGATCTACGACAAGGCAATGGGAGCAAAATCGACCGAGGTGCTTCTGACCATGGCGGTCGGCGTTGGAATCATTCTTCTGTGCGAAGTTGCGCTGCGCAGAATGAAGACATGGCTACAATCCTATCTCGGCGGACGGGTTGATGCGATTGTCGGCAACAAGACCTTTGAGCGCATCCTGCATCTTCCATATGCGATGCTGTCCGAAGCGCCGATCGGCACCCAGGTCATGCGGCTGCGCTATTTCGACAGCGTGCGCGACATATTCCAGAGTTCGCTGTTCAACGCGATCGTCGATATTCCCTTCACGCTGATCTTCATTGTCGCGATCTTCCTGATCGGCGGACCTGTTGCGCTGCCGCCGCTCGCACTGCTGACCATTTACACGCTGCTGGCCGTTTATGTTCTGCCGAAAGTCCAACGCGAAGTCGCTGCCGTTGGCGAGCAGAAGTCGAAACTCAACAGCTTCATGATCGAGACCTTTCGCAACCAGCGGGCTCTCAGGAACCTTTCTGTAGAAGATACCTGGCTGGAGCGATTTTCGGCGCTTTCCACCAACTTCAACAAACTCAACATCCATGCACGTCATATCACGCATGTGCTGCAGACACTGTCACAGACGCTGATGACCATTTGCGGTGTCCTGGTTCTGGGGATCGGGGCAATGCGTGTCATGGAAGGAGAAATGAGCCTGGGCGCCCTGATTGCCACAATGGCCCTCAGCTGGCGGGTTCTGAACCCGATGAACCAGGCATTTCTCAGCATCACGCAGCTCGCGCAAAGCCGCACGGTGATCGAACAGATCAACAACCTCATGAAAGTGCAGCTCGAGCGCGAGCCGGGGCATCTGCCGAAAATCACACGTGACATTCGCGGTGATCTGAAAGTGTCCTCCCTCGTCCTCAGGTATCCAGGGGCAACGGAAGCCTCGCTGAAGGGCCTTGAGCTGACGGTGAAGGAAGGCGAAACCGTTGCCATCACGGGCCCGAGCGGCTCGGGCAAGACCGCATTGTTCCAGGCTGTCATCGGCTTGTTTCAGCCCCAGGTGGGGTCCATCCTGTTCGATGGTCTGGATGTGCGCCAGCTGGATACCGCAGAGTGGCGCTCCTCCATTGGCTATGCACCCGACGATCTCGACTTCTTTTACGGCACGGTAAAACAGAACCTGCTGATGTCGGATCCGGGCGCTACCGACGAACGTCTGATCGAGGTTACCGGTAAACTTGGCTTGCTGTCCTACCTGGAGGAGAACTTCAACGGACTTGAAACGCGCCTCAATGGCGAGATCCTGAAGCAAATCCCGGACAACATGAAGCAGCGAATTGTTTTGGCCCGTGCCTTCGTGAAAGCGGCACCGCTCTATCTGTTCGACAATCCGGGAACACATCTCGATTTCGAGGGCGACAAGAAATTCATGGCGATGATCGAGGAACTCAAGGGCAAGGCGACCATCCTCATCAATACTCAACGGCCTAGCCACATGAAAATGGCCAACCGGGTGGTTGTGCTCAGAGGTGGCCAGATTGCGATGATGGGGCCACCGGAACAAGTAGTCCCGGCACTCATGGGACAGACCGCGAAAGCCGGATAGGCAGTTTTCCTACCGAGATACCAAAAAGCCCGCCGGGTTGCTCCGACGGGCTTCGTTATTTGGTGGTGCCGCTTCTTAGAAGACGGATTTTACTGCTTTCACGGTTGCATCAACAACCTTGTCGATTTCAGCTTCGGAAATGCACAGGGGAGGGGCGAAACCCAGGATGTCGCCCTGCGGCATCGCGCGGCCGATGACGCCTTCCTTCAACAGGGCAGCTGCAACCTGTGGGCCGGTTTTGTTTGCCGGATCGAGATAGGTTCTGCTGGCCTTGTCCGATACAAATTCGATCGCGCAAAGCAGGCCCTCGCCGCGGATGTCGCCAACGTTGGCATGATCTCCGAGTGCATTCGCAAGTGCATTCTTGAAGTAGCTACCTGCGGATCCGGCATTCGCCACCAGGCCGAGACTGTCGATAAGCTTGAGGTTCGCAACACCGGCTGCGGCACCGATCGGGTGTGCGGAATAGGTCCACCCATGGCCGATCGGACCAAATTCGTCGGTACCGTCCTCCAGCACCTTCCAGACCTTGTCGGAAACGATGGAGCCGGACAGGGGAGCATATGCCGATGTCAAGCCTTTTGCGATGGTGATGAAATCCGGCTGAATACCGTAGTGGTCTGACCCGAACATCGTGCCGAGACGTCCAAAGCCTGAAACAACTTCATCTGCAATCAGCAGAATGTCGTGTTTCTTGAGCACGGCCTGAATGGCCTCCCAGTACCCGCTTGGGGGCGGTACGATCCCGCCCGTACCAAGGGCCGGCTCGCCAATGAAGGCTGCAATGGTGTCAGCGCCTTCGCGTTCGATCAGGGCTTCCAGATCAGCAACGCAATAGGCAACAAATTCTGCTTCGGACTGGGAAAGGTCTTCCCTGCGGAAATAGTCGGGCGCGACCGTGTGCAGAACCTGTGAAAGCGGCAGGTCGAACTTCTTGTGAAATAACTCGAGACCCGTCAGAGAACCTGTCATCAGGCCCGAGCCGTGATAGCCGCGCCAGCGCGAGATGATTTTCTTCTTCTCCGGGCGGCCGAGAATGTTGTTGTAGTACCAGACAAGCTTGATGTTGGTTTCATTCGCATCCGATCCGCCCAGTCCGAAATAGACCTTGGACATGTGGTCGGGCGCTCGCTCCATCACCATTTGTGCAAGCGTGATGGAGGCTTCGGTGCCGTGGCCGACGTATGCGTGGTAATAGGCCAGTTCACGAGCCTGCTCCGCAATGGCGTCAGCAATTTCGGAACGGCCATAGCCGACGTTGACGCAATAAAGTCCGGCGAATGCGTCCAATAGTTTGGTGCCGTCACGGTCTTCGATATAGACACCGCTGCCACCGGTGACGATCCGGTTAGGGCTCTCTCCGCGCGCATGTTGGGCAAGATGGGTCGAGGGATGGAAGAAGTTCTCTCTGTCCCAGGCATCCAGTTGGTCGTTCTTGAGCATATTCAAGTCCTTCTAGTGTTGGTTGGGCCAGGTCAGCTCCAGTCCCGGCAGACGTATTTGATTTCGGTGAAGGCCTCCAGTCCGTAGCGGGCACCTTCGCGGCCAAGGCCGGATTGTTTCACGCCTCCAAAGGGGATCGGATAGCCGGTCACTTTTGTGCGATTGACGGCAACCATGCCGTATTGAAGCGCGCGGCTTGCACGGTAGATGCGGCGCGGGTCCTGCGTGTGGAGATAGGCGATAAGGCCGTATTCGGTGTCGTTTGCCCGTGCGATGGCGTCCTCCTCCTTATCGAAGGCTGCCAAGGCTGCCACCGGACCAAATGTTTCTTCCCGGAAAATCGATGCATCAGCGGGAGTGTCCGCCAGAACGGTCGGCTGATAAAACAATGGGCCGGCCGCATGACGGTGGCCACCGGTGAGGAGGCGCGCGCCTCGTGCGAGTGCATCTCGAACGTGGTCCTCCTGCTTGGCAACCGCCCGCTCATGCATCAGCGGTCCGATGTCAGGATCTTCAAGCCCAGGTCCGACAGACAAGGCTTCAACACGTTTGGTGAAGGCTTCGCAAAACGCCTGGTAGACCGGTCTTTCTACCAGAATGCGATTTGCCGCGAGGCAATCCTGACCGGATGTTGCGAATTTTGCGGCGATTGCCTGATCGACGGCATGGTCAAGATCAGCATCTGCAAACACGAGGAAGGGGGCGTGACCGCCGAGTTCCAGCACAAGTCGTTTTACAGTCTGAGCACCCTGCGAATAAAGAAGCCGTCCGATACCCGTGGATCCGGTGAACGAAACCGCCCTGACGCGCGGGTCTGACATCCACGGTTTCACGATGTCTTCCGCGTTCCCGGGAAGCACGTTGAAAACACCTGCCGGAAGCCCAGCCTGGTCAGCAAGTTCAGCTAGGGCGAGTGCGGAATACGGCGTTTCCTGTGAAGGGTGCACGACAACGGTACAGCCGGCGGCGAGTGCGGCAGCTGCTTTTCGCGTGATCATCGCGCATGGAAAGTTCCACGGCGTGATCAATGCGGCAACGCCAACAGGTTCCCGCCAGACTTCCATCTCTGCGTCAGGCAAGTGGGAAGTGATGCTCTCGATATTGGGTCGTTTGGCCTCTTCGGCGTAAAACGATACGAAGGAGGCTGCATAATCGATCTCGCCGCGGGATTCCGAAAGTGGTTTTCCTTGCTCACGCGTCATCAGACGAGCGAGATCTTCCCGGTTTTCCAAGATCAAGTCGTGCCAGGCCAACAGAAAGGATGCCCTTTCCTGAGGCAGCAAGGTGGACCAACTCGAAAAGGCGTCATTGGCGGCATCGATAGCTTCGGCGGATTGTGCGCTGGAAAGAGATGTCACTTCCCCGAGAAGACTTCCATCCGCCGGATCGGTTACTCGAAACACGGCACCATCACGTGCCGCTGCCCAACGTCCACCGACATAGGCGAAGTGCTTTACCAGGTGACGGTTGTCAATTAGGTGAAAAAGCGAGCTTTCAAGGGATGTCTCGGCAAGGGTTCGGGACTGCATGGCGTTGCTCTCCAAAGTGGTGAGCAGAGCCTAGAATGGCACCCGGGAACGAAACGCCTTTTCTTGACAAGCTTGGCAGCCGTTTCGTTCTTATTCGGAGTGTTCAGCAGTCGTATCTGTTCCAAGCATCCCGGCCAGCAACATATCGAGTGCTGGAGCAGCGCTCTGTTTCACCGGTTTTGTCACCACGTAAGTGAAGTAGCGAACGACGCCAAGGCCACGGTCCAGCAGGGCATCCATGAACCGCTGATAGCTGTCGATGTCACGCGTGACGGTCTGCATCAGATAATCGAGCCCGCCACCGATCGCCCAGCAGGCAACGACTTCATCGCAATTGCGGATTGCCCGCTCAAAGGCCTGAAAATATTCGGCGCGGTGATGTTCCAGTTCGAGCGTCACGAAAACGGTGACATGAGGCGCGATATTCTTGAGCGAGAAACGCGCGCCATATCCCTCGATGATTCCAGCAGCCTCAAGCCTCTCAAGGCGCTTCCAGCACGGGCTCGGACTAAGATTTATACGCTTTGCGAGATCCGCTTTGGAAATGCGTCCTTCCTCGGAAAGTACCTTCAGGATTTCCAGGTCTCGATTGTCCAGTTTCAGCATCAATGTCTCTTGCCGGTTCAGGAAACGAGCATCGTGCCCGCATTTGCCTTCTTGACCTTGCCAAGAGACAGCGTGGCAATGGCCGTATCCTGAACGCCGGTGCCGGTCAAATCGCAGACGGTGATATCAGCATCACAAGTCCTGCCTTGCGCCTTGCCTGAAACAATCTCACCGAGTTCACGTACACGGCTCACATCCTGCAAGGTGCGGGTCGCAAGGGCGGAACGCAGCTCTCCGAGTTTTTCGCATTGGCTTATCCGATCGCAGACCAGGACATCGGCCTTAGCCAGGATCTCCGGGGCAAGTTCATTCTTGTCCTCCTGATCAGATCCCATTGCAGTGATATGCAAGCCGGGATGCAGACAATCCGCGCCCAGGATAGCCTCCTTCGCAGGGGTCGTGGTGACGACAAGTTGGCTGTCGGCAACCAGTTGCTGCCGATCCTCGGTTGCGACCACGTCTATCCCGAGCGCTGCAGACATATCCTTTGCCAGGGATCTGGCCTTGTCACGGTCTCGTCCCCAGACCAGCGCCCTTTCCGCAGGCCGTACCTTTGCCGCCGCAATCAGCTGCAACCTGGCCTGAACGCCGGTTCCCAAAATGCCGATCGTTGAAACGACTGCAGGCGCAAGGTGGCGTGCCGCAACCGCTCCGGCTGCAGCCGTGCGGATGTCGGTCAGATAACCATTGTCCAGATAGACAGCCTGAACCAGACCGGTTTGCGCTGAAAAAAGCACCATCAACCCGTTGAGACTTGAAAGCCCGAGAGCAGGGTTGTTGAAAAAGCCAGGAGATACCTTGATCGCGAAACCATCGAGACCTGGCACGTAGGCGGTTTTCACATCAACTTCCGCATTCACCTCCGGCAGGGCCATGGACAACACGGGAGGCATAACGACTGTTCCGGTTGCCAGCTTTGCAAATGCTTTTTCAATGCAGTCGATGACTTCAAGATCAAGATGAACAGCCCGGCGCAGATCGGCCTCGTTCACCAACCTGATTTCATGCGCCATAAGGTTTTCCCTCCAACAGATAGTCCCCAAGCATAACGTCCTGACCGGTCATGACTTTTGTGAATTGAACCATGTCGACATTTCGACCCGTAATAATCGTTGCGACCGGACCTTTTGGCGCGGTCAGCTTTCCGGCCAGGATTGCTGCAATGCCAACCACGCAAGCGCCTTCCGCGACATGACTATCCTCGTAGTAAAGAGCCTGCATGGCCCGGTAGATTTCGCCTTCAGTTACCAGAATGATCTCGTCCAGAAGATCCCGGCACATTGCGAAGGAAAGCCGGTTGTCGAGGCCTATGCCGCCTCCAAGCGAATCCGCGAGGCTTGCTACCTCTGGCACTTCCACTGGCCGGCCGGCGTCGATCGATGTTTTCATCGCCGCGCCTCTGTCCATGGTCAGTCCGACAACACGGACCTGTGGGTTAATGGATTTTGCGGCAAGCGCGACACCCGCGGCAAGCCCGCCTCCTGACAGGGGGACCAAAAGGGTGTCGAGGTTTGGAACATCTTCCAGAATCTCAAGTCCGATGGTGCCTTGGCCTGCAATCACGTATGGATCGTCGAACGGTGAGATTTCAAAGACGCCGGTTGCCTGACCCAGCTTACGGCACTCGGCAAGGGCATCGTCCTGGCTGTTGCCGACGATGCGAGTTTCAGACCCAAGGGCTCTGATGCCATCCAGCTTGGTCTGCGGAACCAGGGATGACATGCAGATCACGGCGTTCAAACCAAGTTCCCGTGCCGCATAGGCAACTCCGCGGCCATGATTTCCGGTCGAACAGCATGTGAGCGTCGTGGTGCCTTCGGGCGCATTGCGGGCCGCATTCGTCGCACCGCGCAACTTGAACGCGCCTGTTGGCTGCATCGTCTCCATCTTCAGGAAAAATGGCTGTCCGGTTTGTTCTGTCATGAATCGCGAGGGCAGGAGGGGTGTCCTGACCACTCGCCCGGCGATGGCTCTTCGCGCTTCGAAAATATCCGTAAGCGTCAGTTGCATGGACTGTTTCCGGTATCGCTCGTGGTCATCATGAAGATCCTGCAAGGGGGAACATCCTCATTTGTGTACAAATGACCCATAAAGTGCAAGTGATGATGTTTGAATGTGTTTATTTTCTTGATTTCTGAAATGGCTGAGTTCTTATTTGTGTACAAATAAACGACGAGGCCCAATCATGCCAGGTCACGACCTTCCTTTCAGCAGTGCCGAGTATCAACGCCGTCTCGATCTTGTCCGTACCGACATGTCCAAACGGGGAATAGATGTCCTGTTTCTCGAGGACCCTTCCAATATGGCCTGGACCACTGGCTATGACGGATGGTCTTTCTATGTGCATCAGGGGGTCGTTGTCTTTCTGGACGAAGAACCGATCTGGTGGGGACGCAGGCAAGATGCCAATGGTGCCCGTCGAACTGTCTGGATGGACGACGCACGCGTCGCTTCCTACGCCGATCATTTCATTCAGTCGTCTGAACGCCACCCCATGCAGGACCTTGCCAGGCTGCTGGAATTGAGGGGGTACGCGAACAAGAGGATTGGCGTTGAACTTGAGAACTACTACTTCTCGGCCAAGGCGTTCCTGACGCTGCAGAGTGAGATGCCGAACGCTGAATTCATCGACGCCACAAGCATGGTCAACTGGTTGAGGGCGGTCAAATCCGACGAAGAACTCGTGTTCATGCGCAAGGCAGCCAGGATTTCCGAGAAAATCATGGACGGCGTCTTGGAGCGTGTTGTGCCGGGTATGCGCAAGGCCGACCTTGTTGCAGAGATCTACGCCGACGCCATCCGAGGATTGGATGACGCCTGGGGGGACTACCCGGCTATCGTGCCGCTGCTTCCCAGTGGCGCGGATGCGTCCGCTCCGCACCTGACGTGGGACGGACGTTTCATGCAGGAAGGGGAGGCGACATTTTTCGAACTTTCCGGCTGTTTTCGCCGCTATCATGCCCCGTTGTGCCGCACCGTTTTCCTTGGCAAGCCGGAACAGTACCTGCTTGATGCCGAGAAGGCGTTGGTCGAGGGGCTCGAAGCCGGCCTGGACACCGCAAGGGCCGGCAATACCGCGGGTGACATCGCACGTGCATTGGCGAAACCTCTTGAGGCCGCGGGGATCGAGCGTGGCGCGCGGGCAGGGTACCCGATCGGCATTTCCTATCCACCTGATTGGGGCGAACGCACAATTTCCATTCGCGAAGAAGACAACACCGTTCTGAAGCCCGGCATGACCTTTCACTTCATGCCGGGGCTTTGGATGGATGGGTGGGGACTGGAAATCACCGAGAGCATCCTCATCAAGGAAAACGGGCCTGCAGAATGCCTGTGCAACAGGCCCCGCAGATTGTTCGTGAAGTCCTGAGGTGAATATGCGCTCGGACTTGTTGACCCGGACGATTTCCATACTGGATCGCCTGATCGGTTTTCCGACGGTTTCGGCAGACAGCAATCTTGAATTGATCAGCTTTGCCGCGACCCTGCTTCGTGAAGCTGGTGCTCAAGTGACGGTATCCAAGGATGCGACCGGCAAGAAAGCCAACCTGTTCGCAACAATTGGCCCAAATGTCTCCGGCGGAATTGTCTTGTCAGGGCACACGGACGTCGTCCCGGCAGATCCCGTGGAATGGACCAGCAACCCGTATCAGATGCGTGAAGAACGCGGCTTGCTGTACGGGCGAGGCAGTTGCGACATGAAAGGCTATATCGCTGCGGTCCTCGCGAAATCGCAGGACTATGCGCTACTCGACCTGAAACGTCCGCTGCATGTCGCCTTGACCTATGATGAGGAAGTCGGCTGCTTTGGCGCAAGGCATCTGGTTGAGGAACTGAAGCGCAGTGATATTCGTCCTTCCGTAGCGATTATTGGTGAGCCGACGGAAATGCGGGTCATTGAGGGGCACAAGGGGTGTTACGAATATACGACAGCGTTCCACGGCACCGATGGGCATGCCTCCGAACCGGACAAGGGTGTCAACGCTATCCACGTCGCCGCCGCATTCATCACCAGGATGATGGAGCTGGCAGAAACCATGAAGGACAAGTCAGGTCCGGACAGCGAGCGCTACTCACCGCCATGGACCACACTTCAGGTTGGCCGGATAGACGGCGGCTCTGCACGCAATGTCATTGCTCGGCATTGCGCGGTGGAGTGGGAAATGCGCCCGGTTCGGATGCAGGACGCACTTGAGATAAAGTCTGCCCTCGAAGCCTATTGCCAGGACGTGCTGTTGCCTCAAATGACGTCCGTCTATCCCGATGCTGAGATTGTCACCGAAATTATAGGAGAAGTCGCCGGACTGGCCGTGATGCCGGAAAACGAAGCAAGGGACATCGTTACATCGCTCACTGGCGCAAACCTGTGTGATGTCGTTTCATTTGGCACTGAGGCCGGGTTGTTTCAGGCCCTGGGGCTTTCCGTTGTGGTTTGTGGCCCGGGCTCCATCGCACAGGCGCACAAGCCTGATGAATATCTGGCCGTTGACCAGCTCGAAAAATGTCTCGACATGCTCACGGGACTGGAAAGGACCTTGTTACAGGCCTCATGACCGATCAGGACATAACAGCGACGGCCGACGTTGCAGACCTGTTGAACCAGGCCGCAAGCGCCCAGGAACGGTTTCAGATCATGTATTCCGTTCTGAGAGACCGGATCTGCATGCTTGTCTATCCTCCTGGAATGCAACTGAGTGAAGAGGCATTGGCATCGGAATTCGGTGTCAGTCGCTCGCCATTGCGCAAGGCACTGCAGATACTCGAAGCAGACGGGCTGCTGTTGTCGCAGCAAGGCGTAGGCACACTTGTGACTGAAGTGGATCTGGAAGAACTGGCGCAGGTCTATGAACTCAGGCTTGAGTTGAATGAATTGACCGGCAGGTTGGGCCCGCGGTCTCTCGACTCGGAACTGGAAGCCACATTCAACAGTCTCAAAATTCGGGCGGAGCGATTGAGCTCAACGCCGGATCGTGCGGTTTTTGCCCGACTCAATATCGATTTCTTTCAGGCCTTTTTGCAGCTCACACTGAACATGCCGCTGCGCGAGGTTTCTGAAAAGCTGTTCTACAAGACCTGTCGCATCTGGCTGACTTTGATAGATGAGAAGGACCTGCCAACAGAGGTCGCCATCTTCTGTGGCGAAATCGCGGAAATTTCGAATGCTGTGCGACTTGGAGACTTCCAGGCCGCAGCCTTGATTAGGCGAGCACATCTCTCCATGGGGTTCAACCGACTGAAAACCGCTACACGACAAAGCACCGACCGGATGGCCGGTTAGCCAAGGGCTTCTTGGAACTTCCGGGGTTGGTTGAACGAATAAGACCGCCCCCGGAAGCGATTGTGGTGGGATACAATCAGTTGCTTCCGGGAGCGGCCCGGGCTTTCAAAGAAGATGAACGAACTTCTTTGAACGGTTAATTCTTTCAATGGCCTCAAACAAAAGCGGCGTTTTCACCTCAAATACGCTCGGTGTGCCTAGTTATTCCTAAAAAAATCAGTGTCTCTTTGCCATTTTCGTCAGTTTTCTGACTGTAGAAGTCGTGATCTTGCAATCGGATTCTACGTTTCGCTGAACGTATTTTCCTTTTTCGAGAGAATATTCGAGAAATACACTAAGTTCGTTTGCATGAGCGACAAGCACTCTGTGACCGGAAACCACTGTGTCGGTTACTTCCAGATCCTGACCCCAGGCCCAGCCGCCATAAGAAGTGCCACCGCTGGACCTGAGGACGATTTCGAAAAAATTGCCCCCGTCGCTTTCAGGCATTTTGAAAACGAGATCCAGATTGTCTTCATCGTCTTTCGTCGGCTCTCCCGCACCAAGCCAGACAGAACTGATATTTGCGGAGATCAAATCGCCAAGAGGATAAAATGGAGAACCTTCGTACCAAAGAAATTCCGTAATAACGGATCCTATGTCGTTAGCCCTTTCAAATGGTCGTACATTGTCTCCGTACCCCGCATAGGTCCTCCTGAAGGAGATCTTACCAGACATGAATGGTTTCCTTACTATCTGATAATACGTAGTTTTTTGCTATTGGCCGCGAAGTGTGATCACTCTTCGTCCCTTCGGCAAAGCTACATTCCCAATAGCGCCGTCACACAGGCGTGACTCCGTCACGGCAGTGGTGTTCTTCTGTGGGGGGAACTGTGTTAGAAAAAATTACCAGGGGGCAACGTGATGAATAAAAGTAGTTCAGGCACTAATATTCGACTACTTGGCGTTCCGTCAGTGTATTACTCGCGGAATACCCCGTTTCCTGCCAAGGGATACGCGTTGCTTGCAGTATTGTTGCTTGTTCCTGGCAACGAGCTTGCGCGTCAAAAGGCGGCTGCCCTGCTTTGGGAGGATGTCGCCCAAACCAGGGCCATGGCAAACCTCAGGCAACTGCTTGTGAGGGTTCAAAGCAGGCAGCCCGAAGCCGGACCGCTCATTGAAACGACCCAGACCAGAATCAGTCTTGGGCCCGGGGCGCAAAGTTCCGATCTGTCCGCTTTTCTCCAGTCCTGCAAGGCTACCGACCTTGAAGGCATGATGTCCGGGATAGAGCAGTTCACCGGTGAACTGCTTGATGGCATGGAGTTCGAAGGTGAACAGCTGAACCTTTGGCTGCTGACCGAGCGCGCGAGCCTGAGGGAGAAGCTGTTTAACAGAGCAGCAGCAGCCCTTGAGGAAACAACACGCTTCGGAGCGGATCGTGGCGGCAACATCGGCAAGATCGCTGATCGGCTTCTGGCTTTCGAACCTGACAGCCCCGAATGCTATCGTATCATTTCAAAAGCTTATGGCAGGTGTGGCGATCAGGATGGCGTCGATCGTATCGACCGGTTGATGAATTCGGTTCTCAATCCTGCCTTGCCTCGCGTACCTGGCAATACAAGCGGCAAGTCTTCAGGAACTGTCTGGGTCGCACCGACGGGGGTCAAACCGGTTGAGGAGCGTCCGGCACCTCCCAAACCACCGGTTCCGCGCGTTGCCTTTTCGTCGCCCCGCCACATCGATCAACATCCGGATGCGCAGCTTGCCGAGGCATTCGTCGAGGATGTCGCGAACAGTTTCTCCAGATTCAAGACATTTGTCGTGGTCTCGCCGTTCAGTACGATGCGTGACTTTCGCGGCGGCAATTTAAGCAACTGGGAAAAAATTCGGTCCAACTACTCCGTGCAGAGTTTTCTGCTTCCGGGCAGCCAAAAGATTTCCTTTACCGTTATCGATGACGGCACAGGGGAGATCATCTGGTCTGCGGAGTATTCGATGGAGCCGGAGGACCTTCACTATACCTTCCGGCTTCTTGCAAAAACCGTGGCAGCCAATCTCGCCCAGCAGATCGAGCGACAGATGCTCGACTCCGGTCGGTCGATCAATGCCCAGAGCTATCTGCACGTCTTGCGGGGACAGAACCTCATCAAGACCTGTAATCTGAGCATGATACGCCGGGCCAGAAAGGAATTCCGGCAAGGTCTCACGTACGACAAGGATTTGTCCATCGCCCGCGCTCGCATAGCGCAGACAATGCAACTGGAATGGTTGCTGCTCGGGGGGACGGATCCGCACCTTCTTCACCGCGCCAAGGCGGAAGCGGACGCAGCCATCGAGATCGATTCGACGGCCGGTATCGGCTACTGGATGGCTGCGGTCATCGCGCTTTACCAACGTGATTACACGACCTCGGAAGCCAAGTTTCAGGAAGCCGAGACCTTGAGCCCAAACTCTTCGGATCTGCTCATACAGCACGCAGATGCGCTTGCGCATTTCGGCAAGCCCAAGGACGCCTGGAAGCGTTTCAAGCACGCGATCGATCTCAATCCACTTGCACCGGACATCTACTGGTGGGCGGGTGCGAGCATTGCCTTCAAGCTGGCCGACTACGCAGAGGCGGTCCGGCTGTGCAAGCAGATGGACGACGAGGAACCCGCATTGCGCGTCCTGACGGCAAGCCTCGCTCTCGACGGGCAAATCGAGAGCGCAAGGCAATATGCGCGGCGTCTCATGGACGTCTATCCGGGGATGACCGCACAGGAAATCGTTCGCTTCCAACCAGACAAGAATCCAGAGAACAACAAGATCTTTCTGGAAGGTCTGAAACTCGCCGGCTTCGACTAAGTAAACCCATTTACAGGAGAAAATTATGCCTAATTCGTCATTTTACGTGATCGGAAAACGCGGTCATGGAGTTGTTTTTTTGCGGATGGATCCGCTGCGCGTATCTCGTGTGTCGCACCAGACAATTCTGGCCTACGAAGCGCAAAATGCAGGTGTCGACGGCTATGCACGCATCGCCGCTGCTGCCCGCGTCCTGTTCGCCGAAAGTGACGGCAATCCGGAAACAAGCCTCAGCCAGGTCGAGTCGGAAGGTATCTACCAGGCAATCAAACAGGGCAGCACGATCTCGGATGTCGATTTTGCCTTCCTCACTGATGTCGATGACAGCGATTGGGACCTCAACAGGCTGAGCTGGGCACCAATCCAGGATCCGGTTTCCAAGACCGGCTCCGGTTCTGATTCCGGAAATACCGACACGCTTCAGGATGCCGTGCTTTCAGACGATTGATCCTGAAGGCGGCCTGACTGACAAAATCGCACCGCTACAGGAGGTATTCGCTGTGCAATCCGATCCTTTCTCTCCGCAATTCCTGCGCAGCTACGGCATTACCAGATTGGGTGAGATCACCGGGCTGGACACGATCGGGATACCGGTCTGGTTCGCAACCAGGCCGAATTCCAGGTCTCTTTCCGTTTCCCAGGGAAAAGGTGTGACCGACGATCAGGCGAAGATTTCAGCGATCATGGAAGCCGTGGAATGTGCTGTCGCCGAACAACCTCGACAGCACGTCACGGAGTTCGCGACGATCGAAGACATGGCGCGCCAGCAAAGGAGCGTCATTCCGTTCTTTGATCTAGCAAGGGTCAACCCGCATCAGCTCGACCCGACCCGCCAGCGCGCCTGGGTTCCTGGAACGTCCCTGATTTCCGGCGAGCAACGCTTCGCACCCTACGAATTGGTCGGGATGGACATGCGTAGCGACATGCCTTGGGACCGTCATGCCTTCCGTATGACATCCCAGGGGTTGGCGGCACATTTCTCGATCGACAAGGCCATCGAACACGCCCTGCTTGAACTCGTGGAACATGACGCCTCCAGCGTGGTCGATACTTTCGGTTTGTTCGTAAACAACATCCGGGAGGTCACCGACTACGAGGGCGCGAACGCCGATCTAGACGCCATTCTGGAAAAGGTCTCAAAAGCCGGGCTTGATCTTCACATATACGCCCTTCCAGGACGCGTGAAACTTCCGGTCATTGCCGCTGTCATCTCGCGGCAGGTGAATGGGCCATCCGGTGTCATTTCGCGTGCTCCTGCCGGAATTGCCTGCCGGACGAACGTTGCCGAGGCGATACTCGCAGCCTTGCTTGAAGCGGTGCAGTCACGTCTGACGGACATCGCCGGTGCGCGCGACGACCTTGCGATGGATCGTTTTCAGCAGTCCAAGGATGGCGTAGCCAGGAACCAGCCACCACTCATTCCTCTTGCCAAACTTGAGGCTGAGTTCCGCCCTGCAAGGCAGTCGTCCATGGGGTGGCAGGATGTCCTGAAGCTGATGCGGGCGGCCGGCATTGAAGATGCCTACATGTTTCCGCTCAAATCGCCGGTCCCGGACGTTCACGTGGTGAGGACGATCGTCACAGGCCTTGACGCGCATTCCGGCAGCTTCTCCGAAATGTCCATGAACTCGATACTGCTGACGACGGAAGTGCTGAGCACTGCATGTTGAAACCCGTCGTTTTTGCAGGACCGAGCGTTCACGGCTTGGCCGGCGATCTTTTTGACGGCCTGGACGTATTCCCACCTGCCGCACGCGGAGACATTCTGCGAGCCGTGGGGCAGGGGCGCCGCGTGATCGGATTGATTGATGGTTACTTCAACTCCACCCCTTCTGTCTGGCACAAGGAAATCCTGTTCGCCCTACAGGAGGGGTGCCAGGTGTACGGCGCGGCCAGCATGGGCGCATTACGGGCTGCAGAGTGTTTCCCATTCGGGATGGTTGGTGTTGGGGCAATTTTTACAGACTATCAAACGGGAAGGCGTCAATCGGATGCCGATGTTGCTGTTTCGCACGCTCCGGCAGAACTGGGCTATTGCCCGCTGACACTGGCGCTGGTGGATGCGGAGGCGACGCTTTCTGCAGCTTTGAAAGGCGGGTTCATTGCCGAAAGTGCACATGATGCATTGCTGAAAGCTGCAACCGGTCTGCATTTTTCCACGCGCACCTGGGTGCGCGTGCTCAGCGAAACAGGACTTTCCGAAGCTGAAAGCGCTCACTTTCTGAAGTGCCTGCCTGAGTTCGAGCAGAGCTTGAAACGGCAAGACGCTCAAAAGCTCCTGACCAATCTGAAAGAGAACATCGAGATTGAGACGCATGATGGTCAGGACAGTTGGAAGATACAGAACACCCTTTTTCTCAAGTCACTTGAAAAAGAAGTTCTCGGCAGGTGACAGCTAATGAAAATGGAGATTCTAAAAGCCAGGACCACATGGTCAATCGTGCCGGATTGTGGCGGTCTGATTGAAACGATAGCGATCTCACTACCTCAAAAGGTCTTTGATCCCGGCAATCCTCACGCCGAAAAGATACTCGCCGCGATCGGAAATTTGCTCAAGGCCATGCCTTCGAGCGTTTCAATCCTGGTATTTGCAGATTCATTTAACGAGGTGGCTGCAAGAAGCTGGATCGAAACACAAACCGAGTGTCGCTATGACATTGTCGTGGCAGGCGCTATGCCGCTTGAAAGTGCAGATATTTGGGCACAGGATTCCATCCTGGTACAAATGCGAGGCAACGACCTGCGGATTGCCGCTCCAGCATGCGACTGGCCCAGGGGCATCTTGCCGAGGTTACTGGCCGAACAACTCTCTGTCGCCTGCCACGATCTCCCACTCTTTTTGCCGGGTGGAGACCAGATCGTTGGTGAGGGCTTTCGTCTCATCGGTCACACAAGCCGGCTGAGATCAGCCTCCAACAAGTATGGCGGTGAGAGCACTTTGCTTGCCGCAGATCGGCGTATCGGTGAACTCGATAACAGACCTGTCTGCTATTGGGGATACCGAAGACAAGATCTGTTCGAAAAACCCACCGTCGATACTCATAAAAACAGGGCCGGCAAGAACACTGCAGATTCTAACCGTGAGGGAGACCTGGACTGGCAAACAGCGAATGATCTGCTCGTAGACCTTTCATTTTCTCATTTGCGGCCGGATCTGGTTACGACCATTGAGCGGTGCGAAAGCCATGTCGACAGATATGTTTCTCCAACAGGTTTGCGCCACAACGGCAAGCACTTGTTATTGCTGGCAGACCCGGTGGCCGTGGCCCCAGAAGCCATCAGCAAGGCAAAGCGGGAAAAGAGACTTCTCGATGCGTCGGAACATTGGTTGAGGGACCAGGGTTTCGAAATCATCCGCAATCCAGTTCCCTTTGGGGTCGACGTAAAGAACGCAGTCAGGCCGCGACTCTACAACAACGTTCTTCTGGAAAATGCGGTACGAGAGGGAAATGGCAAACCAATCATGTGGTTGCCATGCTTCGGCGAAGACAGCAGATTCACGGAATTCGATGCGGAGAACGCCAGGATCTGGAAGGGTCTCGGCTTCGATCCCAAACTGGTCTTCGGCTGGGAAAGCCTTGCCCATGCAAATGGCGCATTGCGCTGTGCCACCAAGGTAATCAGACGGCAGGCAACTTGATCAAACGGAACTAGATGTAAACCGACACGGACACGTGTGTCTTCTGCATCAGGCTAGTTTTTTCAGAAGAAGAGTTTGGCTGGGGAACCTGGATTCGAACCAGGACTAACGGAGTCAGAGTCCGTGGGTCTACCGTTAACCTATTCCCCAACAATGCTCATAAGGCGAGCTGCCAATCGTCGGTACAGGGCGAAATGATTGGTCGCTCTCGATTGGTGTGCCGCATATACATCCATCACATTCACGATTGCAAGACCCGTCGACGACTTTTTTGTGAAATTGCATGCCTGTGGAAAGTCTCGCGAAAGACTGTATGCATTCGTTTCAAGGAAAGCTTTTCCGGCGAGGGGCAACCTGTTACAGTTTTGTCAACGAAAGACGCAGTCCCCAGCAGCGCCCCTTGAAAAACGGCGGCAGCACTGGAGATCTGAAAGGCAAAAACGTGACTCAGTCAGGTCAGGAACCGCCCGAGAAAGGGCGTCGTACCCCTGATGTGTCCGGAACCAGCGGGGCTCCCAGGGAGCCCGGGGGAACATCCAGACGACGCCGAAAGCGCAAGTCTGGCAAGCGCCCCAAAGGCAACTCTGCGACACAGGCAAACAGTGTCGTCAACGGAGTGCCTGATACGGACGGGCGAATTCCGTCCAGTGCTGTGACCGGACCCGTCGATCAAGCACTCGCCGCGCAGGAACAGCCTGCGCGAAAGGGTGAGGGTGCGTCCACTTCCCAGAAACGTCGCAAAAAACGGAAGCGCGGGCGGGCAGCCGTTGGTGAGGTCGTGCAAAACGTCCAGGCAGGCGGACTGAACCAAGATGGTGCGGAACGACAACCTGACACCACGACGAGCCTGAAGGGAAAGAAGGCAGCCCGTAGACGCGGCCGACGGCGCAAACAGTCCGCCAACGGAGCAGAATCAGCACCTGTTGCAAGGACAAACGACGACGACATCGTTGTCAGCCCAAAGACACTCGAAAAGAGTACTGATACAGCCTCCCACCGTAATCATGAATTGCGCGTGCGTCGGGATGGTGAAAATCGCCCGTCAGCAAGCCGGAAGGGACAGGTCGACGGTTCTCGTAATCCTGCACCATATGATCGGTCTGCGGGCAGGAACAACTCACCGCTTTATGCCGCGCTTGATCTTGGGACCAACAATTGCCGTCTTTTGATTGCCAGACCTGAAGATCGCGGATTTCGTGTAGTCGACGCCTATTCCCGAATAGTGCGCCTCGGAGAAGGTGTCGGCTCGAACAGAATGTTGAGCGATGCGGCCATGGAGCGGGCAATCGATGCTCTTGCCCAATGCCATCGGAAACTTGCCGACAGAGGGGTTGCTCGCTCAAGGCTTATCGCGACAGAGGCCTGCCGGGCAGCCGAAAATGGTGCTGACTTCATCGAAAGGGTGAAGGCGCAGACAGGTTTGGCGCTCGAGGTCGTTAACCGCGAGACAGAAGCTCGCCTGGCAGTCGCCGGATGCGCTTCGCTTGTGGATCACGACGCCGATGGTGTGATTCTGTTCGATATCGGCGGAGGGTCCTCGGAGATCGTCTGGCTGGACCTGCGCAACCGATGTGGCGCGCGGGGCTATGCATTGACCCGCTTCATCCGGTCCTGGATCTCGTTGCCGGTCGGCGTCGTCAACCTTGCAGAGAGGCACGGCGGTGTTCACGTGACACCGGATATCTTCGAAGCCATGATTGAAGATGCCGCCGAACATCTGGCAGCGTTCAATCTTGCTAATAACCTGACCGAAGCTATCGCGTCGGGCAGGGTCCATATGCTCGGAACATCTGGTACGGTCACCACACTGGCCGGTGTCCATCTGGGCCTGAAACGTTATGACAGGCGCAGGGTCGACGGAACCTGGCTGGAAGATGGGGACGTCTCCAGAATGATTGATCAGCTGCGCGACATGCCTTATGAGGCACGCGTAGATAATCCATGCATTGGTGCGGATAGGGCTGATCTTGTTCTGGCAGGTTGTGCCATCCTGGAAGCTATCCGCCGCCGCTGGAGTTGCTCACGTCTGCGCGTCGCGGACAGAGGACTTCGCGAAGGCATTCTTACAGAATTGATGGCGGCCGATGGTGTCTGGTCGCACCGCAAAAACGGCTCCCGGCATAATCGCGGGCGCCAAGGGAACAGAACATGAGTCAGGGCAAAAAGGGAACAGGCGACCGAGGTCTCCACGTCAAGGTGAAGACGTCCGCTGGTCGGCGCGAATCCTCCACGCGTTGGCTGCAGAGGCAATTGAACGATCCATACGTGCGCCGCGCGAAGATGGATGGTTACAGGTCGCGAGCTGCCTACAAGCTGATAGAGATCGACGACAAGCACAAATTGCTGAAACCCGGTTACCGGGTGGTCGACCTTGGTTGCGCACCAGGTGGCTGGTGTCAGGTTGCGGTGGAAAGGGTACAGTCCTCCGTGGAAGCGCCCAAGGTGGTCGGGATCGACTATCTGGAAATGGACCACGTGCGAGGAACGACATTCCTGCAAAAAGACTTCCTGGACGACGATGCTCCAGCCGCCTTGCTGGAAGCGCTCGGTGGCCACAAGCCCGATGTCGTTCTGTCCGACATGGCGGCGCCGACCACCGGCCACAAGCAGACCGACCATTTGCGCACGACGCATCTATTCGAGATCGCAATCGATTTCGCGAGACGCAACCTCGTTCCGGGTGGCTCGTTCCTGGCGAAGGTTTTTCGGGGCGGGACGGAAAATGCACTGCTTAACGACCTGAAACGCGAATTCAAATCGGTCGCCCATCTGAAACCGCCGGCGAGTCGCAAGGAAAGCCCGGAACTGTATGTGATCGCGAAGGGCTTTCGCGGAAGTGATCTTGATCCGGACTGAACCGTTTTCAAGTCGACCGGGAAGCCGGTTTGCCGAGACAGACAGGGGGAACGCCTCATAGCGGGCGTCACCCCCTTTTCTTTCTGTCACCTGCGTGTTATTGACCCGCGCCAACTTCTCCGGCACAGCCGAAGCGACTCGAAAGATGCAGGCTTTTGATCAAAGCGTGCGTCTCAGCTATTTTTTTACAAAGGGGAATTGGCAATGGCATCCTTCTATGTCCCTACCACTGGACAGCAAGCCCTGACGTTCGACGATGTCTTGCTGATCCCTGGCCACTCGGAAGTCATGCCGGGTGAAGTAGACCTGCGCACCCGGGTCACACGGGAACTTGAACTCAATATTCCGATCATCTCGTCGGCGATGGACACAGTTACCGAAGGCCGTCTGGCAATCGCCATGGCTCAGGCAGGTGGCATTGGCGTCATTCACCGCAACCTTTCTCTCGACCAGCAGGCCGAAGAGGTCCGGATGGTCAAGAAGTTCGAATCCGGGATGGTGGTCAATCCGCTGGTCATCGGGCCGGATGCGACCCTGCAGGACGCTCTTGAGCTGATGAAACGGTATGGCATTTCCGGCGTTCCGGTCGTTCAAAACGGCGGATCAGGTGGTCAGGCCACTGGCAAGCTGGTTGGCATCCTGACAAACAGGGACGTGCGGTTTGCTTCCAATCCCGACCAGAAAATCCATGAACTGATGACGAAGGACGGTCTCGTCACTGTCAACGAGAACGTCAGCCAGGATGATGCCAAGCGGCTCCTCCATCAGAACCGCATCGAAAAGCTTCTGGTCGTGGATGACAACCGGAACTGCATCGGTCTCATCACCGTCAAGGACATGGAAAAGGCGCAGCTCAATCCGAATGCGTCCAAGGACGATCAGGGCCGGTTACGCGTTGCGGCAGCAACCAGCGTCGGGGAAGAAGGATTTGCCCGTGCAGAACGTCTGATCGACGCAGGTGTGGACCTACTTGTGGTCGACACGGCCCATGGCCATTCCCAGAAGGTCCTCGACATGGTCGGCCGGGTAAAAAGCCTTTCCAATTCCGTGCAGGTACTTGCAGGCAACGTTGCAACCAGTGACGCAACCAAGGCTTTGATTGATGCCGGTGCAGATGCGGTAAAAGTCGGCATTGGCCCGGGTTCCATTTGCACCACCCGAATTGTCGCTGGCGTCGGCGTTCCGCAGCTAACGGCCATCATGGATTCAGTGAACGAAGCGGACAAGCAGGGCGTACCTGTGGTCGCCGATGGCGGCATCAAATTTTCTGGCGACCTGGCCAAGGCGATTGCCGCCGGCGCGGCGTCCGTCATGGTCGGCTCTCTTCTGGCAGGCACTGAAGAAAGCCCGGGCGAGGTCTATTTGCACCAGGGACGATCCTACAAATCCTATCGGGGCATGGGGTCCGTCGGCGCCATGGCACGTGGCTCGGCCGATCGTTATTTCCAGGCGGAAGTACGCGACAGTCTCAAGCTTGTACCGGAAGGTATCGAAGGTCAGGTGCCATACAAAGGTGCGCTTGGCAGCGTTCTGCATCAGCTGGCAGGTGGCTTGAGGGCTGCCATGGGTTATGTTGGCGGCCGCAACATTCCTGATTTTCAGGAAAAGGCACGTTTTGTTCGGATCTCTGGTGCAGGCCTGCGAGAAAGCCATGCCCATGATGTGACGATTACACGGGAAAGCCCAAATTACCCGTCCAACGTTTAAACCTCTCGGTATCGGGGCGCTTTGCTACAGGCGCCCCGCAAAGGAACAGCATGAAAGATGGCGGACGCCTGGCGGCGGCAATTGAAGTCCTGACTGAAGTGGAAACGCGGCACAGGCCTGTGCAGCTTGCCCTGAAAGACTGGGGTTCCGCGCACCGGTTTGCAGGTTCCGGTGACCGGACGGTCATCGGCAATCTCGTGTTTGACGCACTTCGGAACAAGGCTTCGCTTGGTGCAAGAATGAAAGACGGTTCGGCAAGAGCCGTTGTTCTTGCGACCTATTGCCTGGGTTGGGGCAAAGGCCTGCAGGCGTTAAGCGACGTTCTTGAGCAGGATCATCATGCTCCGGCTGCATTGTCAGCTGATGAAATCGCTTGCCTCTCGCAGGAGCCTGACAGCACGCCATTGCCTTTTGAACAGGCAGATATTCCGGAATGGCTTTGGCCGCATTTTGAGACCGTCTTCGGCGAAAGTGCCATTGAAGAAGGCCAGGCGCTGGCAACACGCGCTCCGGTCGACATGAGAACCAACACACTCAAATCTGACCGGGACAAGGTTCTCAAGCGGCTGGCTCATACCGGGGCAAAGGCAACACCGCTGTCACCGGTTGGTGCGCGCATCGAGGCCAAGCCTGATCTTGGCCGAATGCCGCATGTTCAGGCTGAGGAAGGCTACCGAAAGGGTTGGTTTGAATTGCAGGACGAGGCCAGCCAACTGGCGGCTCATCTAGCACAAGCCAAACCTGGCGAACAGGTGCTGGACTTTTGCGCTGGCGGTGGTGGCAAGACACTGGCTCTGGCTGCCTCCATGCAGAACAAGGGGCAGCTATACGCCTATGACGCCGACCGTCTCAGGCTTGCTCCGATCCACGAAAGACTGCAGCGGGCCGGTGTTCGAAACATTCAGGTGAGGGATCCGGCAACTTCAAGCCTCGACGATCTTGTCGATCAGATGGACCTGGTTTTCATCGACGCCCCTTGCACGGGGACCGGCGTGTGGCGTCGCCGACCGGACTCCAAGTGGAAGCTGGCGGAAAAGGCCTTGCAGGATCGCATCGAAGACCAGCGCCGTGTACTGGAAAGCGCGAGCAGATACGTCAAGCCGGGGGGACGTCTTGCCTACGCGACCTGTTCCGTCCTGCGTGAGGAAAACCAGGCCCAGGCGGACTGGTTCCTGGAGCAAAATCCATCGTTCCAGTCTGTTTCAGCGCTGGATATCTGGAAAACAACTCTGCCGGATGCACGGCACCCGAAATACGTTTCCGACCGTGGTGACATTCTGCTGACGCCCGGGTCGACCCAAACGGACGGTTTCTTCATTGCCCTGTTCCGGCGGGTGCAGTGAGTTCAAACAGTTTTTGCCGTCAGGATCTGTCCTGACGGCGCAGCCCGAGAACGTTCGGCAATTGATCGCCGTCTGTTGCGAGTATCTTCTTCGAAGTCACGGGCTCCAGGCTTTCCTGGTGTTGAATTTCCTGTTTGGTTTCTGTTTCTTGAGCGATTTTTACAGCAACGTCGGGATTATCTGACGAGGGTTCTTCCGTTGCTGAAGTCGCAGGGGAGCTCACTGGGCCTGCTTCCGGTGATTTCCTTTCGGCGACAACCAGGCCTTCTACGAGTTCTCGAATGGCCGGCTCCAGACCGTCGCCTCGAGACATGGCCGTCAGGACCGATCTGGCCTGGTTGGAATATTTGAGTGCGGCGAGGGCGGCTCCAAGTGCATTCAGAGGTTCTTTTGCTGATTTGTCGAGATCGTGCGCGGCCAGGGCGTGTTTCAGAGCTGCACCATGATCTCCAAACTTACGCGCAATACTGCTGAGCCGAACGAGGGTCTGTATTGATCTCGGAGATAGCTTCAACGCGGCAAGCGCGGCTTCACGAGCATCTTCCAGGGCGCCTTTCCCGGCAAGTGCATCGGACAACAGGTCCAGGGGAAGCGGATCTGCCGGCGCTCGCTCACTTGCCCTGATCGTCAGTTCGATCACTTCGTCAAAGCGCTTACGCAGCAGCAATGTCTGCGAAAGACCAATTAGTGCAGGACCGTAATCCGGATCGGCCTTCAGCGCTTTCCGATAAGCAGCGATCGCTGCTGCCTTTTGATCAACACGCGCCTGTGTGTCTGCGAAAAGAGACAAGACAGCTGGCGTATCCGGCAATAGCTCGACCAGGCGTCGGGCCGGAACGGAAGCTTCTTCGGGTTTGTCTTCTTTCAGCAAAACACTCGCAAGACCATAGAGCGCGTTTCGATTGTCTGGTGCTTGGGCGAGCACATCAGCAAAATTTTGCCGGGCGTTTGCCATGTCACTGAGCAGCAACTGACAGTTCCCGAGGCTCGCGCGAGCATTCAGGTGGTCTGGTTCGGCAAACACGATGCGGCGCAACTGCGATTGCGCCTCGTCCAGATAACCGGTCTGGAGCAACGCGGATGCCGTTCTGTAGGCAATTTCCGTGTCGTCCGGCGACAGTTCCTGGGCTTTCAGATAAGACACCAGCGCCCTGTCAAGATTGCCCGCATTTTCAAGGGCTACGGCTTCTTCAAACGCTTTACGGGCAGCTGCGGTCATCTGGGTCGGTTTTCCTAAAAGCACCTGCCAGCAGCTTGTCTCACCGGAGACGAAGCACGGGGGCTTATGGTTAACCTAAGGAGCAGGCGCGCGCCGGTCAAAAGCGAAATTCAGCCGTACACAGCTTGTCCGCCGGAAACATTTGCCCGCCAAAGTTACGACACAAGAAAGCCGCGGAACAGGAGTTGGCGGCAAAATCTTGTGCGGGACAGCATCGGCTGTGAAATTCGGGTTCATTTTACTCAAAAGACCGGTTAGAAGCTGGCCATGACCCAGCATCAGCGCCTTCTTATCATCGACTTCGGCTCCCAGGTCACGCAGCTCATCGCGCGGCGCCTGCGCGAGTTAAATGTCTACTGCGAAATCCATCCATATCAGAACGTTACCGACGCCTTTTTGAGCGAGTTTTCGCCCAAGGCGGTAATTTTCTCAGGTGGCCCGGATTCGGTTACGCGAGCCGGTTCACCGCGTCCGCCGGAAAGTGTCTACACGATGGGCGTTCCGATCCTGGGGATCTGTTACGGCCAACAGGTGATGATGCAACAGCTGGGCGGACAGGTTGACGGTGGCAAGATTTCCGGCGGTGGCGGCACGGCCGAGTTTGGCAGAGCATTCGTGACACCTGTCGAGAACAAACTGTCGATCCTGGACGGATGGTTTGCCGACGGGAAAGAACAGGTCTGGATGAGCCATGGCGACCATGTCAGCCGGATCGCACCAGGCTTTGAGGTCTTCGGCACATCGCCAAACGCTCCTTACGCGATTACCGCGGACAAGGAGAGAAACTTCTACGCCGTACAGTTTCACCCGGAAGTGCACCACACGCCGAACGGCAAGAAGCTCTATGAGAATTTCGTCCGACTTGCCGGCTTCACCGGTGACTGGACCATGGGAGCCTACAAGGACGACGCCATTGCGCGCATCCGCGAGCAGGTCGGTGACAAGAGGGTCATTTGTGGTCTGTCCGGTGGTGTCGACAGCTCCGTTGCTGCTGTATTGATCCATGAGGCGATCGGGGATCAGCTCACATGTGTCTTCGTGGACCACGGCTTGTTGCGCCTGAACGAGGCGGAAGAAGTGGTGTCCATGTTCAGGGATAACTACAACATTCCCTTGATCCATGCGGATGAGAGCGAACTGTTCCTGGGAGAGCTGGACGGCGTTTCCGACCCGGAAACCAAACGCAAGATCATCGGAAAACTGTTCATCGACGTTTTCCAGAAACATGCGAATGAGATTGAGGGCGCTGAGTTTCTCGCTCAAGGTACGCTCTATCCGGACGTGATTGAGAGCGTCAGCTTCTCCGGAGGTCCGTCGGTCACCATCAAGTCGCATCATAATGTCGGCGGGTTGCCGGAAAAGATGGGACTGAAGCTGGTCGAGCCGCTGCGTGAGCTCTTCAAGGACGAGGTGAGGGCGCTTGGCCGTGAACTCGGCCTTCCCGAGAAGTTCATCGGCCGCCACCCCTTCCCGGGACCTGGACTTGCCATTCGTTGTCCGGGTGAAATCACCCGCGAGAAACTTGAAATTCTTCGAAAGGCTGATGCGGTCTATATCGACCAGATCCGTAAGCACGGTCTCTATGACGATATCTGGCAGGCTTTCGTTGCCATCCTTCCAGTGCGAACGGTCGGTGTCATGGGCGATGGCCGCACATATGACTACGCCTGCGCGTTGAGAGCCGTGACGTCAGTCGATGGCATGACTGCCGATTATTTCCCCTTCACGCATGATTTCCTGGGTGAGACGGCAACCCGTATCATTAATGAGGTGCAGGGCATCAACCGCGTAACCTATGACATTACGTCAAAACCACCCGGCACTATTGAGTGGGAATAAGCAAGGCTTTGGATCACTTGGACCCGACGTCGCTTGGCGGGTCTTGACGTGGGCGGACCGAAAAATCGCAGGTAACTCTGCGAACGCAGGAACGTGATTGCACGAACGATTGTCGAGCCTGCATGCATTGGCGAAAGGTCAATGTTTGTGCTCGTGCATTTGCTTTTGTTTATAGCGCCTCGATGCTGTGAGCGAACTGCAATTTGCTTCGATTAACTGAATATTTGCAGGCGCTCATATAAACAGTCCACAAACTGTTGCTCTATCAGTTGCTTCGCCGAATAAAGATGGGAATGATTGAAGTGAGTAAATTAACTAAAATTATTTCTGGATATGAAAATGACGGCTTCAGTCTCGGCAAAGCAGTAAGAAAAAAGAGAATTAAGTATTTTTGTGAATTGATAGAGAGTAAGTTTTCTGAGAAGGGCCGTGTAAAAATACTAGATATTGGCGGGACTGTTCAATATTGGAACATCATCGACAAAGATTTTCTGGATCGCAACAACGTACAGATTACCCTTTTAAATCTACCGGGATCTCAAGCCTTTGAGGCAGACGGGAGATTTGATTTTTTGACAGGTAATGCCACAGAAGACATCTGGAGTTACCTGGACCCTCAGGACTATGACCTGATCCATTCAAACTCGGTAATCGAGCATGTTGGTGACTGGGCGCAAATGAAGCGGTTTGCGTCAAATATCCGGGATTTTCACGGTGGTTATTTTGTCCAGACACCAAATTTCTGGTTTCCCATTGAGCCGCATTGCATGACGCTCTTTTTCCATTGGCTGCCGAAGCCTTTAAGGGTCTGGCTTGTTGCTCACTTTTCCTTGGGGCATTGGGCAAAGGGGGCCAATACCGATGAGGCCGTCGAAATCGTCGAAAGTGCGCGCCTGCTGAGCAAGTCCATGTTCAAGGCGCTTTTCAATGATGCGCTCGTCAAGCAGGAAAAATTCCTGTTTTTGACCAAGTCCTTCATGGCTGTCAGAGTTGACGGGGAAGAAGTCTCTTCTTGAAAAGAGACTGGATTGCTCAACTTTATAGATTTGAATACCCGACAGGCTTTCGAAAGATCACAAAACGAGTTCTCGAAATTGGTGGCTCAGCGCCTTGTTGAGATTTGAGCGTGAATGAATACACCGCGGCATCCGGAACTGACACCAGACTGCGCTTCTTGTGCAGCCCTTTGCTGTGTTGTCTTTGCATTTGACCAATCCGAGTCCTTTGGTATCGACAAGGCAGCAGGCGAGGTTTGCCCGAACCTGGATAGCTGCGGACGTTGTGCTATCTTCGATGACAGGTCGCGTCTCGGATTCAGTGGATGCATTACCTATGATTGTCACGGTGCAGGACAACGTGTGACGCAGGAAGTGTTTCACGGGCACACATGGCGGGAAGATCCCGGACTTACGGAACGGATGGGAGAGGCGCTTTCCGTCCTGCGGCAAATTCATGAGAAACTGCTGCTCCTGGCAGCGGCTGAAAAACTTCCGCTTGGTATCGGGGAACGACAAGCACTAATCGAACTGCAGAGGCAGCTTGCTCCGCAGTCAGACTGGACGGAATCTCGGTTGAAGGCGTTCCCGCTGGTTGAGATTTCACGAAATGTGTCGGATTTCCTGACAGGCTTGCGTCGACATTTCGAGCAATAGGCCTGAGAGCGAAATGTGTGCCCTTATCTTGCGCATTTGATACAGAATGCTGCGGCCGGATCTACCTGTAGCCGTTTTACGGAAATCTCTTCACCGCACTCCACGCAGTCACCGTATTCGCCAGCTTCCAACCTTGATAAGGCCGCGTCGATTTTCTGGATTGTCGCCCGGCGCTGCCGTTCGGATGCCTGTGCCATCGCTTGTCCTTGAAGCGCGTCCATACGCGACAATCGACCGACTGATTGCTGATCTAGCTCCACCGTGGCACGGGCTTCCCCGGACAATTCGCTCAATGTTTCAAGTTCGGACTTGAGCGACAAGAGCTTGATCCGAATGTCTTCAACGTTGTGTTCCGCCATCTCCAAGCCTCCAGCGAAAGCATGAAGATAGCGGCCTGAATGTGCAAGAGGAGCTAAGTGTCACCTGTTAAACGGCATCACTTGATCCTAAAACCCGGCAAGAACGATCTTCCCAATGGTTTTATTGCTTTCAATCTTCTGATGCGCGACGCGCAGATTATCTGCATTGATGGGTTCAATCACTTCCGTCAATGTGGTCTTGAGCTTGCCTGCATCAACAAGGTCAGCGACGTTGTTCAACAGCTTGCGTTGCTCATCCATATCGGTCGTCTGGTACATGGAACGGGTAAACATCATCTCCCAGTGGATCGATATCGCCTTCAGTTTGAAGGGCCCAATGCTGACGTTGTCGGGATCGTCGATGAGCAGAAAACGGCCCTGTGGCACGATCAATTCTGCAATATCGTTTACGTGTTGCTCTGTGTGCGTTGTCGAGAAAACATAGCCGGGGGCGTCCAGTCCCAGAGCTTCGATCTGAGGCGCCATCGGTTTTGAATGATCGAGAACATGATGCGCACCAAGCTCACTCACCCAGGAACGGCTCTCCGGTCTTGAAGCAGTTGCGATAATCGTCATGTTCGTCAATTGGCGGGCAAGTTGAACCGCAATGGAACCGACGCCTCCCGAACCGCCAATGATCAGGAGAGTGTTCGAACCAGCTGGAACCGGGTCATTCACCTTCAGCCGGTCGAACAGGGCTTCCCAGGCGGTGATCGCCGTCAAGGGCATGGCTGCTGCCTCGGCAAAACTCAGGCTCGTGGGTTTGCGGCCTACAATGCGTTCATCAATGAGATGGTACTCCGAGTTGGTTCCGTCCCTGGTGATGTCGCCGGCATAATAGACCTCATCGCCCACCTTGTAGCTGGTAACGTCAGGACCCACTTCGGCGACGATCCCGGCCGCGTCGTATCCAAGGACGACTGGCGCGCCGTTTTGCGAAGTTCGGGATTGCCGCACCTTGGTGTCGACTGGGTTGACCGCAACAGCCTTGACCTCAACGAGAAGATCCTTTCCGGAAGGCGCCGGCCTTGGTAGGTCGAGATCAGTCAACGACTTTGGGTCATCAATAGGAAGTGGTTCAAAAAATCCGATGGCACGCATGCTGTGTTCTCCTGATTTGCGTACCAATCAAATTGATCATAAAATTGTTTGGCGCAAGAATGCACAATTCTAGCCGTAACTCACAAAAAAGAACCTTAGGCACAAAATGGATACCGTTAGGAAATCAGGACCCAAACTGGTCAAGGACGTTTATGGCTGCCATCCGGGCTGTGCTGTCGAAGCAGCGCTCAGTTTGATCGACGGCAAGTGGAAAGGCGTCATTCTGTTCCTGTTGATGGAAAAAGAAGTCATGCGCTTCAACGAGTTCCAGAAAGCGCTTCCGGACATCACACAACGGATCTTGACCGCTCAACTCCGTAGTATGGAGGCTGACGGGTTGATCGTGAGGACCGTCTATCCTGTTGTTCCGCCGAAGGTTGAATATCAACTGACCGACCTTGGCGTGTCGCTGGAGCCGGTGGTGAAGGCCCTTGCACGCTGGGGGAACGAAAACAAGACGCTCTGGCCAAAAGGGTTTAAACGGGACAGCCACCTTCAGCAGGCAGGCTGACGTTTTTCCAGGCAGATGAGTTTCGTTTGTCGCTCGCAAACCATTGAGCCTCCTGACGCATTCGTGACTTTGTCAATCCGCGGCCCGTTGCGAGGATGCTCCCGCGAAATCCAAGGGAGAAATGCGTCATGAACCTAAGATGTTCGACAGCGCTTGCGGTGTTGCTCCTGTCCTCAGTGTTCGGAGCCTGCTCAGCACGGGCAGGTGAGGTCGAGATTGTCTCGGCAAAAGCAACCGGATCTGCAGGCACATGGACCTTCGCAGTAACTCTCAGGCATGACGATACGGGTTGGGACCACTACGCCGACCTCTGGCAGGTCTTTACGCCAGACGGAGAATTGTTAGGCGAGAGAGTGCTCCTTCACCCCCATGTCGACGAGCAACCCTTCACGCGATCCCAATCGGGCATCACGATCCCAGAGGGCGTGTCACAGGTCATCATCCGGGCACGAGACACGGTGCACGGTGTTTCGCCACAAGAATACAAGTTGAACCTGGACCGTTAAGCGTTGCCTCAGTCAGGTGCGGATAAAGGCCAAAATGCCGTCCGCAACGAATTGTACGGATAGAGCTGCCAACAGCACGCCGAGAAGACGGGTGATAACCAGCTGTGCGGTTTCTCCCAGGAGCCGTTCAATCTTGTCAGCCAAGAGAAAGGCACCCATGCAACTCAGCAGGATGATCGCGATGACGCCGCCGAGGCCTGCATAGGCGAGGGTATCCGGAGCCTGACTGGACAACAGGATGATCGCGGAGATTGCCGCAGGTCCCGAAATAAGCGGTATCGCCAAAGGAAAGATGGCGAGTTCATTGATCGTTCCATGATGCGCTTCCGATTCCATCGCCTTTTCGGCGGTTTCGGTTTTACGCGCCTGGCGCTTGCCAAAAATCATCTCGATCGCGATCAGGAACAACAGGATGCCTCCGGCGACCCTGAAAGCGGAAACGGAGATGCCGAGTACATTCAGCACCGTCTGTCCGGACGCGTAAAAAACAAGGAGTATGGCCGCCGCCGTAATGGTTGCCCGAATGGCGACCTTGCGCCTGTCGTGCTTGCTCATTCCAGCCGTGATTGCAAGAAACATCGGGGCCAGGCCGACCGGATCAATGGTGACAAATAGGGTCGCGAAGGCGTTGATGTAGTAGTCGAGCATGGCGATTCCCGGACCGGTTTTTAAGGCGCTTTTGTCGCCTTACTATAGAGCTTTGCGATGTGGTGGCATGTTCTCAAGCCAAATGATTTTTGCCCCCTGTGTATACTCCTCGTAAGACATTGAAATTAAACCTCTATTACTTAGGTGGAAAAGCGCCGAGAATTTGGAGCGGCGTCTTGAATCGGATATAAAAGAGCAAGCAATAACAATGAAATGAGTGTCTTCCTTGGCTGACCAGGACAATAGCACGCCCACTGACGGTCTCCCGTCCGATATCAAACCGGTCTCCATCGTCGATGAAATGAAGCGCAGCTATCTCGATTACGCGATGAGCGTGATCGTGTCGCGTGCGCTGCCTGACGTCCGCGACGGCCTCAAACCGGTTCACCGGCGCATTCTCTACTCGATGCACGAAAACGGCTACGAGTGGAACAAGCCCTATCGCAAGTCGGCCCGCGTGGTCGGTGACGTCATGGGTAAGTATCACCCGCATGGCGACAGCGCGATTTACGATGCGCTGGTGCGCATGGCGCAGAATTTCTCGCTGCGACTGCCGTTGATTGACGGGCAAGGTAACTTCGGCTCCATCGACGGCGATCCAGCCGCGGCCATGCGCTACACTGAGTGCCGTCTTGAAAAGGTCGCCCACAAACTGCTGGACGATATCGACAAGGAGACGGTCGACTTTCAGGAAAACTACGATAACTCCGAGAGTGAGCCCGTCGTCCTTCCTGCCAAGTTCCCGAACCTCCTCGTCAACGGTGCCGGCGGTATCGCAGTCGGCATGGCAACCAACATTCCGCCGCACAACCTGGGCGAAGTGATCGATGCCGCCATTGCCGTGATGGAAAATCCGGCGATGTCACTCGAAGAACTGATGCAGATCGTTCCAGGCCCGGATTTCCCAACGGGTGGCATGATCCTCGGTCGGTCGGGTATCCGTAGTGCCTATGAAACGGCCCGCGGTTCGATCGTCATGCGGGCGAAAGTCGACGTCGAAGAAGTACGCAAGGACCGGACGGCACTGATCGTCACGGAAATCCCGTATCAGGTCAACAAATCGACGATGATCGAGAAGATTGCCGAACTGGTGCGCGACAAGCGTATCGAGGGCATCTCGGACATCCGTGACGAGAGCGACCGCTCGGGCATGCGGGTCGTGATCGAGCTGAAGCGCGATGCGGTTCCGGACGTGATCCTGAACCAGCTCTATCGTTTCAGTCAGTTGCAGACATCGTTCGGCGCCAACATCGTTGCTCTGAACGGCGGCAAGCCGGAGCAGATGAACCTCTCCGACATGCTGCGCGCCTTCGTCTCCTTCCGCGAGGAGGTGATCCAGCGACGCACCCGCTACCTGCTGAAGAAAGCCCGTGACCGTGCCCACATCTTGGTGGGCCTGGGCATCGCTGTTGCCAACATCGATGAAGTCATCAAGCTCATCCGCAGCGCTCCGGACCCGGCAACGGCGAGAGCACAGCTGATGGAGCGCAACTGGCCGGCAAAGGATGTTGAATCGCTCATTCTTCTGATCGACGATCCGCGCCACATGGTGCAGGACGACGGCACCTACAAACTGTCAGAAGAACAGGCACGAGCCATTCTCGATCTGCGTCTGCAGCGCCTGACGGCGATGGGCCGCGATGAAATCGAGGAAGAACTCAACAAGATCGGTGCGGAAATTTCCGACTATCTCAACATCTTGCGCTCCCGGGCCAGGATCCAGGAGATCGTTCGCAACGAAATGCTTGAGATCAAGGAAGAATTTGCAACTCCGCGCCGAACCGAAATCATCGAAGGCGGGGCAGATTTCGACGAAGAAGACCTGATCCAGCGCGAAGACATGGTCGTGACCGTGTCTCACGGTGGCTACATCAAGCGCGTGCCGCTGGCGACCTACCGTGCACAAAGACGCGGAGGCAAGGGCCGGTCCGGCATGGCAACCAAGGACGAGGATTTCGTCACCAGGCTGTTCGTCGCCAATACCCACACGCCGGTTCTGTTCTTCTCCTCGCGAGGCATCTGTTACAAGATGAAGGTGTGGCGTCTTCCACTCGGCGGACCGACCTCGCGCGGAAAGGCATTGATCAACCTGCTACCTCTCGAACAGGGCGAACAGATCACCTCGATCCTGCCATTGCCGGAAGACGAGGACAGCTGGGCAAACCTGGATGTGATGTTCGCGACCATTCGTGGCACCATCCGGCGCAACAAACTGTCCGATTTCGTCAACATCAACCGGAACGGCAAGATTGCCATGAAGCTGGAAGACGGTGACGGGATTGTCGGCGTCGACACCTGTTCTGAACATGACGATGTTATGCTGACGACCAACTTCGGTCAGTGTATCCGCTTCCCCGTAACGGATGTTCGTGTCTTCGCTGGTCGTAATTCTGTCGGGGTACGCGGAATTCGTCTGGCCGATGAGGATCGTGTGATCTCCATGCAGATCCTGCACCACATCGATGTGACGGCAGAAGAGCGCGCCGCTTACCTGAAGCTTTCCCGTGCGATGCGTGGAGAAGCAGATGAGAACGGTAATGGTGCAGATGAAGAGGGCGTAGTTGCCGGCGATCTGCCTCAGGAACGTTACGCTCAGATGAGTGCAGCCGAGCAGATCATCCTGACCATCTCTGAAAACGGCTACGGCAAGCGGACGTCCTCCTTCGAGTACCGGGTCACCGGCCGAGGCGGCAAAGGCATCACGGCCATGGCTGTCAACAGCCGGAATGGCGGCCTGATCTCGTCTTTCCCTGTCGAGGACAGCCACCAGATCATGCTGGTGACGGATGGTGGCCAGTTGATCCGCTGTCCGGTGGACGGTATCCGCATCGCCGGGCGTGCGACTCAGGGCGTGATCGTCTTCAAGACGGCAGCCGACGAAAAAGTCGTTGCGGTCGAAGGGATCTCCGAAGTCGATGAAGACGACGTCCTCGAAGACGCCCTGGAAGGAGAAGCTGAGGGTTCAGCTGAACCGGGTGAGAATGACGCCGGGAACGATTCCGCCGAAGGAGATGAAACGCCTCCGGAAGCCTGATCTCTGATTGGCTAGACCTGAAAACGACAACAGCGGCCAGGGTGGAACCTGAGCCGCTGTTTGCCGTTACGGGGAGGGAGGTTTGAGACGAAGCTCAGTTGGCCACGGGGTAACGGGCCAGAATTGTTTCATTTACGGTGGGTGCCGTTTTCTCGACGGTGACAAAGGACACGTTGCGTACACGGTTCGCACCGGTCAGTGCCGCTGCACAGTCTTCGCTCCAGGCGCCCCAAGCTTGTGTTTCACATGCTTTTGATGCCGGAATTTGCACAGCGCGGTCGGACTTGGTGGAAGCAAGTCCCTGCGTTGCCAGGCTGGTCAGACCTTCTGCCTGCGACGCTTTGCTCGGGTGCATGCTCATCATGCCTGCGGCAATCATCGTCAACAACGCCAGAACGAAAATAGCGGCCATCTTGAATTGTCCGGCCGGATCGATTGCCTTTGCCTGAAAGGCGAAAGGACGTACCGCGATAGCCGTTGCGGTCCGGTCGATTGTAGTAGTGCTCCTCATGATGCTGGCTCCTGCTCACGCCAATTGATTTCGATGGAGCCACTTTGACCTAGGTTTGCAAAGAGAGTTGTGACGGTCGTCACACAATGTCAGTTACTGGCAAAAGACGCGTTCATGCCTGCGTTCTACTTGTTAGGCCGGTGCAGGCAGAGTAAGGAAGGTGCCATGAATCGTATTGCGCTTTATCCTGGATCCTTCGATCCCGTCACCAATGGCCACATGGATATATTGCGTCAGTCGCTTGCGCTGGCGGACAAGGTGGTGGTTGCCATCGGCATTCACCCCGGCAAGTCTCCCCTGTTTTCCTTCGAGGAACGGGTCGAATTGATCCATGCTTCGGCTCGTTCGGAATTCACTCCGCAGGAAGCTGAACGGATTGATGTCATCGCCTTCGACAATCTGGTCATCGAAACGGCACGCCAGCAAAACGCCGCTTACCTGGTTCGCGGTCTGCGGGACGGCACGGATCTTGACTACGAGATGCAGATGGCGGGCATGAACGGCACGCTGGAACCGGACATTCGTACGGTATTTCTTCCGGCTTCTCCGAACGTGCGCCACATCACGGCCACCTTGGTACGTCAAATCGCGAAGATGGGCGGAGAAATCTCCGCTTTTGTGCCGGAACCGGTTGCCGAACCATTGAGATCGCGCGCGAAACCCGGCGCGTAATTCAAAGCCAAGCTCTAGACCTGAACCTTAGGAGTCTCCAGTGTCGCGCTTTTTTGCAATTTTTGCCGTTCTGGCTTCACTTCTGATCCTGCCTTCGGCCGCCAGTGCCCAAGGCACCGATCCGGAAAACACAATTTATCTCGATTTGAAGGACGGACGCGTCGTCATACAGCTTCGTCCGGACCTTGCTCCGGCTCACGCTGAGCGGATCAAGAAGCTTTCCCGCGAAGGGTTTTACGACGGGATCGTCTTCCATCGCGTCATCGACGGCTTCATGGCCCAGACCGGTGACCCGACGGGCACCGGCACGGGCCGTTCCAGCGAACCTAACCTGAAGGCTGAGTTTTCCAACGCACCGTTCAAGCGTGGCACGCTCGGCATGGCACGTTCCGCTAGCCCGGACAGCGCCAATTCCCAGTTTTTCATCATGTTCGGCGATGGCGACTGGCTGAATGGCCAGTACACCGTATTCGGTGAAGTCGTCGATGGTATGGAATTCGTCGACAACATCACCCGCGGCGAACCGCCGGCAAATCCGGACAAGATCATCAAGATGCAGGTCGCCTCGGACGCACAATAACGTTCACGCGACTACAATTTCGAAAATACCCAAGGAGATACTCGATGGCTGAAATCAAAGACGCCGAAAACACCCTTCTCATGGAAACCAGCCAGGGACCGGTTGTTATCGAACTGAAGCCGGACCTCGCGCCGACGCATGTCGCACGCATCAAGGAACTGGTCCGCGAAGGTTTTTACGACGGCATCGTGTTTCACCGCGTAATCGACGGCTTCATGGCACAGACCGGCTGCCCGCAGGGGACTGGCACTGGTGGTTCCGGCAAGAAATTGAAAGCGGAATTCAGCAATGAGAAGCACGTGCGCGGCACCTGCTCCATGGCTCGCGCAATGGACCCGAACTCCGGTGACAGCCAGTTCTTTATCTGCTTTACCGATGCACCCTGGCTTGACGGTCAGTATACCGTCTGGGGTGAAGTGATCGAAGGCATGGACAATGTCGACAAGATCAAGCGTGGCGAACCGGTTTCCAATCCGGACAATATCGTCTCCTTGAAAGTGGCGGCCGACGCGGCCTGAACCACCTGAAAGTGGCTTTAACGATGCAGCGCGGATCATTCATCCGCGCTGTTTTGTTTTGGATGTACCCTCAGACGGTTGACCTGCTCCGCCGTCACCAGTAAGAGCCGCTGACTGAAAGTCCGGTTGCCGCTCTGGATGGAATGGCGCCGCACCCCGAAACCTCCCAGAGATCCGTCAGTAGCAAATCACCATGCGCGTCGACCAATTCGACTTTGTTCTTCCCAACGAGCGGATCGCCTTGCGCCCGGCTCGGCCACGTGATTCCGCTCGCATGCTTGTCGTTAAACCAGGTGCTGAACCTGAACTGTCCGACACGGGTGTTCGCGAATTGCCGCTGTTGCTGGAGCCCGGTGATGCGCTGGTCTTCAACGATACCAAGGTGATACCCGCACAGCTTGAAGGAACACGTCTGCGAGGAGACATTACCGCGGGCATCGGGGCGACGCTGCACATGCGCACCGGGCCGGACCGCTGGAAGGCCTTCGTCCGGCCGGCAAAGAAGTTGCAGGTTGGCGATACTGTCCTTTTCGAAGGGTTCGGTACACGGCTAACGGCGGAAGTGACCGAAAAGGGCGACAGCGGTGAAGTACTGCTGACTTTCGACCGGTCCGGACCTGATCTCGACATTGCAATCGCATCCGTTGGACACATACCCTTGCCACCGTATATTGCGCAAAAGCGTGGCGAAGACGACCAGGATCGCAAGGACTATCAGACGATATTTGCCGAAAAGGACGGTGCCGTTGCCGCACCGACTGCGGGTCTTCATTTTACGCCTGAACTGCTGAAGGCATTGAGCGAGCGCGGTATCGAACAGCACCGCGTAACACTGCATGTCGGAGCCGGCACCTTTCTGCCGGTAAAGGCGGAAGACACCGCAGATCACAAGATGCACGCAGAATGGGGCGAAATCTCCGAAGAGACCGCTGCCGCACTTCTGGCCGTCAAGGCAAGGGGAAACAAGGTTGTCAGCGTCGGCACGACATCCCTGCGGATCCTTGAAAGCTCCGCCCAGGCAAGTGGCGCCATAGCCGCCTTTGCGGGTGAAACCTCGATCTTCATCACGCCCGGCTATCGCTTCAAGGCGATCGACGCGTTGATGACCAACTTCCATCTACCGCGTTCTACATTGTTCATGCTGGTGTCGGCTCTTTCGGGTCTGGACACGATGCGGCGTGCCTATGCACACGCTATTTCTCAGGAATACCGTTTTTACAGCTATGGCGACGCTTCCTTGCTTTTACCGCAGGAAGGCGCTGTCTGAGGACCAATCATGACCGAAAAAACCGGCAAGACCTTCAGCTTCAAGCTGATCACCACGGACGGCGCGGCGCGGCGCGGCGAAATCACGACGCCCCACGGTGTCGTGCGCACTCCCGCTTTCATGCCGGTTGGCACTCAGGCAACTGTGAAGGCGATGTACCCGGAGCAGGTGCGTGAAACCGGTGCAGACGTGGTTCTCGGCAATACCTATCACCTGATGCTTCGCCCGACTGCTGAACGGGTCGCCAGACTTGGCGGACTGCACACCTTCATGAACTGGCCTCACACGATCCTGACCGACAGTGGCGGGTTCCAGGTGATGTCGCTGGCTCAGTTGCGGAAGCTGGATGAAGATGGTGTGCGTTTCCAAAGCCACATTGACGGTCAGAAGTACCATCTCACACCGGAACGTTCAGTCGAGATACAGGGTCTCCTCGGGTCAGATATACAGATGCAGCTGGACGAGTGCATCAAGTTGCCGAGCCCCCGTGAAGAAGTCCAAAGAGCTATGGAGCTGTCTCTCAGATGGGCAGAACGCTCTCGCAACCAGTTCGAAGTCATGGGTGGACCAGGGAAAGGACAGGGGCTTTACGGTATCGTTCAGGGTGGCGATCAACCCGACCTTCGTATTCGCTCGGCAGAAGAACTCGGCAAAATGCCGTTTGAAGGCTATTCGGTTGGCGGTCTGGCCGTTGGTGAACCTCAGAACGTCATGCTGAGCATGCTCGACATCACGACGCCAGTTATGCCGGTGGACAAGCCACGTTACCTGATGGGCGTTGGGACACCGGACGATCTTCTGGAAAGCGTGAAGCGCGGGATTGATCAGTTCGATTGCGTGATGCCGACCCGCGCAGGACGTCACGGTCTCGCCTATACGCGCTATGGCAAGGTCAACCTCAAGAATGCCCGTCACCAGGACGACCCACGCCCGCTGGACGAGGCGAGCACCTGTCCCGCGTCTAGCGTCTACAGCAGAGCCTATCTGCACCATCTGGTGCGAGCTGGCGAAGGACTGGCCGGCATGCTGCTCACCTGGAACAACATCGCCTACTATCAGTACCTGATGCAGGGCATGCGCGACGCGATTGACGCCGGGTCTTTCGAAGACTTCTACGCAAAGACCAAGGAAGACTGGGCGCGCGGCGATATTGCCGCGCTGTAACCCGGCACACTCAATCCAGGTTCAGGCTGAAACTGACTAGGCGGAAAATCCATCCGCTTTGGTCAGATAGCACCCGGAAATCTTCCAACTGCCGTCATCCTGTTGCTCGAAACTGTAGAGAGCTAACCAGTTTTGACCATTTGGACCGGTTACATAGACCTCTTGCGTTGGCCCGAGCTTGGTCATTTTTGACCGGCCGAACGTCACGCTTTGAGGCTTGTAAACTGGCTGGTAGCCTTGCCGCACCATTTCCATGAAGAACTCTGGTGTTTGAAACCGCTGTTGCAAGGAACTGGTTGCGAACGAGAAGGCAGCCTGGGCATTACCCGTCGCAAACGCACTCATCTGATTTTTGATGATCTTGTGAAAGGCGCTGCTATCGAGGCCTTCTTCGGCGCGGACAGACCCTGTAGCCAGCAACGCGCTGACGCCGGCCACCGCCACCATCTTCCAGAAACGAGCATGAGCCATGTTCGGTGTCTCCTTTCCTGAAACCCGAATAGTATACGGCTCGAAACCCTTTTCAGATTGCTAAAATACGAGCAAACCCTTGCGGCAATTCCCGGCAGTTTGATCCGTTTTTCAGCAGTCCTTGAACTGCGAATTCTCGTCACGCGTACCGCGGCACAACAAAACCGTGAAATAGTCCTGTAAAATCAAAGGCGCCAGAGCTGGATTCCCTCCGGACAAGTGGAGCGATCCAAAAGCGCCGGTATATCAGCGACCAGGCCGCGTTGATCTTTCAGGACGTCTTTCAGGACCTGCCAACCGCTTCCATCTTGGAAAAAATGCCGATGGGGGACCGCAAGCACGGCAACATCCGCAGCATCAAGGTCCTCTTGCCGGGTGAGGGTGATTCCATATTCGGCCGCAACCTCATCGGGATGTGCAAGTGGATCACAGACCTGAACACGCGCCCCAAACTTTTCCAGCTCCCTGATGAGATCAACGACCTTGGAATTACGGGTATCAGGCACATTCGCCTTGTAGGTGATGCCGAGAACGACAACTTTCGGAGGCATGGGCATGCCAAGCTTTACGCTTTCCTGGATGATCTTGCCTGCAATAAACGCCGGCATTGCCTCGTTGGTACCGCGACCTGCCAGAATAACCTGAGGTGTCATGCCGATCTCGTGTGCCTTGTGGGTCAGGTAATAGGGATCGACACCGATGCAGTGCCCCCCGACCAGTCCCGGCTGGAACGGCAGGAAGTTCCATTTGGTCGAAGACCCCTTCAACACGTCCCGGGTATCGATGCCCATCTGGTGGAATAGCATCGCCAGTTCGTTCATGAGAGCAATATTGAGATCGCGTTGTGTGTTCTCAATCACCTTCGCCGCTTCCGCTACGCGGATCGACGGAGCAAGGTGAATACCAGCCGTGACAACCGCTCCATAGAGCGTATTGAGCGTTTCGGCTGTTTCCGGGCTGGAACCCGAAACGATTTTGGTGATGTCCGCAAAGCCTCGCTCGGTATCGCCGGGATTTATGCGCTCTGGCGAATAACCGACGGCAAAATCCCTGTTGAAGAGCAGCCCCGATTCCGTCTCGAGGACGGGAACTGCGATCTCTTCGGTTGCCCCCGGATACACGGTAGATTCAAAGACAACGATGGCCCCTGGTTTCAGATTGCGACCGACGGTTGCTGCTGCGTTTCTGAAAGGCGAAAGGTCAGGTCGTTTGGCGTGATCGACAGGTGTCGGCACGGCCACGATCAAGACATCCCTATCGCTCAGATCCTTTTCGTTGTTGGAAAATACCAGCGTTTCCTGCTGCAAATCTGCGTCATCGACAGACGACGTGCTGTCCTGACCGCTGCGCAACTCGTTCAACCGGTTTTCGTTGATATCGAACCCGAGAACGTCAAAACCCTTCGCAGCGAAGGCCACCGCCACGGGCAGACCGACATAACCCAGACCGATAACCGCGATCTTGGTGGAGTGAATGGAATTGTCGTGCATGAGGCATCCGGGATTGGAGCAAACGGAAAGGGCCGGGTCTTGCGCAAGACCCGGCCCACTCCTAAAGGCTTCTGGCGAACCTTTTCAAGTCCGCAGTGAAAACGATCGCAAATTATTCGGCGGCCAGGGGTTTGCGAATGATCTCTTCCATGAACGGAACCAGTTCCCGAGCAAGTTTCGGATCGTCCATGCCGAATGCGATATTGGCGCTCAGGAAGCCGGCCTTGTTACCGCAGTCGTAGCTCCGACCTTCGAACTTGAGCGACGCGAAGTGCTGTTCCTTCATCAAGGCCAGCATGCTGTCGGTCAACTGGATCTCGCCACCTGCACCTTTGCCCTGGTTGGACAGGAGATCGAAGATTTCCGGCTGTAGAATGTAGCGGCCGGTGATCATCAAATTGGAAGGTGCCGTACCGGGGGCAGGCTTTTCGACCATGTTTGAGATCTTGTGCGCATTTGCACCGAGTTCTCCGTCGAGTTCCACAATGCCGTACTGATCTGTCTGGTCTTCGGGAACTTCTTCCACGGCGATGATGTTGCCACCCGTATTTTGATAGAGGTCTACCATCTGCTTGAGACAGCTGACCTGAGACTTGATGATCACGTCCGGCAACAGAATGGCGAAGGGCTCGTTGCCGATAATATCGCGTGCGCACCAGATAGCGTGGCCGAGGCCAAGCGGGGCCTGCTGACGGGTGAAGGAAGTGGCACCCGGAACCGGGCGGTGCTTTTCAAGCAGTTCCAGAGCAGCAGTCTTGTTTCTCGCCTTGAGGGTATCTTCCAGCTCATAGGCCATATCGAAATGGTCTTCGATAACCTGTTTGTTTCGCCCGGTGACGAAAACGATATGTTCGATACCTGCGGCCCGTGCTTCATCCACCACATACTGGATGATCGGACGGTCAACGATCGTCAGCATTTCCTTCGGTACTGCCTTGGTCGCGGGCAGAAACCGAGTGCCAAGACCTGCCACGGGCAGGATCGCTTTGCGAATGGGCTTGTTCATGTCAGGCCTTCCGATGGTCTACAAATACGAACTCAATCTTCTTTTACCCACTAATAGTCACATGAGCCGTCGAATACACGTTCTAAACTCAGATCGTCCGCGGGCGCGACGTTGCAGTTAGCCCAAGTGGCAATTAGCCGGACCCTCAGGTCTATGACCGGTTGCAAGCTTGTGCACTGCAATACTAACGCAATAACTTCGACAAAGTGATCATTTTATGTCGGGGTGAGACTACACACTTTTAAATCGATTTAAGACCTGTCCGCTTTCCGCCATAGCGATGTTGCGGGCAGGCAAAAAGAACGCTATGGAACTCCGCAAGTTCCAAGATCGGACTTGTTTCCTGAACGAGTTGCCGCGCTCAAACGGCAACCGCATGGCATAAGGTGGAAAATGACCGAGGCAAACCGCGTAGTTTCCGTTGGCAATGTAACCTTCAGCAATGATGCGCCTTTCAGTCTCATTGCCGGCCCGTGCCAGCTTGAAAGCCGCGAACACGCACTGGAATGCGCAGCCGCGATCAAGGAAATTACGGATCGTCTCGGTATCGGCGTCATTTACAAGACTTCATACGATAAGGCCAACCGGACATCTCTCGCAGGAAAACGGGGTGTTGGCATGGAAGAAGCCATGCCGATCTTTGCCGAAGTGAAGGAAAAATTCGGCATGCCGGTCTTGACCGATGTGCATAGCCCCGAGCAATGCGCACCGGTTGCGGAAGTTGTCGATGTCCTGCAGATCCCGGCATTCCTCTGCCGCCAGACGGACTTGCTTGTGGCTGCCGCAAAGACCGGCCGCGTGGTCAACATCAAGAAAGGCCAGTTCCTGGCGCCCTGGGACATGAAAAATGTTCTGGGGAAAGTGACCGGTTCGGGCAATGCCAATGTCATGTTGACCGAACGCGGCGCCAGCTTCGGCTACAACACGCTTGTTACCGATATGCGTTCGCTGCCGATCATGGCACAGACCGGTGCGCCGGTCATTTTTGATGCAACACATTCCGTGCAGCAACCGGGCGGGCAGGGTGCTTCCACCGGCGGTGACCGGACAATGGTACCTGTTCTTGCGCGTGCTGCAGTGGCCGTGGGTGTTGCAGGTCTCTTCATCGAAACGCACCCTGATCCGGACAACGCCCCGTCAGATGGTCCGAATATGGTGCCGCTCGACCAACTCGAAGCGTTGCTGGCCCAGTTGAAGGCACTGGACAACGTCGTCAAGGCACCGGCAACCGCTGCAGAATAGTCAATTTCAGCCGCACCTCGTGTGCGGCTTTCCTTTGAGGGGCAAGAGCTCCGGAAAAACGCCGGTACTCCGGCTTCCAAACGGCCGGATATTCTCCGGCAGACCGCCAATTCAGGTGCATGCGACAAGGGAGTTCTTTCCATGACCGCCATTATCGATGTTATCGGCCGTCAGATCTTTGACAGCCGTGGTAACCCGACCGTTGAAGTCGACGTTTTCCTGGAGGACGGCTCCTTCGGCCGGGCAGCCGTTCCGTCCGGAGCTTCCACCGGTGCACACGAAGCTGTCGAACTGCGCGATGGCGGTGACCGCTTCATGGGCAAGGGTGTCCAGAATGCAGTTGATGCCGTGAACGGCGAAATCTTCGAGACCGTTGGCGGTCTGGACGCTGAAGATCAGCTTCAGATCGACCAGGCCATGATCGATCTCGACGGTACACACAACAAGTCGCGTCTTGGCGCCAACTCCATACTGGGCGTATCGCTCGCGGTTGCCCGCGCCGCTGCCCAGGCGTCCGGTCTGCCGCTCTACCGCTATGTCGGCGGCACGTCTGCGCGCACGCTTCCGGTTCCCATGATGAACATCATCAATGGCGGCGCGCATGCCGACAATCCGATCGATTTCCAGGAATTCATGATCATGCCGGTTGGCGCTGAGTCCCTTGGCGATGCTGTGCGCATGGGTTCTGAAATTTTCCACACCTTGAAAAAGGCACTGAACGCAGCCGGTCACAACACCAATGTTGGTGACGAAGGCGGCTTTGCTCCTAATCTGGAATCGACAGACGCAGCTATCGGTTTCGTCATGAAGGCGATCGAAACCGCCGGCTACAAGCCAGGCGAAGATGTCTTCCTGGCATTGGACGCGGCATCGACGGAGTTCTTCAAGGACGGCAAATATGTGCTGGAAGGTGAAGGCAAGACGCTGGCTCCTGAGGAAATGGCAAAATATCTCGCCGATCTCGTTTCCCGCTACCCGATCATCTCGATCGAAGACGGTCTGGCAGAAGACGACTGGGACGGCTGGAAAGCGACGACCGACCTTATCGGCAACAAGTGCCAGCTGGTCGGCGACGACCTGTTCGTCACCAATTCCGAGCGTCTGCGCAAGGGTATCGACCTCGGCGTTGCCAACTCGATCCTGATCAAGGTCAACCAGATCGGTACGCTGTCCGAAACGCTGGACGCCGTCGAGACCGCACACAAGGCTGCCTACACCGCTGTGATGTCCCACCGCTCGGGCGAGACCGAGGACAGCACCATTGCTGACCTCGCGGTTGCCACCAACTGCGGCCAGATCAAAACCGGTTCACTCGCACGGTCCGACCGGCTCGCAAAGTACAACCAGCTTATCCGTATCGAGGAAGAACTGGGCGCACAGGCGGTTTATGCAGGCCGTTCCATTCTGCGCGGCTGATCTTTTCAGGTCATCAAAATCAGAAAAGCCCCGCATTCGTGCGGGGCTTTTTTGTTTCGGCAACTCAAGCTGCTTTTAATTGGAAACTGCCGCTTGTGGATCGGTCCGTGTTTCGTCGGCATGCAGAAGCGCTGCGGCAATTGTTTCCGGTTTTTCGGCACCTGCCAGAACAAACCTGCCATCGATAATGAAACATGGCACACCTGTGATCCCGGACTTTTGAGCATTGGCAATCTGGGCCTCGACCTTGTCGAGATCGGTTTCGGTTCCCAATAGATGCTCCACCAGATCAGACTGCATCCCTGCTTCCTCGGCAATTCGCACAAGAACCTCGGGGCGTGTCAGATCTTCTCCATTCAGGAAATAGGCCTTGAACAAAAGCTCAACGACTTCGTCCTGAAGATCGTCGTCACGTGACCAAAGGATCAGTCTGTGGCAATCAAGGGTATTCGGCGACAATGTAATATCGTCGAAGGCAAAGTTGATGCCTTCCTCCTGTCCCGCTGCACGGATTTGTTTGTAGAACGTATCCGCCCGCTCCAGACCACCGAACTTGTCGCTCAGATACTGTTTTCTGTCCTTGCCAGTCTTCGGCAAGGTGGCGTCAAGCTGAAAGGGGTGCCAACGAACCAGCACATCGAGCTGCGGAACCGACTTTAACGCCGCTTCAAGGCGTCTTTTTCCAATGAAGCACCAGGGGCACATTACATCGGATACGACATCGACGGTAAGGGCGGATGATAGGGTCATCGGACATCCAGAACGTTGGAGATATTTTTGTCAGGCTAAAGACTCTGACAAATATGCCAACCCCAAATTCGCGGCAGTGTTAAGGCAATAGACAAAAGACGCATACAGACCAGCGTCTGTTCACAGAACAGTGTGTGTGAGGATCGAGCTTATCCGCTTCTGCAGCCTTGTCGTGCCAGCCTCGTTCTTCAAGACGGCAACCGGCCCGAAGTCCTTCACCAGGCAGACAAGATCCTCGTCCCGGCTCGTGGCGTCCGCGATGGACAGCAAGGTCGTGTTGATGTCTTCAAGTTCTTCAGCGGAAGTGACCGCAATGCCGAAGTTTTCAGGCTGAAGCCTCATTTCCCAAAGATCGAGGCCGCGCGCCGCAAGGCCATTGCTGCAGGCTTCGAGATAATTCGTATATTCATCAACGCCAAGCCCGCCCTGATGGATCTGCTGGCGCAACCACATGTGGCTTTCCGCAAGCACCCTGTCTGCAAGACGGCGCCTCTTGCCGAAACGGGTGGCGGAGTTGAGTCGGCGGGCAAGGGTTTCCTTGCGGTTTTCTCCGACCAGCACGTCCGAAGCTCCGTTTCGGAACAGTTGAACGAGATCTTCCTCCCGCTCACAGACAGCCAGAACCGGCAACCCCGCGAAGCGGGCATCCCTGCGGATCTGCTGCATATAGTCGACGGCATCTTCAAAGGGCGCATCAATGACCACGGCGTCAAATGCGCGCTTGGACATGAATTCGACGGCCATGCTGCCGTCGAATGCACCGACAACCTCGACCTTTTCTTCACTGGCGTCCTGCCATTCCAGAAACCGACCGCTCAGGCCAACGACAAGCAGGCTGCTGGTTCCTGAATGATGCGGAGCGCTCCCGAAACCTGGAATCCTGCCAAAAATTCGTCTGCGAAGTTGGGCTTCCTCTGACCGAAGCAATGCGCGCTGATGAATGCATATCAACATCAGCAGGACTTCATCGGGAACGACCTTGTCGATGATTGCAGTCGGTTGCAGAACGGGGGGCAGAATATCGTCGCTGCCGGTGAGGATGTAGAAAGGGACTTCACTTGCCAGGAGTCTGATTTGCGGAAGCAGCCAGGAAAAGAATTCGTCTCTCCGGTCGTCTTCCAGGATGCTGATATCAACCACGATCGCTGCAGGCAGCGCCATGGGCAGCTTGCTGCGACGGTCGAACATGCTGATAAGTGACACGTCTAAATCTTCTGGCGCATCACCATTGCTGCTCCGCCTTGGCCGACGTCCCGCATACCAATACGGGCCGCGCCAGGAAAGCGAGGTTTCAACATCCATTCCTTATCCCCACCTACGCCACGGCAGCAGGCAATCGCTGTGTCCGCATGGTCAGCCGTTCCCGGCTGATGGTTCCATCCTCGTTCCGCGGCAGAGACTGTAAAATCAACACACGATGGGGGATCTTGGCAAGGTCCACGCCTTCGGCATCCAGATACGCGAAAAAGGCACCAGCATCTGGAACGTTCCCGGCCTCGGGTACAAGCGCTGCGTACATCCTGGCTCCGAGGAGAGGATCTTCCACTATGAAGGCAGCAGCTTCCTTGACGCCCGGGTACCCTGCGTAGACAACATCCACCGTTTCAAGGTTGCCGGTGCCAAGGGCATAGTGGCCCGGGATACCGAAACCTGCGATGCCGCCATCCGTCAGTTCAACCTTGATGTTGGTATTCAGAAAACCGGTACCTTCCCAGCGGACGCGCCGCTGGTCACCATTGATGGTTCGCCACCCGACATCGGGAACCATTGGTCCCTTCACCAGAAGCGTTGGAGCTTGCGTATCTACCTCGTCGGTGACCGCAATCTCGAGAAGGGCTGGCCCGCTTTCACACCCTATCGGCCCGCTATGCTTTCCCAGCGCGGTGGCCTTCATCTTCGCCGAGGGACCTCGCGCCTTGGCAACGAGTGCGAATTCGTCAGCGATGTGAAGATCGATCAGACGGCGCCTCGCAACGAAAGTCGTCGGGTGCGGGGCCGCAATATTCCAGGCTGCAAGTAGCGTCGTCTTGGTGTTTTCAAGTTTACGGTCGAGCGTCTGTGCCAGCGGCCCGGGTGTCATGACGATATCCGCCTGAACTTCGTTGGCATGAGCAGCGAGATTGGCAAGTGAAGTCGGGTGGTGCAGATGCAAGGTGCCGCCGGTCAGCAACCACGGAACCAGTCCTCCGCCCAGGCCGGTCAAGCCGCTGAGCGAATAGGGGAGGACCATCACGCTGGCATCGCGCACATGAGCTTCCTGTACGATCATATGTGCGACCGATACCCAATGGTTATGGCAGCGTGTAACCGGAACGTTTTCCTCTCCGCTTCGGCTCCAGCAGATGGTCGCAGTGTGGTCAGCCGGATCAGGGCGCTCACTCGGAGTGAACTTCAGATCGTCACCCATTTCGGCAAGCATCGGCCCCAATTCGATCAAACCATCGGGAACGTCCTTGCCTAGGCCGAAAACAAACCGCAACGAGAACAGGTCTGCAGCAACATCGCGTGCGGCAACACCAACCTCGCGTGTTTCTACCCGGTCAGCCGCGACAAATCCCTTGGCGCCTATGGAGTTCAAGGCTTCCAGAACGTTCTTCTGCCGCCAGTGCAATGGCAAGGGAGAAATGATCAGATCTGCTCGCAGGGCTGCCAGGATCGCGATTACGGTATCGACTGTGTTGGGAGCCTGGACACCGACGACATGGTCGGATGACAGCCCGACGGTGGTGTAGAAAGCGGCAAGACGATCAATTTCCCGATCGGCTTCGGCATAACTCAACGCTCGGGGAGCGCCACCTGTCCAGGTAGCCCTGTCGGGAGCATCAACCAGCGCAAGCCGGTCGGGGTGTTCTGCGGCTGTCTTGCGGAACATTTCATCAAGCGGCACATCGGACCAGGCTCCGCTCTCATGATACTCCGTGGACAGGCTTTCAGGCGTGGCTTTCATCTTGTTTTTCGTCCATTGGTCCGATTATTGCGCCGTGGCCGACCACCAGGTGTCGTACTCGTGGCCGTAGAGCGACTCGTTTTGCGGCGGAACGATCTGCTTCCAGTGCGCCACCCAATCGTCCGCGACATGATAAAGCGGGACTGCGTAGGCTCCCGAAATCAGAACGCGGTCGAATGCGCGAACGGCAGCCGCGAATTCGTCGCGGCTCCTTGCACCGACAATCTCGTCGATCATCGCATCGATCGCCGGTTCATGTGCGCCCACAAAGTTGAAGGATCCTTCCGTTTCCGCTGCTTTTGACGACCAGCGTCCATATTGCTCAGCGCCAGGGGACAGCGAGGAGAACCAGGTGTTGAACACCATATCAAACTCGCGTTTCGTCCTGCGGTCTTCGAATTGCGTCGGATCTACACTGCGTACGCTTGCGGATACGCCGAGCAACTCAAGAGTACGGATATAGGCGAGAGCCAGCTTTTCTTCGTCCTCATTCTTGGCAAGAATTTCAAAGGAAAGCTGATTGCCGTTTTCGGAGTGCAGGAGTTTTCCGTCCTTGAGGCTGTAACCGGCCTCGCCGAAGGCTTCCAGCGCTGCCCGCAGCACCTTTCTGTCACGTCCTGAACCGTCCGCTTCCGCCGGACGCCATGTGCCGTCCATAACCTCGGGATCGACGGCGTCAGGGAAGGGAGCCAGCAATTCCTTTTCCCGGTCGCTTGCCGGACGGCCAACCGATGAAAGCTCGGAATTGTCCCAGTACCCTGCCGTGCGCGTGTAAAGTCCGTAATAGAGATTGCGGTTTACCCATTCAAAATCGAAAAGCATGCGCAAGGCCTTGCGCACGGCCGGGTCGGAGAACTGGTCTTTGCGGGTGTTGAATGCGATGCCCTGCATGGCGGCGGGAATCCCGAGCGGAATTGCCCGCTTGAGAACATCGCCATTTTTCACTGCCGGAAAATCAAGCCCCGTTGCCCAACGGGCAGGATCCCGGAACTGCAACGCCTGGACCAGACCCTTCTTGAAGGATTCCTGCAAGGTCGTCTCGTCGCGGAAATATTCTACCCGGATCTCGTCGAAATTGTCGAAACCGGCTTTGACAGGCAGGTCCTTGGCCCAATAGTCCGGGTTCTTCTCATAAACGACGAGCCTGCCTGGCTCGATCGTCTTGAAGGTGTACGGCCCTGTGCCGGTCGGCGGGTTCAACGACGATTTGTCGAAATTCTCCGCGTCCGTGGCTGCCTTGGAATAAATTGGAGCCAACGCGATCAACAGCGGCAGTTCGCGGTTTTCACCGTTTTCGAATACCAGCTTCAACCGGTTCGGTGCGGTGACCTGCTTTTCGGTGATAGCTGCATACCAGTTTCGATAGGGCGGGCGCCCCTTGTCGCGGATCACTTCCAGAGAAAAGATGACATCATCGACTGTGACTGGCGTCCCGTCGGAAAACCTTGCATCCGGATTAAGCTCGAACTCGATCCACTCCCGGCTGTCCGGCATGCGCACACGTTGCGCCAGAAGACCGTAAAGGGAAAAGGGTTCTGCATAGGAGCGGACCATCAGGCTTTCCAGAATGTTGTTGCCGAATTCGCGTTCGCGCATTCCACGTGCCGAGGTCCAGCCACCCTGTACAATGAAGGAATTCAGGCTGTCGAAGGTTCCCTGTACACCAAGCGTGATTGTGCCGCCCTTGGGCGCATCGGGGTTGGCATAGGGAAATGGTTCGTCAGGTCCAAGTGCAGGTGTCCCGTGCATGGCGATTGCATGCGTCCAGGGGACGTTTTCATCGTCCGCGCTGGCGGGCAGGCTGATTGTCAAGGCAAGCAGGCATGCAGACGAGGTTGCCAAACCGATCGCCTTGCCGGCATGAAAAAGAAGACCGGAAACTATCGAACTACGCATCACCACCGCCGGAGATTCTGTTGATTCTCAGCGATTACAGTAGCACAGGGTTCCCACGGACGCGCCCGGGACAAGCAACAAACCGCAAGATATTCAGGTTTCAATTCGCTGACAGGGGTGCGTTGCAAATCGGCCACCCTCTCGCCCAAATTAAGTGTCTTACCATGGTTTCACGGTTTGAATGTCGTTACGGGCCTTGCGGTTGGTTCCGGAATGGCTCAGAACAACGCGAAAGTTTCGTACACGCACGATTGAGGACGTATCGATGACGAGTGTTTTGAAAAGAGGATTGTTCGGATGTGCAGTAGGTGCGTTCGTAGCCCTATCTTCTTTTGCAGGTGCACCCGCAATCGCCCAGGAAGAAAAAAGCCCATGGACGAAAGCGTGTAACACCAATCCGAACACGCAGAAGGAAATCTGCTTTATTTCGATTGAATTGCGCACAAATACCGGACAGTTCCTGAGTAACATTGCTATTCAGGAAACTGAGGGCGAAGCCCGCAAGAAACTGCTGGTCGCTGTACCGACCGGCGTTCTTATCCAGCCGGGTGTGCGTATCCAGATCGATGATGGCAAGCCCGTACAGGGCAAGTACAGCATCTGCGCACCCAATGCCTGCTACGCAGAACTGGCGATTGATGACTCGTTCATCAACACCATGAAGCAGGGCGGTGAGGTGATTGTGGCGCCGTATAACCAGCAAGCCAAGGAAATCGTCTTCAAGATGACCCTGATCGGCTTCACCAAGGTTTACGACGGCGAGCCGATGAACATTGCCGAGCTGCAAAAGCGTCAGGAAGAACTGCAGAGCGAATTGCAGAAGCGCGCTGACGAAGCGCGTCAGAAGCTGATCGACGCTCAGAAGCAAAGCCAGTAAGAAGCTGCTTTGCCAGAATTGAAGAAGGCCGGAACTGTGAAAGTTCCGACCTTTTTTATATTTGAAGATCAAGACTGAAAATCGTCGGGAATTGAGACGATTAGTGGATCTCTACGCTGCGCGGCAGATATGAGCCGTCCGTCTGTTCCTCGAAAATCTCTTCAACCTGCGGATGGCGCACCGGTTCACCGGTCATATCCGCTTCCAGGTTCTGTTCGCTGACATAGGCCACATATTCGGTCTCCTCGTTCTCGGCGAGGAGATGATAGAACGGCTGGTCGCGCAAAGGACGCACGTCCTCCGGGATGGCGTTCCACCATTCTTCCGTATTGCTGAAGGTCGGATCGACATCGAAAATAACGCCACGGAAGGGGTAGATCCGGTGCCGGACGACCTGGCCAATTCTGAATTTTGCCGTTCGCATGGTTACTCGTCCGCATACTGCATGCACTGCCGGGATACCGTGTCGGCAGCCGGCGTGCAAGCATTGTAACATTAAACCTTAGACGACGAGCCTTGCGAAAGTCTAAAGGCCATAGACCTCCGCGAGTTCCGCGTCCTTGGATGCAACCAGTTTTGCAAGGTCGACGATCACCTTTGCCTGCTTCCAGGTTGCGTCATCCTGCATCTTGCCGTCGATCATCACGGCACCGGTTCCATCCGGCATAGCCTCAAGGATCTTGCGGGCAAAGGCGACTTCGCCCGGATCCGGAGAGAAAACCTTCTTCGCGATCTGGATTTGTGTCGGATGCAGGGACCACGCGCCAAGGCAGCCCATCAGGAATGCATTGCGGAACTGACTTTCGCAGGCTGCCGCATCGGAAAAATCACCAAACGGGCCGTAGAAAGGCTTCAGGCCGTAAGACAGGCAGGCATCGACCATCTTTCCGACCGTGTAATGCCAAAGATCCTGCTGATAAGCGGTTCGGCCACCTGCGCCGTCAGCATCTGAAAGGACCGCATAGTCGGGATGGCCGCCGCCCACACGTGTTGTTTTCATGCCGCGCGAAGCCGCAAGGTCTGCCGGTCCCAGGCTCATGCCATGCATCCGCGGACTGGCTGCTGCAATCTCTTCGACGTTCTTGACGCCTTCGGCCGTTTCCAGAATGGCGTGGATCATGATCGGCTTGGAAAGACCAGCCTTGGCTTCAAGCTGCGCAAGCAATTGGTCGAGATAATGAATATCCCAGGCACCTTCCACCTTGGGAAGCATCACCACGTCGAGCTTTTCTCCGACCGCAGGAACGATTTCAAGAAGGTCGTCGAGAAACCAGGGGCTGTTGAGGCAATTTACCCTGGTCCACAGGCCAGTGGTCCCGAAGTCATTTTCCTGCGCCATCTGAATGAAACCCCTGCGGGCATCGGTCTTGGCATCGGCGGGGATTGCATCTTCAAGGTTGCCGAGTACGACATCGACGTTCTTGATGAGATCCGGCACCTTGGACCGCATCTTTTCAATATGCGGAGGGACGAAATGGATCATGCGCTCCAGCGAGACGGGAAGCTCGCGATACGGGTCCGGCGCGCCGATTGCGAGCGGCTTGTAGAATGCGCTTGGGGTTTTCATGAAACAGCTGTCCTCCACCAGTTTGAGGAATAGCTATAACGTCAATGCTGCGCTGCAACCATACCCCGAAAGGCGAACAGGCTTAATCGTCTTCCAGACGAGCCGCTGCTGCGCGCCGGGCCTGTTTCTGGGCAGACGTTTTACCTGGAGGCGCCCACTTCTTGTGGATCCACATCCATTGTTCGGGGTGTTCGCGGATCCAGTTTTCGAAAATTGCGTGGATCCTGGCGGTTGCGACCTCGATATCCGCCTGCCTGTCATCCGTTACAGGCACTTCGACGGCCTGGGCCTCAATCCGGAAATGCACGCCTTTTTTGCGCACGACCCGGCCGAGAACAATCGGCACGTTGCAGGACCGGGCGAGCGAAGCCGGGACCGGCGTGGCGTAAGCCATCTGGTCGAAAAAAGGCACCTGCACACCGCGCGTTTCCCTGAGATCTCCCATCATCGCGACGATACCGCCGCTTTTAAGGGTCGCCAGGATCTTGCGAGCGGTCTGGTGGCTTTTCGACAAAAGACCACCTTTGTAGAGGTCTTTCCTCAGTGCCTGCAGGGCCTTGTCGGCCTCTGGATTGCGCAGAGCCTGATAGACGCCCGTTATCTCGATCCCGCGCCGGACGGCGGGCTGAACACACAATTCCCAGTTTGCGCTGTGGAATGAGACGAACAAACAGGCACGCTCGCCGTTCAGAACCTGTTCGGTGACTTCATCCGCAACTGCTTCAAACCGGTAGTCCTGTTTCAGAAGCCGGTCGATGTGGAAAGTTTCGGCTGCCACGCGGCCGAGGTTCTCCCACATTCCACGCACAATCAGTTCTCGTTCCGCGCGCCGCATGCCCGGAAAGGCCTTCTTCAAGTGGCGCAGAGCACGCTTGTGTCTGGGATTGAACGGTGCGAGCCGACGCCAGAAGGCGCCCATGACATAGGAGGCAACGTCCAAGGGGATCAGGCGGAACAGCCAGATGGCTACCGTCAGCGCAAAGCCTTCCACCCGGTTTTGCACAGCTGTGAGCTTCGGGTGTTTACGCTGCTTTTTTTTGCGGGACATTACGACCGAATGCTTTCATGTTGTCCGCCCGTCCTGAAAAGAGGGCACTTCCGACCTTGTCCGACTGATTGGGGCCTTGCGATGCGCCCTCAGACCTGATTGGAATGCGGATCACCGAGGTGACCTCCAAGTCACGCGTCCATATCCAAGCCAGGCGCAAGATGCAAGCGCCTTCAAACCCAACCAACCGCGATACAGCGCGTCGTCTTCATCTTTGGTATTTGAATGCAGAACGTCATTTCACTGGCTCTTCCGTTTTTCGGACTGATCCTTCTCGGCTTCGGTGCCGGCAAGATCAAGAACCTGCCCGAGGCAGGCCTGAGCTGGATGAACTTCTTCGTGATCTACCTGGCCCTTCCGGCGCTCTTCTTCCGTCTGTTGTCTGAGACACCGATCGAAGAGCTCGCAAACGCGTCCTACATTACCGCCACGACCTTCACGACCTACATCGTGTTCGCGATCTCCTTCTGCATAGGTGTGGTCGCAACACGCGGCAACATCGGCGAATCCACGATCCTGGGCATTGCCGGGGCCTATTCCAACATCGGTTACATGGGGCCGGGGCTGACGCTGGCTGTTCTGGGTGAGCAGGCAACCGTACCGACTGCGCTCATTCTGGCCTTTGACAATGCACTGATGTTCATTCTGGCGCCGCTGATGATGGCATTGGCCGGTACCGAAGAAGAATCGATCCTCGGGACCTTGAAGAAGATTGTGGTCAGGATCTTCACCCATCCGTTCATTCTGGCAACGATTGCCGGCGTCTTCGCCGCCGCGCTTGAGGTCAAGCCACCTCAAGCGATAGATACGCTTCTGCGCTATCTCAGCAATGCGGCAGCACCTTGCGCCCTCTTTGCCATGGGCGTCAGCATTGCGCTTCGTCCGATCGGTCGGATACCGCTGGAACTGCCTCTGGTGCTGGGTGTGAAGTTGCTGCTGCACCCAATCCTGATTTTTCTGCTTCTGACCTGGCTTGGCGGCTTCGATCCCAACTGGATCGCAACCGCGGTTCTGATGTCCTGCCTGCCGCCGGCGACAAACGTCTTTGTAATTGCGCAGCAATATGGAACGTATGTTCAGCGGGCGTCTAGCTTCGTACTGATAGGAACGGCCTTGTCGATCATCACCGTTACCGGTTTCATCTGGGCGCTGACGAGCGGTTTCCTTCCAACTGGTGGCTAGAAAATCCAATCAGATATTCTGGTCGCAACAAGAGGACTTGTGGTGAAAGACAATCCGGACGTCCTTGCGATATTCGAAAGATATCCGGCGGATATCCGCGAAAGACTGCTGACCATCAGGTCATTGATAGCCGAGACGGCGACGCAGCGCGACGATATCGGAGAACTGGAAGAAACCATGAAATGGGGTCAGGCCAGCTATCTGACGAAGTGCCCGAAAACCGGAACGACAATCCGGATAGACCGGGACAATTCCGGGGCAGGGGACGTTGCTCTCTTTGTCAATTGCCAGTCCTCACTGGTGTCTGACTGGCGTACAATGTTCCCGGACCTCATCTTCGGCGGCGATAGAAGCGTTCACTTCAGTCAAGGTCGGCCGTTACCAGAGGATGCGCTCCGTCAGATGATCGGCATGGCGCTGACGTATCACAGCGCCAAGCGATCAGCAGCACGGACACGGGTTTGAAAGCAGCACCCGAAAACCGCCTATCGATGCAATTGAAAGGCGGTTCCCGGTGCGATGCCCTCCCGCATGAGCAAGCGCCGCAACGGACCAATCTTGCCGGCCAGATACATGCCCGCGCTTCGCGCAGCCTGAACCGGCAGAAAGCCTGTCAGCAGCGATCTGTTCAGCATGTCCACCGCGTTTGTCCGTGTCCGGATATCGCTGAACCGTTTCTTCTCGTAAGCACTCAAAACGGTCTTGCCACCAAAGTCGGCGTGCGCGCGCTTGGCCGATGCCACGACGGAGATGAGGTCCCGGATATCACGCAAAGACAGGTTCAGACCCTGCGCGCCGATGGGCGGAAAGACATGCGCGGTCTCGCCCACAAGCGCCAGACGCGGCCCAACTAGGGAAGTGGCAGTCAGTCCTGAAAGCGGAAAACTTTGTGGTTTCGTAGACAGTTTGAACCGACCCAGAATCGAATGTGCCCGCCGTTCGAGGTCCGCTTCCAGGTCCTCGTCCGTCATCGCCAACAGATCTGCAGCACCGTCCGCAGTTTCCACGCAAACAAGTGATGACTGTCTGCCGGGGAGCGGTACCAGTGTGAACGGACCAGTCGAAGTGTGGAATTCGGTCGAGACCTGCTGGTGTGGAAGCCGGTGCTCAAGGTTCAGAACAACAGCCACCTGCGGATAGGACCAGCTTTTGACTTCAATCCCGGCTGCTTCACGCAGTGTCGATCGGCGGCCATCTGCAGCTACGGCCAATTTGGCTGAAATCGTCCTACCCCCACTGGTGACGAGGGTAGCGTGATCGTCTCCGAATTCGGCACTCTCGACAGTGTCCGAAATCTCCTCCAGTCCGGATTGCGCAGCACAAAATTTTTCAAGTACTGCGTTAAGTTCACTGTTCAAGATATTGAAACCAAACTCTTCAAGGCCAAGCTCAGAACTGTCGAAGACCACTTCAGGTGCACGAAAAAGCCGCCCCGTGCTGTCGATCATGCGCATCTTCTTCAAGGATGCGGCGTTGTCTTCTGTGTCCGACCAGACGCCAATATCGCGCAACAGATCGATGGAACGCTGCCACAGCGCGGTTGTCCGGCCATCCTTGATTTCCATTGAGGGGGCAATCAGGACACACGACAATCCCTGCTGGGCCAGAGCAAGAGCTGCAATTCGCCCGGATGGCCCTCCGCCGACGATTGCAATGTCAAACTGTTCCGGCGCGTGGCTGCTGGACATGGTAAAATTCCATCTGATTTGATCTTGAGATCTAAATTGCTGTTTGCGGGCTCAAAATCAACGGGACGAATACACGCAGGGCATTCAAGGTCGACCATGAGTAAGATCAAATGCCTGCCTCGACTAATCCGCTAAGACGTCTCAAGACCCCGGACACACACGCCACCTAAAGGCCGAAATGACGAGTTTGACGCGCACATCTTCCAATCAGGCCGGTTCCACCAAGCCGGAACAAAACATGCGTGGCTGGCCGCTAGTGCTTGTGCTGGTCTCGATATTGGCCGCCGCCGGCTGGGCATACCTGATTGCAATGGTAGCCGACATGGTGCCGGTCATGGATATGAGCGAAGCCGGACCCGGCATGGTGATTCTCAACAGTTTCAACCAGTTCGCAGGTTTGCCTGCGGAAGCGCGGGCCGCACTTGCGGTTCTTTGCCTGCCGACCAGCGCAACATTCGGCATGCCTGGTGCGGACATGACGACAGTTGATCTTGTGAAGATCTTCCTGATGTGGGCAATGATGGCCCTTGCCATGATGTTGCCTACGGCCGTGCCGATGCTTCGGGCCTATTACACCGAGCTTTCGGCACAGTCCGGCAGTACGGCAACGCCGGTACTTCTCGTTGTCACCGCAATGTTCGGCTATCTGGCGGTCTGGCTTGGCTACGCGGTCGCAGCAACCGCGGCGCAATGGGCTTTGTCCAGGGCGGGTGCCATGACGGATATGATGGCACCTGCAAGCATGGCTCTGACGACGTCGGTCCTCTTCGCCGCTGGTTTATATCAGTTCACCCCCTCCAAGAAGGCCTGTCTCCGGCGCTGCTGGTATCCGCGCTGGGTGTTTGCCAGTGACGATGCTGGGCCGGGTGCGATGTCTGGCTTGCGGGAAGGGTTGGTGCAGGGCTGGGTGTGCCTTGGCTGCTGCTGGGCGGTAATGACTGTCATGTTCGCGGTCGGCCTGATGAACATCGTCTGGATCGCGCTGCTCGGCGCGTTGATGGCCATTGAAAAAACGTTCCCGAGCCGCATTCTGCCACCTGCCATCGGGGCTGTTCTGCTGGTCTGGGCAGGTCTCCTCGTTTCCCTCATCCTTTTGGGAAATGCGGCAACCTAAATTCACTGCTATTGGTGCGGGGACTGTTTTTTAGGTTCACACTGTCATACGATTGCAATAAAGGACCGTATCAGCGTCAGTGTGTGATCCATGGGCCAGCGGGTCAATCGTGAACCGCACACATCTCAGAACGCAAATGCACCAGTTTACTGCGTTCAGATCATAAAGTGAGGGAACCCCGTGGCGGATATTACACCAGGTAAAGAGAGGACTGAGCCCGCTCTGTTCCTGATCCATATCCTGACGGCTTCCGGTGCTCCGATCGCTCTTATTGCCCTCTTGGCAGGTGCGCGTGAAAACTGGGCGGAGATGTTCGCCTGGCTTGGACTGGCGTTTTTCATCGATGGCATCGATGGCCCGCTGGCGCGCCGTTACAAGATTGCAGAGCGTCTGCCTCGCTGGTCCGGTGCCTCGCTGGATTTCGTGATCGACTATGCCACTTACGTGTTTCTTCCCGCTTTCGCGCTTTCCTGGAGCTTGATGCTGACAAGTCCTTGGAACTGGATTTGTGACGGGCTCGTGGTCTTTACCGGCGCTCTTTATTTTGCCGACAACGGCATGAAGACACCCGACGGATCCTTCAAGGGTTTTCCCGCTGGATGGAACATGGTCGTTTTCGGCCTTATGGTTCTGTCGCCATCGCAAAGCTTCACGATCATGTTCGTGCTCTTGTGCTGCGCATTGACGTTCGCTCCGGTCCGCTTTGTCCATCCTGTCCGCGTGCGTCGCTGGCGCATGATTACCTTGCCGGTGACACTGCTCTGGATGGGATTGGCCGCCTACGCAATTCTGGACGGTATGGCATTGAACGGCCCGCTCGCTTGGGCATTCACGGCAGCCAGCTTCTATCTGCTGCTGGTCTCTGCTGTTCAGCAATTGCTCGACAGGGTCGACTGACCTTTCCCTACATTCAAAATACAGTTTTGGCACTGGCGCGAACCAAGGCGCCGGTGTTGTGCCGCGCTTTCTCTTGAAGCGCTGACCGGAAGGAAGCGTCACGAACGCCTGATGCCATTTATGCTTCGGAATGACCTTTTCCGATGGCGTTGAAATCATTTATGGTCTTGCCAACTTCAATTGCCGCAAGACCAAATCGGTCTCGGCCCATCACCCCGGGGATAAAGTCATGGTTCAAGCAATCTGCGTACACGAAACCGGTGGACCGGATGTCATGCGCTGGGAACATATCGAAGTCGGTGAGCCCGGCCCAGGTGAGGCGCGCATCCGCCACACAGCAGTCGGCCTCAATTTCATCGATACCTATTTCCGCTCCGGCCTCTATCCCGCGCCTGCCGGCGTGCCGTTCAGCCCCGGCAACGAGGGGGCTGGGGTCGTACAGACGGTCGGTGAGGGTGTGACACATCTCAGCCCCGGCGACCGTGTTGCCTATGTTGGCCCGCTCGGCGCCTACGCGCAGGAAAGAATCGTGCCCGCTGATCGTCTTGTCGTCCTGCCAGACGGGATTGATGACAAGACCGCTGCCGGCATGATGCTGAAGGGCATGACGGCACAGTATCTTCTGCGCCAGACATATTCCGTTGGCCCGGACACGACGCTGCTGTTTCACGCTGCTGCCGGAGGCGTCGGCCTGATTGCCGGTCAATGGGCAGCACATCTCGGCGCCACTGTCATCGGCACTGCCGGTTCGGAAGCAAAGGTCGAACTTGCAAAGGCACACGGCTACCAGCACGTGATCAATTACCGGACTGAAAACTTTGTCGACAGGGTAAAGGATATTACCGGCGGCAAGGGCTGCGATGTTGTTTATGACAGTGTCGGCAAGGACACTTATCCCGGATCGCTCGACTGCCTGAAACCGAGGGGTCTTTGGGTCACTTTCGGTCAGTCCTCTGGGCCGATCGCCGACTTCAACCTGGCGCTCCTCGCCCAGAAAGGCTCTCTGTTCGCAACCCGGCCGACGCTGTTCAGCTACATCGCCAGCCGCGAAGCACTGGAAGCGACCGCGGGCGAATTGTTCGATGTCGTCCAGAAAGGCATCGTCAAGATCGGCGTCAACCAGGAATACAGGCTTGCCGATGCCGTCCAGGCGCATCAGGACCTTGAAGGCCGCAAGACCACCGGCACCACGGTCCTGATCCCCTAAGAGCAGGAATTTCATGCGGTCCGGACGAGCACAGGATCTTTCTCGAAATCTTTACAGCCCGGCGATGCGCTATTTTCTGGCCGTCGCCGAGGCCGGCTCGATCCGCGCCGCGTCCCGGGAGCTCAACGTGGCGTCATCTGCCATCAACCGGCAGGTTCTCTGGCTGGAAGAGGCTCTCGGACTGCAGTTGTTTGACCGTGTCGGCCGGCGCCTGCGTCTGTCGCAAGCCGGAGAGTTGCTGCTGGCACATATCCGGCGCACCTATTCCGATTTCGAAGGCACGGTTGCCGAACTCGACGCCTTGAAGGGACTGCGACGCGGTACGGTTTCGATTGCAAGCGTCGAAAGCGTTGCCGAAAAGCTCCTCCCGGCGGTCATCAGCACTTTTCGCAAGAGCTATCCCGGCATTCACGTGAATGTCTCGATTTCCTCATCCAGAGAAGCCGCCCGAAAGGTAGAGGCGGCTGAAGCGGATGTCGGCTTCACCTTCGACCCGCCGGAGACCTCGGCGCTCACAACCGCCTTTCACCATGATCTCGTGATCGGAGCACTCATGCGTCCGGATCATCCGTTGGCCGGAGCGAAAACACTTGGACTGCAAGACTGCCTGAAATATCCGGTGGCGCTGCCCGCAGAAGGACTGTCACTGCGCACCCGCCTGGACATCGTTCGAAGCCGGATACCCGGCGCTTCGCGCACTTATGTGGAAGCCAATTCGCTCAGGCTGATGCGAGCCCTTGCCAGGGAGGAACAGGTAATTGGCTTTCAGACGATGATCGGTTGCGAAGACGACCTTGCCAACGGTTTCCTGATCTTCAAACCTTTGTCCGATACGCCGCTTCAGGCCGACCGACTCTGTGTGGTAACGTCGTCTCTGCGTGCTCTTGCGCTTGCGCCGGGCATGTTTTTCGACCATGCCGTGTTCGCTTTGAGGGACCAACTTTCAGCTCTTGATGCCAAATAGGCAACATTGCGGTCTCAAATGAGCGCTTTGGTTCCATGTTTTTTTAAGGCACATTTTTTGTGACAGTTTTGCGGCAATGCGCCGTGCGAGGGAGAAAACTGATGGGGCGTTTGCCTACGCACGATCTGAATACAGCCCTGGTAGGGCCCGAAAGCGGCCTGCTGAGCAGGCTGTGGAGCATGGGTAAGGCACCTCGTCCGCATGCTTCGCACCGGGTACTCCATGACCACCATTTTACGGCTCGTGATGCAATGCTCCCAATGCATGCGGAGTGTTCAAACTGTTACGCATCAGATGTCTCCGATCCGTTTTTGGCTAACATGGGGAATCAGGCCTATGCGTGACACGATCCGTTTCCTCAAGGGTGGTGAAATCGTTGAACTTGCGAATGTCGGTCCAACGGAAACCGTTCTCGATTACTTGCGCCTCCGCCGCCGCGAAACCGGAACGAAGGAAGGCTGCGGCGAGGGTGACTGCGGGGCCTGCACCGTCGCGCTTGGCCGATTGATCGACGGCAAGTTGGTCTATCAGCCCGTGAACAGCTGCATCCAGTTGCTCGGCATGATTGATGGCGCTGAACTGGTGACTGTCGAAGACCTCTCCGACGATACGAGGCTCCACCCGGTTCAGGCCGCGATGGTCGAGATGCATGGTTCACAATGCGGGTTCTGTACGCCCGGCTTCATCATGACGCTTTTCACGCTCTATCATTACGCAGGGGCGGAAAAATCACGCAAGACCGTCACCGAATGGCTGGCTGGAAACCTTTGTCGCTGCACGGGCTACAGGCCGATTATCGACGCGGCGTTGGACTCTTGTTTTGACGCTGCAGACGATGCTTTTTCTTGGCGTGCTCATGAAACGCGGGAACAGTTGCGGCAATTGACCGACAGCAGCGATGTCTTCATCGGAGATAGCGACTGCTTCTTTTCCTCGCCGGCAACGCTTGACGGTTTGGCAGCTCTTTACGGCCAGCACCCCAATGCGACCCTCGTTGCCGGGGCGACAGATGTCGGTCTGTGGATCACGAAGCATCTGCGCGACTTGCCCAAGATGATTTGGCTTGGCCGAATAGAGGGCCTCGACCGTGTCGAAGACAGTCCGTCCGGGGTGCTGATCGGCGCAACGGCTACTTATGCCGCGACCGAAGAAGCCATGACCGGCATTTCATCAAACCTGGGTGAACTCTGGCGCCGGATCGGCTCGAAGCAGGTTCGCGCCTCGGGAACAGTCGGTGGCAACATCGCCAATGGCTCGCCGATCGGCGACACACCACCCGCATTGATCGCTCTGGGGACAACTCTGGAACTGCATTCCGCAGAAGGCTCAAGGGCGTTGCCGCTGGAAGAATTCTTCATCGACTACGGCAAGCAGGATCGCAGACCGGGAGAGTTCGTCACCGGTCTCTTCGTGCCCCGGCTTTCTGCAAATCAGGCTTTCCGTTGCTACAAGATCACCAAGCGCTTCGATCAGGACATCTCATCCGTCATGGGAGCATTCCGCCTGACGGTGGATGGAGAAGGGGTGGTTACCGATGCCCGGATCGCCTTTGGCGGCATGGCTGGAACACCGAAACGGGCAACCGGTGCGGAAGCTGCCTTGAAAGGAGCTTCGCTGGACGATCCGTCCACCTGGGGCGCGGCCATGCAGGCATTGCTGTCCGATTACACGCCACTGACAGATATGCGCGCAAGTGCCGAGTACCGAATGGAAACGGCGCGGGCGTTGCTCGCAAAGGCTCTTATGGAGGTCAGCGGCACCGCACCGGAAGAACTCCGTGTGCTTGCCAAGCGGGAGGCAGGCCATGACCGCGCAGCTTGATCCCAACGACCTGACAACACCCCTGAAGCATGTCCGCAAGGCGTTGCCGCATGACAGCGCGACAAAACACGTTTCCGGCACGGCGACCTATATCGACGACATGGTCGAGCCCGTTGGCACGCTTCACGTTGTGCCCGGCTGGTCGAGACAGGCTGTCAGGGGCAGGATCCTGGCAATGGATCTTGAAGAGGTTCAGGCTTCACCAGGTGTGGTTGCCGTCCTGACCGCGAAGGATGTCCCGGGAAAGAATGACTGTTCATCCGCTTTTGGCGATGATCCTGTTTTCGCCGAGGATGAAATCCTGTTTTACGGGCAGGTCGCCTTTGCCGTCGTTGGCGAAACAAGAGACCTGGCGCGCAAAGCGGCGTTGAAGGCAAAGATCGATATTGCACCGATCACCCCCATCCTGACCGCTGAAGACGCTGTCGACGCGGACACCACAGTGCTTCCGGACTATCAGTTCCGGCGTGGTTCGCCTGAAACCGGCATGAACGCAGCCGAGGAAATCCTCACTGGCAGCATGAAAATCGGCGGACAGGAGCATTTTTACCTGGAAGGCCAGGTCGCGATGGCCCAGCCACAGGAAGACGGCGGCATGCTGGTGTATTCCTCGACCCAGCACCCGACCGAAATTCAGCACACGGTTGCCAAGGTGCTCGGTGTACCCGATGCCGCTGTCACGGCTGAGGTTCGCCGCATGGGAGGCGGTTTCGGCGGCAAGGAATCGCAGGCGAACCAATGGGCTGCCCTGGCGTCCGTCGCAGCCAGTCACACAGGCCGAACCTGCAAGATCCGCCTCGACCGCGACGACGACATGATCATGACTGGCAAGCGGCACGACTTTAAGGTCAACTGGCAGGTCGGCCACGATAGCGAAGGTCGCATCCGCGCCGTCGACATGGAATTCCTGGCCCGTTGCGGTTATTCCGTCGATCTTTCACTCGGTGTGAATGATCGAACGCTGTTTCATGCCGATTCGAGCTACTTCTACCCGGATGCACTCATCCGCTCCCGGCGCTTGCGCACGGACACCTGCTCCAACACCGCATTCCGCGGGTTCGGTGGACCGCAAGGCATGCTCGCTGCCGAACGCATGATCGATGCGATCGCGATCAGTCTCGACAAGGACCCGCTCGAAATTCGCAAGCTGAATTTCTATGACGGAGAACGGAACCTGACGCCTTTCGGCATGCCGGTGGAAGAGTTTCAGGTCATGCATGACCTGATCGCCCAATTGGAAGAGAGTTCAGACTATTGGGCACGACGTGATGATGTGCGCTTCTTCAACGAAAACAACGCTGTTCTGAAAAAGGGACTGGCCCTGACACCGGTTAAGTTCGGCATTTCCTTCACGCTGAAACATCTCAACCAGGCCGGTGCGCTCGTTCATCTTTATACCGACGGTTCGATTCATCTGAACCATGGTGGCACCGAGATGGGCCAGGGGCTGTATCAGAAAGTGGCGCAGGTTGTTGCGGAGGAATTCGGTGTCAGCCTGACCAAGGTACGCATCACCGCCACCAACACCTCAAAGGTTCCCAACACGGGCCCAACGGCTGCATCTTCCGGGACAGACCTCAACGCCATGGCCGCCAAGCTGGCGGCGAAGGAAATCAAGAACCGACTGATAACCTTCCTGTGCGAACTGCATCAATGCGGACCGGAAGCAATCTTCTTCGGCGATAACAAGGTGGTTGTCGGTGACCAGAGCTTTGCCCTTTCGGAAGTCGCCAAGCTGGCGCACATGGCACGTATTCAGCTTTCACACGCAGGTTATTACGCAACGCCAGGGATAACGTGGGAGAGAGAAAGCGCTACCGGGCGCCCCTTCTATTACTTTGCCTTTGGCGGCGCATGCGCCGAGGTGACAATCGATACGATGACCGGCGAGATGACCGTCGACCGGGTGGATATTCTTCACGATGTCGGCCATTCACTGAACCCTGCGATTGACCTGGGGCAGATCGAAGGTGGCTTTGTTCAGGGGATGGGGTGGCTTACCACCGAAGAACTGGTCTGGGACGAAAAGGGGCGCCTTCGTACCCACGCTCCCTCGACCTACAAGATCCCGACAGCATCCGACATTCCAGAGGAATTCAACGTCCGTCTCTATGAAGGCAGCGGCAACCCTCAGGCAACCGTTTACCGGTCCAAGGCCGTTGGCGAACCGCCTGTCATGTTGGCCAATGCAGTGTTTTGCGCGATCAATGATGCCGTCGCGAGCCTTAGCCCGGGAGTTGTTCCCAATCTGGACGCACCGGCAACACCTGAGGCAATCATGAAAGCCGTCCAGGATATGCGCCGGAGGAAGATCTCCTGATGAAGGTCTGGGGGCACATTGCCGACTGTTTGAAGCGAAACGGCGCTTGTGCACTTGTAACCGTTGCTCGTGCCGACGGCTCGACACCACGTGAAGACGGTGCTCGTATGGTGGTAACGGCTGGTGGTGGATTTTATGGCACGATTGGTGGCGGCACGCTTGAGTTCGAAGCCATCCGCCGTGCACACAAAGCTATCCTGGATGGCGTGGCCAGCTTCGAGCTCCACAATGTCTCGCTTGGCCCGGACCTCGGTCAGTGCTGCGGTGGGCGTACGCAAATCGCCATCGAGGTGCTGACAACGTCATCGCTTGAAATGGCTCAGACACTCTCGCTTCGGGAGATCGATGGAACGCAGTTTTCCACCGAGGCCAGCGTTGTGAACGGTGTGGTGCAGACACGCGATCTGCTGCCGGACGTTTCAACGAACCGCTTCTTCCTTCAACTTGACCAAAAAACGGGCAAGCAACTGCTGATCGAGCAATTTGGCAGCAAGCGGCGCGAACTTTATCTGTTTGGTGCAGGGCATGTAGGAAAAGCTGTTGTCCTTGCGCTCGCACCTCTGCCTTTCAGCGTGACATGGATCGACAGCAGGGCGGACCAGTTTCCGGCGGCAGTTCCGGGAAATGTCCGGAAAGTTTCAAACCCTGATCCAGCTGTCTGCCTTGAACAAGCCCCTGATGGCGCCTTTGTCCTGGCGATGACCCACTCGCACGCCCTGGATGAAGACATCATGGCACGTGCCTTGCTTCAACAACGCTTTGCCTATTGCGGTGTGATCGGCTCCAAAACCAAGCGGGCGCGCTTCCTGAAACGACTGAAGGCCCGGGGGCTGAATGACACTTTGACGGCAAACATGGTCTGTCCCGTCGGGGTGACTTCAGTCAAATCAAAACAACCCGCTGCAATCGCTGCAGGAATAGCTGTCGATCTGCTGGTTCGGGACGAAGCTGGAAATCATCAACAGGCCGCTGCAGCCGGGGGGCTTGCACAAAAACTAACACTTGGTCAATAAGGCGGCATTCGCTTGGGGGACGGCGTGGCAGAAACAGAAACGATGACAGGGGACGGCGGCACGGCGCGGCAAAGCAGATCCGGAAAGGATACTCTGCTCGATGCTCGGGGCCTGACCAAAAGATTTGGCGACATTCTGGCGAACGACAGGGTCGATCTCGTCATAAACAAGGGTGAAATACATGCACTCCTTGGCGAAAATGGCGCAGGCAAATCGACCCTCGTAAAAATGTTCTACGGTTCACTGGAGCCGGACGGCGGTGAAATTCTCTGGCAGGGCCAACGGGTCGACATCGGCAACCCGGCAGCTGCCCGCGAACTCGGCATCGGGATGGTGTTCCAGCATTTTTCGCTGTTCGAAGCCTTGACGGTTGCAGAAAATATCGCGTTGGCATTGCCAAATCCGGGGCGAATGTCTGAGCTTGCCAATCGGATCCAATCCGTGTCGCGCGATTATGGCTTGCCCCTCAATCCGGACGACATTGTCGCGGACTTGCCGGTCGGCATCCGCCAGCGTATCGAGATTGTCCGATGCCTGCTTCAGGAACCGCAGCTGATCATCATGGACGAACCGACATCGGTGCTTACGCCCCAGGAAGCGGATCTTCTCTTCCTGACGCTGGAGCGCCTGGCCAAGGAAGGCTGCGCGGTTCTGTACATCAGCCATCGGCTGGAAGAGGTCAAACGCATCTGTCACCACGCGACGATCCTTCGGCATGGCCAGGTGGTGCGCGAATGTGACCCGACCAAGGAAACACCGGCATCTCTGGCCAGCATGATGGTGGGAGCCGACGTTGCCTCCGTAAGCGCCAGCTCTCAAAAGCCGCAGATCGGCGAAACCCGGCTTGCCCTGAAGAACCTGTCCGCAAAAGCCGCAACGCCATTCGCAACAGCGCTGAACAAGGTCTCGCTGGATCTCAGGGCCGGTGAGGTGGTTGCGATCGCCGGCGTTGCAGGCAACGGCCAGGGTGAGCTCTTCGACGCGATCTCCGGCGAAATGCCAGTGGCAGCCGACATGGTCTTTCTGGACGGCAAGCCCTGCGGCAACAGGAACATTACTTGGCGACGCAGGCAAAACGCGGCTTTCGTGCCAGAAGAACGTCTCGGCCACGGCGCCGTACCTGGCATGAAACTATCGCAGAACATCGTGCTGACGCGCCACAGAACCGGCGACAAGCTGGTCAGTGGTTTCTTCGTCTCCAATGCCAATGCAGGCAAGATGGAACAGCGTATCAAGAAGTCCTTCGACGTGCGCATGTCCCATGACGATCCGGAAGCGCGTTCCCTTTCAGGGGGCAATCTTCAGAAATTTGTAGTCGGCCGCGAGCTGGACCGCAAACCTGGTGTGCTGATCGTGAACCAGCCAACCTGGGGTGTCGATGCCGGTGCCGCCGCTCTTATCCGGCAGGCACTCATCGACCTTGCCCGCTCCGGATCGGCGGTGCTGGTGATCAGCCAGGACCTGGATGAAATCTTCGAAATCGCCGACCGGATTGCGGTTATTTCCAGAGGTTATCTGTCTGCGGCCGAGCCGACTTCAGACATGAACCGCGAGCGGGTCGGCCTGCTCATGGCAGGCGGCGCGGAAGCGCAAGGGGAGGTTGCCTGATGCGCGTCGAACTCGTGAAAAGAAAAGAGCACAGCCGAAAGATGGCACTGCTGTCGCCGTTGATCGCTGTTGGTCTGACCGCAATCGCAGCCGGACTCATTTTCTCAATATCCGGACATAACCCATTGTTCGGATTATATAAATTCTTCATAGAACCTCTGACGCAAGAATGGTCTCTCAACGCGACAATCGCCAAGGCAACACCGCTCATCCTGATCGCCTGCGGCTTGTCGGTTTGCTATCTGTCGAACAACTGGAACATCGGTGCTGAAGGCCAGTTCGTCGTCGGTGCGCTGTTCGGCTCTGCTCTGCCCATTCTGATGCCGGACTTCGAAAGTGCTGCCACGCTTCCCTTGATGATGGCTTTCGGCGCTATCGGTGGGGCACTCTGGGCCCTGATCCCGGCGCTGTTGAAAACCAGGTTCAATACCAACGAAATCCTGACCAGCCTCATGCTGGTCTATGTCGCCAGTCTCCTGCTGGACTACCTGGTTCGCGGACCGTGGCGGGATCCCGGCGGTTACAACTTCCCGGAATCGGCGCTCTTCTCCGACGCTGCCACGTTGTCCACCGTCCCTGGCACGTCACTCAGCTATGCTGCCCCGATCACTTTGATCGTCGCAGTCGTGCTTGCGGTGGTCCTCGGCAAGACCATTAAGGGTTTCGAGATCAGGGTGATGGGCGAAAGTCCTCGCGCAGGCAGCTTTGCCGGTTTTTCTGCAAAGAAACTGACGCTGTTTTCCTTCGCAATTGCCGGTGGTCTTGCAGGCCTTGCCGGCACGATGGAAGTGTCCGGCGCACTCAACCAGCTCCTCCCGACCATCTCTCCCGGTTATGGATTTACAGCCATTATCGTCGCCTTTCTGGGAAGGCTGAATCCCTTCGGTATCATCGTCGCGGGTTTCGTGTTGGCATTGTCTTATATCGGCGGCGAAGCGGTGCAATCGGCGATGGGCGTCTCGAACAAGATTGCCAGTGTCATTCAGGGCCTTCTGCTGTTCTTCGTGCTCGCCTGCGACACACTCATCCTCTATCGCATCAGATTTGTCAGCCGGCGTGGTTCGGCAGGGGAGGTCTCCCATGTTTGAAGCCGTTCTCCTGACTGTTATCACCGCGGCAACACCGCTGTTGATTGCTGCGATCGGCGAACTCGTCGTTGAACGCTCCGGTGTTTTGAACCTTGGTGTCGAGGGCATGATGATCATGGGGGCCGTGGTCGGATTCGCCGTCGCCAATCAGACCGGATCCGGGACGCTCGGCGTCTTTGCGGCAATTGCCGCCGGCATGGCCATGTCGGCACTTTTTGGATTCCTGGTGCTCGTCCTGGTAACCAATCAGGTGGCAACCGGTCTTGCCCTAACCATCCTCGGCGTCGGCTTCTCGGGCCTGATCGGGGAGGCCTTCATCGGCATTCCAGGTCTTAAACTGCCGGATCTCTACATTCCTGTACTGTCCGACATTCCGTTTTTCGGGCCTGTCTTCTTCCAGCAGGACGCGCTCGTTTATGTGAGTTTCGCATTGGTCATCGCAGTTGCCTATTTCCTGTTCCGGACCCGGCTTGGCCTCGTGCTTCGGTCTGTTGGTGACAACCACGTGTCGGCTCACGCTCTTGGTTATTCCGTTATTCGCATCAGGTTCGCAGCGGTTCTTTTTGGCGGCGCCTGTGCAGGTCTTGCGGGTGCCTACACGTCGCTTGCCTATACGCCTCAGTGGGTTGAAAACATGACTGCGGGCCGAGGCTGGATTGCGCTGGCATTGGTCGTGTTCTCGTCCTGGCTGCCGCTGCGCGTGGTTATTGGCGCCTATCTGTTTGGTGCAGTCAGCGTCCTGAACCTCCACGCCCAGGCAGTTGAGCTGGACATTCCGTCCCAACTGCTGTCCAGCTTGCCGTACCTTGCGACTATTTTGGTGCTTGTGCTCATTTCGGCAAACCGCAGACTGACGCTCGTCAACACGCCAGCCTGTCTCGGCAAGCCATTCGTTCCAGATCGGTAAGCCTCCCAGCCACCGGTCGGCCCGGCCCCGGTGCGATCGGGGGCTTGGCCTTAAACAAGATCGCAACAGAGAGATCGAAACAGAGGGGAAAGAACCAGATGAAATCTCTTTTGAAAGCAACCGTTGCCGCCGTTGCCTTCGCAGCTGCCGGCTCTGCCGCAAACGCTGCAGACGTCAAAGCCTGCTTTATCTACGTTGGACCAGTTGGTGACTTCGGTTGGTCCTATCAGCACGACCAGGGTCGTCTCGATGCGGAAAAGCATTTCGGCGACAAGCTGGAAACCGCATATCTTGAAAGTGTGCCGGAAGGTCCGGATGCAGAGCGCGCGATCGAGCGTTTCGCCCGTGAAGGCTGCAATGTCATCTTCACCACGTCCTTCGGCTACATGAACCCGACGATCAAGGTCGCCAAGAAGTTTCCAGATGTGAAGTTCGAACACGCGACCGGCTACAAGACTGCCGACAACGTCGCGACCTATAACTCCAAGTTCCACCAGGGCCGTTACATAATCGGTCAGATTGCCGCCAAACAGTCCGAATCCGGCGTCGCAGGTTACATCGCCTCGTTCCCGATCCCGGAAGTTGTGTCCGGCATCAATGCATTTCTGCTCGGTGCTCAGTCCGTCAACCCGGATTTCAAGCTGAAGGTCGTCTGGGTCAATTCCTGGTTCGATCCGGGCAAGGAAGCCGACGCTGCAAAGGCGCTGATCGATCAGGGTGCCGATGTCATTACCCAGCACACCGATTCCACCGCACCGCTTCAGGTCGCACAGGAACGTGGCGCGCATGGCTTCGGTCAGGCATCCGACATGATCCAGTTCGCACCGGAAGCCCAGTACACGGCAATCATCGACGATTGGGGTCCGTACTACATCGAACGCATCCAGGAAGTCATGGATGGCACCTGGGAGCCCAAGAGCACCTGGGCAGGCCTTGCCGAAGGTCACGTCGTGATGGCACCTTACACCAATCTCCCGGATGATGTTGTTGCAATGGCCAAGGAAACCGAAGCCAAGATCGCCGGCGGTTGGGAGCCGTTCACCGGCCCGATCACCAAGCAGGACGGCTCGGTTGCCGCTGAAGATGGCGTCGCCCTCGACGATGGAGCCATTCTCGGCATGAACTGGTACGTGCAGGGTATCGACGACAAATTGCCGCAATAATCGCGGTTATCACCTATCCAGGACGGCCCGGAGCCAGTGGTTCCGGGCCGTTTTCATATCCGGTGACTGATTGTCTGAATGTTGTGTGTAAAGCACCTGCTTCCCATCGCGATCGTTCTGATTGAAGACTTGCGCAGAAATCTCCGCAACGTTGAATCGCAACATCGACACCTCTACAAACGAAACTATAATTTCGTTTCCATCCAGGATGGATCGCCGGCATGCACACGATACGGACCTTTGACGAATGATCCGCAGACGAGAATTGATGCTCGCCGCGGCCGCTGCTGGATCTGGCAGCATGGCTGGCTTGGCCTCTGCCAGCAGCGCCCCAGAGGCAGAAATGACAACACACAGCCGCAGCTCTGCCCAGGGGTTCCGTCTGGCCCTTGGTGGCGGAGCCGCAAAGGCATTCGCTCACATTCCCATTCTGGAAGTGATGGATGACCTGGGTGTCAAACCCGTCGAAATTGCCGGGACATCAATGGGGTCGATCCTCGGTGCTTTTTACGCCAGCGGTATGAGCGGTCGAGAGATCCGACAGTTTGCAGTTGATCTCTTCACCCAGAAAACGCAATTGCTTCAAAAGTTGTTTCTGACGGATGGCCGAACCTGGTCGTCGCTCTTCAATGTCGTCCGTCCGGCGATTATCGATCCCATCGTTCTTTTCGAAACGGTGTTTCCTGAAGACCTGGCCGAGCAGTTCTCGGATTTGAAACTGCCAATGAAGATCGTTGCGACGGATTTTTACACCCAGTCGCAGGTGGTTCTGGAGGAGGGGCCCCTGCTGCCTGCAATTGCAGCCTCGTCCGCTCTCCCCATGCTTTTGACGCCTGTCAGGATAGACGGCCAGGTTTTGATAGACGGGGGCTTCGTCAACCCGACACCATTCGATGTCTTTCAGGACGACGGCATTCCGACAGTCGCCGTCGATGTCACTGGCAGCAATTTCGAAGAGCGAAAAAGCGGGCTTCCAACCGGCCTGGAGACCTGGATCGGCTCGTTCTCGATCACCCTTCACTCGTTGGTCGCCGCCAAATTGGCCTGCAATCAACCTGATTTGTTGATTGAGCCGCCAGGCGGCCGTTTCAAGACCATGGAATTCTTCAAGGTCGCGGACATCGTGAAAGCAGCAGAACCAGCCGGAGAAACCTTCAAGCGTGGCCTGGCCAGCCTCCTGGAAAATCGATAGTCGAACCAATTGGTTCCAGGCGTTAAATCGCAGGATCACGGCGCTCGAATATCTTTTTCAGCGCTTCCGCTCTTTCTGGTGACCAGCCGTCCGGATCGACAACTGCAGCCCATCCGTCGATGTAATCAGGCGCAATGTAGTAGTGCCCGTATCTGGGAACATCCAGCGCAAACATGGAATCCAGCGCAATCTGAAGCATTGTCACCACGGGAAACCAGGACAGTTTTTCTGAAACATCCGGCGCACGCGGTGAGGCCATCCAGGCTGGCGGCCTGAAGCCCGTATCGAACGTGAAGTTCACGATAGGGTCGCTGCCATAATTCAGAAACACCGCGCGAATTGGCCCCCAGGGCGCATAGTTCCCCTCCAGTCCGCCATATTGATCCATCACCCGGACAAGCGAGCCGTTTCCGTATTTCGGACGCCATGCCGGACTGTCTGCCTTGCGCCGGTCCCGGACCTCCGACCAATATCGCGAGAAGAAAGGAGACCCAGCCCAAAAGGCGCCCTGGATCGGGTCACCCAGCATGTCAAACAGGGGAAGTGTCGCCTGGGAGTTGAAGGCCCCCTGGCTGAGCCCGTGAACATAAAGCTCCGGCCGACTGTCTTTGGGCAGCTGCGTCCAGTGGGCATAGACCGCGTTGAAAAGGGCTCGAGCCTGATCTACCCCGTAGTCTGGATGGGCAAGCAGCGCCAGAAAACTGGTCAGATAGGAATATTGGACAGCCACTGTCGCCACATCACCGCCAAGCATGAAATCGATTGTGTCGTGAGCTCCCGGGTCCATCCAACCGGTGCCGGGTGGTACCACGACCACAAGTACCGATCGGTCGAAACCCCCGACACGGATCAGTTCCCGCAAAGCAAGTTGGGCGCGTTCTTCTGCGGTGTCACCAGACCTTCGTCCAACATAGACCCTGATAGGATCAACGGCTTTATCCGGCCAGAATTCGGAAATCTCTGCTGCAGTCGGAGCCGTCGCGACATAGTGACGACCCCAACGCCCCATCTCCTCCCATTTGACCAGCGACCGGGTACTACCGGTTTTTTCCGGATCCGCAGGTTTTTCGATATCAGGTTCAAGAAGCAGGTCTGCAGCCAGAAAAGACGTATCGGCCATACGAAACGCATTACGTACAAGGGCTCCATCGACAAGTGCCCACAGGAACCAGCCAACAAGAACGATGGACAGGACCACGCCGACGCGCCCCGGAAGCATCTTGTCCAGAACAACAGCGACGGCTCTACGCAAGGCACCTGCAACCCGGAAAACCAGCCACAAGCAAAGTGCGATCAACACGCCAACAGTGACGATGAAGAACGGCGCTGCGCTCTCGAGCGGCGGCAAACCAACAGCTTCACGGGTCGCGTTCTGCCAACTGGCAGCTTTCGACAGACTGTAGACCATGATCGCAAGACTGATACCGCAAGCGGCAAGGAGCCAGAGTGTCCACAAACGTCCCCTGGGCTCCGGCAACTCCAGATAACGCCAGACACTCCTTGCCAGAAGGGTCACCTCATAGCCAAACGTCGCTGCCACGGCGGCGAGGGTCGCTTGTACAATTGGTTCCCTCGGCATCATCGACGGCGTCAGTGCGGCACCGAAGAAACTGGCCGCTACAATGAGCCCGGTTGGCGTAAGCCCATCTCGGAGTGTCCTTAAGATCGGCATTTGCACCCGCTCCCAACACGATTTCATGATCCAGCTGCAGGATTTCGTGTTGGAATGATCGCGTCAAGACAACCTTGGGTAAACAATGGCAACATGACAGCAATCTTGTGCCCATCCCCGTTATCCACCGCAAAACCAAGCATAATTTACGTTGCGTCTTTTGGCATTTAGACGGTCTTAACCGTTGTCGGGTCTAAATTCCTACATCGTGGATTGAAGGGCAGAAAGATCTTTCCGCGATCGGGGTCTACAACCGTTTTTTATTCGCAAGTTTCGTGAAAGTTTGCGGCGCTAACAATCGGGCGTAATCCACCGCTGGTCCAGCGCAGCAGGTAGATGGCCTGCCGCTGATACCGGAAATGGCAAGCCGGGGGGCACCGGTTCGTCTGTGACAGAGACATTGGGCCGGAAAGGACTATCGATAAGCTCCAATTGGGGCGGTGTAATCTGTCATCAGGGCGGTTGAGCCAATGATTTTTGATAAACTGTTGCGAATAGGATTTCCGGCGCTTTGCGCCTCCCTTACGCTTTTGCTCGGTGTAAACGCCTACTCGCTCTATAGCGCGCAAGCCGACTACCTTCACAAGGATCAGTTGGAACGTTCGGTCCTCAACGACACGCTGCGCTTTAACACTACGGCCCTGGAAAAACTGATTGCACGGTACAGTGCCTTGAAAAGCCCGGAAGATGCTGCAGAGGCCGGAAAAACCTACGAAGCACTGCTAAACGCCTTCGAAACGTGGCCCAGCGACGCCTATCGCGAAATTGTGGGGCCGTCGGACTACATCCAGGACAAACTGGTCCACATCGTTCGTACGAGCAACCGGGTGAAACCGTTCCTGGATACGCTCAATGACCAGACCTCCGTGAGCAATGCACTGATCATCTTGCAGGGGATAGGAAGTTCCCTTCAACAAATCAATCAGATGGTGACCCAAGAAGCTGCCAAGCAAATGTCGGCGGCGAGAAAGAGCTTTCATTTCCACCAGATTGTACAAGACGTGCTCGTTGTTGTTTTCCTTCTGGTCAGCCTTGGATGGATCTGGTTCTCCAACAAGCGCAGCCAGGTGCTGCAAGGACAGGCAGAGGCAACTCGCGAGCAAACCAGGCTTCTGGAGCACCGGCTGGACCACGACAGTGTTACAGGCCTGGTAAATTCCCGTGTCTTTGCAGAGATCGTGCGCTCTGCTCACGATACACTCGCTCCTGATCAGACCTTGAGCATTCTCAACATCGATCTGGAGTCCAGACTGCCGGCTATCAACAAGTTCAGTCTTGTAACGGAGGAAGCTATCCTGGCATCGACTGCGGACCTGTTGCGTCACGCAGTAGACCGGATGGAAGGTGTAAATTGCCTTGCCCGCTCAGGAGGCAAGGGATTTCTCCTCATGACTGTAAGTGATGAAGAGGTTGGGCTGACTGCTTCCGTCGTCGCAAACCGGATCCACGACATCTTCCTGCGCCCGGTCCCAACGGCACTCGGATCCTTCCTGATTTCACCAGCTATCGGCTATGCGGATTCAACCACCGTCGATCGAGATGCCACCGACATCATTCGGAATGCGGATCTCGCGGTTGGTAACGCCGTCAGCTACAGCCGCCGCCGCGTCGTGACCTACCAACCGGCCATGCGCGCGGAAATGGAACGGCGGACAATCGTCGAAAACGCACTTGCCCGCGCCATAGAGGCGAACGAATGCCTTCCGCACTTCCAGCCACAGTTCAATCTCATGACCGGGCGGATTTTCGGCGTTGAAGCCTTGGCACGCTGGTACCATTCCGAACTGGGCTGGATTTCACCCTCGGAATTCATCCCGATCGCTGAACGCAATGGCGATATCGTATCGCTGGGATGGAAGATCCTGGAAACATCGTGTTCGGAAGTACAGTTGTTGCCATCGGACCTGAGCCTGTCGGTCAACCTTTCAGTTGCGCAGATTCTGAGCGACGACGTCGTTGCAATGCTCGACGAATGCCTCGGTCGGACCGGTCTGCCAGCCTCCAGGCTGAAACTGGAAGTGACCGAAACAACCCTGATGAGCGATCTGCGCCGCATTCAGACGACACTCGTTGAGTTGCGATCATTGGGTATCGGCATTTCGCTGGATGACTTTGGCGTCGGTTATTCCGCCCTGTCTTACCTGACGGACTTTGACTGGGACGAAATCAAGATCGACAGGTCGTTTGCCACCAAGGCGGTCAAGGACAAGAAAATTCGCGATATTCTCAAGATGGTCCTTGGTATTGCCGAAACCATGGGCTCTCAGGTCTTGATCGAAGGCATCGAAACAGTCGAGCAACGCGATGTACTGGTCGATATCGGCTGCACCATCGGCCAAGGCTACCTGTTCGGCGGTCCGATGGCGATCGACGACATAACGACCCTGTTCTTCTCGGATCATTCCAAAAGCACTTTGGCGGGGCTCTGACACCTCGGTTGGTATCAAGGGCCCCGCTTTAACGAGAGAGACCCTCAGGACCTGCGTTCTACAGGCAGTTTCCTCGTGGTTTTTTTCGATTTCCGGACCAGGGAAACGGCCAGAACCAGCCCGCTAACAGCCACGACGAGCAGCAGCTGATGAAATGGCGAGCCAAGCAGATGCTCACCTGCGCCTTGCCAACCGGTCAGATGACCGTGCGCACCAGGGTGTGCAAATGCAGGGGTGGATGCCAAGGCAAGAATTGACGTCATCAAAAGCTGTTTCATTCTGCGATATCTCCATGGGCCAGACGAGTGGTGAGGATGTCGATGAGGTCAATGTCTGACCGTTGCGACAGGGATACAAAGGTGAAGGTCATGGTTTCCCGGGCTTGGACCATTGAACCTGGAAAACTCATGTAGACGAGTTCTCGGGAAGCAAAGGCCGGCGAGGCTGTGCCGACCTGCCAATTGCTGACGATCTTTGCGTCGACAAGGTGCTGTATGAGACCATCGGCACCGGGGCGGTGAAACGGGACGCCTGCAAGACGCAGGTAACTGGTCTTGTCGTCGGCAGCCCGAAAGCCGTCGATGAAGCTCACCGCAAGTGCCTGCAGTTCTTCGGCCCGGTCCGCATGCGAGGCCCCATGAACATGAGAATGCAGATGGTCCGGGCCCACGTGATTATGTCCCGCGAGACCTCCGTGATCGTGGTCATGTGTGTGGTGGTGGTGGTGGTGGTGATGACCATGTTCATGATCGTGGTGAACATGGTGATCGTGGCCGTGATGATGTCGCGCCATCGCCTTACTCCACGTCCGGACCGGCCGGAATGGACACCGGCTTGTCGATGATGGATTTATGCGAACCCATTTTTCCATGGGAAACCAGGGTCCCGAGAACATCTACAATCACCCGAGTTGCCAGAAGGGCTGTGATGTCGGAGCAATCGTAAGGTGGTGAAACTTCTACGACCTCCAGACCGCAGATGCCTTCCTTCGCGACCAGCGACACCAGCTCAAGTGCCTCTCTCGGCAGAAAGCCACCTGGCTCCGGCCAGCCGGTACCGGGCACGAAGCCGCAGTCGACACTATCGATATCGAACGAGATATAGACTGCATCTGCGTCCTTCCATGCCAGTTCCAGCGCCCGTGCGGCCGTTTCCGCTAATCCCAGTTCCTCAACATCGCGCATGGTGAAGATGTTGGTGTTCCGCTCCCGGGCAACTTCCACCCCTTCTCGCGGCACCTGCCACCCTCCGATACCGATCTGAACCAGATTGACGGCCGGCACGTTGACGAGATCTGTCGCGTGGAACCAGGGCGTCGTATGCATCCGCTCATCCAGATCCTTTTCCTGAATGTCGATATGCCGATCGAAATGCACGATACCAATGCGCTTGGACGTGCACTGGGCAATCCCGCGTACGCAAGGAAAGCCGATTGAATGATCGCCGCCGATCATGATCGGCAAGGCTCCGGACGATGCGACGTGCGAGACCGCCCGCGTAATCTGGTCGAACGTCTTTTCGATATTGGCAGGAATGGTGAAGATGTCACCGACATCGCAAAGCGTCATCTGTTCCCGAAGATCGACACCCATCTCGTAGTTGTAGGGCGTGTAGAGCGCGGAAATCTTCCGAACTCCTTGCGGCCCGAACCGTGTACCAGGTCTGTAAGTGGTGCCCCCATCGAAAGGGATGCCGATGACGGCCGCATCATAAGCCCCGACCTTTGTCACATCCTCGATATAGGGCGCCTTCAGGAAGGTGCTGATCCCCGCATAGTGGGGCAGTTCTCCACGGGCAAAGGTCGGGATCGATTTGTCGGTGAGACTATCCGATCCTGTCAATCCCATTCGCAGTGCCCAGGCTTTTTCCTTTTCCCACGCGGCAGAGGGCAGGGCACCTTCCTTTTCAGCGGCCTTCCAACCTCGCAATTGCAGTTTGTCGAAGTCAGGATGATGCTGTCTTCGGTTGGGGGCTCGGGTGAAATGACCTGCGGCAAGGTGGTGCGTCCTGGGGCCTGAGGCTCGATTGAAACTCATGGGATGGTCCTCATTCCTGATTGTTTGGGGTATGGATGCTTTGGAAAGACGGAGTGGGCTTGTTTGACTGTGGGGCGCCGATTGCACCTGCGATGGCCTCCGGAGACCGCAAGGATGCTCCTGTTGGCGATTTGAGTGGCAGGTCGTAGGTGATGGTCGCGCCGTAGGCTTGTGGCGCTTGAGGGTCGTGGCGGATCTTGTCGAACACCAGCAGACGCGTGCCGAGCTTGAAGGCCTCGTGAATATCGTGCGTCACCATGAAAACCGTCATGGACAACTCTTTCCAGAGCCCCAGAAGCAATTCATGCATATCGACGCGTATACCCGGGTCTAGCGCGCCGAAAGGCTCGTCGAGCAGCAGGATGCTTGGCTTCTTGATCAAGGCCTGGGCGATCGCGAGACGTTGCTGCATGCCACCGGACAGCTGCGCCGGATACTTGTTTGCCGCTGGTCGCAGCCCGATCCTGTCAAGCAGGTCGTCGGACGATCCAAAAGCCGCCTTGCGGGAAGTACCAAAAAGCCGCCCGGTCCAGCGCGACGATTCAAACTCTTGCGCAAGGATGAGGTTTTCAGCCACGGTCAGATGCGAAAACACCGAGTATTTCTGGAAGACGATCCCGCGATCGGGTGTCGGCTCAAGTGGCAAGCGAGCGCCGTCCAGGAGGATCTGTCCACGGCTTGGATGTTCCTGGGAAAGCAGCATCCGCAGGAATGTCGATTTTCCGCAGCCGGATGCTCCAACGATCGTGCAAAAAGACCCGGTCTGGACTTCCAGGTTGACCCGTTCGAGAACAGGCACGCCGTCGTATAACTTTGCCAGGTTCTGGACCGAGAGTTTGGACGCAGTGTTCATAGCGCGTCACCTCCCAGATGGTGCCAGCGAAAAGCGCGGCGCGACAGGAGGAGCAGGGCTCTGTCGAGCAGGAAGGCCAGCAGCGTGATCCAGACGACGTAAGGCAGGATCACATCCATCGCGAGATAGCGACGCACCAGGAAAATCCGGTACCCAAGCCCTGACGTGGAGGCGATGGCCTCGGCTGAAATCAGAAAGATCCACGCTGGCACGAGAGAAAGCCGCAGGCTGGTGATCAGGTGCGGAAGCACCTGCGGCAACACGAGCCGCGTAACCATTTGCAAGACGCTGGCCCCAAGTGTTTCCGCCTTGATGATCATCTCCCGCGGAATGTCCAGAACCGCCTGGGCCGTGGAACGGATCATCACCGGTGCCGTTCCGATCACGATCAGGGCGATTTTCGCGAGTTCGCCAAGACCGAAGGTGATGAACAGGATCGGCAGGATGGTGATCGGCGGTATCAGCGAGAATGTCGCGAGATAAGGTGCCAGTCCGCTTCGGATATGGGGAATGAAGCCGATTGCAATGCCAAGGGAGATTGCCAGAAGCGTCGACACTGCCATCCCTGTCCCAAGACGCCAGAGACTGTCGAAAGTATCCAACCAGAGCAGAAGGTCTCCCGACCTCCGGTCCGGCACTGCCGCCATGCGCCAGAAGGCTTCTCCCATGCTGGTGATGGAGGGGAGAAGCTTGTCCGCCGGATTGTCGAGCCGGCGATAATGGCTGGCAATCACGTAGGCGACCAATGTCAGCACGAAAGGCAGGAGCCCAAGCGCCAGGGCGGTGACCCGGGAGGGTTTCCGGTTGATGATACGCATGAAACGGTCCGATCAGTCTATGGCTGCGGCTCCGGCGCCGAGGCGCCGGAACACCGGATCAGCAAAGGAAGCCTAGAGCGTGCCTTCTGCTGCCATCGTCATGAAACTCGGGTCGAATTTCAGTTTCACGTTTCCGGTATCGCCATAGATCGATCCATCCGGGAAAGAGACGCCGACGAATTCAGGGCTGGGTGCCCCTTCACCCAGAATGCCCTTGTCGAAAAGGAACTCGGCAACGAATTTCATCGTCTCGGGAAGTTCAGCGGACTTGGTGAACGCGACCGCTTCTGCGGGCGTGTAGAACATCTTGGTCGTCGCGAGCTGCGCGTCGTAGCCGGCAAGGTCCGTGCCGGAGGCTTCGGCCATGGCGGTGCGTGCCGCGATGCCTTCGTCACTGTCTGACGACATGATCCCCATCAGTTCGTACCAGGCGCCTACAAGAGCCTTGCCGAAGGCGGGATTGTCCGCAAGCGTCTCGGTATTGACCATCATGATATCGATGATTTCGCCTGGAATGCCGGAACTGTCGAACACCTTGGTGGCATTTGCTTCCGCTTCGATTTCAGACAGGAGCGGGTTCCAGGTGACCACTGCCGTGACATCCGGCGTCTGATAGGCAGCGATCATGTCTGCATCGGATGTGTTGACGACCGTCAAATCCTGTTCACTGAGACCAACCGTGTCGAGCGCCCGTGCGAGCAGGTAGTGAGAGACGGAAAGCTCCACCAGGTTGACGCTTTGTCCCTTGATATCGGCCAGCTCGGTCTTGTCCTTCAGGATGATGCCATCGTTGCCGTTGGAGTAGTCGCCGACGATAAGCGCAGTCGTGTCGACACCGCCGCCTGCCGGGATCGAAAGGGCGTCCATATTGGTCATGGAGCAACCGTCATATTCCCCCGCGGTGTATTGATTGATGGACTCCACGTAGTCGTTGATCTGAACGATCTCGACGGAGATGTCGTATTTGTCGGCCCATTTCTTCATGAGGCCACTGTCCTGCAGATAACCCCAGGGCATCCAGCCGACATAGATGGACCAGCAGACCTTGAAATCCGTCTTTTCCTCGGCCCTGGCCGAAGTGAGGGAAAGTGGCAGCGTCAGCGCTGCGGCGAGGAGGGAAGCTTTGGCAATCGATTTCAACATCTGTGCGCGTCTCCTGTCTTGGGCCCGGTCATCAGAACCGGACTTACGTCATGAGGTTTTTGCGCACGGCCGGGAGCAGGTTCGCGCGCGCGAAACCTCGTGCAGTTGTCTCCCGGGTTTTTGTCCCGCCGTGTCACCGGTCTATGTCGGCATATGCCTCTCAACCGGCTTGCACCTCTCGGTCCTGCGTCGTCTTGCGACCGGATCCCTAGGCGCGCTGCACATCATGACCAAAGCAAGGGGAATGCCAGAAAGGCGAAGGTGGTAATTTCGTACATTGTTTCAATAATTTAAGAAATAGAATCTGGATTGAACTCGTCAAAACCAATCAAAAGCAAATGGTATTCTGAGCAGAATATGGGCAGCATGGTGAAGAATGCACCATGCCCAGACCTTAAGCAGGCTGTGCTGATCTATCGTAAAACAGTCTTAGCCGGTGAAAGAGCAGATCTGAACCAACGGCAGGAAATGCTGGTCGGTGATGCCCAGACAACAGGCGTGCGCCACCAGCAAAAACCCGGTCAAGGCCGAACCGGTGACGAGCGCCAGAACCAGAGATGGATCACGCATCATTTCGCGAATGCCACTCATGGCTTGAACTTCGGTATGTGCCATAACAATTCCTCCGGTTTGAACATCTGCAAGAGCCAGGCAAGCGGCTCTTGCAGTCGGGATTTATTCCGCAGGTTCGTCGATCTTATCCTCGTCACCAGCCACGTTCTGCTTTTTCTTGCCGGTGAAAAGGCCTTTGATCCATCCCTTCTTCTCTTCGCCATCTGAAGGAGAAGCGTCTGCTGGCGCGGTATCGGCTTCCACTTCGTTCGTCGCAGCCGGTTTCCCCGGGGCGACCTGTTCGCCGAAGGCTGTAAAAAACTCACCGGCAAGCCGTTTGGCGGTTGAATCGATCAATCTGGCACCAAGCTGCGCCAGCTTGCCGCCAACCTTCGCATCGACCTCGTAGTGAAGGATCGTCGCGTCAGGACCGTCTTCTTCCAGATGAACCTTTGCAGCACCTCTGGCAAAGCCGGCTACCCCGCCGGAGCCTTCGCCTTCAATGGTGTAACCGTTCGGCGGATCGAGATCGTTGAGCGTCACCTTGCCGCCGAAAGTTGCTTTTACCGGGCCCACCTTGAGACGAACCTTCGCCTCAAGTTCAGTATCGGAATGCTTGATCAGGTCTTCACATCCCGGAATAGAGGCCTTCAGGACTTCCGGATCATTCAATGCCTCCCAAACCTTGTGCTTTGGAGCTTCGATCCGCTGACTGTCGTTCATTTGCATGTGATTGCTTCCCTGGTGGGGTCAAATGTGATGGATGTTGGTCTGGCGGTGTCCGCTGCGGCGGATCATCAGGAGTTCTGCCAGAATGGAGAGTGCAATTTCTTCCGGAGCAATGGCTCCCAGATCGAGGCCTGCGGGCCCCTCGATCCGGTCGAGGGTCTGGTCCGCTACGCCTTCGTCGCGCAATTTCGCCTTCAGGGCAGCAATCTTCCGGCGGCTCCCGACAAACCCGATGTGGCGCGCATCCGTCAGAAGAGCTGCCTTCAGGGCCGCCAGATCGCCGCGCCCCTGGGTCGAAATAATGGAGTAGATCTGCCCGTTGCTTCGAACGGGACTGTCAAACCCTTCTGCTCTTTTGCCCGCACCTGAAAAGACGGGCAGGTCTTCTGCAGGTGCGCAGAAGGTCAGGTCAAACCCGATGGACGGCGCCTGGCTCGCAAGGGCCACGGCAACCGGACTGGCGCCGTAGATGACAAGCATGGGCCGCGGCAGAACCGGTTCTATGAAGATATCCATGGTCCCCTGGCTTGGGCACATGTTCCTGGCAAATTGAATGCCTTCGCGCTCTTCACCGGCTTCTACGCCGATCTCGGCCAGCAGGTCCGCCGGTTGAAGGGAGATCAATCGTGTCTGACCATCTTCAAAAGCGGACCTTGCCGCCTTGATGACAGCCGATCTTGCGCAGCCACCGCCGATCCAGCCGCCGACAATATCCCCATTCCTGTCGATCACGGCCTTCGCGCCCGCCTTGGCTGCGGTCACCGATATGGTGCGTACAACGGTTGCCAGAACGAAGGGTTCGTTGTCACCCTGCAAACGGTTCATCAGGCGGGGTAGGTCCTGCACGACCTCTGGCGCGGCCTCTTTGCCGGACACGGGAACAGAATGTTTCATCTCGACATCTCCCATCGTTCAAAGTCTCGCAAGATAAGGCTCTAGGGCTTCAAGGCTGGCGAGGTTATGGGCTGGCGCGAAGAAATCGACATGAGGCAAGGCGGCGGCCATGCCCCCGGCTGTCGGTTCATATCCCTGCCAGCCAAGCAGCGGGTTGAGCCAGACAATGCGCCTGCAGCGCCGCCGTAACCTTGCCATCTCATCGCCAAGTGCTTCCGGCGCGCCTGTGTCGTAGCCATCCGACAGGATCAGGACGCAGGTGCGCGAGTGGACGACACGGGCGGTGTGCCATCTGTTGAAGTCGGCCAGCGCCGCGCCGATCTTCGTGCCGCCGCCGATCCCCTGTGCCATCAGGCCCATGCGATCGAGCGCACGGCCTGCATCGCGCTCGGAAAGAGCCGACGAGACATGCACAAGGCGTGTGTGGAAGACAAACGCTTCGGCTTCGCGGAAGTTATCCAGCAAGCCGTGCACGAACCGAGTGAAGACACCCGTGTAGTTGTTCATCGATCCGGACGCATCGAGCAGGATCACCAGCCGGAGCTGTTTCTCACGTGGGCCTTTACGCACAAGCTCGATGGGGGTCCCGCCATGAGCAATGGAACGCCGGATGGTTCGGCGCAGATCCAGCTTTCGGCCTGTTCGTTTCTGACGATCCCTGCGGGTCAGACGTATGCGCATCGCACGGGCAAGACGTTCGGCAAGGTCATGGGCCTGCTTAAGGGCGTCCGGATCGTGGAGATCTCGAAAATCCACCTTGCCGAGGTTTGCGGCAATGCTCGCGCCTTCCCGCCGCCCGGAGGGAGCGTCGTTGCTCGCCTCATCCTCTTCACCGGGAAGGCGTTCGACGTCGCCCGCAATTGTCTCCTGGCGGTTACCACTTGCGTCTATCAGCTCGCGAATGGTCTTCATGCCCTTGCGCGTGCTGGTCCCGGTGACCTTCACCCCAGATTTGACGCCCTTGCCGGTCCAATAGGCGTCGAAAATGTCGTCGAAACGGTGCCAGTCGGACAAGCGTCCGCAAAAAAGACTGCGAAAGGCAGCCTTCAGGCTTCCAGGGCGCTGTATTACCTGCGAACACAGCAACCGGCTGGCATCACGGGTCTCGGCCAATCCGACCTTGAAGCCGCTGTCACGCAGCGAGCGGACAAACCCGGCCAGCCGCAGCCTCAGGATCGGCCCGATGTCTGCTCTGGTTTCAAGGAAAAGGCCGGACATTGCTCAAGCCACCTTTCCAAGCAACCTGTCGGTGACTTCGCGGCTGACCCTGGCGCTGTCTTCACGGGTTTTCAGAACGCAGGAAAGCGTTTCAAAAACAAGTTCCCGGCTGTCTTGCAAGTTCCTGGCACCAAGTCCCAGAAGAGCAGCCGCCCAATCGATGGTTTCGGCAACGCCTGGAACCTTCACAAGGTCTTCCTTGCGCAGTTTGTTCATGAGTTCGGCGATCTGTTGGGCGAGCGCAGCATCCAGATCCGGGACGCGTGCCAGCAGAATACGAGTTTCGCGGTCGGGCGAGGGGTAATCGACGAAATGATAAAGGCAACGCCGGCGCAATGCGTCCGAGAGTTCGCGCGTACCATTTGAGGTCAGTACCACGCGTGGGATTGTAACTGCCTGAACCGTTCCGAGTTCCGGGATCGACACCTGGAAGTCAGACAGGATCTCAAGCAGGAATGCCTCGAATTCCTCATCTGCCCGGTCGATTTCATCGATCAGCAGAACCGGCGGCACGTCCTTTCGGATGGCCGCCAGAAGGGGGCGTTCCAGTAGATATTTCTCGGAGAAAATCGATTCCTCGACAGTTTCCGCGCTGTCGCCAGACCCTTCCCGCGCCTTGATGGCCAGAAGCTGGCGCTGATAGTTCCACTCGTAGATGGCATCGGAACGGTCGAGGCCCTCATAGCACTGCAGGCGGATGAGATCGGTGTTCTCAAGTCGCGCCAGAGCCTTCGCCACTTCCGTTTTACCGACGCCGGCTTCTCCTTCCAGAAGCAGCGGCCGCCCGAGCATTCCGGTCAGGAGAAGTGCCGTCGCAAGACCTTCGTCCGCGATGTAACCGGCATCCGCGAGCTGAAGCGCTATCTGATCCTTGGTCTGGGTCATGCTGGTCCGTTCGGTGAGAAGGTCGCATCCATCGTCTTTCAGGTGCTGATCCAGAATCAGTCACGAGAGGACGATCGGAACGTCACCGCAGACTTTGTCCCGGAGGAGCCAGCCTGCGGTTAGTAGTGCTTTATGCGTGCGCACCCAGGTCCTTGGCCGCCTGCCAGATCCGCCAGGCGTCATGCGGCATCTGGATATGGGTCGACCCGAGGAACTTGAAGGCGTCGTTCACCGCATTGGAGAAGGCCGGCACACCACCGACATTCGGGCTTTCGCCCACACCCTTTGCCCCGATCGGATGATGGGGGCTGGGAGTGACGGTGAAATCCGTTTCCCAATGCGGTGTTTCGACCGCCGTCGGCAGGAAGAAGTCCATGAAGGACGCCCCCAGCACGTTGCCCATCTCGTCGTAGCGGATCTCCTGACCCATCGCGATGGCAAAGGCCTCGGTCAAACCGCCATGGACCTGTCCCTCGATGATCATCGGGTTGATCCGGGTTCCACAGTCATCCAGCGCATAGAACCGCCGTGTATTTGCAACGCCGGTGTCGACGTCGATGTCCATTACACAGAGATAGGCGCCGAACGGATAGGTCATGTTGGGCGGGTCATAATAACTGACCGCTTCAAGACCCGGTTCCATGCCTGGAGGCGGGGCGTGATAGGCAGCCCAGGCAATCTCCTTCATGGACTTGCGTGCCTGCGGATTGCCTTTCACCTGGAAGCCGTCCACGTCCCATTCCAGATCGTATTCGGAAACTTCCAGCATGTGCGCCGCGATCATCTGCGCCTTGTTGCGGATCTTGCGAGACGCAAGCGCAATCGCGGCACCGGCAACCGGTGTAGAGCGTGAACCATAGGTCCCCAGACCGTAGGGCGCGGTATCCGTGTTGCCTTCCTCCACCATGATATCGGCGGCCGGAATACCGATTTCCGTGGCAATGATCTGCGCCCAGGTGGTTTCATGCCCCTGGCCTTGCGATTTGGTGCCCATGCGGGAAATCACCGAGCCGGTCGGGTGCACGCGGATTTCCGCACTGTCAAACATTGCGACACCTAGGATATCGCAATTCTTCGACGGTCCGGCACCAACGATCTCGGTAAAGAACGACACGCCGATGCCCATGATCTCGCGGGTCTCGCCGCGCTTGAAGGCTTCCTGCTTGGCTTTTTGCTCAGCGCGCAGCTCGCGATAGCCGATCTTGTCCATCGCCTTCTGCATGGCGGTGTGATAGTCGCCGCTGTCATATTCCCAGCCAAGGGCCGAGTGATAGGGGAACTGCTCCGGCTTGACGAAGTTCTTCATCCGCAAGTCCGCCGGATCCATGTCGAGCTTCTGGGCCAGGATATCCATCGCCCGCTCGATACAATAGGCCGCCTCCGTTACGCGGAACGAACAGCGGTAGGCGACGCCGCCCGGGGCTTTGTTGGTATAGACCCCGTCGACAGCCAGATGCGCTGCCGGGAAGTCGTAGGACCCGGTGACGATGTTGAAGAAACCAGCCGGCCATTTCGACGGATCGGCACAGGCATCAAAGCCGCCATGGTCAGCCAGAACATGCACTTTGAGACCAGTGACGGTACCGTCGTTCTTCGCAGCGATTTCCGCGGTCATGTGATAATCGCGAGCAAAGGACGTCGTCGAAAGGTTCTCCATCCGATCCTCGACCCACTTCACCGGCACTCCGGTGACGATGGAGGCAACGATGGCACAGATGTAACCGGGGTAAGCCCCGACCTTGTTGCCGAAACCGCCGCCGATATCCGGCGCGATCACATGGATCTTCTGCTCCGGAATAGTCGAGAGTAGAGAGGCTACCGTTCGGATGACATGGGGTGCCTGGAACGTTCCCCAGACCGTCAACTCGCCCTTGATCTTGTCCATCGATGCAACGCACTGACAGGTTTCGAGCGGTGAGGGGTGCGTCCGGTGATAGGAGATCAGCTCCTTGATGGTGACATCGGCTTCAGCAAAGGCTCTGTCGGTTTCTTCCTGGTCGCCAACTTCCCAGGTGAAGATGTGGTTGTGGTGTTTGCGCGGCCCGTGTGCGCCTTCCATCTTGCCGTCGAGATCCGGCCGCAGAACCGGAGCGTCAGGATCCATCGACTTGAAAGGGTCCGTCAGGACGGGAAGCTCTTCATATTCGACTTCCACCAGCTGAATGGCATCGTCGGCGATGTAGCGGTTCTCGGCCACCACGAAGGCGACTTCCTGGTTCTGGTACAGCACCTTGCCATCGGCCAGCACCATCTGCACGTCACCGGCGAGTGTCGGCATCCACGCAAGATTGACGCCTTTCAGGTCTTCCGCCGTCAGCACGGCGATCACGCCAGGCAGTTTTAACGCTTCGGAAGCGTCGATCTTCGTGACCTTGGCGTGGGCATAGGGAGAACGGACGAAATCGCCGAACACCATCCCGGGCAGTTTCACATCATCGACATACTGGCCCTTGCCTTGCGTGAAGCGAATATCTTCCACACGCTTGCGTTTGCAGCCCATGCCTTCCAGGGCGGCTTCGCGCTGTTCCCGTGTCGGGGTCATGTCGTTCATTCTGCAGCCTCCTGAAATTCAGTGCCATTCAGCTTCGCAGCGGCGTACTGGATCGCCTTGACGATGTTCTGATAACCGGTGCAGCGGCAAAGATTGCCCGAAATGCCCATGCGGATTTCTTCTTCCGTGGGGTTCGGGTTTTCCTTCAGCAGCGTGTGTGCACGCAGGATCATTCCCGGGGTGCAGAAGCCGCACTGCAGCCCGTGCATCTGCCGGAAGCCTTCCTGAAGCGCGGACAAGGTACCATCCGCATTGGCCATGCCTTCGATGGTGGTCAGTTCCGCGCCGTCTGCTTGAACGGCAAACATGGTGCAGGACTTCACGGACATGCCGTTCAGCTCAACCGTGCAGGCACCGCAATGAGAGGTCTCGCAACCGATATGCGGCCCGGTGAGGTTGAGGTCCTCTCGCAGGAAATGGATCAGAAGCGTGCGCGGTTCAACAAAACGCTGCACCTTCTTGCCGTTGATGGTCATGGAGACCGGGATCTGTTCAATATCGCTCATAGTCGTTTCCCTCGATCCTGGTTCAGCTGGATGCGCGCGATGCAGCTTTTGCAAGCGCCCGCTGCAACATCACGCCTGCCATCTTGGTGCGATATTCTGCAGGTCCACGTCCGTCCGAAGCGGGCTTGGTGATCGCCTCAGCCGCCGCGACCGCGCGGGCAACGGTTGCCGTATCGAGTGTCGAACCAGCCAGAATTTCTCCGGCTTCCTTCGCAAAAAGCGGTGTATCCGCGACATTGGTGAGGGCAATCGAACAGAAGGACACTCTGCCACCTTCCAACGTCAGGACCACGGCAGCTGCGGCTGTCGCATAGTCGCCAACCTTGCGCTTCAGCTTTTCATAGGCATAGCCATGCCCTGCAGGCGGGACGGGTATACGAACGGCTGTCAGAATTTCTTCAGGCGCAAGGGCCGTGAAATAGGCCGCCTCATAGAAGTCGCGTGCAGGCACTTCACGTTCGCCGTCCGGCCCGGTCAGAACATAGGTCGCATTCAGGCACTGCATTAGCGCCGGCATATCGTTGCCCGGATCGCCATTGGCGACATTTCCGCCAAGGGTGCCGACATATCTTATCTGCGGATCGGCAATGAGAAGCGACGTTTCGCGAATGATCGGCAGTTTTGACGCCAAGAGATCCGAGGCGATCAGCTCATGCTGCGTGGTCATGGCGCGAATGGTGATCGTGCCGCCGTCGTCGGAAATGCCTTTGAGATCGGCAATCCCACCAAGGTCGACCAGATGTTCCGGCGCTGCCATGCGCAACTTCATCATGGGGATCAGGCTATGGCCTCCGGACAGTGGCCGCGCTTCGTCGCCATGGCTGACCAGGATCGCGACAGCTTCCGCCACGGACGTTGGCCGGTGATAGGTGAATGCACCAGGTATCACGTCTTTCTCCTCCCTCTGCCGGCCACCTCAGGGCCGGATGCCGGTCTTCCCGAAAAGCGATTGGTTTCGCCTTTCACCGGCAACGTCGTGTCCGGACGCTGGAAACGGCCGAATTGTTCACGTTTGAGAAGGGTGCGGAACAGTGCGGCGCACACTCAAGAACGCTTGCACAAACAGCCTGTCTGGCTACACGGATGACGTGCTGTCCTGCACGAACTGCGACAGCTCTTCTGACGCATTTCACGGCTTAAATTCAGATGATTTCGAAAAAACAAGGTAATTACAATAGCTTACAATAGGGGTCCAGGCCACAAATACCACCACCATGAAGAGTGTCCGCTTGATGCCCATTTGCACGAACGGCGTATTTTGCGGTCTTGCATGCACTGCAACACCGAAAGTGAACCTAACCGATGATCTGGTTATTGGGCGGCAGCGGGCTGTTCATGACCCGCGTGGCTTTGATGTCTGTTTTGCCCAAGCGCCTTCAATCGCGCTTTCACCCGCCCCCAACGAGACCGGCTGACAGGAACACTCTGCCCCGCCTGGCCGGCAAGGATAAGAACTCCACCGTCACCGGAGCGCTTGTAGCTGACAACGCGGCTGAGATTGACGATGTGACTTCGGTGGACACGGTTGAAAGTGCGCGGATCAAGCTGCTGTTCCGCTTCACTGATGGAAAGAGGGCAGAAGAATTCTCTGCTGCCGTCATACAGACGTGTGTAATGGGCGTCCGCGTGAATGGCATATATATCCAGCACGCCGATCTTGGTCTTCTGGCCATCCCGCTCGATCGGCAGCATTCCCTTGCCAAGTGGCTGACCAGGCCGGACCGCTTGAGCCGCCGCCTGCAATCCGGATGCGGATTTGACGCTGACAGCCATAACGGCTTGCGCTGACTGGCCCTGCTTGTCTTCACTTGCCGCACGCAGCTCTTCCTCTGGCATCTGGTTCCTGACCATGCCGCGATCAGTCTGGTCTTCCTGGGCTGGAACGAGGGCCAGCAGGAACAGGCCCGACACCAGAAATGCTACGCAGGAAACGAGAATAGCCAGCATTCCGGGGCTCAGGGCTGGTGCAAGAGTACCTGAAACCGGTTGCAGCGTTTCATAGGTCAATCCTGCCATGGCCGTGTAATGCATGGCTGAAATCGCAAGCGCCAGAACCGCTGCCGAAATGACAAGAGGAGGGCGGCGGCCGAGGCCAAAAAGAAGCCACATGGCGAGACCGGCTGCGTTGAAGGCAATCAGGAAGCTGGCAAAAACGTAGGCCGGGTCATGCTCCATGCGCAAAGACCCATGCAGGGCATACATGCCGAGATAATGCATGGTGCAAATACCGCTTCCCATAACAAAAGCGGAAAGGCCGAGGCGAATCGGGGTCAGCCGCGCATTGCTCGCTGCGAAAACAGCAATGCCGACAACGAGTACACAGACGAGAAACGACAGCAGTGTCGGCAGAACGAGAAAATCGACGGCGACAGGCAGACGGGCTGCCAGCATTCCGACGAAATGCATGGACCAGATGGCAAGGGCGACGGTCAACGCTGCCCCTGCAAGCAACAGCCGACGTCTCGGGTCAATCGCGCTGCGAACCTGAACGGCAAGGTTCAAGCCCACGAAACTGCCCTGAAAGGCCATCACCAGGGACAGCGCAACAAGCCAGGGCTCGTGCATCACTGACATGCCGGCTATCTCCTCCCAGTAGCCGCCGCCGCAACAAGCGACGGTTCCTCCGGATCAGATGATAGGGGAAAGAGAAATCTGCATCAAATTACGCGTGATACCAATGCATACGTGCACGGGCCGCGGGATCAATTTGAAATGTCCTGAGAAAAAAATGGCGGTGAGGGTGGGATTCGAACCCACGGTACGCTCTCACGCACGGCGGTTTTCAAGACCGCTGCCTTAAACCACTCGGCCACCTCACCATGCCGGCGCCTTGGCGGCCCGGCTGTGCAAACCGTTTCCTTTTTCTCACTCGGAAAGTCAAGCCGGAATCACCAGCATGAAGTTCAGGCGGGCGAAATCGTGTGGATGTGCGGGGAAATCAAGCTCCTTTGGGATGTTCCCGCGCCGCTTGCACACAGGGGCAGGACGGGCAGTGCGGGCGCAGGAACATCGCCAAAGGGTAGGGGCCGCCGGTCCGGTGTCGTGGGCAGGGTTTTGAACCGGCGGCCGAAGCTGGAGGTGGGGTCCAGCATTGCTGTGACAGGGCGGTCATCAGCAATGAGTTCACCCTAGGCTGATTTGACAGGTCTGAATGTGATGTACGTCACAACTGATCCGAATGACGATTTCTTCTCACCTGTGTCCTGTGCGCAACAGCCGGCGGCAGGCAAATTGACGCAGTTTTTAGTCATATATTTCAGACTGTTACAACAAACAGCCTTTGAGAAATGAACCTCGGGTCGTCTGAATCCGGTGGAGAGTTGAATTTGGGCAACGTGGCGGCCTCGACGGGCAGTTTACTTTGAAGTAATAAAACTACGCTTTAACAAGGGCATATGCGGGATGTGCAGCGGGGGCTAGTGCGTCTTGCGGGGACTGATCTGATGATCGGAACAATGCCTTGAAAACCGGTGTGGACCGAACCACACGCCGGAATGATCGCGTGAGCTGCGGGGCCGCCAGCGCGTAAGTGAGTAGGACGGCAGTATGCAAGGGACAGGCGGGAAATCTTGCCGGGTGACAAACCAGGTGGCAGGAACGTCTTCAGGGGAACCAGCTGTGACGCTTGATGGTAAATCGCGTCCTGCACGGAAACTCAGCGCCCAGTTGCGCACGGGATTGATTGTGGCGGCAGCGGTTTCGGCCGTGGCAGCCTGCAGCACCGCGCCGCAGCAGCAGAAATCAAAATTCAGCCCGGAAAAATATGGTGTCAAAGGCAGCCCGAAAATGGTTGCTGAAGGCCAACCCGTGCCGAAGGGTGGCGGACGCTATATCGTCGGCAAGAAATACAAGATTGCCGGCAAGTGGTACTACCCAAAGGAAGATCCGGACTACAAGAAGACCGGTCTGGCTTCCTGGTATGGGCCGACTTTCCACGGTCGCAAGACAGCCAACGGCGAGGTTTTCGACCGTAACTCCCTCACTGCTGCGCACACGACGATGCCGCTGCCGTCCTATGCCCGCGTGACGAACGTGGAAAATGGCCGCTCGATGATCGTTCGCGTCAATGATCGTGGCCCGTTCCACGGCAACCGCGTCATCGACCTGTCTGAACGCGCAGCAACGATGCTTGGCACCAAAAGCGCCGGCATCGGCAAGGTAAAGGTCGAGTACGTCGGTCGTGCACCGTTGCACGGACAGGACGAAGGCTTCCTTATGGCCTCTTACCGTGGCCCAGGTGCGGTCGAACCTGGCGCGACAATGCCGGGCACAATGCTGGCACAGGCCGAACCGCAGCAGGTTGCGCCTCAGCAAATCACACCGCAGGTCACCTTCGGGGCTGTTCCGGCGCCAAGCGCACGTCCTTATCTGACCACCGCATCCACGACCACGGCTTTCCGGGCGAAGCAGACAACCTTGACGGTTGCCTTCGATCCGGCGCAGGCATTCGAAGCCGGCAAGCCGACAATCGAAGTTGCGTCCAACAACCGCTTCGAGCCGGTCGAATCGGCCTATTCCGCTCCGGGTCTTGCGCCCGCGGAAGGAACACTCGGCGTGCTGCGCGTCCCGGCGCCGGGAACGTCCGCAGGTCTCGTGTCAGGCAGTGCAATTTCCTCATTTGCTGCGAACCGCCGAATTTCCGACGCGCATTCGCTGCTTTCAAATGTGGCCGACACGGGCCTTTCGATGCGTGAGCTGGTGGTCAAACTGGAAAACGACGGCTAATCGGCCCGGAACCCGGAGTAGGTCCGGCTTCTTCCACACGCCGCGCCTGTATCTATAAATAGGGCAAGCGGTTCATGGCCTCCGCATATTCTGTATCCGGATTTTTGAGAGCGTCTCGTCGCCTTGTAGGGCGAGGGGCGTTCTCTGCTTTTTTTGTCGTCTCTGCGTTCGCTCTCCCAGGGAATGCAGCCGAAACCATCGTGACGAAAGCTCCGATGGCTTTCCTCTATGAGCCCGGCTCCGGCACAATCCTTTTTGCCAAGGAACCTGACCAGCCGTTCGCTCCTGGCGCTCTAGCCAAGGTCATGACAGCCGCAACGGTTTTCAAGGCAGTGAAAGAAGGCGATCTCTCGCTTGATCAGACTTGCAAGGTCAGCGAACACGCCTGGCGAACCGGCGGCGCTCCCTCGGGTCGTGGTGCCACAATGTTCGCCGCGATCAAATCCGATATCTCGGTTGAAGACTTGCTCAAGGGATTGCTGGTTCACAATGGCAACGATTCCGCGATCGTGCTTGCCGAATGCCTGGACGGGTCCGAAGAAGCGTTTGCTGTGCGCATGAACGAATTCGCGCAATCCATCGGCATGAAGAACAGCCGCTTCGGCAACCCGACTGGCTATCCGGAAGTCCCAAGCCAGACCACTGTCCGTGATCAGGCAAGGCTTGCGGAATACATTCTGGAGAGCCACGCGGATCTTTATCCGATGTTCGCTATCCCGGAATTCACCTGGAACAAGATTTTCCAGCGCAACAAAAACCCCTTGCTCGGTGAAATCCGCAACCTTGACGGCCTCGGCGGCGGCAATGATGCAGAATCAGGATATTCCGGCCTCGGTTCGGTGGACAGGAATGGACGCAGAGTTATTGCCGCGGTTGCGGGTCTTTCGTCGGACAAACACCGCCTTCAGACACTCAAGGAGGTCATCGAAGGCGCCTGGGAGTATTTTTCCGTTCAGACGTTGTTTTCAGCGGGCGATGTTGTTGCAGACGGCCGGGTGTTTGGCGGTGTGACCAGCAGTGTTCCGCTGGTGTCCGAGAAAAGCGTTGACGTGCTGCTGCCGCGAGGTGGCACACTCGATTACAGGATACGCGTTATCTACAACGGACCGCTCCCCGCGCCAGTCAACGCTGGAGAGCAAGTTGGCGAAATCCGGGTCATCGGCAAGGATGGGATCGTCTACCGCTCTCCATTGGTAACCGGTGGCGCTGTTGCGGAAGGCACCATGATCGGCAGGGCTCTGGACGGTCTGCAGGAGCTGCTGTTCGGCTGGATCGGGTAAACGGTGCACAAAGATTGCAATTGCTGCTAAAGCCGGTGACAAAGACCAACAAGAACTAGCGGAGCCGGGATAGGGTGCCAGGACATTTCATTACCTTTGAAGGTGGCGAGGGGGCCGGAAAATCGACCCAGATCGCCCGCCTGAAAACCTATCTTGAAGGTCTGGGGCTATCCGTTGTCGTAACCCGCGAACCAGGCGGCTCGCCAGGGGCTGAGAAGATCCGTGCAATGCTGTTGTCTGGCGGCGCAAAGGATCTCGGTCCTCGCGGCGAAGCAATGCTTTTTGCCGCGGCACGCGCGGACCATGTGGATACCACCATCAAACCGGCGCTGGAGCGAGGCGACTGGGTTCTCTGCGACCGCTACGCCGATTCGACCTGGGTTTATCAGGGCGAGGCGGGCGTAGATCGCGACTATTTGAAACTGCTGGAAACGGCCGCGGTTGCCGGAATCTATCCCGACCTGACGATCCTCATCGACGTTCCGGTAGAAGTCGGGCTTGGACGTGTGGCGGAACGTTCTCGCACGGATGACAGCGGCGGCCCGGACAGGTTCGAAGGGGAAGAGCTCAAGGTCCATCAGCGAAGACGTGAACTTTTCCTCGAACTCGCCAAGAGCGAATCCTACCGATTTGCCGTGATCGACGGTGCCAAGGAGCCTGCCGAGGTCGAAACGGCCATTCGCAATGCCGTGCAGGAAACCTTTGCCGGCGACCTGAATGAAGGCGGCGCATCGGGCGTCACTGCTGAAGGGGCGCACTGATGGCCCGTGCCAATGCACCGATCGACATTCCTGAAGTTGATGCTCTTCCTGGCTATCCGTTGCCCCATGAGCGGGACATCCTGATCGGACACACCAAAACGGAACAGGCTCTTCTGGACGCCTACAGGTCCGAGCGGCTTCATCATGCCTGGATCCTGGGTGGTCCAAAGGGGATCGGAAAGGCAACGCTTGCCTTTCGTTTCGCGCGTTTCGTGATCGCAAATCCGGACAGGTTCGGACAGCAGGTTGCCGCCGCGCGCGACCTTGCGGTTGTGCCCGACCATCCAGTGTCCCGACAGCTGAAGGCTGGCGGGCATCCGAACATTCTGCATTTGCGTCGACCTTGGGACGAGAAATCCAAACGGTTCAAAGCCGACCTGCCGGTAGATGAGGTGCGCAGAACCGTTTCCTTCTTCGGTACCACAGCATCCGCCAAGGCCTGGCGGATCTGCATTGTCGATGCTGCGGACGACATGAACATCAGTTCCGCCAACGCGCTCCTGAAGATCCTTGAAGAACCACCGCAACGATGCCTGTTCCTGGTGCTGAGCCATGCACCAGGCCGGCTGCTGCCGACAATCCGGTCCAGGTGCCGGCGCCTCGATCTGGATCCCTTAAGCGAGCAAGAGGTTGGTCAGGGCCTGCAGGACCTGTCTGGCGGATCGGTTGCCTCGGCGGATGACCTTCGTGAACTCGCTCAAACAGCCGACGGCAGCTTGCGATCTGCCATCACTTTGCTTTCGGGAGATGGTCTTGCAATAGCAAAGGGCGTTCGTCAGCTCGCCGACCGTCCGCAACATCTCGATCTTGCCGCTGCGCATGCATTGGCGGACCTGGTGGCGGCACGCGGCCAATCCGACAATTGGGAAAGCTTCCAGCACATCGTTCAGATCTGGCTGCATGACCGTATGCGCCGGGATCTTGGCAAGGGTGTGCGTGACGCACACGGGATCGTCGAGATCTGGGAAAAAATGAACAAGGCGATCCGGGATGCGGACGCGCTCAATCTCGACAAGAAACAGGTCGTGCTGGATTTTTTCTTCGCTTTGCGTGCAGCCTGACCCGTCAAGGCCCACCAGGCGGCAACACAGATTGGAAATCGTCACGAGCGAGAGTTCGTGACTTGGGCAAGCTCCGATTCTCTTGTTAAAAGGCGGCAGTACCACCTATATGCGCCATACCGATCAAACTCATTTGGATCCTCAATGCTTGTCGATAGCCACTGCCATCTCGATTTCCCGGATTTTGACGGCGAACGTGCCGATCTGATCGCGCGGGCCAAGACGGCCGGCGTGGAACTGATGGTCACCATCTGCACCCACATCCGCAAGTTTGACCAAGTTCTGGCAATCGCCGAGGAATATCCGGAAGTCTATTGTTCGGTTGGCACCCATCCGCACAACGCCGGCACGGAGCGCGGCATTCCGGCCGACGAAATCGTGCAATTGGCGAACCACCCCAAGGTGGTTGCCATCGGCGAGGCGGGTCTCGACTACTTCTATGACAAGGCCCCGCGCGATGCACAGGCGGAAGGCCTTCGCATCCACATAGAAGCCGCACGGCGCACCGGCTTGCCATTGGTCATTCATTCACGCGACGCGGATGACGATATGGCAGCCATCTTGCGCGAAGAAATGGGGAAGGGGGCCTTCCCGGCCCTGCTGCATTGCTTTTCGTCCGGCCGAGACCTTGCACTGACAGGAATAGAGCTAGGCCTTTATGTGTCCTTTTCCGGAATTTTGACTTTCAAGCGCTCGGAAGAGATCCGTGACATTGCCCGTGAATTGCCGGCTGACCGGTTGTTGGTGGAAACCGACGCCCCATATCTCGCACCGCAGCCGAGACGCGGCAAACGCAACGAACCAGCCTATACAGCGATGACCGCGGCGGTTCTGGCGGAAACCAGGGGCGTTTCGGAAGAAGAGATAGCTCGGCAGACCACAGAGAATTTCTTCAGGCTCTTCAGCAAGGTGCCTCGTCAGAACCTGCAGACAAAAGCGATTGCTTCATGACCTTGACGCTGACCATTTTAGGATGCGGCTCTTCCGGAGGCGTGCCGCGTGTCGGCAATGATTGGGGCGATTGCGACCCCAGTGAACCGAAGAACCGCCGCAGCCGCTGTGCGCTTCTTGTGGAAAAGCGTGTGGATAACGAGTGCACAACCGTGTTGATAGACAGCGGACCCGACATCAGGTCGCAATTGCTGGCTGCCAACGTCAATCACCTGGATGCGGTTGTCTATACACATTCGCATGCCGATCATCTGCATGGTATCGACGATTTGCGGGCCTTTTGGGTGCAATCCGGCAAAAGAGTTCCCGTCTATATGGACGAAGCGACAAGCGCGAGGGCTCTCACAGCATTCAGCTACTGCTTTGAAACACCGGCAGGCTCCAACTATCCGCCAATTCTGGAACGCCGTGATCTTCGTCCGGATACACCAGTCACCATTGAGGGAAACGGCGGTCCGATCACCTTAGACCCTTTCGAGGTTGTCCACGGAGAGATCAATGCACTTGGATTTCGCATTGGTGACACAGCCTACATCCCCGATGTCTCGGACATTCCGGAGAACAGCCTCAACCAGTTGAAACATCTGGATCTTCTGATTCTGGATTGCTTGCGCCGCAGACCTCATCCAAGCCATTTCTGCCTGGCGGATGCGCTGTCCTGGACTTCCAGAATTGCTCCCAAACGCACCATTTTCACCAATCTTCACAATGACCTGGACTACAATATCCTGTCAGCGGAACTGCCTGAAACCATAGAACCTGCCTATGATGGTATGCTCCTGTCCGTTGAAGACACAGGCACAGGCACAGGCAAAGAAAGCGCTCTAACCACCGATGGCTGGTAAGCCACGCTACAAACAACCGACGGAAGATCGGCTGATCAAATCTGCGCTTCATTACCTGGAACGCTATGCGACATCGGCCGCCAATCTTCGCAAGGTTCTTGAACGCAAGGTTTTGAAAGCCTGCATGAGCCTGGAACTCGATCCGGCCGATTATGCCGACCTGATCGATGCAGTCGTTGAAAAATGCGTTCAGACAGGTCTCGTCAACGACAAAACCTACGCGGAAACCAAGACTGCCGGGCTGCGGCGCCGCGGTGGCTCAACGCGAAAAATCGAAGCTCAATTGGCTGCCAAAGGCGTTGACAGAGAAACGATACACACGGTGCTGGCACAAGACGAACGCAGCGACGAGGAAGCCGCTCGGATCTTCGCAAGACGCAGACGGCTTGGTCCATACAGAACCACACGAACGCGAGATGACCGGCGCGACAAGGATCTGGCTGCAATGTGCCGGGCGGGCTTTTCCTTTGAAATCGCCCGAAAGGTGATCGACGCGGACGACAGCGATTGATCTATACGACAGCACGACTGAGGCGCGGAATGACGCTCAGCAACACAAACTGACTGGCAACGCCAAACGGATCCATCACTAAGGCATTGGCAAAGCAAGGCAATCACGCCTTGTTATAAATGTTCCATAATATTGATTATGCGAATTAGTGATGTGGATTGGGAGCCCTCCATCTTCCCCAGCAACAAATGTCACCTATCGGGCTATCTCACCATTGCTCAAGCGCCGGACCTTGGCTGTGTCGGCTAGTTGACGTCATTGCAGATAGCTTGCAGAGCTTTGGCTTGCGTTCCATCGGTGTCCGGGCTTGAAAGACCGGACATGCAAACCAGAGCTTTCCAAAGCGCCCATGCTCTGGCCCGTTGCCAGGTCTGATCATCTATCTGGCACGCATCCCGGAAAATCTTCCGGCATTCGGGATCGAAATACGTCCAGGCCATAACGAAGTCACAGGCAGGATCACCGATACCGCAGGTTCCGAAATCTATGAGAGCTTTGACAACGCTATTGGTGACGATGATGTTTCCGACCGCCACATCTCCGTGGAACCAGACAGGTCTGGCCGTCCAGGCTGACGTCATGCCACGCTGCCAGACCTCAAGGCACCGCATTGCGTCCACCTTGCTGCCGAGGACATTCAAACTCTTTTGAACTTCGTCGCCGTAAGCGCTGGGATGGCACCCGCGATAGAATGAGTGCTTGCCTGCAATGAGCCCGTCAACCGTATCGATCGCTCTCAAATCACACAGGGTTTTGCCAAGCGAAACCGCAAACGTTTCCGGTTTCACACCGTCAGCGCTTTCAAGTGTATCTCCCTCGACCCAACGCCTTATCGACCACAGTAGCGGAAATGTCTCGCTTGGCAGGCCGACAGCGACGACACTCGGCACTTCAATGGACAGATGCTCACCCAAGACAACCAGCGCATGCGCTTCTTTCTTCACTGCTTCGGCATAGGATTAATTTCGTGGCAGACGCACGAAAAGAGCATCACCGAGCCTGAAGGTGGCGTTGTCCCAGCCCTGTTTGGAAACCGGTTTAATTGGTAGATGGTCAAGATGTGGAAACTGCTGGCGTATGAGAAGCGCAACTGTGTTTCGGTCGATTTCCATGTTGTCCACGGTTGCTTTTCCAATCAATTGTTACCATGAGAACTAATCAAATCAGCATCTTATGCCAGCCAAATGCCCCCCGGAAAAGAAGTCGTTGCCGAGTGAAAATGGCCTTTGCGGCGGTTCAAAACCTGCGTCAAACAATGCCTCTCATCTCCGGCAGATCACAGATCCGGATTGGACACCCCCTCCCGCACAAGTTCATAAGCTACTGTTATTACTAGGTTATTCCCCGAAAAACACTGCACTTCTCGCAGCTAGTCTGAACCGCACACAGTATCGACGCGCCTGACGCCGGTGCTTATGTCTGTATGATATTGTTCTGATATGTCAGCAAGCGAACGTTACACTTTTCGAGAAGTGACCCCGGCAGATCTACCTCTCTTGGCGGAATGGCAGTCGCGACCGCATGTCCGTAAGTGGTGGGACACGGCCGAGCCCTTTACTGCGCAAAAACTCAAAGACACTCGGGTCAAGCGCTGGATTGTTGAGACAACCCAGCGCCCCTTCGCCTACTTGCAGGACTACAGCGTTCACGGCTGGGAAGATCACCACTTTTTCTCGCTACCCAAGGGATCTCGGGGCATCGATCAGTACATCGGCGAAGCAGACATGACAGGTAAAGGGCACGGCCCTGCGTTTATCGCGCAGCACCTGAAGGCACTGTTCGAGGCCGGCGTTCCGGTCGTTGCGACCGATCCCCACCCGGACAACACTCGTGCCATTTCAGCGTATGAGAAGGCAGGCTTTGAAGTGTTTGGTAGCTCCCAGGCGACACAATGGGGCTTGATACTCCCCATGAAGGTCAGTTCATCAAGGTAAGGCGCCCGTTCGGCTTTTCCGGGCAGTATAGCGTTTCTAGATACCATCCCTGCCCCCTCTCCTTCGTCCTGGCGAAACGGTGCCATTTACTAACAAAACTGTCTTATCGTGCGATCAAACCGGGTCTCAGTGAATTGGACCCGAGTACGCCGCCAGCCAGACTTTGCGTAGCCACAATATCGCGCTATCGCTGATGCAGCTTTTGATTTGCATATTCGATTCTACCGGAGACCTTTTTTGGCCCATCTTTCTCAAAAACTGCGTGTAGCCATCCTGTTTGGCGGGCGATCTGCGGAACACGAAGTCTCGGTCCTTTCCGCCACAAATGTCATGAACGCGCTCGATCCTTCCAAGTATGACGCGGTTCCGGTCTACGTCACCCGTGAAGGACAATGGCTGTTGAGCAATTTTGAAAATGGACATCTGGCACGGCCGACAACAGGTATTGAAATCTGTCCGGTTCCAGGTGGCCGTGGCCGGGTGATTGCACTGGATGAAAACGGGCTGCCTCGTGACTTTGCCAAGCTCGATGCGGTCTTTCCCGTGCTTCATGGCCTCCATGGCGAAGATGGTGCAGTGCAAGGTCTTGCTGAAGTGGCCCGGGTTCCGCTCGTTGGATGCGGTATCGCAGGGTCTGCAAATGCACTCGACAAGGATCTTGCAAAACGGCTTCTCATCGAGGCCGGCCTCCCCACGGCCAAATCACTCACAATTCGGCCGGACGATGTGCCGAACTTCGAACTCCTGAAGCGTGAACTTGGTTTGCCTGTATTCATCAAACCTGCCCGCCAGGGTTCCTCGGTCGGTGTCAGCAAGGTTCAGACGGCAGACGACTTTGAGGCCGCGTTGAAGGAAGGATTCAAGCACGACAACAAGCTTCTTGCCGAGGAGTTCGTTCTTGGCCGCGAAATCGAATTCGCGGTCCTGGAGGAAAGCGACGGCACGCTGTTCGTCTCCAGGCCGGGCGAAATTGTTCCTGCCGAAAGCCATGGCTTTTACACCTATGACGCAAAATATGTCGACGAAGATGGCGCGGCCTTGAAGGTGCCCGCAGATTTGCCGCACGATGTCGAAGGCCGGATGCAGGATCTGGCGGCAAAGGCGTTCAGAGCCCTGGGATGCGACGGCATGGCTCGTGTCGATTTCTTTGTGACGCAGGAAATGAATTTCCTGCTGAACGAACTAAACACGATCCCCGGCTTTACGAATATCAGCATGTATTCAAAAGCGATGGCTGCAAGCGGCGTCAGCTATCCGGAGATCATCGATCGTCTGATCACCCACAGCATTACTCGCGCAGAACGGGATATCTGAAACTTGACCATCATGCGCTCAATGCAAGAGCATTCTTCACAAACTCCGTGCCGATGTAGTCTCCGTCCCGGCGCACAACACGGCATGTCCTCTCAGACTTCCCATCGTTGAAATGGAGAGTGAACTGGTTCGGAACATTTCCGGCATTAGCCAAATGAATCCGTGCCCCATTTTCGGAAATATCCCTTACAGAACACTGCACGCACTCATTCTGACCAAACCTTATTTCGGCATGTTGATGCACGCGGGTTCGCTCGCTTTTCCGCCGGTTTTCCATGCCGACGACCCAATTGTCCAGATTGCTGCAGACGGACGCAACATTTTCGGATGCGAGCATCAACTTGCTGCTGATTTCGTCAGTCGCAGCGCATTGCTGTTCTGCTGCAGTTGATGTTCCCTGAACCAATTCCTGCACTTCGGTGATTGACGACTGGATGGCCTTCAGCGCTTCATCTACAGCTCCTGCAACGGTCTGCATCTCCTCGATCTCGGCGAAAATGCGCGTTGTTGCTTGAGATGTCTGGCTCGCGAGGTCCTTGACCTCGTTCGCCACAACAGCAAAGCCCCGTCCCGCCTCGCCTGCGCGTGCGGCCTCTATCGTCGCGTTGAGAGACAAAAGGTTGATCTGATCCGCAACTTTCGAAATCAGCTGCACGACATCGTCCATGGAAGCCGCAGCATTGCGGAGAGTTTCGGTGGATCTTCCGGCTGCTTCGGAGCGCGTTTGCATGTCATCGACTGCCCGCTGCGCCTCGTCCATTCCACGCGACACATCTTGTGCAGAGCCGGTAATTTCCCTGGCAGAAGCAACTGTCTGCTCAACAGTTCCAAGTGTCTCTTCGGCGGCCGCAATGGCTGTCTGTCGTGACTTCATGTTCTGCGTAACGTCGGTGGCAAACTTGGTAATTTTGATGAGCCTACCGGACGCGTCGAAGATCGGATTGTAGGTCGCCTGCAGCCAGATAGGAGCGCCACTCTTGCCGTAACGCTGATAGATGGCCGACGTATGTTTCCCGTCCCCCAGTTCCTTCCAGAATGAGGCATATTCCTTGCTCTGTGCGTAATCGGGTGACACAAACATGCGGTGGTGTTTACCGACCACCTCAGCGGCAGAATACCCGGTCGTACGCAGGAAGTTCTCGTTCGCGTCGAGAATGATCCCTTGCCTGGTGAAGGAAATCATCGCCTGGCTACGGCTGATTGCTGCGATCTGACCTTCATATTCGGCGTTTCGAAGCTTTTCGGAGGTTACGTCGGTCGCGAATTTCACGACCTTGAACGGGTGACCAGCCGCATCGAGGATCGGGTTATAGGAAGCCAGGATCCAGATATCCCTACCGTCCTTGTGCCGGCGTCTGAACTCGCCGCTCTGGTAAGCCCCTTCTCCAAGCTTGCGCCAGAAAGCTTTGTATTCTGGCTTTTTCCGATCTTCCGGATCCAAAAACAGACTGTGGTGCTTGCCCTTCACTTCCGAAAGTTCGTAACCGAGCGACTTCAGGAAATTCGGATTCGCATCGAGGATCGTGCCGTCCAGATCAAATTGAATAACGGCTTGCGACCGGTTGATTGCATCTATCTGCCCCTGGGCTTCAAGCGCCTTTCGTTTCTTCTCGGTAATATCGGTCGCGATCTTGACGATCTTACGAACGGTCCCCGACCTGCTGATGACCGGATTGTAGGTTGCCTGGATCCAGACTTCCTTGCCTCCCTTGGCAATCCGGGCAAATTCAGCAGACTGGAACTCTCCCTTCGCCAGAGCGATCCAAAGACGTTCATAATCGGACGACTTCGCATAGTCCGGATCGACGAACATCCTGTGATGTCGTCCTTTTATTTCATCCAGTGAATACCCGAAGGTCCTGAGAAAATTCTCGTTCGCTTCCAAAATTGTGCCATCGGGTTTGAATTGTATGATCGCTTGAGAACGACTAAATGCGTCGACGATTTCTCGCCAGTCACTTTGCGGCAATAACAACGTCATAAGAAATCGCCTTTAGGTAGGTGTTTTCCCGTACCACACTAGCGACATCTTCTTGAATCTTGTTTAACGTGAACTATAGGTAAATATATCTAGGGTTGCTGCACGCATGTACGGCACGGTCATGTAATCGACGCCATGCTCTACGTCCGCTAACCGTCGTAACCACTTGAACGGCCGCGCATTTTCTTGATCTGACCACGTTGTTTCTTGGCGTCGAGACGACGCTTCTTGGATCCGAGGGTCGGTTTCGTGGCCTTGCGGGGTTTCGGCTTTTCCGTAGCTTTTCGCAGCAAGTCCAGCAAACGCTCCAACGCGTCTTCCCGATTCCGTTCGCGGGTCCGGAACCGATCCGCCTGCAAGACGATCTCGCCGCCCAGTGTCAGCCGGCTGCCTGCAAGCCTCGCCGCTCGCGTCTTGACGTCTTCGGGAAGTGTTTCATTGCCGGCAAGGTCGAACCGAAGTTGAACTGCCGTTGAGACCTTGTTGACGTTCTGCCCGCCAGGCCCGGAGGCGCGAATGAAATCTTCTGTGAGATCCTCCTTGAGGATGAACAGCCGTCCGGTCACCGCAATCTTTGAAGCAGCAAAGGGATCGTCCGTCTCGCCGCTCATACCGCCTGATCGCTCTCGGCCGGCAACTTCAGGCCGACACCGTTCAAGATAAGCGACGTCACCGCAGCTTCCGTTTCGGCCTGGAAGGCCGCGTCGGAAAGGTCCTTCCCGGTCAACGCCTTGATCTGCACCGAAAAGTCCGCGTAATGCTGGGTGGTTGCCCAAATCGTGAAGATGAGATGGACAGGATCGACACTTCGCATCTTGCCTGCCGCTATCCAGTCTTCGATCACCTGACTTTTTTCGGCCACCAAACGCTTCAGATCCGTTTGCAGGATCGGCAATATCTGTGGCGCGCCCTGCATCACTTCGTTGGCAAACAGCTTTGAGGCTTCCGGAAACCTGGCAGACATTTCGATCTTCTGGCGAATATAGGCAGCCAGTTCCTGCGCCGGCTCCCCATCCGGATTGAGCGTTTTCAAAGGGGCAAGCCATACCTCCAGAATATGGGCCAGCGTCGCGCTATAGATCGCCTCCTTGGAGGAGAAATAATAGAGCAGGTTGGACTTCGACATTCCCGCATCTGCAGCGATCCGCTCAACTGTCGCGCCGGAAAATCCCTTCATGGAAAACTCGCCAAGCGCCGCTTCCAGAATCAGGGACCGGTTCTTTTCCTGGATCCGGCTCAGCCCGCCTGATTTAAAGGATGCCTGCGTCTGCTCGCCCAAATCCGCCATCTACCGTTCCGTCTTCTGCCGAGAAGGGTCGCAACCCTACACCCAAACCACATGGCATTTTTCCGGAAAAAACACCGATTTCACAACTGGCAAGTTCAGCACCGGAGAGAATGACCAGAAATTAGTCATGACGACCGGATTTGCATCTTGACCATTTGGTCAAATCCCTCCTAGGGTAAATTGACCAGATGGTCAGAAGGCTAGTCGATTGATCCGTCCCTCGCAATGGGGATGTCTTGAACAAACGGCAGCCATCGGCCAGTTCGGAAATCCCGGCAAACCGGGGCGGCTGCAAGGCCAGACAGAGGATTTAGGCGAACGGGAAAGAGGCAAAAGCCCATCCGGAACGCCAGGGAACAGTGTGGGGAGAGGACCAGCGCAGTCGGCACTGCCGTTGACGCAGTGCGCGTGCTATTCCTTCCATCACAAATCAGCAACAGTCGGCCGCTTCAAGCACGAAGGGTCGCAAGGAGGACGTATGTCAGCATCGAGCCAGGCTGCCACCAACAATCTCGAAGCTTTCTGGATGCCGTTCACGGCCAATCGGCAATTCAAGCAGGCCCCACGCATGTTCGTGTCGGCCAAGGACATGCATTACACCACCGCCGACGGCCGCCAGGTTCTCGACGGCACGGCCGGCCTCTGGTGCTGCAACGCCGGTCACTCCCGTCCCAAGGTCGTTGAAGCGGTCCAGAAGCAGATTGCCGAGCTGGACTATGCGCCCGCCTTCCAGATGGGCCATCCCAAGGCATTTGAACTTGCTGCGCGCCTCGTGGCCATGATGCCCTCCCCGCTGGACCATGTCTTTTTCACCAATTCCGGATCTGAAAGCGTGGATACCGCGCTAAAGATCGCGCTCGCCTATCAGCGCGCGATCGGTCAGGGCACTCGCACCCGTTTGATTGGCCGTGAACGTGGCTACCACGGTGTCGGCTTTGGCGGCATATCGGTTGGCGGCATCGTCTCCAACCGCAAGACCTTCGGCACGATGCTCACCGGCGTCGACCACATGCGCCATACCCACGATCCCGAGCGCAATGCATTCTCCCGCGGCATGCCGGAAAACGGCGCTGAATATGCAGAAGAGCTGATCCGTATCATTCAGCTTCATGATCCATCGACCATCGCAGCTGTCATCGTTGAACCGGTTGCCGGCTCGACCGGGGTTCTGATCCCGCCAAAGGGATATCTGGAACGCCTGCGCGAAATCTGCTCGCAGCACGGCATTTTGCTGATTTTCGACGAAGTTATCACCGGTTTCGGTCGTCTGGGGTCACCGTTTGCGACTGACTTCTTCGGTGTAACGCCGGATCTTGTCACAACAGCGAAGGGCCTCACGTCCGGCGTCGTCCCGATGGGGGCGGTGTTCTGTACATCGGACATCTATCATACGTTCATGACCGGCCCGGAACACATGATCGAGCTGTTCCACGGTTATACCTATTCCGCGCATCCGCTCGCCTGCGCAGCCGCTCTTGCAACACTCGACACCTACGATGAAGAAGGCCTGCTGACACGTGCGGCTGACCTTGCTCAATATTGGGAAGACGGCCTGCATTCGCTCAAGGATTGCCCGAATGTCATCGACATTCGCAACCTCGGCCTGATTGGCGCAATCGAACTGACGCCAATTGCAGGAGAACCGACGAAACGGGCGTTCTCGGCGTTCCTGAAGGCCTACGACGACGGGCTGCTGATCCGCACGACTGGCGATATCATCGCCCTGTCCCCGCCGCTGATTATTTCGAAGGAACAGATCGACGAGTTGTTCGGCAAGCTGCGCAGCGTGCTGAACGCCATCGACTGATATCCGGCAAGACAAGAGACAAAGACACGTTTTAGGAGACACAAGCATGGCAGCCCCCGGCGAAAACCTGAGGATCAACGCAGAACGCCTCTGGGACAGTCTGATGGAGATGGCAAAGGTCGGTCCAGGTGTTGCCGGTGGCAACAATCGCCAGACCCTGACCGATGCCGACGCCGAGGGCCGCAAGCTGTTCCAGAAATGGTGCGAGGAAGCCGGCATGACCATGGCGGTCGACACCATGGGCAACATGTTCATGACCCGGCCGGGAACAGACCCGGACGCCCTGCCCGTCTATGTCGGCTCGCACCTCGATACACAGCCGACCGGCGGCAAGTATGACGGCGTTCTCGGCGTGCTCGGCGGACTGGAAGTCATCCGAACCATGAACGATCTCGGTATCAAGACCAAACACCCGATCGTGGTCACCAACTGGACCAACGAGGAAGGCACTCGCTTTGCACCGGCAATGCTTGCGTCAGGCGTCTTTGCAGGTGTGCATACACAGGACTGGGCCTATGACCGGGCCGACCACGAAGGCTTGAAGTTCGGCGATGAGTTGAAACGCATCGGCTGGGTTGGTGATGAAGAAGTCGGTGCGCGCAAGACCAAGATGCACGCAATGTTCGAACTCCACATCGAACAGGGTCCGATCCTGGAAGCCGAGGGCAAGGATATTGGTGTCGTGACCCACGGCCAGGGCCTTTCCTGGACGCAAGTGACGGTAACCGGCAAGGACAGCCATACGGGCTCCACGCCGATGCCCATGCGCAAGAACGCCGGCCTCGGCATGGCCCGTATTCTTGAACTGGTCGATGAAATCGCCTGGTCGCATGCTCCACATGCTGTGGGTGCAGCCGGCCACATCGAGGTTTTCCCGAATTCACGAAACGTGATCCCCGGCAAGGCTGTCTTCACGATCGATTTCCGCTCTCCGGATCTTGCCGTCATCAAGGATATGGAAGATCGCCTGAAGAAAGGCGCCAAGAAGATCTGCGATGACATGGGACTGGACGTCGAATTTGAAAAAGTCGGCGGTTTCGACCCGGTAGAATTCGACAAGGGATGCGTCGAGGCGGTTCGCAACGCTGCCGAGCGTCTCGGATATTCCCATCAAAACATCATCTCCGGCGCCGGTCACGATGCCTGCTGGATTAACAAGGTCGCGCCGACTGCGATGATCATGTGCCCCTGCGTCGACGGTCTGTCGCACAACGAGGCAGAAGAGATCTCCAAGGATTGGGCGAAAGCGGGTGCTGATGTCTTGTTCCACGCAGTGGTCGAAACAGCGGGGATCGTGGAATAGCACAAACATCGGCCAACCTGTCGCGTCAGCGACCGGATTGAACGAACACCTGGCTGTCCCGGTCCTGAACCGAGGCCCGTTGCAGGGAAATGAGAGGAACATGACTTTTAATGGAAAGGCATTGGCAATGGTCTGCGCCCAGTTTTGGGCCGCAGCACCTGCCTTTGCCTTTTCCGTTGGAGACAGCTGGGACTGGCAACTCACGGAGCCGGTCGATCTCGACAGGAATGTCAGGGTTCTGGATCTGCACCCCGACCTGGTGACGCCGGATGATCTGGCGGCTCTCAGGCAAAAAGGTGTCCGCACCATTTGCTATGTCAGCATCGGAACCCTGGAAAATACCTCCGAGGATTTCAAGGTATTTCCGGATGACTTGCTCGGCAAAACCTACGAAGACTGGCCGGACGAGCGTTTTCTCGATATCCGCCGTCTTGATGTCCTGCTTCCGATCATGAAATCCCGCTTCGAAGCCTGCAAGAACGAGGGTTTCGACGCGATTGAACCTGACAACATGGACGTTCATGACAACGACAGCGGGTTTCCGATCACCGCAGACGACGTTGTTGCCTATGTCGCCAGACTGGCCGCCATTGCCCATTCGCTCGATCTCGGCATCGGGCAGAAGAATGTGCCCGACCTGACTGCCGATCTGATCAACCACATGGACTTCCTGATCGCCGAAAGCTGTTTTCAGGACAAATGGTGCGACGACGTCAACGCCTATGTCCGGGCAGGCAAGCCGATCTTCGATGCAGAATACACGGACCGGCCGATAGACTTTCAAGAAGCCTGCGAAGTCGCAGCGCGGCAGAACATTGCGATGATCCTGAAAGACCGGGATCTGACGTCACCGGTACAAACCTGTCCATGAGGCAGGCTGACGAAGGAAATTTCCGGCGCTTCGCACCGGACGAGTGAACAAACGAGAAGGGGAACACAAATGGCCAGCAAAGTGATCAAGGGCGGTACGGTTGTAACTGCCGATCTTTCCTACGAAGCCGATGTGAAAATCGAAGGTGGCCGCATTGTCGAAATCGGCCCCAACCTGTCCGGTGACGAAACCCTGGATGCGACCGGCTGTTACATCATGCCGGGTGGCATCGATCCGCACACCCACCTCGAAATGCCGTTCATGGGCACATTCTCTTCAGACAATTTCGACAGCGGCACACGCGCAGCGTTGGCCGGTGGCACGACCATGGTCGTTGATTTCGCCCTGCCCTCACCCGGCCAGTCGCTGCTGGAAGCCCTGCAGATGTGGGACAACAAGTCTTCAATGGCCCATTGCGACTATTCCTTCCACATGGCGATCACCTGGTGGGGCGAACAGGTCTTCAACGACATGCAGACCGTCGTCCAGCAGAAGGGCATCAACACGTTCAAGCACTTCATGGCCTACAAGGGCGCCCTGATGGTGAATGACGACGAGATGTTCGCCTCGTTCTCACGCTGCGCTGAGCTTGGCGCCTTGCCGCTCGTGCACGCGGAAAATGGCGATGTCGTCGCCACCTTGCAGCAAAAGCTGCTGGCGGAAGGCAACAATGGCCCCGAAGCACATGCCTATTCCCGCCCGCCAGAAGTGGAAGGCGAGGCAACCAACCGCGCCATCATGATCGCGGATATGGCTGGTGTACCGGTCTATATCGTTCACACGTCTTCGGAACAGGCACACGAGGCCATTCGCCGGGCTCGCCAGAACGGCATCCGTGCCTATGGCGAACCACTTATCCAGCATCTGACGCTCGATGACAGCGAATACAAGCACGCCGACTGGGACCACGCCGCACGCCGGGTCATGTCGCCTCCGTTCCGCGACAAGAAACACCAGGACAGCCTCTGGGCAGGTCTCGCGTCCGGCTCCTTGCAGGTGGTTGCGACCGACCATTGCGCATTTTCCACCGATCAGAAGCGCACCGGTGTCGGCGATTTCACCAAAATCCCGAACGGCACCGGTGGTCTTGAAGACCGGATGCCGATGTTGTGGACATATGGCGTGAATACAGGTCGCCTGACGCCCAATGAATTCGTCGCAGTCACTTCAACCAATATTGCAAAGATTTTGAATATCTATCCGAAAAAAGGAGCAATTTTGGTTGGCGCTGATGCCGATCTTGTCGTCTGGGATCCGGAAAAATCGAAAACCATTTCCGCCTCCAGCCAACAGTCCGCCATCGACTACAACGTCTTCGAAGGCAAGGCCGTCAAGGGGCTGCCGCGCTACACACTCACCCGTGGCCGCGTCGCGGTGGAAGACGGCACCGTCAACCACAGCCAGGGCCATGGTGAATTTGTCGCCCGCAAGCCGTATCAGGCCGTCAACAAGGCGCTAAGCACGTGGAAGGAACTGACGGCACCGCGTAAGGTGGAACGCACCGGCATTCCTGCCAGCGGCGTCTGATCCAATCCGGCCTCGCCTTTCAAACAGGCGGGGCCTTCAAGAAACGAACATGTCAATCCGGACCCGACTCGTGCCGCGAGGAACTTGATGACTGCACTTGCCAGCGCAAAGGACACCGAAATGGTGGAAAACAAACAAAGCGCCAGCCCGAACCGGGTGATCGATATCGAGAACCTCTCGCTAACATTCGAGACCAACGACGGCCCGGTTCACGCGCTTTCAGACATCGATTTGAAGATCGAAGAGGGAGACTTCGTTTCCTTCATCGGTCCGTCGGGTTGCGGCAAGACCACGTTGCTCAGGGTCATCGCCGATCTTGAAAAGCCGACCGCGGGGTCCATCACGGTCAATGGTGTCTCTCCGGAACAAGCACGCCTCAATCGGGCTTATGGCTATGTCTTTCAGGCTGCCGCCCTATATCCCTGGCGCACGATTGCCAAGAACGTGGCATTGCCTCTCGAAATCATGGGGCTTTCAAAGGCCGAGCAGCAACAGCGGATTTCCCGAAACATGGAGCTGGTGAACCTCACCGGCTTCGAAAAGAAGTATCCTTGGCAGCTTTCAGGCGGCATGCAGCAGCGCGCGTCGATCGCCCGCGCCCTCGCCGTCGAGCCGGATCTGCTCCTGATGGACGAACCTTTCGGTGCGCTCGACGAAATCGTCCGCGACCATCTCAACGAACAATTGCTGCAGCTTTGGGCCAAGACCAACAAGACCGTTGTCTTCGTAACCCACTCGATCCCGGAAGCGGTGTTCCTGTCGACCAAGATCGTCGTGCTGTGCCCGCGCCCGGGCCGTATCTACGACGTGATCGAAAGCGATCTGCCTCGCAACCGCAGTCTTGATATTCGCGAGACACCGGAGTTCCTGAAAATCGCCCACCGGGTGCGCGATGGACTGAAGGCAGGGCACTCCTATGAAGACTAAATCGCATCGACCCGCGACATTTGTGGATGTCGACCCTGCCGTGGAAATTCAGGCTCTTGGTGGTCTTGCGACCAGGGTTTGGCAGCGCATTTCTGCGATTGCGGGAAAGGTGCGGATACATGACTGACGCCTCTCTTTCGCAGACCCGTAGCATGAACCCATTTGCCGGCCTGATGTCTGGAACGGTCGGTCCGGTCACTGTCGTCGTATTGGCGATCATAGCGCTCTGGTATGTCGCTGCAGTTGCACTCAACACCCCATTCCAGAAAGACATGTATGAGCGCGCCGGACAAAGTGATGTCGGGTTCTCTCAACTGGTCACCGATACGCTTTACCAGGAGCGCCCGGTCCTGCCTGCGCCGCACCAGGTGATTGTGGAAATCTGGGACACGACGGTAAACAAGAAGATCACGTCCAAACGGTCGCTGGTCTATCACACGGGCATCACACTCTCTTCGACGCTTCTCGGGTTTCTGATCGGCACGACACTCGGCATTCTTCTGGCAATTGGCATCGTTCATTCGCGTGTTCTCGACAAATCGTTGATGCCGTGGGTCATTTCCTCGCAAACCATTCCCATTCTGGCCATCGCGCCGATGATCATCGTCGTTCTCAACGCCGTCGGGATCTCAGGTTTGCTGCCCAAAGCGATGATCTCCACATACCTGTCCTTCTTCCCGGTCACGGTCGGCATGGTGAAGGGACTGAGATCACCTGAAGTCATTCACATGGACCTGATGCACACCTATTCGGCGACGCGCTTCCAGGCTTTCTGGAAACTGCGCCTGCCCTATGCAGTGCCCTACCTTTTCACATCAATGAAAATCGGCATGGCTGCCTCTCTCGTCGGAGCGATCGTCGGTGAACTGCCGACAGGTGCCGTGGCCGGTCTCGGCGCGCGTTTGCTTGCCGGCTCCTACTACGGCCAAACTGTCCAGATCTGGTCGGCACTTCTGATGGCCGCTTTTTTGGCAGGGTCCCTGGTTGCCCTGATAGGCATGATCGAGAAGCGCACGCTGAAACGCATGGGGATGGCCGGATGAGCACCATGACCGCAAAAAAGAGCCGCCTCGATATGCCGGCGCTGTTGGCCTGGTTCATCGTAGCCATGGTGGTAGTTGGTCTGTTCAGTCCGATCTTCGGACCGGACTACGGCATCATGGATGTACCGCGTCTGGCTCTTTGCCTGGTCATCCTGGCAGTCGCCGGTGTACGCTACGAACTTGGCTTCATGCGCAACCCCTTTGGAGACGTTGTCCTCGGCATCATTACCGCCATTGCTGCCTGGCTGCTGATCTCAACCTCCTCGCACCATGTCGGGCAGGCCACGCTCGGTTTCTGGGCACTGGTAGCAGCAACCTGGGCAGCGGCCTGGCTCTTCGTTGAGCGTCTTGCCACATGGCGAAACCTGTCGCCGCTTGCAGCCCGGCTCATCAACCTCGCCATTCCGGCACTCTTTGGCATTACCCTTCTTGTACTGTGGCAAATCGTGGTCACTGGCGCGGGCGTTCCGAAGGTTCTGTTGCCAGCCCCTTCCGAAATCTGGGTTCGCCTGACCAATTCCGGGCCAACGTTGTGGGCTGACTTTCGCCAGACTTTCTTGAAAGCCGTTCTGGCCGGTTACGCCATCGGTTGTGGTTCGGCGTTCATCACTGCAATTCTGGTGGACCGGGTGCCGTTCCTGCGCCGCGGGCTGCTGCCGATCGGCAATCTGGTATCTGCACTGCCGATCATCGGTGTCGCCCCCATCATGGTGATGTGGTTCGGCTTCGACTGGCCGTCCAAGGCAGCGGTCGTGATCATCATGACCTTCTTCCCGATGCTGGTGAACACGGTATCAGGTCTTGCCGCTTCTGATGCCATGCAACGCGACCTGATGCGCACCTATGCCTCCAACTACTGGCAGACGCTTTTCAAGCTGCGTCTGCCGATGGCCATGCCCTTCATCTTCAATGCGCTGAAGATCAATTCGACGCTCGCCCTGATCGGCGCCATTGTCGCGGAATTCTTCGGCACACCAATCGTCGGCATGGGTTTCCGTATCTCCACGGAGGTCGGCCGCATGAACGTTGACATGGTCTGGGCAGAAATCGCCGTTGCCGCCCTCGCCGGATCGCTGTTCTACGGCCTCGTCGCGCTCCTGGAACGCGCCGTCACCTTCTGGCATCCGTCCGTCAGGGGGTGATTTGCCTCTCCACTTGTCATCCCGGATATGCCAAAAGGCATCATCCGGATGACAAGCAGACAGGATGTTTCCACTCCATGACTCCCAGCCGCGACATTTCCCGCCTTATCGAAATCATGGCAGCGCTCAGAACACCTGTGACCGGTTGTCCCTGGGATCTGGAACAGACGTTCGCGACCATCGCGCCCTATACGCTGGAAGAGGCCTACGAAGTCGCGGACGCCATTGCCAAGAACGACCTGGTGGAACTGCGCGAGGAGCTCGGCGATCTGTTGCTTCAGGTCGTCTACCATGCACGCATGGCTGAAGAAGACGACCACTTCGACTTTGGCGATGTGGTCGAAGCCATTACAAAAAAACTTGTCCGCAGGCACCCGCATGTTTTCGGTGACGAAAACGGAGAAAAACCGGAACTGGTCAAAGGTATCTGGGAACGGATCAAGGCTGAAGAGCGAGCGGAAAAGCGAGCCGCCAGGGAAGCGCTCGGCATGGAAGAAGCGCAAAAGGGCTTTCTCGACGACGTCCCGACCGCCTTTCCGGCCCTTCAGGAAGCCGAAAAGCTGCAGCGACGGGCTTCAAGGGTTGGTTTTGACTGGAACGATGCCAGACTGGTTCTGGACAAGATCAGAGAAGAAACCCACGAACTCGACGAGGAACTCGCCAAATCCGCTCCGGACAAAGACCGGATCTCCGACGAACTCGGCGACACGTTGTTCGCGCTTGCAAACCTCGCCCGGCATCTGGACATCGATCCGGAAGAATCTCTCAGGCGCACAAACCGGAAATTCCGCAAGCGTTTTGCAGCCATTGAAGCTCACGCAGTGAAAACGGACACGACACTTGAAGCGATGACGCTGGATGAGATGGAAGCAGCCTGGCAGGCAGCGAAGAACAAATAGTTCCCCCTGCTCGGCTCGTTCCGGCTTTCCTTCAGACTAGCTAAAGATAAGCGGCATAAAGCTCGCGAAACGGGCCACGTTGCTTGTCGGAAACGCGCACTTCCGCCGTTACGAAATCTTCGGCATCGGTGCGTTCCAGCACCTCTGCCATCTGATAAAGTTTCGCCAGCAAAGCGCCATCGGCAACAGGGATCTTCACAGTCAGGATGTCGTCGTGCTGCGCCATGAAAGCATCGACACTGGCATAAAGCTGCTCGATCCCTTCGCCGGTCAGCGCGGAAAGGGCAATCGGCCCCTCTTCACCGGCATCTTCCAGCAACTTGTCGCGGTAAGCCGGATCAAGGCAGTCGATCTTGTTCCAGACTTCGATGATCGGCGCGCCCGTCAACGCGTCAACACCAAGATCGGTCAGCGTCTTCTTGACGTCTTCTGCCTGCGCTTCGGTGTCCGGATGCGAAATGTCCCGCACATGCAGGATGAGATCCGCTTCAAGCACTTCTTCCAGCGTCGCCCGGAATGCGGCGACCAGATGGGTCGGAAGATCGGAGATGAACCCCACCGTATCCGACAGGATGACTTCCTTGCCATGCGGCAAGGCTACCTTGCGCAAGGTCGGATCGAGCGTGGCGAACAGAAGATCCTTGGCAAAAACGTCAGATTCAGTCATCCGATTGAAAAGCGTCGATTTCCCAGCATTGGTATAACCGACCAGCGCGACAACCGGTTGCGGGATTTTCTTGCGCTTCTTGCGGTGCAGGTCACGCGTCCGGCGAACCTGTTCCAGCTGTTTCTGCAACGCAATGATCCGGTCCTGAATCTGGCGCCGGTCGGCCTCGATCTGGGTTTCACCCGGACCGCCCATGAAACCGGCACCGCCGCGCTGGCGCTCAAGGTGGGTCCAGGAGCGGACGAGACGGCTCTTCTGCCAGGTTAGATGCGCCAGATCGACCTGAAGCCGACCTTCCTTGGTGCGGGCCCTGTCGCCGAAGATCTCCAGGATAAGACCGGTGCGGTCGATGACCTTGGTCTTCAGCCGGCGTTCAAGATTTCGCTGCTGAACCGGGGTGAGCGGATGATCTATGACAACAAGATCCAGATCCTCGCTTGCAACGATCCCGGCAAGCTCGGCAACTTTGCCATCGCCAAACAGGGTTGCAGGCTTGGGATTGTTGACCCGGACAACGCCGGAATGCGCGATATTGAGATTGATGGCAGCACTAAGGCCGAGGGCTTCTTCCAGCCGCGCCTCCGGGCTGCGATTGCCGCGAAGTTCTGTCTGCGCGGACTCGCCACGCAACTGCAGAACCGGCTCCAGAATCATCGCACGGAAGGGCTGGGGCAGACGGTCCACCCCAGTATCTTTCAACCTTAGAGATTTCTGGCCAGGTTCCTCGGAACCGTTGGATTTAGAAAAATCGTCTGCGCGAGACTTCGGTTTCAATCAGCTTGCCTTTTCAGCGTTTTCCTCAGCCTGATCGAACAGTTGAACAGGTCCGTTTGGCATAATTGTGGAAATCGCGTGTTTGTAAACCAGCTGGGAATGCCCATCACGACGCAGCAGAACGCAGAAGTTGTCGAACCATGTCACGACACCCTGCAATTTCACACCGTTGATCAGAAAAATCGTCAGAGGAGTTTTTTGCTTGCGAACGTGATTAAGAAAAGTGTCTTGGAGATTTTGTGCGCGCTCAGCCATCAGTCTTTTTATCCTATTTGCCCCGGATGCGGCCGAGCATCCGGCGTTTCAGCAGCCTACCGTCAAAAGCCGTTCAGTATCAATGACTAATGTTTGACGCACCGCCCGCTTTTCGTATAGCCCACCAGTCAAGACCGTCTGCCTCGGTCTAAAATAGTTTCGTACTTTCGACCCAATGAGGCCAATCGAATCATACCGCCTGCAAATCAGTAGCAGTATGGAACAATTCGCGCAATCGGGTTGCCACCGATCCAGGATGACCGTTTCCGATAATCCTGCCGTCCAAACGTGTCACAGGCATCACGACAGTCGTCGCTGCCGTAACGAAAGCTTCCTTCGCATCGAAAGCTTCTTCAAGGCTAAACGGTCTTTCCTCAAACGTCAGCCCTTCCTTTTGGACGAGATCAAGAACCACGGCGCGTGTAATACCGCGCAGGATTCCGCTCTCGGCCGGCCGGGTGACCAGCACGCCTTCCTTGGTAACGATCCAGGCGTTTGTCGATCCGCCTTCTGTGACATTGCCGTCGGCATCCACATACCAGGCTTCTTTGCCGCCCTGTTCCTTGGCGTTCTGTTTCGCCAGCACGTTCGGCAAAAGCGCAACGGTCTTGATATCAACGCGCGGCCAACGGTTTTCCGGATAACTGAACACCGAGATACCCTGTTCGGCCTGTGCCTTGGCAGCAGTCGGGCTGGACGAACGGGCGGTCACCACGATCGACGGTGCAACATGCGCCGGCGGGAAGAAGTGATCGCGCTTGGAAACACCACGCGTCACCTGAATATAAACCAGTCCGTTGCGAACAAGATTCCGACGGACTACCTGATGCAGCACGAATTCCACGGCGTTGCGGGCCATTGGCCAGTCTATGCGCAGTTCACTCAAGGACCGGCCAAGGCGGTCCAGATGGCGCGGAACGTCGACGATCTTGCCCTGCCAGACTTCACAGACTTCATAAACGCCATCGGCAAACTGATAACCGCGGTCTTCAACATGCACCGCAGCATCGGCATGACGCACATACTGGCCGTTGACATAGGCAATCCGGCTCATGGTTCCTCCAGAACAGGACGGTTCGAAACGAACCGATTGGTATTTTTGTAAGTTTTGACCTTTCGGTCAGACAAAAGCAAGGCCAGAAAGAAGCCACTCAGCCTTAAAAGAAGTCAAGGCTGACGCGGAACATCTGTTCTACCTGGCGCACGCGGTTCGCAACCGCGAAGATCACGATACGGTCTTGTGCCTGAATCTGCAGGTCACCATTAGGCGTAAGCACCTCGCCGCCGCGGAAAACCGCACCAATGCGGATACCGGACGGCAGATCGATAACCCTAAGCGGCTTGCCGACCAGCGGCGACGTATCAAGTGCTTCCGCCTCGACAATTTCCGCAGCCCCGTTCTGAAGCGAATGTACGCCCCGGATACGACCACGTCGGACGTGTTGGAGAATACGAGAGATGGTTACGGCGCGCGGGTTGATAAACGCATCAATCCCCAGCGCGTTGGCAAAAGCCGGGTAACTCGGATTGTTCAACAGCGACAAGGAGCGCTTGCAGCCAAGCTTCTTCGCCATGACGGAAGACAGAATGTTGACTTCATCCTCGTTGGTGAGAGCCACCATGGTATCGGCATCGCCGGCATCGGCTTCATTCAGGATCGTCTGATCCAGCGCGCTGCCATGCAGGATAACCGATCGCTTCAACTCATCGGCAACAGCCATCGCCCGCTCACGGGAGGCTTCGATAAGCTTGATCTTCGTTCCGGACTGACGCTGTTCAAGTGCCTTGGCGACATAGAGCCCGATGTTGCCACCACCGCAAATCACGACACGGGCCGCTTCCGGTTCCTCGTGTCCGAAAATGCTCAGCGTTCTGCGAACCTGGTCGCGGCGGGCAACCACATAGGCAAGATCACCAGTCAGAATGGAATCGCTGCTCTTGGGAACAAACAGCCTGTTGTTGCGATAAAGGCCGACGACAACGGCCCCAAGGTCCGGGAAGAGTTCGGTAAGCTGGCGCAAGGGAGTGTCCACCACCGGGCAGTCCTCCTCGCACATGATCCCGACGACAACAACCTGGTCGTCGGCAAACCGGACAGTCTCGACGGCGCCCGGAAGCGCCAGACGACGCAGTACCATCTCGCCAACTTCGATTTCTGGCGAGATGATCACGTCGATCGGCATGTGATCGCGCGAAAACAGATTGCGCCAGCGCCCCTGCAAATAGGATTGCGCCCGGATACGGGCGACCTTTGTGGGAACGTTGAAGAGCGAATGCGCCACCTGACAGGCCACCATGTTGACCTCGTCATAAAGCGTGACGGCAACAATCATGTCGGCCTCTTCGGCCCCGGCCTGTGCAAGAACGTCCGGATGCGCGCCATGGCCGACAAAGCCACGCACGTCCAGCTGATCCCCAATGGCGTTGATCAGTTGCGGAGAAGAATCGATCACGGACACGTCGTTCTGTTCCGCAGCAAGACGCTCGGCAATGCCGTAGCCCACCTGCCCCGCGCCGCAAATCACGATTTTCATGGAAAGATCCCTTTCCCGCCTTGCCGTTACCTATCGCTTCCCGAAGTGCCTCAGGTCATGCCTAGGGTTTTCAGCTTCCGGTGAAGCGCAGACCGTTCCATACCGACAAATTCGGCAGTCCGCGAGATGTTCCCGTCAAATCTCTTGATTTGAGCCTGAAGATATTCACGCTCGAAGATCTCCCGGGCCTCCCGCAACGGTACGGACATCAGGTGTTCTCCCGTACCTGACGTGGGCAGGCTCGGCAGAGTTTCTCCGATTTCCGCTGGCAGCAAATCCGCGGTGATGGTGCTGTCCGGATCGCCGCGACTCAGAATCATTAGACGTTCGACGTTGTTGCGTAACTGACGCACGTTGCCCGGCCAGTCATGCGTTTGCAGAACCGCCATGGCGTCATCACCGATAGGCCTCTGCGGAATGCCCGAAGCACCGGAGATCTGGTGCATGAAGTGATGCACCAATACCGGAATATCCTCACGCCGTTCCGCAAGACCGGGCACACGCAGGGGAACCACGCTCAGACGGTGGTAGAGATCCTGCCGGAACAGTCCCGACGCAATGTGTTCTTCGAGATTTTTAGATGTCGAGGACAGGATGCGAATGTCGACCTGAACCTTCTGGGTGCCGCCAACACGAGCGAAGCTCTGCTCCACGAGAACCCGCAGGATTTTCCCCTGGGTCTCGGCGGGCATGTCGGCGACTTCGTCGAGGTAAAGCGTACCGCCATGCGCTTCTTCCAGCGCACCAATCTTGCGCAGATTGCCGTTTTCATCCTCGATGCCGAAGAGTTCTTCTTCCATCCGAGACGGCGTGATGGTTGCAGCGTTCAGCACAACGAACGGGCTTTTGGCACGCGGCGACATGTCGTGGATCATCCGGGCAGCACGCTCCTTGCCCGCACCGGAAGGACCGACGATCAGGATACGACTGTTCGTTCCCGCAATCTTCTGGATGGTTTGCCGAAGGTTGTGAGCTGCCGAGGAATTGCCAATGATTTCGCTGGTTTCGCCGCTGCGCTGCTTCAGATCGCGGATTTCACGTTTCAGGCTGGAAGCTTCCAGGGCGCGCTCGACGATATGAACCAGCCGGTCTGCCTTGAACGGCTTTTCGATGTAATCGTAGGCCCCGCGCTTGATGGCAGAAACCGCTGTTTCAATGTTGCCGTGACCGGAGATGATCACGACCGGCATTTCAGGATCCGTTTCACGGAAGATATCGAGTAGGGCAAGGCCGTCGAGGCGGCTTCCCATCAACCAGATATCCAAAATGACAAGCGAAGGCTTGCGCTCCTTCACTGCGGCCAGGGCGCTGTCTGAATCATGCGCGGTCCGCGTTCCATAACCGTCATCATCCAGGATGCCGGCAATCATTTCGCGAATATCGGTTTCGTCGTCTACGACAAGAATATCATGCGCCATGGGCAGTCACAGTCTGGTTTTGCAGGTCGGTCTCCGGCTCGATCTCGGCATGTGCTGCCAATGTCAGTCGAACGAGCGTGCCCGTGTCCTCTGGGTTGGTTTTGGGGGCGTCGAGCAATTCGATGCCACCGCCGTGGTCTTCCAGGATCTTGCGGACGATGGCAAGGCCAAGGCCCGTCCCCTTCTCCCGGGTTGTCATATAGGGTTCCAAAAGCCGGCTGCGATTTTCTTCCGGCAGCCCGATGCCATTGTCGATGACATCAATCACGATCCGGCCGCTGCCGTCTTCCAGTTCACCGCGCAAATGCACGGTCACCTTGCCTTTGGGCAAATCGTCTCCAATGCGCGCACTCACCGCCTCCGCAGCATTCTTGACCACATTGGTCAGAGCCTGGCCAACGAGACGCGCGTCAAAGACAGCCGTCACCGGACTGGACGGAACATCCGCGGTAACACTGATTTCCGGATTTGCCACCGACTGCATGAACGCCGCATCGCGCACCGCCTCGCGCAGATCTCCAGATGTCTTCGTTGGCTTGCGCATACGGGCGAAGGACGAGAACTCGTCCACCATCTGACCGATATCGCCCACCTGCCGAACAATGGTGTCGATGCATTGATCGAAGACTTCCCGGTCCTCCTCGATGCGTTTGCCGTAGCGGCGGCGTATGCGTTCTGCCGAGAGCTGGATCGGTGTCAGCGGATTCTTGATCTCATGCGCGATGCGCCGGGCAACATCCGCCCAGGCCGAATTGCGCTGTGCCGAAACCAGATCTGTAATGTCATCCAGCGTCACCACAAAACCATGTTCGCGCCGGGTAGACTGCTCCCTCGTTATACGCACGTTGATCGTACGCAGGCGTCCGCCCCGCGTGATCTCGATCTGCGTTTCCGGAACCCTGTCACTGTCATTCTTCAAGACATCGGAAATGCAGTCGTTCAGCTCAGGAACCACCTCGATCAGAGACTTGTTCAGGATCTGCACTTCATCCAGCTGCAGCAATTCCAGGGCGGAGCGGTTGATCAGCATGATCGAGGCTTCATCGTCAACGCCAATGACGCCGGTGGACACTCCGGAAAGAACGGCTTCGTTGAAGCGGCGGCGGCGGTCGATCTGCTCGTTCGCCGCCAGAAGCGCATCACGCTGCCCGAGAAGCTGACCGGTCATCTTGTTGAAGGTTTCGCCCAGGTTGGCGAGGTCACCACCGGATTTCTCGGTCGGAACCTTGACGACGAGATTGCCTTTGGACACCTCGTCGGCTGCCGAAATCAACGTTCGGATCGGCGAAACAAGTCGATTGGCAAACCCGAAACCTATCCAGATCGCCGACAAGAGCAACACCAGCGCAACGCCGAGATAGACCAGAGCAAAGGCCACCTGGACGCCAAAGCGGCTATTCTCCATCTGCTGGTATTGCGAAGCACCCGTCTCGGCAAGACGCAGATATTCGACAACGCGCGGATCTATGGCGCGAACGGCATAAAGATAGAAATTGTCATAGGCGGACAATTTCATGACACCGCCGACCAGGTTGGAACTTCCCGGTGCGATCAGGATCGGATCCCCGGATTTTGCCTTGAAGAAGCTGTCGGCAGGCGGCAGCGGCACTTCCGCGTTGGGATCTATGACGACGCGGGTGACCACCTCGCCGTTTTCGTTCAGGATAAAGGCTGCGAGGATACCGCGAAGGGAAACCTGCGTTGCAAAGAACTGATCGAAACGGGTCGGCTCGAATTCATAAACCGCCTTTGCCCGGTCGATATCGTTGGTCATGGCGATCAGGTCGCCGCGCAGAACCCTGGCGTGTTCCTGAAGATAGGCCTGAGCAACGGTCAGGGCGTTGTCGATAATCTGACGCGTCCGGTCCTCGAACCAGCGATCAAGGCCGCGGTCCAATGTAATCGCCGCCAGAATCGCCATGAGAACGGCCGGTACAGCAGCAACCACACTGAACAGAGCCACGACCCTCACGTGAAGGCGAGCAGCAGCCCGTCCACGCCGCCGCGCTTGCCACAACTTCAGGATCTCGAAGGCGATGACACCCACGAGAATTGCCGCGAGCGCACCATTTATGGTCATTGCGACCATGATGACTTCCCGCGTGGGATCGATGGACGTCAGCCCCATCAGGATAACGAAGGTGACACCGATGGAAACGAGGGCAAGCAGGATGATCGCAAGACCCACACGCCGCCAGAATTTGCCTGCGGCGCTGGATTGAGCGACGGGTTCTTGTACTGCTTCCAGTATCATTCGGTCTCTTTTGATTTCAGCTCGCCAAACGCGGACTGTCTTGATGTATTTGCGGCAAACTTATCACACAATGTTGCGAAATTGCAACAGACCAGAAGAGGCGCAGAAAATTTGCGGTGGACAGGTGATCACTTTATCGCACACTGCTGAATTCGTTATTCTTTTTTGCAGCATTCACAAAATGAATGCCCCGTCTGTAATTGGAATTTTCCTTCAGATGACCCAATGAAACCAGGCTGATATTGAGGACGAAAATATCTCCTCGTGATTTCCCACCCCGTGAATCACAAGACCACTCGTCACGACAACCTGCAACTGGAACAAAAAAGCGGCCAGACCTTTCGGCCTGACCGCATCAATTTGCCGCCCTGTCCTGAAAAGACTATCGGGTAGACCGCATCACCTGGATGTCGAGATCCCGGATCTTCTTGCGCAGTGTGTTCCGGTTGACACCGAGAAGCTCTGCCGCCTTGATCTGGTTACCACGCGTCGCCGCCAATGCTGCGCTGATCAGAGGGTACTCCACCTCCCTCAGGATGCGGTGATAGAGGCCGGGAGGCGGCAAGGCATCGCCGAACGTGTCGAAATAGCCGGAAAGATAACGCTCGACCGACCCACCGAGATTGACGGTCTCCTGGGATTCCTCTTCCATCGGCGAGACCGAAGGCTGACTCAACTCCTGCTCCAGCAGGTTTTCGCTGATCACGTCCTGCGGATACAGCGCAGCCAAACGACGAACGAGGTTCTCCAGTTCGCGCACGTTTCCAGGCCAGCGATACCGGCGCAGAAGATTGAGCGCTCCCTGGTCGATCTGCTTTGCCGGCAGCCCCTCTTTTTCAACGAGCGTAAAGAAGTGCCTCACCAGATCCGGAATGTCCTCCACGCGCTCGCGCAACGGCGGCAGGCGGATCGGAACCACATTCAGCCGGAAATAAAGGTCTTCGCGGAAAAGGCCCTGATTAATCAGGTGCCGCAAGTCCTTGTTGGTGGCTGCGATGATCCTGACGTCGGTCTTGATCGGGGTGCGGCCACCGACGGTCGTGTATTCGCCCTGCTGCAAGACGCGCAGCAACCTGGTTTGAGCTTCCATCGGCATGTCGCCGATTTCGTCCAGAAACAATGTACCGCCATCTGCCTGTTCAAACCGACCGGAGCTGCGGTTCTGTGCTCCGGTAAAGGCACCCTTCTCGTGACCGAACAACTCGGCTTCGATGAGGTCTCGTGGAATGGCCGCCATGTTGATGGCAACAAACGGTCCGTTACGCCGCTTGCCGTAATCATGAAGCGCCCTTGCGACAAGTTCCTTGCCGGTACCGGATTCGCCGTTGATCATCACCGTCAGGTCGGTCTGCATCAGCCGTGCAAGAACCCGGTAGATCTCCTGCATGGCGGGAGACCGCCCCACAAGTGGCATACCCTCGCCCGCATCATCAAGATCGACAGCCGGCCGCTTCTTCGGCTCTTCCAGTGCGCGCTGAACAATACTGGTCAGCTCCTTCAGGTCGAACGGCTTGGGCAGATATTCATACGCCCCCTTCTCCGAGGCCTTTATGGCCGTCATGAAGGTGTTCTGTGCGCTCATGACCAGAACCGGCAACTCCGGCCGCATCTTTTTCATGCGTGGCAGCACGTCGAAGATATTTTCGTCCGGCATGACCACGTCGGTGATCACAAGATCGCCATCGCCGGATGAGACCCATCTCCAGAGCGTTGAGGCGTTGGAAGTCAGCCGCACCGTATAACCTGCCCTGGACAGGGCCTGATTGAGAACTGTGCGGATGGCTGCGTCGTCGTCTGCAACTAAAATCGTGCCCGTCGGCATGGTTACTCGGTTCCTCTGCTGGTCCGGTCGGACGAAGCTGTGCTGTCACCCGTGAACGCGGGCATCAGAATGCGGAAAACTGTCTTCTGGCGTTGGCTGTCACATTCGATGACACCGCCGTGGTCACCAATGATTTTGGCAACGAGTGCCAGACCAAGACCTGAGCCATTGGTCTTTGTCGTGATAAACGGCTCAAACAGATGCGGAAGAAGGTCTTCCGGAACGCCCGGTCCATTGTCCTGAACACAGAACTCCAGCGGCAGGCTGACCTTTTCGTCAGTACCGGGAACAGACAGCCTCACACCGGGCCGAAACGCCGTCGAAACGCGAATTTCACCATCGGGATCATCGCCAATCGCTTCGCTGGCATTCTTGATCAGGTTCAGGAAAACCTGAATCAGCTGATCCTTGTTGGCATAAACCGGAGGCAACGATGGATCATAAATCTCCACAATCCGTTTGCCGCGGGCAAAGCCGGAATCCGACAAGCGCTTCACGTGGTCCAGAACCACGTGAATATTGACCGGCTCTCTTTCGATCGGTCGTTCGTCCGAAAATACTTCCATCCGGTCGACCAGCTTCACGATCCTGTCGGTCTCATCCATGATAAGACGAGTCAGCGCCCGGTCTTCGGCTGGCACCGACTGCTCTATAAGCTGGGCCGCGCCACGAATTCCTGACAGCGGATTCTTGATCTCGTGCGCCAACATGGCGGCAAGTCCCGTCACGGTGCGGGCGGCTCCACGGGACGTCAGCTGCCGGTCGATCTTTTCCGCCATGGTGCGTTCCTGGAACATCAACACCACAGCCCCCGGCCGCTCCGATACCGGCGCAGCGTTGATATCGACCACCTTCGGCGCACCGATACGCGGAGAACCGATGTCGACCTTGTATTCGTTGACCGGCGCGCTGCGTTCACGCACCTGCTCGATCAGGGTCAGCAAGGGGCTCCCGAAAGGAACAAAGTCACTGATTGGATGGCGACGAAGCACCGATACACTGGACCGCATGAAAATTTCCGCGGCCATGTTGGCAGACTCGATCACGCCGTCCGGCGCAACCAGAAGCACCGGGTGTGGCAAGGCATCCAGTATAGTCGGCCCGTCACTGGCAAGCGCGGCCGTACGGCCTGTCTGAGACATGATGTCCTTCAAGCTGCTGTCCGTTTGTTCGAGGAAGAAAGCCAGTCGCTTGCGAGGCGGATAACCTCCGACGGCTGATTGGAAGTCATAAGGGTCTTGCGGACAGATCCAGGGATGTCGGCTGCGCCCGCAGACGTTGTCTCGTCCAGATACCAACCGAGATGCTTGCGCGCGATGCGAATACCCTGCCGCTCACCGTAGTGGCTGAGGATGGCCTCGTAGTGCTCCGCCACTAACTCCGCCAGCTCTGTTCCAGTTGGTGCGTTGAGCTGTTCGCCACTTGCCAGAAAATGTCCGATGTGGCCCGGCAACCAGGGACGTCCATATGCGCCCCGGCCAATCATCACGCCGTCAGCGCCGGAAAGCTCAAGCATACGCAAGGCATCTTCAGCACTCTTGCAATCCCCATTGGCGATCAGGGGAACCGAAATAGCGTCCTTGACAGCTGCAATCGCACGCCAGTCGGCCTTGCCCTTGTAGAACTGGCATCGGGTGCGCCCGTGAACGGTGATGAGTTGCACCCCGGCTGCTTCCGCACGGCGGGCCAGCTCCGGTGCATTCAGGTTCTTGTCATCCCAGCCAAGGCGCATCTTCAAAGTGACGGGCACATCGACCGCTGCCACCGTCGCATCAACCAGCGTCAGGGCATGGTCGAGATCCCGCATCAGTGCGGAACCGGAGTATCCGGACGTCACCTTTTTGGCGGGACAGCCCATGTTGATATCGATTACATCGGCACCAAGACCAGCGATAACCTTGGCGGCCTCCCCCATCCAGCGGGCTTCACGCCCTGCAAGCTGAACGACATGAAGCCCCTTGTCCTGAGCCTCCGCACGCATTTGCGTTTCGGCGTCGCCTTTGACGAAGGATTCGCTCGCAACCATTTCGCTGACGACCATGCCGGCGCCGTATCTGGCAGCCAGCCGGCGGAAAGGGAGATCGGTCACGCCGGACATCGGCGCGAGCACGGCCGGGTTTGCGAGTTGATACCGGCCAATCGTGAGTGTTTTCATAGACGGCGACACAGCGTCTCTTTTCTGCTTATTGACTGTGCAGATTCATAATTGCCTATATTGTAGACAAGTTTCGCAATGCAACAAGTCAAAATTTGCGGTCCGAACAGGTTCCTAGGTAAAGACGGTTCAAAGCTGACGGTTTGATGCAGAGCACGAGGAGCCCGTTAATGACAAAAACCGCTGCCGCCCTAGTCGTTGCCGCAGGGCGTGGCACCCGTCTTGCGGGCTCCGACAATGCGTTACCCAAGCAATACAGGCCGTTGGCTGGCCGTCCTGTGCTGAGCCATACACTGGATGCTCTCGGGAATCACCCCCGGATCAACCGTCTCGTAACCGTCATTCACCCTGACGACGTGAACCATTTCTCTGAAGCAGCAAGAGCGGCCTCCACTGAAACAGCGTCCAAGATCGGACCGGCAGTCTACGGTGGTGCCACCAGGCAGCAATCGGTCCTGGCAGGATTGAAGGCCCTCGCACTCGAAGGATTTGATTACGTTTTGATCCACGATGCTGCACGGCCGTTTCTCCAATCTGCCGTGATAGACAGATTGCTTGAGCAACTGCAGGCAGGGAACGAAGGCGTTCTCGCCGCGCTGCCCGTGGCCGACACGTTAAAAAGAGCAGATCAATCGGGTCGTTCGCTGGAAACCGTTGACAGAGCCGGGCTCTGGGCAGCGCAGACACCACAGGCCTTTCCCTTGCAGCGCATACTCAGGGCGCACGAAAAGGCGGTAGCAGCGGGAAAACTCGATTTTACTGACGACACCGGCCTTGCGGAATGGGACGGGATGACCATTGTCCTGACGGAGGGCGACCCCGCTGCATTCAAGATCACAACTGCCGCCGACCTCCGTCGTGCAGAACAACAGGCCGAGTTACAACTGATGTCGACTACCCCCGCCTCCCCGTTGCCGCTTTCAGAACTCGCCGACGTCAGAACCGGGATCGGATACGACGTCCACGCCTTTGAAGATGGCGATGCCGTCATTTTGGGCGGGGTAGCCATTCCCCACTCCAGCAAGCTGAAAGGTCACTCAGACGCGGATGTGGTGCTGCACGCTATTACGGACGCAACGCTTGGTGCCATTGGCGATGGCGATATCGGCCAGCATTTCCCTCCAAGCGACCCGCAGTGGAAAGGTGCCTCTTCTGACCAGTTTCAAATGGACGCCATGCGCCGCCTGTCTGAACGCGGTGGAAGACTGGCGCATGTCGACGTCACCATCGTATGCGAGGAACCGAAGATCGGCCCCCACCGCGAGGCAATTCGCTCTTCGATTGCCAAGATTTGCGCCATGCCTGTTTCGAGGATCTCGGTCAAGGCCACGACATCCGAGCGCCTCGGTTTCACAGGCCGCAAGGAAGGTATCGCGGCCCTGGCCAGTGTGACTGTGCGTCTTCCTTTTCAGGACGAGGACTAGAAATCCATGACCGAGACATCTCCAAACAACCTGGAAGAGCTTGCGCCTCTGTCAATTGCTGTGCTGGACGGGCTCATTGCCGCCAAGAAAATGGTAGCGACGGCAGAATCCTGCACCGGAGGCCTGATTTGCGGAGCACTTACGGAGATCGCGGGATCTTCGGCCGCCGTGGACCGGGGGTTTGTGACCTACTCCAATGAAGCAAAGAACGAAATGCTGGGCGTTCCGAAAGACCTTATCGAAAAGCATGGGGCCGTGAGCAAGGAAGTCGCGATTGCCATGGCAGAAGGAGCACTCGCCAGATCCAATGCGGATGTAGCAGTTTCTGTAACGGGTATCGCTGGACCAGGTGGCGGAAGTGCTCAAAAGCCAGTTGGCACTGTCCATATTGCCGTTGCGGCAAAGGATCGCCCGACGGATCATCTCCATTGCTGGTTTGCAGACAACGGCCGGCAATCAATCCGGCTTGCCACCGTCAGAACTGCCCTCACATCGATTTTAAATGCAATTTCCTGAGTAAATGCTCATTAACGCTCATGGGAGTTCGCGCTGGGCTTCCGCTTGGTCATATGTATATTCCAGACAACTTGACCTCAACGTAACTCAAGATCAGAACCTTTATGATTAAACCAGCGACCATTCTGGCTGCATTTTTGTGCGCAGGCTCCACCGCTTTTGCAGGTGCCATACCTCAGCCTGGCGATTTTTACCTGATTTCACGCGATCGCAGCGGACACTTTGTGGGCAGCCACAAGCTGTTCACGGAAAACGCCCGCGGATTGAAAAAGGTCTCTTATTGCCAGCGTAGCTATTTTGTACGCAGCCATTCGGTCGCTTGGACGCAAGTGGAAACCGAACGCGGCAACAAAGTTCAGGTGGAATTCAATTTTGGCCGTGGCTGGCGTCCGATCTGCGGCAATCCCGAGCGACAGGTCAGTCTTGAGGACATCGGCGTCACAATGAGTGCGCACGATCTTCTGGCCGCTCCAGATGAGACTTCGGCCCCACAAAGCAGGCTTTCCGCGATCGGCGCAATGTTCCAGAGCAATAGCGTCGAAGAAGGCCACAGCACGTATCACACACGCTAAAAGCCGGCCGCTTCTGGACAGTTATTCGATAATTCGTCAACAAAATCAGTGCTTTTAAAGTTTTAATCAAACTCATTTCCCTTACGAAATCACTTTTACAAACACTTGCCGTATGGTCACCGTAAGCAGGAACCAACTCGCGAAATGATTTCGCGGTAAAGGGAACGGGATATGTTAATCCAACGTGCGCTTCTTGCAGGAAGTGCCCTCGCCCTTGCGTGCGCCAATGCGCAGGCCGGCAACAACACGCCGAAACCGGGTGACACCTACATTATTTCGCGCGACGGCAATCAGCTGTTCCGCGGCTCCCACCGCATCTATGACCGGATGGCGGACGGGCTGGTGGCAGTTCAGTATTGTGGCAGATCCTACTTTGTACGCTATGCGACAGTCGCCTGGACGCAGCTCGAAGTGCAGCAGGATTACAAGGTTCGGGTGGAGTTCAATCGGGGCAAGGGCTGGCGGCCGATTTGCGATCATCCTGAAGAACAGGTGACGCTTGAAGACCTCGGCGTACAGGATGATCCGAGACTTGTCGTTCAAAATGACGGGTCGTCGGTAAAGCGGGTAAACCGTTTCGCGGTCATTCGCGAAGCGTTCAAAACAACGGACGGCGACAACGCTGCCAAGTCATATCACGGCAACTAAAAAAGCCGGCACCGGGCTGGTAAGGCTCGGGTAAGCTGGTCAGCTTAGACTTTCAACAGGAACAGGTGACATAAGCGCGCAGAAAAAAGGACCCTGACATGAAACGCGCCCTCGCGTTCTTCGCTGCTCTGACGGCCGCTGGCACTACCTTTGCCGGCGTAGCTCACGCTCAGAGCGACTTTTATATCAGGTCCCAGTATTCCAACGGTACGTTCACCGGATTTCATGAAATTCTGACAAAACCGAAAGAGGGCTACTACCAGGCCCAATATTGCGACCGCACTTTCTGGGTATCCTCGAACACCGTTATCTGGACGGAAGAAGAAGCTGCTGCCGGAAGAAACCTCGTGGTCGAAGAGAATGTCGGCTCCAGCCGCACGCCCGTCTGTACCGATTATACATCCTTCGCAACGCTCGAAAGTCTCGGGTTGAAGAAGAAGGAAATCGAGCAGATCCGTCGCCAGGCAGAGCCCCTCGACATGCAATCGAGTCGTATCCGCATCATTCGCGACGCCTTCAAGCAGTTCAAGTAGGCTCAAAAGTCAGCTTAATCAGGTCCCGTAAACCTGGTCCGCGCGAGCTTCGAAGGCGCTTGAAAACTTTCGGAAGGCCTTTTCGAACATAACGCCCATGAGAGAGCCGAGCGTCCGACTGCGGAATTCGTAGGAAATATAGAAACCGACGTTGCAGCTGCCTTCGCTTGCATCCTCGAAAGTCCACTTGTTTTCCAGATGCTTGAACGGGCCGTCCAGGTACTCAACCAGGATCGTCCTGTCGTGCGGGCGCAGTTCAACGCGGCTGGTGAAGGTTTCCTTGAACAGCTTGTAGGCAACCGTCATGTCGGCCACCAGTACCGTCCGTCCACCATCCAGCTCCTTGCGGCCGCGCACGTGAAGATCCTGGCACAACGGCACGAATTCGGGATACCGCTCTACGTCGGCAACAAGGCGGAACATCTCGTCCGCCTTGTGGTTGACTTTGTGGTCGGATGAAAAACTGGGCATACGGTGTCCAGTGTCCTGTTGCTTTGGCGTTAGTGGCCGAGCTTTGCTTTGCGCGCGGCGCGAAGATCCGCGAAATCTTCACCAGCGTGGTGAGACGACCTCGTCAACGGGCTTGCCGACACCTTCAGGAAACCTTTGGCGTAAGCAATACGCTCATAGCCTTTGAACTCTTCCGGCGTCACGAAGGACACGACCGGATGGTGCTTCTTGGAAGGTTGCAGATACTGGCCGACCGTCAGGAAATCGACATCAGCGGCCCGGAGGTCGTCCATCAGCTGCAGCACTTCGTTGCGCACTTCCCCCAACCCGACCATGATCCCGGACTTGGTGAACATTTCCGGATCAAGTTCCTTGACCTTCTGAAGAAGGCGGATCGAATGGAAATAACGCGCTCCGGGGCGAACGGTCAGATATTTCGACGGTACTGTCTCAAGGTTGTGATTGAAGACATCGGGCTTCGCCGCCACGACGATCTCCAGAGCACCGTCCTTACGCAGGAAATCAGGCGTCAGAACCTCGATCGTGGTCGATGGCGCGGTCTTGCGAATTGCATTGATTACATCTGCGAAATGCTGTGCACCGCCATCGTCCAGATCGTCCCGGTCGACGGAGGTGATCACCACATGCTCGAGCCCCATTGCAGCAACGGCATCCGCAACACCCTGGGCTTCCTTCGGGTCGACTGGCCCTGGCATGCCCGTGCGCACGTTGCAGAAGGCGCAGGCACGTGTACAGGTATCACCAAGGATCATGAAGCTGGCATGCTTCTTCGACCAGCATTCACCGATGTTCGGGCATCCTGCCTCTTCGCAAACCGTAACGAGATTGTTCTCGCGCACGACATTCTGCGTTTCGCGGTAGACCGGCGATGTCGGTGCCTTGACGCGGATCCAGTGCGGCTTCCGCTGTATCGGATTGTCCGGACGGTGAGCCTTTTCCGGGTGGCGCGGGCGCGCTTCGGATTGTTGCTGCGGGCGATTGAGCGTGTCGACGATCGTAACCATGGGCCTTAAGTGTCGTTATTCCGGTGAAAGGTCAAGACGGATTAGCGTTGAGCCAGCTATGTGATTAGCGCAGGACCGGTCAGTTCCTGAAGCCGCTCGCGTGCACGTTCCGACAGCGGTTGAGACTTTCGCGTGCTCTCACTCATCTGGACGATGACGGTCACCGCCTGCGCAACCGGCTTTCCATTCTGAAAAACTTTCTGGAACAGCTTGAACGAGCTGCGACCAACGTCAATCACGGCTGTGCCGATCTCCACTTCGCCCGGCCAGTTGACTTCCGCCAGGAAATCCAGCTCCAGCCGCGCGATCACAAAAGCTGCGCCTTGGTCAGCCAGCGCTTCATTGTAGAGCAATTCAACACGGCCGGTTTCCAGAAAAGTGGCGAACACGGCATTGTTGACATGTCCCTGCCGGTCCGTATCACCATAACGAAGCTTGTCGCCTGTCCTGAGAACAAAAGCCTCCAGGCTCTCGAATTCGTCCGAATTTGTGCTCACTTGAACATTTTCTTCCAGATGAACAGGAACAGGATAGAGCCCAGAACCGCGATAATCAGACGATCGAGAATACCACCTGTCACATGCAGGTTGAGCAGCGATGCGAGTTCACCGCCAACCAGCGCTCCGACAAGGCCGACAACGAGGCTGCCAAGAAAACCTCCGCGACTGTTCAGCACCCGGTGAGCAACGGCGCCCGCAATGAGGCCGATGATGATTGTGATGATCCACCCCATCGCGGACTCCTATTTCCAGAAATTTCAATTCGTCAGGCGATCAGTCGCGCAAGCAGCACAACGACAATTGCTCCAACGGCCGCCACGACAATTTCATTGACGTAGGCATTGCCCAGATTGACGTTGATACCTGCGAGCTTGAACAGGAAACCACCAACAAACGCGCCAATGAGACCGCTGACGAGGTAACGGATCAGACCACCGCCGCCAACGACGACGCTTGCAAGCCAACCGGCTATAATGCCGATTGCAACCCAGATCAAAATTGCTTTTACATCCATGACTGACGGCTCCTTTCAGCCTTTTCTCAGACGGTTTCACGTTACCCGTTTCAGAAAAAGCGTCCAGCGTTGATGTCCGGATCAACGTTCAGGTCTGCGCATTTCTTTCACTGCTTGCAGATCCAGAGTACGGCAAATGGAAAGCGGCCTCGGTGCAGTTTTACCCCGAGGCCAAAAGGGATCAGGCGTTGAGCACCTTGCCGTAGGCGTCCAGCACGGCTTCCTTCATCATTTCCGACAAGGTCGGATGCGGGAAGATCGTGTGCATCAGCTCTTCTTCGGTAGTCTCGAGGTTCATCGCGACGACAAAACCCTGGATGAGTTCGGTCACTTCTGCGCCGCACATATGCGCACCGAGAAGCTCGCCGGACTTCTTGTCAAAGATAACCTTGATCATGCCATTGTCTTCGCCAAGCGCGATGGCCTTGCCGTTGGCGTTGAACATGTACCGGCCAACGCGGATGTCGCGGCCCTGTTCCTTTGCCTTTGCTTCGGTCAGCCCAACAGAGGCAACCTGCGGGTTGCAGTAGGTGCAGCCCGGAATCTTGCGATGATCCATCCCGTGAACACCAGGCACACCTGCAATCTTCTCGATGCAAATCACGCCTTCATGCTCAGCCTTGTGGGCAAGCATTGGCGGACCGGCGACATCGCCAATGGCATAGAGGCCGGGCACATTGGTGCGCCCATACTCATCAATGACCACACAGCCTCGGTCGGTTTTCACTCCGAGCGCTTCCAGACCGATATTCTCGATGTTGCCCTGAACGCCGACAGCGGAAATCAGGTGATCAGCCTTAATCTGGCTGACCTTGCCATCCTTGGTCTCCACATGGGCAGTAATCGAATCTGCCGCCTTGTCGACCTTGGTCACCTTTGCTTCGGTTATTATCTTCAGGCCGCGCTTCTCCAGAGCCTTGCGCGCGAATTTCGAGATTTCCTCGTCCTCGACCGGCATCACGTTGGCCATCAGCTCGACAACCGTTACGTCGACGCCCATGGATCGATAGAAAGACGCGAATTCGATCCCGATCGCACCCGACCCCATGACCACCAGCGACTTAGGCATCTTGGCCGGTTTCATGGCCTCGAAATAAGTCCAGATAAGCTTGCCGTCCGGTTCAATGCCAGGCAAAGCACGCGGACGCGCACCAGTTGCCACGATGATATGCTTGGCGGTGTAGGTGCCTTCACCCTTCACGCCTTTCGGAACCGGATTTTGCGGCTCGACAACAGGTTTGGAAGATTTTCCGACCTTGACTTCGCCCGGTTTGGTGAGCTTGGCCTCACCCCAGATCACGTCGATCTTGTTCTTCTTCATGAGGAAACCGACGCCACCGTTCAGTCGGGCGGAAACGCCGCGCGAACGCGCAACGACATCCTTGACGTCCGCCTTCATGGAGCCTTCGAGCGTCAAACCGAAGCTCTTGGCATGGTTGGCATGGTCCAGGATTTCTGCAGAACGCAGGAGGGCCTTCGTCGGAATGCAACCCCAGTTGAGGCAAATGCCACCAAGGTGTTCGCGTTCAACGATCGCAGTCTTGAAGCCCAGCTGGGCAGAACGAATAGCGGTCACGTAACCACCCGGCCCTGAGCCGATAATGATCACGTCGTAATTGGTATCAGCCATGGTGTATTTCCCCGGCGAATGAAGTCATCGATTGAAAACGGCGCGGCGTTGCCGCCGCGCCGGAGATGAGGCTTAAACAAGCATACTCATCGGGTTTTCGATGTAGCCCTTGAACGCGGCAAGAAGCTCGGCGCCAAGCGCACCGTCCACGCAGCGGTGGTCGGTCGAAAGCGTCACGCTCATCACCGTGGCAACAGCCAGTTCGCCGTTCTTGACGACAGGGCGTTTTTCACCGGCGCCGACGGCCAGAATGGTCGCATGCGGCGGGTTGACGACGGCCGAGAAGTTCTTCACGCCCATCATGCCCATGTTGGAGACCGCGGTGGTACCACCCTGGTACTCTTCTGGCTTCAGCTTCCGTTCTTTCGCACGCTTACCGTAATCCTTCATCTCGTTGGAAATGACGGAAAGAGGCTTTTCTTCCGCCCGGCGGATGATCGGCGTGATCAGGCCACCCGGGATGGAAACGGCGACACCGACATCGGCATGCTTGTGCATGACCATGTTATCGTCGGTCCACGAGACGTTCGCATCAGGGACATCGCGCAGGGCCAGAGCCAGAGCCTTGATGGTCATGTCGTTGACCGAAAGCTTGTAGGCCGGCTTGCCTTCCTTGTCCTTGGCGGCAGCATCGTTGAGCTGTGACCGAAGAGCCAGAAGAGCGTCGAGTTCACAGTCCACGGACACATAGAAGTGCGGAATGGTCTGCTTCGACTCGGTGAGACGCTTGGCAATGGTCTTGCGCATGCCGTCATGCGGCACGAGTTCGTAGCTGTCCTTGTCGAACAGCTTCAGAACCTGATCCGCGGACGGGCCGGTTGCCATGGCCGGTGCCGCGGCAGCCTTCGGTGCTTCCGCAGCAGCAGCGGGCGCTGCCTTGCCTGTACCTGCAGCAAGAGCTGCCTCGATGTCGCGCTTGACGATGCGGCCATGCGGACCCGAACCGGAAAGTGCTTTCAGGTCAAGACCGTTGAGCTGAGCCAGACGGCGAGCCAGCGGGGACGAAAAGATGCGGTTTCCATCAGCGGCTTTGGGAGCCGGAACCGGATCCGTTGCCGCCTTTGCCCCGACCTCGATCGCCGGCGAGCTTTCCGGCACAGCCGGAGCCTTGTCGCCTCCCGATGAAGAAGCAGGTGCCGAAGATCCACCAGAGGTGTCGATGGAACTGGCATCTTCACCGTCTTCCAGAAGTACGGCGATCAGTTCGTTGACCTTCACACCTGAGGTTCCCGCAGGCACGACAATCTTGCCGACCGTGCCCTCGTCAACCGCTTCCACTTCCATGGTCGCCTTGTCGGTTTCAATCTCGGCGATTACATCGCCGGCCGAAACCTGATCGCCTTCCTTGACCAGCCATTTGGCCAGGTTGCCCTCCTCCATGGTCGGAGAAAGGGCCGGCATGGTAATATTGATTGGCATGTCCGTCTCCCTGGCCTCAGGCGGTGTAGGTTACGGCTTTGACCGCATCGATGACTTCACCAACGTTCGGCAGAGCCAGCTTTTCCAGGTTTGCAGCGTAAGGCATGGGAACGTCCTTGCCGGTCACGCGCAGGATCGGTGCGTCGAGATAGTCGAACGCCTTTTCCTGAACCTGGTAGGCGATTTCCGATGAAACGGAGCACATCGGGAAGGCTTCTTCGATCGTCACGATCCGACCTGTCTTGCGGACGGACGCCAGCACGGTGTCGATATCCAGCGGACGAATGGTGCGCAGGTTGATGACCTCGGCCGAGATCCCCATTCCGGCCAGCTCTTCAGCCGCCTTGATGGTGTAGGTCATGCCGATGCCCCAGGAAACCAGCGTCACGTCCGTTCCGCCGCGTTCCACCTTCGCCGTGCCGATCGGCAGAACGAAATCGTCCATGTCCGGGACTTCGAAGGAATGACCGTAGAGGATTTCGTTTTCCAGGAAGATGACCGGGTTTGGGTCGCGAATTGCTGCCTTCAGAAGGCCTTTTGCATCTGCAGCCGAATACGGCTGGACCACTTTCAGGCCCGGCACGTGGGCGTACCAGGAAGCGTAATCCTGTGAATGCTGGGCACCGACTCGCGCCGCGGCACCGTTTGGTCCACGGAAGACAATCGGGGCACCCATCTGACCGCCGGACATGTACAACGTCTTGGCGGCGGAGTTGATGATCTGGTCAATCGCCTGCATGGCGAAGTTGAAGGTCATGAACTCGACGATCGGCTTCAAACCCGCCATCGCTGCCCCGACGCCAAGACCGGCAAAGCCGTGCTCGGTGATCGGCGTATCGATGACACGCTTGGCGGAAAATTCGTCCAGCAGGCCCTGGGTGATCTTGTAGGCGCCCTGATACTCCGCGACTTCCTCACCCATGATGAAGACGTCCGGATCACGGCGCATTTCCTCGGCCATCGCATCCCGCAAAGCTTCGCGAACGGTGGAGGACTTCATTGCCGTACCAGCCGGAATTTCCGGATCGTCAGCAGTTTCAGGCGCAGGAGCAGCAGGCGTCGGAGCAGAGGCGACAGCTGGTGCGCTCGAAGCTTCTGCAGCCGCAGGGGCTTCAGGGGCTGCAGCGGCGGCTGGCGCGGAAGCTGCGGCGTCGATGGCACTGGCGTCTTCGCCCTCGGCCAGCAGAACCGCAATCTTGGCATTCACCTTGACGTTGTCGGTTCCTTCGGCAACCAGGATTTTTCCAAGCGTGCCTTCGTCAACCGCTTCCACTTCCATGGTGGCCTTGTCGGTCTCGATTTCGGCGATCACATCGCCTGCAGAGATGGTGTCGCCCTCGGCCTTCAGCCACTTGGCGAGCTTGCCCTCTTCCATAGTCGGCGAAAGCGCCGGCATCAAAATGTCAATCGGCATGTTGTCCCCCGGCCTTAGAGCAGAATGTCGGTGTAGAGTTCAGACACATCCGGTTCCGGATCCGTCTGTGCAAATTCGGCAGCTTCCGCGACCCTGGCCCGCACATCCTTGTCGATGGCCTTGAGGTCGTCTTCGGAAGCCCAACCCTTGTCCATGAGGCGCGCACGCACCTGTTCGATCGGGTCATGTTCGGTCCGCATCTTCTGGACTTCGTCCTTGGAGCGGTATTTTGCAGGATCCGACATGGAGTGGCCGCGGTAGCGGTAGGTGATCATTTCAAGAATGAACGGCCCCTTGCCTTCACGGCACCATTCCAGCGCTTCAGCGGAGGCTGCCTTGACTGCGCGCACATCCATACCGTCGACCTGCTTGCCCGGAATTCCAAAGGAAGCACCGCGCTGGGAAAGATCTGTTGTGGCGGAGGCGCGGGCAACGCTGGTGCCCATGCCGTACTTGTTGTTCTCGATCACGTAAACGACCGGAAGCTTCCACAGCTCGGCCATGTTGAAGCTCTCGTAGACCTGACCCTGGTTGGACGCACCGTCGCCAAAGAAGGCCATCGCAACGTTGCCGTTTTCACGGTATTTGTTCGCGAACCCGAGGCCGGTACCAAGCGACACCTGTGCACCGACGATGCCATGGCCGCCATAGAAATGCTTCTCCTTGGAGAACATGTGCATGGAGCCGCCCTTGCCTTTCGACAAGCCACCGCGACGACCGGTCAGTTCCGCCATCACGCCTTTCGGATCGAGATCCATTGCCAGCATGTGGCCATGATCCCGGTAACCGGTGATCATCTGATCGCCGTCTCTCTTGGCCATCTGCATACCGACGACGACAGCTTCCTGTCCGATATACAAATGACAAAACCCGCCGATGAGGCCCATGCCGTACAGTTGCCCGGCTTTTTCCTCAAAACGTCGGATCAGAAGCATTTCGCGGTAAGCGTGAAGTTCTTCGTCCTTATCGAACTCGGCGATCGCAGGCTGCGCCTTCTTGGCGGAGCTGCGTGTCCGGCTGGTGCTCTTGGAGCTAGCGGAAGTGGTCTTTGATGCTGTGGCCATAACCCTCATCTCGGCGTGACGTTTCCCCTAAGATAGGTAGGAGCAACTTATCCGGTTGGGTCTGTCAATCCAATCCACGCATCTCGCACTGCAACAACAGCATCAAAGTATTGTTGATACTACAGAATTTTATATTTAACCAGATTATTGTTAATGAAGCAAAATCAACTGAAATTCAGTTCATACTGTAACGGTGACCCGGCCTGAGAACAACCAGCTCGTCAGGATGCACCAGGTTGAGATTGAGCCTTGCGCGCTCATCGAGCATATCAGGATCGAGGCTCTCCGGCCGAAGCAGACTAACCCTTGAGACGAGCTCCTGACGCTGGGCGGTCAAGACAGCCAATTCACCTTCAAGTTCGGAAACCTGACGCTCGATCATTGCGCGGCCAACCATACCTAGCTCACCGCTCATTGCATGGAAGCCAAAGTAACCAAGCGCAGCAATGGCGATTGCAGGCGTGATCAATCGACGGAGAAATGACTGTTTTCGCTGACGGGTAGCTGCTCGGGGCACTCTTTGGACCTTAACGCTGATACACTGGCCTCTTGGTTCTCTCACTATGCGGATTTAGGTTTAATAGAGTCTTGAGACAGCCAATCAAATGCACGGTAAATTTGTGTCCGGCGAGAGCAGCCCATGGATCAGTGGACGTCCTCACGCGCAGAAATGGTTGAGAAGCAACTGCACAGGCGCGGCATTAGCGATAAACGGGTTCTGGCCGCTATGGCCAGTGTGCCGCGCCATATCTTTGTTCCGAAGAGCCAGGTAAACCGAGCCTACTGGGATGGGCCTTTGTCCATCGGATATGGCCAGACAATATCCCAGCCCTATGTTGTGGCTCTCACTTGCGAACTGCTTGAAATCAGCGAAAACGCGAAGGTTTTGGAGATCGGGGCAGGTTCTGGTTACGCAGCTGCTGTGCTTGGAAACCTCGCTCAAAAAGTCATTTCGATAGATCGACTTCAGGAGCTCGTCAGCCTTTCCAGGGAAAATCTGAAACAGGCAGGTTGCAGGAACGTCGAGGTTATTTGCGCCGACGGAACACTTGGCTGTCCGCCGGAAGCCCCTTTCGATGCCATCGCAGTTGCGGCGGGAGCGCCGGCTGTTCCCGATTCTCTCAAAAAGCAACTCAAGGTAGGCGGTCGACTGGTGATTCCGGTTGGCAAGTCAAAACGGCAACAAGATCTCATCCGGATCGAAAGGCTTTCCGAAACCGAGTTCAAAACAGACAATCTCGGTGCCGTCGCCTACGTACCTCTGGTGGGCGCCGAAGGATGGACGGATGCGGGCTGAGGCCTGTCGGGTGTCAACCGCCAACATCAGGTATCCCGGCGGCCCCTTCAATTGGTTCAAGCGTTGTTACAGAAAAACTCTGTAAAACAGGAAGTTACTCTGGCTTGGGGCCACCAGCTCGTCCATCGCGAACTCCTCGGCCCTCCGAATAACCACACATTCAGTGCGATTTTGGGCTGGCCCCTGCTCGGGTCCACGCCCTCGTTCCACACGTTTGAGTGAGCCGGCGAACTCTGCCTCAGGCGGTCGCCAGGCGCGCCAGCTTGGTCAGCACTGTTGCGGTCCCTTTCAAACGTGCGTCGGTTTTATCCCAATCGCGCGTCAGGACCACCTTCTGATCCGGTCGGATCTTCGCAAGGACACCCTGCTCGGCAATGTAGGAAACCAGACCGGCCGGATTGGAGAATTCGCTATTGCGGAACGTGATGACGATCCCTTTCGGCCCGGCATCGACCTTCTCGACATTGGCCTTGCGGCAAAGCCCCTTGATGAAGACGATCTTGAGGAGATGCTGCACTTCTTCCGGCAACGGTCCAAAGCGGTCGATCAGTTCCGCGCCGAAGGAATCGATTTCCTCTGCCTCGGTGACATCGCCCAAACGGCGGTAAAGCTGCAGACGCAGTTGCAGGTCCGCGACGTAATTTTCCGGGATGAGAACAGGCGTGCCGATGTTGATTTGCGGCGACCACTGCTCGTCGCCAAAATCCGCGCCACCATCCTTGAGCTGGGCAACCGCCTCTTCCAGCATCTGCTGGTACAGTTCAAATCCGACTTCCTTGATATGCCCGGACTGCTCCTCGCCAAGCAGGTTCCCGGCCCCGCGAATGTCGAGATCGTGGCTGGCCAGCTGGAAGCCTGCCCCTAACGTTTCGAGAGACTGAAGGACCTTCAATCGGCGTTCGGCAGTCGCTGTCAACGTCTTGTTCGCAGGAACCGTAAAGAGCGCGTAGGCGCGGGTCTTGGACCGGCCGACACGACCGCGCAGCTGGTAGAGCTGTGCAAGGCCGAACATATCCGCCCGGTGCACGATCAACGTGTTCGCGGTCGGAATATCCAGCCCGGATTCCACGATCGTTGTCGACAGCAGGACGTTGTACTTGCCCTCATAGAAGGCGTTCATGACGTCTTCAAGTTCCCCCGGAGGCATCTGGCCATGGGCAACCGCCACTTTCAGTTCAGGCACCTGATTTTCAAGGAACTCGAGGCGCTCTGCAATGTCGGCAAGGCGCGGACAGACATAGAAGCTCTGCCCGCCTCTGTAATGCTCGCGCAGAAGGGCTTCTCGAACCACCAACGGATCGAACGGCGAAACGAACGTGCGCACTGCCAGCCGGTCCACCGGCGGCGTTGCGATCAGCGACAGTTCGCGTACCCCGGTCAGCGCAAGCTGCAAGGTCCGCGGGATCGGTGTCGCCGATAGCGTCAACACGTGAACGTCCGATTTCAGCTCCTTCAGCCGCTCCTTGTGCTTGACCCCGAAATGCTGCTCCTCGTCGATGATAAGCAGGCCGAGATCCCGGAATTCGATGGACTTGCCCAGCAATGCATGGGTGCCGACGACAATATCGACTGATCCGTCGGTGATGCCTTTCTTGGTCAGGCTCAGTTGCTTCGTGGGCACCAGGCGGGATGCATGGGCTACGTTGATCGGCAGACCATGAAAGCGCTCGGAAAAGGTCTTGAAGTGTTGACGGGCCAAAAGGGTCGTAGGTACCACCACCGCAACCTGGCGCCCGGACATGGCGGCAATGAAAGCTGCACGAAGCGCCACTTCCGTCTTGCCGAATCCAACGTCGCCGCAAACCAGGCGATCCATCGGCCGCCCCGATGACAGATCGTCGAAAACCGCATCGATCGCTGTAAGCTGATCGTCTGTTTCCTCGTAGGGGAATCGCGTCGCGAACTCGTCGTAGACGCCTTCCGGTGTTTCCACCACCGGCGCGGTCTTGAGAGCGCGTTGAGCTGCTGTCTTGATCAGGCCGTCGGCGATTTCCAGAATGCGCTTCTTGAGCTTGGCCTTGCGTGCCTGCCAGGCACCGCCGCCAAGCTTGTCGAGTTGGGCTTCCTGGTCTTCCGAGCCATAGCGGGACAAAAGCTCGATGTTTTCGACCGGAAGATAGAGTTTGTCGCCACCGGCATATTGAAGTTCCAGGCAGTCATGCGGCGCGCCGACTGCTTCGATCGTTTTCAAACCGATGAACCTGCCTATACCGTGGTCCACGTGAACGACGAGATCGCCTTCCGAAAGGCCCGTCGCTTCGGTAATGACGTTGGCACCTTTGGACTTGCGACGCGACTTGCGAACCAGCCTGTCGCCGAGAATGTCCTGTTCGCCGATGAAGACGACGTCATTGAGCTCAAAGCCATGCTCGATGCCCAGTACACACAGCGCGGTTGTCTTGGCGGGAAGTCCCTCGATGTCCTTCAGCGTGTCCGCATTCTTGACCGCTCCAAGACCATGGTCTTCAAGGATCTGGCCGAGACGGTCGCGCGAACCTTCCGACCAGCAGGCAATCACCGTGCGTTTGCCCTGCTTTTGCAGTTGGCGCACGTGAGTAGTCAGCGCGTCAAAAATGTTGATGTCGCCCGCGGCCCTTTCGGCAGCAAAACTCCGGCCCTGACGCCCACCCAGTTCGACAATCGTCTTGCCGCTGCCTGGCGGCGGAGTAAAGGGATCAAGTGCGGCGCTTGCGCGGTCGGCGACAGCTGCACGCCATTCCTCTTCGGTGACATAGAGACTGGCCGGTTCCACCGGCATGTAAGGCACCGTTCCGGCGCTTGTCCCCATTTCGCGCGCTTCCTGACGTGCGCGGTAGTATTCCGTGACCTGGTCAACGCGTTCGCGGACTGCGTCACTCATGCTGGTGTCCAGAACGACAGGCGTATCGCCGATGTAATCGAACAGACTTTCCAGTCGGTCGTGGAACAGTGGCAGCCAATGCTCCATGCCTGCGTATCGGCGACCGTCGCTGATCGACTGATAGAGCACGTCTTCACGGCTGGCTGCGCCAAAATTGGCGAGATAGGAACGACGGAAGCGTGAGATGGCTTCCTCGGACAATACGACCTCGCTCATCGGAACCAGGTCAAGGCGTTTCAGCTGTTTGGAGGTTCTCTGTGTTTCCGCGTTGAATGAGCGGATCGATTCAAGGGTATCGCCGAAGAAATCGAGCCGCACGGGCTCCTCCGCTCCAGGCGCAAAGAGATCGACAATACCGCCACGAACAGCATATTCGCCGGTTTCACGAACGGTCGGGGTCCGCGAAAAGCCGTTCATCTCCAGCCATGTGGAGATCGCTCCCATGTCGACCCGGTTACCCGGTGCCATGGAGAAGGTCTGGTCGGCCATGAAAGAGCGCTCGGGAACACGCTGAAGTGCCGCGTTGAGCGTTGTCATCAGGACGGTTTTCTTGCCGTCCGTCATGCCACGCGCAAGTTGGCCGAGCGCCAGCAGGCGGCGTGCACTGATCGCAGAATTGGGCGAAACGCGGTCGTATGGCAGGCAATCCCAGGCGGGCAACTGCAGGATTTCGACCTCGGGATCGAAGAACTGAAGTGCTTCGCTGACCATGGCCATGCGCGTGGCGTCGCGGGCGACAAATACCAGGGCAAGGCCCTGCGCTCGGGATTCGGCGAGCAGCCTTGCAAGAGCGTAGCTTTCGGCCCCATCCGGAACGCCGGCAAGCGTCACGTTGGCCTGATCCTTCAGCAGGCTGTCAAACACAGCTGGCGTCCTTGTTGTTATCTGCCGAACCCGGCCGGACCGGCGGCTTCATGATAGGCAATGATGCGGCGGTAAAGCGGACCGTCCCACTCCTGCGGCAAGGGCTTGCGACCTGTCATCCAGGCGTACAGATCCTGGTCATGCGCTGTCAGCAAGTGCTCGAGTTCGAGGAGTTCTTCTTCCGTAAGGCTGTCGATCTTGGCATCCGCAAATCCACCCAACAGCAGATCCATTTCCTTCATGCCCCGATGCCAGCACCGAAACAGTATTTTCTTGCGCCGGGAATCCCGTTCGCCACCATTGGTATCGACGTGTGCGCCGGACATTTCGGACATGAGAGACAGACCTATGAGAAGCTGACCGGCCTTGAGGCAAAGGCAGAATTGTTTTCGCCGATATCGGCCGGACGAGTGATTTCGTGTCGGTTATATAGCGCCAGAGAACGAGCTTGTCAGCGCCCAGTTCACAGAATGTTCTATTTGTTGCGCAGCGCTCCGCCTTCGTGGCAGAACAGGGGTTCCTGATACCGAACGCCCTGCCGTCTCTCGAAGGTTTACACGCCGAACATGCGCCCGCCGGTCCTCGATCCCCTGTTTGCCCCGGTTTCGACTTTGCCTGGAATCGGACCAAAGATCGAAAAGCTGGTATCCGGCCTCGTCGGCAGCCAGCCGGACCGTGACGCGACCGTTGCTGATCTGCTTTTTCATATTCCTCATAGTCTTATAGACCGGCGGCACCGCCCGGGCATCGCCTATTCGGAAAATGGCGACATCGTCACACTGGATGTCACCATCGGCCGGCACATGGCGCCCCCCCGGCATTCGAAAGCACCTTACCGGATCAACGCCTACGACGAGACAGGCCAGATCACCTTTGTCTTCTTTCACCCGCGCCATGACTGGCTGGAGAAAACTTTTCCCGAAGGCGAACGAAGGATCGTGTCAGGCAAGGTCGAATGGTTCAACGAGCGCCCTCAGATGGTGCACCCGGACTATTCGCTAAAACCTGAGGAAGCGGAAGAAATGCCGGCGATCGAACCGGTCTATCCGTTAACCGCCGGTTTGAGCTCCAAAACCCTGCAAAAGGCTGTGCGGGCGGCTGTCGACCGTGTGCCTCACCTCCCGGAATGGCTGAATGACGCCCATCTTCACCAGACTGGCTGGCCGGACTTTGCAGAAGCCTTGAAGACACTGCATGCACCGCATGAACGCAACGACATCGACCCCGCCTCCCCCTTCATGCAGCGGCTTGCCTATGACGAGCTGCTCGCCAGCCAGTTGGCTCTTGCCATGGTGCGGGCACACATGCGTACGCTTGGCGGAATATCGCGAAGCCCCAAAGGGGAACTGCAAAAAGCGGTGATAGCGTCACTGCCGTTTCAATTGACCGGCAGTCAGGCAAAAGCGATCGAAGAAATAAATGAAGACCTCGCCAAACCAGTACGCATGTTGCGACTTCTGCAAGGCGATGTCGGCGCCGGCAAGACCGTTGTTGCGCTTGCCGCCCTGGCACAGGTGATAGAAACCGGTGCACAAGGGGCCCTGATGGCCCCGACGGAAATTCTCGCCCGACAGCACTACGCGTCGATGTTGCCACTGTGCGAAAAGGCAGGCATTCGCCTTGCCCTGATGACCGGAAAGGACAGCCAGAAGGAACGTCGCCTTCGACAGGAACAGTTGGACGCAGGTGAGATCGACCTCGTGGTCGGCACCCACGCCCTTTTCCAGGGAACCGTGACCTTTCGCAATCTGGCCATGGTCGTCGTAGACGAGCAGCATCGCTTCGGTGTGCATCAACGGCTCGCCCTCTCAGCCAAGGGCAACGGCGTCGATGTTCTGGTCATGACCGCCACCCCTATTCCGAGAACTCTTGTGCTGACAGGCTTTGGCGACATGGACGTGTCTCGCCTGACGGACAAACCCGCGGGCCGCAAGCCCATCACAACCGTGTCAGTGTCCCTGGACCGCCTGGACGAGATCATTGGCCGGGTTGGTGCAGCGGTCGCCGACGGACAGAAGGTTTATTGGGTATGTCCACTGGTGGAAGAATCCGAAAAGATCGACCTGGCCGCCGTTGAGGAACGACACCGGGTTCTGGAACATGCTCTTCGGCAACGCGTCTCACTGGTCCACGGCCGCATGAACGCCGACGAAAAAGATGCCGCCATGGCAGACTTCAAGTCCGGCGCAACCAAGGTGCTGGTGGCAACAACCGTTATTGAAGTCGGCGTCGATGTGCCCGATGCCACCATAATCGTGATCGAACACGCCGAACGGTTTGGCCTCGCGCAATTGCACCAGCTGCGAGGCCGTGTCGGACGGGGTGACAAGCCTTCGTCCTGCGTCCTTCTTTACAAGGGACCGCTTGGAGAAACGGCTGGCGCGCGCCTCAACATCATGCGCCAGACCAACGATGGTTTCCTGATCGCGGAAGAAGATCTGAAGCTTCGCGGCGGTGGTGAAATTCTCGGCACCCGGCAATCCGGCACGCCAGGTTTTCGTATCGCACGCGCTGACGAACACGCCGATCTGATGGAAGTCGCACGCGACGACGCGAGACTTATCCTTGAACTGGATCCGGATCTGAAAACCAAACGCGGCGAAGCTCTGCGGTGTCTTTTGTATCTGTTCGGCCGCGATGCCGCGATCAGGCTCCTCAGGGCCGGCTGACACGATCGAACAGCAGCAGCCAACTGAGCCAATCGCGCGTAAGTCGGCAAGGACGCCTGACGACGTAGGGCAAAGCGAATAATTGATTACATGGCTTAACGCACTCAGGCGTCTTCGGAGCTTCTCACCCGTTCCAGCTGCGCCGGATCGACAATATCGTCTGCGAGAATTTCCGGATATTTCGGATTGACCAGACCAGCCGAGATCACGAGCTTTGCGGCATCTTCGACACTCATGTCCAGTTCGATCACATCTTCCTTCGGAACAAACAGCAAAAATCCCGATGTCGGGTTCGGCGTCGTCGGCAGGAATACGGAAAGTGTATCGGCCTTGTCCTTGAGCCGGCGCTCCACTTCGCCCTTGGTGTCGGTGGAGATGAACACAATCGCCCAGAGGCCTCTGCGTGGATATTCGATCAGCGCCGCCGTGGTGAAGCTGCTTCCGCGCTGATCAAGCACTGTCTCAAAAATCTGCTTCAAGCCACTGTAAATGTTACGAACGAGCGGCATGCGACCAACGATTTTTTCGCCAACCGAGATAAGACTGCGGCCAAGGAAGTTTGCTGCAAGAAAGCCGACGACCGTGAGAACAAACACTGCAACAATGAGCCCGAAACCGGGTATCGGAAACGGCAGGTAGGTGTCCGGATTGTAGATCTTGGGTACAAACGGCTTGACCCAGCCATCCACCCATTTGATGAAGGTCCAGGTCAACCACAGGGTAATGCCGATCGGGCCGGCGATGACCAGCCCTGTCAGGAAGTAGTTGCGAAGACGTGTTGCCGCACCCGGCCGATGGCCTATCTTGTGCGCGTCTTCTGCTTTATGTTTATGTCGGCTCATGGGTTAAACCCGAAACTTCCCTGTGTGTGCTCGTCTTTTCAACTGACCCGCACTTAGATAAGCATCTTTATCGCAGTGCGGTATCCTTCGCTTGATTTATTTTTCAGCGATGTATTCAAATTATGCCGGATTTGGAGGCAGTGTTGCGGCGGACCACGTTCAAACTTCTGGGAACCGGATGTGTCGGCCTCGGGATTGTCGGTGCGTTCCTTCCCATTCTGCCGAGCACGATATTCTTCATCCTTGCCGCTGCCTGTTTTGCCAGATCCTCTCCCGCACTTGAGGCGCGCATCCTCAACCACCCTATCTTCGGGCCGCCAGTGATTGCCTGGCGCGAACATGGTGCGATCCCGCCGAAGGCAAAGATCTTCGCCATTTCCGGAATGACCTTCGGATATTGCGTCTTCTATCTTTCAGCCCATCCTGACCTGTGGCTTGCCATAGGTGTCGGACTGTTCATGATCGGCTGCGCAGCCTACGTCTTGTCTCGTCCATCGGGCCCGGGCAACACCCCTCCCGACGGTTGCAAGGATCCGTCATAGGTCGACGGGCTAAATGTCTGGAATAAGCCGCTTCCCAAGGGAAACAGCGCTTTCCTCCGCATATCCGAGTTGTTCGTAAAACCGCAGAACCTTGTCGTTGTCCTGACGTACCATAAGGTTGATCTTCGGACAGCCCTTCGCAACTAGGAATGCCTCGCAGCGGCTCATCAGCATTTTCCCGAGGCCCACCGTCTGGCATTCGGGATCGACTGAAAGATAGTTGATCGAGCCGCGGTGGCCGTCATACCCGGCCATGACGGACCCGATAAGCCTGTCTCCACGCAGAAGCACGAAGAAGGCACCGTTTTTGTCGGTCTTCTTGCGGTCGATGTCCTTGTCCGGGTCATTCCAGGGGCGCGTCAGTCCACATTTCTCCCAGAGAGCAATAACGTCGGCCCGGAACCGCTCCTCGAAGGGCAGAACCCGATCTTGCGTGCTTGTGCTGTCCATGGACTATTCAACCGTCACGGATTTGGCCAGGTTCCTCGGCTGATCGACATCGGTGCCCATGAAGACAGCCGTGTGGTAGGCAATGAGCTGAACAGGCAACGCGTAGATGATCGGCGCAACGATATCCGACATGTCCGGCAGAATGACTGTATTTTCGGCCGCATTGCCACACTCCGACGCACCGCGCTCGTCTGTGATGAGCACGATCCGTCCGCCGCGCGCAGCCACTTCCTGCATGTTGGAAACGGTTTTCTCGTAAATCGCGTCATAGGGCGCGATCACGAAAACCGGCATGTTTTCATCAATGAGGGCTATAGGACCGTGCTTGAGTTCCCCGGCAGCGTAGCCTTCTGCGTGGATGTAGGAGAGCTCCTTGAGCTTCAGCGCGCCTTCCAGAGCAAGCGGGAAATTGGTTGCCCGGCCGAGGTAAAGGGCATTGCTTGCCTTGGAGAGCGGATGCGCTAGTTTCTCGATATCGCTTTCACGGGCCAGGGCCTTGAGAGCAAGGCTCGGCACTTCGATCAATTCCGCGACAAGCTCCTGCTCCCGCTCCGGCGTCAGCACGCCGCGTTCCCGTCCGGCCTGCAGGGCAAGACCGGCGAGCACCGCAAGCTGACACGTGAAGGCCTTTGTCGAGGCGACGCCGATTTCAGGTCCGGCAATGGTCTGGAACACCCGGTCGGCTTCCCGGGCTATCGTGCTTTCCGGTACATTGACGATCGCGCCGATCGTGGCACCGTTCGTCTTGCAGTACCGCAGTGAGGCGAGCGTGTCTGCAGTTTCACCAGACTGGGAAATCACCAGCGCCGTGTCCTTGTCGCTCACCGGTGTTTCGCGATAGCGGAACTCACTGGCGATATCGATCTCCACGGGAAGGCGAGCGTATTTCTCGAACCAGTATTTGGACACCAGACCGGCAAGATACGCCGTTCCGCAGGCCGTGATGATAAGGCGCGACAGGTCCTTGAACTTGAGTTGGTCAGCCCCTTCCACACGAGCCCGCTTGGTCGTGTAATCGAAATAGCGTGACAGCGTATGGCCCAGCACTTCCGGCTGCTCGTGGATTTCCTTGGCCATGAAGTGCTTGTAATTGCCCTTGTCCATCAGACTGGAGGTGACAGACGACCTTGCTTCCGGGCGCGTGACAGGCTGGTTCGCCTGATCGAAAATCTCAACACCTGCCCTAGTGATGACAGCCCAATCGCCCTCATCAAGATAGGTAATCCGGTCGGTAAACGGCGACAGGGCTATGGCATCGGACCCGAAGAACATTTCCCCGTCTCCATGCCCGACAGCAAGCGGCGATCCTTTGCGGGCACCGATAAGAAGATCTTCCTCACCGGAAAACAGCATCGCCAATGCAAAAGCACCCTTCAGGCGCGGCAGAACCTGTGCAACAGCATCGCGAGGAGAAAGTCCGTTGGCCATCGACAGATTGACCAGATGGGCCACTACTTCTGTGTCGGTTTCCGTATCCAGCACGGCGCCGGCAGCGACGATTTCCTCTCGGAGTTCCAGATAGTTTTCGATGATACCATTATGAACGACGGCAACCGAGCCGGCCTGGTGCGGGTGGGCATTGGCAACAGTTGGTGCACCGTGTGTTGCCCACCGTGTGTGACCGATCCCGGAGATGCCTGTCAGGGGTGATTTTTCGAGAACAGCTTCAAGATTGCGCAGCTTGCCTTCCGCCCTGCGACGTACGATGGCACCATCCACCAATGTGGCAACCCCGGCAGAATCATAGCCCCGGTATTCCAGCCGCTTCAGCGAATCCACGATCCGCGGCGCCGCATCAACCGTTCCCAACACGCCAACAATGCCACACATGCAAAAAGCCCTTTAAAAATGGATCCAATGGACCGCACTGCTTTAGACGACAGCGCCTGCCAACCAGAAATCAATCCCTGTTTCATTAAATGACAAGGGTCGAGAATTGTATGAAAGTCAGGATTTGCTTTCCTTGGCAGCCTTCAGCCGGTCCCGCAGCTGTTTTGCCTTGCCTTCCTTGACGATCTGCCGAGCACGGCCAAATGCCATGGAATCCTGGTCCACATCATAGGTGATCACGCTTCCGGCAGCGACAAAAGACCCACTGCCAAGGCTGACCGGTGCCACCAGCGTGGAATTGGAACCGACAAAACTGCCCGCTCCAATCTCTGTCCGGTGTTTCAGATAGCCGTCGTAATTGCAGGTTATCGTGCCAGCACCAATGTTCGACTTCGAGCCGACACTTGCATCACCGATGTAACTGAGATGATTGGCCTTGGCACCGTCTTCGAAGGTCGTGTTTTTGACTTCGACAAAGTTGCCGACACGGGTGTCGGCCCCCAGAACCGCGCCGGGCCGCAGACGGGCATAGGGGCCAACAGCGCTATTTCTGCCAACGGATGCCCCCTCAAGGTGACTGAAGGCGCGGATCCTTGCTCCGCTTGCGACCCTTACCCCCGGGGCGAAGACGACATTCTGCTCTACGACCACATCAGATTCCAGAACGGTATCATGCGAGAAATAAACCGTGTGCGGCGCAAGCAATGTGCAGCCGTTTTCCAAAGCGATATTACGCATACGAACCTGGAAATCCTCTTCACAGGCAGCCAGCTGAGCACGTGTATTGATGCCTTGCGTTTCGACTTCCGAGCCGGAAACCGCAACAACCTTCAAGCCCTTGCTGTTGGCGATTTCAACCGCGTCCGTCAGGTAAAATTCGCTTTTGGCATTGGCATTGCCAATCGCATCCAACAAAGAGAGTGCATGCTGCCCCGAGAAACCCATGATGCCGGAATTGCAAAAGGTGATCCTCCGTTCTTCGTCCGAGGCGTCCTTTTCTTCCCGAATGGCAACAAGTTGCCCGTTATCGGTCAGCAACCGGCCATAGCCGAATGGTTGTTGGGTTTCGAACCCAAGCACTGCCAAGTCTGCACCATCCGACAAGGCCCGTCGAACTTTGCCTATCGTGTCTGCCGTCACCAGTGGAGTGTCGCCGAACAGGATCAGGACTTCGTCCGAAGGCGAGGCCAGCGCAGACCGGGCGGCAAGCGCCGCGTGAGCCGTACCCAGCCTCTCGTGCTGGACATGACAATGCGCTTCCGGCGCAAGGTTTTGAACCAGCTTTTCAAGCTCGGGCATATCTGGGCCGGTTACGACGGAAATTCGGTCAGAGCCAGCCTGTTTCAGGGCCTTTACCACATGCCCGACCAACGGCAGTCCGCCGATCTCATGCATCACCTTTGGCAGGTTGGATTTCATCCGAGTGCCGAGTCCGGCGGCCAGAACAATCGAAAGGCAAGAACGGGAAGTCATCAAAGGTCCACTGTCAATTTTTCGGGCATCACCCACACAAGTCGGCCTCTATATGCCCCGATCCACAGAACATTGAAAGATCTGACTTCCTGAGTGCTTCGGTTTGCTTTTCATTAACCATAATGCACACCTGATGAGGTATCTTCTTTGAGATTCGGTTTCAGGCTCGGAAAGCAGGACTTTTGGCAAAACGGAAGGCACAAAAATCTGTTCGGGACGTTGTCCGGGATACGTTCACGCCTTCGCGTGTCGGCCTGCTTTCCTGGGCATTTGCGGCCGTTTGTATGGGAACTGTCGGCCTTGCTTCCTACCAGTTCAGCAACGCCCACGGCCAGTTCACACCGAAGTTCGATTTCCCGACGGGACTAGCCCTGCCCCCGGTCGGAAGCGTGGGGTCAACGGCCTCCATCACGTCCTCTTCCGGCAGAGGGGTACCGGTAGAGGTCATGCAGTTGTCGGAAGAAAGCGATCACGCCCCCCTTCCCGGTCTGGACCAGAGCCAGATCTCTGTGCTGCAGAAAGAAATCGTCGGATTGCGTCGACGCCTTAGCGCACTTGCCGAACAAAATCTTGCATATTCGCGCCGCATCGCAGCACTGGAGAAGGAAGCTGCTTTTTCCAAGCTTTCTGAAACGGGAAATACCGATAGAGACAGCGGCGAACCAGTGGAACCGAGCCCGGGCATCGTCCGCACTGAGGTGACTGAAAAAGTGGAGAAACCACTTCCCGTCCCCGTCGCGTCGCCTAAAGCAAAACTCGTTGCTTCAAAGCCGAACCAGACGACTTCTGCGGCACCAGATCTGGCGGACGCCGAGAATCAGGTTTCAACGCCTGCCCTTGACGTCCCCAAGGCGCCCCCCCGGTTGGTCAGCATCGATTCCGGAACCGCTCCAGCCGACGCACCTACCCGAAGTTTCAATTCTGCCGAACCGGTCCGGATTGTCGACCTGCCAAGGGTAGATCTGCCCGCACCAGGTGGCGAACCCCAAGCGACAGGTTCAATACCCTTGGCCGTTGAAGACAATACGCCTTCTACGCCGCCCTTGCCGGAGCCGTTCGACGCAACACCTACCCAGACGACAAGTCGACCTGTGGTTATCACGCCTTCCAGTCCCGCCGGACGGCTTCGCGGTGGAGGTGACAGCAAACTGAAACGAAGCGATTTCGGGGCGATTATCGGTCACTACAGCTCAACTGCTGCAGCAGCAAAAGCCTGGGCCGATTTCAAGAATCAAAATGCGGAACGCATGCGTGACCTTCGCCCGCTCCTGATGGAACGAAATACGCCTCAAGGCGGTATTGCCTTGATGGTCGGACCGTTTGCCAATGCGGCGGACGCTGCCGTTGCGTGTCTTCACCTGTTGGATGTGACTGAGCTCTGTCACCCGGCCCTGTTCGCGGGTGACCCGCTCGTGACTGCTGCGGAATTTCGCGACACGGCGTTTTAAGGCAACTAATCTCGTTAGATTCCATTCGGTTGATGCAATGCGCCAAGGCGAAGAACCTTGGCGCTGCGTTTATCCGATGGTCTGCAGCGCGGGGAACGTTTCCAGGAGCCAATAGGACAAGACCGCCATCTGCCCGGTCAGGAACATGACCCCGGTCAATACGAGAACTCCGCCCATGGTCTTTTCGACGACACCCATGTGCTTGCGGAACCGCCGCATGAACTTGAGAAACGGCGAAGCGAAAAGCGCTGCAATCAGGAACGGGATACCGAGGCCGAGTGCATAGGCGCTCAAGAGCAAGGCTCCCTGCCCCACCGTTTCTTTTCCGCCAGCGACAAACAGAATGGCGGCCAGTATTGGGCCGACACAAGGTGTCCAGCCAAAGCCGAAGGCAAGGCCGATGACATAGGCGCCAAGCGGACCCGCAGGCTTTTTCTCCACGTGAACACGCGCTTCCTTGTAAAGCAGGCCTATGCGGAACACGCCAAGGAAATGCAGGCCCATAACGATGATCGCGGCGCCGGCGATATAGCTCAGGTAATCGAGATAGGCGCGAATGAACTGGCCAAGAAAACTGGCAGTCGCCCCCAGCAAAACGAACACGGTTGAAAAACCAAGCACAAAGAACAGGGCACTCAGAAACACCCGACGCGATGCAGCCGTGCTGTCTTCTGCTTCACCTGATAGTTGCTCCAGCGAAACGCCCGCGAGGAACCCCAGGTAAGGTGGCACCAACGGCAGGACGCAAGGCGAGACAAAAGATAGGACACCGGCAAGCGCGGCGCCTATGATGGTGACTTCCTGGATCATTCGACATTCCGGTTGTTCAGGCAGCCCACCGGCAATCCGGCGAGCCTCGGAGCGACCATATTAGCCGCTTCCCCGCTTTGACCAAAGACACAAGGTGCTCACCATTTGGAGAGCTGTGAACACCGGTCAGTTTGCCTTTGCCGGTGCGGTTGCGGGCACTAGGCCTTTTTCCTGGAAATAGGTCAATGCGCCAGGATGTAGCGGCGCCGGCATCCCGTAGGCAACCAGGTCATTTTCTGTCAGGCGGCCAAGTGCAGGATGCAGACGCTTGAAACTGTCGAAATTTTCGAAAACCGCTTCTACGAGTGTTGTCACGATCGGTTCCGGCATGCGTGCAGACGTTACGAAGGTCGCGACAACGCCGAAGGAATCCACTGGCTGCGAAAGACCATAAAGGCCCGCAGGGATGTCGGCCGGCATGTAGTAGGGAACTTCTGTCAAAAGCTCGTCAACGGCTTTGCCATCGATACCAATCAGACGAATATCGCAACGAGCCTGAGTTTCCTCGATCAACGCAGCCGGATGACCTATCAATTCGAAATACGCATCAATTCTGCCTGAACAAAGCGCTTCAGACAGCTCCGATGTCTTGAGCTCTTCAAGATCTTCCTGATCACTCTGCGTCCAGCCAAGGCCGCTGATCAGTGCGTTCCAGGAAGCTGCAGACCCCGATCCCTTGCTGCCGATATTTATCTTTGCCTCTTTCAAATCATCGAAGACCCGATAAGAAGATTCGTCTCGAACGACGATTGTTGCGACTTCGGCATGAAGTGAAAATATGGAGCGTAGCTCGTCAAACGGCCCGACCTCTTCAAACGCAGAGGTCCCGAGAAAAGCGTGATGCTGCCAGTCGGACTGCACATAACCAAAATCGATTTCACCGGAACGAATCTTTTCGATATTGGCAATTGACCCCAGCGTGGTTTCGACTGAGCAACGAACGCCGTGGTCGGCGCGTGTCATGTTGACAATCTTGCATGTCGCCCCGCCGGACGGATAGTAGACGCCGGTAACGCCGCCGGTGCCAATCGTGATGAAATGCTGTTCATCCGCACGCACGCCATCGATTGCACCACTCATAACCAACAATCCCGCGCCCAGAAGTGCGGTAAGACGGCTGCATGCGGTATTGGAACCGGACAACTGGCGCGTAAAGCACTGCGTCGCTACTAGGGTCTCCTGAGACTTTGCCAAATGTTCCGCCCTTCTGCCGCCGACAAATATGGCGGTATCCTTCAACAACTCGGCTACACACCGACTGCAACAACCCAGCATCAGGCGCTGCAGTGCGACTCCTGCAGATCTGGCTGCCGAGGCACCCGCAAGATTACGCAATGTCGAAGGGATAGCAAAGGCGACGCGTCAACGCCAGTTCGGGACGATCGGTTCAATCACAAGTTAACGAGCCCATGACCGGACCGATAGCACAAACAATTTGAAAAAATTTCTGATCAGAACAAATTTCGATTGAACAAATGCTACGGACGAGAATATGCCACGGTCCCCAACCCCTTGGACCGGCCATACTCCAGACAGCGTCAGTTGTTTCGCCCTCCCCGGATTACCTCAAAGAGCTTCCCCTTTAGCTCTTCTTCAGCATCACCGTCGCGAAGGCCCTGCCGCCACTGGTCAAGGATGAGACGCAAGCCGAGCGTTTCCCGGCTATGCGGTAGGTCTCCGATAAACGACGCGAAAAACAGGTCGAGCCGTTCCCGGTCGATCAAGCCCTGGTCGATCAATCCGTGAATCAGCGTCATCGTCGCCGCGATGTGCCCTTTCACGAAATCGAACTCGACGGAGCTCGTGTGGGTGTCGATTGTCGTTGTGTGCATGTAACCTCTCATGTGCCTGATAACGTTACCTCACATAGCTTTATTGCGCTACCTGACAGTTTTCGCAGGAGAATGATCGTTATTTTCTTAGAAGCGAAAATTAGCAACTAGAGTTAAAAAGAGTAAAATCGACTGTACTTGATAATACTATCAATCGAAGGACCGTTGTTGCTAATAACATGTGCGAGAATTCACCATTTCCCGAATTTGGTTGTGTGTTTTCAACAGTGACCACTGAACAACGCTGTTTTTTCCTACCCTGTTGAAAAAATCGATTTTGCCTCTTGCATTGTCCTCAAGGTCGGCCTAAACACACGCCACCAACGCGGTGGCGCTGCAACAACGCACTGAACCGCTTCGGAAATTGGTGAGAGCCGATAGCTCAGCTGGTAGAGCAACTGACTTTTAATCAGTAGGTCCAGGGTTCGAACCCCTGTCGGCTCACCAATATTTCCAAAACCTTAGCCTTAAAAATTTTAAGCTTGTAGTATCCACCGCTTGCGCGTCGCACGGTGGACGAGATCTGTGTTTTCACTATCCAAGTTCGCGATCCCGAGACCTGAGAACTTGCTGGCATTTGACCTAAAAGCAAAGCCGGACAACCCATCTGGATCGCCCGGCCAAACTAACCTTAAGTAAGATTCAAACAACGCAAAATCGTTTGCGTATTGAAAATTTTCTCACGTCAGGACGCAACAGGCTCCTGTTCCGTCTGGTTTTTTCCTTTTCCGCCAAACCAGCTTTTGACAGTTTCACGCATGGTCTGCATGTTCACAAAAAGAATCGGGATCATGAGAATGCCGATGCAGGTCGCAAACAGCATGCCACCGAACACCGCGAAGCCAATGGCCTTCTGACTGGCCGCACCAGCACTTGATGCGGTCATCAAAGGCACGACACCGAGCAAGAACGACAAGGCCGTCATCATGACCGCCCTGAACCGAAGATGAGCCGCTTCTACTGCTGCATCCTTGATCGACTTGCCATCGGCCCTTTGCTCCATCGCAAACTCCACGATGAGGATGGCATTCTTGGCGCCCATCCCGACAAGCATGATCATGCCGATCTGTGTGTAGAGGTTGACATCCCCCCCAGTCGCAAAGACCGCAACAAGCGCCCCGAGGATTGCAAAGGACACCGACATCAAGATCGCAATCGGCATCGTCCAGCTCTCATACTGAGCGACCAGGAAGAGATACGTGAACAAGATTGACAAAAGCAGGATGAAAAGAACGATCTGCCCCGATCCGAGCTGCTGCAGCGCTGTACCTGTCCACTCGAGAGAATACCCGTCCGGAAGAGCTTCAGCACCCGCGGCATTGACTTCGTTGATGACAACACCTGTTGAAGCACCAGGAGCCGGATCAGCCATCACGGCAGCAGCACGGAACATGTTGTAGCGGGTCAGGATCTGCGGACCGAGGACATTCTGTGTCGTCAGAATGCTGCGCATGGGCACCATGGTGCCGTCGCTCGACCGCACATAAAGTGCACCGATATCCTCCACCCTATCGCGGAACTTGCCTTCGGCCTGGATCATCACCTTGTAGACCCGGCCGAAGATGTTGAAGTCGTTGATATAGTACGAGCCCAGATAAGCCTGCAGTGTCGTGAACACATCCGACACATTGATGCCGAGCGTTTTGGCCTTTTCACGATCAAGATCGATAAAGACCTGAGGCACATTGGCCCGAAAAGTCGAGTAGGCGCGCCCAACTTCGGCACTCTGGTTGGCAGAATAAATCATCGAACCAAGTGCCGATGACAAATCCTGCGGCGAACCTCCACCGGTTTGTTGCAGCATCACCTGAACACCGCCGGTCGTGCCAAGGCCCGGAATCGGCGGGGGGTTGAAGGCAATGATATTCGCACCGGGAATCGTCGAGAATTCCGCCCAGAACTTTGCGAGGATCGCGTTAATGCGAAGGTCGGGTGCCTGACGGTCTTCCCAGTTCTTCATAGTCGCAATCACCAGCGCCGCATTCGAGGACGTTGCGCCGTTCAGGATGGAGTAGCCGTTGACGATGACGACGTCTTCCACACCCGGCGTTTTGGAAGTCAGGTCAACCACCTGCTTGGTGACGTTCTCCGTCCGTTGCAACGACGCTCCATCGGGAAGCTGAACGTCGACCATCAGGTAGCCCTGGTCTTCCGAAGGCAGAAAGCCCTGAGGCAGTGATCCGCCGAGTGTCACGATCAAGGCGACCGCCCCGGCAACTACGGCAAGCCCTATCACGGCGAAACGAACAAGGCGGCGAATAATACCGGTATATCCGTTACGTACCGAGGTGATGCCACGGTCGAACAGCCCCATGATGCCGCGCGGCGGGCCAGAACGGGCTTTCAGGATCAGGCCACAGAGAGCCGGAGACAGCGTCAGCGCGTTGATTGAGGAAATCAACACAGAGACCGAGATGGTGACTGCGAACTGGGAATAGAGACGGCCGGTAATGCCCGGCATGAAGATTGTCGGAACGAACACCGCCAGCAGCACCAGCGTCGTGGCAATCACCGGACTTGTGATCTGTTCCATCGCCTTCGTCGTGGCTTCTTTCGGCGACAAGCCTTCATCGGCTATGATGCGCTCCACGTTTTCCACGACGACGATGGCATCATCCACAACGATACCAATGGCCAGAACCAGCGCGAAGAGCGAAATCGTGTTGAGCGTCATGCCAAGTGCCAGCAGGACAGCAAACGTGCCGATAAGCGACACTGGAATGGCAACAGTCGGAATGATTGTCGCTCGCCAGTTCCCGAGGAAGATGAACACCACCGAGACCACCAGAAGGAAGGTCAGGAAAAGCGTGGTGATGACGTCGTTGAGAGAAGCCTGAACGAAATCCGTGGTGTTGAAGGGAACACCGTACTGCATGTCCGGCGGAAAATTCTTGGCCAGTTCATCCAGGCGAGCCAGCACGTTTTCCGATACCTGAAGCGCGTTTGCACCTGGTGCCTGATAGATTGCCAGAACCGTGGAAGGCTTGCCGTTGTATTCGCCGGAGGCGTTGTAAACCTGCGCGCCGAGTTCGACGCGGGCGACATCGCCAATCGTTACGACTGCGCCGTCTGCACCGGTCCGCAGAACGATCTGTTCAAATTCTTCCGGTGAGGTCAGACGGCCCTTTGCCTTGATCGTGTACTGGAACTGCTGTCCTTCCGGAACCGGAGGTGCGCCGATCTGACCGGCAGCCACCTGAATGTTCTGGTCACGTACGGCGGTGATGAAATCCGTCGGTGTCATGCCCAGGCTGGTCAATCTGTCCGGATCAAGCCAGATGCGCATGCCGTAGGAAAAGTCGGTCATGACGTCTGCCAGACCAACCCCTGGCACACGGGCAAGTGCATCCTTCAGGTTGATCGAGGCATAGTTTGACAGGAAGACCGGATCATAACTGCCGTTTGGCGAAAACAGTGTAATGACCAGCAACATGTTCGTGCTGGCTTTTTGCACTGTCACACCGTTGTTGGTCACATCGCTTGGCAGCTGGCTGTTGGCCTGACTGACCCGGTTCTGCGTGTTGACCGTGGCAATGTCCGGATCTGTTCCGACAGCGAAGGTAACGTTGAGCGAATAGTTGCCGCTGTCGTTACTGGTCGACTGCATGTAGATCATGTCGTCGACGCCGTTGACCTGCCCTTCGATCGGCGCGGCAACAGTTTCTTCCAGCACTTCGGCATTGGCGCCGGTATAGGTCGCCGTAACGTTTACGACCGGCGGGGTGATATTCGGAAACTGTTCAACCGGAAGCGACAGATACCCAAGCACACCGGCAATAGTGATAACAATGGAAATGACCAGCGCGAATTTCGGCCGGTAGATAAAAAAGCGTGAAAACATTTAGCTTTTCTCCGCCGGCTTGGAAGCAAGTACCGGATTCACGACAACGCCGGGGCGCACTTTCTGCAACCCTTCGATGATGACCTCGTCACCTTCCTTCAGGCCTTTGGAGACGACGAAATCCGTGCCTTCCTGCTGACCCAGTGTCACGTAGCGCTGTTCGACCTTCTTGTCCGACGTGATTGCCAGTGCAAACGCACCTTCCTGGTCCCTTTGAATGGCAGCCTGCGGCACAACCAGCGCCGTTTCCGTTTTCGGCGCTTCGAGAACCACCGTCACATAGGTTCCGGAAATCAGGCGGATGTCCTTGTTGTCGAATTGTCCGCGGAAGGAGATGGTGCCTGTCGCTGTATCGACCTGATTGTCGATGAAAACGATTTTGCCCTTTTCATTATAGTCCTGCCCGTTTGGCAAAACCAGTTTCAGGTCTGGAGACTCATCCGGCTGGATATCGGCAGGGTTTATCCCGTGTGTCTTGACCGCGTTGAGATACTGCGCCTCGCTGACGGAAAAATTGACATAGACAGGAGCAAGGCTGATCAAGCTGGCCAGTGAATTCGTCGTGGGTCCGACGACCTCGCCAACGCTGTAGGTGGTCTTGCCGAGCTGGCCGTCGAAAGGTGCCGAAATATCGGTGTAGCTGAGGTTGAGTTCCGCCTCCTGCAGAGACGATTGCGCTGCCTCCACAGAGGCTTCCGCCTGTTGCTTTTGCGCCAAGGTCGCTTCGTAAGCAGCCTCGGAGAGATGCCCCTTGTCTCGGAGGTCCCTGTCACGCTTCTCGTCGGCAGCCTTCAGTGCAGCGTCTGCCTTTGCGCTTGCAAGATCCGCCTTGGCCTTTGTCAGTGCGGCCTGATACTGCGCTTTTTCAATCGTGAACAACAGGTCGTTTTTCTTGACGACGGAGCCGTCCGGCACAGCTTTCTCTTCCAGGAAACCTTTGACGCGAGCCATGAGATCGACCTGGTCGATTGCAGCGACTTGCCCGACAAAACGTGCGCTTTGACGAATATCCTGGGATGCAATCTTCGCAACGGTCACCGATGGTGGCGGCGCTGCCGGAGCGGCCTTTTGCGAGTCGTCGGAGCATGCGGCCAAGAGTGCCGAGGTTGCAGCAACGAGTGCAAAATTGCGAGGGAAAGAGGCAAAAGGCAAAAAAGTCATTCGGGAACTCCGCAGTCCGACCATCAGGTCAAGGCGCATAATTTGGGGTTCACTATAAAAGGACTGGTTGATTCAACAAGTGAATAGTGCCCTTGCCGTGTGGTCTTGGCGGGAAAAATTCCTTAACGTTTTCAAAGTCACGTATACATTGCCCGACACGGCAATCACGAAACACACCTAATGGTTTGTGCGTCGGCAAATTTTCTGAATGCGATAAAGTGCAGCAAATCCAGCCGGAGAGCCTTGGACGGAACATGTCTCCCGGCTAAGCCTTCTCACAAAGAATGAATTTCATTTATGAGACAACTGGCGACAGGATCAGCGTGAGCCCGTTGAGCTGGCCTGCCGGCACTATCTTGCGCTCATCCAGGCCTTTGCAGCCGATTTCCAGAGCAACAATCTGCGGCAGGGAGCCGGCAATTTGCGCAGCTGCATCAGTGCCGACCAGTGACGCATACGCAGATGGCGTTAGCACGGATATTGTTCCACGAGCAGTCTTGAGCTCCAGACCCAGACTGGTGGCGCGCATTTCGCGTTGGCCCGTGAACCCACCCAGAAACTCGTGATGATCCGAGGGATCGCCGGCAACGAGATAGACTGTCTTTATCGTTGACGCGCCGTTGGCATGATCCTGAAAGGCTTCTTTCCAGAAATTTTCGGGAAATCGATTCCTGCAAGTGAAATAGCCGATCTCCGGTGCAAGTGCATCACTGACAAATGTCAGGTCGAAGGCAACTTGCACCTTGCCGCCATCCGCCAGATTGGCGGTGCGCTCGAAGGAAAACGGCTCGTAGAGTTTCAGTCCAGCCTTGCTGAAATCGTCCCTGTCCTTCGCAGGATCGGAACTGTCCAGCACCAGCATGCTGGCCCCTTCGTGCCGGGACAGAAAATCTCGGTTGAAAGCCCCGAACGAGAAAACCTCTTCAGAAGCCTCGAAAATGAGATCCCGATCGGCAACGCTCAACAGCTCGACGAAAAAACCGTCGAGCTGAACCAAACGGTTGGCCGTTCCCCAGGAATGGCGATTTTCAGGAGTAACCGTGAAACCAAGGTCCGCCCACACCTGGCCCGCGGCCTCCAGATCCCTCACCGCTACAACGACGTGATCGAGCCCGCGCACCATTATCTTGTCCCCTTCCCGCCTTGGCCGATCAGACCAGACGGCCCTGATGGATCGCTGCGCTTATGAAGGATGCAAACAGCGGATGCGGATCGAAAGGACGGGACTTCAGTTCCGGATGGTACTGAACACCGACGAACCAGGGATGATCCGCGATTTCGACCGTTTCCGGCAAAACACCGTCTGGCGATGTCCCGGCGAAAATCAGACCGCATTTCTCGAGTTCATCGCGGTAGCCGATGTTGACTTCATACCGGTGGCGATGACGCTCCGAAATGCTGGTCGTTCCATAGATTTCAGCAATCTTGGAACCGGTCTTGAGCGCAGCAGGATAGGCTCCAAGGCGCATTGTACCGCCCAGATCGCCTTCGGCGTCGCGCACTTCCTTGCGGTTGCCCTTCGTCCACTCGGTCATCAGGCCGACAACAGGTTCCTTCGCCGGGCCAAACTCGGTGGAATTGGCTTCGGCGATCCCGGCGAGATTGCGTGCCGCTTCCAGAACCGCCATCTGCATGCCGAAACAAATTCCGAAATACGGGATCTTGCGGGTCCGGGCGAAGTGTGCCGCAGCAATCTTGCCCTCTGCGCCCCTTTCCCCAAAACCACCGGGAACCAGAATTCCGTGAACACCTTCCAGATAAGGGCTCGGGTCTTCCTTCTCGAATGTCTCCGATTCGATCCATTCAAGGTTCACCTTGACCCGGTTGGCGATACCGCCATGGACCAATGCTTCGATCAGCGACTTGTAGGCATCTTTCAGAACGGTGTACTTGCCGACAATCGCGATCTTGACCTCGCCTTCCGGATTGGCAACCGCCTCGGAAATGCCGTTCCAGCGATCGAGCACCGGTGCAGGTGCCCCCTTGATGCCGAATGCAGCCAGAACTTCGTCGTCCAATCCTTCCTTGTGGTAGGCGACCGGCACGTCGTAGATCGACTTGACGTCGTAAGCCGGAATGACCGCGCTCTCGCGCACGTTACAGAATAGCGACAGCTTCCGTTTTTCCGTTTCCGGAATCGGGCGATCACAACGGATCATCAGGATATCCGGCTGAATACCGATGGACCGCAGTTCCTTTACAGAGTGCTGCGTCGGTTTGGTCTTCATTTCACCGGCGCTCGGGATGTAGGGCATCAGGGTCAGATGCACATAGACGACATCGCCTCGCGGAAGATCGTTGCCAAGCTGGCGGATCGCCTCGAAGAACGGCAGGCCTTCAATATCGCCCACAGTTCCGCCGATCTCGACGAGAACAAAATCGTAGTCCTCGTTGCCGGTCAGAACGAAGTTCTTGATCGCATCAGTCACGTGCGGAATGACCTGGACGGTTCCGCCCAGATAATCGCCGCGCCGTTCCTTGGCGATGATGTCCTGATAGATCCGCCCGGTGGTGATGTTGTCCTGCTGGTTCGCAGGACGGCCGGTGAACCGTTCGTAGTGGCCGAGATCGAGGTCTGTTTCCGCACCATCGTCGGTCACAAAGCATTCGCCATGCTGATACGGGCTCATGGTGCCCGGATCGACGTTCAGGTAGGGATCGAGTTTGCGGAGACGGACCTTGTAACCGCGAGCCTGGAGCAATGCGCCCAGTGCTGCAGAAGCAAGACCTTTTCCAAGCGAGGAGACCACGCCGCCAGTGATGAAAATATATCGCGCCATGGACCAATACCATATCCTTGCCGAGGGCGCCTTGGCCACTCGGGAGTTGCGTTCTCAACACATAAAAATGCCCTGCGAGTTAAGCCGCAGGGCATATGTCGGGTGAATGGGCCAGAAGACCCGTTCGGCCGCCTTACTGGGCGGCCGGGACCTGAGGTCCGGAAGGTTGCTGTTGGTTCAGCTGTTTCAACGAATCGAGAACACCGCCTGAACCGCCTTCGGTCGTGCCGTCCGTCGTGGCAGGCGCTTCCTGGGTTGCCGTTGGAACAGCATCAAGAATCGAACCGGGCCGGTCCTGATTCTTTGCAATAAGGCTGAGCGTCAGCGAAGTAGCGAAGAAAGCGACCGCCAGAACGGCAGTTGCACGCGTCAGGATATTCGCAGTCCCACGACTGGACATCAGACCACCGCCTCCGCCGCCAATGCCAAGCGCGCCGCCTTCGGAACGCTGCAGGAGGACAACAAGCACCAGGGCCAGGACGACCATCAAGTGGATTACGATGACTACGGTTTCCATCGAACGCCATTCTTCATTGAATTCAAGATTGGCGGCCTTCTACACCAGACGCCGCCAGCTTTCCACCCTTCAATTGCGCCTTCGACACAGAAGCTTCAAGGCCGGGCACAATATATTCGGTGTCTTCAGGAATAAGCAGCAAGTATGCCGAGGAAATCTTCAGCCTTGAGACTGGCGCCGCCAACAAGGGCGCCGTCGACATTGGCAACAGACATCAGTTCACGCGCATTGCCCGGTTTCACAGACCCGCCGTAAAGAAGGCGCATGGAAGCTCCTTCCCCGCCGAACCTTGCGGAAAGATTGTCCCGCATTGCCTTGTGCATTTCCTCAACATCACCTGCGGTGGGTGTCAGACCTGTACCGATCGCCCAGACCGGCTCGTAGGCAATCACGCAGTTTTCGGCAGTCGCCCCATCCGGAACCGATCCGTTCAATTGGCGGTCGACAATAGCAAGTGCCTGGCCTGCCTTGCGCTCGGCTTCTGTCTCGCCGACACACACAATCGCCACAAGACCGGCTCTCCAGGCTGCCCGAGCCTTTTCATTGACATCAACATCGCTTTCAGCGTGATCCGTCCGGCGTTCGGAATGACCGACGATGACGGCCTTTGCGCCGGCATCTGCAAGCATTTCAGCAGAAATATCGCCGGTGTGAGCACCAGATACAGCGGTATGGCAATCCTGACCACCTACAGACAGCGCGCCACTGCCAGCCTTTTCCGCAATTGCTGCGATCAGCGTTGCAGGCGCACAAATCATCGCATCGACCGAATCCGCCAGATCGTCACTGATGCCGGCGATCATCTTGTAGACTTCAGCCTGGCTTGCCTTCAGACCGTTCATTTTCCAGTTACCGGCAACCAGCGGCTTGATCGCTGCGCTCATGTTCAGTTTCTCCCGCGGCATGATCCTTGATTTGCCGCCTATAGAGCAGAAGCGCACACGCGTTGCAATCACCCTGAGGACGGGAAAACCCAAATCGCTTCCGAAGTTTGTAAAAGGCCGCCTTGCGGCGGCGGCGCGGCGTCTTTATGATCCGCCCGCTCCGGCCAAGGCCGGTCCTGAATTCAGCCGGTGACGCCGGCTGCCGGAACGAAGAAGAATACGGGAGTCGTCATGCTTGACGCGCTGCGCAAGGGCGCTGGCACCTGGGTTGCCAAACTGTTTATTGCTCTGTTGATCTTTAGCTTCGCCGTGTGGGGCATTAGCGGTTTCTTGACCGGTGTCGGCCAGAACACCGCCGCCAAGGTCGGTGACACGGAAGTCTCCCTGTTCGATTTTGATCGGGCCTACAGGCAGGACCTCGGACGGCTGGCTCAACAGTTCGGCCGGCCGCTGACGCCGGCAGAAGGCGCGACCCTCGGTGTTCCGCAGCAAACCCTGGGCAAGCTTGTGGCCGAAGCGGCCATGAACAACACCGCTCAAAACATGAAACTCGGTGTTTCGGACGAACGCCTGGCGACCATTATCCAGAGTGACCCTGCCTTTCAGGGCCTGGGTGGCAGGTATGACAAGAACCGGCTACAGCAGGTTCTGCAGGCAAACGGATACCGGGAAGACGAATATGTCGTCGAACGCCGCAAGGTTGCAGAGCGAGCGCAGCTTGCAGAAGGCCTCGCCGGCAGCATGAAGGCGCCGATTGCCTATCTGGAAGTTCTTGACGCCTATCAGGGTGAAACGCGAAGCGTTGATTACCTGGTCGTCACACCGGAATTCATCGGAGACATCGAGGATCCGGCCGATGGTGTCCTGACAACCTACTTCGAAGAGAACAAGGATAATTTCCGGGCACCCGAGTTCCGTGAAATCAAATACGTCTCACTCACGCCGACATCTCTCTCTCGTCCGGATGACATTTCCGACGAAGACGCCCGCGCTGAGTTTGAGCGCCGGTCGGAAGATTTCTTCCAGCCCGAACGCCGCAAGATCCGCCAGATGTCCTTCCCGTCACAACAGGCTGCGGAAGAAGCTGCCGAAGAAATTGCGAACGGCAAGACCTTTGACGAACTCATGACTGACCGCAACCTTGCCAACAACGACGTTGCCCTTGGCGTCATGGCAAAGGCCGATTTTCTCGATGAAGCTATCGGCGATGCCGCTTTCAGCCTGGAAGAAGGCGCCACCAGCGGTACGGTGGAAGGCAGGTTCTCGACTGTCATTCTGAATGTCGAAGAAATCCTTCCTGAAAGCACCAAACCCTTCGAAGACGTGAAGGACGAGATCGTCCAGAGCCTCGCGAAGGAACAGGCGGAACGGGAAATTCTGGATCTGCTTAACGAAGTCGAGGATGCCCGGGCCGGCGGTGCTCCGCTGGACGAAATCGGCGAGCGTTTCTCCCTGACTGTAGAAACTCCGTCAGCTTTTGATGCATCCGGAAACGGTGAAGACGGTAAACCCGTAACCTTGCCTGATGCAGAGGGACTTGTAGCAGGTGCGTTCGACAGTGACATCGGCATCGAAAACGATGTCCTTCAGCTCGGTGAGCAAGGCTTTCTCTGGTATGACGTTGCAAAGGTTATTCCGTCGCGTGAACGCACCCTCGACGAAGTTCGCGAAGACGTCATTGCCGCCTGGAAGCAGGATGAACTCGGCAAACGCTTGAGCGACACTGCGGCAGACCTATTGGCCAAGGCAGAAGGCGGCACGCCGTTCATTGCCCTTTCCGCAGAAACCGGGCTGGAAGTGAAATCCGCAACTGACCTGAAGCGCAACACGCCGTCCGGGGATTTCGGCCGCGAAGCTGTTTCGGCAGTATTCGACGGCCCCGTTGGAACAAGCGCGGTCACCGAAACCAACGATGGCAACGGTCGGATCGTGCTTAAAGTGAGCGGTTCCAACGTACCGGACTTCCAGAGCGACGCACCGCAAGTAGCGGCCCTGGGTCAGCAGCTTTCCCAGCAGATTCAGGACACGCTGCTCGGTCAGTTCATCTCCGACCGGGAAACCAAGGCAGGGGTCGAGATAAACAATGCCGGTATCGCCCAGATGATCGGGTTGGACCGGAATTGATCCGTTTGAAAGTGGAATGACGACATGAGCACATTCAAGGACTTCATCGCCAAGGTGTCAGACGGTCACGCCTTGAGCCCTGAAGAAGCCCGCGAAGCCTTTGAGGTGATCCTGTCGGGATCTGCAACACCATCGCAGCTTGGCGGGTTTCTGATGGCCTTGCGTGTGCGCGGCGAAAGCATTGCCGAAGTCACGGGTGCGGTTGCGACCATGCGGTCCAAGATGATCCCCGTGAGGGCCCCGGCCAACGCGATGGATATAGTTGGAACGGGTGGCGACAATTCCGGCAGCTACAATATTTCCACGTGCACGGCCCTGGTCGTAGCCGGCAGCGGTGTTCCGGTTGCCAAACACGGCAACAGGTCATTGTCTTCCAAGTCGGGCGCTGCAGAAGCGCTAGCCGAACTTGGCGTCAACATCGATATCGATGCCAGGAAGATATCCGATTGCATCAACAGGGCGGGTATCGGTTTCATGTTCGCCCCGCTGCACCATGCAGCCATGAAACACGTGGGTCCAACCCGCATGGAACTCGGCACGCGCACAATCTTCAATCTGCTTGGCCCATTGACCAATCCCGCAGGCGTGAAGCGTCAGATGGTTGGTGTATTTGCCCGCAAATGGGTGGAGCCGCTTGCGGAAGCTCTTCGCGAGCTAGGGTCCGAAAAGGCCTGGGTCGTTCACGGGTCCGACGGAATGGACGAAATAACCACAACCGGTCCAACCGCTATTGCCGAACTCAAGAACGGGACAATCCGTTCGTTTGAAATTTCACCCGAAGATGTCGGCCTTGCCGTTTCCGATCCGAAAGATCTCAAGGGCGGACTTCCCTCGGAAAACGCGAAAGCCCTGCGCGACGTCCTCGCCGGAGCAAAGAACGCCTATCGAGATGTGGTGCTGTTCAATGCGGCTGCCTCCCTGCTGGTTGCAGACAAGGTGGAAACCTTGAAGGATGGTGTCGAGTTGGCGGCGCAATCCATTGACAGCGGATCCGCAGCCGACACCTTGGAAAAGCTTGTCGCAGCATCGAACGGGTAAGACATGGCAGACATTCTTCAAAAGATCGAAGCCTACAAGCGCGAGGAAATCATCGCTGCAAAGGCATCCGTTTCGATCGACGAACTCAAGGCACGCATCAAAGACGTGAGTGCTCCACGCGGGTTTCTCAAGGCGATCGAAGCCAAACACGATAACGGTGAGTACGCTCTCATTGCGGAAATCAAGAAGGCCAGCCCTTCGAAAGGGCTCATTCGGGAAGATTTCAATCCACCTCTCTTGGCTAAGGCTTACGAAGTAGGCGGCGCAGCCTGTCTTTCGGTCCTAACCGATACGCCCTCTTTTCAGGGAAGGCCTGAGTTTCTGGCTGCTGCACGTGACGCTGTTGCCCTTCCGGCGCTGCGCAAGGATTTCCTCTACGATCCTTACCAGGTATATGAAGCCAGAGCCTGGGGTGGCGATTGCATCCTGATCATTCTGGCCGCTGTTGATGACGACACCGCCAAAGCATTGGAAGACACCGCGTTCGAACTCGGAATGGATGTCTTGCTCGAGGTACATGACGCTGATGAGCTGGAGCGTGCGCTCAAGCTGTCGTCTCGTCTGCTCGGTATCAACAACCGCAATCTCAAGACATTCGAGACCAAGCTGGAAACAAGCGAAGAGCTTGCGCCGCGCATTCCGGACGACAGAATCATTGTCGGCGAAAGCGGCCTGTTCACCCCCGCCGACCTATCCCGAATGAACAAGGTTGGTATTTCAACGTTCTTGATCGGCGAAAGCCTGATGCGTCAGGAAGACGTCGCCTCGGCTACCAGAACGCTCCTGGCCCGTCCGGCCCTCTCCGAAGCGGTTTAGGCGGACATGGCCAACAAGGACGCCAAACTGACCCATCTGGATGCGGCAGGGTCTGCCAACATGGTGGACGTATCCGAGAAGTCCGTAACGCATCGGATTGCCGTCGCGCGCGGGACTGTCACCATGCGGACTGAAACCCTGGATCTCATCCGGTCCGGGAACGCCAAGAAAGGCGACGTTATCGGCACGGCACGCATAGCCGGCATCCTGGCCGCCAAGAAGACCCACGAACTGATACCGCTCTGCCATCCACTGATGTTGTCCAAGGTGTCCATCGACATCGATACCGATGATGATCTTCCCGGGCTCATAGTGACAGCGACAACCAAGGTCAGCGGCCAGACAGGTGTCGAGATGGAAGCCTTGACCGCATGCTCGCTGGCCTGCCTGACGATTTACGACATGGCGAAAGCAGTAGACCGGGGCATGGTCATCGGAGATATCCGTCTGGTCGAAAAATCCGGTGGCAAATCCGGCCATTGGACACTCGACAAGGACGGCAGCCTGGGTGGCACCTGATGAGCCTGATGCCTGTCGACGAAGCGCTGACGAAGCTCCTTTCCGGCGTAAAACCTCTTGAAACGGAATATGTTCCGCTCGAGAGCGCCAACGGCAGATATCTGTCCGCCCCCCTTGTTTCCACCCGAACCCAACCGCCTTTCGCAGCGTCTGCGATGGACGGCTACGCCATTCGTCATGAAGATCTTTCCGATGCCCGAACATCCTTGACCGTTGTCGGCGAAGCACCGGCTGGCCATGGTTTTTCCGGAACGGTCGGCAACGGTGAAACGGTGAGGATCTTTACCGGTGCTCCTGTGCCGGCCGGTACGGACACGATCCTGATCCAGGAAAACGCTGAGCGTGAAGGCGAGCGCATAACCGTTCTGGAGAACCCGGCCAAGGGCGCATTCGTCCGTCCGGCCGGCCTGGACTTTTCCGAAGGTGATGTGCTTCTGCAACCGCCGCTCAAACTTGCCTACCGGCATCTCGCCCTTGCCGCTGCAATGAACCACGCGGTCTTGCCGGTGCACCGCAGACCGAAGGTTGCGATACTCGCAACCGGGGATGAACTGGTTCGCCCAGGAACGGAACCGGGACCGGATCAGATAATCGCCTCGAACCACGCAGGTATCGCCGCACTCGTGGAAGATTGTGGCGGTCAGCCACTCGATCTTGGAATATCACCCGACGAACCGGTGGCACTTGCGAACCACGTTAGGCGTGCGATTACCGAGAAGGCCGACATTCTCGTCACGCTTGGGGGGGCCTCAGTCGGCGACCACGATCTTGTTCAAAGTGTCCTTGGACAGGAAGGCATGGACCTGGCGTTCTGGCGAATTGCAATGCGTCCGGGCAAGCCGTTGATGGCAGGCCGTCTTGGCGGCACCAAGGTTCTTGGTCTGCCCGGAAACCCCGTCTCAAGCCTTATATGCGGCTTGCTGTTTCTGAAGCCACTCATGCAGGCAATGCTCGGTCAGACGCCGGAACAGTCCGGACCTCAACGAGCCATACTCGCTTCTCCCTTGCCCGAGAACGACCGCAGGCAGGACTACGTCAGGGCAACGCTTTCCAATTCGGAACACGGCGATCTGATCGTAACGCCGTTTTCCCGGCAAGACAGTTCCATGTTGAACCTGCTCGCCAAATCCGGCGCACTTGTGGTCCGTCCACCTCATGCACCGGCGCTGGAAGCCGGAGCAGAAGTGCCCATACTGGTACTCTGACGTGACGTGGCAGCTAGCCGTGCGACTGTCTGCGCTCGTGCCCCAATCGAGAAGCTGACTACTCCTCCCTCAGGAAAACAAAACCCGGCCGAGTGTCGGCCGGGTTCTTATTCTTAAATCAGCACGAGGTCGGTTACGCCTTCTGGACGGCGCGCTTTGCCATAACGGTAACCAGGTTCGCACGATAAGCAGCAGACCCGTGAATGTCTGACAGTAGATCGTCTGCGTCGGGCGCTATGCCGGCGACGGCGTCGGCTGAAAAATTACTTGCAAGCGCCGTTTCCATGGCGGACATGCGGAAGACACCACCCTGCCCTGCTCCGGTTACCGCAACCTTGACGGAGCCATCGTTGCCTTTGGCAACGAAGACACCGGCCATGGCATAACGCGATGCCGGGTTCGGGTATTTGGCATAGGCACTGGCCGCAGCACCCGGAAACTTGACCGCGACGACGATTTCATCTTCATCAAGCGCGGTTTCAAACATGCCGGTGAAGAACTCTTCCGCTGCCAGTTCCCGCTTGCTGGTGACAACGGTAGCACCGAGCGCAACCAGCGCAGCAGGGTAGTCGGCTGCAGGATCATTGTTGGCAATCGAGCCGCCAATGGTGCCCATATGACGAACCGCCGGGTCACCAATGCCACCGGCGAGTGACGCCAGTCCAGGAAGCTTCTGCTTCACCAGATCGGAAGTCGAGACTTCGAAATGGCTCGTTGCTGCGCCGATAGTTACACCATCGCCGTTTGCGCTGATCCCCTTCATGTCCGCAATCTTGGTCACATCCACCAGATCGCTGGGGGCTGCAAGCCGCTGTTTCATGGTTGGCAGCAAAGTCTGGCCACCACCAAGGAATTTGCCGTCATCGGCATTGGCCATTAGTGAAGCAGCTTCCGCTACTGATCCGGCCTTGTGATACGTCGTTTCATACATGCTGGGTCTCCCCGGATTTCGAACTGTGCAATGGCGGGCGGGTTGCCCCGCCCGAAAATCCCGTTGTGGCGTTATTCGGCCGCCTGCTTCACACCTGCATGGTAAAGCGCCCAGACCTTTTCAGGAGAGGCTGGCATCGACAGGCTGTTGTCCCCGATCGCATCCGTGATCGCATTGATAACTGCCGGCGGAGATCCGATAGCCCCAGCCTCGCCGCAACCTTTCATGCCAAGCGGGTTGCCTGGGCAGGCCGTGACATGCGTCGACAGATTGTAGGACGGCACATCATCGGCACGCGGCATGCAGTAATCCATGTAGGACGCCGTCAGCAGCTGGCCGTTTTCGTCGTAGGACGCATTTTCCAGAAGTGCCTGGCCAATGCCCTGCGTAATACCGCCATGCACCTGACCTTCCACGATCATCGGGTTGATGATGTTGCCGAAGTCGTCAGCCGCGACGAAGTTGACCACTTCCGTCTTGCCCGTATCCGGATCCACTTCGACTTCGCAGACATAGGTACCTGCCGGGAAGGTGAAGTTGGTCGGATCGTAGAAGGCACCTTCCTTCAGGCCCGGCTCCATGCCTTCAGGCAGGTTGTGCGCCGTGTAGGCAGCGAGAGCCACCTCGGTGAAGGTCAGCTTCTTGTCGGTGCCGGCTACTTTCAATTCGCCACCTTCGATCTGGATGTCTCCTTCGGAGGCTTCCATCAGGTGAGCAGCAATCTTCTTCGCCTTGGCTTCGACCTTGTCGAGCGCCTTGACGATTGCCGACATGCCAACCGCACCGGAGCGCGAGCCGTAGGTTCCCATACCGAACTGAACCTTGTCGGTATCGCCATGAACAATGGACACCGCATTGGTATCCAGGCCAAAACGTTCGCTGATCAGCTGGGCAAAGGTTGTCTCGTGTCCCTGACCATGGCTGTGCGACCCCGTCAGAACCTCGATCGATCCGACAGGGTTTACACGCACTTCGGCAGATTCCCAAAGACCGACACCGGCACCAAGTGAACCGACCGCAGCGGACGGTGCAATACCGCACGCCTCGATGTAGCAGGACAGACCAATACCGCGCAGCTTGCCGCGGGAAGCTGCTTCCGCCTTGCGGGCGGCAAAGCCGTCGTAGTCCGCGGCCTTCAGGGCTGCGTCCAGCGTCGCATCATAATCACCTGCGTCGTAGCACATGATCACCGGTGTCTGATGCGGGAACGTGCGGATGAAGTTCTTGCGACGGAACTCTGCCGGCGACAAGCCCACTTCACGGGCTGCCGTTTCCATGATCCGCTCCAGAAGATAGGTCGCCTCCGGCCGGCCTGCGCCCCGATAGGCGTCCACCGGTGTGGTGTTGGTGTAGACCGTCTTCACGTTGGCGTGGATAGCCGGAATGTCGTACTGACCCGAAAGAAGCGTAGCGTAGAGATACGTCGGCACGGAAGACGAGAACAAAGACATGTAGGCGCCGAGATTGGCGATCGTCTTGACCCTGAGGCCCAGGATCTTGTTGTCCGCGTCAAGCGCGAGTTCCGCTTCAGAGCGATGGTCCCGGCCATGTGCATCCGTCAGGAAGGCCTCGGTCCGGTCAGACACCCACTTGACCGGACGACCGACACGTTTGGACGCCCATAGGCAGACCATTTCTTCCGGGTAGATGTAGATCTTGGAACCAAAGCCACCGCCAACATCAGGCGCAATCACACGCAACTTGTTTTCAGGAGCAACGTTGTAGAAGGCCGACAACACCAGGCGAGCCACATGTGGATTCTGCGAAGTGGTGTAAAGCGTATAGTGCTCCTCGGCCGCATCGTAACCTGCAAGAGCTGCGCGCGGCTCCATCGCGTTCGGAACGAGGCGGTTGTTGTGGATCTCCATGCGCGTGACATGAGCAGCCTTTTCGAAGGCCGCGTTTGTGGCTCCTTCGTCGCCAATTTCCCAATCGTAGATCAGGTTGCCTTCGGCTTCCGGGTGAATCTGCGGGGCACCTGCTTCGAGTGCCGCAAGCGGATCGATAACGGCTGGCAATTCCTCATAATCAACCACAACCGCGTCAGCAGCATCACGTGCCTGAGCCTGCGTATCGGCCACAACCACGGCAACGGCCTGCCCGACATGGCGGACAATTTCCGGTTCCAGTGCGCGCCAACCGCCCATCTTCATCGGCGAACCATCCTTGGAATGGATCATCCAGCCACAGATCAGGTTGCCGATACCATCACCCACCAGTTGGTCGCCGGTGAGAACCGCATCCACACCCGGCATTGCCAGAGCAGCGCTCGCGTCAATCCCCTTGACCTTTGCATGCGCGTGCGGCGAGCGAACGAAAGCAGCGTACCCCATGCCCGGCATGGTCATATCGTCGGTGTATTTGCCCTTGCCGGTAATGAAGCGCTTGTCTTCCTTGCGCAAGGCACGGGCGCCAATCCCTTCAACTGCCATTTCTTCTCTCCCGAATATCTGCCGGCTCCGCCAGTACCGGACATCCTCCACTCGCCGGACAATCCGGCTGCTGCCATCAAGGCAACTGTCTCTCAAGACCTGGCGGTCAATACGAAGATGCCTGTTCCTCCCGGCATTTCATTCGATTGATCGGTCTTGCTGTCCTGCTGCGCGAACGTGTTCGCGCATCAATTTTGGGAGTTCAGGCCAACGCCGTTATTCGGCGGCCTGAGCCATACCGGCCATTTGATCGGAGGCGGCTTTGATCGCCTTGACGATATTGTGGTAGCCGGTGCAGCGGCAGATATTGCCTTCCAGCTCGTGGCGAATGGTTGCCTCGTCGAGATTTCCAGCACCATGACGCTTGATCATGTCCACGGCGGTCATGATCATGCCGGGGGTACAGAAGCCGCACTGAAGCCCGTGATGTTCACGGAAAGCTGCCTGTACGGGGTGCAGGCTGTCGGCTGTGCCGATCCCCTCAAGTGTTACAACTTCTGCGCCGTCGGCCTGGGCTGCGAGCATGGTGCAAGACTTTACGGCCTTGCCGTCGACATGCACAACGCAGGCACCGCATTGCGAGGTGTCGCAGCCAACGTGCGTACCAGTCAATCCGCGCACGTCCCGGATAAACGATACGAGCAGCGTCCGGTCTTCGACATCAGCCGAAACCGTCTTGCCGTTCAATACCATCGATACTTTCGACATGAATTCCTCTCCCTCATGAAATTCCCTGAACCGGACCGATCAAACCGGCCACCTGCATGAAATGACAGGCAAGACCTCTGATGTCCGATCCAGACCAGCGTACGAATAAACAATCGAATTCGATTGCGTGTCACTGACCCAATTTCCCGGCTTGTCACCGTGTTTTGTGCTGGGGCCCTGGCGCGTCCTAAATTGTCAGAGCCCGATCATTTCAAGATTTGTCCTACCCGGTCAACTTGCAAGTGCAAGCACGACAATCACGGCGGCGAGCAACACGAGCCCCCAGACCATGGGGCCGCCGAACACGTTGCGTCCCGCAGCGGCTTCAATATTTTGTTCCGCCTGATGGATCTTTTCCTCGACTGCATGCTCCGCATCCTCAATTACGTGCATGACTTCGCCAGGGGACTCTTCAATCGCGATCCGCTTGGCTTCCTCGGCCACACCGGGATCCAGATCGTCATCGGCACCAGCTGTGGTCGCAGTTTCGTCCTGCCCTGCCGGTGAACCAACCATCTCGGAGAACTTCGTGAAAAAGTCTTCCGCCATTTTCTTGGCGGTGGAATCGATCAGCCGGCTGCCGAGCTGGGCAAGTTTGCCCCCGACCTGCGCCTTGGCTTCGTAGGAAAGTATGGTTTCGTCACCTTCCTCCGTAAGCTTCACATCCGCAGACCCCTTGGCAAACCCGGCGACGCCGCCCTTGCCTTCTCCCGAGATCGTGTAGCTTTCCGGAGGATTGATGTTCTCAAGGGTTACTTCCCCTTTGAATTTGGCTTTTACAGGCCCGATTTTCGATGTGACCGCGGCGGTCATTTCGGTGTCCGAGGTCTTCTCGAGGCTTTCGCAGCCCGGGATGCAGGCCCGCAAGACATCCGGATCGTTCAAGGCTTGCCATACGGTTTCCCGTTTGGCCGGAATCCGGTGGGAGCCGCTCATGTCCATATGTTTTCTCCCCAAGTTGCGCTTTAGCGCATATTTACAAAGGTTCAGTCGACATTCAACGCGATTGACGCGTCCGCCGCAAACACGTTTTCCCGCATGAGAGCGTGTTTCGTACAAATTTTCAATCGCTTATGTGAACAGAATTGCAGAACGCAATCCTTGACAGGCTGTCCGATGTCTTCAATTCAACGTATGACCTAGCTGTCGCAGTATGCGCCAAAAAGGCACTTCTGTCCTGACAGTTCCGGCCAGAAATTGATAAACGGACGGATAAACTGTTTTATCCGAAGGCAACCCCCGGTTCGACAGCCTTCTGGATGAAACCGGACAGGTCATTGGTCGCCAGAGGCTTGGCGTAGAAATATCCTTGCAGGTAGTCGCAATGCAGCTCCTGCATGATATTTCTCTGGGCAACAGTCTCGACACCTTCTGCTGTAACGTTCAGATCCAGCGCCTGCGCAACGGCGATGATGGATTTCACGACAGCAAGTGCATCCGCATCCTGATCCATGTTCATAATAAAGCTTCGGTCGATCTTGATACCGTCAACCGGCAGCTTGCGCAGATAACTGAACGAGGAATACCCGGTGCCGAAATCGTCAATAACGACACGCGCACCCTTGTCACGCAGCCACGTCAGGAAGGCCAGAGTCACCTGATCGTTGCTGAGGAACAGCCCTTCGGTCACCTCGAATACGAGGCGATCCAGCGGCAGTTCGGCGGCTGTCACAGCATCTTCGATGTCCTTGTAGATCCGGTTTGCTTGAACCTGCCTGGGAGACAGGTTCACGTTCAACCGAACGTCATCGGAAATTCCGGTCAAGCTGCTGAACTCGGTAAAGGACGTCTTGAACATCCACGCGCCGATTTCGGTAATAAGACCACTGGCTTCGGCAGCTTCGATCATCCGAGCGGTATTCAGGAACGTTCCACTCGGGGTACGGAACCGCATCAGGGCCTCGAAGGACGCAAGGCTCTCGTCCCGGGCGTGCATGATCGGCTGATAATTCAGCGAAAACTTCGTCTGGTTGGAACTACCGGTAAGCAGTGAAGCAAGCCGCAGGCGCTCAAAGGCAGCTTCCTGCATCAGCGGATGAAAAACCGCGTGGTTGGTCACCCCTTTCTGACGCACATCGTTAAGGGCGATGGAGGCAAAACGCACGAGTTCTTCCGCGCTCTGCGTCTCGGTGCCGGTGGATGCAAACCCCAGCCGCAGTCGAAGGGTGATCTGGTTGTCTTCGAGCGTTATCGGTTGCTGGAAAGCATCTTCGATCCGCGCAACCACATCCTGAATCGTATTCTCTTCACCGCCCTTCAGAAGGATAAGAAATTCGTCCTTTTCCTTCCTGGCAATGGTGAGCGCATCGGGGAAAGTCTGCGACAGGCGGTGGCCGGTCCGTTTCAAGACCGCGCCCGCCTTTTCGTCGCCGATCCCGTCGACAATGACACGGAATCTCTGGATGTCGGAATGAACAACCAGCAGCTTGGCACCGTTGGCGGCGTGGCGCTGAAAGGTTTCGATGAAACCGGAGAATGTCGACAACCCGGTCACGCGATCGACATAAGCAAGGTTGCGAATATGCTCCAAAAGGCCGGTCTTCTCGTAGCCAAGCGCGACGTTGGAAACAAACAACTGCACGACTTCCGACCCGACGAGCTCCTCCAGCAACTCCTCGGAAATACCGAGATAAAGCGCGCCTGTCATGCCGTTACGAGTGACAAGCGGAAGAGCAATTCCTTTGGGCGACGAGCATGTTGCCTGTGTCTCGACGCATCTTGCCACGGCATTGCGGATCGCATCGTCACTGATGACGTCCACCGGCAGATCAATCTTGTCCTCGAAATTTCCCGTTGCCGCGAGCACACGGACGTTGGACTTGTCGAAGGACCCGTAGTCGGGAAGCGTCTCAAGACCACACAACAGGCTGTCGACAGGTTGCCCGACAAGAACCGTGAAATGCTTCAGGACTGCCGCAGCAAATTCACTCAGGGCGTTCTTTTCGACAATAGCTGCAAAATGCTCGTTTAACTGCTTGAGCTTCTTGCGGTTGGTCTCAAGCGACATGACAAGCTTGTAACCGCGCAGACCTGTAACGATGGCTGTAATCAGCTTGGTACGCGACAATTCGGCTTTTTCGGTGTAGCCGTCGATGTCGAATTTCATGATCACGTCGGTCTGCGGTGCATACCCGGGTTGACCTGTACGCAGGATCAACCTCGTGAAATGATTGCCGAGTTCGGAACGGATCCAGCTCACAAGCCCGAGACCTGCCGTATCGCTTTCCATGACGACATCGACAAGCGCCACCGCGATATCGGGGTGTTTCAACAGGATCTGCCGGGCTTCCTGAGCCGAGAGAGCATGCAAAAGTTCAAACGGACGATTTTCGAAGATGCATCCACCAACGGCGATCTTGGTGACTTCATGTACGTCGGGATCGTCATCGACAATCAGGATTTTCCAGGGCGCCTTCGTGATCTTCTTCACTTCCGGCTCGGAGGGGGCAAGAAAGTCCATCACCATCTCAATGCACCTTCTGTCCGAGAGGCTTCCTGGTATCCTGAGCGGCCATGGCGGGGAATTCGATAATGAATTCGGTTCCCGACCCGACGCTGGAAGACACCGAGATGGTTCCGTTCAGGGCTTCGGTGACCAGCTGGTAACAAATCGCCATCCCTAAACCGGATCCTCCTTTGCCGAACTTCGTCGTGAAGAACGGCTCGAATACTTTTTTCAGATTCTTCTCCGGAATGCCTACACCGAAATCCTGGCATTTGAAGATAATCTTGCGTTCGTTCGAATTGTTTCGGTTCTTGTCCTTCGGGTGAACCACCTGGGAAGACAGCTTGATCAGACCTTCGCTGCGCCCCTCGTATCCGTGCTTGATGGCGTTTTCGACAAAATTCGAGACGAGCTGACTGACCGCGCCAGGATAGCTATCGATGATTTCGTCCGCATGGAGATCAAGCTCGACCTTGAAAGGCGTTTTCTTGAGCGTCGGCTGCAGTGTTGCAAGAGTTTCACGAATGATGTGGTCGAAATTGAAGGACCGCTTCTTCTCGCTCTGCCTGTCGACAGCCACCTGACGAAAGTTCCCTACAAGCTCGCGGGCCCGGCCGAGTGTCTTCTCGATGATATGCGCGGTATCGGAAATACGTTCGACTTCGTTTTCCAGAGCTTCCTTGCTCAGTTTCTGCTCTTCAAGTTCGGTACGCAAGTAACCGGTTGAATCCTTGATGGTCGTGGCCGCCATCAACGCGTTTCCAAGAGGCGTGTTCAGCTCGTGCGAAACCCCGGCAACCAGCGCGCCAAGCGCGGCCAGATTATCTGCCTGGATAAGCTCTTCCTGCACCAACTTAAGCTGCTCCGTCCGGTGGGCGACCAAGTCCTCGAGATTAGTCTGGTATTCTTGAATTTTCTGCAAATCCAGATGCCGGCGCTGAACCATGGACTGGAGACTGGCGGCGAGAATACCGATTTCGTCCGCTCGGCCAGGCATCAGTTCGGCCTTGGGTGGATCTTCGATCAGGCGCGGCGTGGAAAGATACTCCACGATTGCAGAAAGCGGCTGACCGATCAGACGGCGAAAGACTGTTCTGATCACAATGGCGAGCAACAGCAGATAGACAATGATCGCGGTGACGATGAACCCGACAGTCGAAACGATTTCATAGGAAATCGTGTTGCGGTCGATGAGAATGAACACCTGCCCGATTGCATCCTTGTGCAGGATGGTGCTGGGCGAATTGAGTGTATAACTGAGAGCTTCGGCAGCGCGCGGCCCGGTAACAGGTTCACCGAAATTGCCTGTGTCCGGTGTTTCAACCCAGACTTTCTCGACAACTTCGAGACTTTCCAACCCGCGGATGAGCTGCAGGGTCGCGTCCGCATTGACTGTCCAGATGGCGCGTTCAAACGGGCGTTTGGTTGCCTGAAAGAAGGCCTCGGTCACACGAATGGCGCGTGCGTGAGAGGCGTCCCACGTGATCTTCGTGAGAATGCCGATGAATATGACGCCAAGAACAGCGAAAAGACCGAGCGTATAGAGAATGAATGTCCGGGACAGGCTGGAACGGCCCATCTCCTTGGGAGTATATGGCAACGACGTACTGCCGTTCAGTGTCAAGACGCCCACCTCAAATCACGGTGTCCGTTCCAGCTCATAAAACTCCGGCAGAACGCCGATTTAAATGGCTTCCAGTCAAGGACGAAAACCGAACCGCCTTTGCGGACCGTCTCTTCAATACTTGATTCACAGACACATCTACATTGCCCCTCGCCCCATCAATGCGCCGCGCAGCGGAGATCATGTGATTAGAGCGTCAGTGTGTCGTATATTCTGGGTAGGTTTTCTAAATTTTCCATAAAAATCAATTGTAAATTGAAAGAGCCTTCTTTCCACAGCAAAACAGATAGTCTTGCATCTACAAAAAACCTGAATTCGACGAATTAGAGCGGCATCGCATCATGCAATTGTCTCCGGCAAAACTTTCATACCAGTCCGCTCGATCGTTGCCATTGCAAATTATTGTTCCTTGCAAGGTCTTCATATTCTGAGCTTATTCCGATTAGGCATTGACCACTGACAAAAACGGCTTGTTGGTGGTGGTGCGGGTGTCAACCGGAACCTCTACAGCGTGTGCGGTTGCTGGCGAGGCCTGAACCTGACGCCGGGTGTCTGCAACCTTCTGCTTGGTGGCCGTGGCGTCTTTCAGCATGTAGCCGATGTAGCGCGTCGACTCGATTGCATCGTAGCCAAGCTTTTTCCGCAATTTCTTGCGCAGCTTGGAGATGTGGCTTTCCACGACACATTCATCCACGCCGTCGTTCATGACGCCGTAAACAGCATTGAAGATCTGTGTCTTGGTGACACGCCGTCCCTTGTTCTTGACGAGATATTCAAGAATGCGGCGTTCCCGGCGCGGCAGTTCCATGACGTCCCCACCGACGACTGGATCGCGACCGTCGAAGAAGACTTCGATGGCACCGGTGCCTGCTGAATTGTTCCGGGAAGTGATCCGGCGGCGGAAAGCTCCGACGCGGGCAATGATTTCCCGAACATGAACCGGCTTCTTCAGAACATCGTCCATACCTGCGGAAAACAGGTCGAGCGTGCTCTCAAGGTTGGCGGTATCTTCCAGAGCCACGATCTGGGCTTCCGGACACCGGCTGCGGATCGATGCAACGTAGCCGCATCTTTCTTCACACTCTCCCAGAAGGATGGCGTCAACCGAGCCCAGATCCTGGGCACAGGTGATTTCCAGCCAGTCAAGAAGTTCCGATGGATGAAGTTCCAGGGAGGCATAGCCTTCCCGGTCGAATGCCGAGGCATAGCCTGCGGTCACTATCTCTCTTGAGTCTACGATTATGAACATATCAGCCCCTTGGATTTTACCAATGTTGAATCCGTAATTTTGGAGCTTCACAAGGTCAACGTTTCTTCCCTAACTCGACAACTATTTCAGAATTTATAGTGGGGGAAGTTCTTATATCCACATAGAAAACTAAATAAAAAATCACGGACATTACCAATAAACTGAGAGAAAAATTTATTAAAATGCCGGGGACCGCGTTTTTCCGCAATCCTTAATAAGATGTAACACTGATATATACAAAAATCGCCGCCAGACAAGGCGGCAATTTCGTATTTATACTAGAGATGTGGAAAATGGTTTACGTATCGGCAGCTAAAGCCTGGGCCAGGTCTGCAAAGGGATCGGACGGTGCCACCTGGTCTGCGCGCTGTCTCAGCGCTTCGTAAATCTTGGGCACAAGTCTGCAGGCCTTTTCCAGTTTTTCGTCGCCCGCAGTCTGGAAACCGCCCATCAGGCGGAGATCCTTTGTATCTTCATAGTAGGATATCAGCCCCTTGATCCGATGGATAAGTTCCTGCTGATCCTGTGTCCAGGCCCGGTCGGCAAGCCGCGAGGTGGATTTCAATACGCTGACCGGCGGATAGTGGCCGGCCTCGGCAATCTGACGATCCAGTACGATGTGCCCATCCAGAAGACCACGAATTGCATCGGAAACCGGATCGTTGTGGTCGTCACCGTCAACAAGAACGGAAAAGATCCCTGTGATTGAGCCCTCGCCGCTGCTTCCAGGTCCGGCGCGTTCGATGAGGCGGGCAAGATCAGCAAAGACGCTTGGCGGAAACCCGCGGGCGACAGGAGGTTCCCCAGCCGCCAGCGCCACATCCCGTGCGGCATGGGCAAATCGGGTGGCGGAATCCAGAATGAGCAGCACCTTGTGACCTTGCGCACGAAAGTACTCGGCAACGCTCATAGCCGTCTTGGGGGCAAGCCGGCGCTGCATGGCGCTTTCATCGCCAGTCGAGGCGACAACAACGGAATGCGCCAAGGTCTCGCCCAGGATGTCATCAATGAACTCGCGCACTTCGCGGCCGCGTTCGCCAACGAGACCGACCACAACCGTGTCAAAGTCCCCAAACCCGGCCAGCATGCCAAGAAGTGTGGATTTGCCAACGCCGGAACCAGCAAAAACGCCGACACGCTGTCCGACGCACAGTGGTGTGAACAGATCGATCACCCGCACACCGGTTCGAACCCCTTCGGAAATCTTGCTTCGGTTCATCGCCGGTGGCGGTGCGCGGTCAAGAAGAAACGCTTCCACACCATGGGCAAGCGGCCCTGCCCCATCAATCGGTTCACCAAGCGCATTCACGATCCGGCCGCGCCAGCTCATGTCCGGATGAATGGCGAGTCCGCCCATGACCGAAGCAACGCTGCCGATGCCAATGTCGGTCACGCGCTCCAATGGCTTGATTACCACGTCCTTCTGGTCGAGCCGGATGATCTCGCCCTGCCGGGTGCCGGCCCGCCCTTCGAACTGCACCAGATCGCCCAGGCAAACCACGCGGGAAAGACCGGAGACGCGAATGGATTCGGAAGAAACCTGGGTCACACGTCCGCTGAGTTTGACGGGCCCGATCTCAGTTTCCAGGGCCGCCAAAGACGCGGAGATTTGATCAAGTGCGTTCAGATACGGAGCGTTCGGCATGGCGTTCCTGAAGAGCTTTCAAGACATCGAGAGGCAGATGGTTGGATTTGTGCGAAGCGAGACGGTCAAGGCCCTGCTGGTCAGGCATTACCGGCCCCGATGGCGTGGCACTATCTTGCATGTCGAGATAGGAAACGGATGAGGCATTACCCGAAGAAGACTTGTCGGGTGATGTCATTGTTTCCCCAACCGGCCCGGGAGCCGCACCAGTGCTGTTGATGAGATCGACAAGAGCGGTTGGCGGAGCGCCCTTGCGACCAGCCGATGCCACGGTTTCACCAAGTACGGCTGTGCCAGCAGCCTTATCGGCTTCGGTTGCAGTTGGCTCAACACCAGGCTTGCGCACTGGCACAGGAACATCGCTTGTGGGCGCCGGTTCGCCGGCAGGAGCCACTTCCGCAACTTCGACGGGCTGTGCCGTGACATTTTCTTGACTGCTGTTCAGGCGATCGCCGACTTCGTTATAGGCGAGCATGGCACCCAGCCCGACCGGCCCGCCGAGTGCGAAGCCGTAAAGAGCATTGCCGGCCTTGCGGGCGTTGTCGGAAATCTCGTCGTTCGTTACCGATCGATAGAGTTCCGCAATCCCCGGAATATGCTGCAAGGGATTGATCACGTCGATGAAGTCACCGAAACTGAAGGCAGAGTTTTCAGCCTTGGGCGAAACTCCGGGCCGCGCTGCCTTGACGGGCGAACCATCCATGACAGCATTGAGGTCCATCGGCTTGCCCACCGCCTGTGTTGCATCCACCGCCGTCATGAGGTTGCCCCCAGTTCGCGAATGGCCTTCTCCTGGCTTTCATTACTGGTATCGATCATCTTCGTCGCGCTCTCAAAGGCGCGCGAGATCATGATCATCTTGGTCATTTCCCGGACGGGATTGATATTCGAGCCTTCGACATATCCCTGGCGAACGCCGTTTGTGTCATAGGTCTGCACGGGAATAACCGGCTTGTCAGGAATGACCGCCGAGTTTTCAGCACGCGTGAGTTGGGCATCGTCGGGGATCAGGAACAAACCGACCTGGCCGACAATTCCAACGTCACCCTGGGAAATCTCGCCCGACTGCGTGATCAAGGGTGTCCCGGCATCCGGATCGAGTGCAATCGGCTGCCCGCCTGCTCCCAGGATCTGTTGTCCGGTCAAGGTACGCAAGGTTCCGTCATTGCCGATCTGCAAGCGCCCGTCCCGTGTATAGGACAAGTTGCCGTTGACATCGCGGATTGCAAACCAGGCTTCGCCTTCCACTGCGAGATCAAGCGGATTGTCGGTCTTGTTCAGACTGCCGTACTGCCGGGAAATGTATTTCTCGCCACCGGTGGAGAAACTAACCTTGTCCTGAGCTGCCTTTGAGACGAGCTCTGCGAACTTGACCTCGTCTGCCCGGTAGCCGGCTGTGTTCATGTTGGCAACGTTTCTGGCAACCGTTTCCAGACGGTTCGAAAGTGCAACCTGCGCAGACAGCGCAACATAAAGAGCGGATTCCATGGATCAAAAGCCTCCGAGGCGGAAATTCTGGATGCTTGCCAACAGTCCCTCGCCCATCTGGATAACCCCTCGGCCATTGCCATAAAGAGCAAGTGTTGGCGACATGTTGCCGGACGGGCCGTTGGAAAGGTCATAGAGTGCCGAGAACCGGTTGAGGAATTTCGCCAGGTAGTCCGCATCTCCGAACTTGCTGAAATCCAGACGTTCTTCCAGGTAGGCTGCCTGCTTGTCGATGTCGGTCATCGCAAATTCTTGCGGCAGGCCAAGGGAAGTATAAACGGCCTCGGCAAGCGCGCGGTCGGCCAGAACATCGTACGCGTTGGTGATATCGGGCGCACGGCGTTCGAAATAGAGTGCCAGACGGACACCCTGGTTTTGTTCACCCTCGCGCACTTCCAGAGTCTGCCGATGATACTTCTGTACAATCGCGTCCTGCGTCCGTGCAAAAGAAGTCGTCGTTTCGCCATACCGCTTGAAATTGAAGGTTTCAGCAAAATTCTTGTACTTGGTATCGGCCAACTGATTGGCGAATGCGCCACGTTCGTCCGTGCCTTCTTCCAGCACTTTCCGAATGAACGCCTTCGCGTAGATCATGTCCTCCAGACCCATGGCAGTCATTGCGTAGTTGAAGATGCGATCATCAGCCAGGAATTCGTCGATGGACTTAATGTTGCGGATGTTCTCGCGATAATATTCGGTCTGACGTTCGACCATAGGGTCCGCGGCGACCGTCTTCAGCGAGCGTTCCATATTGGTTCTGACCAGCTGAACCTGGCTCAATGTATTGATCATGGTTCTATCCCCATTGCGGGCCCATGGCGGGCAGGCTTTCGGGGAACACTCACTCGCAAACCTTACGCCAGGCTGACGACCGGTGATGATTTCCAAAAGGCTTTCGCGCGTCAGCTTCAGGCAAGTCTCGGCCAGTAGCGTCCTCCCAATCAGAGTTGCAATCCACACCAGTTGGGAGCTGTTAGGTGACTATTCTTATCGGCCTGATCATAGCAGGCGCGTCCCTTATAGGCGGCTTTGCCGCACTCGGAGGCAAGGTCTCCGTCCTCTGGCAGCCGTGGGAGCTCGTCATTATTCTTGGCGTCGCTATCGGTGCTTTTGTCGTTGCCAATCCAATGAAGGTAATCAGGGGAACCCTGGTTGCCGTGTCGGATGCGTTGCGCAACGCAGTTCCCAACAAGCGGGAATATCTCGACGTTCTGGCACTTCTCTACGGCCTGATGCGCGAGCTTCGCGCCAAGGGCCGCAACCAGGTCGAGCCGCACATTGAAGACCCGAATACTTCTCCGATTTTCCAGAAGTATCCGTCGGTTCTGCGCAATGCCAGTCTGACAACCTTCATCTGCGACTATTTCCGACTGATCATCGTCGGAAATGCCCGCGCTCACGAAATCGAAGCGCTGGTCGACGAAGAACTTCACACGATCCACCGCGACCAGATGAAGCCGTACCATGCCATGAGCAGCATCGCTGATGCATTGCCTGCCATCGGCATCATCGCGGCCGTACTCGGTGTCATCAAGGCCATGGGCGCAATCGACCAGTCTCCTCAGCTGCTAGGCAGCCTGATTGGCGCGGCACTCGTGGGCACGTTTGTCGGCATCTTCTTCTCCTACTCGCTGTTCGGCCCGATCGCCTCCAAGATCCGCAACGTCCGCGAGTCCCGCCTTCGTACCTACATCGTCGTCAAGCAGACCCTGCTTGCCTTCATGAACGGCGCCGATCCGCAGATCGCCCTTGAGCATGGCCGCAAGACCATCTCCGACTACGACCGTCCAACCATCGACGAAGTTGAAAACGAGACGATGAGTGCCGGTGGCGCTGGTGCCGATAACGTCCAGGACCTGCAGGGAGCCGCCTAAGCCATGATCGAAGCAGCGACCGCAAGCTCCAATGCTTCCAGCTCCGAACGCGCGATGATCGCCGACCGACTGCTGGATGCCGCCGGAATTTCCGTTGACCGCCTGCCGATGCTTCCGGTGGTGTTCGACCGCATGGCCCGCCTGATGGCCGACGCCATGCGCCAGAAGTCCCCCTCACCGTCCTACATTTCGGTGAGCTACGTTGAAAACAACCGCATCGGCGACGTACTCGACGAGTTCGAATCCAATGCGCTGGTGGCCGTACTTTATTCTCCGGAATGGGACGCCCGTGTACTCGTCGGCTTCGACCGGGACTTCATCTTCACACTGGTGGATGTCCTCTTCGGTGCTGACGGGACCGAGCCTCCCATCGACGATGAACGCCCCTTCTCGAACATCGAAACGCGAATCGCGCGCACCATGTTCGAGGTAGCCGCCAAGGCACTTGCCGAGAGCTTTGCTCCGATTGCCGAAACAACGCTGAAGATCGAGCGCATCGAAAGCCGCATGGACTTTGCGGTGGTTGGCCGGCGGAACAACCCGGCCGTGGTGGCCCGCCTGCTGCAACAGGCAATCGGGCGCGGCGGCGAAGTGTTTATCGTCATGCCGCACTCGACACTTAACCCGCTGCGGCAGCGCCTTTCCCAGGTTCTGTCCGGCGAGATGTCGAGCCGCGACAAACAGTGGACACAGCATTTCCACAACGAGATCCAGCGCACCGAAGTCAAGCTGGAAGCCATTCTCGAAGAACGTGAAATGTCGCTCGGCGACCTTGCAAACCTCCGGGTCGGACAGGTCATCGAACTTCAGGCGACAGCCCGCTCTCCGGTCACACTCGCCTGCAACGACCAGCCCGTCTTCACCTGCCAGCTTGGACAGTTGAACGGATCCTACACGTTGCAGATCGAAGAGCTCATCCATGAGGAAGAAAAGGATCTTTTCGATGATCTCCGCAATCGTTGACGGCGTTCTCCTGCTCGCGCTGGTCGCGACCACGGTCCGGATGCTTTCCATGCACCGGGAGCTGCGCCGACTGGGCAGCTACCACGATGACTACCAGCGTATCTTCGATCAGACCGCCCTCGCACTCGACGGCATCGAGGTCTCGATCCAGGAGATCAACGTCAAGGGTGCCCAGATCCTCAATGCGCTCGGCAACCGGATGGACGATGCTCGGGAGCTGATCGCGGAAATCGACGGTCTGACCCGTGAGGCAAAACGCCAGCAGTCCGTGCTGCGCGCAGAGCTGAAAGAGCTCTCCAAGGCGACCGCCGTCCTGCATGACCCGAAGCGTTTTGCGCCTGTTCGCGACGACATCGACATCTTCGCCGAAGACACGGCAGGCGAGCAGGCAGCTGGCGCTGCTGGTGCCGTTCATTCCGGCGGGCGCAAGGAAACGACCATTCATCGCGGCCAGGTCCATCAACAGGCACCCACGCGCGTCCACCGTATCGACAATTCGCTGCAAAGCCCGTTCCGCACGGTCTCCATGAACCAGAAGGATAAGATGTAATGTCCGAAACAATCATCGATCACATCGACGCTGAAAAAGGCCCGAAAACCCGCCCGGCCGATGCCGCGAGTTTCGCCAAGGTGGAATCGCCGGAAAAGAACCAGAATGGCGATACCATCGGTGACGACCGAAATCTCGACACCATTCTCGGCATTCCCGTGAACATCCAGGTGGTTCTCGGATCTGCGACCATGCTGGTTTCCAACCTCCTTAAACTCGGTCGCGGCGCGGTCATTCCGCTCAATCATCGTGTCGGCGAACCGATCGACATCGTGGTCAACGGCCGTGTCATCGCCCGCGGAGAAGTGGTGGTTGTGGAAGACGACAACTCGCGCTTCGGCGTTTCGCTGACGGAGATCATGAGCGCCCAGGCCGGCGGTATGGATATCTGAGGTCGAATTTCTCCGGCCTCACATTCTCCGGTTTGCCCAAGGCTGTCTCCTTAGGATTGAAGTGACAAAATGATGAATTCCGCCAACGCCGCCGCAGCAACCGCTGCAAACCTGGCCAAGCCGCCTGCTCCGCCTGCCCGCCGAATGAACGGTACACAGCGCGTGGCCGCTCTGCTGCTGTCGCTGGGCAAGACGAGTTCGCAGAAACTGCTCCGGCATTTCGATCAGGAAGAAATCCGGATGATCACCGTCTCCGCAGCTCAGCTCGGAACGGTGGCATCGGAAGAACTTGATCGCCTGGCCGAGGAATTCATCGAGCAGTTCTCTCATGGCACGACGCTTTATGGTTCGGCCAACGAAGTGGAGAAAATGCTGGAAGGTGTCCTGCCGGACGATCAGCTTGCAGACATCATGTCGGACGTGCTCGGCAACTCCAACCGGTCCATCTGGGACCGGTTGACCACGGTTTCCGAAACGGTGTTCGCAAACTATCTCCTGAAGGAACACCCGCAAACCGCAGCGCTGATCCTGACAAAGATAAAGCCGAGTGCAGCAGCAAAGGTTCTCGGCCAGATCAATAACCAGACGCGCAACTCTCTTGTCCGGCGCATGCTGTCGATCAAGGCGGTTGTACCGGAAATCATGCGCGACGTCGAAAAGACCATGCATGAGGATTTCATGCTCAACCTGTCGGGCACCCTGGAAGCAGACTCCCATGCTCGAATGGCGGACATTCTCAACAAGATGGACCGCGAGCACATGGAAGACGCTCTGGAGAACCTGAACGAGGTGAAACCGAAAACCGCAGAACTTCTGAAGGGTCTGCTCTTCACCTTCGACGACATCACCAATCTCAACGCCCGGACCCGCATGGCGATTTTCGATCAGATCCCGACGGACAGGATCGTGCTGGCACTGAAGGGAACCAATGCCCAGTTCCGGGAAGTGATCCTGTCATCTCTGACATCGCGCGCACGTCGTATCGCCGAACACGAACTTGCAGCCGGCGAACCGGCCGCTCAGCGCGACGTTCTGGATGCCCGCAGCGCGATCACCAACCTTGCGCTGGAAATGGCGTCGCGTGGTGAAATCGAGCTGAATCCGAAGCAGGACGAAGGCGCATTCTTTGCGTGATCGTCTTTGCAAGCGGTTCGACGTGATCTGAGCCTGAACACCGGGTGGCTGGATGTCGGAAGAAGACAAGGATTCAAAAACAGAGGAACCGACCGAGAAAAAGATCAGCGATGCCATAGAAAAGGGCAACACCCCGGTCTCACGGGAAGCCCCCGTTCTGGCAACATTTATCGCGACGCTCTTGATCGGCAGTTTCGTTGTTACATCGGCATCGAGTCAGCTCGTGCAAACGCTGACGCATCTTCTGGACCTTTCGGGAGGAGTGGATCTTGGAAACAGCGCCGACGCATTGCTGCTCTCCCATGCGGTGTCGATCGAGGTCATGGTCTTCCTCGCCCCGATTGTCGCACTGCTTGCCGTGTCCGGTCTTGCGTCCGCTTTTTTGCAGAACACGCCCAGCATCGTTTTTCACCGCATCAAGCCGGATGCCTCCAAGCTCTCGCTGGCGAAGGGCTGGAGCCGCATATTCGGAGCCCAAGGCCTTGTGGAGTTCCTCAAGGCAGTCTTCAAGTTCTCCACGGTCAGTGCCATCGTCTATGGCCAGTTCCGGGCGAATGAAGCGGAACTGATCAACGCCATGTTCACAGATCCAAGCGCACTTCCCGAAGCGATCCTTCAGATATCGATGAAGCTGATCGCCGGCGTCTGCATCGTAACCATTCTACTGGTTACAGTCGACATTCTCTGGTCCCGCTCGCACTGGCGCAAGAACCTGCGCATGAGCAAGCAGGAGATCAAGGACGAGCACAAGCAGATGGAAGGCGACCCGATCGTCAAGGCCCGGCAACGCTCGCTCGCACGCGACCGGGCACGAAACCGCATGATGTCAGCCGTGCCGCAAGCAACCCTGATTGTTGCCAATCCGACACACTTCGCCGTTGCCTTGCGCTACGACGGGGACCAAAACCCTGCCCCGGTTGTTGTAGCTAAAGGGCAGGATCTGATTGCGCTGAAGATCAGGGAGATCGCCGAGGCGAACAATATTCCCGTGATCGAGGACCGGCAACTTGCACGGTCTCTCTACGCTGCTACAGAAGTTGAAAGGATGATCCCGCCGGAATTCTACAGAGCAGTTGCGGAAATCATTTGCTACGTGTACTCACGCCAGACCAAAACTGCTGTATAATTTAATGTATTTGGAGGTCCGGGGAATGCACGATATGCCTGAAGGCAACGGCACGAAACCGTCGCCACTGGAATGCGACCGGCAGCGCCAGGAAGCAATTGCCTCTGCTCTGACCGAATTTATCGAAGATCTGAAACTGGTCGATGTGGTCGACTTCGTCGCCTACATACGAACAGACCAGCACGGCAATATCGATGAATTGATCAAGACATCGGCCGAGCTCTTCTTCAAGGAAGGCTCCTTGCGCTATTCCATGGCCGCACAGGCAGATGTCGAGTGGGAAACCACCCCGCGCATTTCCCTGGATCTGGAATTCTTCAACAAGGGTGTCTGGATCTATTTTACCGCCGTCCTCGCCTGGCCGGACAATGCAGTCAACGTTTCCTATGTCGAGGTGCCGGACGCCGGTGGCAACAAAGCGAAAGAAACGGAACTGCTACTCGAGGCCCTGAAGGACGCCCGGTTGCGGTAGTTGCGTTTCAGGCATCCCAAATAATTTCCGGTTTGTCAGGCAGCTCGTCCGCACAGATGCGAACGATGTGCCGGCCCGCTATTTCGCCTGATGCATCGGCAACTTACCGAAATTCGCCAACTTGCTTCTATTCTGCCAGCCTAGCACCATATGCTGTTGGCCCTGCCGCGCGTTTCGAGTCTTCCGGACCTTGAAACTACCTGCAACTGAAACCAGAGAAACGGCGCGTATGAAGAAAATCCAGATCCCGGAGGATCCCGCCCACATGGTGACTGCAATCGTCGCCTATGCCGGGATCGCCAAACGCCTGCACGTGGAGCTCTCAAATCGGCCGATGGGTACGCAAGTGGATCTGGCAGCCATCAAGGCCGACTTGATTGCCGAAGCAAAAAGAGCGGTGCCACACGGAGATTTCGCCAAAGACGAAATCGGTGTCTACAAGACCATCTTCCAGGCGATCGACACGATTTTCGATACTGATGGCTGAAATCGGCATTCGCTAAATGCCGCGAAACAAGCACAACGAATTTATATTGACCTGCTATCGCTCAAATTCACTCTCCCAGAAGCGTCGACAAGCGCTCCATGATTTCGTGCAGGCTTTTTCCGGTTAGCCGCATTTCCCTCGCCTGCTCACCGTCTTCAACATCGGAATAAAGCAGGATTTCAACTGCGTTTTCCAAAACCTGGATATCATCGGAAGTCAGATCGATTGAGCCACTACTGCTCGATACCGGTATCGTCTTCATGGGCCTATCCTCCAAACCGTACCAGGCAAAGTCGCGCACTCTGCGCTCGGTCTATTCCGTAGGTTTTCCGAATAGTCCTGTTCCATCAAGCACAAAACAGGCCGCGGTGAGGATCAAAAAAAGACGCCCAGCCGAAACTGGGCGTCAATTGCCTGGGAGGCGGCAGAAGAAGTTTTTCAGTACAAGACAAGGATCAGCGGCTAGTGCGTGATCACGTCTTCCTTGTCGAAATAGTTGAATTCCTCCACCAGGACGTCGTGCACCACGGGCCGGCCGAGACGCGCGTTGGTGGTTTTCTTGAGACGTTCGGTGAAAGCCTCCAGGTCGTAACGTTCCAGGCTACGGAAATCGAGGGTTTCATCCGAATAGAGTACCCGGAAGGCTTCATCCACCAGGAAAGGGTGTGGCGGTACAGGCAGGCGGCGCAATGTATCGCCATCCGCTGTAAAGACCATCTTGATCACCACATATCCCTGCAGCGTGCCATCAAACAGGATCGGCACGTTGACCGGGTTCACTGTCTCATAATCCAGCCCTACAAACGCCGGCTCATCGTCGCCGACCCTTTTCTGGGCTGCCAGATACTGCGTGGTGCCGTAACCGGACGCCAGCATGGTGGCAGACATCCAGAGGCCGGCAACGATGGTCTTGATCATCGAGCCCTCTCCGGAAACGGTGCCTGGTACGTGCCGTCGGATTCATAGTCGATCATGGTTCTGGACATCATGCCGACAACTTCCGTCACCGCATTCATATGCAGTTGCAACAGGCCGACATTCTCATCGAGCACTTCCTTGAATTCGGCGATGTCTTCGCGCAGCTCTTCAGAATAGAACGCCGGCGGCACGAGTGTCCGAGCCCTGGACAGGTCAAGCAAAGCCTGGCTCTTGCCGTATTCGAAGATCTTCAGGTCCGCTGTCGGGTTTGCACGAAGCGCTCGGGTTTCCTCGCGCACAGCGCCGATTGCTCGGCGAACGGCGACAACCAGCGGCATGGATCGCACCGGATCGGGGGTGAATTCCTGAAGTGCAAGATCGGTCACGGCAACGTCCTGAAAGTCAACATCGTTGGCAGCGTCCATCAGGCTTTAACTCCCTTTTCAAGCGTATCTGAAATCAGGCCGGCGATACCGACACCGCCACTGGCGGCAAGCTGGTTTGCGACCTGTTCGGCAAGCATCGATTTCCAGATTTCCCCAGCGGTTCCGGACCCGAAGACCGCTTCGGAGTCATCCGGAAGCATTGTTTCGACGAACTGGCTGAGGATCATCGCCTCGAATTTCTCCGCAGGAGACTTTTGGGACGGTCCTTCGTAATTGGCGGTTCGAAAACTGCCTTCAGTGGCTCCTGCCCGGTTCGTCGCACCGGCATAGGCAAGTGCAAAGCCATCTCCCGAACCACCAGCGGAAATGGACCTGAGACGGTTCGTGGCGTCAGCAAGGTTCACCGGATCGGCAGCCTTGGACACATCCAGGATCAGATCTGAAGGAGGCGAAATCGCCATGCTGGGCTCCTCGAAAAACATAAGGTGCAAACAAGGCCCGGCAGGCGACAGGGCAAGGCAAGCAATACACTTGAACCGAACCTTGTTTGCATCCTCAGGAATAGCCTGCGCAGCTTGCGGGAGGCTTGCGTCTTCTTGCTGGACGGCGACGAATATGCCCCGTTCACGCCAAGTGGCTTTCACCCGTATCTGCGGTCGAGCAGATCCATCAGGTCCCGTTCTTCTTCAGCACGCTGTTCCTCCCCACGCATCCTGGCGAGACGTTCAGCCATGAGTTTCAGCATCAACCGCTGGCGATCATATTCGGAGTTCACCTTTGCGCGCGCTTCGCTGAGCCGTGACATCTCCTCGATGATGCGTCTCAGCCGCTCGGCAGCGTTGGCGATGAACCTGTCGTGCTGTGCCAGGTCGCCATTCGAAAGGGCCAGCAGAATGCGTCTTTCCTTTTCGTTCAGCTGATAGACCTGAGCGTCAAGCTTCTGAAGTAGCCAGGATGAAAACAGGAAAATCTGCTTCTGCATCCGGAACAAACGTTCAATATCCTGACTTTTTCTTGCCATGGAACAGGAACCTTTCACGGTCAGGTTTGCCTAACCTATCTGGAGCCAAGTGAAGTAGCCGTCGAGGAAGATCATGATGGCCTCCGCGATGACGAGATAAAGAAAGTAGAGACCGCCCGCGATCACGAACGGCATGGAGATGAAGTAGACCGGGATCTGCGGTGTCAGCTTGTTGACGAGGCCGACGGCAAAGTTCACAACAACCGTGTAGACGATGAACGGGCTGCACACCCGCAATGCCAGGATGAAGGTTCGGCCCAACTGCTCGGCGAACTGCTCCAGGCCTGTTACGGCCGCCAGCGGCTGCCCGACCGGGATCGCTTCATAGGAGGCAGCCAGCCCGCGCAGGATTTCCCAATGCTGGTTGGTGATGAACACCATCGCCGTTGCCGTCACCGTGAAAAGGTTTGCGACAGGCGGCAGGGAATCCACGCCATCGATCGGCATGCCCGGCATGTTCGACAGGCCGATTGCCATGGACACCAGCGTCGTCAGCGTCTCCAGGGCCGCCAGAAAGATGCGTCCCAGAAAACCGATGAAGGCTCCGGTCAGCAACTCCGCCCCGATAAAGCCGGCAACAGTGCCGAGCTGCTCATCCGGCAGGGACGCCTGTACGCCTGGCGCCAACAGGGGCGACAAGGCCAACGCGACGGAAAGCGCGATGAACAGGCGAACATGCACCGGCACACGGTTGCTACCGAACCCCGGTATCACCATCAGGCACGCTCCTATCCGGCAGAACAACAGGAAGACCGCCAGAAGCAGCGAGGAGCTGAAGGTGCTGAAAAAGAGGCCGCCGGAAATCACGAGACGCTTCCGAGCGCGGAAACATCCACTCCGCGTGCGATTTCAAGATGCGACAGGACCGGCAAGGTCGGGAACATGCGCTCCACGATCATGCGTACGTATGGCCGGGCATCAGGTGCCGCTACCACCGCGAAGCGGCTGCCGTCCTTCATGTGTTTCTTGACCGCGTCGGACATTTGCGTGCCGAATTCCTCCACCAGTTGCGGCTCGATGTCGAACTCGATGACGTCGCCCTTCCCGTCCCGTTTCAGGGCATTGTGGAAGGCTAGATCCCATCGGTTTCCGAGACGCAGCACTTTCAGAGGGCCGCCTTCTGCAAGGTCGCCGCAAATCTGCTGGGCGATGCGCATTCGAACGTGCTCCACCACCTGCTCCGATCTGCGGACGTGTGGAACGATCTCGGCAACGGCTTCCAGGATCAGGTTGAGATTCCGGATCGAAACCCGTTCGGCCAGCAAAAGCTTGAGCACCGCTTGCAGACCGGAGAAAGACGTGTGCGCCGGACAGATATCGTCGAGAAGCTTCTGGTACTCCGGGTCCAGCCTGTCGAACAGCTTGCGCATATCCTTGTAGGACAAGAGCTGCGGCAGGTTGTTGCGGATCACTTCGCTCAGATGCGTGAGGATGACCGTGATGTTCTCGGCCGGCGTCATGCCGCGGCGCTTGAGTTCGTCCTTGTACGCAGGCGGCACCCAGTAGGCTGGCATCCCGAATGCAGGCTCACGCGTCTGGTCAGCCGGTACCGGCAGTGCCTCGTCATTGTTCGGAATGACCAGCAGTTCACCCACTTTCAGATGCTGCGAGGCAATGATGGTGCCGTGGATCTTGATCTGGTAGCTCTTCGGATCAAGCGTCAGACTGTCGGTGACCCGAATATCGGGCACGACAAAACCATACTGCTCGGCAAACTTCCGGCGCATCTTGGCAACGCGGCGAGACAGTTCACCGGTTCGCGTCAGCAGCTCGGCGGAAAGCTGCTTGCCAAGCACCAGTTCGACCTCAGCCGACTTGAGGGTTTCCTTGACGGAGTCCTTTTCCTCAAGCTTTGCCTGTTCCTCAGCTGCGCGTATCTTGTCGTCCTCGACCTTTTTCGCCGCTGCCAAACGCCTCGGAATGGCATAACCGATAAAGCCCATCAGGATCGCCAGCAGCAGGAACGGCAACATGGGCAGACCAGGCATCAACGCGAAGATGGCCATCAGGATAGCTGCGACGAACAGGGCACGCGGATAGCCGCCAAGCTGGCCGAGAACAGCCTTGTCGGTCGATCCTCTGGTGCCGCCCTTGGACACCAGCAGACCAGCCGCCAGCGAAACGATCAGTGCCGGGATCTGGGAGACGAGGCCATCGCCGACGGAGAGCTTGGTGAAAACGTCTGCCGCGTTGGAAACCGTCATGTCATAGCGGGTCACACCAATGACGATGCCGCCAAGGATGTTCACAGCCGTAATGATAAGGCCGGCAATCGCGTCGCCGCGAACGAATTTGGAGGCACCATCCATCGCGCCGAAAAAGGAGCTTTCCTCTTCCAGTTCCTTGCGCCGACGCTGTGCTTCCTTGTCATCGATAAGGCCTGCGGAAAGATCCGCATCGATCGCCATCTGCTTGCCCGGGATCGCGTCCAGAGTGAAGCGTGCACCAACTTCCGCAATACGGGTTGCGCCCTTGGTGATGACCATGAAGTTGACGATGACCAGGATCGCAAAAACAATCAGACCGATGACAAAGTCACCGCTCATCACGAATTGCGAAAAGCCGTTGATCACATAGCCTGCCGCATTCAGCCCCTCGTGGCCGTTGGCAAGGATCATGCGCGTTGTCGAGATATTGAGCGACAGCCGCAGCATGGTGGCGATCAGCAGGATCGTCGGGAAAGACGAGAAATCGAGCGGACGCTGGATCCAGAGCGAGACCATCAGGATCAAGACCGACAGCGCGATCGACATGGCCAGGCCGATATCGATCAGGAATGTCGGGATTGGCAGAAAAAGAACGGCCAGGATTAGGACGATGCCTATGGCAAAGCCGACGTCGCGGCGGCTGTCCGGCGCATTGCCGGCAGTCGGCGAAAGGGAGGTGTCTGTCATGCCTTCTCTCTGCTGCAGGTCTGATACCTGGCAACCTCGCCCTTGAAGCTTGCGCGAGGCTTTTTTGAAGAAGGATTTCAGGAGGGAAGTTCGGGAAAGGGTGAGCGTTCTGACCGACGATGGTCGCTCCAGGCTCTGAAGGGAGCGGCCTTCGCACTTGAAGCAAGTCGTGGTTCAAGGAGAAATGGATGCGAGAAACGCATCTACCTTGTCATCGCGGCAAAGGCCTGGATCCATTAGCGACATGTGCCAAGGTGAAAGGTTTCGCCGACAACGCAAAGGACCTGATCCCGGCTTACAGCTTTCGCTGCAAAGCTGGACGACAAATAAATTCAGGACCACGACGGCACCTGAAACCATGCAAGAATAGTCCTGCAGACCGTCGCTAGAACCCCGTTTCGATCCGATTGTAGATCAGGGTCGTCAACGAGTAGATCTGGCCGCCGATGAAAGGTCCGGCGACCACGATCATGACCAGGATCGCCACGATCTTCGGAATGAAGGTAAGAGTGATTTCCTGAACCTGGGTCAGGGCCTGCAGCAATGCAATTCCGATACCGACAATCATCGCCGGTACGATCGCGGGGGCAGATCCGACGAGGATCGTCCAGATTGCAGTCCGGACCAGGTCCAGGGCATCAACTTCATTCATGTCATTCCATCCGCTCAGGAAATGGTTACACCCGGTCCAAGCAGAACACCCTGACCATTGTCGAGCGCGAGCACGGTGCCGTCGGAATAGACTTCAACCTTTTCCACGACACCCGTCGTGCCGTTGGCGTCGGTCACGGTCCGCCCGATCAGATCATCTACCTGACCGAACGAAAGATTGGTCAGAAGCGTTTCCAGCTTGGCGTTCGTCTGAATAGACTGCTCAACTTGGCTGAAGCTTGCGAGCTGCGCGAGCTGTTCTGACGCGTCCATGGGATTGGTCGGATCCTGATTCTGCATCTGAGCCATCATCAGATGCAGGAAGGTGTCGTAGTCGACAGTCAGCTGCTTCTGAGCGGATGCAGTCGAGGCAGCACCCTGGGTGGCGCTGACGCCTTCAACACTGGTCATCTAATCACTCCTTAAACAACGGCCAACCTGGGGCCATACTGAAAATTTTCTCTTGGCGCCGGCCGGGGGGCGGTCTGCCGGGTTTCCTGCGCGCGCCGGTTCTTTTCGGCCAGCATCAGGCTTGCCTCCAGCGGATAGAGCGCACGCACAACCTTCATTGCCTCGAACCACCGATCCGTTTTTGCCAGCTCCTCAACCTTGTCGAGATGCATCAGCACCTCCTTGTTCGAGAACGCCGACTTCACGGAACCAAGCACGAGATGGAACATGTCCTGAACCGCACCAGCGGCTGCCGGATCGATGATCATGGTCTGGAGAATGAAGTAGAGCTGGCGAAGCGGCGTCGTCGCCTCTTCTGGCTGAAGCACATGGGCTTCCAGCAGGAATACGGCATCATTCAGCAGTTCGATGTTGGTTTTCCGTTCGGCCCGGATCACCGCACCGTTGATGAACAGGCGTTCGCCCGCTTTCAAACCGATTTTCATGAGTTTAACCGTCCAGGCTGTCGCGGATGATGGAATTGATCTGGATGATGTCGGAGAAGTCCTCCTGCTCCCACTGGCGCAAGGATTCGACCTCTTTCAGGACCCAGATGCCGACAGAGATCAGATTGGCTCTCGTTTCGATCGGCAGTTCGTTGGCGTCGTCCGCCAGGTGTTCCAGGAAGTAGCTCCACAGGCGCCGTGTGTAGAACAGCGCGTCGACGGCTTCGGGAGACTTGACGCCGCGCTCCTGGGCGACGTTGAGCTTGCCGATAACGATCGACATTGCCTCATGTTCGTTGAGCCGCTGGTCAGAGCAAAGATCGTCCATAACCTCAGCGTAAGACAGATTGTACATGGGCCCTCTCAAGGTTGGGTTTGATACGAAAAATCAGACATTCGGCCACGATCACAGGTAGTTGAGAATGCTCAGACCCTGCATGCGGGCCGTGACCGCATAGGTGGTCTCAAGCTGTGTCAGAGCCGTGTTGAGACGCACCGACGTTTCCTCCAGATTGACGTTTTCAAGGTCGTTGATGCGCCGGTTCAGGATGTCGGTTTGAACCTTCAACCGTTCACTCGCCAGCTTGACCTGCTCCTGCACATTGCCGAGCTTGCCCATCTGGCTGGTGACGTCGGCGATACCGGTGCCGAGCTTCTCGATGGCCTTGTTGACCACCACCTTCCAGGTTTCGGGATCAAGGTCTTCGTTACCGAGGTCGGACATCATCGTGTAGGCCGCGGCCAGGTCTCTGAAGGCCTGCTCGTTTGCGCTGACGGAACTGGACACCGTTTCACTCGCCGAAATACGGCTGACCATCACGTTGCTGGACGCACTCGACCAGGACGTGCCCCAGGCTGGGTTCTGGAACATCGTCTCGAAGGCACCGTTTAGATAAGTGGACATTGCCGCAGGTGTGATGCCCGAAACGCCCGGGTTGGATTGGGCCATCCCGAACTCGGTCATGAACGCTGCATCGGCGGCCAATTTGTTCGGAGACGTCGGATCGGAATAATCCGCGAAGGGTTCCTGGTCCGTATTGATGCCGGCAAAGACGAAATTGCCGTTGAGCTGGGTGTTCAGACGGGACGTCAGAAGCTCCAGATTGCCGACGGCATCCGCCTTGACGATGTCCGAACTGCCGTTGTTCTCACGCAGGGCCACAAGGGTCGCCAGAAAGTCCTGCGCATCCGTCAGTATGTCGCCCATTGCCGCCTGGCTGACATCGAGCCGCGACGCGGTGAGCGCGTTGGTATCCATGATGCCATTGAGAAAATGAAACTCGGACCGAAGCGACACGCTTTCGCCGGTCTTGGTCCCAAGATCCAGGCCGACGTCGTATTTGCGGCCGGAGGACAGCTCGATGCTGAGCTTCTGCACGAGGCTGGACTGGTTCTGGATCTGCCGGCGAGACGCATCGGCGAGTGTGATCGTGGAGATATAGGTGGTTTTCATAACTGTTACCTCGCCGCGGCCAGAAGGTCTTCCAGCATGCCGTCGACGGCGCTGATGAGCCGTGTCGCCGCTGAGTAGGATCGCTCGATTTCCAGTAGCAGCGTCATTTCTTCGTCGATGTTGACGCCTGTCTTGTTGTTGAGGTTTTCAGCCGTCCGACTGAGAATGACGGTCTGCACCTCGACATTGCTCGTCATGGTCTTTCGACCGGCTTCCAGCCAGCTGACGGATGAAGCGGCAAAGCCGGACAACGTGTCGGTCGGATCGAGTTCCACGCCGCTGTCGAAAACGGTGTCCTTGTCAAAGGCGGAAACCAGTTCCTGCAGACGGTCGGAGAACCCGGCAGCACCGGACGGGTTGTAGTTGTAATTGGGATCGAACGGGTCGGAGATGCCGCCATCGCGCAACCTGTCCAGGTCGCCGCCCTGATCCGGATCGGCGTTGGCATTGACGACGATTTCCGCAGCAAGCCCGGTGATATGGGTGCCGGATGCCGGCACCGCCGGTGCACCAGACCACGTGAACAGGCCAGCCTGATCCGGATTGCCGCCACCACTCTGATCGCTTTCGGCGAAGGCTTCGATCAAACCACGCGCGATTTCGTCGAGCTGGCTCTGGTAGGTCACCGCGACTTCGTCGCGCAGTTCAGCAAGACCTTGCAGCCTGCCGGACTTGATCTCCATGAGTGCGCCCGGTCCCGCAACGGGAACGCCGTCCACCATCACGGAGTTACCCGTGGTAGCAGCACCATAAACAATGGTCGGCTCGAAGGTGACCGCTCTGGCCTTGGTTTCAAACAGCGTCACGCCGCTGTCCGTGTAGACCACAATATCGCCATTGCTGCGGTTCAGCGTGGTAATGCCGATTTCCTCGGACAGCTTGAGCAGAACCTGGTCGCGGCTGTCGTGGGCATCGGTGACATCAGCCCCCGATTGCGTTCCCCGCACGATAACCGAGTTGAGATCTTCGAGTTGTTTCAACAGCGTGTTGATCTCACGCACGGAGGTCGCCATGTCCGCATCCGCGTTGGTGCGCACATCCTGCACCAGTGCCGTTCCGGACTGGAGCGTTTGCACCATGTCCTTGGAGGCCTGCAGAACGTCCTGCGCCTGGATCGCGTTGCTGGGATCGGAAGCATAGTTTTGAAGCGACAGCTTCAGCGCACCGAGTTTTGCCGCAGCGGACATGTGGTTCTGGGTATCGCCTGTGGTTTCAGCGAGACGGGTAAGACCCGCCAGGACCGCTTCCTGGGAGGATCCAGTGGAGGTGGAGGACAGGAGCGACGAATACAGCGCGCTGTCCGTCACCCGGCCGATACCGTCGACCTTGAGGCCGCCGGCCTGACCGGTGTCGGTGTAGGTCTGGCTCAACAGAACGGATTTGCGCGAGTAGCAGGGGTCTTGAGCCCCGGCGATGTTTCGCGAAACCACGGAGGATTCTGTCTGCCTTGCGGCCAGCGCGGACTGGGCGACTTTGAGGGCTACAGACAAACTCATGACAATAACTTTCCGATTGGCGGGTGAGCCGTGTTAGCGGACCAGGTTGACGAGCTGCTCGAGCAGGTCGGAACCGGCCTTGAACACCTGGGAATTGGCCGTGTAGGTGCGCTGGGATTCGATCATCGAGGTGAGCTCGTTGCCGAGGTCGACGTTGGAGTCCTCAAGGCCACCAACCTTGATGCTGCCAAGGCCGCCCTCGCCCGCGAAACCGACCCGGACATCACCGGAATCGAAGGACGTGCTGTAGACGTTGCCGGATTTGTTGGAGAGCCTGTCAGGGCTCGGTACATCCGCCAGCGGGATCTTGTAGATCGCCCGGCGGTCACCGTTGGTGTAGATGGCAAACAGAGTGCCGTCGTCAGAGAATTCGACGTTCTTCACCGCACTCGGTGCGTTCCCGTCCGCATCAACGTTGGTGACCGTGAAATCGGCATTCAGGTAGGTCGACTGATCAAGATCCAGGTCGAAGGTGCCACCATTGGGAACCGCGATATTGATTGCGGTCGCACTGGCACCGGTGAGATTGCCTGTGGTGACGTCGAAGGTCAGCGTCTGGGTATTCAGTGCCGGAGCAGTATAGGGAAACCCGCCACCGGGTGCGGCATCTGCCGCGTTGTAGATCGAGACTTCCCAATCACTGTCTGCAGCCGTTTCCGTGACCTTGGAGTAATAGACATCCAGTTTCACCTCGTTGCCGAGGTTGTCGTACACGATCATGGACGTCTTGTGGGAATAGCTCGCGGTTGCTGCGTTGGCGGAGGGCAAATCCGCCGCCGGTACAATCGCCGCGTCTTCACTCACGTTCACGCGCAGGAACGCTTCGCTGGTGGGAGTGGCTTCCAGCTGGTTCTGGGTGATGTTGATCCGCTCCAGACCACCAAGACCGTTGGCAACGGTTGTTGGCGCGGTGTTGCCCGTGATCGGATAGCCCTGGAGATAATAGCCGGCCGTATTCAGGAGATAGCCATCTCCATCCGGAACGAAGTGACCGGCGCGGGTCAGAAAGCTTTCACCCGCCTCGTTGCCGACAACGAAGAAGCCGTTGCCATCCACCGCAAGATCAAGCTTCGACGTGGTGAAGCTGATGTTTCCCTGCTTGGAAACCTGGTACTGGGTGTGCGCCTCGACGCCGCCGGAGTTGAACGAGCCAGCCCCTTGCGAAACAACCAGTGAGGAAAATTCCGACTGGGCGCGCTTATAGCCTGTCGTGCTCGAGTTCATAATGTTTTCGGCAACTGTGCCGAGCTTGCTCGACTGTGCGTTCATGCCGGAAACGCCGGTTCGCATAACTCCGAAAAGGCCCATGACAGGTCTCCTGTGTCCAAATCAACTGGAGACAGTCAAACCGACCTAACTTGCGCGAAGCTGTTGCGAGAAAATAATTATTCTTTCCATTCAGATACTTAATTATGTAAAAATTTATCTATCAAACAAAACGAAAGCACCGGGCAAGCTGTCCGGTGCTTTTCAGAGATCAGGCGCCGCAGAATTGCTTGGACTGCTGTGTCCAGTTTCCAAAACCGGAAGCAACCATGTTGCGGATCACCGTGCAGACATACCGTTTTTGCGCGGGATCATTGTTCGGACCCGCATGATAGCGGGCAACAGCCATCGTCCAGGATCCCTGGCGCCGCCTCAGGTCCTTCAGGAACCTTGCCGCATATTGCACATTTGCACGTGGTTCCAGCATCTGATCCACCGAACGGAACTGGTCACCGTGGTAATGATGGTTGATCTGCATACAGCCGATGTCGATCAGCTTCTTGCCGTGCTGTTGCGCATCAATCACGTCCTGCTTCGCGGCTTGCCGGCTGGGAGGAAACACGGACTTTCCCTCGATATTGAGGGCATAGGGGTACAGCGAATTGCGCCGCCCGGTTTCCGTCAGCCCGACCGCATAAAGCACGCCGAGCGGCACGTTGTACTTTCGCGCAGCCGAGATCATCTCGCGTTCGCAAACGTTCTGGGTCTCGGCAGCCGCAGGCACGCTAACGGCGAGAGCACTAAAGATAGATGCCGTCAGAAAGGCTGATGTCAGAACCTTCCTCATGACCTGTTCCTCTTGTTGTTTCAGAAGCCTGATACGCGTCTTCTCTGGAGTTTTGGCCCGGACGCCCATTCTGCTGTCCGGCACCGTTGCCGGAACTCTGCGGTTGGCCGTCAAACGGGTTACCGCCACCAGCGCCATTCTGGTTCTGGGCCTGAGGGCCTGAAGCGTTGCTTCCCGCCTGGACCTGGATCCGGTCGTCTCCAGCCTGGATCGTGATGGCATCAGCCTTGACCCCGGTCGTCCTGAGCATCTGATCGAGCAGTTGCCGGTCTTGCTTCAGGAGTTCCGCAGTTTGCGCCCTGCTCGTTACAAGCGACACTTCCACTGTATCACCGACCATCCTGAGAGACACTTTCACGGTGCCGAGCTCATGTGGCGTGAGCTGGATATCCAGTGTTTTCAGAACAGGACCTTCCGCCTTGGCAGTTATGCCACCGTCAAGTGATGCGGAGCTGGAAGCCATATCCTTTACCGCAGCGGCGATCTGGTCACCCACCTGTTGCGCGGGGGAGAGTCGCATATTCGGTGCAAAGTGGGTTTCCTGGCGCAGAACCTTGACGGTGCCCGCCGCTTCGTCCGGCAACATGGACCGGCCAATAGCCCCACGTCCTTCGCCGTCGGAAATTGCCTCCGGTTCGACGCCGAACTGCGCGAAGAGCGAAGAAGTTCCGGTCTGTGCAGGTCCATCGGGATCACCAACCGGCATGCCGTTGGCCTGCCCTTGCAGGAGCGAAGGCATAGGGGCTGCACCAGACTGGGCCTGCGACGAGGGAACCTGCCCGGGTTTTCCAGCCAGCACCGCATTTAGCGACAACCCCACATGCGCTGCCGAACTCTGCAACATGGTTTCGGCCTTCGGGTCCGTTTGTCCCTCGACCGCACCATCCAGGCCCTCGCCATCCTTCGCCTTGCGTGACAGTGCGTTCTGGGAAGCCTGACGCAGGGCATCGACAAGATTGCTGGTCGAAAACGCCGCAGAACCAGCCGCCTGTTCCTTGCCGGAACCGGTCTTGCCGTTTGCATCACCCGTAGCCCCGTCTGCCTGATCAGATGTTTCAGACCCGGGTTTTCCTGCCGCATCTTCGGCAGCATCGCCTTTTTTCATGTTCTGCATGACGGCCTGGAATGCAGCTGCGGCTTCTTTGGAAGAGGTTTGCCCGCGCTCGCCCGTTCCAGCGTCCGTCGACTTGCCGGACTTCGGCGCAGTCGGAACGAATGCCTGAGTGTTAACGCTCATCCTGTTCTCCCAATTGAGCGAGGGACTTTCCCGTCCGGCGCAACAGAACATTCGCAAGTTCCATGTCCGCGCTGACCCAGCTTTGATCTTCAGGAGCGTCCATATTGGTCGCGACGTTGAATTCGCCGATCACGTTGGGCGGCGGCTCCGGAAAATGCCGGACCGAGTTGAGCACGGTATAGACGCCGTCAAGCATCGCCAGGTCCTGCGCTGTCAGGATCGACTTGTCGATCGACCACAACAGGTCTCGGTTGGCTGTAATGAACTCCGGGTCGAGACGGGTTGCCGCAAGATAGATCTTCAGGATTTCGTTTTCCTTGGTGCCGTCGACGGTTAGCGTCAGCGCTTCTCCCGTTGCCTTTCGCGCGACATTCAGATGGCCTGCCAGCAGGGCGGAACGGGCCAGCCGAAGATAAAGACCGCGCCTGCTGTCGGCATCGAATTCGTGCAGCACGTCATCCAGAAGCGCGAACTTGTCCTCGCTTTTGACAAATCCGAGCGTGTCCAGTGACAGGGCAAATCGCCTGCGGAAATCACCAGCGTAAACCGACGTGCGGAACCGGCGAAGATACCGGATGCTGAGAACTCGAAAGCGATCGACGTTCCCGGTCATCCCAGCGACGAAGACTTCCCGGCGAAGAGCAGCTTCCTCGACGAGCGTTCCAGGCATCAGTAGGCTGGCGACCTGAAGCAGTTCCATCGCCTTTTCCGGATCCGTGCGGATGTAGGGTGCAGCCTTTACCAGTGCGACATGTCCCCCCAGGCTTGCCGGCAGTTCCAGCGGATCGATCGCCGCCAGAAGAACGATCATGTCCTCTTCCCTGCCTTCGACATAGGCAAGCGACGCTTCCATGAGTTTGCGGTCGACAGCGGGTGCCGGATCGAGGGACAAGAGATACCGCATTACGTCTGGGTGTCCGCCACTCAGAAGATGGATGACGGCCGCCCGCGCGTTGCGTGGTTCCTGCCACGCGTCGGCTGGCAACACGACGAAACTTGCGTCCATCTTTGTCAGCAAGGCTCGCTGCGCCTGCATCACATGGCTGTTGCCCTGTGCGATCTGCTCTTGCAAGGACTGCAGCGACCGGATCATTTCAAATGGTTCCGGATCCGAAGTCTGCTTACCAACCTGCTGCGCCCAGCCTGCCGACACCCAGAAGACGGCCGCAATCAAGCCAAGGAGCAGACCTTTGAAGCAAGGGATCCTGATGGAAAGGCAGCGCATTACCGAGCCCCTTCCAGCAAGTAGATCTCAATCCGCCTGTTGGAGGCAGCAAGAGGATCGGAAGGAACTTTCAGATCCTGATCGGCGTAGCCTTCGACTCGGTTGAACCTGTCCTTGCCGACACCTCCGCGAGTGAGCATGTAGAGAGCCATGTGAGCGCGTGCCGACGACAAGCGCCAGTTGTCATAGGTCTTGCTTTTGAAAGGGCGCGCGTCCGTATGACCCTTGATGACAATCTGTCCCGGAGTTTCGGCAACCACCTTGCCAATCCGTTCAAGCAGTTTGACGAGTTCCGGGCGTGGCTCGGCAGACCCGATGGCGAACATACCGAAGTTCTGGTCGTCGGTAAGGCTGATCAAGGCTCCCTCACCTTCTCTCGTCACCGTAATCTGACTGGCGGTTTCCTCAAGAGCTGTCCCCTCAGTCTGGGCAAGGACTTCCGAAAGACGGGCGACCAGTACCTCGGCGCTGCTTTCCGTGAAGTCTTCTTCGTAAGTGCCCTCACCGTCTCCGGTACCAATGACCGTTTCTGTCTGGACTTCAGCGATCACCTCGGTTGAAGACGCCTGAAGCGACTTGCCAAGCACATGAGCGACGACCTGATCCGTCGTATCCCCGTTGTCGGGAAGTGCGCCGTTGCTGACAAATTCAAAGGACGTCGTTCCGGATTGTTCCGCCATGTAGTCCCCGTTGCTAGGCCCATTTCCAGGGGCAGCGTTTCCGTTTTGCCGGGTAATGCCGGTCTCAGGTTGCGTGCCATCTTCAAACGGCGCAGCAAAGGCGAATTCACCGGCCAGAGCCTGGGTAGAAGGCGCGGTACCATCGCCCGGCAAACTTACGTCAGGAGCTGCCTCGGCACTGGCGACACCTCGGCCAGGACGGAACTGCCAGAACATCGGATCAAAGGGATCCCGATAGGCCTGCCCACCCTGAACGCCTTCGTTTTTCTGAAGACCTGTGCCTATACCCTTTGGGTTGTCCTCCCGCACATCGGCGACACGGATTTTCTGCGAAAGGGTGTCGAGTACGGCATAGGGATCCGTGAAAAGGATCGATTCCGAATGGGTCTGGGTAAACTGCCCAGAGGCCGGAGCCCCACCCATCTCCGGTGTCTCGACCACCTCCTCCAGTCTGTGTCCCTTGTCCAGGCCATCACCGAAGTTCTCATCCTGATCGACCGGCGCATCAGACCCACCCAATTTGCCGGTGAAAAGCTTGGTGCCGGCTTCGTTGGTATCGCCGTTGATCTCCGGATCGTTCAGGCCCTTGCGGTTCGGAGCCGTGGAGGCAAGTTTGACCGGGTTGAAATACTGCGCAACGCCGCGACGCACGCTGTCGTCGGTCACATTGATCAGCCACATGACCAGAAAAAAGGCCATCAATGCGGTCATGAAATCCGCGTAGGCAATCTTCCAGACGCCATGTGGCAGCTGATCGTCTTCCCAGCTGTTCTTGCGCCGGACAATTACGATTTCATTCGGGACGCCGTCCAACATCAGTCTGCCTCCCCTTTCAAGGCTTCAAGCTGGCCGAGCCATTGTCCGAGCCGTGTTTCAATGGTTGTCTCGTCAAGCAGAGCCACCAGTTCGACCTGATCAGCATGCTGAACGTCGATCCGGTCTCTCAAGGCCGGCAACTGCTCCAGCACTCGGCTGACCAGAGTTTCCGGTCCGCGCAGCCTGATCATTTTGCCCTCCGTTTCCTCGGTCAGTTGCCGAAGATTGCCGGCAAAGGCATCGACCAGCTGGTCGACGATCTGCTCTGTCAGGAAAGGTTGAAGAAGCTTGGAAAGCGAATAGGAGATCCGCTGCTCCATAACATTGAGGAAGCCTTCGATGGAGGCGCTCACGTTGGCCGATTCACGCATGTCGAACCGGTCACGCTCGTCTTTGAGCTGCCTTGCGTGCTCCTCGCGCTCCTGTTCCAGGATGGCCTGAAAATGAGCCATCGTGCGGTCACTGCCTTCCGCCAGGCCGCGCTCGTATTCGGCCTGAAGCTGTTCTTCCAGGCTGGGTTCGGGCACAGCTTCCTCGCAAGGCTCCAGAACGTCCACGAGAGCGGGGTCGAATGCACCGAAGGACTTGAATCTGGAGGCGGACAGGACGGGAATATGGGAAGCGATTGAGGTGGTCATTAGATGCGCTCCGATTCATAGAGCCACTGGCGCAGGATCGCGGCAGACTGTTCCTCGTTGAACTCCAGCAAGGATTCCAGCTTCCGGAGCGCGGACTTGTTGCGCCGGCTGTTGAGGTCCTGCAGCATGTCGGAATGATCCGGCGGCATCAGGAAGGTCTGATCCCCGTCGACTGCTTCTGCAGTCCCTTCCGCAGTCTCCGGCAGCATTCCGAGTTCGGCCATTTCGACCTGCGGCTTGGCCATTTGCGGCACCAGGGCAGCCACGGCAGGCCGCAGACCGAACCAGATCACCAGCATCGACACGGTCAGGATTGCGAGCGCATTGATGATGTTGCCGGACTGGCGCATCAGATATTCGGTGATGCTGATCGGCGGGATCGGCTCCATGGCCCGGCCGCCGTCAATGAAGTCGACGACAGCAACCTTGACCAGGTCTCCCCGTTCTTTTTCAATCCCCGCAGAAGAAGCAACCAGTGCTTCGATTTCCGTCAGCTGTTCATCCAGTTGAGCCTGGGTCGGTTCGCCGCCAAGAGACTGCGCAAGACGGGACTTATCAACCAGAACCGCAATGGACAGACGGTCGACACGATAGCCATCCTGAGACGTCTCGATGCGTTTGGAGGAGATCTCGTAATTAACGGTTTCCTCGCGCCGCTCGTTTTCTTCGCTGGAACGCTCACCGTTGTCCGCGGACACATCCTCTTCAGGAAGGTTCTGCTCGACCGTTGTCGGTGCCGAGACGCTGGAGTTCTGAGCGTTCTCGTTTTCGCGAATGGTCCGGATTGAGCGCTCGGTCCGCGAGTCCGGATCGAAAATCGTCTCGGCAATCGTCTTGCGGTCCGTGTTCAGCTCCGCGGCGACACTGACCTCGAAGTTGTCCAGGCCAAGATATGGCGTCAGGGTCTTGCGAATGTTTTCCTGGATCCGGCTGCTGACAGCCGTCTCGAGGCTGGCAAGCTGGCCTGCGGAGGCCTTGGTCGGATCCTGGCCGGCCGCCAGGATACCACCGGACGTGTCGAGCACTGTAACCTTGTCGGCTTGCATGCCCGGAACACCGGCAGCAACCAGGTGGCGGATGGCATCGGCGGTTCGTACATCGTCTGGCACATCGGAACGGATGACGACAGATGCCGACGGCGGCTGCTGATCGCGCCTGAAAGATCCTTTCTCTGGCAACACGATATGAACGCGCGCTGCCCGGATCCCCTTCATGAGCTGGATGGTTCGGGCAAGCTCACCTTCAAGCGCTCGCACCCGTGTCACTTCCTGCATGAAGGAGGTCAACCCAAGCGACCCCAACTCGTCGAAGAGCTCGTAGCCGGAGTTGGCTCCACGCGGGAGACCCTTTTCGGCCAGAAGCATGCGCGCCTTGGCTGTCTGCGCATGGCTCACCATGACGGCGGTGCCTTCCGAATTGATGTCGAAAGGAATGCCGGCGTCCCGCAGCGCGGAACCGATGCGAGTGACGTCTTCACCGTCGAGACCCGTATAGAGGACGGTCTGTTCCGGTCGGCTCAAGTAATATGCTCCCGCGCCGACGGTCGCGATTGTAGCGAGCCCGATCAAGGCGAGCGCGACAAGTCTGCGCACTCCCAGTTCCATCAGGTTTGCCCATAGTTTTTCGGCGTGTTCACGGCCCGGCATGCATAACCCCTTCATGCACGTAACGTTCTGTTTGAACCACTATCGGAACTGGACCTTGCGCGAGCCTGTCACCCGGGCCTGAAGACGGAAATTCTGGACACAAAAAAACCGCGCCCCGAAGGGCGCGGTCCTCTTGCCTGGAAATCCGGTCAGATAAACTGGTTGGATTAACGGAACAGGGACAGAATGTTCTGCGAACCCTGGTTGGCGATCGACAGAGCCTGGATACCGAGCTGCTGCTGAGTCTGCAGAGCCTGGAGGCGGGTCGATTCTTTGTTCATGTCAGCATCCACGAGCTGGCCGACACCACGGTCGATCGAGTCGATCAGAGCGGACACGAAGTCCTTCTGCAGATCAACGCGCTTCTTGGTGGAACCGAGCAGGGTTGCGGAGTCTGTGATGAGGCCCAGAGCTTCGTCGACATCCGAGATCATGCCTTCCAGAGTGGTCAGGTCGGCAGCGCTGTCCGTCAGAGCGGAGATGTCGATGGTGTCGACAACGTTACCGTTCGTCAGAGCACGATCGAGGATACCGGTACCACCACCAGTGGTGTCATAGAGCTGGGTAGCGGTGATATCAACCGTGGTCGTCAGAACGGAAACCGCACCACCGACGCGGGTGAAGGAGCTGACGATTTCTTTCGATGTAACGGTGGTCACGTCGGAAGACAGCCAGTTTTCACCGTTGAAAACAGCGGATTCGGCAGTCGACTTAAGCTGGTTCTGCAGTTCGTTGATGTCGGACTGGATCTTGCCGCGGTCGACACCCGGAGTACGGGCAGCAACAAGCTTGGCTTTGATTTCGTTCATGACATCAACAGTGCTGTCCATAGCAGTGTACATGACGTCGACGGTCGCAGCACCCAGACCCAGAGAGTCTTCAACGGCGCTAAGAGCCATGTTGTCAGAACGCATGGTGGTTGCGATGGACCAGTAGGCAGCGTTGTCTTCCGCGCCGGCAACGCGATAACCGGTGGAGATGCGGTTCTGCGTCTCTGCCAGGTTGGCGCTGGTGTTCCGCAGAGTCTGCAGAGCGGTCATTGCGGAAGCGTTCGTCATCAAGCTAGACATGATATGTCCCTTCAATGTGTCAGTGTGTACTGGATTGGATTGGGACATGCCGGGTTTGCACCGGCACAGCAGGAGCAGCGTCATGCTTTTGAACCGTGGGTAGTTTGGGGTTCAACCTGCTGTGAAAATGACCCTAGCGGCTCAATCTTGCGTGAAGCTTACGTCGATACGGGCAATTTGATCTTTTTCGAATTTCTCCAAGGCCTAATCTTGGACCAAAAGATATAGTCGCGCGCGATCTTATCGCCAAAACAAAAAAAGCGGAGCCTTTCGGCCCCGCCCTTTTGCGCCCCGACGCCTCCGTCGGTTACAAGAATGATCGCACAAGACTACCGACCAGAAGGTTCCATCCGTCGATCAAAACAAAGAACAACGCCTTGAAAGGCAACGATATGACTGTTGGTGGCAACATCATCATACCCATGGACATGGTGATCGTTGCGACGATCATATCGATCACGAGAAAAGGCAACGCGATCAAAAATCCGATTTCGAAACCCCGGCGCAACTCGGAAATCATGAAAGCCGGGATCAAGACACGCAGTTCAACTTCCTCTGCAGAGGCCGCTTCGTTTTCTGTCACGCGGCCGGCCGCAAGATCATCAAAGAGAACGAGATCTTCTTCGCGCACCTGGCTGAGCATGAAGTCCCGGAAGGGCGTTGTGATCCGCACATAGGCCTCTTCCTCGGAGATCTCGTTGTTCATCAGAGGCTGAACACCCTGCTCCCAGGCTTTGTCGAAAGTTGGAGCCATGACGTAAAAAGTCATGAAGAGGGCCAGCGAAATGAGGATCAGGTTACCCGGTGTTGTTTGAAGACCTATACCGGACCTCAGGAACGAGAAAGCGATCACGAAACGGGTGAAGCTCGTCACCATGATCAGGATGCCCGGAGCCAGAGAAAGCACCGTCAAGAGTGCAATCATCTGGATGATGCGGCCGCTGGCACTGCCCTCTCCTGCAGGTAGCAACGCAGAAAGATCCGGCACCTGGGCAGCCGCAGCCCCCGTCATCGCGACCAGTACAAGGCCGGCAACAAGAAGACGGCTCATTGAATAACCACCGATTCCAGAATGACTTCGTTCACCTGACCTTTGGTGCGTGTCTGAGCGCGCTCGGTGAGATCTTCGCGAAGATGCTGCAAACCGATCCCCCCTTCCAGATGAGAGAGCGTAAGCGTGCGCATGTAGCCTAGAAAATCGTCCTCGACCTTTTTCTTGAGCACACCGACATCACCGTCCGGATCGTCTTCCAGAAGAATTGACGCCTGCAACCTGATCCAGGCGTCTTGCGGCGATGCCAGATTTGTCACGAGCGGTTCAAGCGTCTGCAGGCGTGTCGAAGGCGAAAACGGCAGCGTTTCGGTAAAGCTCTGTTGCTGGCGAAGCCGGCCATGAACTTCCTCTTCCGTATAGTCCGCAACATATTTTGCAAGGCCCGCTCCAGCGCCACCGCCAATCAGCGTCAGGAGCACCAACGCCGCGACGAAACCGGAGCTGCGCTGATTTTCCCGCGCACCCTCAAAAGGAACTTCAATGATATTAGGCATTTGGGTCTTTCCGGTACTTTCAGGAAGGGCTCAGAAGGGCGTCACGATGTCGTAGATCTGCTGCCCCCAGGCCGGTTGCTGAACCTCGGTGATCCTGCCGCGGCCACCATAGGAGACCCGCGCTTCGGCAATCTTGTCGTAAGGAATGGTGTTGTTGGCCTGAATGTCCCGCGGACGTACGATCCCGGCGATTTGCAGGATGCGCATCTCGAAGTTGACGCGCATTTCCTGCGAGCCGGAGATCACCAGGTTGCCATTCGGCAGCCGGTCCGTGACGACGGCGGCAACGGACAGCTGGATTTCTTCCGACCGATCGATAGAGCCGGAACCCGCGGAACCGGAGCCGGAATCAACGCCAAGATTGCCGCTGCCACCATGCCCGATGCCATCCCAGTCGTAATCCATGGTGCCACCCCAACCGATATCGGAAGTGCGGCGGCGATCCGAACTGTTGTCCATGTTCGCGCGGTCATTGATCTGGATGGTTACTGTCAGCACATCACCGACCTTCTTCGCACGCGGGTCTGCAAAGAAATTGTCGCGACCGCTGGCCCACAAGGAGTTGTAGTCCTTGACCGTGCCCTGCCCGAAAGTGCTCAGCGGATAAGCTGCCGGCTGTTGAACGGCAAGGCCGTACCCGACCGGAGACATCTCCGGTGCGCGACCAACGTCTTCCAGCTGCCCGGCACAGCCGGTCAGCATCGCAGCTCCTAGGGAGATCACAAAAGCGCGCATCAGAAACTCCGTTGTATTTCGGGATGGGTCAGGCCCATCATCGATTGGGTTAGCTGGGCAGCACGGGAAGGCTCCATCTCATCGAGAATGCTGCTGGCAACACGGGCCTTCAGTTTCAGGAGAACGCCAACAGCGGCTTCCTCGTCGGTCGTCTGCAGCTGCGCCGCAGCTGCTTCCGGACGCATGCGCCCGATAATGGAGACAACCTGATCCTCGACTTCGTTGAGAAGGTCTTCGCGCCGCTCGACCCATTTTTCGAATTCGCGCTCTTTGCGCTGCAATTCTTCAATCCTGTCCCGGAGACTTGCCTCCAGGCTGATCAGTTTCCAGGTCTGCCACTTGATGCGCGCATCCGAAGCCGCTTCGGCGATGTTCTTGCAATAGAGCTCGCTGTCCTGTGGCGGTACGGGCGCAATCGCGCTTTCGCGTGCCTGCGGCTTCTGACGCGGCGCCTGGGCAATGGCCTGGCCGCCAAATGTGAGCGAAACTGCCGCAAGCACCAGAAGCGTGAATGTGCGGCCGCGGTCCAAATGTCGTGGCATAAGGCCTTCCCTTGTGCAGAACCTCTTTGACCGCACAATCGGAGATCGAGCTTGCGTGAGGCTGTCGCAAAAAAACGCCGCTTCAAAAAGCGGCGTTTCAGAATTGCTCTCATGAAGGAGACGTCATCCCGCCCTTCAGGGGTTCAGACCACATGAGTGCTGGCTTCCCTGTTGGGTTAGGACCAGGTCTGACTTATTGCACCACGAGTTCCGCCTGCAGCGCGCCGGCTGTCTTGATCGCCTGAAGGATGGCGATGATACCAGTTGGTCGCAGACCGATCCGGTTGAGACCTCGTACCAGCGTGGGCAGGTCCGTTCCACCGACAACAGCCAGTTGACCACCGCTTTCCTGAGCATCGACATATGTTCGTGGCACAACCACTGTCTGGCCATTCAGCGAAAACGGCGACGGCTGCGAAACCTCGGGTGCTTCCGATATACGAACCGTCAGATTGCCATGGGTAATCGCAACGGTCGAAATCTGCACATCCTTGCCTATGACCACAGTCCCTGTTCGCTCATCGATCACGACCTTCGCAATCTGGTCAGGCGTCACCCGAATAGCCTCGATTTCAGCGATGAACCGCGTGACACTGATGTTTTGCGGAGGCGTGAGTACCACGGTGCGATAGTCGCGCTCCTTGGCCACCTTGATGCCGTATCGCTCCCTGGTGAACTGGTTGATCGCATCGGCGATACGCACTGCGGTGCGGAAATCCGGATTGGAAAGTTCGAGAACCAGGTTAGGTATTTGCGAAAATTTAGCCGGCAAATCTCTTTCGATGAGACCACCGTTTGGAACCCGACCGACAGTCGGTATCCCCTGGGTCAGGCTTTCCGCCTGCCCCAGCTCCGAGAAACCTGATACTGCAACGGGGCCCTGCGCAACCGCGTAGATTTGCCCGTCAGCTCCCAGCAAAGGGGTAGCGATGAGAGTACCCCCGGCAAGTGACGTCGCATCGCCAAGCGAGGACACACTTACGTCGATCGTCGATCCCTGACCGATGAAAGACGGCATTTCGGCGGTCACGACAACGGCTGCTACGTTACGCGTCCGCAGCCGCGCATCGCGTACGTTCACCCCCAGACTGTCGAGCATCGATTGCAGCGATTGCTCCGTGAATGGGGAATTGCGCAACGTGTCGCCGGATCCTTTCAGACCGATAACGAGGCCATAGCCGACAAGCTGGTTGTCGCGCACCCCTTGCAGACTGGCGATGTCCTTGATCCGCACCATGGACATTGCCGACACCGGCAAGGCCAACAGTGCAGCCAGAACAAAAACGAGTAACCGGGTCATAAAATCAGTTCTCCACACGTATGGTGCCGTCTTCTTGAACCCGCCCGGAAACAACCAGACCGCTATCGACATTGCGTACGCGTACGAAGTTGCCGGCTCCGCCGTTCTGAAGAGCTTCCACCTGCATGATGATCACCAGCCCCTGCTCACGGAAAACCAGTCGCGCCGGCTCACCACGACGAACAAGGACCGGCTTTTCGACCGAATTGATCGGTACCGGCTGTCCTGGAAGCAACGTACGCCGTGCAACCATGCCAACCAGTTGGCCCCTGTTGGTAGACACCGCGAATTGCTGCGCTGTCCGCGTTGGAAACGACCGTTCGATCAGATCCTGGTGAGTGATTTCGGTTCCAGCCGGTATGGTCTGGCGCGGAACCGGCAGATCTATGCCTCCGGCTGCTTTCGCTGCCCCGGTGCTGAAGATCATGACCAGCACCAGGAAAAGGGATCGGATCGTCATCACCTTCTCCCTGTTAGCGAATGCCGTTGGTGACGGTACCGGCCATCTCGTCGGCGGCTTTCATGACCTTGGAGTTCATTTCATAGCCGCGCTGAGCGCTGATCAAGGCAGTGATTTCCTTTACCGGATCAACGTTGGAGCTTTCCAGATACCCCTGGCGAACCACGCCGAAACCCGGATCACCCGCAACACCGGTAACAGGCGTGCCAGACGCCTCGGTTTCACGGAAAAGGTTGCCACCCACTGGTTCCAGACCGACATCGTTGGCAAAATTGGAAAGCGTCAGCTGTCCAAGTTCACGAGGCGTCATCTCGCCATCGACCTTGGCATAGACCTGACCCGATTCATTGACGACAACTTCAATGGTTTCTTGCGGAATGATGATCGCCGGTTCGACGGCATAGCCGTCAATGGTCACCAGTCTGCCGTCTGCATTCTTGTTGAACGAACCGGCTCGGGTAAACAGTGTTTCGTCATCAGGACCGGTAATTTCGAACCATCCCCGCCCATCGAGCGCAACATCGAACTGGTTGCCGGTGTTGGTCAGCGAGCCTTGGGCATGGAGTTTGCGGATCCCGGCGGTACGAACGCCCAGACCAAGCTGAGCACCTTCCGGTACAGGATCTTCACCACCCCGGTTCGGCACGCCCTGCAGGCGCTCTGCCTGATAGAGCAGGTCTGAGAATTCCGCCTGCGAACGTTTGAAGGACGTGGTGTTCATGTTGGCGATGTTGTTGGCGACCACTTCGACATTCGTCTGCTGGGCGCTCATGCCGGTCGCGGCGATAGCAAGGGCTTTCATGGATTTTCTCCTGGTAATTACAATCGCTTATCGAGGCCAAGCCTTCGATCAGATCGACATGCGGCTGATTTCCTGATAGGCGCTCACGACCTTGTCGCGGATGGCAATTGCGGTCTGGAGGGTCGATTCAGCAGCCATTACGGCCTCGACCACCTGCTGTACCGACGCCTGTCCGTCGACACCTGCAATCGATACCGCTTCGCCTTGCTTGATCTTGTCGATCGCATCGGTCGAAACTTTCGCCATCACATCGGAGAAACTGGATTCGCCCACGGCGCCCGTGCCGCCAAGATCCGGCGTACTCGCCGTGTACCTGGTGGTGGAGGCTGCTTTCAGGACGCCGTCGGTCGACGATGTCAGCGCGGAGATTTCATTGATCATGATCAGTTCCTCAACAGGTCAATGTTGCGCATGACCATCTCGCGGGCCTGCGTCATGACTTTCAGATTGGCTTCGTAAGAGCGGTTGGTTTCACGCATATCGGCCAGTTCAAGCAGCGTGTTGACATTCGGCATCTTGACGTAGCCGTTCTCGTCTGCCGCCGGATGGCCGGGGTCGTATTCCACCGCGAACTCGGCTTTGTCCTTGCCGATGTCCTTCACGGAAACCAGGTTGGCCTGGACGGCGCGGTTGAATTCACTTTCGAACGTGATGGTCTTGCGCCGATAGGGATCATCGCCGGCTGCTTCGCCGGTAGAGCGGGCGTTGGCGAGGTTTTCGGACACAACTCTCAACCGCTCCGACTGCGCTCTGAGACCAGCGCCGGAAATCTGCAAGGTTGCGGAAAGCGGATCAGACATGATTGTTTTCCTTTAGGATTTCACTGTGGAGAGGTACATGCGGTGAAAGGACTTCGCGATACTGGCGTTCAACGAATGATCGCGCGCGACCTCTCCTGCCTTCATGAGTTCCTGTTCCAGGCTGACGGAGTTACCGGAATGCGTGACCGTCCAGCTATCCGCCTTTTCGACATCGGACTTGCGCGCGGCTTCCATGGTCTGACCAAGATGGCCGTCATGAGTTGCGGTCATGGCAAGCTGGGTTTTGCTGATCACGGTTGTGAACGGTTCCAGGTCCTTGGAGCGGAAGCCTGGCGTATTTGCGTTGGCAATGTTTTCGGCAATGGTCGCCTGGCGGACGGACAGCCAGTCATTGCTATTCGAAACGAGTTTGGTCAGGAACACAGGTTCCATAGAAGACCTCCTATCAGCTCAGGTTGCCCCAAGGGATAGTCAGCCAAGCTTGCCCGAAACTGTTCGACCGTGATGATTTGGCAGGGTTCCTTCCCGGACGCCTGCGACGCAAGTTTCACGCAATCTTCGGTGTGCATGCATTACCGGTGCGGGCGCCCCTGCCCTTTCAGTATTCGGTATTAGGGAGAAGCGTATGAAACGTCTGCAGCCGCCGACCTGCGCAAGGAAAGCAGCCAGACCCTCGGTCCAACCATTCATATGTCGCGCCTTCACGATGCACCGTGTCCAGCTTGCGAAGGCCGGGCTCCTGCAGGCTGCAATCGCTGCTTCAGTTGCCTGCCTGGCCCCAGAAGCCTCAGCCCAGACCACGAACTGCGACGCCTACGCAAGAGCCTATGCAGATGCGCATATCAACAAGGATCAATCGGACATGCCGATCGTCGACGGCGCGATGGAAGGCGCCGTTGCAGGCGGCGCCTGGGAAGGCCCAAGTGGAGCACGCAGGGGTGCAATAACGGGCGGTGCACTTGCAGTGCTGGACAACCTTGGCAGCACACCGGCTGGTTGGCGCGGTTTGTACGATCTTGCATATCGCCTTTGCCGGAACGCACAATCACCAGTCACACACCGCCCCTCGACGCTGGGAGATCCCAGCTATCGGCCCGTACTCCCCGGTTCAGGCAGACCAGAGCCCTTAAGGCCAACGGGACCGCTCGCCCCATCAAGACCCAACAACTGAGGTTGTGCCATGTTTTCATTTCTGTCTTCGAAACGGGACTCCATTGCCGCAGCAATTCAGCGTCGCCTGCATCCGCGCCAACGCACAAGATTGCGCCCCGCGAAACTTGCGAGTCTGGACAATGAATTTATTTGCGATTGCACGATCAGGGACATTTCGGATGGAGGTGTCCGTCTCGTACTGAACGAGGTTACCGACCTGCCGGAGGAGTTCTATGTCTTCGATGCCGTCCCCAAAACCGTTGCCGAAGTGCAGCTGCGCTGGCGCGACGGACTGGCCGCCGGAGTTGTCTATTTAGTTCCACCTGCAAGTATCCGGCACTTCAAGAACACCGGCGTCAGAAAACTTGCACAAAGGCTTTATGCTCTGGATGGCTAGGTCCCGAGTAATTGTCCTACAAATTTCAAAGCAGCGAATTCATTTCCTTGCCTGAATGGTCAATAATTCAAACAGCAGCGACATAAAGAGACTCCAGAAGCGACGTATTAGCTTTGCAAAACGTCGTGGCAACTCATTAAATCTAGTATTTTATAAAATTCGCTTGTAAAACATGCGCAGGACACAACGCCGGTCTCGCCGATCAAATACGATTGGAAAGACCCGACTGCCTGAGTCTGTTGAATGGATAATAAAAAGCGTAATTTCTTCGAACTTCCGGACAAGGTCCTTACATCCCTGCCGACGGGGGCAGTCAAAGATACGGTCGAACATCTCGGTAGAAAGATTGCGCGGGGAGAATATCCGACAGGCGCGATCCTTCCGCGTGAGGACGAACTTGTCGACAGCCTCGGTGTTTCGCGAACTGTTGTCCGAGAAGCCATCAAGGTGCTTTGCGGCAAAGGGCTCGTTCGAACGGCACGCAGATATGGGTCTCGGGTCTGCCCCTTTGACGACTGGAACCTTCTCGATCCGGACGTCATTCGCTGGCATGACCCAAGAAGTCCGCAGACTGCGAGAATTTATGCGGAAGCAACCGACCTCAGACTGATTTTCGAGCCGGAGGCCGCCGCCCTGGCAGCCGTCAACGCAAGCCGGGAGCAACGCGACACCATTCTTGCGGCCGCGCGTGCCATCCATCCTCTGGATGGTCAGGAAAGCATGATCGGCGCCGACTACATGTTCCATGCCACGATCCTACAGGCCAGTGGCAATCAGATGCTTTCCCAGCTCCAGAATCTGATCTACGCGGTTATGCTCTTTTCCTATGCCGCTTCACAACGAACCCCTCCGGAAGAAAAGATTGCACGTCGCAATCACGTCGGCGTTGCTGAAGCGATCGATTCCGGAGACGCAGAACTGGCGCGTGGACGCATGAAAGACATGCTGGTGCAAAACAAGGCCATGGCGGACAAGCTGGTCGCTTCGACCCTCCAGGAGTGACGTGGTTCACAGGACACCTGTAGGTCTGTCCGGCAAACAAAGACAGGCATCCGATAATTTCTCAACCGGATACCCGCTCTCTCAAGAGAACTCGTGGAGTGACGCCTGCGTTTTCACATTTGTTGGACAACTGAGAATTTTCCCAGCAGACTAGGGAAAACCAACAATGATGGCCTAACGGCCAACCTGGGAACGCCATGAAATTCTATTCAGAAACCGAATTGTCCTCCGGCACATTTTTGGGCCGTGTCTGGCGACCCGATGTCAGGGGGCCCGCCGTCGTCACGCTGCGCGAAAACCACGTTTTCGACATCACGTCCGCAGCCGCCCCCACCGTTCGGGATATTTGCGAACTAAGGGAACCGGCTGCCTATGTTGCCGCAGCTAAAGGAGAAGATCTTGGTACTCTGGATGAAATCGCGGCTGGTACCTGCAGCGATCTCGCCAACCTGCATTTTCTGGCTCCCTGCGATTTACAGGCAGTGAAGGCATGTGGCGTGACCTTCGCAAACTCCATGGTCGAACGCGTGATCGAGGAGAAAGCGGCAGGAGATCCTCAAAAGGCCGAAGCGATCCGGGCACGGGTAGGTGCAACCATCGGCGACAGCCTGCGTAACCTGCGAGCCGGATCCGAAGAAGCTGCCAAGGTCAAACAAGCGCTTATCTCCGAGGGGCTCTGGAGCCAATACCTGGAAGTCGGCATCGGCCCGGATGCCGAGGTCTTTTCCAAGGCGCAGGTTCTTTCCTCTGTCGGCACCGGAGCCCACGTCGGACTTCACCCGGTGTCCAGCTGGAACAACCCAGAGCCGGAAGTGGTTCTGACAGTCTCTTCAAAGGGTGTGATTGTTGGCGCAACGCTTGGAAACGACGTCAATCTGCGTGATGTCGAGGGCCGTTCGGCTCTGCTCTTGTCCAAGGCAAAGGACAACAATGCATCCTGTGCCATCGGACCGATGATCCGACTATTCGACCAGGGATATTCTCTGGATGACGTTCGACTGGCAGAGCTGGACCTGACGGTGGAGGGAACGGACGGCTTCATCCTGAAGGGGAGATCTTCGATGAAGGAAATCAGTCGGGACCCTGTGGATCTGGTCCGGCAAACCCTGGGCCGCCACCATCAGTATCCCGACGGGATCATGCTGTTTCTCGGTACCCTCTTCGCACCGACGCAGGACCGGGACGTTGCCGGAGAAGGTTTCACTCACAAACTGGGCGACGTCGTCACAATCGAAAGTCTGGGCCTAGGTCGATTGAGCAACACGGTCCGGCTTTCGACCGAATGTCCGGAATGGACATTCGGCATAAGCTCCCTCATGCGCAATCTCGCACAAAGGGGTCTCTTGTAGTCGTACGCCGAATTGCCCAGCGCATCACGAAAGCGCTAATCAGGAACCTTTCGGCCGACCTTAAAGCGACGGCTGGACCATCTTCGCCGGATCAACAACCCGGTCGAATTCCTCCGCACTGACGAATTCAAGGTCAAGGCATGCCTGCTTCAAGGTCAGATCATGCTCAAACGCATGGTGTGCGGCATGACTGGCCTTGTCATATCCGATCACCGGACTTAGCGCAGTCACCAGCATCAGGGATTGATCCAGAAACTCCCTGATGCGCTTCTCGTTCGGCTCCATACCTTCCACCAGGAAAAGGGAGAAGTTGGTGCAACCGTCGCCCATGATCTTTACCGACTGCAGGATCGCATTGATCATCAGCGGCTTGTAGACATTCATCTCCAGGTAGCCACTGGCGCCACCTATCCCGACGACGACGTCATTGCCCATCACCTGTGCCGCAACCATCGCCAGTGCCTCGCACTGCGTCGGGTTGACCTTGCCTGGCATTATCGAAGAGCCCGGCTCGTTTGCCGGAATTTTCAACTCAAAGAAACCGCAGCGGGGCCCGCAGGACAAGAGGCGGATATCGTTTGCGATCTTGAACAAGGACACTGAAAGCGTCTTCAAGGCTCCGCTCAACATGACAAGAGCATCATGCGCCCCCTGAACCGCAAACTTGTTCGAAGCCGTATAAAACGGCAAGTCCGTCAGTTCAGCGATCCGGGTGGCAGACAACTCCGCAAAAAGGGGATGAGCGTTGATGCCCGTCCCGACTGCGGTTCCGCCCAGCGCCAGTCCATAGACATCCTTTAGGGCAAAACTGATGCGCTCAATGTCCTGACGCAGCATTTCCGCATAACCGGAAAACTCCTGACCAAGCGTCAAAGGCGTGGCGTCCTGCATATGCGTTCTGCCGATCTTTATGATGTCGTCCCAGGCGTCGGCTTTGTCTTGCAGGCTCTTGTGGAGCAGCTGGACGCCGGGCAAAAGGCGATGTGTCACCTGGAGTGCAGCGGCCATGTGCATCGCTGCGGGAAAGCTGTCATTGGACGATTGAGACAGGTTCACGTGATCGTTTGGATGAACCGGATCCTTTGACCCCAGCACACCACCGGCAAGGGCAATGGCGCGATTGGAGATCACTTCATTCACGTTCATGTTGGTTTGTGTTCCGCTGCCGGTCATCCAGACGTGCAACGGAAAATGGTCGTCAAGTTTTCCATCAATTACTTCGTCGGCTGCCTGGACAATCAACCGAGCAAGATCTGCATCCAGCAACCCCAGCTCTTCGTTTGCTAGGGCCGCTGCCTTCTTCAAAACGCCATAAGCGTGGACAAGCTCTATCGGCATCAGGTCGCTACCGATGGAAAAATACTTCAAGGAGCGCTGTGTCTGTGCCCCCCAGTATTTGTCCTCCGGCACGTCTATTTCGCCGATGCTGTCGCTTTCAGTACGCATATGCGCCTCCTCGTGAGTGGCTCAAGGGGCCAGCAAGGTTTCCGTCAGTTCACTATCGGGATCCTTCAAACCGTCTATGACATCGAAATGATGGCGGCCGGGATCCTCCTTGTAGGTGGCCATTGGCCAGGCATCCGCAAGGAGTTTCGATTGCCTTAGAAACTCCGGACGCTCCGCTCCGCCAACCCAGGCGACAACCGGACAGTCAACGGCGGGCACCATCAATGCCGCACTTTCGGCCATGGCATCGTCTTCGTTCATCTGGAAGGACTTGTTCATCACCGTGTTTCTGAGCGGGCGAAGGTCGTGCAAACCGCTGATGGAAACAACACGCTCGATTCGATCCAGAACGTCTTTCGGCAACCGGCTGTTTTCGCAAATCATGCGTGTGACCAGATGCCCACCAGCGGAATGCCCGGCAAGACGGATCGGGCCACCGACGCGAGCAGCCGCCTTCGTAATCGCGACAGAGATTTGCCGCGTGATATCTGCGATCCGCGCATCAGGAGCCAGATCATACGACGGCATGCATACCGTCCAGCCTCTTGCCAGGCAGCCGCTAGAAAAATGCGACCAGGAACTTTTATCGAATCTCAGCCAGTAGCCACCGTGCACGAACACGACGAGCCCCTTGGACTTCCTCTGCGGCCGAAACACATCGAACCGCTGACGATCCCCTTCCCCGTAAACGACATCCAGATCCTTTTCGACCCAGCTTTTCCGGAAGGTTTTCGCTTCCTGTGCCCAGCGCACGATGAAATCGTCAGCGCCTGGAATATAGGCAGCATTTGAATAGGCATCGTCCCAATCAATAATCGTCATCTCACTCATTCGAAATCCTCAGGCAAACGTCGAAACCGATCGGCGGCATACTTGCACGATTTACCTAGAAAGCGGAACGGTCTGAATGCCAATCTCAACTTGTCAAACGGACTGCCATCAACCTAACGTCTGAAAAAACCAGTAGTCGGGAGGCAAACTTAGATGGTGGAGCGCTGTTCCAATCGCGTGGCCAATCTTGCGCATTTTCTGTCCAGGAACGCTGCCCGGTGGCCCTCAGGGCCTGCGGTTGTCGAGGATGGGGTCACCTTGAGCTGGTCAGAAATCGATTCGCGCGTCTCCGCACTTGCCAAGGGTCTCCAATCGGAATTCGGCGTTTCCAAGGGCGACGGCTTGCTGGTCCAGGCCCAGAACTCGCATCAGATGATCGAGATCATGTTGGCCGCATTTCGTCTGGGAGCCATCTGGGTTCCCTGCAATTTCAGACAGGCTCCGGGCGAAACGGCCTATGCTGCGGTAAAAGCGAAGGCGAAGGTTTTCCTGTGTGACGCTGATTTTGGTGCTCAGGCCGATGCAGTGCGAAACGCCAGAGATCAGCTGACAGGATGCATTACAATTGGATCCAGCGACTTTGGCACAAGCTATGAGGATCTCCTCTCCCGTTACCGGGGACAGGTCCTGCAGAACGAGGCAGTGGACTATAACGATCCCTGTTGGCTGTTCTTCACCTCAGGCTCAACCGGCCGCCCGAAGGCGGTTGTCCTCAGTCACGGGCAGATCGGATTCGTTTGCGTCAACTACATGGCAGACCTGTTGCCCGGGACGACGGAGCGCGATGCGTCGCTGGTCATAGCTCCATTGTCACACGGTGCAGGGTTGCAACTGATTGCCCAGCTATCAGTTGGTTCCACACATGTTCTTCTGCCCGGAGGTGGCTTCAATCCGTCGACTGCATTCGAGTTGATCGAAAAACACAAGGTCAGCAATCTCTTCACCGTTCCCACAATCGTCAAACGCCTGGTGGAGGACCCTTCTGTCGATCAGTACGATCACTCGAGCCTTCGTCACGTCATTTATGCGGGGGCTCCCATGTATAGGGAGGACCAGAAGCTGGCACTCCAGAAATTGGGGCACGTTCTGGTTCAATACTACGGACTTGGCGAGGTCACCGGAAACATCACCGTGCTACGGCCACAGGATCATTTTCTGGAGGATGGACCTGAGACACGCAGCGGCACCTGCGGTACCGAGCGCACAGGTATAGAGGTTTCGATTCAGGACGAGGAAGGCAATCATTTGCCCCCCAATGAAACGGGTGAAGTCTGCGTCATCGGTTCGGCAGTCTGTGCTGGCTATCTGGAAGACGAAGACGCCAACCAGAAGTCTTTCCGGAACGGCTGGTTCCGCACCGGAGACATCGGTCACATGGATGAACAGCGCTACCTCTTCCTGACAGGCCGAGCGTCGGACATGTACATTTCTGGTGGCTCCAACGTCTACCCGAAGGAAGTCGAGGAAGTGCTGCTTACACATCCGGATATTTCCGAGGTCGCAATTCTCGGCATTCCGGACAGGCAATGGGGCGAAGTCGGCCTAGCCGTTTGCGTGGCTGCCCCAGACAAGTCACCCGACCATCAGGAACTCAGCGACTATCTGAACGGCAAGATCGCCCGCTACAAGATGCCTGCACGTTATCTCTTCATTCCCGCAATGCCGACAAGCGCCTATGGCAAGATCACCAAGAAACTGGTGCGGGAGCATTTGACCGAGAAAGGCCTGTTATGAGACGGCCCGCCCCCAGGTCTCTGTCCGACATTCGTCATCCCGGCCCAGCAGCCATCAATCGGCTCCCCCATGCCAGATGTCTGGCGAAACCATTGGAAATCTCCCTGGCAGAGCAAACTCCCTTGCTGGAGGCGCTGGGCCGCTTCGCCACGCACCAAGGACTGAGCTCCGCCGTTCTCGATCTTTCCGGGCTCACGCTCGAAGCGTTCGACTTCGTAATGCCTGCCTGTGCAATTGATGACAGACATGCAGCCTGGTACAGCGACACGCACTCCTCGAAAGGCGCAACGCTGGAGTCCGCAGTTGCCATTCTCGGGATACGAGATGGTGAATGGTTCGCTCATGTACACGCCTATTGGCGTGAGGAAGAAGTCGAGCACCTTGGCCACTTACTGCCGCATACGCTGAAGGTTGCGCATCAGGGGGCCATCAAAGGGTACGGCCTGCAAGGCGCAGCCTTCGTGGCATCGCTGGATCCGGAAACCGAATTCACGCTGTTTCGTGTGCAGCAGGATGACAAACAGTCACGGACAACCGATTACAATGCGCTTATCACCACACTCGCTCCGTTTGCCGATCTGACGGACAGCATCCAAGAACTCGCAAAAGAGCTGAAAGCCCCCTCCTACGAGGTCTATGGACTGGGCAGTCTGGCCGGAGCAGCGTTTCGCGATGCCCAGCCGATGACAGGTCTGATCTCCGAGATACTCCTGACTGAAAACGCTGGCGCGAAACCGGATCAAGAGCTTTGCGTCCCAATCCGCGCCGTTGATCTCGAAGGTGCACTGCATCGGGGCATTCTCACCACTGGTGACGCGCCGACTTTGATCACCTGTGAACTGCTGATCATGACCGGATCGAAGGACGACCTAAATCCGATATCGGAGACGGATTGAATACGGCAACTTGTTCGAAGCCAAGAACAGTAAGAGAACATTTACCCTTGCAGAACACAATGAGAACAGGTACCATGTTCTTGATTTGTACCAGATGTTTTCTCGGTCAGGGGACGCCTACATGCTGACGCGCAAGCAGTACGAACTGCTCATGTTCATTCACGAAAGACTGAAAGAAACCGGTGTGCCGCCGTCTTTCGACGAAATGAAGGATGCGCTCGACCTGCGCTCCAAGTCCGGCATTCACCGCCTGATCACCGCGCTTGAAGAACGTGGCTTCATCCGGCGCCTGCCGAACCGGGCCAGAGCCATGGAGGTTGTTCGTCTTCCGGACTCCATCGCACCCGGCCTGGGCGCTCCACGGCCAAGAGGCAGCTTCTCACCTGAAGTCATTGAAGGCTCACTCGGCAAACCGGAGCCTGAAAAAGCTGCACCGGTGCCGGTGTCCAGTGTTACGGAAATCCCCGTCATGGGCCGCATTGCAGCCGGCGTGCCCATCGAGGCCATTCAAACACACAGCCATTCCATCACAGTGCCGCAGGACCTGCTTGGTCGCGGGGAACACTACGCGCTGGAGGTTCGTGGTGATTCCATGATTGAGGCCGGCATTCTGGACGGTGATACCGTTCTTATCCGCCGGACCGACAGCGCCGACAGTGGCGACATCGTGGTTGCACTTGTGGACGATGAAGAAGCCACCTTGAAGAGGCTGCGCAAGAAAGGCGCTTCCATCGCTCTTGAAGCAGCCAACCCGGCTTATGAAACCAGGATCTTCGGTCCCGGCCGCGTTCGTGTTCAGGGCCGCCTCGTTGCCCTGTTTCGTCAGTATTGACCAGTCACTCCTCTGCGCGCGCTTCGGTCACCGAGGCGCGCTCGGCTAGACGCAGGCTGTCTCTCGTTACCGTACCCTGGTGATGCCAGGGGCGCGGTGGGTCCGGGATGGCAAACTTCAGTTTCTCGATTTTCAGATTTTCGTTTGGCGGATGGCCCGGTGCACCGGCTCCGCTCGTAGCATTTGCGGCCTCGCTGAAATCACCGGGCGATAGCCAGATGGAGACGGCACCACGTTCGGTGCGCGTACCGTGATCCAGAACGAGGGTTGCGCCGCAGCTCTCCGGAGCGACAAGATCGGTCACGACCAAATCGGCATATCGGCAATCCAGCTGAAACGATTCAAATGTCTTTGGCTGCGCGATTGCAAAAAAGGATCGCTTGCCATCCAGCCGTTCTGCGTCCTCTGAATTGACGTAGGCCCTGATGACACAACCGTCGTCATCGCAATTTCTTTGAGGCGATTTCATCTTGCGCGACAAGATCGCATCATTCCTCACTCCTTCCGACTGCAGCCATAGATCACTTGCAAACGATCTCCCCCTTGCTGCGTAACGCAAAGTTCCCGTTTCATCGCGGGCAGCTATTCGAGAGCCGCTTGCAGCAATCTGGATATCGGGAGGCCGGCTGGTAAGAACAATCAATATTCCTGCGACGAGAGGCACTCCGGCGAGCACACGCTTTCTGCCAGGCACCAACAATCCGGCAAATAATGCTGATAGCAACAGCAATGCAGCAGCCCCGTCGAGCCTTCCGGAAGTTCCGCTGCCGGCATCAAGGACTGCGGTAAAGGAAGCAACCCTCAACAGAAGTGAAACTCCGAAAGACATGACAGCCAGAGGGAGAGCTGCAAGGCCGAAGGGCATCAGAACGAATGCAAGTACTCCCATCGGCATCACAACAAGTGAAAACACCGGCATTCCCAGCAAGTTGCCGACAAGGCCATAGGGCGCGATGCGGCTGAAGTGATGAGCTCCTATTATGCCGGTCGCCAGCCCTGCGACCAATGCGGTGACGAACAGCCCTGCAACCCACTTGCCGAGGTAAAGACAAGTCGCCATGCCCCATCCGGACAGTCTTTCACCAGATGACAGAGAACGATCTCGCTGCCGCCACAGGTCATATACGGCGACCAGGCAGATCACGGCAGCGAAGGACATCTGGAAGCCGGGAAAAAACAACCGCTCAGGAGCAATCAGCAAGAGTACGAGGCCAGCCAACGCTACGCTTCGCAGGGTCAGGCCGCGTCGCCCCACCAGAATTCCGACAAAGACAATCGCGATCATCAGGAACGATCGTTGCGTCGCAACCGCACTACCGGACAGAAGCAGATAGACAACTGCAGCACCAAGGGCTGAAAGCGCGGCCCATTTGTGCACCGGCCACCTGAGCGTCAGGACCGGCACCAAGGAAAAGAGCAGCAAGACCGCGCCATAGGCGCCGCCTGCAAAGAGCGCCATATGCAGTCCGGAAATTGCAAGAATGTGAGCCAGTCCGGCGGCCCGTAAAATCTCTTCCTGCTCTTCGGTTATACCGCTGCGGTCTCCAACCAGAAGAGCAATGATCAGTGCGGTTTCCGGCCCTTCCGAAAGATTGCCCCTGATACGCTCCGCGAGGTCTATTCGAAGCTTGGCAACGGCAACGGCTGGGCGAAATTCATTTCCAGCCTCCTCAGTCTCGATGACCTCGGGAGACCCGAAACTGAAACCCGTCGCACCTATCTGCTGAAAGAAGGCCCGGAAGGAATAATCGTATCCTCCTGGAAAGACGGGACCTGCAGGGGGAAACAGCCGCGCACTGACGCTCACGGTGCGCCCCACTTCAATGTCGCTTCCCGCCGGAACCCGCAAGCGCACCTTGGCGGGGAACTCGCCCTCCTCGACAGGACGCCCATTGACCGAGGATACGGCCAGCACGATCCGGTGACCGGCTGCCCCGCTGTCAATCTCTTCTATGTAGCCAGCAAGATCTGCGTTCATCTGTTCGGCAAGGCGCGGCGCCGAAACATATGCCGTGCGAAGACTGGAAGCTGCCAGTCCGGCAAAGAATGCCAGGAAGAGAACGACGGAAACCGCCACCGTGCCGCGCTGCTTCACACGCCAGAGAACCGCGCTTACCAGCACGACCAGAACTCCCAACAGAACCCAGGAAGGTTCTTCGGGCAACGAAACGTAGACACCAATTCCCCCGGCAAATGCGAAGGCACACCACAACAGCCCTTGCGAATCCCAAAGACGATCTGCTGACGCATTGTGAGCAGAATAAGTGTGACCAGCGCCCGCTGGCCTTGAACGCCGCTTCTTACGTACTTCAGGCGTGAGCACGGCAGGTGATAAAACCTCGCGCTCAACATCAAGGGTTGCCGTTTGCGACCGGCCGGCAGAAATATCGAGCGGACCGGACCGTGACGTCACTTCAGCTCCTCGTTTTGGTCCAAGAAATGGCCGGAGCCCCTATTTAGCCTCGCCAAAGCCTGTGCTAAGACCGCGCCACCAATCCGGCGCGCTCCGCGCCGTCATACTGACAGAGACTTTCATAAAGCACCATGGCACAGAACATCGTCACGCGCTTCGCCCCGTCCCCGACCGGGTTCCTGCATATCGGCGGCGCCCGCACCGCGCTCTTCAACTGGCTCTTCGCGCGTCATCACGGCGGCAAGATGCTGCTGCGGATCGAAGATACGGATCGGGCTCGCTCCACGCAGGAAGCGGTGGACGCATTGATTGACGGCCTGTCCTGGCTGGGGCTCGACTGGGACGGAGACCCGATCTCCCAGTTTTCCCGTGTTGAGCGCCACAAGGAAGTGGTCGAGGAAATGCTGTCCAACGGCACGGCCTATCGCTGCTACTGCACCCCGGAAGAGCTTGACGCCATGCGCGAGAAAGCCCGCGCCGAGGGCAAGCCGCCTCGCTATGACGGGACATGGCGCGAGCGAGACGCCTCCGAAGCCCCGGCCGGCGTTGACCCAGTTATCCGCATCAAGGCCCCTCAGGAAGGCGAGACGGTGGTCGACGATCTCGTACAGGGTCGCGTCGTGATCCCGAACAAGGACCTTGATGACTTTGTACTGATGCGCTCCGACGGGACGCCGACTTATATGCACGCTGTTGTGGTGGACGATCACGACATGGGCATCACGCACATCATCCGCGGCGTCGATCACTTGACGAATGCAGCTCGCCAGACGCTCATCTTCAAGGCTCTGGGATGGGATGTGCCGGCAATGGCGCATATTCCGCTCATTCACGGGCCGGACGGCGCAAAACTTTCCAAACGTCACGGTGCTACCGGCGCCGAAGCTTATCGCGAGATGGGCTATCTGCCGCAGGCCATGCGGAATTATCTGGCACGTCTCGGCTGGAGCCATGGTGACGAGGAAATCATTTCGCTCGAAGACATGATCAAGTGGTTCGGTTTCGACGCTGTCGGCCAGTCGGCTGCGCGTTTCGATTTCAAGAAACTTGAGAACCTCAACGGTCATTACATGCGCGCGACCGATGACGGCGAATTGCTGAGCCATTGGAAGGTCTATCTCGCACATGCCGAAGGCGGCGACCAGATTCTCGCCTGGCTTGCCGATGGTGACAACGAGAACACCGCACTTGCAGCACTTCCCGGACTGAAGGAACGGGCCAAGACCCTGGTCGAACTGACGGAAAGCGCCTCCTATCTGTGGCGTCAGCGCCCACTCGACACCGACGAAAAGGCCCAGAAGATCCTGGACGACGACGCCCGGGCGATCCTGAAGGATCTTCACGAAGTTCTTTCCAGCGCTTCTGACTGGAGCGAGGACCCGCTGGAAACTGCTGTAAAGGCCTACGCGGAAGACAAGGAATTGAAACTGGGCAAGGTGGCGCAGCCGCTACGGGCCGCGCTGACGGGCCGAGGCACGTCACCCGGCATTTATGACGTCCTGATCGCTCTTGGCCGGGAAGAATCCCTTGCCAGAATTCAGGATCAGGCAGCCTGAGACAAAGCACTGCCGGATGCATTTTTAGGCAAAAGCCAAGCTTCCGGCAGTCGCTCTGGTTGGCGAAATCCGTCTTTGACCAAAGCGTTATATCGGCCAGCTTGCGGCAGTGCAGTAAATGGGCTACGCAAGACGCGAAAAAGTCTCCAGTGCTGGTCCGGCAACCGGAAACGGGACCCATCGCCTGAAGGGTCAAACCAGGACAGCACATCCGTTTAACGTAAAGGGGTTTCTGAATGGCCGACAACAACGCCAAGCTCAATGTCGGTGGTAACGACCACGCATTCGACGTTCTTGACGGATCCATCGGACCGTCGGTTGTGAACATCTCGTCCTTGTACAAGGACACGGGCATGTTCACCTACGACCCGGGCTTCACCTCCACCGCCTCCTGCGAGTCCAAGATCACCTATATTGATGGTGACGAAGGCACCCTGCTCTACCGCGGGTACCCGATCGAGCAGCTCGCCGACCACGGCGACTTCCTGGAGTCCTGCTATCTTCTGCTCTACGGCGAACTGCCGACGAAGACCCAGAAGGACGACTTCGTCAATCGTGTGACCTACCACACGATGATCCACGAACAGATGAACCGTTTCTTCTCCGGTTTCCGTCGCGACGCCCACCCGATGGCAGTCATGGTCGGAACGGTTGGGGCGCTGTCCGCTTTCTATCACGACTCGACCGACATCACCGATCCGCACCAGCGCATGGTTGCCTCCCTGCGCATGATCGCGAAGATGCCGACCATCGCCGCAATGGCTTACAAGTACCACGTTGGTCAGCCATTCGTTTATCCGCGCAACGACCTGAGCTATGCGGCAAACTTCCTGCATATGTGCTTTGCGGTCCCTTGCGAGGAATACAAGGTGAACCCGGTTCTGGCCCGCGCCATGGATCGCATCTTCATTCTTCACGCTGACCATGAGCAGAATGCATCGACCTCCACGGTTCGTCTGGCAGGTTCTTCCGGTGCAAATCCGTTTGCCTGTATCGCAGCCGGTATCGCTTGCCTCTGGGGGCCGGCACACGGCGGCGCCAATGAAGCAGCGCTCAACATGCTGTCGGAAATCGGCTCCGTGGACCGCATTCCGGAATATGTCGCTCGTGCCAAGGACAAGAACGACCCATTCCGTCTGATGGGCTTTGGTCACCGCGTCTACAAGAACTACGACCCGCGTGCGCGCATCATGCAGAAGACCACGCACGAAGTTCTCGGCGAGCTTGGCATCAAGGACGATCCGCTGCTGGACGTTGCCATGGAGCTGGAAAAAATCGCGCTCAACGACGAATATTTCGTCGAGAAGAAGCTGTACCCGAATATCGACTTCTATTCCGGTATCACGCTACGCGCGCTTGGCTTCCCGACCACGATGTTTACCGTTCTGTTCGCTCTGGCCCGTACCGTCGGCTGGATCGCCCAGTGGAAGGAAATGGTGGAAGATCCGTCCCAGCGCATCGGCCGTCCGCGCCAGCTCTACACTGGTGAGAAACTGCGCGACTACACGCCGATCGACCAGCGCCGCTAAGGCCGCACACCGACAAACGCCTGGAATTTGCAGCAGCATTTCAGCTGAATGCATATCAAAACGGAAGACGCTCGGCTTTATTGCCGGGCGTCTTCTTTATTTTGTGACCCAGCGGAAACAAAACAAATCCAAGAAATATTTTTCCCGTTCAATCGAGGCAAGAAAAAAAGCATTCACCTGCCATTACTCAAGAGAATAGAAAATATCGAATATTTTCCGAAAAATAAACTGAAGCAAAAAAAGTAAAAAACACGCACTTAAAACTCGAAATGATATTTCTCTAAATTTCCTCATTTACATATGAGATAAAGAATTAATCGTTATAATTACACCCTAAATTCCCGTAGTAGAGAATTTTCACGAATAATAAGGAATCTTTGCTTACCCTTTCAAACAAATAGCGCGCATTGAACACGCTGGGGTTTCGAGGGGTTAACATGAGTTTCCTGAAGTTCGCTTCTGACTTGAAGTTTGGGGTAAAAGTCGGCGGCAGCTTTGCTGCCGTTGTTGCCCTTACGGGCATTGTAGGTGGTGTTGGCGCATACAGCGTCTTGACCCTCTCGGAGCGTATGGAGGTTGCCAAACAGTCAACTTCCGCCATTGCACAGTTGCAAAATCTGGCAAGCAAGAAGGAAAGCTTCCTGTCCTCACAGGACCTTCAGACAGCTGAGGCAACAATCTCCGACATCGGTGTGTTGAGTGCCGAACTTGAAACGCTCCAGAACCAGCTCAAGGCTGATCCCGAAGCTCAGGTTCCCGTCGCTGAAGCAGCTACTGCTGTAAAGCAATTCCGTGAGGCTTTCGAAGAGGTCGTCGGCCTGACGCAGACACAGACCGCAAAGCAACAGCAACTTGATGGCGCTGTGCAAAATCTTGAGAAGATCTCTTCGGAGATCCTCGGCAAGGCCCTGATGGCACGAGACGGCGTCAGCCAGGACGAGACAAACGCACGCAAGACGCTGGTGCTCGCCAACAAGGTGGGCCAGGCTGCCGCCGGTTTCCAGGAAGAGGCGCTTACCCTTCAAAATCTTTTCAACGCTGCAGCCAACAACGCCAAGCAGCTTTCAGACATCAAGGATCGGGTTGCCCTGCTTGTTCCTTCTGCCAAGCAGATGGCAGCAAACAGTTTTGACGGCGTCGACCCGGGCAAGTTCCAGCAGCTTGCTGCCAAAACGGCCGAACTGGAGCAGACACTCGGCAAACTGACCGAGACGAAGGACTACATCGCGATCTTCGACCTGACAGATGCCGCCAAGGCGGGGTTCGAGCAGCTTGTTTCCGATGTGAAGGAAATCCGGTCACAGGCAAATGTGGCCATCGACAATGTCTATGCACAGGCTGACCAGATCAACCAGCGTTTCTATGTCGTCGACAGCGTCGCGGACACGGTTATGCAGATCGAGGCAGACGCAAACGCAGTAAAGGCCGCCGCGTTCTACTTCATGCTGTCGCCGAGCGACACGTCTCAGCAGACCGTGACGACCGGTATCGAGGGCCTCGACAAACTGGCGTCCCGGCTCGAATCGAGCGCAAAGGACTTCCCGGCGATCTCCGACATCGTCCCGGCTGTGAAGAGCTCTATCGACAGCTTCGCTGCGAGTTTTTCCGAACTGGCTTCAAACCAGCTCCAGCTCGCCGAACAGATCGACACCATGACGGAACTGTCTCAGACAGTGCAAACGCAAATCACCACCATCTCCACCAATCAGAGCACTGCTGCACAAGCCTCCAGCACCAGTGCACTTGGCGTTATCAGCCTCGCCCTTCTGACAGCCATCCTGGCCGGCGTTGGGATGGCTATCGCACTCAACTTCGCGGTAACACGCCCTCTCCGCCGGACCACCGAAACAATGTCCCGCCTGGCGGAAGGTGACACGGATGTCGAGATCGACGGTATCGGGCGCGGTGACGAGATTGGCGACATGAGCCGAACCATGCAGGTCTTCCGCGACAACGCTGTTGAGCGTCTGCGCCTGCAGTCGGAAACAGAGCAAGACCAGCACCTGCGTGCAGAGCGGCAAGCCCGCATTGAGGCGCTGATTTCCGGTTTCCGAGAGAAAGCGACAGAAGTCCTGGGCTCCGTTGCAGAAACGGCACAGACACTTGATGGCACCGCTCAGGATCTCAGCGCTATCGCCAGCCAGAACTCCAGCCTTGCCGATAGCACCTATGGTGTAACCGACGAAGCGACACAGAACGTTCAGACGGTTGCGAGCGCCGCAGAAGAGCTTGCCGCTTCTATTCAGGAAATCTCCCGTCAGGTGAACCAGACCACGCAGGTTGTCGACCGGGCAACCGAAGGCACCCAGGTTACCAACGAAAAGGTTCAAAGCCTTTCAACTGCAGCCACCAAGATCGGCGAAGTCGTCAACCTGATCCAGGCGATTGCAGAGCAGACCAATCTCCTGGCCCTCAATGCAACGATCGAAGCCGCACGCGCCGGCGAGGCCGGCAAGGGTTTTGCAGTCGTTGCCGCCGAAGTGAAGGAACTGGCAACCCAGACGTCCAAGGCCACCGAGGAAATCAGCTCGCAGATCTCCGAAATCCAGAACGCAACCAAGGACGCCGTTGTCGCAATCGAGGCGATCACACAGACGATGGAAGAGGTCAACGAATACACCTCAACCATTGCAGCGGCAGTCGAACAGCAAGGTGCTGCAACGAGCGAAATCTCGGTCAACGTTCAGCGGGCCGCCGAGGGCACAGGTTCCGTAAAGACCAACATGTCGGATCTATCGCAGGCAGTCGCCCAGACCAGTCAGAACGCCAATCTGGTTCTCGGCGCTTCAAGCGAATTGTCGCAGAAAACAGATATTCTGAAGAATGAAGTCGGACATTTCCTGGACAACGTGGCGAACGCCTGAGCAAAGCAACCTGATCCCACGAGACTTGGAAAAACCGGGGGCGTACTGCACCCGGTTTTTGTTTGTCTGGCCTGCACCGGTTCATCGGAGCTTCCAATCTCCTCGGCCCGCAAGGTTGAAGAGGCCTACAGATCGTTCCTCAAATCTGCCAGAGACCAGATGCAATGTGGCGCCGACACGAGTGTGCACCTGCAGCCAACCCACGTCGTCGAAATCTTCTGGCACACCCACATCCTCTTCACGCGAAAATACTTCAAGGACTGCGAAGCGGTCTTCGGACAATATCTGCACCATGAACCAGTTTTGCCCGGCCAGTAACCGTCTCAAATACCCGAGAACCGCTGCCCCTTTCAGGCTGGATCATCTTCTGAAGGAGCGCCAGGGACCTTTTCAGGTGGCCCAAAACCTTCGAAGCTGACATTCATGCAATAACGGCCCAGATTGGCGAATCTGCCAGCGTAGGCGTACTGGCCGGGATTGAAACGGACCTTCAGGAAAAAGCCGAGAGAGCAGCGCGCACTGCTTTGGAACTTTCGGAAGGTGTCTCGGCTGTCTTCGGCCACAGTATTATCCAGCTCCTGGAGCAGGTTCTCATCACCCGATCCGAGAACCATCCAGTGGCGACCTTGAACAGGGATTTCTTCCTGTTCGACGAGACCTTGATGAAACTCGGTATCGCACAGGAGAAGTTCCCGACACTGGACGAGCTGATCAGGAAATCTCCTTCGCATCACACTGTCCTGCTAAGTGCCCCAAACAATCCGACCACGCAGGATCTTTCACCCTGTGAACTGGAGAGCCTGGTGAGTGCCAGAGAAGGACTGGTGCTCCTGGACGAGGCTTACGTGCTTTTCTCAAAAGCCCCAGAACACCGCCTCGCCTTTTTGAAGAAGCATCCCAACCTGGTTCTTTTGCGCGGCACCTCAAAGAGCGGTCTCGCGGGAATAGGACTTGGCTACATGCTTTGTTGCGAGACAACTGCCGTGGAGTTCCTCCAGTCGCGCGTGAACAGTATGATAAGTGCCATTCAAGCCGCCATGGCGATACGCTTGTTCGGCAAATACGATGAGCTCCGGCGCATGGCAGCCCGTCTCGCAGGCATGCGCGACGACACTGGACGCAGGATCGCGCAGGAGACCCGATGCCATCCGGTTTCTGGCAGTTGTGACTTTCTTCTGATACGCACCGGACGCAGCGATTGCAGCGAAATCGTCCGCACGATGAATGACAGTGGAATACCCGCACTCGCCTATCAACGGCTGCCCGGCTATGAAGACGTGGTGAAACTGTTCCCCGCCGCTTTTGAGCGAGGCGACGACATCGTCAGGATTCTGTCTTCATAGCAGCAAGCACGACATCGGCCGCAGCCCCGCGCTGGCTATGCCCGTCCGGCAAGCGCATGACATCATCAAGCTTTTGCAGATGCTCGATCTGTTTCTGGCGTTCAGGACCGCTGTTCAGAAGCTCAACGAGATGGTTCGCCAGCACCTTTGGCTGCACTTCCTCATCAAGGAACTCCGGGATGGCTTTTGTTCCCAGGATGATGTTTGGCAGGACAAAAGAATCAACGCTCGAGAATTTGAAGACCCGGTTGAGTTCCTTCATCCGTCTGAAAAACCAGTCGACCTTGTAGGCAACGACCATCGGAACGCCTGATAGAGCTAACTCAAGTGAAACAGTGCCGGACGCGGCCAAGGCTGCGTGCGTCTTTCGGAAGGCCGCCCGCTTGGCGTCCAGGCCGGTCACAATCTCGACCGGAACAGGCCAATGGGCCGTATCCTGCCGGATCTTGTCTTCAAGGTGCGCGACTGCCGGCAGAATAACCTTGAGCCCGGGCAACTTTTCTTTGACGATCGCAACAGTCTTAGCGAAGTCGCCTAGCAACCTGTCAATTTCGCTTCGCCGGCTCCCCGGCAGCACAAGCAGGATCTTCTCGTCTGCCTCTACAGGCGTTCTTTCGCCAACCGAGGGGCGCAGTTCGGATGCGATTTCACTCAAGGGATGGCCGACGTAATGGGTGCGCGGGCCACCGAGCTTGCGGTGCACATCAGGCTCAAACGGCAACAAGGCCAGAAGGTCGTCGACGTAGACGCTCATCTTGCGGGCCCGGCCTGGACGCCAGGCCCAGACAGAAGGTGAAACATAACCGACGATGGGTATGTGCGGTGCGCGCTTGCGCACGCGCTTGGCAACGTTATGCGTGAAGTCCGGACTGTCGACGATAACCAGAATATCCGGATTGGCCGCAACCACGGCATCCACGGTCTGGTAGACCCGCCTGATGATCAACGGCAATCTGGCGAGGACTGCCGTCAATCCCATGACGGAAACATCAGACATGTCAAAGAAGCTTTTGAGGCCCAGAGACATCATCCGTTCGCCGCCGACACCGCAGTAACGAACACCTACGCCCAACCGTTCGTTGAGCGCTTTCATCAATTCCGACCCGAGCTGGTCACCAGATTCTTCGCCTGCAACCAGGCAAATCGTGGGCATTTTTCCTGTCATCACGAACGCTCGTCCGATTGTCCCTTTGAGGTGACCCCGAACCTGGTGCCGTGCTCTATACCGATGACAAAAAGGCCGGCATTATCCGCCTTCTTGAGAGTCTCTTCTTTTTCCGCGATCAGTGCGCCACTCGCCTCAACTGCAATGCCGGCAAGGCCTGCTGCAGCAGCGAGGTCAATAGTCATGGGGCCGACGGTTGGAAGATCCACCCGCAAATCCTGGTTCGGCTTTGCTGTCTTTACCAAGACACCCGCGCGGCCTTTGGAACGGATCCTGCCAATGCGCTTGAGCTCCGCGCAGCGCTGCAGCATGGCGTCGGTCCCTTCTGCACCCTCAAGCGCAACGACCCGCCCACCAACAGCAATCGCCGCCTGACCGATATCGAGTTCACCGAGCTTTTCCGTCGCCCGCAAGGCCAACTCAGCGTCCCGCCAGTCTCCCTGGCTCGGCTGAACTTTGCCAAGCACACCACTTGAGGCAAGCAGTTGCGGCGCCACATCTTTGATCCCCACAACGCGATACCCCTCAACTTCAAACAGCCGGATCACCTTGGTCAACAGACTGTCATCACCGCCGGCCAGGGCCCGGATTATCGTCGGCAACCGCTTCAAGGTACCCAAATCGCCAAGTATGGACGTGAAATCAGGGCGCTTGGAGACACCTCCGATCAGAAGCACGTCCCGGCACCCGGTCTTTTTCAGAAATTTGTAAAGCCGGCCGATTTCGCCCCAGCCGAGTTCGGTATCGGCCTGTGCCCGCGTGCGTTCATCAGCCTCGCCCTTGATGGCGATAATCCTGAATTCACGTCCGGCGCTGCTGAGCGCTTCAGCGATCTGACAGGGCAGACTGCCATTGCCTGCGATCAGGGCAAGGCGTGGCTCCAGTCCCGTATCTGCCCTGTTCATCCGTCAGTCTTCGCTGCGCGGTGTGCAGAACCGGCGGTCTTCCTTTTCAAGGATGAAGTCGGTAACCGTCTTGACCAGGGGCTGATCGGCACCTTCTGCAGCAACAGCTTCCGCCCGGCTGCGCAAGGTTCCTTCGGTGCTCTCAAACAGCGCGCGATAAGCTGCCCGCAAAGCGTGGATCTGCTCCCGAGGCAAGCCCTTGCGCTTGAGACCAACCAGATTGAGACCGGCAAGACGTGCGCGGTCACCGATCACGGAACCATAGGGAATGACATCGAATTCGACCCCGGTCATTCCGCCGACAATCGCACCGGTTCCAATGCGAGACCATTGCCGGACCGCACTCAAGCCGCCCAGAATGACGAAGTCGTCAAGCTCGACGTGACCTGCAAGCGTGGCGTTGTTCGCCAGAATTGCGTGATTGCCGACCTGACAATCGTGGCCGACATGCGAGCTCATCATGAACAGGCAATTGTCACCGACCCTGGTATAGCCACCGCCACCTTCCGTACCGGGGCTCATGGTGACATGTTCACGGATCTGATTGTTGGCGCCGATTTCCAGAAAGCTCACTTCACCCGCAAACTTGAGATCTTGTGGCTTGTGACCAATGCTGGCGAAGGGAAAGATATGCGTTTTGGCACCCACACTCGTGTGGCCCGTGACGACGACATGCGACTCCAGGATAACTCCGTCAGCAAGTTTCACGTTCGGGCCAACTGTAGAATAAGGCCCGATTCGAACGCCCTCGCCGATTACGGCCCCGTCTTCGACTATGGCCGTTGGATGTATGTCAGTCATATTTCCTCACGCATCTACCAGCATGGCGCTGACTTCAGCTTCTGCGACCTTGTTGCCATCTACCTTGGCAACGGCGTCAAACTTCCAGATGTTGGAGCGTTGCTTGATCTTCTTGACGTGGAAATGAACCTGATCACCAGGCTCAACAGGCCGGCGGAACTTCGCCTTGTCGATGGTCATGAAATAGACAAGCTGCGGCGGCGCATCGTCACCACGGGCATGAACGCAAAGGGCCCCGGCGGTCTGTGCCATGGCTTCGATCAGAAGAACACCCGGGAAAACGGGCCGCTCCGGAAAATGTCCGGTGAAGTGCGGTTCGTTGATGGTGACGTTCTTGATGCCGATGCAGCTGTTGTCGCCATCCATCTCTATGATCTTGTCGATCAGAAGAAAAGGATACCTGTGCGGCAGCAGCTTCATGATCCGCATGATGTCTGCGCTGGCAAGTGTTTTGTTTTCTGCGTCTTCCATATAATACCCCTTGGCGAATTACCGCCGCAAAGTCCTGTTTGTATTCCGTTTACGATCCGCCGCCACGCTCTGCAAGCTTTCTGACGGCAGCGACTTCACGGAACCACTGTTTGACCGGCTTTGCGGGCGTGCCGCCGTAGCGTCCCCCGGCAGGCAAATCATCGTTGACTACGCTCACCGCGGCCACCTGCGACCCCATGCCGATCGTTACGTGACCACGCACACCGGTTTGCCCGCCAATGGCGACGAAGTCCTCAAGCGTGCAGCTTCCGGAAAGACCGACCTGAGAAACGATCACGCAGTGACGTCCGACCACGACATTGTGGCCAATCTGAACCTGGTTATCGATCTTCGTGCCTTCGCCGATGATGGTATCCCGGTTTGCGCCACGATCGATGGTCGTGTTGGCGCCGATTTCAACGTCGTCCTGAATAATCACGCGGCCAACCTGGGGCACCTTGAGATGACCCATCGGCCCCATCGCATAGCCAAAGCCATCCTGGCCGCAGCAAACGCCAGGATGCATATAGACGCGGTTGCCAAGCACGGTGTGCTGAACCGTGCAATTCGAACCGATCACACAGTCCCGGCCAATCTTGACGCCCTGTCCGATGACAGCGTTGGCCCGGATCACAGTGCCCGCACCGATCTCTGCCCCCGCACCGATCACGACACCAGGTTCTACCGTGACATTGTCTTCCAGCGACGCAGCCGGATCGATTACAGCCCGTTCTGAAATGACTGCGGCGCCAGGTTCTACCGGAACCATGGCTGCAGGATAAAGTTTGGCGAGAACCTTCGCCCAGGAGCGATAGGCATCTGAACATACAAGAACAGCAACGCCCTCCGGCACCTTGTCCTTGTGTTTCCGGTTGACCAGGCATGCAGCTGCCGTGGTCCCGTCCAGTTGCTTCAGGTAAGCGGTGTTGTCGAAGAACACCAGAGCACCGGGCGTGGCATCTTCCAATGGCGCTACACCGGTTATTTCCAGGGTAGGTTCGCCGCGAGCGATCTCAGCTTCCGCCCACGCTGCGATGTCTGAAAGAGAGACCGGAGCCGGAGACTCAAAAAATTTTGGCTCGGACATGATGTTATCCTTCTTGCCAGCCAACAAAAACGGCCGCCGAACGTGTCGGCGGCCGTTTTTTATCCTATGTGACCGCAGTTTAGAAGCGGGTACCGCCGCTCAACCGGAAAATCTGCGTTTTGTCGGAGTCGTCTTTGACGATCGGGTAAGCAAAGTCTGCCCGCAGAGGTCCGAATGGAGAGTTCCAGCGGATACCTGCACCAACCGACGCACGAACGTTGAAGTCGTTCGAGTCGATCTGGCCACCGTTGGTTTCCACCAGGTTCACCAGGCTGCTATCGGCATCCCACAGCGAACCGGCATCGGCAAACACTGCACCACTCAGGCCGAATTCCTTCGGGATGACCGGGAACGGGAACCGGGTTTCGGCAGTTGCCGCGAAGTAGAACCGACCACCGATAGCGTCTTCGGTCGTTGCGTCACGCGGGCCGATACCCTGGTTCTCAAAGCCACGAACGAGAGTGCCACCAAGCATGAACTGTTCGGACACACGCAGACGCTCATCGCCAAGGGCCATGATGTTACCACCACGCACCGACAGGCTACCGATCAGACCATAGTCAGCCAGGATTTCCTTGTAGGCGCGAGCCTGAGCTTCGGTCTTGATGTAGAAGCTGTCGCCACCCAGACCAGCAATTTCCTGACCGAAGGAAGCATAGATACCGTCGGAGGGATCCAGGATCCGGTCGAGCGTGTTGTAACGCAGCTCGTAGCCAACCAGAGACGTCAGGTAGGTGCCGAGGGAGTCACAGACCGCCAGGGAAAGGCTTGCGGTGTCACAGTTGTTGATGTTGGTCGAGTTGTTGTCCGGATCGGAGTTCTTCTCCTGGAAGATGTTGTAGAACAGACGGACAGTCAGCTCATCTTCCCGAAGCGGCAGAGTGAAACCGAACCCGCCACCGGTCTTCTTCTGATCGAAGGAACGGTAGTCGTTGGCATCATCCACCTTGCGATAGAGGTCCAGATCAAGGGCAACACGGCGTCCCATGAAGAACGGTTCAACGAAACGGAACTCGTAGGACTGGGTGTCCGTACCGCCGCCAACAGCGAGCTTCACGAACTGGCCACGGCCCAGGAAGTTTTTCTCGGTCAGCGAAATGTCACCAATGACACCGTCAACCGTCGAATAACCGACACCGAAGGAGATTTCACCAGTCGGCTTTTCTTCGACGCGGACGTTCACGACCACGCGATCAGGTGCACTGCCCTGCTGCGTCGTGATGGAAACCTTCTCGAAGAAACCGAGATTGCGCAGACGGCGTTCCGCCTTGTCGACAAGCGCACGGTTGAACGCATCGCCTTCAGCAATGTCGAACTCGCGGCGAATGACATACTCACGGGTACGGTCGTTGCCGATCACGTTGATCCGCTCGATGTAGGCGCGAGGACCTTCTTCGATGTAGTAGATCAGGGAGATCGTGTTGTTGTCGTAGTCACGAGCACCACGCGGACGGACACGAGCAAAGGCATAACCCTCTTCCGACACACGAAGCGTGATGTCTTCAACAGACTGCTCGACGCGCAGCGAGTTGAAGGTCTGACCACTCTTGGTACGGATCAGGCGGCGAAGATCTTCCGGATCAACGTCGGCAATCGTGGAAACGATCTCGACATCGCCAATCTCGTACTTCTCGCCCTCTTCCACCGTGAAAGTCACGTAGAAGATGTTCTGCTCGCGATCGAGGTCTGCGCTGGTAGAGACGATACGGAAGTCCGCATAGCCTTTCTTGTTGTAGTACTGACGCAGCAACTCCTCGTCCGCAGCCAAACGGTCCGGATCGTAGGTGTCGGTGCTGCGCAGCCAGCTCAGAAGGCCGCTTTCGCGTGTACGGATGACATCGCGCAGGCGGCCGTCGCTGAATGCGGAGTTGCCGATGAAGCTGATCCGCTCGACGCCGGTCTTCGCACCTTCGTTGATCTCGAAAACGAGATCGACACGGTTCTGACCACGATCGATGATCTGCGGCTCGACGGACGCGCCATAGCGACCGGAGCGACGATAAGCTTCAAGAATATTCTGGACGTCAGCCTGAACCTTGGCACGGGACAGCATCGAGCGCGGCTGAGACCGTACGGCGGTTTCCAGCGCGCTGTCCTTGATCTTCCGGTTACCTTCGAAAGAGACCCTGTTGATGATCGGGTTCTCGGTAACCGTCACAACGACAACGCTGCCACGCGGGGTGATGTCGACCGTTGCAAAAAGGCCGGTTGCGTAGAGCGCCTTCAGTGACTCGTCGACATCGAACGCGCTGTAGGAGCGTCCGGGAACGATGGTCATGTAACTGACAACGGTTTCATCCTCGACACGGGTATTGCCACGCACGTCAATGCTTCTGGCCACCGCCGCCTGTGCCTGTGAAACCAGGGACACCGGCCCGAAAGCTTTCGGCAAAACCGTCCCGATCGAAAATACGGCAACCGCCAACAGTACGGCCCGTGTAAGTCTCTGCAATCGCTGCATTATTGCGCTATGCCTTTGTTTTTAATACCCCTCCCGAGAATCCGCACTCACCCCAGCAGATTCTCGGAACCGACGAGTGTTTTATAGGTTTTTACCGATAACGCAACCGCCCTTCCGGGCGGAAAGCGATTTAGTCTGAAGACGTTGCGTCAATGTCACGGGTGTCATGAATTGGTTCCCACGAGCCGCATGATATCCTTCCATGTGACGAACACCATCAGCATGAGAACAAGTCCCAGACCGATCCGGAAACCAACGTCCTGCACCCTTTCGCTGAGCGGTTTGCCACGCAGGGCTTCTGCAGCGAAGTAAACGAGGTGTCCACCATCGAGAATCGGCACCGGCGCCAGGTTGATCAGACCGATGCTGACAGAAAGTACGGCCGCCAGAGAAATGAGCGGAAGGAACCCGAGATCTGCGACCTGCCCGGAGATCTGGGCCACGCGGATCGGACCACCAAGCTGGTCCGCCGACTGCCGCTGGGAAATGATGCCCCAGATATAGCTGACCGTGCTTTCGATGATGCGCCAGGTTTCCGCAGTTCCTTCAAGAGCCGCTTCGCCAAGCCCGTATTTGATGTGAATGAGATGAGACGGATCGGACACGCCGCGAAGGCTGATATCGCCGGCCACCTGCCTCTCACCGAAAAAGACTTCTTTCTCCTTCGCGTCGGGCGTAACGGTCAAAGTGACGTCTTGCCCGCCCCGTTCGACTTCGAAAACAAGAGGCGTGTTGGCATTCATCAGGACGATCTGACGCATCTCGCCGAACGTCTGGATAGGCCTGCCGTCAATTTCCTTCACGATATCGCCGGCCAGAAGCCCGTCGCGCTCGGCTGCACCGCCCGCAAAAACCTGTTCGACGACAGGCTCGAAACCCTGTTTGCCGGAGGTTACGAAGAGCGCGGTAAAGATCACGATCGCGAGAAGGAAGTTGGCGATGGGCCCCGCGGCCACAACGGCCATGCGTTGCCAGACCGGTTTGGCGATGAAAGCCGTTTTCCGGTCCTCTTCGCTCATCTGCGCAATCGCCTCACGGCTTGGTACGCTTGCCGCATTTTCATCGCCGGCGAACTTGACGTAGCCACCAAGCGGAATCCAGCAGAGTTTCCAACGAGTTCCCTTCCGGTCATTAAAACCGAAAAGCTCACGCCCGAAGCCGACGGAAAAAGCATCCACCTTTACGTTGCACCAACGAGCCACAGCGAAATGGCCGAGCTCATGGAAGAAGACGACGATTGTAAGCACAAAAAGAAAGGGAATGATTGTGCCGACTATCAGGGAATAGGCGGAAACGAGAAGGTCCATGAACTATGTCCGATCCTGCGCAGCTAGGATTGTTTTGAAGGATTGTACTAAAAAGAAAATTACGGCGTGTTAATGGTGGGAGACCAAAAATTCAGGGCCTTCAACACCCCGATTACCGTGTTCTTATCCATTCACCAGTCTTCTGCCGTGCTTCTGCGTCGATGGCAAGAACATCCTCGACGCCGGCAGCGTCCGTCAGCTTGCCGCCTGCCCCCATCGCAACCAGCACCTCTTCAATGGCAGCCGGAATGTCCATGAAGCCGATCCGGCCCTTCAGAAAAGCGTCCACGGCAACCTCATCTGCAGCGTTAAGCACAGCCGGTGCCATTCCCCCTGCCCGCATGGCTTCCAGTGCAAGACGGAGTGCCGGGAACCGGTCGAGATCCGGTGCTTCAAAAGTGAGTGTGCCGAGTTCGGCCAGATCCAGACGTTTCACCGGAACGTTCATCCGGCGGGGAAAGGCAAGGCAGTGGGCGATCGGCGTGCGCATGTCCGGACTGCCGAGTTGAGCCAGCAGGGATCCGTCCTTGTATTGCACAAGTCCGTGAACCGTCGATTGCGGATGTACCAGCACGCCAAGCTGATCGTGGGCAACCGGAAAAAGATGGGACGCTTCGATAACCTCGAAGCCCTTGTTCATCATCGTTGCGCTGTCGATCGTAATGCGTGCGCCCATGTCCCAGTTGGGATGCTTGAGCGCCTGCTGTGGTGTTACCCGTGCCATGTCGGTTTTCGAGACACTCCTGAACGGTCCGCCCGACGCCGTCAGAATAACCTTCTCGACCATGTCGGCCTTGTCGGTTTCAAAAACCTGAAAGATGGCATTGTGCTCGCTGTCGACGGGCAGGAGTTCCGCCCCGGTCGCGAGGATCTTGGCCATGAACAGATCACCCGCACAAACCAGGCATTCCTTGTTGGCAAGTGCTATGCGGCGTCCTGGCCGGATCGCGGCCATGGTCGGCTTCAATCCCGCTGACCCTACAATGGCACCGACGACAATATCCGTATCCTGCGTGACCGCTTCCAGAACGGCAGCCTCACCGGCTCCCGTTGCAATGCCGCTGCCGGCAAGCCGCTCCTTGAGTTCCGGATAACAGGTTTCCTCGGCAAGGATCGCGGAACCGGTCTTTAGCGCTTTTGCCATGTCGGCGAGGCCCGCGGCGTTCCGGTTTGCAACCAGCGCGACGACTTCATAGCTGTCCGGATTTCTTTGAATGAGATCCGCCAAGCTCTGGCCGATGGACCCAGTGGCCCCTAGAACGGTTATCCGGGTTTTCGCGCCAGGGTCGCGGGCTGCAGAGGCAGCTGCCATGCCTGTTACTCCAAATTCAAATCAGACCGAGGCCGGCAATAGGGTCTGCAAGGCCGCCGCCAGCGACTAGGCCAATCAGCACGGCGAAAATGGCTGCGGCCACCAGACCGTCGATCCTGTCCATGATGCCGCCATGCCCGGGGATCAGTTTGCTGGAATCCTTGACGTCAAACCGCCGCTTGATGGCAGACTCCAGAAGGTCCCCTGCCTGAGAGACGATCGAGAGCCCGGCCGCCAGCAAAGCCCAAAGCATTAGGTCCTGCGCATTTGCGACAAAAGCAACGCCAGCGCCGAAAACCGTAGCGAGCACCAGCCCGCCAATGGCACCAGACCAGGTCTTTTTAGGTGATACACGTGGCCAGAGCTTGGGCCCACCCAATGCACGGCCGGTAAAATAGGCGAAAATGTCGGTTGCCCAGACAACAAACAGCAGGAAAAACGCGACCTGAAGCCCGTTGCTTCCTTCACGAAGTACAAGCAGCGAGAACAGTGCAAGCCCGCTGTAGAGGATCCCTTCGATGGCCCATCGTCCAGCCTTGGAGAAACCACCAAGCGCATAGGCGATGAAAGCACCAGCAACCATAGCCCCGAGACCAAGGTCAGGATGTCCGGCTACGGTCAGCACCCCGATGGCAAACAGCGTTGCAAACCCGGTGAGTGAACTGGGTGACTTTGCCTGTGTCCCGGTGATCGTGAACCACTCCCACAGGAACAGTCCGGACGCGATCAGCGTCAGCGCAGCAAAGGGCAGATTGCCCAGAAAGGTGATCAGAAGAACAAGAGGCCCCAGAACGAGTGCCGAAATGAACCTGAGGCGAAGGTCGGACAGTTTTTTCGGGTTCTGGTGTGGTTCTGCCATTGCTCAAGCCGGGGGTCAGTTGGCCTTGGCGTCAAGGCCGCCGTACCGGCGCTCACGGCTGCAGAAACAGCTCAAAGCCTTGTCGAAGGCCGCCTCATCGAAGTCCGGCCAGTAAAGATCGCAGAAATAGAACTCGGAATAGGCCGCCTGCCACAGCAGGAAATTGGAAAGACGCATTTCTCCGCTGGTGCGGATGATGAGATCGGGATCCGGCAAACCGGAGGTATCCAGCGCCGCCGTGATCGCGTCTTCGGTTATCTCGGCCGGCTGCATTTCTCCAGCCTGAACCTTTGCTGCCAGCTCCTGTGCCGCCCGCACGATTTCCGACCGTGCACCATAATTGAACGCAACGACCAGGTTCAGGCCGGTGTTGTGACGGGTCAGGTCTTCAGCTTCTTTCAGAAGCGCCAAAATCCCCGGTTCCAGATCACTGCGCCCGCCGATGATGCGGATACGCACATTGGCTTCGTGAAGCTCGCTCAGATCGCGCTGCACGAAACGGCGCAGCAGCCCCATCAGGAAAGAAACTTCAGCCTGTGGCCGGTTCCAGTTTTCGGATGAGAAGCTGTAGATCGTGATGGTTTCGATGCCGACACGGCCAGCGTGGCGGATCACCTTGCGCAGTGCGGCAAGCCCCTGTCGATGTCCCTCTGTCCGTGGCAAACCGCGCGCAGTTGCCCATCTCCCGTTGCCATCCATGATGAAGGCAACGTGACGGGGCATTTTCGCACCGGTTTCATCCGCAGCAGGTGCATGCAGGTTGCGGTCCGGGCTGACGCTCATGTGCTCCCCCAACTCACACTCCCCAGGTCGATCAGACCTGGGAAATTTCCTGCTCTTTTTTCTCCAGCATGCCGTCGACCTCAGCAATCATCTGGTCGGTCAGCTTCTGCACTTCATCGGATGCGACACGGCTGTCGTCCTGGGAAATGTCACCGTCTTTTTCGGCCTTCTTGGCAGCGTCCATGCCATCGCGGCGGACGTGACGGATCGCAACTTTTGCCTGTTCGGCGTATTTGTGGGCCACCTTGATGAGCTCCTGGCGGCGTTCCTGGTTCAGCTCGGGAATCGGCAGCCGCAAAAGCATGCCGTCTACAACCGGGTTCAAACCAAGGTTGGATTCTCGAATCGCCTTTTCAACGGCCGACACCATGCTCTTGTCCCAGACCTGAACAGCCAGCATGCGAGGTTCGGGAACGGAGACGGTGGCTACCTGGTTGATCGGCATGGACTGGCCATAGGCATCAACAGTAATCGGATCCATCATGGAAGAAGAGGCGCGGCCGGTACGCAGTCCGGCAAATTCCGTTTTCAGAACCGACAAGGCTCCCTGCATGCGGCGCTTCAGATCATCAAGGTCCACACCTTCTACCGACATTTTATCCTCACTGTTGTTTTGTGCTTGGCTTAATAGAGTCTCGGCGCGCGCCAACATGGCATAAACGCACCGAAACACAAGAGCTTGAACCGGGATTGGTTCTTAAAACTTTCAGTCACCCACGACAGTGTAGGTGCCGGTTTCCTGAAGCACACTGACGAGGGCGCCGGGTGAGTGAATGGAAAACACAATGACGGGAATGGAATTGTCACGGGCCAGGGCAATGGCCGTCGTGTCCATGACTTTCAGGTTGCGGGTTATGATTTCGTCATAACCAAGGGTGTCATAGCGCTCCGCGTTCGGGTTGACCTTGGGGTCCTCGGAGTAGACGCCGTCCACCTGCGTCCCCTTCAGGAAGGCGTCGCACTTCATTTCGGCAGCCCGCAGAGCCGCACCGCTGTCCGTGGTGAAGAACGGGTTGCCGGTGCCCCCTGCAAAGACGATCACATCGCCGTCTTCCATGTAGCGGTCTGCGACACGCTGCGAAAAGGTTTCACAGATCGAGGGAACGGATACGGCGGACAGAACACGGGCATTGACCTTCAGGCGGCGCAGGGCATCCGCAAGCGTCAGGCTGTTCATGATGGTGGCCAGCATGCCCATGTGGTCGCCGGTGACGCGGTTGCCACCCTTGGCGGCGACTGCAACACCGCGGAAGATGTTCCCTCCCCCGACGACAACGCCGACCTGAGCTCCAAGAGCCACTGCGTCGGCGATTTCCTTGGCGATCCTTTGCACGATGGCCGGGTCAATTCCAAAAGCCTGCGATCCCATCAGGGCCTCGCCGGAGAGTTTCAGAAGGATCCGTTTCCAGCGCAAGGAATTCGTCATGGGTGCACCCTTTTTGAAATTGTCTTTCTAAAAAAAAAGCGCCGGACTTGCCGGCGCTTTTCCTTGAGCTTACTGCCCGGTGGCTGCTGCCACCTCTGCGGCGAAGTCTTGCTCTTCCTTCTCGATCCCTTCGCCGATTGCGAAGCGGACAAAGCCGGTAAGTTTGACTTCAGCGCCGATTTCTTTAGCGAGCGCCTCTACGGCCTGCTCAACCGTCTGATCCGGGTTGATCACGAAGGCCTGCTTCACGAGGGTAACTTCCTCGTAGAATTTGCGCAAACGGCCTTCCACCATTTTTTCAATGATGTTTTCCGGCTTGCCGGATTCGCGTGCCTGTTCGGAGAAGACAGACTTCTCACGTTCGACAACGGTCGGATCCAGTTCTTCGGTGTTCAGCGACAGCGGGCTGGTTGCAGCAACGTGCATGGCAATCTGACGGCCAAGGCCATTCAGCTTGTCCTTGTCACCAGCGGATTCCAGAGCCACCAGAACGCCGATCTTGCCGAGACCGTCGGAAACAGCACTGTGAACGTAGGTCGCGACAACGCCTTCGTTTACGGCCAGAACCGCAGTACGGCGCAGGGTCATGTTTTCGCCGATCGTGGCGATCGCATCGGTGATCGCTTCTGCAACCGGCTTGCCACCAAGGTTTGCAGCGGAAACGGCTTCAACGGAACCATCGGTGCCGACGGCTACCTTGGCCACATTGGAGACCAGCTCCTGGAACCCTTCGTTGCGTGCAACGAAGTCGGTTTCGGAGTTCAGCTCGATCACGGCAGCCTTGTTGCCATCGGCGGCAACGCCGACCAGACCTTCAGCAGCCACACGGCCAGCCTTCTTGGCAGCCTTGGCCAGACCTTTGGTGCGCAGCCAGTCAACAGCTGCTTCCATATCACCGCCTGCTTCAGTCAGGGCGGTCTTGCAGTCCATCATGCCAGCGCCGGATTTCTCGCGGAGCTCTTTTACCATCGCAGCGGTAATGCTCATCGATTGCCTCGTGCATGGGGGTTTCAGATGAGACACGGTTTAGCCCATGGCCTTCCGCGCCTTTATGACGGGGCTGCAACAAAATGCAGCCCGCCTTGCGAATTTCAACAGTATTCTGCCGCGGCAGACCGCGGCAGGAGAGGCTTAAGCCTCGGCAGCTGCTGCTTCAGCCGGAGCTTCTTCAGAAGCCTCAGCAAGAACTTCTTCAACCGGAGCTTCTTCGGAAGCGCCGATGTCCATGCCGGAAGCACCCTGTGCACGGGAAATACCGTCAATGGCGGCACGAGCAATCAGGTCGCAGTACAGCGACAGAGCGCGGCCGGCATCGTCGTTACCCGGCACCGGATAGGTGATGCCTTCCGGATTGGAGTTGGAATCGAGGATCGCGGCAACCGGAATACCCAGACGACGGGCTTCCTGGATGGCAATGGCTTCGCGGTTGGTGTCGATCACGAAGATCAGGTCCGGAATACCGCCCATGTCCTTGATACCGCCAAGGTTCCGCTCGAGCTTTTCACGCTCGCGGTCCATGAACAGACGCTCTTTCTTGGTCAGAGCGTTGGCAGCGTCGGAAGACAGGGTTTCTTCCAGCTTGCGCAGGCGCTGGATGGACTGGGAGATGGTCTTCCAGTTCGTCAGCATGCCGCCGAGCCAACGTGCGTTGACGTAATACTGAGCGGAGTTGCGCGCTGCAGATGCGACAGATTCCTGTGCCTGGCGCTTGGTACCTACGATCAGAACGCGGCCACCGCCGGCAACCGTGTCGGACACGGCCTTCAGAGCCTGGTGCAGAAGCGGAACGGTCTGGGACAGGTCCATGATGTGAACATCGTTGCGTACACCAAAGATGTACTGACCCATGCGCGGGTTCCAACGGTGTTTCTGGTGACCAAAGTGAACGCCAGCTTCCAGCAGCTGACGCATGGTGAAATCGGGCAAAGACATGGCCCTTATCTCCTGAGTTTTTCCGGTTTGACCTCCGCAAGAGGATGTGGACCGGAGAGATTTCCCTTCGGCCACCGGAAGGACCCCGATAAGCTCGGTTTCCGCCCCTTGCGTGTGGAATGCGCGCCTTATAGTTGGGAAGAAATTTTATTTCAAGGCCCAAGGGCCGGTTTTCTTCAACCCAATCGCTGTTTGAAAATCGAATTTTCCCGCCCTGACGCAAGCTCACGTTTCGATACCTTGATAAGCAGCGACGTGTGTTGACGAACAATCATGTCATTTATACCTATTTTGAACTCGCCACAGCAAGGACACTCCACCGTGACCACCAAAGGCATCAACCACCTGGGCCTTACAGTCCGAGATCTGGACCAGACCACCGCCTTTTTCACCGAGCTGCTCGGCTGGCAACTGCTGGCACGTGATGACAACTACCCGCGAACAACCGTTTCCGACGGCACCGCCCGCCTGACGCTCTGGCAGGCAGACCGCACAAGGCCTGTGACGGGCTTCGACAGGAAAACCAATATCGGCCTCCACCATCTGGCCCTTGAAGTCTCAAGCGAAGAAAAGCTGCTGGAAATTGCCGAAAAGGTGAAGGCCTGGCCGGGAGTCGAGATCGAATTTATGCCGGAGCCTCTCGGCGGAGGCCCACGCAGGCACATGATGCTGGCTGAACCCGGTGGTATCCGCATCGAATTTATCTGGCCCGCAGGGCAGTAAAAGCTCGCCGAGAACTGCCTCGTTGGCGAGGCCGGAACGCACAAAAGTCCCGGCCCGAACAACCTTGTCAGATCCAGAGATCATTTTCCTGGGTCCTGTCTCCGCCCGCATGGCCGGTATTGAGAATACCCTTCGGTTCGATCAGCAGCAGCTCGGCTTCCGAGTCCGCATAAGGCTTGTGCTCGACGCCCTTCGGCACGACGTACATTTCCCCCTCGCCCAGTACCACGGTGCGATCACGAAAATCGATGCGGATTTCGCCCTTGAGAACGATGAAGGTCTCATCCGTTTCAGGATGATCATGCCAGACGAAGTCTCCTTGAATGCGGACGATCTTGAACTGGTAATCGTTCATTTCCGCAATGACGCGCGGCGACCATAACCCTTCGAGCCTTGCAAGTTTTTCCGTGAAACGGATCGGATGTTCCATTGCCATGTCCGGCACTCCTGATTGATGAAATGTCCGACCCGGTTTGACATCTCTCCTAAAATCAAAACAGATACAAAAACTCGAAAATGAACAGATACAGTTGAAATGGTTTCGTTCAAATACCAGTCTGTTGCCCAGTCCCTGGCTCAGCTGATCGACAAAGGCACCTTGAAGCCCGGGGAGAGGTTCCCTTCCCTCCGGCGCACCATGCGCAGTTATTCCGTTAGCCTGTCGACAGCCAACCAGGCCTATGCCCATCTCGAGGACAAAGGCTATATCCGGGCACAGGCAAAGTCCGGCTATTTCGTCACCCGTCCAGCAAGCCACAGGCTCATCGAGCCCAGTAAAACAACACCACCCGAGACCAGCCGCAGTGTCGTGTTTCAAGCTCCTTACCTGGAGATGCTCGAACATGCGTCAAACCCGGCATATGTGCCGCTTGGCTGCGCCATTCCCGCCCCGTCTCTGCTGGCCGCAGAGCCGCTGAACGCCTTGCAGGCACGACTCCTCCGCTCGAAAGGACAGCAACTCAACGCCTATGGGTCTGCTCAGGGGTTACCGGAACTCAGGAGAGAAATCGCAAAGCTTATGTGCCTGCATGGCAGCACAGTTTCCCAGGAAGAAATTGTCATTACGAGTGGCTGCACCGAAGCTTTAGGGCTCGCACTTCAAACGCTCACACAGCCGGGCGATACGATTGCCGTCGAATCGCCCGCCTATTTCGGACTGCTGCAGGTTCTCGAACGGCTGAAACTGAAGGCCTGGGAGTTGCCAACCTCGCGGGACGGCATCGATCCGTCCGCACTCGAGCTGGCTCTGAAATCGGGAACCGTAACTGCCGTTGCCTTGTCGTCCAGCTTCACCAACCCACTTGGCACCATGATGCCGGAGCCTGTGAAACGTTCTGTCCTGAAGCTGCTGGACCGTTACAAGACACCCTTGATCGAAGATGATACCTACGGCGGCCTCGGGTTTGGCGGATGCCGTCCGGCACCGTTTTTCAGTCTGCCGCACGAGACCGAGATCTTCTATTGCAGCTCTTTCTCGAAAACCCTCGCCCCAGGCTACCGAACCGGCTGGATCCGCGCTCCCGGCCGCATTGCCCAAATCACCAAGGCCAAGTTCTCCGCCTCAATCTGCAACCCGTTGGCACCTCAACTGGCTTTGGCTGAATTTCTGTCATCCCGGGACTTCGAGCGCCATGTGTCTCGCATGGCCCGGACAATGGAAACCAATGTCGCGCGCGCACGCCGGGCCATTGCACAGTCCTTTCCGGCGGGTACCAGGGTCACACATCCGGACGGCGGTTTCGTTTTGTGGGTAGAAATGGACAAAAAAATCGACACAACAAAGCTTTATTACAATGCCTTAAATCAAAATATCTGCTTTGCTCCTGGCAGTCTTTTCACCGCTTCAGGCCTTTATGCACATTGCCTTCGCATCAGTTGCGGCGACGTTTGGTCGGACGCACTTGAATCCGCTATTCACCGCCTGGGGACGCTGGCCTGCGAAGAGCTTGGCAATCAGCAATCAGAAGAAACATTCCGCCTACCCTCAATATCCCGCATTGACTGAACCCTCGTATGTCAGAAGTTCAGCTTGCATGCGCGGTCAGCTTCTCGTCTGAGACATCCGGCTGGGGAACGGAAGCAACCACTGACGAAAGATAGGTTCGCCAGGAACTCAGTTCGGTGATTTCAACAGCCCCTTCAACTGCATGTCCTTCACACAAAAATCCCTTTACGTCGGTTCCGTCTTCCAGCTTGACCGTGCCGATGCACAGCGGTGCCGGAATACCCGACATGAAACTGCCGAAGGTCTCAAGCGGCATTGCCCAGACCTCCACATTGATTGATCCGCCCGCGCCGGCCCCAACCTGCACAAGGCCCGGCCGCTTCGGAGGCCCGCCTGCAAGCGCAAAGAAACGGTATTCCGGTGCTGTCTTGCTGGATTTTACAAAGCGTGCGCCGTGAGAAATCAGCTCCTTGTTTAGCGGCAGTCCCGACATGTGGGCGCCGCAGACCGCAACAGCTATTTCACTGGCAGCGATCTCGCTTGTGGTCAGCGCAGGTTTCTGCCGAGCCCAGGTCGTTGCTCCAAGCGGCCCCGCTTCCACTGTAGCGGCAAGCGCGGCGGCGGCTGCATCCTGACCGCAGCGGGCCAGAACGGTCAGGCTTCCAGGCCGGCCGTCCTGTCGCAAACCTGTTGGCACGGCAATACCGCAAAGATCGAGAAGGTTGACGAAATTCGTGTAGGTGCCAAGGCCTGAATTCGGGCCAATGGGGTCAACGGTAATTTCTTCTACCGAGACGAATGTCGGTATCGTCGGAACGCAGAGGAAGTCGGTCTCTGCCAAAAGCTCATCACAGATCCGGCGCAGGTCCTGCAGCTTGTAAAGTCCACGGAATGCGTCGACAGCGGTCAAAGAAAGACCCGGTTCGATAATTGCGCGCGTCGTCGGATGAAGCGTCTGCGGCGCATCAATCAGACGATTACCGACAGCAGCCGTACGTTCCGCGACCCAGGCCCCTTCGTAGAGCAGGCTAGCGACATCGTAAAACGGCTGAAAATCGATTTCCTGCACAACGGCCCCCTGCGTGCGCAGCGATGCGATCGTTGCCCTGAAATGGTCCGTCTGAGCCATGTCACCGAAGGTTTTCAGTGAAGCATCGTCAGGGACCGCGATCCTTACAGTTCCCTGACTGGCAGACATTTGCTGGACCGGCAGCTGCCTGGAATAGGCATCTGCCGGGTCGTAGCCTGCAGCAGGCTCGAATACGGCCCATGCGTCCGCAACAGTCATGGCAAAAATCGAGATCGTATCGAGGGTCCGGCATGCAGGGACCAGACCTGAGCCGGACAGAACGCCCAGGCTTGGTTTGAGCCCCACAATGCCGTTGAGGGCTGCCGGCACACGCCCGGACCCGGCCGTGTCGGTTCCCAGCGAGAAGCACGCAAAGCCGTGGGCAACAGCAACGGCCGAGCCTGAGGAAGAGCCACCGGGAACGATTTCCGGATCCACCGCGTTCAATGGCACGGGGTATGGCGTTCTCACTCCGACGAGGCCAGTCGCGAATTGATCGAGATTGGTCTTGCCAAGACAAATTGCGCCCGCTTGCCGAAGACGTCCAACGACAAAAGCATCGCTATCAGCGAAATACTCGAAATCCGGGCACGCTGCAGTCGTCGGCATGCCAGCCACGTCGATATTGTCCTTGGCCACATAGGGAATTCCCCAAAGAGGCCGGCTATCGGGGTTGCCAAGACTACGGGCCTCAGCAAGTGCCGTTTCTCGTGCCTGGTGAATGAAGATCCCCGGGTCGCCGGTGGCATCAAGCCGCCTGAAGGCTTCTTCGATCACGGCCTCAACAGACAAGCCTTCGGCATAGGCCTGCCGGAGCCCGGCGAGCGTGAAGGGAAGTTCGCGGATCATGTCTAGTCCTTCCAAAATGTCTTAGGCGGCGGTTTTGCGCGCCGGTGCCTGGGGCGCAGCCGTAAGCAATTCGCGAGTGTACGGGTTCTGGGGCGTATCCATGACTGTCTCGACGGCTCCCGCCTCAACAACTTTGCCGCCCTTCATGACGACGACATGGTCGCACAGCAGACGCACGACATTGAGATCATGGCTGACGAAAAGGTAACTCATGCCAAGCCGGGCCCGCAGGTCTGCAAGCAGGTTCAGGACAACGGCCTGAATGGAAACATCCAGAGCGGCAGTCGGCTCATCAAGGATCAGGAGATCGGGATCCGGGGCGATTGCCCTGGCTATGCCGACGCGCGCCTTCTGCCCCCCTGACAGCTGGTGCGGAAACCGATCAAGAAGATGGCTCGGCAAGCCTGTCAATGCGGCAAGCTCTTCCACCCGTTCGCCCAAGTGGGCGCCTTTCAATCCTGTCAAACGCTTCAATGGTTCGGCCATCGACTGGCGGGCGGTATGTCTGGGATTGAGACTGTCCGTCGCATCCTGGAAGACCATCTGGATTTTCTGCCGCAGTGGATGCCGGGAGAAGTTCTCCGACGGGAGCTTGGCAATATCCTCCCCCCTGAAAAGCAGGTGGCCTGACGTTGGATCAAGCAGTCGCACGATCATGGAAGACGTGGTGGATTTTCCGCAGCCGGATTCGCCGACCAGTCCGACACTTTCGCCTTCGCGAATAGTGAAGCTGATGCCCTTGACGGCGTACACCGGACCGGATTTGCCCTGGTAGGTCTTGGTCAGGTTGACGACTTCCATCATCGGAGAATTGCCGATTGTCCGTGCGGCCAGCGGTGCGCGTTGATCTTCCGGCAGCAATGAACGAATGCTGGCTCCGCGCCGCGGCGTCGCGTCCACCAGTTTTCTGGTATAGGCATGTCGAGGGTTTGAAAACAGGTCCGCCGGCCTGCCCTCCTCCACAATGACACCGTCCTTCATCACGACGATACGATCGCAATATTCGGACGCCAGGCCGAGATCGTGCGTAATCAGGATCGACGACATTTCGCGCGCCCGAACAAGATCATCGACAAGGTCCATGACGGCCTTCTGGGTGGTGATATCGAGGCCGGTGGTCGGCTCGTCCGCGATGAGAAGCTTGGGGTCACAGGCAAGCGCAATGGCAATCACGACGCGCTGGCACATGCCACCCGACAGCTCGAAGGGATAGGCTTCGTAACGCTCAGCAGCCTCGTTGATCTTCACCGCCTCCAGTGCCTCGATTGCCTTTGCTTTCGCATTTTGCCTGGTCGCCCGGCCATGCTGGCGAAGGACGTCCTCAAGCTGGTGCCCAACCTTCCGAATGGGATTGAGTGCGGCACGCGGGTTCTGAAAGATCATCGAGATCTCCCGACCGCGGATTTCACGCATGTCGCGCTCCGCCGCCTGTTTGAGATCGATACCGTCATATACCGCCTCACCGGATTTGATCCGGCCACCGGCGTCCAGAATGCGCATCAGGGCATAAGATGTAACGGATTTTCCCGATCCGCTTTCCCCGACAATGCCCAGACGTTCGCCCTTGGCCAGGTCGAAGCTGATACCCTTGACGGCCTGAACGTCTCCGCGGCGCGTCTTGAAGGCAACTTTGAGATCCTTGATGGTCAGCATGGCAAAGCTCCTCAGGTCCGGCGACGCGGGTCGACGATGTCGCGAAGACCGTCTCCCATCAGGTTGAAGGTAAAGACTGCCAGCATCAGCCAGAGCCCCGGAAACAACGCCAGCCACCACTCGCCGGACACGATGAAATTCGCGCCTTCAGCAACCATGATGCCCCACTCCGGTGTGGGCGGACGAACACCAAGGCCGATAAAGGACAGCCCGGCCGCGTTCAAAATGGCCCACCCCAGATTCAGCGAGACCTGCACCATCATTGGCGGCAGGGCATTCGGGAATATGTGAAACGCCAGCACCCTGGTATCCGAATTGCCGGCAAGCTTTGCGGCAAGCGTGAAGCCGGCTTCCCGCCGGATGTTGACCTCCGCACGAACAAGACGGGCGTAGAACGGAATGTTGATGATCGCAGTGGCCAGAATGATGTTGGAAATCGAATTCCCGAGCGCCGCCACAATGCCCATGGCCAGCACGAACAATGGAAAGGCCATGATGGTGTCGAGAAACCGGTTGAGCACTACATCCAGCCAGCCTCCACGGTAACCGGCCACGGCACCAAGGACCGAACCGATGACGAAGGAAAGCGCGACAGCGGACACCGAGATGATCAGATCAAGGCGCGTTGCAACGATCACCCTTGAAAAGACATCGCGGCCAAGATTGTCGGTTCCGAACCAATGAGACCAGCTGGGGGCCTGCAATGCATTTGCCGCATTCGTCTGCAGCGGATCGTAGGGAACCAGTGCAGGTCCGAGCACTGCTGATCCGATGAAAAAAGCGAACATGGCGAAAGACAGGGCCGTGACCGGATTTTCCCGAAGGACATAGATCGTATGGGCCAGCGCACCGGAGCCGGTCTTCCGCTCCGCGACGGTTGGAGGCAACGTCGTATCACTCATTTCGAAGATGTCCCGAAACGTGGATCAATCAGCGAATAGGACAGATCGATCAACAGGTTGAGAATGACGAACAGCAATGCCATCGCCAGAACGAACCCCTGAACCGCGGCGTAATCGGAAACCACAAGCGCCTCGACCGCATAGGATCCGATGCCTGGCCAGGCGAAGACCTTCTCGACCAGCACATTCGCCCCAAGCACAAAGGAAAACACCATACCCAGCGTGGTCACGACCGGAAGCAGGGCGTTGCGGAAAGCGTAGCCGTAGAGGACCATCCCTGGCCCGAGACCTGCTGCCCGTGCGGTTCTGACATAGTCGGCCGCCAATGCAGACAGCATCGCCGCCCGCGTCATGCGCGCGATCGGAGCAAGGGTGAAGAGGGCTAGCGTCGTTGCTGGCAAGACCAGCTGCTTCAGCGCTCCGAACCAGGTTTCCAAATCTCCGGCAATTGCAGCGTCGATCAGGAAGAACCCGGTAATCCTTGGCGGATCAAGATAGATGAAATCGAGCCTGCCAAGGGGCGACGGAGCGATGCCCAAGAGATAATAGAAAACATAGATCAGAACGATGCCGGTGAAGAATGTCGGCAGAGATACGCCGGCAGTGACAAGTATCCGGCATAGCTGGTCAATCCAGGTTCCCGGCCGTGTCGCTGCCAGAACGCCGAGTGGAACGGCTATCAGGCAGGACAGGATCAGGGCGGACAGCGTCAATTCGAGCGAGGCCGGCAGTCGGGACGCAAGTTCCGTCGCAACGGGCCGGCCGGTGGAAACCGACTGGCCCAGATCTCCCTGCAGCAGATCTCTTACATAGATCAGGAACTGCTCCGGCAACGGTTTGTCGAGGCCCAGAGACCGTCGAACCTCTTCGATGGATTCAGGCGTTGCCGCAGCTCCGGCAAATTGCACTGCTGGGTCACCGGGCAAGGCACGGGTGAGGATGAAGCTGATCACCACAACGCCTATCAGAACCGGTATCGCCTGCAGAATGCGGTTAAGCGTAGCTGAGCTGCGACGCGCCATGACCTAGCTCTCCACGTTCGTCAGAGAGCGGACATCGAGCTGGCGGTGGAACCAGAACTCGTAACCGTCGGCACTGTTGACCGCGACGTTGAGCGCCGGCTGATAAAGCGGAATCCTCGGCAGGTCTTCCATCGCGATCTCGAACATCCGCTTGATCTTCGGCGCGTACTCCGGATCGTCCTGCGCCATGTGAAGCGTTTCCGAGGTCAGGGTCTCGATTTCCTCGTTTCGATAATTCGAGGAATTGAAAAGGTTGCCTTCCTGATACGCCCAGAAGAAGTAGTAGTCGGGCGTGTCCAGCCAGCCGCCGAAGTTTTCAAGATGTAGTGGCAGGCGCTTGTCCACGAGCACCGCCGTGCGCCAGTTTGCCCCGGGGATCTTCTCGATTTCCGTCTTGATGCCGAGTTTGCCGAGACTTTCCTGGATCAGCAGTGCAGTTGGCTCCATCCAGGATGCAAGGTCTGTGCTGATCGACAGAGGGACTTCGAAGCCATCAGGATAGGCGGATGCCGCAAGCAACTCCTTGGCTTTCTCCATGTCATGGCTATAGGGCGACTTGCGTGGCCAGGAGGTGTCTTCAATGGTCTCGCTACCGCCCCACAACGGTGCGCCGCGGCCATAAGCTGCAGTATCGAAGATATCCTTGTAGGGAATCGCGTAGGCGATAGCCTTGCGCACATTCGGATCCTGGAAAGGTTCGAAAGTGTAATTCAGGCCAACCACATGCATGGTGTTGGCAATCGGTGTTGAATACACCTTCACCTTTTCAGCGAGCTCAGCAGCATCCTTATCCGGTATGTCGAAGGACACCTGCACATCACCACGTTCGATCAGGGCGCGGCGCGTTGCCGGGCTCGGAACTTCTCGAACAATGATTCTGCGAACCTTGGGCAAGGGTCCACCAGCCCATTCGTCAAAGCGTTCGTAAACGATCTGCTGGCCGGAATCCCAACGGGCAACCTTATAGGCTCCGGACCCGGCAGGTGTCGTGTGAAGATACTCAGTCGCCCAGGGATCATCGGCTGTCGCATGTTCCTTGGCGACTTTCGAATTGATGACGAACGGCACGGGAACTGCCAGATCCGGCAAGGATAGCTTTGATGGCTTGTCGAGCTTGACGACAAAGGTTGCCTCATCGACGGCTTCAAACTGATCCGGCCGCACAAGGCCGCCAGCTTTCATCTGCGTGCTCGGGAACCCGCCAACTGACACTGCCCTGTCGAAAGACCATTTTACATCCTCAGCGGTCACCTTGCTGCCGTCCCAGAAAACGGCGTTCGGCTTCAGCTTGAAGGTAATGGTCAAACCGTCGTCGGAAATTGTCAAGCTTTCCGCGAGTTCCGGTTCCAGCTTCGAATAGTCGAAGGAAACGCTGCCATCGTCCAGGGTCTTGCTGCCGAACGTAATCAACCGGTCATAACTGTTGATGGCAACCTGATAGCTGGCCCTGTTGGTACCGGTACGGTGAAGATCCAGACTGTTGATGGTCTGACCGGTCACCGCCACCAGAGTATCGCTTGCGGCGAAGGCAGACAGGGACCGGGAAAACGGGAGGGCGCCGACGACGGCAGCTCCGGCTTTGAGGAATTCGCGTCTGTGTAGGGACATGTTCGGAAACTCCGCTGTGCGATTGGCTTTCCGAAGCTTGCAGGTGTTTTCTGTTTCCGAAAAATGCTATAAATTCACAGATGCGATGAAAAAAATGCAACGCTATAAACAAAGCCTATTGAAATGAGACACTTATACACGTTTCAGCTCATTGAGGCTGTCGCCCGAGCGGGCTCCATCAGAAAAGCGGCGGAAGACATGAACCTGACCGCCTCGGCGCTCACGCGCCGGGTGCAAAGGTTCGAGCAGGAGTTTGGCGCACAGCTCTTTGAGCGCCTACCGAAGGGCGTACGTCTCAACCCTGCCGGAGAGCTTCTTCTCCACCACTACCGCGCAAGCCTTTCAGACCTTGCTCGTGTGCAGAGCCAGGTCGCGGATCTTGCAGGAGAACGCAGAGGGCACGTTTCCATCGCCTGCTCCCAGGCCATGGTTCCTTATTTCCTGCCCGAGCAGATCGCCCGGTACCGGCGTGATCATCCGGGCGTCACGTTTTCGGTCAACGTCAGGGACAGAACCCAGGCCGAGCAGGAACTCGTGTCCTATTCCAGCGACCTGGCACTGGTGTTCGAGCCAGTCTATCTGGTGGATTTCGAGGTGCTTCATGTCATCCCGCAGGAGGTTTATGCGGTCATGGCAAGCGACCATCCACTGGCAAAAAAAGCGGAGGTGCGCCTGCGGGATTGTCTCGATGTGCCCCACGTCGCCCCGACAACCAAATATGGTGTCAGGCATCTGCTGGACTTTGCTGCCCGGCGTGGCAGTCGCCGCGTATCTCCCGCTGTCGAAACCGAAAGCTTCGACCTGATCCGGCACTACGTTCTTTGTGAGAAACTGATCGGCTTCCAGATCCCTCTGGGGCTCAGAGAGCAGGATGACGGCTCGCTGGTTTTCAAACCGATCTCGAGCAAGGACCTGCCACCCGGGAACCTAATTCTGGGCCAGATGCGCGGGCGGACACTTCCCGTGGCTTCAGCGCGCTTTGCGTTGCAGCTGGCCACTGCGCTCAAGGACTATCACAGCGCCCGCATCGGCAACTGACAGAGCGAGCATTTTCAGGACCATTGAAACCCTGGCGCACCAGCGCTCCCACAGTGAAATCGCATTGTCGGCGCCCTGGATGCTCACGCCACCTGTACGTCCGTTACACCTGGCACTGCCTTGAGCGCGCCCGCAATTTCCGGTGACAGGCGGAACCGGCCGGGGAGCTTGACCTCCACTTCCCGTGCGCCGTTTTCCAGAAGCACAATCACCGTCACGTCGCCTTCACCCCTCACCTGCAACTGCTTTGCAAGGCTCGGGATTGGACGTTCATCGCGAACAAAGACACGCATGCTTTTCTGCAGGCGGGCTGCGACCTGATCGATCGGATCAACCTGTTCGATTCGAAGGGAGGGCTCGTCGTCGCGCATGTCGGCCCCGACGAGCACGACAACGGAACGTCCAGCCTGCAAGGCATCCCGGAACTGTTCGAGTTTCTCCCGGAAGAGCAACGCCTCATACTGGCCCGTAGCATCGGACAGGCGAACGATACCCATGCGATTGCCGGTCTTGGTCTTGCGTTCCTGCATGGACACGACGGTTCCGGCAAGCCGGCCGTGAGACGCCCCCTTCTTGACTGCTTCCGAAAACTGGCTCCACGGCTGTGCCCGCATCTTTTCCAGCACGGAGGCGTATTCGTCGATCGGATGCGCTGACAGATAAAACCCGATCGCCGAGTGTTCCCGCTGCAGCTTCTCTTCGTTTGTCCAGCCATGGACATCATCCAGCTGCAAGGGTTCTTCGCTGTCGCTGCCGCCAAAAAGCTCGTCCTGGCCGAGCGTCTTGTTTTCCTCGGTGCGTTGAGCCAGGCCCATGATCCGGTCGAGGCCTTCAAAAACCCGTGCCCGGTTGGGCTCAAGCTCATCGAATGCTCCGGCTGCGACCAGGTTTTCAAGCGTTCGCTTGTTGAGGGCCTTGGGTGAAATCCGACGCGCAAAATCGCCAAGGCTCTTGAAAGGCTTGTCGCCCCGAACCTCAACAATGTGTTCAACCGCCTGCTCGCCAACACCCTTGATCGCGCCCATCGCGTAAAGGATCTTGCCGTCGGCAACGTCAAAATAGACCTGCCCGCGGTTGATTGACGGCGGCTCGATCTCGATCTTCATGCGCCGACATTCCTGACGGTAGTCGCCCAGTTTTTCCGTATTGCCCAGATCCAGTGTCATGGAAGCGGCCATGAACTCGACCGGGTGGTTCGCCTTGAGCCAGGCCGTATGATAGGAGACCAGCGCATACGCCGCAGCGTGCGACTTGTTGAAACCGTAGTTGGCGAACTTCGCCACAAGATCGAAGATTGTTCCGGCGTGGCTCTTGTTGATCCCACGCTCCACCGCGCCGTCGACAAAACGCGCCCGCTGGACTTCCATTTCCGCGGCAATCTTCTTACCCATGGCGCGGCGCAGAAGGTCAGCTTCACCGAGAGAGTAGCCGGACAGAACCTGCGCAATCTGCATCACCTGTTCCTGGTAGACGATAATGCCGTTCGTCTCCATCAGGATGGGTTCAAGCAGGGGATGCAAGCAATCGGGGTCCTGTTCGCCGTGCTTCACCGCGTTGTAGACTGGGATGTTCTCCATCGGTCCGGGACGATACAAAGCCACAAGGGCAATGATGTCTTCGAACCGGTCGGGTTTCATGCCTGCAATCGCGCGGCGCATGCCCTGACTTTCCAGCTGGAACACGCCAAACGTTTCGCCGCGCGCCAGCAGCTTGTAGGTTTTCTCGTCGTCGATCGGCAGGGCTGCCACGTCGACATCGATACCGCGCCGTTCAATCAGCTTCACCGCCGTATCGATAACCGTCAGTGTCTTCAGGCCGAGGAAGTCGAACTTAACAAGTCCGGCGTCTTCCACCATCTTCATGTTGAACTGGGCAACCGGCATGTCGGAACGCGGGTCTCGGTAGAGCGGCACCAGCTGTTCCAGAGGCCTGTCACCGATGACAACGCCCGCAGCGTGCGTGGAAGCGTGCCGGTAAAGGCCTTCGAGCTTCTGAGCCATGCCCAGCAGCCGCTCGACGATTTCCTCTTCCTTGGCTGCCTCGCGCAGGCGTGGCTCTTCCTCGATCGCCTGACCAAGCGTTACAGGATTTGCCGGGTTGGCGGGAACAAGTTTGCAGAGCCGGTCGACCTGGCCATAAGGCATTTGCAGCACGCGGCCGACATCGCGCAGCACGGCGCGGGCCTGAAGCGATCCGAAGGTGATGATCTGCGCGACCTGCTGCCGGCCGTATTTTTCCTGAACATAACGGATCACTTCTTCACGCCGGGTCTGGCAGAAGTCGATATCGAAGTCAGGCATCGAAACGCGTTCAGGATTGAGGAAGCGTTCGAACAGCAGCGAAAACCGCATGGGATCAAGGTCGGTAATGGTCAGCGACCAGGCAACCAGGGACCCCGCACCGGACCCGCGACCCGGGCCGACCGGAATATCCTGCCCTTTCGCCCATTTGATGAAGTCCGCAACGATCAGGAAGTACCCGGGAAACTTCATGCGCTCGATGATGCCGGTCTCGTAGTCGAGACGGTCCCAGTAGTCCTTCTCCTCAAGACCCGGCGCCAGTCCGTGCGCATCAAGGCGCGCCTGCAATCCTTCGCGTGCCTGGCGGATCAACTCTTCCGCTTCTGCCTTCTCCGCTTCTTCCGGATCCGCATCCGCACCGGCAAACCGGGGCAGGATCGGCGCGCGCTTCAACGGGCGGAAGCTGCAGCGCCGGGCAATTTCTACCGTTGAAACAAGCGCCTCTGGCAAATCCGCAAAGAGCGCGCACATTTCCGCGCGGCTTTTGAAGTAGTGCTCCGGTGTCAGGCGTCTGCGGTCATCCTCGATCAGCACCCTGCCCTCGGAGATGCAGATTAGGGCGTCATGAGCTTCATAGTCTTCGCGCTTGGGAAAGAAGGCTTCGTTGGTGGCGACCAGTGGCAGCCCGTATTCGTAGGCCAGATCGAGAAACGCATCTTCGGTCTTGCGCTCGGCTTCCATGCCATGGCGCTGGATTTCCACGTAGCAACGACCGGGAAAACGGTCCGCCAGTGTTTCCAACCGGCTTTTTGCAAGGTCCTTGCGTCCGGCAAGGAGCGCTGCCCCGATCGGCCCTCCGACACCACCGGTCAGAATGATAACGCCTTCGGACTTTGATAGAAGATACCCGGAGGAAACGTGTGGCCTCAGACCGGTTTCCGTGTCGAGGAAGGCCCGAGAACTCAGCTCCATCAGATTGCCGTAACCGGCTTCTGTCATGGCGAGAAGAACAACGTCCGAAAGCGCAGGTTCCCCTCTCCGCCCGCTTTCAAGTCCATCGTCAAAAAAGACGGAAAGCTGACACGCCGCAATCGGCTGAATTCCGGTTCCCCACGCTTTGGTTGCAAATTCCTGCGCGCCAAACAGATTGTTGGTATCGGCAATCGCAAGCGCCGGCTGGTCATCAGCCTTGGCGAGGTCGAGAAGCTTCTTGATCGGCAACGCACCTTCCAGAAGCGACAACGCCGAATGGACCCGGAGGTGAACATAGCCGGGACCGCTTGCCTCACTGCCGGCATTTTCTGACGAACCGGAAGACAGAGAATTATTGGGATCTGTAGCAGACATGGCGGCTCTCATAACATCTTCCAGAATCAGCGCTCAAGTGAAGCGTGTTCGGAATAGCGTGTCGAGACGCCGAAGGAGTTGTTACCGCTGTTCTTTGTAATCCTGACTTCGCATCACACCGCAGTGGACTGAGTCCAGGAACTCAAAAAACGCACTGGCACCATTTACCGAAACAATGACCGTTCAGCAGAGATTGATCAGCCGACGGACAGAAGCACGTCGCCCCAGACGGCGAGCGTCGTGCAGAAGCAAACCATTGCACCGAAAGCGGCAAAATCACGAGCGATATGGATCATCACATCCTCCAACCGTTGCTAATTGCGTAACTGGATAATGTTCCTTTTTTGTTCCTATTGCAAGCCCTTTTTGTTCCCCTTGTCATCAAGCAAATCAAATTTGCTGAAAACTTTGGGTTTTTGCTTTGTTCTTCTGGGTAACCGCACCCGTGAGGAGCCCGCTCATACGGGTAGGAAGCATTTTTTTGGGATTGTCTTACCGGAAAAAACCTACAGGTCCCTGACCAGGCCTTCGGACAGCGTTATTGCCCTGTCCATACGGCCCGCCAGTTCCAGGTTGTGAGTTGCGAACAGCGTCGCAACACCGGACGCCCGCACCAATGCCTGCAAGGCGTCGAATACATAGCCTGCAGTGTTGGGGTCCAGATTTCCCGTCGGTTCATCCAGAAGAAGGATACGAGGCGCATTCGCAACTGCACGGGCAACGGCAACGCGCTGCTGCTCCCCGCCGGAAAGCTCCGAAGGGCGATGGCTGCCACGCTCACCGAGACGCATGTATTTCAAAAGCTCGTCTGCTCTCTCCGCTGCCATCTTTCGCGGCAAGCCACGGATCATCTGTGGCATCATCACGTTTTCCTGTGCGGTAAACTCCGGCAGCAGGTGATGAAATTGATAGACGAACCCGATGTCGTTACGCCGGATGGCCGTGCGCTCATCATCCGACAGATCCGAACAGTTGACCGGTCCGAGGAAGACATCGCCCTCGTCCGGGCGCTCCAGCAAACCGGCAATATGCAAGAGGGTCGATTTGCCGGTTCCGGACGGCGCCACAAGGGCAACCATCTCACCGGCCTCGATGCGCAGATCTGCGCCGTTCAGGATATGAAGTTCGCGATTACCCTCGTCGAAACTGCGGGTAATGCCAGACAATTGCAGGGCGGCGGGCGCCAGTCCCGGTGCCTGGTTGGGGTCAACGGCCATGTTCATCTCCCGTCTCCCTATTCATATCTGAGGGCTTCAACGGGATCGAGCCGCGCAGCCCGCCACGCAGGATAGACCGTCGCCAGCAGTGACAACGCAAGCGCCATGACAAGCACTGTTATCGTCTCTCCGGAGTCAATCTCCGCGGGCAGCTGTGACAAGAAGTAGAGCGTCGGATCGAACAGTTCCGTCCTGGTAAGCCAGGAAACGAATTGACGGATGCTCTCGATGTTCAGGCAGACCAAAAGTCCAAGGAAGAAGCCGGCGAATGTACCGACGAAGCCGATGCTGGCGCCTGTTATCAGGAAGATCCGCATAATCGACCCACGCGTCGCGCCCATGGTCCTCAAAATCGCGATGTCCTTGCCCTTGTCCTTCACCAGCATGATCATGCCGGAAACGATATTGAGCGCCGCCACCAGGACGATCAGCGTCAGGATGATGAACATCACGTTCCGCTCCACCTCAAGGGCTGCAAAGAAGGTGACATTGCGCTGGCGCCAGTCGGTTACGAAAGCCGGCCGATCCGCAGCCTCCTCGATCGTGTCCTTCATGATACCGACCCTGTCGGGGTCAGCTACATAAACTTCGATACCGGTCGCCTTGGTATCCATGTTGAAATAGGCCTGCGCCTCTTCCAGTGGCATGAACAGGAAGGTCGCGTCGTATTCACTCATGCCGATTTCGAAAATGGCGGTGACCGGATAGGCCTTCAACCGCGGAGTAACGCCCATGGGGGTCACACTACCACGCGGTGAGATAATGGTGACATTGTCACCAAGGGTGATGCCGAGCTGTTGCGCCATGCGCGAACCGATGGCAACCCCCTCGCCCTCGTCGAACCCGTCAAGGGTTCCGGCCCGCACATTGTTCGCGATAAGCGGCACACGGCGCAGATCGCTTTCGTAAAGGCCGCGAACGAGCGCTCCGAAATTCCCTGCAGGTCCGGAAACCAACGCCTGGCCTTCCACGAAGGGCATCGCACTGACCACATCCGGCACACCCTGCAACCGGGCGGAAACCGCATCATAGTCCGTCAGCGGCTGGTCGATCGGCTGAACCAGCATATGACCGTTGATACCCAGGATCTTGCCGAGAAGCTCCGTCCGGAACCCGTTCATCACTGCCATCACGATGATCAGCGTTGCCACGCCAAGCATGATGCCAGCGAAGGAAAAGCCTGCAATGACGGATATGAAGGTTTCGCGGCGCCTTGATCGCAGGTAGCGCCCTGCAATCATCCATTCAAATGCGGAAAAGGCGCGTGTCGGGGCTGCCGGCTTGCGACCGTCGTCAATGTCCGCCGTATCTACCGCTGTCATTGTCCATCCAGTTCAGCACAGCCCCAAATTCAGCACAGCCCACCTACCGAAATATTTCCGGCAGGCCGGCTGGCCGCAGCAGACGCCGCGACCGAATCCCCACACAGAGGATCACCGGACTTGGTTAGTCCGTCAATGCCGCCGTCAGCTTGTTCAAGGTGGCTTCTGGAGAAAGCATTTCCTTTTCCCCAGTTGCCCGGTCCTTGACTTCCAGCAAGCCGTCTTTCAGTCCACGCGGCCCGGCAACGACCTGGAACGGCAAGCCAATCAGATCCATCGTCGCGAACTTGGCACCGGCCCGGGTGTCCGTATCGTCGTAAAGAACCTCGATGCCGGCAGCTTCAAACTTGGCATAGAGATCTTCACACACCGGATCCGTCAGCTCGTCACCCGGCTTCAGATTGACCAGCCCGACATGGAACGGCGCGACGGATTTCGGCCAGACGATTCCATTTTCATCATGATTGGCTTCGATCAAGGCGCCAAGAAGGCGTGAAACGCCGACACCGTAGGAGCCCATGTGGACCGGTACTTCCGTGCCTTCTGCAGTCGCTACCTTGGCACCCATCGCATCGGAATACTTGGTACCGAAATAGAAGATATGACCGACTTCGATACCACGCGCCGAAACGCGGATGTCTTCAGCCAGCGCACCGAAGGCGGCTTCGTCGTGCATTTCATCCGTTGCCGCGTAGGGCGTCGTCCATTCGGTCACGATCGGCGTCAGGTCGGAGGAGAAGTCCGTATCTTCCGCAGGCGTCGGCAGCTCCAACAACGACTTGTCGCAGAAGACTTCGCTTTCGCCAGTGTCGGCAAGAATGATGAACTCGTGACTCATGTCGCCGCCGATCGGGCCAGTGTCGGCTTTCATCGGGATCGCCTTCAGCCCCATGCGGGCGAATGTGCGCAGGTACGCGACAAACATCCGGTTATAGGCGTGGCGGGCCGATTCCTTGTCCAGATCGAAGGAATAGGCATCCTTCATCAGGAACTCCCGGCCGCGCATGACACCAAAGCGCGGGCGCACCTCGTCACGGAACTTCCACTGGATGTGATAGAGGTTCAGCGGCAGGTCCTTGTAGGATCGCACGTAGCCACGGAAGATGTCGGTGATCATCTCCTCGTTTGTCGGCCCAAACAGCATGTCCCGCTCGTGACGGTCGGTGATGCGCAGCATCTCCTTGCCATAGGCATCATACCGGCCACTCTCACGCCACAAATCGGCTGACTGGATCGTCGGCATCAGCAACTGGATCGCGCCTGCCCTGGCCTGTTCTTCTTCTACGATCCGTTCGATCTTGCGCAGGACCTTCAACCCAAGTGGCAACCAGGAATAGATTCCGGCGGACTGCTGACGAATCATGCCGGCACGCAGCATCAGCCGGTGGGACACGATTTCCGCTTCCTTGGGTGTTTCTTTCAGTATGGGCAGAAAGTAACGGGAAAGACGCATGAATGTTCTCTCAATCTTGGGCATCGCCTGTTTTGTGCGCAGTCAAAGCGCAAGCAGCCACCAAATACAAGCCCTTTGCGCAGGCATGCCTGCCTTATACAGAAATGACGGCAAAATAGCGCGCAAATGCAGGTATTTGCTGAAGTTTGCCGCCTAATTTTTTGCCGGCTTCAGAACTAAGGTCTTAGTACCAATTGCCGCCAAGGAAATAGGCAAGCAAAAAAAATAGCCTGTGCACGACAAATAGGTGACAAGGCTGAATCAATCCGCTAGTTTCCATCTTCATAACAAAAAGATGCCTTGGCAGAAATGCCAAGAGGCTCAAGGACATCGCGGTCTGAGTCTTGGGAGGAAGGACCCTCAGGCGCACCTTTTGGTTTGCAGCCGCCCAGCTGTACGGGAATACCGGACAGTAAGGGTACAGGGTCGAATTTAGACGCGGAACTTTACAAAGGCAGAGCTTGGCTCTGCCTTTTTTCTTTGCGGAATAGCGTCAGTTTTCTTGCAACCGGGCGGACTTGTCGTGGGATCCGAACAAATATGCCCCGGGAGGCGCACCCGTCAGTTGGACGGGTGACTGTAGCTGCCGGTTGGCGGGTTGAGGAACGGAATGTCGTCCAGCCCGAATCCCGAGTTGCGCATACCGAGGTATCCGGCAAAAACCACAGTAGTCACGATGGTGGTCAGGATGATTACCCGACGGAATCGCGGCTGCTCGGGAGCGCTTGGCTCGGTTCCTGGTACAACCTCGCCTGCTTCCTCCTGCGTCCGGCGCATGCCGAACGGCAGGATGGCAAACAGAATGATCCACCAGAGCATGAAATAGATGGCCATGCCAAACGCGATGGACATGAATTAAGCCTCTTCAAGTTCGGTCAAGGTACCGAGAAAATCCTTGGGATGCAGGAACAGCACAGGTTTGCCATGCGCCCCTATCTTCGGCTCACCGTCGCCAAGTACCCGGGCCCCATCTGCCAGCAGCTTGTCGCGCGCGGCAATAATGTCATCGACCTCGTAGCAAACGTGGTGAATGCCACCTGAGGGGTTCTTTTCCAGGAACTTTGCAATGGGAGAATTCTCGCCAAGTGGCTCAAGCAGCTCGATCTTGGTGTTCGGCAAGTTGATGAACACCGTGCTGACGCCGTGGTCCGGCTGCTCTTCCCTGGCTGAAACCTCTGCACCGAGAGTGTCCCGGTAGACTGCCGTTGCTGCTTCGATATCCGACACCGCAATGGCGACGTGATTGAGCCGTCCGATCATTTGCAAACCTCCGCTGTCAGCGGCCACTCAGGCCGCCGCGATGACTATAGTTGGGTCACCATCACCTTGCAGAGCGTCTTTTTGCCCCAGACGTTCAGGATCTCGGACCGGGCTGCACGGCGCGCAGCCTCCGCAACCAGATCCTTGTCCTTGCGCCGGTTCTTCGGGATGCTGGTAACAGCGCCCCTGACAGCCTTGATGACGATGTCCTCCATCGGATCACCTTCATCATCCGTGTCCGGCAAGCCCAACAGGACAACATTGGGGTCGTCCAGCAGCTCCCCGGATCGGTTGACCACCAGCGCGATCACCGCAGCGCCCGCAAACGAAAGCTTGCGCCGTTCCTTGACGCCGGTGACTTCCGGATCGTCCAGGATATCGCCGTCTTTCACCAGGATGCCTGACGGCGCCTCGTCGATGATGCCGGCACGCCCCGCACTCAGGCGGATGATGTCCCCGTTCTTGCCGCGCACCACTTCAGGCACCCCGAGGTCCTTTGCGAACGCGGCGTGGGCGGCAAGATGCAACGGTTCCCCGTGGACGGGAAGCACGACTTTCGGCTGGACCAGTTTGTAAAGCTGCTCCAGCTCGCCCCTGCGCGGGTGACCGGACACATGCACAAGGGCGTCACGGTCGGTGATGATGTCGACATCCTTGTCGGCAAGGTTGTTCAGCACCTCACCAACGGCTTTCTCGTTGCCGGGGATCGTGCGCGAAGAAAAGATGACCATATCGCCCTTTGACAGCGCGATGTTGCGATGGTCGCCGGCTGCGATCCTGGCGAGGGCAGCGCGGGCTTCGCCTTGCGATCCCGTGCACAAAAGCACGGTCTTTTCCCGCGGCAGGTAGCCATAGGCCTCTTCATCGTGAAACGGCTTCAGTCCATCCAGATAGCCAAGCTCTCCGGCAACCTCGATCACCCGGTGCATAGAGCGGCCGACAATCACCATGTCGCGGTCGTTCGCGGCGGCTGCTTCCGCAATCGCCCGAATGCGGGCGACGTTGGATGCAAAGGTGGTGACCGCAATTCGCTTGCTGGCCTTTGCCATAACTTTTTTCAGCTCGACGGCAACATCTGCCTCGCTGGGGCTGACACCGTCACGAATTGCATTGGTACTGTCACAGACAAGCGCCATCACCCCTTCCCGGCCGAGCTCGGCAAGCCGGTCCAGATCGATGGGAAGGCCGACGCCAGGCGTCCTGTCGATCTTCCAGTCGCCGGTGTGCAGAACCATGCCGGCAGGCGTGCGGATCGCCAGCGCGCAGGGCTCCGGAATGGAGTGCGCCATCGCAACAAATTCGACATCAAACGGACCAATCTTGTGGCGCTCGCCCTGCTTCACCACCGTCACCGGAACCTCTTCTGCTCCCGGCTCGCTTTCCGTCTTGGCTGCGAGCAGACCGGCAGTGAAGGCCGTTGCATAGACCGGTACCTTCAGGAAGGGCCACAGATGCAGGATCCCGCCGTAATGGTCTTCATGTGCGTGGGTAATCACCATACCGGCGATATTGTCGACTTCATCTTCCAGGAACTTGATGTCCGGAACGACTACGTCGATGCCCGGAAGCTCCGGTCCGGCGAAACTCACACCACAGTCGACGATCAGCCATGTCCGGTCATCTTCCGGACCATAGCCGTACAAACCGAGGTTCATGCCGATTTCGCCGACCCCGCCCAGGGGCAGAAACACGATGTCGTTGTTGTTGTTGTTTTTCTTGGCCGAAGCCATGGATTGCTCCTTTAAACGTCAGATCGGGCAACGGCCCGGCGCTCAAGCGCCAGGCAAAAACACATCACCCGCATAAATCGTTCGCTCACCGCCACCATCCTGTTTCAGGACCAGGTGGCCGCGCGCGTCCAAATCGGCAAAAGTGCCGGTAATTTCTTCCTGGGCAGTCCGAACCGTTATGGTCTTGCCCAGATGTGCCGCCCGTTTCAGCCAGGCTCGGCGAATTCCTTCAAAGCCGCCCGGTTGCTGCCAGCGAGACAGGTTGTCCGCCAGCGTCTCCGCAAGACATTCGAACAACCGTTCAGCTGTTACCTGATAGCCCAAGCTCCTGAGATCCGTCGCCTGATACAAGGACAACGGCGGGTGGGAAACACAATTGACACCGAAACCAAGGACAACTGCCTGCCGGCCATCGTTAAGCGTTTCAGCCTCCAGCAGGATGCCGGACAGTTTCGAGCCCTCTACAAGCAGGTCGTTTGGCCATTTCAGGCTTACCAGTTGCAGTGTACCTGCGGCTTTGTCAACGGCTTCCGCCAATGCAACGGCAGCAGCAAGCGGCAATTCGCCGATCCGTTCAGCCGGTTTTGGGTCGATCAGAAGCAGGCTGGCGAACATGTTGCCTATCGGTGAGGACCAGTCACGCCCGCGGCGCCCACGACCTGTGGTCTGCTCGTCTGCCCTGATCCACAGATGACCGGCGTCCCCTTGCCGTGCCTTGTCGAAACACAGCGAATTCGTGGAGCCGACAGTTTCCAGCTCCACAAAGCGAAAGTCCGGCGCACCTGGCGCCGGACGTTCATGTCCATAACTTGTCATGCGATCGATCAGAACAGCGACTGGGCAGCAGAGCTGGCCGCGCTGACGATCTGTCCCGGTGCCAGCCAGAAGAAGATCACGAAAACACTCGACAGGCCCAGTACCACGCGCAGCTCCATCGGCATGGCCTCGAAACCTTCAACAGGTTCGTCGAAGAACATGACCTTGACGATCCGCAGGTAGTAATAGGCACCTACTACCGACGCGACCACGCCGATCACGGCCAGCGGGAAGAGACCGGCCTCGACGGCCGCGCTGAACACGTACCACTTGCCGAAGAAACCGACCAGCGGCGGAATACCGGCGAGCGAGAACATCAGCAGACCCAGCAGGATTGCCATCGGCAGGTTTGTCTGGGACAGTCCGGCCAGATCACCGATCTCCTCGACCATGCCATCCTTGCGGCGCATGGACAGGATGCAGGCGAAGACACCAAGCGTCATGCCCATGTAGGCGATCATGTAGAAAATGACGCCTTCGACACCTGTCTGGGTGCCGGCAGCAAGACCCACCAGCGCGTAGCCCATGTGACCGATGGACGAATAGGCCATCAGTCGTTTCAGGTTGTGCTGACCGATAGCCGCGAAGGCTCCGAGTGCCATCGATGCGATCGACACGAACACGATGATCTGCTGCCAGTCGTTGGTAACCGGCTGGAAGGCCTCGATCACGATCCGGACCAGCATGCCCATAGCAGCAACTTTCGGTGCAGCGGCGAGGAATGCGGTAACCGGGGTTGGCGCCCCTTCATAGACATCCGGCGTCCACATGTGGAACGGAACCGCGGAAATCTTGAAGGCAAGACCGGCAAGAATGAAGGTCAGGCCGATCACCAGTCCGATGGAAGCGCCATCGTGGGACAGCGATTCCGCGATACCCTCGAAGGCCACCTGCCCGGTGAAGCCGTAAACAAGCGACATGCCATAGAGCAGCATGCCCGACGACAGCGCGCCCAGCACGAAGTACTTCAGGCCGGCTTCGGTCGAGCGCACGCTGTCCCGGTTGATGGCGGCAACGACGTAGAGCGAAAGGCTCTGCAGTTCCAGGCCGAGATAAAGTGCGATCATGTCATTCGCCGACAGCATCAGCATCATGCCGAGCGTCGCAAGAACGATCAGGATCGGATACTCGAAATGGTCGAAGGACTGGCTCTTGGCGTAGGCCCAGGACATGGCGATGGCAAAGAACGAACCTGCCAGCACCAGCAGTTTGAGCAAGTAGGCGAAATCGTCCAGAACGAACGAACCGCCGAACGTTTCACCAAAGGCCGGCACGAACAGAAGCACCAGGAAGGTGCCGCCGAGCAGGCCCATTGCTCCACCGAAGACGGCGTAGCTGACGCGCTTGCCGCCAAAGGCGCCGATCATCAGCAGCACCATGGCTCCGAGGGCCAGGATGATCTCCGGCAGTACCGGCTTGAGATCTGGCAATAGGGTCAATTCAGACATAGCTCTGTCTCGTCCTCGAAACCTAGTGGGCCGCCGCGGCAGACGCTGCGTGCTGGACAACGCCAGCCGCGTCGAGCGCCGCGGTGTATTGATTGATGAGATTGTCGACCGCACCCTGTGTCACATCCAGGATCGCCATCGGATAGAAGCCGAAGAAGATCGTCAGGATGATCATGGGGATCAGGATAACCTTTTCCCTGAGGTTCAGGTCGAGGATCGACTTGAGGCTTTCCTTCTCCAGCGCGCCGAAGACGACGCGGCGATAGAGATAGAGCGCGTAGGCAGCTGACAGGATCACACCGGTGGTAGCAAAGAACGCCACCCACGAATTGACCTGGAACGCCCCCATCAGCGTCAGGATTTCCCCAACGAACCCGGAAGTACCTGGCAGGCCGACGTTGGCCATGGTGAAAATCAGGAACGCAACCGCATACTTCGGCATCCGGTTGACCAGACCGCCATAGGCAGCGATTTCGCGGGTATGCATCCGGTCGTAGATAACGCCTACACAAAGGAAAAGCGCACCGGAGACAATGCCGTGGGAAAGCATCTGGAAGATACCACCCTGCACACCCTGCTCCGTCATCGTGAAGATGCCCATGGTCACGTAGCCCATGTGTGCGACCGATGAATAGGCGATCAGTTTCTTGATGTCTTCCTGGGCAAGCGCCACCAGCGACGTGTAGATGATCGCAACCACAGACAATGTGAACACGAAGGGTGCGAACATGTCGGAGGCAAGCGGGAACATCGGCAGGGAGAAGCGCAGGAAGCCGTAGCCGCCGAGCTTCAGGAGCACGCCCGCCAGAATGACGGAACCGGCGGTCGGTGCTTCCACGTGTGCGTCCGGCAACCAGGTATGCACCGGCCACATTGGCATCTTCACGGCAAAGCTCGCGAAGAAGGCCAGCCACAGCCATGTTTGCATCCCGCCCGGGAACTGATGCGCCAGGAGCGCTTCAATGTTGGTGGTGCCTGCGTTCCAGTACATCGCCATGATCGCGATCAGCATCAGCACCGAGCCGAGCAGCGTGTACAGGAAGAACTTGTAGGATGCATAGACCCTGCGCGCCCCGCCCCACACACCGATGATCAGGAACATCGGAATGAGGCCAGCTTCGAAGAACACATAGAACACGACCAGGTCCAGCGCGCAGAAGACGCCGATCATCAGCGTTTCCAGAACGAGGAAGGCAATCATGTATTCCTTTACCCGCTTCTGCACGCTGTCCCAGGAGGCCAGGATGCAGAACGGCATCAGGAAGGTCGTAAGGATCACGAAGAGGACGGAAATACCGTCAACGCCCATGCGGTAGCTGATGTTGCTTCCAAGCCATTCCCGGTGTTCCACGAACTGGAAGCCGGAATTGGCGTAGTCGAAATTGCCCCAGATGAACAGCGACAGAAGGAAGGTCACCGAGGTGGTCACAAGAGCGACCATCCGGATGTTCTTCTTGCTGCCCTCGTCATTCCCCGGAACTAGGAGAATGAAGAGCACGCCCAGCAGCGGCAAGAACGTCGTGAGTGACAGAATTGGCCAGTCAATCATTAGTGTGCACCCCCGCCGGTGCCTGCACCGGTGAACATCGACCAGGTGATAAGCGCAGCCACACCGATCAGCATCGCAAATGCATAGTGATAGAGATATCCGGTCTGCAGGCGGACGACCCAGGCGGTCACATTCTGAACACGGGAAGCAACACCGTTCGGGCCATACCCGTCGATCACGGTGCCATCGCCCTTCTTCCAGAGGACCCGGCCGAGCCACATGGCAGGACGGATAAAGATGAAGTTATAAAGCTCGTCGAAGTACCACTTGTTGAGCAGGAACTGGTAGAGGCCGGAATGGCGCTCCGCCAGCTGCTTCGGCATTTCCGGAGAGCGGATGTAGAACTGGTAGGCAACCAGGAAGCCGAGCACCATCATGACGAACGGGGACACCTTCACCCAGCCAGGAACTTCGTGCATGGCATGCAGGATGTGGTTGGTTTCACTGTTGAACAGTGCGCCCTTCCAGAACTCTGCATAACCTTCGCCGTAGAACGAACCGTAGAAGACCATGCCCGCCAGCACAGCGCCGATGGACAGGATGAACAGCGGCACGGTCATCACCAGCGGAGATTCATGTACGTGTTTCATCACATCGACAGGCGCACGCGGCTTGCCGTGGAAGGTCATGAACGTCAAGCGCCAGGAATAGAACGACGTCAGCGCAGCAGCGATAACAGTCATCCAGAAGCCGTAGAGGGCCATCGGATTGGCGTGTTCACCCACGGAACCGGCAAAGGCTGCCTCGATGATCGCATCCTTGGAAATGAAGCCGGCGAAACCGATATGGGTGAATGGAATGCCCACACCCGTCAGGGCCAGCGTTCCGATCATCATCGTCCAGTAGGTAATCGGAATATGCTTCCGAAGACCACCCATCTTGCGCATGTCCTGCTCGTCGGAAACGGCGTGGATCACCGAACCGGCGCATAGGAACAGCAGCGCCTTGAAGAAGGCGTGGGTGAACAGGTGGAAGATACCGATCGAATAGGCGCCGACGCCAAGTGCAACGAACATGTACCCGAGCTGCGAACAGGTCGAATAGGCGATCACGCGCTTGATGTCGTTTTGCACCAGACCGACAGTTGCGGCGAAGAAGGCCGTCGTTGCACCAAAGAACACGATGACCGTCAGCGCGGTGTGCGAAAGTTCCATCAGCGGAGACAGACGTGCCACCATGAAGACACCGGCGGTCACCATCGTCGCGGCATGGATAAGCGCGGACACGGGTGTCGGGCCTTCCATGGCGTCCGGCAGCCAGGTGTGCAGCAGGAACTGCGCCGACTTGCCCATGGCCCCCATGAACAGCAGCAGGCAGACAACCGTCATCGCTGCATGCGGATCAAGATGGTAGCCGAGGAAGGTCATCACCTCGCCGTGCTCCTGGATGAAGGACGGCGCGTCGTTGAAGATGGTGGTGAACTCGATGCTCTGGAACAGATAGAAGACGCCGAAGATGCCGAGCGCAAATCCGAAGTCACCAACGCGGTTGACGACGAATGCCTTGATGGCGGCCGCATTTGCGGACGGTTTCTGATACCAGAAGCCGATCAGAAGATAGGAGGCAAGGCCCACACCTTCCCAGCCGAAGAACATCTGCAGAAGGTTGTCTGCCGTCACCAGCGACAGCATCGCGAAGGTGAAAAGCGACAGATAGGCGAAGAAACGCGGCCGATGCGGGTCATGGTGCATGTACCCGATGGAATAGACATGCACGAGCGCGGACACAGTGGTCACGACGATCAGCATCACGGCGGTCAGCGTGTCGACCCTGATGGACCAGGACACCTTCAGATCACCGGTATCGATCCAGCGGAACAGATCGACGATCTGCATTTCCGAGCCGCCGAGCCAGAACCCGAAGAAAGTGATCCAGGACAGCAGCGCAGCGAGGATCAGGAGACCACTGGTAATATATTCACTGGCCTTGGCGCCGATGGCGCGGCCGAAAAGACCGGCGATCAGGAAGCCGATCAGCGGCAGGAACAGGATTGCGGAATACATCAGCTCCTACCCTTTCATCACGTTGACGTCTTCCACGGCGATGGAGCCGCGGTTCCGGTGGAAGACCACCAGGATCGCAAGGCCGATGGCGGCCTCTGCGGCAGCCACGGTGAGAACCAGCATGGTGAAGATCTGGCCCATCATGTCGCCGAGGAACGACGAAAAGGCGACAAAGTTGATGTTCACCGACAGCAGCAGCAGTTCGATAGACATCAAGATAACAATCACGTTTTTCCTGTTCAGGAAGATCCCGAAGATCCCGATCGTGAACAGGATCGCCGCGACCGACAGATAGTGCGACAGACCGATTTCCATGGGCGCCTCGCCGTGCTCCCCTCGTTTACCCCAACCGGAAACAGCACGGAGGAGCGTGCCGGTTCCCGGACTTTCTCGAAAACGCAACCAGGTTGCGTCAGATACCCTTGCCCGTTTCCACCTTGCGGACCTCAACTGAGGCTTCGCGGTTTCGCGCAACCTGGTCCGGAATGCTTTGACGTTTGACATTCGGCTTGTGGCGCAGGGTCAGGACGATTGCCCCGATCATGGCCACCAGAAGAACCAGGCCAGCGACCTGGAAGAAGTAGATGTATTTAGTGTAGAGCACAGACCCGATCGCCTGGATGTTGCTCACGTCGCTAAGTGCCGGCATCGGCTCTGCGCCGTGCCCGAGAACACCCGGTGCAATGATCCAGGCCCCCAGACCCATCAGCAGCTCGACCATCAGGATCACGCCGACCAGCGCGCCGACCGGCAGATACTGCAGGAAGCCCTGCCGCAGTTCGACGAAGTCCACATCAAGCATCATGACGACGAACAGGAACAGCACCGCCACCGCGCCGACATAGACGACCACCAGAAGCAGGGCCAGGTATTCGGCGCCCAGCAGAATGAAAAGACCAGCGGAATTCACAAACGCCAGGATCAGGAACAGAACCGACGTCACCGGATTGCGCGACGCGATCACCATGAATGCTGACGCCAGGGTGACGCCGGCAAACAGGTAGAAAAAGAGGGCTTTCAGGATCATTTCGAAGACCTGCCTGTCGTGTGGCCTTGCGGCCGGAAGTGCGGTGCCCGGCCGGATTGCCGGGCTGGAAACCATTGTTGGGTATGCTCCTAACGGTAAGGAGCATCCATTTCAATGTTACGGGCAATTTCGCGTTCCCAACGGTCGCCGTTCGCAAGCAGCTTTTCCTTGTCGTAGTAAAGCTCTTCGCGGGTTTCCGTGGCGAATTCGAAATTGGGGCCTTCGACAATTGCATCCACAGGGCAAGCTTCCTGACAGAAGCCGCAATAGATGCATTTGACCATGTCGATGTCGTAGCGCGTGGTACGGCGCGTGCCGTCGTTGCGCCGCGGTCCGGCCTCGATCGTGATTGCCTGTGCCGGGCAGATAGCTTCGCACAGCTTGCAGGCAATGCAGCGTTCTTCGCCGTTCGGATAACGGCGCAGGGCATGCTCACCCCGGAAACGCGGGCTCACCGGGCCCTTCTCGAACGGATAATTGACCGTTGGTTTCGGCTTGAAGAAGTAACGCATCGCCAGAACGAAGGCCGACACGAACTCCTGCAGAAACAGCGATTTGACGGCTTGACTAAGTCCCATCGCTTTTAGCCTCTCTTTCCTCAACCAGCCAGCTGACTGGCGGCCCAATAGCCGATGATCGGGAAACCGAACACCGGAACTCCAAAAATCAGTGCGCCCAGAGGCGCCTTGTGTCTGGCCGCGACACCACCGTCGCCGCCAGCTTGTCTGTTCTTCGTCTCCGCCGCCTGAAGCATACCCTTCAGGATCTTCCAATCGAGCCAGCCGACATAAAGACCGACGGCGGCACCGATTGCACCGGCGAGCGAGATCGTCACGCTGCGCCCGGTGCCCAGCCCATGATCATCAGGACTGCGGCGACGACCACGACCATGGCCAGCGACAGCGGCAGGAACACTTTCCAGCCCAGGCGCATCAGTTGGTCATAGCGGTAACGCGGAACCATTGCCTTCACCATGGCGAACATGAAGAAGCCAAGGAAACACTTCAGCAGGAACCAGACGATGCCCGGCACCCAGGTGAACGGTGCAAAATCGAACGGCGGCAGCCATCCTCCCATGAAGAAGATGCTCATAAGCGCGCACATCAGGCAGATGGCGACATATTCACCGAGCATGAACATCATGTACGGGGTTGAGCCGTATTCCACCATGAAGCCGGCAACCAGTTCCGATTCCGCTTCCGCAAGATCGAACGGCGGACGGTTGGTTTCAGCCAGTGCGGAGATGAAGAACACCACGAACATCGGGAACAGCGGCAGCCAATACCAGTTCAGGAACGACAGCCACGGCACACCCAGCATGTTGGCAAGACCGGTTTCCTGTGCCTGCACGATACCAGTCAGGTTCAAGGTGCCGGCACAAAGCAGCACTGTCACGATGACGAAACCGATGGAAACCTCATAGGAGACCATCTGCGCGGCCGAACGCAGCGCTGACAGGAAAGGGTATTTGGAGTTGGAAGCCCAACCACCGATAATCACACCGTACACTTCCAGCGACGACACTGCGAAGACGAAGAGCACACCGAGATTGATGTTGGCAATCACCCAGCCGTCGGCAACCGGAATAACGGCCCAGGCCGCCAGCGCCAGAAGCACGGATACCAGCGGAGCCAGCAGGAACAGAACCTTGTTGGATCCAGACGGGATCACCGGTTCTTTCAGAACGAACTTCAATAGATCGGCGAAGCTTTGCAGCAAGCCCCAGGGACCAACCACGTTCGGGCCGCGGCGAATCTGCACGGCAGCCCAGATCTTGCGATCCGCGTAAAGCACGTAGGCGACAATCACCAGAAGCACGACCATCAGCAGAATGCTCTGGAATGCCATCCAGAGGAACGGCCAACCGTAGGTCGTCATGAACTCAGCCATATCGGTCCCCTACCCCTTATTCTGCTGCTTCTGCCGCTCGCGTCTTGGCGAGCGCCGAGCACTCGGCCATCGTCTTGGACGCGCGAGCGATCGGGTTGGTCAGGTAAAAGTCGCGGATCACGTTGGCGAAGCCTGCGCTATCCATCTTGGCCTTGGCGTTGCCAAGCTTGGCGATATCGCCAGCATCACCTGCCTCGATCGCATCGATGCCCGTCATGTGCGGAACAGCTTCGAACAACTTTGAGCGCAATTCGGCAAGAGAGTTGAACTCAAGCGTCTGGCCAAGCACCGCGGACAATGCGCGAAGGATCGCCCAGTCTTCGCGGGCATCTCCCGGAGGGAACGCGGCCCGGTCGGCCATCTGGACGCGACCTTCGGTGTTGACGTAGATCGCGGATTTCTCCGTATAGGCAGCGCCTGGCAGGATAACGTCGGCGCGGTGTGCACCGCGGTCACCATGCGTTCCCTGGTAGACAACGAAAGCGCCTTCCGGAACTTCAACTTCGTCGACACCCAGCAGGAACAGCACGTCAAGTGCACCCGGCTCCAGCATGGACCCTGTGTCCTTGCCGCCCTCGCCCGGTACGAAACCGAGATCGAGAGCACCAACCTGGGACGCTTCGGTGTGCAGGATGTTGAAACCGTTCCAGCCGTCCTTGACGACACCAAGCGCCTTGGCGGCTGCAGCAAGCGTCGCGAGCACTTCAGCCCCATCCGGACGGTTCAGCGCGCCCTGGCCGATGATGAACATCGGGCGTTCGGCCTTTGCCGGAGCGTGGTTCACGAATTCCTTCAGGCTGTCCGGACCGGCACCCAGATAAGTTACCGGATAGGTCAGATCGGCATTTTCACCAATCAGGCCAATGGTCACGTCGCCTTGGACCCAACGCTTGCGGATGCGAGCGTTCAGAACCGGAGCTTCCTGACGCGGATTTGTGCCGATCAACATGATCGCGTCAGCGTCTTCAATGCCCTGGATCGTGCTGTTGAAGAGATAGCTTGCGCGGCCGTTCTTCGGATGCAGCGGAGACCCCGGGAAACGGCTGTCGATGTTGGCAACGCCGAGTTTGTCCATCAGCGCCTTCAGCGCGAACATGTCCTCAACGCCTGCCATCTGCCCAGCCAGAGCACCGATTTTGTCGGCGCTCGCGCCTTTTACCTTTTCGGCGATGATCTGGAATGCTTCACCCCAGGAAACGGGCTGCAGCTTGCCGTCCTTCTTGGCGTAAGGCCGGTCGAGGCGCTGGGTCTTCAGACCGTCCCAGATGTAACGGGACTTGTCGGAAATCCACTCCTCGTTGACCTCTTCGTTGAGCCGCGGCATCACCCGCATGACTTCCTTGCCGCGCGTGTCGACACGGATCGCGGAACCGACCGCGTCCATCACGTCGATGCTTTCGGTCTTGGTCAGCTCCCACGGACGGGCGTGGAATTCGTAAGGCTTGTGGGTCAAGGCACCAACCGGGCAAAGATCTGCCACGTTGCCCTGCATTTCCGACGACAGGGCCGCTTCGAGATAGGTAGTGATTTCCGCATCTTCGCCACGGCCGACCAGACCCATGTCGGTGACACCACACACTTCCGTGGTGAAACGCACACAACGCGTGCAGTGAATGCAGCGGGTCATGATCGTCTTGATCAGCGGACCGATTTCCTTGTTCTCAACGGCGCGCTTGTTCTCGTGGAACCTGGAACCGTCGACGCCATAGGCCATCGCCTGGTCCTGCAGATCACACTCGCCGCCCTGGTCGCAGATCGGGCAATCCAGCGGGTGGTTGATGAGCAGGAACTCCATCACGCCTTCGCGGGCCTTCTTGACCATCTCGGACTTGGTCTCGACCACTGGCGGCTCGCCGTTCGGGCCGGGACGAAGGTCTTTCACGCCCATGGCACAGGAGGCGGTCGGCTTGGGCGGTCCACCCTTCACTTCCACCAGGCACATGCGGCAGTTGCCGGCGATAGACAGCCGGTCGTGGTAACAAAACCGCGGAACCTCGGCGCCCGCCTCTTCACAGGCCTGAAGCAGCGTGTAGTCCGCCGGGACATCCACTTCCTTGCCGTCGATGATGAGCTTCGTCATCCGTTGCTCTCCAAATCCCGTTCCGCTTACTCAGCCGCCACCATGGTCGAAGAAGACTTCGACTTGGCGACATAGTCATCGATGCGTTGCTCGATAACAGGCCGGAAATTCTTGATCAAACCCTGGATCGGCCAGGCGGCCGCGTCCCCGAGTGCACAAATCGTGTGGCCTTCGACCTGCTTGGTCACCTTGAACAGCATGTCGATTTCCTCATAGGAGGACTCGCCCTTGACCATTCGTTCCATCACACGCCACATCCAGCCCGTGCCTTCGCGGCACGGTGTGCACTGGCCGCAGCTTTCGTGCTTGTAGAAGTAGGACAGGCGGGCAATGGCCTTGATGATATCCGTCGACTTGTCCATCACGATCACGGCTGCGGTCCCCAGGCCGGAGCCAAGGCCGCGCAGCGTGTCGAAATCCATCGGCGCGTCCTTGATCTGCTCTGCCGTGAGGCACGGAACAGACGAACCGCCTGGAATAACCGCGAGAAGGTTGTCCCAGCCACCGCGAATACCGCCGCAATGCTTGTCGATCATCTCGGCAAACGGGATGCCCAGCTCTTCCTCGAAGGTCGACGGCTTGTTGACGTGGCCGGAAACACAGAAAAGCTTGGTGCCGGTGTTGTTCGGACGACCGAGCGCCGAGAACCACGCAGCACCGCGGCGCAGAATGGTCGGAGCAACCGCGATCGATTCAACGTTGTTCACCGTGGTCGGGCACCCGTAAAGGCCGACGTTTGCCGGGAACGGCGGCTTCAGGCGCGGCTGGCCCTTCTTGCCTTCCAGGCTTTCCAGCAGCGCGGTTTCCTCGCCGCAGATGTAAGCGCCGGCACCATGGTGGACATAAATGTCGAAGTCGTAGCCGTTCTTGTTGTTCTTGCCGATCAGACCGGCGTCATAAGCCTGGTCGATCGCAGCTTGCAAACGCTCGCGCTCGCGGATGAATTCACCGCGAACATAGATGTAGGCAGCAATGGCACCCATCGCATAACCGGCAACAAGGCACCCCTCGACCAGCGTGTGCGGGTCATGGCGCAGGATCTCGCGGTCCTTGCAAGTGCCCGGCTCGGATTCGTCGGCGTTGACGACGAGATATGCCGGACGGCCATCGGATTCCTTGGGCATGAACGACCATTTCAGGCCGGTCGGGAAACCGGCACCGCCGCGACCACGCAGACCTGAATCCTTCATTTCCTGAATGATCCAGTCGCGCCCCTTGTCGATGAGGCCCTTGGTATTGTCCCACTGTCCGCGCTTCTTGGCGCCTTCCAGGCCCCAGTCGTGGAGACCGTAGATATTGGTGAAGATCCGATCCTGATCCTTCAGCATCTCTTCCCCCTAGTCTTCGCTCTTGGAGGAGGCCACTTCACCGGCTTCCACGCGCTTGGAAAAATCTGTTTCACCGCCGGATGCCAGAACCTTGGCCTGCTCAATCCAGCCATCACGTTCGATACGGCCCTTGAACTTCAGACGGCTGTCGACCCAGGCAACTTCCTGCGGTCCCCATGAGGCCACCTGATCGAAGTGGAAAAACCCGAGTTCGTTGAGTGTCGCTTCCAGTTTCGGACCGACACCCTTCAGCTTCTTCAGGTCGTCCGGCTTGCCGCCGCGCGCTTCCTTCAGAAGTTCAGGTTCTTTTTCCTGACCGTCGGTGCTTCCACTGGTGTCGGCTGTGCGGGCAACTTCAACTTCGGCACGGTCGTCGGAATCAGGCTTGCCCTTGTTCTGACTGCGCGCTGCAGGCGTAGCTGCTTTTTCTGCCTTGGCTTTCTTGGCCGGTTCAGCCTTTGCCTCAGCTTTCTTGGGCGCAGCTGCCGCTGGCGCTTCGCTTGCCTTGGCCGATTTGGCTGCATGCGCCGCCTTTACCTTGGCAACAGCATCTTCTGCAGGAGTCGGCACGCCGTCATAGTCGTTGCCACCTGCATTGATCGGTGCGCCGGCAAAAGCATGAGACGCCTTTTCCGAGCCGTCGACCAGATGGGGAACCGGCAGCTCACCCTTCGTGTTGTCATCGATTTCAGTGAGCGACGTCTGACCGCCTTCGGCCATTGCAAAACGGCGACCGTTCTGCGGGCCCGGCGTTACTTCCTTGCCGGCGGCGATATCGTCGATCAACTGGTTGAAGCTGTCTTCAGTCAGGTCTTCATAGGTATCCTTGAAGATCTGCACCATCGGCGCATTCACACAGGCGCCAAGACACTCGACTTCTTCCCAGGAGAACATGCCATCCTCGGAAATCTCGTGCATGTGCTTGGCAATGCGGCTCTTGCAGATCTTGATCAGGTCTTCCGACCCGCGCAGCTGACACGGCGTCGTGCCACAAACCTGAATATGGGCCTTCTTGCCGACCGGCTGCAGCTGGAACATGGTATAGAACGTCGCCACTTCCAGAACGCGGATCTTCGGCATGTCGAGCAGGTCCGCGATATAGCGGATTGCCGGCTCACTCACCCAACCTTCGTTCTGTTCCTGCGCACGCCACAAAAGCGGAATGACCGCGGAGGCCTGACGGCCTGCCGGATAACGGTCGATCAGCTTCTTTGCCCAGTCGAGGTTCTTCTCGGTGAACGCGAAGCTTTCTGGTTGTTCCGCGGCAAGTCGGCGAACTGCCATGGTGTTATCCCCGTTCTGTCAAAATGACCGGAGCCGGACGGGCGGCTGCCAGGGTCGAAAATTGGTTGTGTGCCGTCCGCATCAGCGGTCGACCTCACCGAACACGATGTCCAGAGACCCCAGCACTGCCGAAACGTCGGCAAGCATGTGCCCGCGGCACAGGAAGTCCATGGCCTGAAGGTGGCTGTAGCCAGGCGCCTTGATCTTGCAACGGTACGGCTTGTTGGTACCGTCCGCGACCAGATAGACGCCGAACTCACCCTTGGGTGCTTCAACGGCTGCGTAAACTTCACCAGCCGGGACGTGATAGCCTTCGGTGTAGAGCTTGAAGTGGTGGATGAGCGCTTCCATCGAACGCTTCATTTCACCGCGCTTCGGCGGCACGATCTTGCCGTCGATGGACGAGACCGGACCAGTTTCGACCGTCAGCTTTTCCAGGCACTGCTTCATGATCCGGACTGACTGGCGCATTTCTTCCATGCGGATCAGGTAGCGGTCGTAACAGTCGCCGTTCTTGCCGATCGGAATATCGAAATCAAGTTCGGAATAGCATTCGTAAGGCTGCGACTTGCGCAGATCCCAAGGTGCACCGGATCCACGAACCATCACGCCGGAGAAGCCCCAGGCCCAGGCATCGTCAAGGTCGACAACGCCGATATCCACGTTGCGCTGCTTGAAGATACGGTTGTCGGTCAGGAGACCTTCGATATCGTCAAGCGTCTGCAGGAACGGATCACAGAAGTCCCAGATGTCGTCAAGGAGGTCACGAGACAGATCCTGGTGAACACCGCCCGGACGAACGTAAGCTGCGTGCATGCGGGCACCGCAAGCACGCTCGTAGAACACCATCAGCTCTTCACGGGGCTCGAAGCCCCAGAGCGGCGGTGTCAGCGCGCCCACGTCCATGGCCTGCGTCGTCACGTTCAGAAGATGCGACAGCAGACGACCGATTTCCGAATAAAGGACACGGATCAGCTGGCCGCGCTTGGGCACTTCCACACCAAGCATACGTTCGACTGCAAGCGCAAAGGCGTGTTCCTGGTTCATCGGCGCCACGTAGTCGAGGCGGTCGAAGTAAGGCACAGCCTGCAGATAAGTCTTCTGCTCGATCAGCTTTTCGGTTCCACGGTGCAGCAGACCGATGTGCGGATCCACACGCGTTACCACTTCGCCGTCGAGCTCAAGCACGAGGCGCAGCACGCCGTGCGCCGCCGGGTGCTGCGGACCGAAGTTGATGTTGAAGTTACGAACCTGAGCCTCAGCCATTTTGAGGTTCCTGCATTTTTTGCGTGAAATAGGCGATGACTTCGGGACCGGTCATTCTGCGGGTTTCATTAGCGAAAGCGTAGTTTGCCGGCTGTTCGTCAACGAAAATTTCGGACGTGAATTTGAAAACGGACGGATCGTCAAAGGCTTGCGCGGAAACGCTCACGTGTGAGCCGTCGGCCATGCGCCACATCAGCGAGGAACCGCACTTGCTGCAGAAAACCCGCTCGCCGTAGTCGGATGACTTGTAGACGCCGAGGGCATCCTTGCCTTGAACGTCCAGACTGTCCATCGATCCGCAGCTGACAGCCATATAGGTACCACCGGTCCAGCGGCGGCACATGGCGCAGTGGCAGACTCCCATTTCGCCGTCTACCGGCGTTGCGGCAAACCGCACCTCGCCGCAAAGACACCCACCTGAAAGCCGTTCGCTCATCCCTGCCCCGCCCTTCAGTTGGTCGTTGCCTTCTCGTCACCGGGCAGCACGTAGTCCGTGCCTTCCCAGGGCGAGAGGAAGTCGAAGGAGCGCATTTCCTGGTTCAGGCGTACCGGTTCGTAGACAACGCGTTTCTTCTCGTCGTCATAACGAACTTCGACAAAGCCCGTAACCGGGAAGTCCTTGCGCAGCGGATATCCGTCAAAACCATAGTCGGTCAGGATGCGGCGCAGGTCCGGATGGCCGGAGAACAGAATGCCGTACATGTCGTAGGCTTCACGCTCGAACCATTCAGCACCTGGAAACAGCGGGGTCAGCGAAGCAACCGGCGTATTTTCGTCGGTTGCGACCTTCACACGAACGCGCTGGTTCTGAACGGGAGACAGGAAGTGGTAGACAACGTCAAAGCGCTTCTCGCGCGAAGGGTAATCCACACCGCAAATATCCGTCAGATTGACGAACTTGCACGAGCTGTTGTCGCGCAGAAAGCGGATCGCATCGAGAATGTCGGTCGCGTTTACGGTCAGCGTCAGCTCACCGTATTCGACCTTCCAGGACACAAGGGACTCACCCAGACCGAGCTCGATATGCTCAGCGAGTTCCTTCAACGTCTCGTCCATCGTGTTCGACCTCACTCGTAGATCTGCAGCGTTCAACCGGTTCCGATTGAGTGCCGACTGCCGATCGATCCAGTTTGCCGGGTCTTTGTTGCGCCCCGCTGGACGCGACCCGGAGAGTCAGTTGAACGGGCGCCAGGCGCCCACTCCCTCAAAAATCCGCCGCCTCTTCGGCGGCAGATCCTTATCTTTCGATAGTGCCCGTGCGGCGGATCTTCTTTTGAAGCATCAACACGCCGTAGAGCAGCGCCTCGGCTGTCGGAGGACAGCCTGGAACGTAGATATCGACCGGCACCACGCGGTCGCAGCCGCGCACCACAGAATAGGAATAGTGGTAGTAGCCGCCACCATTGGCACAGGACCCCATGGAAATGACGTACCGCGGCTCAGGCATCTGGTCGTAGACCTTGCGCAGCGCAGGCGCCATTTTGTTCGTCAGCGTGCCGGCAACGATCATCACGTCCGACTGGCGCGGTGAAGCGCGCGGCGCGAAGCCGAAACGCTCGGCGTCATAGCGCGGCATCGACATCTGCATCATTTCAACGGCGCAGCAGGCCAGGCCGAAGGTCATCCACATCAGCGAGCCGGTACGGGCCCACTGGATGAGGTTGTCGGTGGAGGTTACGAGAAAGCCCTTGTCGGCCAGTTCGTTATTGACTTCCAGGAAGAATGCGTCATCCGCGCCGACAGGCTTGCCCGTATTCGGGTCGATAATACCCTGCGGCTGCGGTGCGACGAGCGGCTCGGTCGTGGTCAATCCCATTCCAGCGCTCCCTTTTTCCATTCGTAGATGAAGCCGACGGTCAGGACACCGAGGAAGACCATCATGGACCAGAAGCCGTACCAGCCCAGGTCACCGAACACGGTTGCCCAGGGGAACAGGAACGCGACTTCCAGGTCGAAGATGATGAAGAGGATCGAGACCAGATAAAAGCGCACGTCAAATTTCATGCGTGCATCGTCGAAAGCGTTGAAGCCGCACTCATAGGCCGACAGTTTTTCCGGATCCGGATTCTTGTAGGCCAGGATGAAAGGCGAAATCAGCAGCGCAAGGCCGATCACCAGCGCAATGCCGATGAACACGACGATCGGGACATATTCCCGCAAGAGTTCTTCCATGTCTTTCGCGTCCTTGCATATGGAGGCGGATCGGGAGGCGATCCGGTGCCAGGGCTGCGCGCCCCGTTGCCTTCATTATACCGGCAGGTCACGCTGTGCCCGTCGGCGTTATGAAACCAACATGCGAGCGCACGCTTAGCTTACGACTTGGTGCAACGCAAGACCCACATGCGGTCAAACTCTTGCCATGTTTGCACCTGTTTCGCACCTACCCCCGACAAATCCTTAATTTCAGCCAGTTTGCAGGAAGGCAAAAACTTTGCACAACCCTTCAGGAAATATGCCGCACCTGCGTTCGTTTTCCACCCCCCTCGCAGAATCGAAGCAAACGCCAGACAAACACCAAAAGAGCTGAAATTTGAATGGACTGCGTCGCCCCTGCCTTGAACGCATGATAGCCATCTTGGCGACAATGCCAAGGGGTTGCCTGTCTGCGCGGCAAAGCGCTCGCTTTGCGCGAGGCTTGATGTTTTCGATTGAACAGTCTGGGGAAACAAGAGGTACCGTGAGTGGCGCGAGTGACGGGGCTCGAACCCGCGACCTCCGGCGTGACAGGCCGGCACTCTAACCAACTGAGCTACACCCGCACATTCACGGTATATGCGCCAATTCCCGAAAGTACCAAAGCACTTCTATGGGAAGTGGCGCGAGTGACGGGGCTCGAACCCGCGACCTCCGGCGTGACAGGCCGGCACTCTAACCAACTGAGCTACACCCGCTTCGTCAGGCAACGCGTTGTCGCCCTGAAGTGGCGCTGATGTACGGCGGCTGGTTTTGGAAGTCAAGCACCCTATTCCGTCCGAATTGCCGTTTTTTGACAAAGAAGCGCCCAATCGCAGGTTTTCCCCAGAGCCGCCTTGCCGATCAATGTGGATAACTTCCTGTTTCGTAATGGAATTATCCGCGTTGCCACGGACTGTTTTCCGATTGGCTTAGCCTCAAACACATTCGCCAGCTCATAAAAACGACCTGAGCCACGCAGATTCTCGTTCTTCAGCCGTGTTTTATTCAGCCGGCACCAGCCGCGTATCGCGCAACAGGCCTTCTCTGGCAAGAATAGGCACCGCCGCAGCTGCGAACAGCGAATTGATTTCCTTGAGGCTGCGCATGACCTCCAGATGGGCGTTGCTCGATTCCATGCTCTGAAGCGTTTTCGATTTCAGCCGCTCCAGATGCCGGTTATGACTTTCGCGTTCCAGGGTGCGCATCTTGTCCTTTTCTGCAATCAACTCGCGCGCGGATGCGACATCCGCCGAAACGAGCACATTGAGGGCAAGCTCCATGTTCGCCAGAACACGGTCGTGCATCCAGGTCAGCTCCTTCAGCCCCTCCTGCGAAAAGCTGATCTTGTTCTTCTGCAACTCCAAGGCAAGTTCGAGAAGGTTCTTTGCCACAAGATCTCCAGCGCGCTCCAGATTGACCGCGAACCCCACCAGTTCCATGCTGCGCTCAGCCTGTTCGCCGGTCAGCTCCCCACGATTCACCTCCGCGATGTAGAGTTTCACCGAGGAGTGGATCGCATTGACCTGCTTATCCAACTGCTGCAAGCGCCTGATTTCCGGCTCACTGCCCTTCTCCAGCATCATGAGAACCGGTCTCGCCATCACCTCGACCAGTTCCCCCATACGCAGGAGTTCACGCGTTGCACTGGCCAGGGCAAGTCTGGGATTGCCGACCAGTTGCTTGTCCAGCGCGCTTTGCGGTGTCAGCCGGTCTGCCTCTTCTTGTTCCTCTCTGTCGGGCACCAGGCGTTCAACCAGCCAGGCAACCGGTCTTGTCAGTGGCAGGCAGACGAGAACAAGCAGGAGATTGAAAAGCACATGAACGGCAACGATCTGCTGGGCCGGATCATTGCTGATCGAAGCCAGAGGCAGATCTTGGAATTTTAGCGCCAGCATGACCAGCACTGCGCCGGTAGACCTGAAGAGAAAATTGCCAAGCGGCAGAAGCTTGGCCTTGCGATCCATTCCGCGTGTCAGCCAGAGCGCGACAATACCCGCGCCAATGTTCGCTCCCAGAACGAGTGGAATCGCTGCCTCGTGCGGCAGGCCGGTCTTTTGCACCAGGGCTGCGATCATCAGCACGGCCGCCACGCTGGAATGCACCAGAAACGCCAGAAGCGCCCCAACCGCCATCGCTGTCGGTGTGTCCTGCGCAAGGAAGCCGGCAAACTGCGGCATGAACCGCGCTTCCTTCAACGGCGTCGTCGCTTCGCCGATCATTTGCAGCGCAATCAGGATGAAAGCGATTCCCAGAAGAATGCGTCCGATCTGTTTCGCGGATCGAGCGTCGAGCTTCAGGAACAGCCATGCACCTCCGCCCAGAAGCAACGGCACCAGCCAGCTGAGATCGAACACCAGAAACTGCACGACAAGCGCCGACCCGAGATCGGCGCCCAGCAGAACCGCCAGTCCGGCAGCTGTGGAAATGAAGCCGGATGTCGCAAATCCCGCCGCCAGGATCGCAACCGCCGTCGCACTTTGCAGCAAAATGGCAACCGCAGTTCCAGACAAGGCGCCGGCAACCGGTCCGGAGGATGCCCGGCCGATGGCGCGTCTCAACGTTGGCCCGGCCGCCCTTTCAAAGCCTGTCCGAACCATGCGAACCGCGTAAAGGAGCAGCATGACTGCCCCGAACATCTTGATGAAAACTAGGATTCCCATCTTGCCAAGTAGCTACCTTTAAACGAGTTTTTTATTTAGCCGCAGAAGTTTATCGGACAAAAAGGAAAAAGAAAACTCACCATTCGAAGGCCAAACGAAATCAACCCGCCACCGGTATGCCCAGCAACAGCGGCAAAGCGAAATGACTGTAAATGTGCGAATATTCGAAATAGCGAACCGCCGGGCAATGTGGGGGCGGCAGCAAACAGCAGAAAACACCCTGGTGCGCAGGCACCCTGGTTACAAGTGACGGATTTCACAAGGGGAATGGTGGGCGATGAGAGACTCGAACTCCCGACATCTTCGGTGTAAACGAAGCGCTCTACCAACTGAGCTAATCGCCCTCAACGAGGTGAGACGCCTTTTAGGGGGTCGTTTGCTGCTTGGCAAGAGCAAAATCTCAGATTTCCGTTTCAATGATAAAGCCTGTGGATGACGGCTCCGAAAACCGGCAAACTGACAGCTTCAAAAGCGTGAGAAAGCCGCACCCATGGTGACATCCCGCCGGTTGTTTTTGACTGGAATTCTGGCTGCCTTCAACGGCCTGCCGCTGTTGACCAGAACAAGCTCATCACAACCCGTGGCCGGACAGAGAGTGGTTGTTGTCGGTGCCGGCATCGCCGGTCTGACGGCTGCAAGAACACTTGCAGACGCAGGTTTCTCCGTAACCGTGCTTGAGGCTGGTAACCGGATCGGCGGCCGTCTGCACACGGACAGATCGTTGGGGGTGCCTCTCGACCTTGGAGCAAGCTGGATCCATGGAACACGGTCCAACCCCATCACAGCGCTCGCGCAGCGCTTCGCACAGCCGATGTTCGAGTGGGACTACGACAACGAGGAGGTCTTCGACCTGACCGGCAACGGTGGCAGAGCAGTCGAACGCTTCGAGACTTTCGCGAACGCCCTGGAAGATTTTCTGGACGACACTGAAACCTCCCTCACCCGGATATCGGCAGCCAATGCCATTGAAAAGATACGCCGGCAACGAGCCCTGTCGAGCCTCACTGACGCTGAACTCGGCTTCATGGCGCATATTCTGCTGGAGCAGGAATTTGCAGCCCCAGTGAGCAACCTTTCGCTTGCAGCCGTTGAAGAAGGCGGTGCCTTTGAGGGACCCGACGCCGTGCTTCCGCAGGGCTATGACAAGATTGCATTGGGGGTGGCGGAGGGATTGACCATCCAGACCGAAACCGTCGTGACCCAAATCGACCATTCCCAAAGGGGCGTTTCGGTAAGAACTGAGAACGGTGTACTGGAGGCCGATTTTGCAATCTGCGCAGTGTCTCTGGGTGTCCTGAAGGCTGGCGACATCGTCTTTTCACCTGGTCTTCCTGACAACAAGCGCAACGCCGTCAGTTCCCTGCGCATGGGCGTGCTTGATAAAATCTATCTCTCGTTCCCGGAAGCGTTCTGGGATGAAACTGTCCACAACTTCGGCCGCATATCCGGCAAGCCCGGCACTTTTGCCTACTGGCCGAATCTTTCGCCCGTGACCGGAAAACCGATTCTATGTGCGCTGAACGTCGGCGAATTTGCTCAGAACCTTGAGAAACTTGGTGAAGAGAATCGCAGACAGGCGGCCTTCGAAGCGCTTCAGACCATGTTCGGCCGCGACATACCGCCGCCTGACGCCAGCATAAGTTCCGCCTGGCAGCAAAACGAACGAACGCGAGGATCCTACTCGTTCCTGCCTATCGGGGTGGAGCCGCGAGCAAGAAAAGCACTGGCTGCCGACCTCAATGGAAGGGTCTTCTTTGCGGGAGAAGCCACCGCCCAGGACTATCCGGCAACAGTGCACGGCGGCTGGCTTTCAGGCCAGCGCGCCGCACGCGACGTGATCGCAAGTGCCCGCTAAGTCTATTGGAACTTATAGGCGAACTGGAGCATGTCGGTGAGCCCGCGCTGCGGGTTGTCCGCGGCAAGTCCGTTCTGATTGAAGAACTGCACCAGACGGGCAATCCCCTGCTGGTCGTTCGGTCCTCTTGGCGGCGGCTGATCCATGAGTTTGGCGGCGATGATCCAGGACATCGTCCGGCGAAGGCGATTCTGATTGGCACTGAATTCTGGATTGCTAGCTGCTCGCTCGAACAAACCGCCCCACGCCTGATTAACGGCATCGTTGATGGCTTCGATGCGAATGAACCCGGCTTTATTGGGACTACGTGCCTTGTTGAGCAGGTGGTCGATATTGTACCCGGCAAGATCCGACGGCGCGGCTTTGATGCCATAGACCTGCTCGACAAAGCGCAGCCAGGCTTTCTGATAGGACGAATACACCGCCCTCACCCACACGCTGGCATTTTCGTCCGCGTTGCCGGGTTTCTGCACGATGGCTACGTTCTTCAGGCTGCTTCTCCCGGCTTTTCCGGTCTGGACGTCCTCGTCGAAATCGTCGAGGAACACGAGGCGTCCAAGTGCCTCGGGGTGTTCCACCTGAACCTGCACCAGGGGGTCACGGACCCAGGCATCAAATAGCGCGCGTTGGCGCCTGCGGATCAAGGCTTGCAGTGACATTCCAAATCCTGTCGAGCAATTGGCATCACCTCACGACAAACGCAATATAATGTGGGAATGGCAATTCGCCAGAGCTCAATCAAAAATAGAAAACAGGCAAGGAAAAACCCCGCATCCGTTTCCGGATACGGGGTTGAGCGAAGAAATCGCTCGTGAGCGCTATTAGGCGTTCACGGCGTCCTTCAGGCCTTTGCCGGCCTTGAACTTCGGCGTCTTAGAAGCCGGGATCTGGATCGTTTCGCCAGTCCGCGGGTTACGGCCTTCGGTTGCTGCACGTTCGGAAACGGTGAAGTTACCAAAGCCGATGATGCGGACTTCGTCGCCGCTCTTCAGCGTAGAGGTGACAGCTTCGAAAGTTGCGTCAACTGCTTCGCCTGCCTGCGCCTTGGTGAGGCCGGTCTTTTCTGCAACAGCTGCGATCAGATCGTTCTTATTCATAGCAGATACCTTTCTAAGAAACGGCAGAGTGCCGACGATTCCTGTCAGCGCCGTTGCGCGAAATTCGGTTGAATTGAACTGAAACGCAAGTGGTTTTTTCGCAGAAAACAGCCATTTTGACCGATTATTCAAAAGAAAAGCCCCGGTTTTCCCGGGGCTTTCCAATTTGTGCGCTGCAATGTCGCGATTAGTGGGCAAGAACACCGGAGGTGTCGTCGTCCTTTTCTCGCGCCTTGGTTGCAGCTTCGTGAGCTGACTCATCCCATTCGATGGCCTCCGGCAAGCGAACAAGAGCGTTTTTCAGCACTTCTTCCATGCCCGAAACCGGGATGATCTCAAGCGAGTTCTTGACCGAGTCCGGGATATCCGCCAGATCCTTGGCGTTGTCTTCCGGGATCATAACCAGCTTGATTCCGCCACGAAGGGCAGCAAGCAACTTCTCCTTCAGACCACCGATCGGCAGAATGCGACCACGCAGGGTGATTTCACCTGTCATGGCAACATCCCGGCGAACCGGAATGCCGGTCATGGTCGAGATCACAGCGGTAGCCATCGCGATACCTGCGGACGGACCGTCCTTCGGGGTTGCCCCTTCCGGAACGTGAACGTGAATGTCCTTCTTTTCGAAGGTCGGCGGTTCAATGCCGTAATCGATCGCACGCGAGCGGACATAAGATGCCGCCGCAGAAATCGATTCCTTCATCACGTCCTTCAGGTTGCCGGTGACGGTCATCTTGCCCTTGCCGGGCATCATCACGCCTTCGATGGTGAGAAGCTCACCGCCGACTTCGGTCCAGGCAAGGCCGGTAACCACACCGACCTGGTCTTCCAGTTCGGCTTCGCCGTAGCGATACCGCGGCACACCAAGGTATTTCTCGACGACCTCGCTGGTCACCGTGATGCTTTCCTTGTCGCTCATCAGGATGTCCTTGACCGCTTTACGGGCCAGGGTCGCCATTTCACGTTCAAGGTTACGCACACCGGCTTCGCGGGTGTAGCGACGCACGATGAAGTGAAGTGCTTCATCCTCGATGGTGAACTCACCTTCGCGCAGGCCATGATCCTTCTCGGCTTTCGGGATGAGGTGACGGCGGCAGATTTCCACCTTTTCCTCTTCCGTGTAACCGGCGATGCGGATCACTTCCATACGGTCCATCAGCGGACCCGGAATGTTCAGCGTGTTCGCCGTGGTCACGAACATCACATCCGAAAGGTCGTATTCGACCTCCAGATAGTGGTCCATGAAGGACGAGTTCTGTTCCGGATCCAGCACTTCCAGCAGAGCCGATGACGGGTCGCCGCGGAAGTCCATGCCCATCTTGTCGATTTCATCGAGCAGGAACAGCGGATTGGACTTCTTGGCCTTCTTCATCGACTGAATGACCTTGCCGGGCATCGAGCCGATGTAAGTACGGCGGTGACCACGGATTTCCGCTTCGTCCCGCACACCGCCGAGCGACATGCGTACGAATTCACGGCCGGTCGCCTTCGCAATCGACTTGCCGAGCGAGGTCTTGCCGACGCCTGGAGGACCAACGAGACACAGGATCGGACCACGCAACTTGTTGGCCCGGCTCTGGACCGCCAGATACTCCACGATCCGTTCCTTGACCTTTTCAAGGCCATAGTGGTCGGTGTCGAGAACCTTTTCGGAGAAGGCCAGGTCGTGCTTGACCTTGGACTTCTTGTTCCACGGAATGCCTATCAGCCAATCCAGATAGTTCCGCACGACGGTCGCTTCCGCGGACATCGGGCTCATCTGTTTCAGCTTCTTGATTTCGGCCGCAGCGCGCTCGCGTGCTTCCTTGGTCAGCTTGGTCTTCTTGATCTTGTCTTCGAGTTCGGCAACCTCGTCGCGGCCGTCCTCGCTGTCGCCAAGCTCCTTCTGAATGGCCTTCATCTGCTCATTCAGATAGTACTCGCGCTGGGTCTTCTCCATCTGCCGCTTGACGCGGGAACGGATGCGCTTTTCCACCTGCAGGACGGAGATTTCGCTCTCCATCATGCCCAAGACGCGCTCAAGCCGCTCGGCGACGGAAACGACGCCAAGGATTTCCTGCTTTTCGGGAATCTTGATCGCAAGATGGGAAGCTACCGTGTCGGCGAGCTTGGAATAATCGTCGATCTGGTTGATCGCGCCCAGAACTTCCGGCGAAACCTTCTTGTTCAGTTTCACGTAGTTCTCGAACTCGGACACGACCGAGCGCGCAAGTGCTTCCACTTCGATGTTCTCGCCATCGCGCTCCGGCAGAACCGTTGCGGAGGCCTCGAAATAGTCGGCACGGTCGGTGTATTCGCCGATCTGTGCACGGGCACCGCCTTCCACCAGAACCTTGACCGTATTGTCGGGCAGCTTGAGAAGCTGCAGCACGGTCGCGAGCGTGCCGACATTGTAGATCTGGTCAGGCTTGGGATCGTCGTCAGCTGCATTCATCTGTGTTGCCAGAAGAATGTGCTTGTCGGTGGTCATCACCTCTTCGAGCGCCTTGATTGACTTCTCGCGGCCGACAAACAGCGGCACGATCATATGCGGGAAGACAACGATGTCGCGCAGGGGCAAGACGGGGTAGACAGACGTGCTGTCCTGATCTGTGGCGCGAATTTCTGCGTCGCTCATTTTTTTTCCTTTCTCAGCGTGTCCCGGCCCCACTCGGTAAAAGGCAGCCAAAACACTGGAAAACGGCTCCGAACCGGTAGGTCCTGAAGGCCAGATCACGGCACCCCAGATGGGCGCGCCGACAATCCGCATAAGCCGTCCTTAGGTCTATTAGGTGGACACCAGACCTGCCGGTGTCAAGGCAATCGGTTGCTGCCCACAAGTCTTGTCTGTTGACGACTCATTGCACCGGTGGAAAACGGCCCCGAACAAGTGGATGACCGCCCAAAAACAAAATGCCGCTCAAGTTGAGCGGCATTTATTCACGGTTTCTTGAAACAGCCTTCAGTGCCTCAGGCGCTGGTAGCCGACGTTTCTTCCCGATCTTCGTAAATATAGAGCGGGCGTGCCTCGCCCTTCACGACTTCCGGAGAGATCACGACTTCCTTGACACCCTTCAGGCCAGGCAGCTCGTACATCGTATCGAGCAGGATGGCTTCGAGGATCGAACGCAGGCCGCGTGCACCGGTCTTGCGTTCGATGGCCCGACGAGCGATCGCCTTGAGGGCTTCCTCGTGGAAGGACAGTTCCACCTGTTCCATTTCGAAAAGACGCTGGTACTGCTTGACCAGAGCGTTCTTCGGCTCCGTCAGGATCGTAACCAGGGCTTCCTCGTCGAGGTCTTCCAGGGTCGCGATAACCGGCAGACGGCCGACGAATTCGGGGATAAGGCCGAATTTGAGCAGATCTTCCGGCTCAAGTACCGAGAAGAGTTCGCCGATCCGGCGATCTTCCGGTGCATGGACCTGCGCTTTGAAACCGATGGACGTCTGCGTGCCACGATCGGAAATGATCTTGTCAAGGCCCGCAAAGGCGCCGCCACAGATGAACAGGATGTTGGTCGTGTCCACCTGCAGGAATTCCTGCTGCGGATGCTTGCGGCCACCCTGGGGCGGCACGGAAGCAACGGTGCCTTCCATGATCTTCAAAAGTGCCTGCTGAACACCTTCGCCCGAAACGTCGCGGGTGATCGACGGATTGTCGGCCTTGCGGCTGATCTTGTCGACCTCATCGATGTATACGATGCCGCGCTGCGCGCGTTCGACGTTGTAGTCGGCGGACTGCAGCAGCTTCAGGATGATGTTTTCAACGTCCTCACCCACGTAACCGGCTTCGGTCAGCGTGGTGGCATCAGCCATGGTGAAAGGCACGTCCAGAATACGGGCAAGGGTCTGCGCAAGCAGGGTCTTGCCGCAACCGGTCGGGCCGACCAGAAGGATGTTGGATTTCGCCAGCTCGACATCGTTGTTTTTCGATGCGTGATTGAGGCGCTTGTAATGGTTGTGAACGGCGACCGATAGAACCTTCTTCGCGCTGCCCTGCCCGATGACATAGTCATCCAGAACGTCGCGAATTTCCTGAGGGGTCGGGATCCCGTCCCGTGACTTCACCAGCGAGGATTTGTTCTCCTCGCGAATGATATCCATGCACAGCTCGACACATTCATCGCAAATGAAAACAGTCGGGCCGGCGATCAGCTTGCGAACCTCATGCTGGCTCTTGCCGCAGAAGGAGCAGTAAAGCGTATTCTTGGAATCGCTGCCGCTGGCCTTGGTCATGTAGTCAACCTCGCGTTTACGGGGAGTGTTTCCCCTTATCTCTCCGGTTGCGGCCAAATTATGACTGAACCGGTTCTGAAGCGGCGCACAGTCGCCACCTCACCATGTAATGTCATCATGCTTCGCCATTAAAAATCAATATAGGTTTAAGGCGAAGATGAAAACCCGGCATCACCTGGGGATTTTCCGGCTTTAAGCGTGGAAATTCAATCCATGATTAAAGCCGGGTAAGTCCCTCACTTCTCTTCGTCGCCGCCAAGCGTGTTGCGGTCGGTGATCACCTTGTCGACGATCCCGAATTCCTTAGCTTTGTCAGCGGTCATGAAGTTGTCACGTTCCAGTGCCTCCTCGACCTGGTCGAGGGTGCGTCCGGTGTGCTTCACGTAGATTTCATTCAGCCGGCGCTTCATGGCCAGGATTTCCTGTGCATGAAGCATGATGTCGGCAGCCTGACCGCGGAACCCGCCGGACGGCTGATGCACCATGACCCGCGCGTTCGGCAGGATATAGCGCATGTCTTTCTCGCCTGCGGCAAGCAGAAGCGAGCCCATGGAGGCTGCCTGGCCGATGCAGAGCGTCGACACAGCCGGGCGGATGAACTGCATGGTGTCATAGATCGCAAGACCGGAGGTCACGAGACCTCCCGGCGAATTGATGTAGATCGCGATCTCTTTGGTCGGGTTTTCAGCTTCCAGATACAGAAGCTGTGCGCTTACCAGGGTTGCCACGTGATCCTCGACCGGGCCGGTCAGGAAGATGATGCGCTCCTTCAGCAGGCGCGAATAGATATCGAAGGCCCGCTCTCCCCGGTTGGTCTGCTCGACAACCATCGGCACGAGAGTGTTCATGTAGATATCGACAGGATCCTTCATACCTCATCCATATGCTTGAGATGTTGCCCGGAGGGTCTCCGGGCAGGAAACAGGCCATGAAGCGCATCGATTCAGGGCCTGACTCGAAAAAAGCGACACCCCGTATATATGGGATGTCGCCCTCAACGCAAAGTCATGACAGATGCGGCGTGAATGCAAGGTTAAATCTGCGGCCACATCTGGGGATAGACGGGAAAACCGACCAGCCAATCTGTCCGCTTTCGAGAGCACTCCCCCGAAAGCGGATTGACCTTAAGCCTCGTCTTCTTCCTCGGCGACCAGCTTCTCCAGCTCTTCCTTGGTCACCGTCTTGTCGGTCACCTTGGCGAGTTCCAGCATGAAGTCGACGACCTTTTCTTCGTAGATCGGCGCACGCAGGGAAGCCAGAGCCTGCTGGTTGTTCTTGTAGAATTCGAACACCTGCTGTTCCTGGCCCGGGAACTGGCGGACGCGATCGTAAAGAGCGCGCTGCAGTTCTTCGTCGGTCACCTGGATGTTGTTCTGCTCACCGATTTCGGACAGAACCAGGCCAAGACGAACACGGCGCTCAGCGATCTTGCGGTATTCCGCCTTCGCTTCTTGTTCCGTGGTCTCTTCGTCTTCGAAGGTCTTCTCGTTGCGCTTCATGTCTTCTTCGACCTGGCGCCAGACAACGTCGAACTCGGAGTTCAGCAGTTTTTCCGGCAGATCGAACGAATAGTGCTCGTCCAGCTTGTCGAGCAGCTGACGCTTCACGCGCTGGCGGGTCATCTGACCGAACTGGCCCTCGATCTGGCCGCGGACGATTTCCTTCAGCTTGTCGAGAGACTCAAGGCCGAGGTTCTTAGCGAACTCGTCATCGACCTTGGCTTCACCCGGTGCGGCAACTTCCTTGACGACGATGTCGAAGGTGGCAGCCTTGCCGGCCAGATGTGCAGCCGGATATTCTTCCGGGAAAGACACTTCGATGACCTTCTCGTCGCCAGCCTTGACGCCAACAAGCTGCTCTTCGAAGCCCGGGATGAACTGACCGGAACCCAGAACCAGCATGCCGTTCTCGTCGGCACCGCCCTCAAAAGGCTCGCCGTCGATCTTGCCCAGGTAGGACATGGTCACGCGGTCGCCGTCTGCAGCCGCGCCGTCTTTCGCATCGAACGGTGCGTTGTTCTTGGCGATCTGGGAAACTTGCTCGTCGACTTCTTCTTCAGCGATTTCAACGACCGGACGCTCGATTTCGATACCGGCGAAATCAACGATCTCGAAGCTCGGCAGAATGTCGTAGGTCATCTTGAAGGAAAGATCGGCGTCACCAGCCATGATCTTTTCAGCATCTTCTTCCGGCAGATCGATTTCCGGGGTCAGAGCCGGGCGCTCGGAGCGCTCCTCAACAGCCTTCTGGGTGGTTTCCTGGATGGTGTTCGACAGGATCTCGGCCATGGCCTGACGGCCATACATCTTTTTCAGATGGGCGAGCGGAACCTTGCCAGGGCGGAAGCCCTTGATGTTGGCCTTGGATTTCAGGTCGGCCATGTAATCGTCGAGCTTGGCGGCGAGATCACCAGCCGGAATGTCGATTTTCAGCTCACGCTTGAGGCCCTCGGAGAGGGTTTCGGTTACCTGCATGGGTTTTGTCGTCCTCGGTCCCGAGCGGCAATCCGCCCCGGAGGTTTCGTTTTTAAAATCCCGTGTGCCACATCGCCTGCACTCCCCTTTTGCCGGGAGCGTTCAAACGGCCATGCATCGCCTTGAAGAGACTCCAAGACGCACGATGGGAGCGCGATACTGCGTAGGCCCGAAAGTGTCAAGGGGAGAGCGGGGTTTTGCTGGCGTAAATCGCCTAAAATCAGCTCTTTCGACCAAGGGATTTGGTCTCTTCCAGGAGCCGGAAGCCAATTCCGCCAACCTCGCCGGCCTGCGGTTAAGAACCGCTCCCCGTCGCCGATGCTGACAACCAAATGCCAGACCACGCCAAACCAGAGCTTGGCCAGAGCTTGACCAGACCGGCCCGCACTGCTGAAGCCACACGGAATGCAAATTTGCGCTGCGCAACAACTCCGCTCAGTCAACAGTGCCCCACCAGGCCTGACGCTTGGTGATCAAAAAACGGCTACCAAATACGAGGGATCTCGACAAAAAGCACAACGTCGAACGACAAGCGCCGAATGCGCACAGGACGGAATTCACTTTGAAGAATGGTGCGGATGGAGGGACTTGAACCCCCACGCCTTGCGGCACCAGAACCTAAATCTGGCGTGTCTACCAATTTCACCACATCCGCGTCGCAACAAGTGGCAAACCACCCTGCGATTGAAGCGGGGCCTCTATAGCATCGCTGATTTTCCCGTCAAAGGAAAAAGCATTGCCCTGCCTCACCGTAAATCGGATTTCTCCACAAGTGCGCGAAGCGCGGGTTTCAGGGCACTCTCAAGATCTTCTGCGATCAGCCCCGGCCCGGCCTCCCGGCCAGCTTCGCCATGTAGCCAGACAGCCATTGCGGCCGCCTCGAAGCCGGAAACACCCTGCGCAAGCAGACCAACTACAATTCCGGCAAGCACATCACCAGACCCGGCCGTTGCAAGCCATGAAGGTGCGTTGCAATTGATTGCCGCACGCCCATCCGGCGCAGCGACAACGCTGTCCGGCCCCTTCAGAATCACGACAGCGCCGGACATTCGTGCTGCCTCCCTGGCACGGGTCAGCTTGCTACCTGCAAGTTCCGGGAAAAGGCGAGCAAACTCTCCCTCATGCGGCGTCAGAACGACCGCCGCCTTATGCGACCTGATGCTTTCGAAAAACGGTGCGCGATCAACGGCGCAACTCGTCAGACCATCGGCATCGAATACGCTTGCCCGGTTACAGTCCAGGATCTCCGCTACCGCAGATCGGGTCTTTTCACCAACACCATAACCCGGACCGATCAGTACCGCGTTGAGGCGCTTGTCCGACAAGAGATCGCGAATACCGTTTTCAGAGGCAATCTTCTTCAGCATTACCGCCGTCAGATGGCTTGCGTTGACCAGAAGCGCATCCGGCGGTGACGCCAATGTTACGAGCCCCGCCCCCGCCCGCAGCGCAGCGCCAGCCGACAACCGCGCAGCGCCAGTTGCCGTGACCGGACCGCCAAAGACAACCGCATGTCCTTTGGAATATTTGTGACCGGTCGGCGCGACTTGTGGCCAATGGTCAAGCCAGAGGTCCGGCCCATTGATAAAAGTATCGGGCGCGATTTGATCGAGAACGGTTACATCGATGCCAATCTGCGCACCTGTAACCCGGCCGCAGGCTTGACGACCGGGATAAAGCAAATGCCCCGGCTTTTGCCGAAAGAACGTGACCGTCTCTTGCGCACTGACAGCCTCACCACAGACAACACCGTCTGCGCCTTGAACTCCGGATGGAAGATCTACCGCAAGAACAGGTGCGCCGCAATTGTTGACAGCTTTCACCAAAGCTTCGGCGGCACCACCTAAAGCGCGGTCCAGCCCAGCCCCGAAGAGAGCATCCACGATCAGATCGGCGCCATCCAACAAAGCGCCTAGATCGCTCGCGATATGATCGCCTTCAACAGAAAGTGCATAAGAAAGCCCCATGCGCCGAAAGGCTTCAAGCGCATCCCCCTTCAGAGCATCGGGCGCTTTGAGCAACCTGACATCAACGTCGTATCCGGCTGACGCCAGACAACGCGCCGCAATGAAACCGTCACCGCCATTGTTGCCGGGACCGCATAGAATGACTATCCGACCTGAAGCCGGAACCATCCGCGCCGCAGCACGTGCCACAGCCTGGCCGGCCCGCTCCATGAGTTCGATACCTGGAACACCCCCCTCAATGGTCAGTCGATCGGCTTTCGCCATCTCCTGCGGGGTCAGCAACACATAATCCAGGGCCGTGCCATGCTGGCTCATTTTTAGGCAGTCCCTTCCATGTTCAAACGGCGCTTGAGAATGCACTCGGGCAAATCATGGCCCAGCAGCCGATTCTCAGACCAGAGGCACGGAAATCCGAATGGCGACACCCTTCTCGGTGAACTGCCGATCGATCTTGCCATTCATCTCACCAGCCACCAGCGCTTCCATGAGCCTGCTGCCGAAGCCAAAATTTTTCGGAGCTTCAATCACTTTTCCGGTCTCCTCAAGCCAGTCGAGCTCAAGCTGCTTGCCTTTTTTGGCAGGCAAGACCTTCCAGATAACCTCGAAGCGTCCGCCATCAGCAAAGACATCGGAATATTTCATCGCGTTTGTCGCAAGCTCGTGAAACACCAGACCGAGCGCATGGGTGCCGGTCTCGTTCAGTTGAACGGCCGGACCTGCAAGCTTGATGCCCTTTGCCCCCTCACCAAAGACCTGCTCCAGTTCCTGCAGAAGCAATGCTTTCAAGTCCGCCTTCGACCACCTGGACCGGGTCAACAGATCCTGCGCATTCGCCATGGCCTGCAGGCGAGAGCTGAACGAATCGTTGAATTCCTCCAGGCTTTCGGAGGCACCGGCGGTCTGGCGAGCAATCGCGAGAATGCGGGCAATTGAATTCTTGATCCGGTGCTTCATTTCCTGAAGCATCAGATCCTTTTCCTGGATCGTCTTTTCAGACATTTCCTTCAGGCGCTGATTAGCCTCTCTCGCCCGCAGGCGGGAGCGAATCGAAACCGCGAGCGCAGCGGAGAAAAGCAAAGATATCGACCCGAGCATGAAGGTACGCCAATAAAGAAAGGCGTTGTCCTTTGAAGCAGCTTCGATAACGGAGATTTCCCAAACCCGTCCGCCGACTTCTATCTGCCGCGTCACGAGATTTTCAGCTTCCGCGGCGCGCGCCTCATAGTCTTCAGAGGTGTACAGGTGCTCCGGCTGCTCGTCCGTCACGTCGGTCGTGTTGACAAGAACCGGTACCGGGGTCGGAGAAGTCAGGGCAGCCTTGTGCAGGTCCCCGGCACGGAAAGGCGCATAGACAAAGCCCTGGATGCTTTCTTCGCCGTTCAGTTTTTCTCCGGCAGCTTCCTCTTCACTTGCCAGCGGGAGATACGCCAGGAATCCCGTCTGCTTCTCCTCCGTGATTTCCTGAACCAGCATGACAGGGGCTGATACCTTGACTGTGAAGGTGTCTGCGGACGCCAGCATGGCCTTGCGACGGGTTTCGTCACTGAACATGTCGAAGCCGAGTGCAGCCTTGTTTCGCAGGTCCAGCGGTTCAAGAAGTATGATGGGGGTACGATGCGCCTGGTCCGTCTCGGGCCAGACCTGACGTTCCAGTTCGTAATTCTGCTGCAATGCCAGGCTTGCTTCATCTTCCCTGCCGGTCTGCATCAGCTTGGCAAAGCCGATACCCTGCATGCCGGACAAATGCCCCTTCAGGAACAGGCCAAGGGCAAAGCTCTGGAATTTGGCCCTCGACATGGCTCCGCCATCCGCCTCGAAAAACGAATGCGTCGCCGCAATGAGAGAAAAGTTCTGCTCGGTGCGCCCGCGGATCCGGTCGACCGCCTCTTCTGCGAGTATTTCGAATTCCCGCCGCTCAACCGCTCGCTCCCTGTCCAGAATGACGTAGGTCAGCGACAGGCCGATAGCGGCACTTATCACGAACACAAGAAGGGGAATGTGTCTTTTCATCACCGCGGGCCTGATCCGGGAAGAAGGTATGGAGAAAACAGAATTAGGAAGTTTTCACGATGCAAGCAACAAAAATCACCTGTAGAACCAACAACAAATTTCAAAATATCATCATAACATTTGTTAATTTCAATATTCATTGAAGTATTTAAAAACAACCATTCCGAGAACGCCCTACAACCGTCGACCAGCCGAATGAGTTACTGCGACCAGTGAAGAATTTTAACGCAGAATTCAAGCCCGGAGCAGGTCTTCACCCACTTCCCGCCGAACGTTGTACTCAGTCTTCGGAAACACCATGCTGTAATCTATTCCGTCAGGGGAGATGCTCAATTCGGCAGAACCGCTCAAGGATTGAGGCAGCACTGTTTCGAGTAGCAAGGCAGAAAATGCGGTTCTGTCGCCATCTGCTTCACCTGCGGCAAGCGCCTTTTTGGTGTCTACCCTGCCCCTCTCTCCTGCATTCCAGTTGAGAACGAGGCACAACCGGCCCTGCCTCATCACCGTTTTGCAGGTGAGCAATATTCCCTGGTCAGCCGAAGCCCAGCCGACGTCCAGTGTTGCGGCGATCAATTCATGCAAGCCCAAGCCGATGTAAAGCGCAGCATTGGGGGTCAGCAAAGGGTTTTCGCCCGTCATGGAGATGGGAATGACCCGCTTTGAATCAAACAGCGCGCGTTGAGCTCGGGCAAGATCGAACAGGCGAACACCGAACCAGTCAGCTTCCGTCACAAGATCCTGTGAATTTGAAAGGGAAAAGATCCGCCCCTGAAACTCGGCAAGAAACTGCTCGAGCGACCCGGCGTAGCGAGCGGACTGACCTGCCAGGCTCTGGATGACAGCCAAAAGGTTCTTCGATCTGTGACTGACTTCCAGCAGCAAATCCTTGAGGGCCTGCTCTCGTCGGCGGCTTTCCGTGACATCGACAATGGTTGTCAGCACCTGGATGATGCCTCCAACACCGGAAATCGTTTCGATGTGGATCTCGAAAACGTGGCCACCGTCAGCCATCACCTCGAGCTTTTCCGACCGCCCCGTCTCCAGCACTACCTTCTTGGCGTCGTCGAGCTGCCTGCCCACGGAATGACCGAAGACCGTTTCGTCCTTCGGGGTCTCTCCCTCGGGCACCGACCATATGTGAGGCAGGTTCGCGATATAAAGATATTGCAACGCATCGTCCTGCAAGGTGACGCAGGCACGCGAACGAAGCAATGCGAGAATGAGATATTCTCGAAGCTGCTCATCAGACTGGCTGGCGTTATGCCATGTGAGCCTGCGCACGGATAACCTCACATTAAACTCAAAAGAAGCGAACCCCGATGGCGTTTCGTGGGTCCAGGATATTCGTTGCTACCTTCGTAGCATGCCCGCAATCAGGGAAAGCACAAAAACTGCAAGGAACAGCCCGATCAAGATTTGTGCAATCGAAGCCGACATGCCCGCCATTCCAAAAAACCCGAACAAACCTGCGACGAGAGCAATGGCCACCACAGCCAAAGCGTAGAAAAGCATAGCCGTCTCCATATTCCAGTTCTTTTGCAACGCGTAAGGGCGGGGATGGTTCCTCATTCCGGAAATCAGCCAGGAACTGCCCGTACATCGGAGCAACGCACCCAGCAGCGCCGGCTGGAACTGTCGATTGACTTGAGATTGTGCAAAATCATGCAACCACTGAGCAGGGCAATCTCATCCGATTGCTAAGATTCCGCCTATTTTTTAGGCTCTTTGCTTATTTTGTGATCATATGACAAATGTGATAGGCGACTGACCACCACCCCGCTGTTGGAATTTGCCGCTTTTAGTGGCGGATTTCCCAGCGCGGGTAAAATTTACGGGTTGTCATGGCCGTTTGGCACACATCGTGCTTTATAGCTTGCAACGGTCCCTTCCGGGCCCGACCGGGTCGTTTTGTCCCGCAGGATCGGAAAAGGGCACGCCGAAATTATCCGGCCTTAAAAGTGGAGAGAGACACAAGGTGATGAAAAAGATCGAAGCGATCATCAAACCCTTCAAATTGGACGAGGTCAAAGAAGCTCTGCAAGAGGTCGGTCTCCAGGGCATCACCGTTACGGAAGCCAAGGGCTTCGGCCGTCAGAAAGGCCACACGGAACTCTATCGCGGCGCTGAATATGTCGTGGATTTCCTGCCGAAGGTGAAAGTGGAAATTGTACTTGGCGACGACATGGTCGAGAAAGCCGTTGACGCAATCAGATCCGCTGCGCAAACAGGCCGCATTGGCGACGGCAAGATTTTCGTTTCAAATATCGAAGAAGCAGTCCGTATCCGTACCGGTGAATCCGGCATAGACGCTATCTGACCCACCCGTTCCGGCATTCGCCGGCAATCCGAATTCCGGTCCCACGCAACGGAGCCAAATTTAAGACACTCTGCCGGGCCGGAACAGTACCCAACCGTTCACATGAAAAACTAAAGGGATGGACATTATGACCACTGCCGCTGAAATCCTTAAGGAGATTCAGGAAAAAGACGTGAAATTCGTCGACCTGCGCTTTACCGATCCTAAGGGTAAAATGCAGCACGTCACCATGGACGTAGTACTCGTTGACGAAGACATGTTCGCTGAAGGCGTCGCTTTCGACGGTTCGTCAATCGCAGGCTGGAAGGCCATCAACGAGTCCGACATGATGCTGATCCTGGATCCGGAATCCGCGCACATCGACCCGTTCTTCGCACAGTCCACCATGGCGATCTTCTGCGACATCGTCGACCCGGTCACCGGTGAAGGCTACAACCGCGATCCGCGCATGACCGCGAAGAAGGCAGAAGCCTACGTGAAGTCCGGCGGCTTTGGCGACACCATTTTCGTCGGCCCGGAAGCTGAATTCTTCATGTTCGACGACGTCCGCTTCACTGCCGACCCGTACAACACCGGCTTCATGCTCGACAGCTCCGAACTGCCGTCCAACATGGGTTCCGAGTACGAAACCGGCAACCTGGGCCACCGTCCGCGCACGAAGGGCGGTTACTTCCCGGTTCCGCCGATCGACAGCGCGCAGGACATCCGTTCCGAAATGCTGTCCGTCATGGCCGAAATGGGCGTTCCGACCGAAAAGCATCACCACGAAGTGGCTGCTGCACAGCACGAACTCGGCATGAAGTTCGACCACCTGACCCGTTGCGCCGACAACATGCAGAAGTACAAGTATGTCGTCCACCAGGTCGCACATGCCTACGGCAAGACGTCCACCTTCATGCCGAAGCCGGTATTCGGTGACAACGGCACCGGCATGCACTGCCACCTATCCATCTGGAACAACGGCGAGCCGACCTTTGCCGGCAACCAGTATGCCGACCTTTCGGAAAGCTGCCTGTACTTCATCGGTGGTATCCTGAAGCACGCCAAGGCCCTGAACGCCTTCACCAACCCGTCGACCAACTCCTACAAGCGTCTGGTCCCGGGCTACGAAGCACCGGTTCTGCTGGCCTATTCCTCGCGTAACCGTTCGGCTTCCTGCCGTATTCCGTTCACTGCTTCTCCGAAGGCTAAGCGCGTTGAAGTTCGCTTCCCGGATCCGTCCGCGAACCCGTACCTCTGCTTCTCCGCTCTGCTGATGGCCGGCCTCGACGGGATCAAGAACAAGATCCACCCGGGCGACGCGATGGACAAGAACCTCTACGACCTTCCGGCCGAAGAGCTTGCAGAAATCCCGACCGTTTGCGGCTCCCTGCGCGAAGCACTGGAAGCAGTCGATGCAGACCGTGAGTTCCTGAAAGCCGGCGGCGTATTCGACGACGACCAGATCGACGCTTACATCGAACTGAAGATGGAAGAAGTCGAGCGTTTCGAAATGACCCCGCACCCGGTCGAATTCGACATGTACTACTCTGTCTGATCCCTTCGGGTTCAAACAAGCGGAAAGGCCGGGCATTTGCCCGGCCTTTTTGTTTTCCGAGCAACCCGCTTTCCATGTCTCAGCGCAAGAGTGAGTGGGTTACCACCGACGGTTCCTCAAGCAGCCTTGGCCAGCCTGACAAGCCCCACGAGAAAATCGCGAGCGACCTAGGCGCGCCCGTCAAGCCAATCGGCAAGAGACGGCCGTTTGCTACGCCCCCGCCCACGCATGGCGGGAGACGCAATCATCGCATTGAGTACAGCCTCCTGCGTCGTTTCAGCTGCTGCGTGAAACAGGACATCGATCTTGTCTTCCTTGAGAATATCGCGAACGATGAAATCACCTTCCTCGAAATGGGCAATCTTGCAGGCAGTTGAAAAGGCAAGTGCGATATCGCCGCTTCCATTGCCGTAGTAGGCACCCAGACGCGCCAAACCCGCCCCGGCTCTGCGGGCAATGCGTTTCAGTTGCCGGCTTTCAAGAGGCACATCAGTCGCCAGAACAACGATGACCGAACCGCGTTCTTCGCTATGGCGCGCCTCCTTGGGATGCGGTCTGCGTCCATCCGGCAGGACAAGGTCTCCGGGGCGACCGAAATTGGCAAGCACCAGGGCGGCAAGTCTGTGCTGACGGCCTCCAAGTTCAAAGACGCGCGAGGCCGAACCGATACCGCCTTTGAAGCCGAACGCGCTCATGCCCGTCCCTGCCCCGACGCTGCCTTGCTCCACCGTCGAACCTGCAGCCTTCAGAGCCGCTTCCGCATCGGCTTCGCTCAAGGCCATTGCCTGAATATCGCTCAGGTAGCCGTCATTGCACTCCATCACCACGGGATTGATGGTGCCTGTGGAACGGCCTATTTCTGGATTTTCGGCAATTGCCCGGCGGATGAGCGCGTTCACACCGGTTCCAACGCCAAAGGTGTTGGTCAGAAGGATCGGCGTTTCCAGCGTCCCGAGTTCATCGACCTGTATCAAACCAGCACTCTTTCCGAAGCCGTTGATCACCTCGACGGCGGCAGGAAGTTTCTCGCGAAAGAGATTGCCCGGATGCGGCACAATTGCCGTGAAACCGGTTCTGAGGTCGCCCTCGCACATGGTTCTGTGCCCAACCGCAATACCATCGATGTCCGCAAGGGTATTCAGGGGGCCGGGTTCCAGAGTGCCGCATATGAGGCCATGAACGCGAGTGCGAGAGAGCGAGGGAAAGGAAGACATGGAACACCGGACGAATAATTTCACTGTCCCGTGTTGAAAAGGAGGTTCAACCAAATCTCAAGACGAAAAAGCCTCCCGAAGGAGGCCATTCGCTTGTGCTGTGGATGAGATCAGTAACAGACGCGCTGGTAACCGACGACGATATACCGACCATGGTAAGGGCTCCAGCGGGTCACGGGCCGGTTCTGGCAACGGACCGGCTGGTAGTAGCGCGGCTGAGCCTGGGAGGCGATGATAGCGCCGGCAGCAAGGCCGATGATGGCACCTGCAGCAATCGCGCCACCATGACGGTTCTTGGCATGAGCTTCGTTCGGGGTAATGGTGACAGCAGCGGTTGCCATGGTGGCGACTGCGACGGCGGCTATTGCAAACTTGCGAAACATGACGGCTCCTTTCAATTGTTGAACAGCGGCTTTCGTTGCGCTGCTGATGAATTGAATGTAGGCGCCGCCCGCTATGTTGGCTGTGACTGTGATCACGCTGCGTCACTTTCGCCAGAGTGTGTGCCGGAGTGTGTTGGGAAAATGTCCGGGACCTGGGGTCTCACAAATAAGTAGGAGTTATCCATGTGGGTGATTATGGCCGTATCCATTCAGCTTTTGAGCGGTCCCAATGTCTGGCCAGTCGCCGATGAAGGCACTTTTCAGGATGAAGCGGAATGTCAGGCCGCACTGAGCGAAGCCGTTCCACGGACACTCTCGGAAGGCATGCGCCTTGCCTGGGAGGGGGGCGAATTGAAATTCGTCTGTGTGAAGGTGCGCGCCAACGGCCAGGTCGGCAACTAACCAGCGGCAGAGCGCTGCAGCGTCCTGATTTTCCGGCAGGCGCAATTTACAAGTCCTGCGGCACGCGCTAGAGCACGACCGCAGGAATGCCGGCAGGCACACAAGACGGACGGACAGGCGACTATGAGCGAGTTCAAATCGGACTTTCTAAACGTTCTTTCAGAACGCGGTTTCATTCATCAGATCTCGGACCCGAAGGGCCTGGACGAGCTTTGCGCGAAAGAAACCGTAACGGCCTACATTGGTTTCGATTGCACCGCACCGAGCCTTCATGCCGGGTCTCTCGTACCGATCATGATGCTGCACTGGTTTCAGAAGACCGGCCACCGTCCGATTGCCCTCATGGGCGGCGGCACCACGCGCGTCGGTGATCCGTCCGGCAAGGACGAATCCCGAAAAATGCTCACCGAAGAGCTGATTGAGGATAACAAGGCCGGCATCCGCAAGGTCTTCGAGAAACTTCTCACCTTCGGTGACGGCCCGACAGACGCCATCATGCTGGACAATGCGGACTGGCTTCTGAAGCTCAATTACGTTGACTTCCTTCGCGACATCGGCCGGCATTTCTCGGTCAACCAGATGATCCAGCGCGACAGCGTGCGCCTGCGTCTGGAACGCGAACAGCATCTGTCCTTTCTCGAATTCAACTACATGCTCCTGCAGGGCTACGACTATCTGGAGATTTACCGTCGCACCGGTTGCCGACTACAGATGGGCGGATCCGACCAGTGGGGCAACATCCTGTCCGGCACCGATCTCGTTCGCCGTCTGGCAGAAGTCGAAGCCTTTGCCCTCACCTCTCCGCTTCTGACCACGTCGTCGGGTGCAAAGATGGGCAAGACTGCCGCCGGCGCTGTGTGGCTCAACGAAGAGCAGCTTTCCGCCTATGACTACTGGCAATACTGGCGAAACACGGAAGACGCCGACGTGGAGCGTTTCATGAAGCTCTTCACAGTTCTTCCAATGGACGAAATCGCCCGTCTTGCGGCACTGCAAGGCTCGGAGATCAACGAGGCCAAGAAGATACTGGCAACGGAAGCGACTGCCCTGATCCATGGTCGGGAAAACGCTGAAGCTGCTGCCGAGACCGCCCGCAAGGCATTTGAAGAAGGCCAATCCGCCGAAGGCCTGCCAACGGTAGAAATTGCCAAGGCCGAACTGGAAGCCGGCATAGGTGTGCTATCCGCATTCGTGAGTGCGGGCCTGTGCGCCTCGAATGGAGACGTCCGCCGCAACATCAAGGGTGGCGCGGTCAAGATCAACGACAAGGGCGAGCAGGACGACAAGCGCCAGATCACGCTTGCTGATCTGACCGGCGACGGCATCGTCAAACTGTCGCTCGGCAAGAAAAAGCACGTGCTCCTGAAGCCGGTCTGAGCAGAGGCACTCCAGAACTGACAAAAAAGCCGGGCACCGCCCGGCTTTTTTTGTTCGGCAATAAGAGTGACAGGAACAAAGGCCTTCGGCAGAAAATTGGTTCGCCAGACATTGGCTGGTGCGATTGCTCAGTTCGCCTGAAACTCGAACATCTTGCGGAAAATGCCTGGTGCTATCGCCGAAATCGGGTTGACCGACAGCACCGGGTCGGACACCGAACCAGACAAGCGATAGGTCACACCGATCAGGCCTTCTCCGGAATTGCCGCCGAGCGCAAAGCCCAACAGCGGGATCTTGGCGAAGAAATTGTTGAGAGCGTAGATCGGCACGAAGGTACCGGTAAGGTTGAGCGTCTGCTGCGACAGATCCACAGAGCCGCTGACAGTTCCTCCCAGTGCGTTGCCTTGGAGAGCCCCGCGACTGATGGTCAGCAATTCGCCTTCCCGTGAGAAATTGATATCCAGCGTTTCGAAACTGGCGGTGTCCGCAGCTTCGTTGGTATTGATCGCACGCCCGTCCGGGATGCGATTGGAACGGTTCTGCTCGCGAATACGCTGAATGGCCGGATCTTCCGTGATCCGCAGTGAGCGTACGTTGAAATCGCCGACCCAGCTGTTCTCGTCGGCCATCGCCACATTCAGGACCCCGGTTCCACCGCGCATACGCTTGTAGAGGTCGAGAAAACGCAGTGTTGCGCCTGTGTTTGCAAAACGGCCAATTGCCGCCTGCGTGCCGCCCTGGTCCGTCACCGTGAATTCGAAATTCGCACGGCCGTTCACAAGTCCCTTCAAGTCCGCAGAGACCAGTCCCTTGGCACCGGTATCGATCTTGCCCGAGAATTTCTCGATCGCCTGATTGTTGAACCCGGTTACACGGTCAATATTGGCGGCAATTCTTGCACCGCCCGAAAAGTCACCGGCTCCCTTGCTGCCGCCGGGGCTCCGCATGCTCTTGATCAGGCCGCGTCCGTCAAAGGAAGATCCGGCGAAGATGATGTCATAACGTCCGTCTGTCGCCTTCTGGATATCGACTTCGACATTGTCGCCCGGGCGCAGCTTGAATGTATTGAACGATGCGCTGACAAGATCGCCGGCCATCGACAGTTGCATCGAACCGGCAACATCGACGCCCTCTGATACCAGCTTGAAATCCTTCACGCGGCGCTGTGTGTCCGTTTCAACCAGCTTGAAAGACGCCGTTGCGGGAACACCCTTGGCTTTTTGCCAGCCGAGCGCCTGCAGCCGGACATCCGTCTGTTTCAGGTCGATGACGAATTCCTGTCCGTCGCTGACCTTTGTAACGCTCAACGTCATGTTGCCTTGGAGAAAGGCGGTCAGATCCACCCCCTTCTCTTTCAGCTGCTTCGCGTTGAGCGCAACAACAACATCCTGTCGTGCCGCAACACCGGATTCGCCCAAGGGCACCACAAGGTCGATATCGGCCTGCAATCCGTCGAGTATCCCCTTGCCGGTAATCGCGACCTGATCCTTGTTGGCCTCCAGCGCAACATCCGACTTGCGCACCGTGTGCCCCATGATCGGATTGCTGTCCGAGAAATTCGTCAGACGGCCTGTCGCCTGCCAGTCGATATCGGCAAGATCGATTTCATTGCCCAAGGGAAACGAAGCCGTGATTTCAAGTTCTCCCGCCCCTTCGACGCCATCATTCTTGAGATCAGCCCGGTCCAGCACGCGGAAAGGCGCACTGTTGACCATCGCACCAAGGTCGCTCGCCGATCCCTCCATGCGGGTCTTCACGCTTGCCATCTTGCCGTCCCGCAAAGGCAGGTTCTGGATCGCGAAGACACCATCCGGCAGGGTAACCTCGCCGCCACTTGAGGCCGTCGCCGTTCCGCCTGTCGCGGTCACGGTCAGTGTCTCGTTTTCAATTGTGAGCGTACCGTCGAGGCCATCAATCTGCGGAACGTCCCCAACAGGCGTCACTGCACCATCGGAAAACGTCATGTCCAGGCGCATGTCGTCCCCCGCCCAGCCCGGGTCCGGATCCCGCGGATCAAATGCCGGCGGGCGGAGCGCACCCGTATAGGAAACGGTCTCGATCAAGCCGCCTTTCAGGCGTTCGATGATCCAGCGGCGCGCCGGCGGCACAAGCGTGATCGGCCAGAGCTGCTTTGCCACTGCAACCGGTATCAACTCCCCATCAGCGGCCAGCGCCAGATAAGGTCCTTCCGGTGTAATCTGCAGCGAGGCGACACCATGCACGACGGCCTTGCCAGAGCGAGCCGTGAAGCGGTCGACGGAGAGCAATTTTTCAAGCGGATCGAAACGCGCACGAATCTGGACGCCGTCCAGCATATGCGGCTCTTCGGGAACATCGGCTGAACCGAACTGCGGATATTCCGAATCCAGATTGATCTGCCACTCCGGACTATCACCAGCAACCGGCGAAACAGACCCCGTGAAGAAGATGCGTGAATTGCCGCGAATGACGTGCGAACTGGTAATTTCAATTGCGTCTTGTCCCGCCTCGAACAACAGGGACAGTGCTGCATCGTCAAATGCGACCAGTGTCTTGCCAAGCTGGAACCAGCCGTTGCGCACACGCGCAACCGCATTGGCGGAGACGAACTTGCCATCGCCTGTCAGTCTGCTCTCGATTTTGGCGGAGGCCGGAAGTCCCAGCCCCTTGCCCTGCACTGATTTCGCGTTTGGCCCCAGCAGTTCGGCAAGGGTGATTCCGTTGACCACGACCCCGATGCTCTTGGCATTCGCACCCGGCGGTGCGTTGCGCGCAAGCTCCAGTCGCCAGGTGGAGATATTGCCGGCAACTCGCGCGAAGGCCCGTATCGAGCGGTTGTCGTCACGCAGGATGTCCGCGTCAATGCCTCGGTATCGTCTGGGGATGGAACCGGCCAACTCGAAAGAAGCGTCACGGATCTTGACGAAGCTGAGGCCTCGGCGGGCAAACTGGTCGTCCACTACATCGCTGACCCTGTCGACGGCTTCCATGAGCGGCCCCATTTCCGGAAACTTCGCCGGCCCGCCAGCCAGGACAATCCGCACATGGGGCCTTGTCAGGATTAGAGACGAAAAATGGAGCTTGCCGGAGAGCAGTGCATCCCGGTTCAGCGGCGCAGTCAGTTCAGGAAGACTGATGCTTACTGGTGACCCACCGGCGATCTCCGCCCTGGCATCCGAAATCAGGATATTGATGCCGTCCGGCGCAGTAAAATCGACACTTGCGCTGCCAATGGAAAGTTCAACCTGCCCTCGGGTGCCTTGATAGGCCAGCAGGCTGCCTAGAAGCGGAATGTGCACCGGCCCGGTTGCAAACAGAATGGCGATGCCGACAAGAAAACCAACCAGAACGGCGGCGAAGACGTAGCGCAAGCGCTTGCGTTTTTTCGGCGTCACTTTGGCCGTGTCCTGAGATCCGCCGGTTTTAGGCAAATACGTCAATCCAATCTTTCGCCTGCATGCGTAAGACAGGCGCTTGGGTTCGGGTTCGGAGCAAAGCGCCTGGTTACCTCACTACAGCTCCGGACGAGTCGCTGAGCGATTGATGATACTGCGAAAGCTTTGCTAAAAGCGACCGCAGCCATTGTAGACGCAGCCGGAAACCGGCATTAACGCACAAACTTTGACAGAAGGAAGGCATGATGAGCGAATTGGCCGTCGGGGATGTCGCACCGGATTTCGAACTGGAAGGGGATGGCGGCAACAAGGTGTCGCTGAGCGCCCTCAAAGGAAAACCCGTCGTAGTGTATTTTTATCCCAAGGATGACACACCGGGCTGCACAAAGGAGGCTATTGCCTTCACTGAACAGTCCGATGCATTTGCCAAACTTGGTGTGACCATTATCGGGCTCTCGCCTGACACAGCCGCCAAACACGACAAGTTCATCGCCAAGCACAATCTGGCGATCAGACTGGGGGCGGACACGGAAAAGGAAGTCGCGGAGGCCTATGGGGTCTGGGTCGAAAAATCCATGTACGGCAAGAAATACATGGGTGTGGAACGCACTACCTTTCTCGTCGGTGCAGACGGCAAGATCGCCGAGATCTGGCGCAAGGTGAAAGTTCCAGGGCACGCGGATGCCGTTCTTGAGGCTGCGCGGGCCCTGTGAGTTCCCCACTGGAAACGGCAACCGGCAGCGCCTGGATGGTGACCGGAAGGGACAACTTGCCGCACACTCTGGTTGCCGGAGCGCGAGCGATCGTGTGCGCTTCCGATACAGCCGAAAAAGTGCGGCTTGCCTATGCTGTTTCCAGGGCCTGGTTTCAGCGTGAACTCGCTCTCGGATCTCCCTCGAGAGATGGTGCGATGCCGGATCGGCCGGGCCGGCCTGAAAAACCTGTTCTGCTTGCACCGCGAGACATGCCAAAACGCAGCTTGAAGGGCAAGGCGGGCCGCCTTGCCCTGATTCACTCCCTGGCACACATCGAGCTCAATGCAGTGGACCTGACATGGGACCTGATCGGACGCTTCGCGCACGTCAGGCTGCCCAGGTCCTACTATGACGACTGGGTGCGAGTCGGGCTTGAGGAAGCCAAGCATTTCGCCATGCTGCAGGAGCGCCTGGCGAAACTGGACGCCACCTACGGAGACCTGCCTGCCCACGACGGTCTCTGGCAGGCAGCGCAGGACACCGGACACGACCTTGCTGCCCGCCTTGCCATCATCCCGTTGGTACTCGAGGCAAGAGGCCTCGACATCACGCCACCGATGATCGAAAAAGCCCGCGAAATCGATGACGAAGACACCGCCAAATGTCTCGACATCATCTATCGGGACGAGAAAAACCATGTTGCCTTTGGCGCAAAGTGGTTCCGGTTTCTGTGTGACCGGCAGGGAATCAGGCCTGAGTCGGCATTCCACAGCTACGTGCGCCGTCACTTCAGGGGTCCGTTAAAACCTCCCTTCAACGATCGCGCGCGGTCCGAAGCTGGACTAACTCCCGGTTTTTACAAGCCTCTTGCGCCTCTCATCGGATAAATTTCACTGCCGTGAAGACGAATTATTAACCTTACCAAATTCTAATCAGGCTCAGATCTTTTGCAGAATGCAGGCAGTGACTGAGTGACAATGCAACAGCGCCAAGAATCGACGCGGACCTATCAAGCCCCCCGGACAGAGCCACATCATCCGGTTCTGGAAAAGGGCGAGAAGACGACCACGTACAGTGTAAGGCCGGTTCATCTTATTTGCGGTGCAATCGGCTGCGTGACGGCAACCTTGGCGGTTGCAGGCACAATTGGCTACTACGCCCTGCGCAGTGACATGATGGCCGAGGCCAGCGCTGAAAGAACAGAGCTGGTGCTGGAGTATCAGGACCACATCGACCGCCTGCGTACCGAGATTGCAAATCTGACGAGCCGCCAGATGGTCGACAGGGAAACCGTCGAGATCCAGGTAATGGACGTTCTGCGCCGGCAGCAGGACCTCAATCAGCGCCATGCCATCGTGGCCGACCTGGTTGCCAGGGCGGAAAGCGTCGGTATCTACCTTAGCAACGACAAGCCCCTGCCCCCGGAGAAACCTTCGCTCGACGAGCGCAACCTCGCTTCCCTGGATGGTAGCGACAAATCTGCAATCGGCGGCGAAAGCGAGTTGATCGAGGAACCGGTAAAGGCCTTGGGATTGCGCGATGGTTCCACAAGATCCTTCGATCCTCTGGCTATTCTGCAGCAGCCGGCAACCGATACCGCAACGCCGGATACCGACGTAAAAAAAAACTCTGAGAAACAGGCTGCCCTCGACGCGGTAAAGGCCGACATCTCCATGATGGACGAAGAAAGTACGGCCGCCGTCGATGCGATCACCATCGCGACGGAAGGCCGTATTGAGGACATCCTCCGCATCACGCGTTCTATCACGCCCGGACTCAACGCCACACTGCGTGAAAAGACCTCCCTCGGCGGCCCGTTCCAGCCGATAAACGACGAGAACTTTCCAGACCGCCTGGACCGCGCAAACACAGCCCTGGACACTCTGCGCCGCGTGAAATTTACCGCACTGCGTCTGCCGATCAAACGGCCGGTCCGGAACGGCTCCGTGTCAAGCACCTACGGCCCTCGGGTTGATCCGTTCCTGGGCCGGCTGGCCATGCACACTGGCATCGACTTCAAGGCCCCTTACGGCGCACGCGTATTCGCAACGGCACCCGGCACAGTGATCAGCGCGGGACGTAATGGTGGATATGGCAAGATGGTGGAGATCCGTCATGCGAACGGGTTCGTCACCCGATATGCTCATATGAGCCGCATCCAGGTATCGGAAGGCGACCATGTTCTGGCGGGCGATCTCGTCGGCAATGTCGGCTCCACCGGTCGCTCCACTGGTCCGCATCTCCACTACGAGATCCGCCGGCATGACAAGCCCGGCAACCCGGCAGCTTTCCTGGCGGCAGGCGATCGCTTCTCGGCACTCGACCTTTGAAGGGTGAGCAAGCCCGGAACAAAAAACGGGGCCGAATGGCCCCGCTTTCATTTGTATTTTCCGCTGTGCCTTTAGTCGATATCGGCGACTTCGACCGGATCTCCACCAAAGACGCGCTGTGCCAGCGCAGCTTCCATGAATTCATCCAGATCGCCATCGAGAACATCGCCCGGAGACGTGCTCTCAACGCCCGTGCGCAGGTCCTTGACCAACTGATAGGGCTGAAGGACGTAAGAGCGGATCTGGTGCCCCCAGCCGATGTCGGTTTTCGAGGCGGCTTCGGCGCTGGCCGCTTCTTCGCGCTTCTTCAACTCCGCTTCATAAAGGCGGGCCTTCAGCATCGACCAGGCCGTTGCCCGGTTCTTGTGCTGTGAGCGCTCGGACTGACACTGCACCACGATACCGGTTGGCTGGTGCGTGATACGCACGGCGGAATCGGTCGTGTTGACGTGCTGACCACCCGCTCCGGAGGCGCGGTAGGTATCAATGCGGCAATCACTCTCATTGATGTCGATCTCGATGGAATCGTCAATCACCGGATAGACCCAGGCACTGGAGAAGCTGGTGTGTCGGCGGGCGTTGCTGTCATAGGGCGAAATCCGCACGAGGCGATGCACGCCCGATTCGGTCTTCAGCCAGCCATAGGCATTCTCGCCCTTGATCAGCAAGGTCGCGGACTTGATGCCCGCTTCTTCACCGTCATGATATTCCAGCACTTCAACCTTGAAGCCCCGTTTTTCCGCCCACCGGCGGTACATGCGAAGCAACATGGACGCCCAGTCCTGGCTCTCGGTGCCGCCTGCACCGGAGTTGATTTCCAGGTACGTGTCGTTCGCATCGGCCTCACCGGACAGCAGCGAATTGAGCTGCAGCTGGTTGACCTTGCCTTTGAGACCACGAAGCGCTTCCTCGGCATCGGTAATGACCGACTTGTCGTCTTCCATCTCGCCGAGTTCAATCAGTTCGATATTGTCGGAAAGGTCCTGCTCCAGAGACTTGATGCCACCAATGCTGTCATCAAGCTGCTGACGCTCGCGCATCAGCTTCTGGGCCTTGGACGGCTCATTCCAGAGGTTCGGATCTTCGGAAAGGGCGTTCAGCTCTTCCAGTCGGACGACGGCCTGATCCCAGTCAAAGATGCCTCCTCAGCAGGCTTATGGCCTGCTTGATTTCATCGACGATCGCTTCCATTTCGGCGCGCATCGGATACCTCGCTTTTGATGTGAAGCGGCCCGGTCTCCTGCAAGAGGCACCGGGCCGAGAATTGGAGCGGGACATTACCCAAGCAGGACTTCGCTGTAAACCGTCGAAAAGGATCTCGCTATGACCTGACAGTCAGCCAGCCCCTGCTAGGCCAAGCGGGTCAGTAAAGACCGCCTGTACCGACCGTAACGGCCTGCTGCGCTTCCGGAGAAACCGCAGTCGGAACTCCCATGGTGTCCTGGAACCCGATGACGGAGTAACTGTCCGGCGGAGCCATGCCCGGCTTGAAGGCTTCCAGTATCGAACCCGGATCACCGGCGGCGGTTCTAAGACCGGTGCGGCGGTTGATCGGGATCAGCTGAAGGCCCTTTGGTACACGGAATTCCACCGGTGGCTTGTCGGCCAGAGCAGTCTTGACGAACTCGGTGAAGATCGGCGCCGCCACCTGACCGCCGGTTGCCCCGCGGCCCATCGGTTTCGGATTGTCGAAGCCCACAAACACGCCGACCGCAAGATCCGGCGTAAAGCCCATGAACCAGGCGTCTTTTTCGTCGTTGGTGGTACCTGTCTTGCCGGCGACCGGACGACCTACTGCGCGAACGGACGTTGCCGTACCGCGCTGAACCACGCCTTCCATCATCGATGTGATCTGATAGGCAGTCATCGGGTCGAGTACCTGCTCGCGGTCGTCGATCAGGGTCGGTTCGTCCTGGCCTTCCCACACATCCTGCGTACAGCCGTCACAGATGCGGCTGTCATGCTTGTAGATGGTACGGCCGTAACGGTCCTGAATACGGTCGATCAGGGTTGGTCGAACTTTCCTGCCGCCATTGGCGATGGTCGCATAAGCGGTGGTCAGGCGCAGCACGGTGGTTTCCCCCGCACCAAGCGACATGGACAGAACCGGAAGCATGTTGTCGTAGATGCCGAAACGCTTCGCATATTCTGCGACCAGCGGCATGCCCATGTCCTGAGCGAGCCGAACAGTCATGACGTTCCGCGAGAGCTCGATACCTGTGCGCAGGGTCGACGGACCGTAGAATTTGCCGCCGTAGTTCTGCGGGCGCCACGTGCCGAGACCCGGGCCCTGGCTGATTTCCAGAGGCGCATCCATGATCACGGAAGACGGCGTGTAACCGTTGTCGAGAGCGGCAGCATAAAGGAACGGCTTGAAGGACGAACCAGGCTGCCGGTAGGCCTGCGTTGCACGGTTGAATTCGCTCTGTGCAAAGCTGAAACCACCGACAAGTGCAAGGACACGGCCGGTATAGGGATCCATCGCCACCAGAGCACCCGACACCTTCGGGATCTGACGAAGTTCATAGGTTCCAGGCGCAACCGGGCTTTCCTGGACATAAACAACATCGCCAGGCGTCAGCACATCGGAAACGGCGCTCGGTGCCCTGCCCTTGACCCGGGCCCATTTCATGGTGCTCAGGAACATCGGGCCGGTCTTGCGTTCTTCGGAAAGCTGGCCACTGACCTGCCGTTCCGGCTGAACACCAATCTTGGCCTCTTCGCCGCCGGCTTCCAGAACCACTGCGAGCTTCCATTCCGGCAGATCGCTCAGGGCTTCCACCTTGGCCAGATCGATGCCCCAGTCGGCACCAAGCGTGATCTTGTCGACAGGGCCGTTCCAGCTGCCACGTTGGTGGTCGAAGGCAATCAAGCCGTCCATCAACGACTTGCGGGCCAGTTTCTGCATTTCGGGGTCAAGCGTCGATCGCACCGAAAGCCCGCCTTCATACAGGCGCTTGTCGCCGAAGATGTCGGCCACTTCGCGGCGGACTTCTTCAGTGAAGTATTCTGCGGCAAACAGGCGAGAACCGGTTTCACGCGGCTTGACGACAATCGGTTTCTGTTTGGCTTCCTCGCCATCCTGGGCGCTTACGTAACCATCTGCGATCATACGGTCGATCACGTAGTTGCGGCGCGCAATGGCGGCCTCTGTCTTCCTGTAAGGATGATAGTTACTCGGACCTTTCGGCAGCGCTGCCATATAGGCGATTTCTTCAAGCGACAGTTCGTGAACCGACTTGTCGAAATAGATCAGCGAAGCGGCTGCGACGCCGTAGGCCCCGAAGCCGAAATAGATCTCGTTGAGATAAAGCTCGAGAATTTCGTCCTTGGTGTAGGCCTGCTCGATGCGCAGGGAAAGAACCGCTTCCTTCACCTTGCGCTCATACGCGGCGGAACGGCGTTCACGCTCTTCGCTCACGAGATCGGACAAGAGGAAGTTCTTTGCGACCTGCTGCGTGATGGTCGAAGCACCTTCCGGACGACGGCCGGATCCATAGTTCTGGATGAAACGCACCGCCGCACGGGCAATGCCTTCCGGGTCAACACCGATGTGGGTGTAGAAATTCTTGTCTTCGGCTGCGACAAACGCCTGCTTGACGCGATCCGGGATTGCCTGGATCGGCAGGAACATGCGCCTTTGAGTCGCGTATTCGGCCATAAGACTACCGTCAGCGGCATGCACACGCGTCATGACCGGTGGCTCATAGTTCTTCAGGGCCGTATAATCCGGCAGATCCTTCGTCAGGTCCTGCAGGTACATCCAGACCCCGGCGGCAATCAGCAGCGCAAAGATCGCGCCGATTCCGAACAGGTAGCCAAAAAACTTCACCAAAAATTTCATACCGCGGGCTCGTCTTTCCCCGTTCTTAGCGCTTCCAGCTTTTTAACACGGAAACATTTGCTCAGCATCACCGATGCCGACAGTCGCACAAACTTGTCTGCCTTCCTCGTGCACCAATATGGCGATGCTGAGGCAATCGCCAGTGCTAACCTGCCATTTTGAAAGCAATGCAAGGATTTTTACTGTGACGGTGCTGCTTGTTGCCGCGCAAGCCGCGGCCGGAAAAATCCGTGAACAGCCTCGGTCATGGCATTCGCCATGCGTTCACGCCATTCGTCGGAAATCAGAAGCTTCTCATCATGTTCGTTGGAGAGATAGCCGAGCTCGACCAGCACCGAGGGCACATCATGTGCCTTCAACACCCGGAAACCTGCAGAACGATGCGGATTGTTGATCAGCCGGACAGCGCTTTTCAGCTCGTCCACCAGCGATCTGGCGAAATAGACCGAAAACGACCTCGTTTCGCGTCGCGCAAGATCGATCAGGATATCTGTCACCTCTGTTGGCTCTTCCGTCAGATCCACACCGGCGATGACGTCCGACATGTTTTCCGATTGGGCCAGATCTTCGGCCAGTTGGTCCGACGCCCTGTCTGAAATTGTGTAGACGGTCGCGCCACGCGCCAATTTCTGCCCGCGCCGGACAGAATCGGCGTGAATGGAGACGAAGAGATCGGCCTCAAGTTCATGACCGATTTCAACTCGGCGCCCCAGCGGAATGAATGTGTCATCATCCCGGGTAAGTTGAACGTTGTAGAGCCCGCTTTCATCCAGCTTTTCCTTGAGCAGCTGAGCGAAGTCGAGAACGATCGCCTTTTCGAGAGTTCCGTGGACACCTGTCGCCCCGGTGTCGATACCGCCATGCCCCGGATCGAGGACGATCAGCGGCTTGTCCCTGTTCTTTGGAGCGGTCAACCGGTCACTTTTCGGTGCGGAATCACTCCCGGCGACGACGCGCTTGGGCCTTGAGGTCTCGACAAAGGTGTCGAATTCGTCGGCTGTCGCGCTGACAAGGTCCACAACAAGCCGCGCAGGCTGGTCATCGACAGCCGGCAGGAAAAAGGTCTTGTCGACCTTCACCGGTCCCGTGAGGTCCATCACCACACGGGATCTTCCAACCGCAAAGAGGCCGAAGCGCCAGTCGGTGACAAGTCCTCGCCCGCTCTCGCCAGAATCGGCCGGCAGCGAAAATGTCACTTCGGGGAGGTCAATGATCAGCCGGGCCGGATTGGCAAGGCCGGAGATGGTCGGTGTCACCTGACGGTTCATATCAAGAACGAATCGCGTGCGCGCCTCGTCTCCCGCCACGCGCGCTCCGGTTACCCGGGCCTTTTCAGGTTCGGCAGATGCGGCGCAAGTCAGGCCGGCAAACGCAGCAACGCAGATGCTCAAAACCACTGCGAAAGACGTCGCCAGTCTCAAAACAGTGCCCGGTCCCTGGTCTACTTGCGGTTTCATTCTGTCCTTGAACTCAATTATTTCGGCCATGTCGCTCGAAAACTTCGCGTGTTGAGCCCCCGTCAGCCCTGTCATACGCCATCCGCCACGCAAGGAAAATGCCATATCCAATTCACATTGCTTGCAATGCGCTGCGACGGAACGTAAAAGTACCTTACGGATTTCGGTTTGAAACCGATACCTTTCCAGATAGCTGACATGGGTGTCTATCCACAACGCTATCGCATTCCCAGGCCTTCTAACGACAGAACAGAGGCCGTTCTGCCGCTTAAAGACAAGCCCTGGAAGACAGTGGATCTGGTATCGGCACCTCTTTGAGACCGCCCCGCCTCGCGACGTGTTGCCCTTACAAAACGGCAGTTTCCCCGGCGAGGTTTTCGGCGGCCGTTAGGAGCGGACCCATTCCGGAACCGGATGCAGGCCCATTGGCGAAGCCAGGCTGCATACCGGCAAAAGGTACAACGACTTAACTAAAGGGCCTGCGTTGCCTGAAGGACCCGCGCGATGCACATGGTGATCAACATACAGCAAGGTACCGCTTCAGCGGCTGCCTTCGTTGATCATACGACCGCGCCGGGCGCAGACGCTCTTTCTCATCTTAGCAAAACAAATACGGCAGACATCCTCCTGCTGCGCGATGCGCGTTTCGCACATGCGCCCATGAGTGCTGCCGTGGAGAAGTTCAATAATGGCAAACAAAATGCTGATCGACGCGGGCCACCCGGAAGAGACCCGGGTCGTCGTCGTGCGTGGCAATCGGGTTGAAGAATTCGACTTTGAAGCAGCTAATCGGAAGCAACTGCGCGGAAACATATATCTTGCCAAGGTAACCCGGGTCGAACCGTCCCTGCAGGCCGCATTCGTCGAATATGGCGGAAATCGCCACGGGTTCCTCGCTTTCAGCGAAATTCACCCTGACTACTATCAGATCCCTGTTGCCGACCGGGAAGCACTTCTGGCTGCGGAAGCAGCCGACAGACAGCGTGATGATTCGGACGGTGAAGAAAAACCAAAGCGCCGCCGCCGCTCCCGTGCAGCACGAAACGAGGCTGCTGAAACCGTTGCCAGCGACAAGGTTGAGGCGGATACCTCCGAAGACACCGCAGAAGGCGACGAAGAGGCCGTAAAAGCCACAGAAGATACTGAGGCAGTTTCCGAAGAGACCTCTGCCGACGAAACGGATGGCGAAGCCGTATCCGCACGTAGCACAGACGAAGACGCCTCCGACGAAGAAGAAGACGAAGCATCCTCTTCCGAGGAAGAAGCGGACGAAGAAGAAGAGGCTCCGGTTCGCTCGCGTGGCCGCGGGCGCGGCCGTCGCCGCCAGCGTCAGAACGACGATGACGATGATGCCGACAATGATGTCGATGCCGTCGAATCCGTCGGCGCGGAAGATGCGATGGAAGAAGTTCCTGAACGCATTATCCCGCTGCGCAAGCAATACAAGATTCAGGAAGTCATCAAGCGCCGCCAGATCATTCTGGTGCAGGTGGTCAAGGAAGAGCGCGGCAACAAGGGCGCCGCACTCACGACCTACCTGTCGCTCGCAGGCCGCTATTCCGTGCTGATGCCGAACACCGCTCGTGGCGGCGGCATTTCGCGCAAAATTACCCAGCCGACTGACCGCAAGCGCCTGAAGAAGATCGCCTCCGAACTGGATGTGCCGGAAGGCATGGGCGTGATCCTGCGCACCGCCGGTGCAAGCCGGACGAAGGCCGAGATCAAGCGCGACTTCGAATACCTGATGCGGCTTTGGGAAAACGTTCGCGAGCTGACCTTGAAATCCAGTGCTCCAAGCCTCGTCTATGAGGAAGGCAGTCTGGTCAAGCGATCGATCCGCGACCTCTACAACAAGGACATCAACGAGGTCCTTGTTGCGGGCGAAGAAGGCTACCGCGAGGCCAAGGACTTCATGCGCATGCTCATGCCGAGCCATGCGAAGAACGTCCAGCCCTACCGCGACCCCTCGCCGCTGTTTATCCGCTACGGTGTCGAACCGCAGCTCGATGCAATGTTCTCGCCGCAGGTTACGCTGAAGTCCGGTGGTTATATCGTCATCAACCAGACCGAAGCTCTGGTCTCGATCGACGTGAACTCCGGCAAGTCAACCCGCGAACACAATATCGAGGACACCGCGCTCCAGACGAACCTGGAAGCGGCGGAAGAAGTGACCCGACAGCTGCGCCTGCGCGATCTTGCCGGCCTGATCGTCATCGACTTCATCGACATGGAAGAGTCGAAGAACAATCGGTCGGTCGAACGCAAGCTGAAGGATTGTCTGAAGAACGACCGCGCCCGCATTCAGGTTGGCCGGATCTCGCACTTCGGCCTGCTGGAAATGTCGCGTCAGCGCATCCGCACCGGCGTTCTGGAAAGCTCGACCACGCCTTGCCCGCATTGCCAGGGCACCGGCATGATCCGGTCTGTGGAATCCGTTGCCCTGCACGTGCTGCGTTCGGTTGAGGACAACCTTCTGAAAGGCGCGTCCCACAACCTGATCATTCGCACCACTACGCAGGTAGCGCTCTATATCCTCAACCAGAAACGTTCGAACCTGGTCGATCTGGAAACCCGCTTCGCCATCGATGTCGAAGTGCATGCGGACGACATGGTCAATGGCCAGCTCTACGTTCTGGAGCGCGGTGCACCGGTCGATCGCGACCGTGTGCCGATGCCGGTTCCTGCGATTGTCCAGCCGGATACGATCGAGATCATCGACGAAGACACCGAACAGCCGGACATCGAGGAATTCGCTCAGGAAGACGACAATGACGGCCGCCGCCGGCGCCGCCGGCGCAAGCGCCGGAGGGGTGGTTCCGATAACCAGCAGGACGATGGCGAATCGCGTCAGGTCAACGCCGAGGCAGACGATGCCGACGGCGATGACGAGCAGCCGCAGGAAGCCCGTTCCGGTGGTGAGGAGGACGGTGACGATGAACCGCGTCGCAAGCGCCGCCGTGGACGCCGTGGTGGTCGCCGCGGCCGTCGCAACGGTGACGATATGCAGGCCGAAGGTGGCGCTGAAAACGACGGCGAGACCAATGACGAAACTCGGGAAGCCGCTTCCTCTGAAGAACAGCAGGACGATCAGACCGGTTCTGAAGCCGTAGCCGTCGCCGAAAGCGGTCAGGAAACAGAAGCTGCGGGTGCCGCATCACAAGATGGTGCCCAGGCCGATGAGGCAAAGGCCGTCGATGGCGACACGGTTTCGGACGCTAGCGGCGAAAGCCCTGCGGAAGAAACTGCGCAGCAGGACGGTGCCGCCGTTCCTGTAGAGGCCGATGCGGCAGATGAGACACCGGTGATGGCTGAAGCTGACACCATCGTGGTCGAAACGCCGACTTCCGAACAGCCGATTGCCAGCGAAGCCGACGTCGATGCTGAAGAAGAAGCACCTGCACGCAAGGCGCCGGCCGAGCCTGTCGTAACCAGCGAAACATCTGGAGACGACGACAAGGAAGACAAGCCGAAACGCGGCGGCTGGTGGCAGCGTGGCCGGTCTTTCTTCTGAACCGGCAACATCAACCAGCTTTGAAATGGAAAAGGCGGCCAGTGTGCCGCCTTTTTTGTTGTCCGATGCGATCGATGATCAGACTGCTTTGAAAAAACCGCTGAGCTTCTCAAGCGCCAACTTCATATCGTCATGCGCACCTGCAAAGGAAAAGCGCAAGAACTCATGACCGTGCACGGGATCGAAATCGACACCGGGCGTTGCCGCGACACCTGCCTCGTGCAGCATACGCCTGGCGAAATCGAGACTGTCCGAGCTGAACTGGCTTATATCTGCATAGATGTAAAAGGCCCCATCTACCGGCAACAGCTTGTCGAGACCGATTTTCGGCAACCCGTCGAGAAGCAAGGCACGGTTGGCAGCATACCCTGCCTTGACCGCTTCCAGTTCCTGAACCGAGTTGAGTACTGCTCCCGCAGCGATCTGGGACAGCTCTGGCGGAGAAATATAGAGGCTCTGGGCAATCCGCTCCGTTGGGCGCACCAGTTGTTCCGGCAACACCAGCCAGCCAATCCGCCAGCCGGTCATGCAATAGTATTTCGAGAAACTGTTGACGATAATGACATTCTGCGATGTTTCCAGCGCTGTCTTCTCTTCACCGTCGTAGCAAAGCCCATGGTAGATCTCATCCGAGATGAACCATATGCCCGCCTCGTCGCAATAGCGGATCAGGTCTTCCAGCGCATCGGCCGTCATCATCGTTCCGGTCGGATTGGCCGGACTGGCAACCAGGACGCCTTTCACAGGACCTTCTTTTTGAGCCTCTTCCAGATGCGCTGGCGTCAGGCTCCACCGGGTTTCCTCCCCGACTTCGATCTCGACCGGAACGAGACCAAGGGCTTTCAGGATGTTGCGATAGGCCGGATAACCGGGAGCTGTCAGGACAATTCGGTCCCCGGGATCAAACGCGGCAAGGAAGGCGAGATTGAAACCGGCGGATGAGCCCGTGGTTGCCATGATCCGCTCGACAGGCACGTCGACACCATAGGTCGTTCGATAATGCGCAGCCAATGCCGCGCGCAACGGGCGGATGCCAAGCGCTTCGGTGTAGCCGAGACGACCATGATCCAGAGCTTTTCTCGCCATATCCAACGCAGCCTTGGGCGCCGGGGCCGATGGCTGCCCGACTTCCATATGAATGATCTTGCGCCCCTGCGCTTCCAGACGTGCCGCTTCGGCAAGAACATCCATTGCAATGAAGGGGGCAACGTCACTGCGGCGAGACGGTTGAAAAAGAGGCTGGTTCATGTGTCCTGAAAATCCGGCTGAGAAACTGGCTTCACCCTATCGCGGATTTTTCCATCCGATGCAACGCGTGCGGCCAGTTGAAACTTTTAGGCTGTTCCGGCACGACAACGGCCCGGCACCTTACCTTTTTGTCATGCCGGCTTCCTTGACCCGCATCGCACACCTCCATACCTTCGCCACACATCCATGTCCCAGGATAACATCTGAGCAAAGATGAGCCTGGAAAGCGTTCCGGTCCGGATTGGAGTTTTGCACCTGTGCCTGGTTCCGCCATTTTGAAAATCGATTTTCCTCGCAGCCTTGCGCGTAAAGCTGTCGCACTTGCCTGTGCAAGCGCCCTCGCCCTGCCTCTTGTTTCGGTACCAGCGATGGCACAGGGGCGCAGCCTGCCGCTCGTGCGCGATGCAGAAACGGAACATCTTCTGAAGGACTATGCGACGCCGATCTTCAAGGCTGCCGGCATTTCCAATTCAGAACCGGAAATCATTCTGGTCAACGACAAGAGCTTCAACGCTTTCGTTCCCGACAGCCGCAGGATGTTCATCAACATCGGTGTCATCATGGAATCGGAAACACCCGGTGAAGTGATTGGCGTGATTGCCCATGAATCGGGCCACATCGCCGGTCGTCATCTCGTGCGCCTGCGTGCCGCTGCCGCCAATGCCCAGATCATCTCTGTCATCGGCATGATTCTCGGTGCGGGGGCCGCGGCAGCCGGTGCGGCCTCCGGGTCCGGTGAGGTTGCTTCGGGCGGTGGCGCTGTGATCATGGGCTCGGGATCCGTCGGCCAGCGGTCGTTCCTGTCCTATCAGCGCGGCGAAGAAGCCGCAGCCGACCGGGCCGCACTCAAATACCTGAGTGCCACCGGACAAAGCCCGCGCGGCCTGCTGAAGACCTTCGAGCGCATGTCGGAACAACAGATGTTCACCCGCAAGTACGCCGACCCTTATGCCCAGAGCCACCCGATGGCACAGGACCGCTACAACAGTCTGGCAACCGACGCGCAGAAATCGAAATACTTCAACCAGCCGGAAGACTATGTGCTGCAATACAGGCACGACATGGTGCGAGCCAAGCTGTTCGCCTTCACCAGCCATCCGTCCGCCACGTTGCGAGCCTATCCGCGCAGCGACAAAAGCCCCCAGGCACAATACGCACGCGCCATTGCCGCAATGAAGAGCCGGGGAAAAGGCGCGGTCAAGGAGATAGACGCCCTGATCCGCACGCAGCCGAACAACCCCTACTATTACGAGCTCAAGGGGCAGGCCCTGATCGAAGGTGGCGATCCCAAAGGCGCGATCGCTCCCTTCCGCAAGGCTCTGTCGTTCAAACCAACCGAACCGCAGTTCCTCACCTGGCTCGGGTATGCGCTGGTTGCTTCGAACGACAAGTCCAATCTGCCGGACGCAGAACGCATCTTGAAGGAGGCGATCCAGCGGGACCAGAACTCGGGCGTTGCCTACAGTCAGCTGGCCATTGCCCACGGCCGCCAGGGCGAGCGAGCGGAAGCTGATTTGGCAACTGCGAAAGGCCTGATGGTGAGTGGCGATTTCCAGGCTGCGAAACGCTACGCGGCGCGTGCTCAAAAAAGTTTGAAGAGAGGAACGCCGGCATGGCTTCAAGCGGACGACATTGTAGCGTACAACCCACCTAATCTGCCTAACAACGGCCGCTGATATCTCAGACACATATGGGTGCCGTTCGAACGAAAGACGGTTACCTGAGGAGCCTTGAATGACCGACACTTCCCCGAAGATCCAGATCCTGAAGACCGGGTCGCTCTGCCCGCCGATGCTGCTGCGCGTCCTGTCGGCTTGTGCGCTTGCACTTACCCTTTTGGCTGGCCCGGTTGCCGCTCAGGATCTGAACCGCGGTGAGATTGAAAAAATCGTGCGGGAATATCTGCTTGAGCATCCTGAAGTGATTGCCGAAGCGCTGACCGAACTCGATCGCCGTGAAAAGGAAGCTGCAGAAGTTGCGCGCGTGGAAGCCCTCAACGAAAGCGCCGACGTTCTTTTCAATTCGTCGCGGCAAGTAGTGCTGGGCAATCCGGAAGGGTCTGTCACCCTGGTCGAGTTCTTCGATTATAACTGCGGCTACTGCAAGCGCGCGCACGGCGACATGGTCAAGCTGATCGATGAAAACCCCGACCTCAAAGTCGTCCTGAAGGAGTTCCCGGTACTCGGCCAGGGCTCTGTCGAAGCTGCCCAGGTGGCTGTCGCGGTCAACTCTGTGGCGCCAGAGAAATACGGCGAATTCCATGAAAAACTGCTGCTGAGCCGCGGCCAGGCGAACCGGGCCAGCGCCCTAGCCGCAGCGACGTCCGTCGGCATTTCGGAAGACGATCTCCTGGCGTCCATGAAAACGGACGAAGCCGGCCAGACGATTGAAGAAGTCTACTCCCTGGCCAACCGTCTCGGCTTGACCGGCACTCCGTCCTATGTGGTCGGCAACGACGTGGTCATGGGCGCGGTCGGTTACGAGGAACTGAGCCAGAAGCTCGACGCGCTGCAGAATTGCGGCCAGACCACTTGCTGAACCTGTGAGCCGAAACAGTGTTTCGGCGTTCACTTGCCTGTTGGAAACCCCCATTCCTCATGTCAGTGAGAAATCGGGGGTTTTCCTGTTCCAATTGAATCCCTATAAGAAGCGTGGCTCGCCTCCAGGAAGAGACGGGCCGAAGATCTTTGTCCGCCCAACAACGGCGGAGCAAGAGCGTGGTTGCGGCCCCGGCCTTACGGACCCTGATCGAGTTGCAGGGCTGGATATTTCGGGTCTGACCCCATCCCGGTATGGAGCGGTCGCCCGGCGAGCCGGCCAGCTGCGTGTCTTGCGGACCGAGTATGAGAGCCAAACATGATGCGTAATGATAACAAGAAATTCGACACGGCCCTGATCCGGGACCTCGCCGTTCTCCTGGATGAGACAAATCTCTCGGAAATCGAACTGGAACAGGGTGACACGCGCATTCGCGTGGCCCGTCAGATGACGATCAGCGCACCGGTAAACGTTGCAGCCCCGATGGCCGCACCGACAGCACCGGCCGCAGCGGCTTCCCCGGCAGCAGCAGCGCCTGCCGCCGAACCGGCCCACGCCGGCACGACCGTAACCTCGCCAATGGTCGGCACGGCCTATCTCGCCGCCGAACCGGGCGCACCGACCTTCATTCAGGTTGGCGACAAGGTGGTGGAAGGTCAGACGATCCTGATCATCGAAGCCATGAAAACCATGAACCACATTCCTGCCACCAAGGCAGGCACCGTCAAGCAGATCCTTGTGGACGACGCTCAGCCGGTGGAATTCGGCGAACCGCTTATTATCGTCGAATAAGGAGCCGTTGTGGCCATGTTCTCCAAGATTCTCATTGCCAACCGCGGCGAGATCGCCCTGCGCATCCTGCGCGCCTGTAAAGAGCTCGGCATCTCCACCGTTGCGGTTCACTCCACCGCTGATGCAGATGCGATGCATGTGCGCCTGGCAGACGAAAGCGTTTGCATTGGTCCGCCTGCCGCACGCGACAGCTACCTGAACATCCCGCAGCTTCTTGCGGCTTGTGAAATCACCGGAGCGGATGCCGTCCACCCGGGTTACGGCTTCCTGTCGGAAAACGCCCGTTTCGCGGAAATCCTTGAAGCACACGGTATCGAGTTCATCGGCCCGACCGCTGAACACATTCGCATCATGGGTGACAAGATCCAGGCCAAGCAGACGGCCAAGGACCTTGGCATCCCGGTTGTTCCTGGCTCCGACGGTGCCGTGACGGCTGGTGACGACGCCCACGCGATCGCCCGCGAGATCGGCTACCCGGTTCTGGTAAAGGCAGCTGCAGGTGGCGGTGGCCGCGGCATGAAGGTTGCCCGCACCGAAGCCGAACTCGATACTGCCCTGTCCACGGCACGTTCCGAAGCAAAGGCTGCCTTCGGCGACGACGCGCTCTACATGGAAAAATATCTCGGCAAGCCTCGGCATATCGAGATCCAGGTTCTGGGCGATGGCAAGGGCAATGCGGTTCACCTCGGTGAACGTGACTGCTCGCTGCAGCGCCGCCACCAGAAGGTGCTCGAAGAAGCTCCCTCCCCGAGCCTCAATGCCAGCCAGCGCAAGGAAATCGGCGAGATCGTCGCTGCTGCCATGCGCAAGCTGAAGTATCGCGGCGTTGGCACGGTGGAATTCCTCTATGAGAACGGCGAGTTCTATTTCATTGAAATGAACACCCGTCTGCAGGTTGAACACCCAGTTACGGAGATGATCACCGGCATTGACCTCGTCAACGAGCAGATCCGCATCGCCGCAGGTGGATCGCTGGATATGACCCAGGACGACATCACGTTCGAAGGTCACGCCATCGAATGCCGCATCAACGCGGAAGATCCGGTCAACTTCACGCCGTCACCAGGCACAATCACCTACTACCACCCGCCGGGCGGTCTGGGTGTTCGCGTCGACAGCGGTGTCTATCAGGGCTACAAGATCCCGCCTTATTATGACAGTCTGATCGGCAAGCTGATCGTTCATGGCCGTAACCGAGTGGAATGCATGATGCGTCTGCGTCGTTGCCTGGACGAATTTGTGGTTGACGAAATCAAGTCGACTATTCCGCTTTTCCGCGATCTGGTGGAAAATCAGGACATAGCGAACGGTCAGTACGACATCCACTGGCTGGAACAATATCTGGCGAAGAAGTCCAGCTGACCGGATCCTGGGACGAGTGCCGGGAGCATCGCGTGTTCCAAGGAATGCGCATGAGGTGCTCCGGCACTCCGGCCGATCAGATTTTGGGTGCTCAAGTCGACACCTGCTGATCTGCCCATCCCGTCTGGTAAGTGAGGCCTCATGGCTGGTTACAAAGACGACATCATCATGGAAATCACACCGCAGGTGCTGTTGAAAGCCTATGCCTGCGGCCTGTTTCCGATGGCAGAATCTGCCGACGACCCCGGCCTCTTCTGGCTGGAGCCGGAGCGTCGCGGCATCCTTCCCCTCAATAACTTTCACCTGCCTCGCCGCCTGCGCCGAACGATTCGCAACGACGTGTTCGAGGTGCGGGTCAGCACGGATTTTCAGGGCGTTATCGATGGCTGTGCCGAGCCCATGCCCGGACGCCAGAAAACCTGGATCAACCGGGAGATCAGGCGCCTCTACGGCGAGCTTTTCGACATGGGCTATTGCCACACCATTGAAGCTTGGCAGGATGGCGAACTTGTCGGAGGGCTTTACGGTGTCAGCCTGAACGGCGCCTTTTTCGGCGAGAGCATGTTCACCTTCCGCACCGACGCTTCCAAGGTATGCCTTGCGCATCTGGTTGCCCGGCTGATCGTCGGCGGCTATTCCCTGCTCGATACTCAGTTCGTAACCGAGCACCTCAGCAAGTTCGGCACCGAGGAAGTTCCTCAAGCTGCCTATAACGAGCTGCTCAGCGAAGCCCTGAAGCTGGAAACCGATTTCTACGCCCTGTCACCTCAAGCCAGTGGTGAGGAGGTTTTGGCGGTGCTCGATAGTTGGTACGAGCGTTAGTTTTGAGCTCATGCGTCACGCGATTTGTGACACTTCTCGTTTCAATGGCCTCACTGCTTCACCGTTCGCCATCGCAGGGTGCAACCCTGCAATTTTCGCTGCGTCATCGACAACCATCTAGCCCGTACAAGACCTGACAGTCAGGTCCTCTTGGCAGAGTCATGGACGTCCAAGAAGTATGGACGAACAAAAAAGCCCCGCAATTGCGGGGCTATTTCATTCCTGATTTTCGCAATGCGCGGTTATCAGCTGCCCGGGGTCCAGGCTTCATAATCGCCGGTCACATCCGGGCGTTTTTCCGGGGTCAGGATGGAACCGTGCGGCCGGTAAGCGGCCGGAGTGCCCGTCGGGTTGGCCTTGTGACCCTGCTGCCAATGTTTGGCGTGATAGGTTTCTTCGGACGGCGGCGTATCAACGCGGTGATGCATCCAGCCGTGCCAGCCCGCAGGAATGGCAGAGGCTTCGGCAAGACCGTTATAGATCACCCAGCGCTTCTTGCCTGCGCGTTCCTTGTAGTACTTGTTACCGAACTCATCCTCACCGACAAACTCACCCTTGCGCCACGTGAAGAAGCGGGTGCCCATTGTCTGGCTGTTCCACCAGGTGAACAATTCTAGCAGCAGAGTTTTCATGGCCCTTTGAAGGTCCCTTGATTGCAAGTCGGAAACATCCGTTGCCCCGCCAACATGACAGGACGGAATTTCGCGGACTATGGCGACAACGGCCGCATCTGTCCAGACTTGGCAGCCAGAAAAGAACGGGATTTTGCGCCTGCGGGCCGATTGCCGCAGTCACGCCCGGTGCACACCGCACCCAGGTGGTTACAAACAGACTGCTTCAGTGAAGTTTCAAACCCTTGAAGGGCGCAAAGCCGGCATTGCGGATATGTTTGGCAGCGGCGGAATGCTGTTTGGGAGGCGCTTCCTTCTTCACACCGGCGAAGACCTTTTCCGGCTCTTCTTCCTTGGTGTCGAATGCCGCCTCAACGGCTCCTTCCACTTCCGCACGCTTTTGCGTGGCAACGCGGTGGTGCAGCCGGGCTCCGGCAAGCGACTGCATCTTTTCCGCCTGTTCATCCATGGCCTTTTGAATGCCATAGATATTGTAGAAGCCGGAGTTCTCCAGGATCATCGGCCGGTCGTCTGCAAGAAGCCACTTGAGGCGCTTGAACAGCGTCGACGGCGAAACCGGCTTGACCAGCACGTGGTGCGCACCTGCCCGCAAGGCCTTGTCGACCAGTGGTCGCGTGCCATGTGCCGTAATGAAGAGAATCGGCACATAACAAAGTGGCTCCATGTGGCGATGCCGCACCAGACGCAGGAACTGGTAGCCGGATGTCGGCGCCATGCGCCAGTCCGTGAGAATCACGTTGGGTGGTTCGGCGAGACTTGCCTCGAGCGCTTCGTCGACCGAATCGAACACCCGCACGCGCGCAACCTTGAAGCTGAGCAATATCGACCGGAGAATCGTCTGCATCGGCTTGCTGTCCTCGACGACGACAGCATCGATGTCCTCCATCGCTAGTCCGAATGCGGCGTGATGTTTCATGAATTGCGGACCTTTTTCCCTATCCCACGATCATGAAACCAGACCCGGCTTAAACCCGGTTGAAATCGATCACCGCCATTTTCTTCAAATTTTCATAAAATGCGGTCTATCGTCATCCACAGGGTCTTGTGCCTTCCTGGCGGGCACTCCTTCGCCGGGAAAGCAAGCGCTAAATCCCTTGCTAAAACGCTGTCCCCGCTCCGTTCCCCATTATCCACACGACCACACAAGATTTTGCGTTTGCCCACAATCCAGGCACTAGCTGTTGTCACTCGGTCCTTGACCTTAAGAATTCGTTTACATTAGTTTCTCATCATTGCGATGTGCGTAGTCGGGTGCCTATCCGGGCGCTCCGGTCATCCAAAACCATCAGTATCCAAGAGTACCGCTCCAGGTCTTTGACCCCAAAGCCGGGAGACGGGTTTTGTTGTGCCGACTTCAAGGCGCATGTCGTGACAAACCTGTTGATGACCACTATATATAGTGGATAGAAACACAAGATACGCTACATACAGGCTCGAAGCCTGTAACTTGCAGGGCGGCATTCGAGAACAGAGGCAGGCGGCCACGCCAGTTCGGATGCAATGCGGTCAAGCCCGGTTCGGGGGAACCGGCTGTAATCTAAAAGGGGACTTGAGAAGATGCGGATCGAGCGGCGCTACACCAAGGAAGGTCAATCGCCTTACGCCAGCGTAGAATTCCGGAACGCTACCAGCGAAATCCGGAATCCTGATGGATCCATCGTGTTCCGTCTTGAGAACATTCAGGTCCCGACCCAGTTTTCACAGGTCGCGTCCGACATTCTGGCTCAGAAGTATTTCCGCAAGGCCGGCGTGCCCGCCAAGCTGAAGGCCGTAGAAGAAAACACCGTTCCGTCCTGGCTGTGGCGCCATGAGGCCGATGAGGCCGCACTGGCAGACCTGCCCGAGGACGAGCGCTACGGCTCTGAAATTGACGGCCGCCAGGTCTTTGATCGTCTAGCTGGAACCTGGACCTACTGGGGCTGGAAGGGCGGTTATTTCGACAAGGAATCCGACGCTCAGGCCTTCTACGACGAACTGCGTTACATGCTGGCGACCCAGAAGGTGGCGCCGAACTCTCCGCAGTGGTTCAACACCGGCCTGCATTGGGCATACGGCATCGACGGCCCGGGCCAGGGTCACTTCTATGTCGACTTCCAGACCGGCAAGCTCGTCAAGTCCAAGAGCGCCTATGAGCATCCGCAGCCGCATGCCTGCTTCATCCAGTCCGTCGGCGACGACCTGGTGAACGAAGGCGGCATCATGGACCTTTGGGTCCGCGAAGCACGCCTGTTCAAATACGGCTCCGGCACCGGCTCCAACTTCTCCCACGTGCGTGCAGAAGGCGAGCGCCTGTCCGGTGGTGGAAAGTCCTCCGGCCTGATGAGCTTCCTGAAGATCGGCGACCGGGCAGCCGGCGCGATCAAGTCCGGCGGCACCACCCGCCGCGCGGCCAAGATGGTCGTTGTCGATGTCGACCATCCGGATATCGAGGAATACATCAACTGGAAGGTCAAGGAAGAGCAGAAGGTGGCCGCGCTCGTCACCGGCTCCAAGATCTGCCAGAAGCACCTCGGCGCAATCATGCGCGCCTGCGTCAACTGCGAGGCGGACAACGGCGACTGCTTCGATCCGGCCAAGAACCCGGCCCTGAAGCGTGAAATCCGTGCTGCCAAGAAAATGATGGTGCCGGAAAACTACATTCAGCGCGTCATCCAGTTTGCAAAGCAGGGCTTCACCAAGATCGAATTCCCGACGTTCAACACGGACTGGGATTCCGAAGCCTATCTGACGGTTGCCGGACAGAACTCCAACAACTCGGTGCGTGTGACCGACGGCTTCCTGAACGCCGTTGTTGACGACAGCACCTGGGACCTGACCGCCCGCCGCTCCGGTGACGTTCTGAAGACCGTCAAGGCCAAGGAACTTTGGGAACAGATCGGCTATGCCGCCTGGGCTTCCGCTGATCCGGGCCTTCAGTACCACACCACGATCAACGACTGGCACACCTGCCTTGCCGATGGCGAAATCCGCGCATCCAACCCATGCTCGGAATACATGTTCCTGGACGACACGGCCTGTAACCTGGCGTCCCTGAACCTGATGCAGTTCCGCCGGGAAGACCGGTCCTTCGACATCGACAACTACGAACATGCCGTCCGCCTGTGGACCATCGTTCTGGAAGTGTCGGTGCTGATGGCTCAGTTCCCGTCCAAGGAAATTGCAGAACTGTCCTACAAGTTCCGCACCCTTGGTCTCGGCTATGCCAACATCGGCGGCCTGCTGATGACCTCCGGCATTCCGTACGACAGCGACGAAGGCCGTGCACTTTGCGGCGCCCTCACCGCGGTCATGACCGGTGTTGCCTATGCCACTTCCGCTGAAATGGCAGGTGAACTCGGCGCCTTCCCGGGCTACAAGAAAAACGCAAGCCACATGCTGCGTGTCATGCGCAACCACCGCCGCGCCGCCTACGGCGAAGCGGATGGCTACGAAGGCCTCAACACGGCTCCGGTTGCTCTTGACCACGTATCCTGCCCGGATCAGGTGATCGTCGAGCGGGCCAAGAAGGCCTGGGATCGTGCCCTTGAGCTTGGCGAGAAGAACGGCTACCGCAACGCCCAGTCCACCGTTATTGCCCCGACCGGCACCATCGGTCTGGTCATGGACTGCGACACCACCGGTATCGAGCCTGACTTTGCGCTGGTGAAGTTCAAGAAGCTGGCCGGCGGCGGCTACTTCAAGATCATCAACCGCGCTGTTCCCGAAGCCCTGCGCAAGCTCGGTTACACCGAAAGCGAGATTGGCGAGATCGAAGCCTACGCCGTTGGCCATGGTTCCATCGATCAGGCACCGGGCGTCAACCCGTCCGCGCTGAAGACCAAGGGCTTCACCGACGAGAGCCTGACCAAGCTGAAAGACGGCATGAAGTCGGCCTTTGACATCAAGTTCGTCTTCAACCGCTGGACCCTCGGCGACGAGCAGATGAAGACTCTCGGCGTTACCGACGAGCAGCTGGAAGATCCGGAATTCGATCTCCTGACCTTCCTCGGCTACTCCAAGGCTGACATCGAAGCCGCCAACACCCACGTGTGTGGTGCGATGACCCTGGAAGGGGCACCGTTCCTGAAGGAAGAGCATTATCCGGTCTTCGACTGCGCCAACCCGTGCGGCCGTATCGGCAAACGCTTTCTGTCGGTGGAAAGCCACATCCGCATGATGGCAGCGGCCCAGCCGTTCATCTCCGGCGCGATCTCCAAGACGATCAACATGCCGAACGATGCGACGGTGGAGGACTGCAAGGAAGCCTACATGCTGTCCTGGAAACTCGCGCTCAAGGCGAATGCCCTTTACCGCGACGGTTCCAAACTGTCCCAGCCGCTCAACGCCCAGCTACTGGCCGATGAGGACGAAGACGAGGACGAGGCCCTCGAGGCTCTGGCCGCCAAGCCGATGGCTGCAAAGGCCGAAGTGGTTGCCGAACGCATCGTCGAGCGGATCGTCGAACGCGTTGTCCGCGAACAGGAAAAGCTGCCGACCCGCCGCAAGGGCTACACCCAGAAGGCAAAGATCGGTGGTCACACCATCTTCCTGCGCACCGGCGAATATGACGATGGCCGCCTCGGCGAAATCTTCCTCGACATGAACAAGGAAGGTTCGGCTCTCCGGGCATTCATCAACAACTTCGCGATCTCGGTTTCGCTTGGTCTGCAATACGGTGTGCCGCTCGAGGAATATGTCGACGCGTTCACCTTCACCAAGTTCGAACCGGCCGGCATGGTCCAGGGCAACGATGCGATCAAGAACGCCACGTCGATCCTCGACTACGTGTTCCGCGAACTGGCAGTATCCTATCTCGGTCGTCACGACCTTGCCCACGTTCCGCCGGAAGCCTTCAGCGGCCCGGTCAGCGCTGGCGCGGTCAAGACCATGGACAAGGGCAGCTCCGGCGGTGTGGTTTCCCACGGCCTCGTCCGCGGCCAGACCGAGCGTTTCCGTCTCGTCGCCGGCAACGAGCCTTCAGGCGAGATCACCGAAGCGGTGAAAGTGGAACTGGGCACAACAATCGCCGCCCAGACCTCCGCCGTCGCAACGGCTTTCGCCCGCGGCTCGGAAGCAGCTGCCGCTGTCGAAGTGACCTCGGCCCCTGCCCCACAGGTGAAAACCGCGGCTCAGCAGATCGCTCAGGCCCGAATGAAGGGTTACGAAGGCGAGAGCTGCTCGGAATGCGGCAACTTCACCATGGTGCGCAACGGCACCTGCCTGAAGTGCGACACCTGCGGCTCCACCAGCGGCTGCAGCTGACGATCAACAGACTTCTGGCCGGCACCGGCCGGAAGTCTGAATTCCATCGCACACAAAGCTTAGCCGGGAGTTCGCCCAGGCCGGTTCCCACCGGCCACAGCGCGGCTCCCGGCGCCCAGACGAAAGAACCCGCCCATCGGAAACGATCGGGCGGGTTTTCTTTTTGCCAGCACCGGTTTCCGCCATTCCATGCCACGGTTCTCGACACCATCGGCATTCGAAGGGCCGCTGACAGACCATGAGCGAGTATCCAAAGAGCCCCCCGTAAACAGAGCTGGTTTCCAAGACGACGATCGCAGGTTCAAGTAGTGCTTCCCCATCGTCGCTTTTTGGCAAATTTGCAAATCAGACCACCTGATTGATCAAGATTAATTACCAAGCTCGAAAAATGGGTGCAAAATGGATGCAACTTCTCGCTAACCGGGTGACGGTCGAGAACAATAATTGGCCTGATCGCAGATCCGATGAAAATTTCATCCTGATCAAGAAGGACGGCAAGATCTAAAAGAACACAATCAGCCAGAATCGGTTCTAGTCGAACGCACACTCCAGGAGACCAACATGAAGCGCCCCACCAGATATGCGGCCAGCTTTTCACTCATGGCTTCCATTGCCTTTGGCGCGACTGCCTTAGCGGAAGAGCCGCAGGATTTCTCTTCCAAGCAAATGAAAGGCGTCGAGCAGATTTCGATCGACGTCGATCTCGATGGAGCGGTCGAACGACTATCCAAGGCCGTGCAGTTTCCGACGATCTCGAACCAGGACCGGGACGACTTCGACACCAAGGCGTTTGAGGACTATCACGCGTTCCTTGTCGAGGCCTATCCGGAGGTACACAAGGTCTTGAAGCGAGAAATCCTCGGCGATCCTCGTCCCTACAGCCTGCTTTACACCTGGGAAGGCAAGAACCCGGATCTGGAGCCAGCACTCTTCTACGCTCATCAGGATGTGGTGCCAGTGCCGGCGGACTCGCGAGATCAGTGGGAACAAGATCCGTTCTCCGGGGCTGTTGCCGACGGATACATCTGGGGACGTGGCGTCCTTGACGACAAGAACCAGATTCACGGCATTCTTGAAGCTGCTGAAATGAAGATCAAGGAAGGCTGGCAACCGGAACGGACGATTTATTTCGTCTTTGGTCAAGATGAGGAAGTCGGCGGCCCGGAAGGGGCCAGATTCATTGCGGAGACCCTGGAAAAACGCGGCATCAAGCGATTTGCCTTCGTCATGGACGAGTCAGCTCCGCTGGTGCCCGGTCTGTTCCCCGGACTTCCAGATAATACGGCGCTGATCGGCATAGCGCAAAAGGGCTACGTCAGCCTTGAACTGGCGATGCATGGGGTCGGAGGTCATTCATCGCAGCCGCCCGAGGAATCGAATATCGGCATTCTCGCAAAGGCGATCACCAAGCTGGAAGCCGCGCAGTTTCCCTACCGCATTCATCCTGCGCTGCGTCATCAGTATCGTTACCTCGGGCCTGAACTGGATGAAGCCTATCAGCCGCTTTATGCAGCCGTTGCCTTCGGCAAGGACGGCGAGATGACCGATCTCGAAAAGCAGTTTGTCGAGGTCATGGCCGGCAATCAGGTCACCCGGGCCATGATGCATACGACAATTGCCGTCAGCATGTTCAATGCCGGCATCAAGGATAACGTTTTGCCACCTTCAGCGACGGCAGTCGTGAATTTTCGCCCCATGCCCGGCGACACGCCCGAGGTCATCATCCAGCACGTAAAGGATGCCATCGGCGACGACCGCATAACCATTCGGGACATCTCCGCCTCGACACCTGCAACCGCCATGGCTGACCCCGAAGGCCCCGGCTACAAGGCACTGGAAAAGACCATTCGCCAGATCTGGGGCAATGATCTCGTCGTGGCGCCGTTCTTCGTGATCGGCGGCTCGGATTCAAAACACTTCCAGGCCCGGCCGTTCGCTCCGGACGTTTTTACCATCACCGGCATCCAGCTTGAAAACACGAAGGAATTTGAAGGTTTCCATGGTGTCAATGAGCGCATCAGAGTCGATGAATACGGCAAGACCATCGGCTTCTTCTACCAGATGATGGACAATCTGGACGACCTGTGAAATCGGGCCCAGCATTGTTTGGCAGAACTGCAGGGACAACGGTAACGATAGTACCAAATAAGCCTTTTAGGAAACGCGGGCATCCAGCGGGCGAACACAAGGGGCAAATACCGATCTCAATACCGCCTTTTCGACCGGGGCGTTCGTCTTCGAGCTGAAGGATTGTCTGGCAAAATTGCTTTCGGCAACGCGTCGGGCGACTTGCGTTCAAACGCTTTTTACGACCGAAACCAGAAATAACAAAGAGATACTCCTCGGCCTCTGTAGAAGTTGGTTTGGATAGATCCTTGAAAGCTCTGGCTTCTTTTGGAAATCGACTGCGGAATCCTGAAGTTCTCCCTCTGCAAAGACGGATCTGGTTTTGCGCCGCTCGCCTGTCTTGAAAAAGGCCACATGTACATGTGACTTGAGGTCTTCATGGCCTGCTGAACAAGATAAAAATTTGCCCAGTCTGCGCTACTGTTTGACGCCCAGCGGGATCGTCAGGGTGAGATAGGCCGACGTCCCTTCCAGACGATTTTCCGCAGCGAACTCCCGGTAAACCTTCACGCGTGTCGAGACCGGTGTCTGGCCGAGCTGGAAATTGTAGCCCGCCGTGCCGCCGAGTGCGGCAACGCGCCCCTCGAAATCGCCAAGCCTGGCGCCGGATCCGCTGTCGGCTGTAATCTGGTCGTAGTAATAGCCGACCAGCCCTGCCGAGAACTGGGGTGAAAAGGTTTTGGTGAGCGCCCCTTCGAAGTGAAATTCCGTTCCGGTGGTGTAGTTTGTGGCCGGGTTTTCGCCGTTGAAGGTGAAACCGGCTACACCGGAAACCTCCCAGCCGCTTTTGGGATCGAACCAGGTTACGCCACCGTTGATGTCGAGCCCCCAACGGTTGAAGGCAACGTTGGCAATCTCGCCTTTCTGGTAGTCCCCCACCGGCACGTTGACGAGGAAACCCGTCGTCCAGTGCCAATTGCCGTTGTGCCAGCCCAGCAAGGCGCCAACCACGGGGTCACCAATCGTGAACACCGTATCGCTGACAGATGCTCCGAGAATTCCGCCGGCATCAAGTGAGGCATCGACGGATTGTCCACCCCAAGGAACCGTCGCCTGCAGGGCAAGGCTGCCCCCAAGAACGCTTGTCGGTACAACCCACAAGCCGGTTGCGAGATCGATATAGGCGGTCGCGTCGACATTGCCGATAACCCGGCCGCCAACAGGCAGGTCACGGCTCGCCCCGGCAGACCCTGAATAGAAATAGACGTCATTTTGAAAGTAGACACCCGGCCCGGGCAGCACCGCCGCAAATGGCCCTTTAGACCCAAGCAGATAAAAACCGACACCGCTTTCAGCCGAGTTTGCCTGCTGCGATGTGCCCGCAAGGCACATCAGTGCGAACAGCGACACCTTCAAGGTGAGTGAGTGTCTGCGTGCTTTGCTGGTTCTTGTCTCGCCCACGTCCGCCTCTCCTGCCTCAAAAGTCGCTACGGGTTTGCTGCATGGCCCTGTGTGTCGATTTCCACTTGCTTGCGCACTTACCGCCCGTTTGACAGACCGATTTTTGCATGAAGGCAGTCCTCTACTCTCATACTCGCCAGTCTGCCGGGCCACCTTTTCAATACGAGCTCCCAACACCCGAAGAAAAAGAGCAACTTCAATTTGGTAGCGAAGCTACAGTATGCAATTTTCCCGGGATATTATCCAGCAACGAATTGGACTACGCTTGGGGTAAATCGTCAACGTTCACTGATCTGTCTGGTCGGCGCAACTTTGGAAGTCATTGCCACCTTGTCCCGAAATCAGCAGCTCACTTTCCGGTGGCATATACCCTTCTTGTTTGAACACTCGCATTAACTCACACCCAAAATTTGCATACAGAATTTTTGCAATCCATTTGACGTATGGGATCATTGGGCTGTTTGATGGACTTATCGTTCGTGAAGGAGCCGCGTGATGTTGAAAATTATTGCGGCAGCAGCACTTGCTGCCTGCCTGGCCCCGGTAGCTGCCACAGCCCAGGAACCAGACAAGCCAAATATTCTCGTCATCTGGGGGGATGACGTCGGGATGTGGAACATCTCGGCATACCACCGAGGCATGATGGCAGGCGAGACGCCCAATATCGACAGGATCGCAAACGAAGGCATGCTCTTCATGGATCATTATGCCCAGGCGTCCTGCACCGCAGGCCGGGCCGCCTTCATCACGGGCCAGTACCCGCTTAGGGTCGGCCTGTCCACCGTCGGTCTCCCCGGTGCGCCACAAGGTCTTTCGACCGAAGATCCGACACTGGCCGAAATGCTCAAGCCCCTGGGGTACCGCACCGGACAATTCGGAAAGAACCATCTTGGTGACCGGGACGAACATCTACCCACCAACCACGGGTTTGATGAATTCTTCGGGATCCTCTACCACCTGAACGCCGGGGAATATATCGAGCAGGTGGATTATCCGGCACAGGCTTTCGAGGATGCGAACCTGGCACAGCGAGGCATCATTCACAGCTTTGCAAAAGCAGATGGCGGTCAGGAGATCGAGGATCTCGGGCCCTTCGGCCAGGAAGTTCAGCGCAACCTTGACCAGGACGTGCTTGAAGAAAGCAAGCGCTTCATTACGGAGGCTGTCTCCGCCAACGAGCCGTTCTTCGTCTGGCACAACACCACCCGCATGCACTATCGCACCAACCTGAACGACCATTATGATGGCATCACCGGCACCGGCAATGTTTATGCCGACGGCATGGTGGAACTGGACGACGACGTGGGTGAGCTTCTGAACCTGCTGGACGAACTTGGCGTCGCCGACAATACGATGGTGATGTTCTCCACCGACAACGGTGCGGCGTCCAATTCCTGGCCCGACGGCGGCAACCAGCCTTTCCGGGGTGAAAAGGGCGTGGGCGGTTATGAAGGCGGCTTCAAGGTGCCCATGGCAGTGCGCTGGCCCGGAGTAACGCCGGCAGGAACCACCACCGGCGAACTTATGACCATGGAGGACTGGATCCCGACCATCATGTCCCAACTGGGTCAGCCAGACATCAAGGAACAGCTTCTGGCGGGTGCGGACATTGGCGGCAAGACCTTCAAGGTTCATCTGGACGGCTATGACCAGACCCCGTTGCTGACCCAAACCGGGCCTTCCAACCGGATGGAGTTCTTCTATTTCACTGAAACCACTTTCCACGGCCTGCGCTTCGGGGAATGGAAGTTCCTGTTCACCAGCCAAGACCGTTGGTTCAACGGCAACCAATACGAAATGACTTCCCCGTTGATCACGCGCCTCGATCTCGATCCCTTTGAACGGTTCCACGACGCCCGGGGATTTGACGAATGGCAGGAGAACAGGTCCTGGGCCATCGGTCCGGCACTCGGCCTGGTGAACAAGTTTGTTGCCTCCTTCGAGGAATTCCCGCCGCGGATTGCCAGTTTCTCCACGTCTGTTGAGGACATGTCGAAGCGGATCATGAACGCTGCGCCGCCACCGCAGTAAGCCTAAGCAAGCGGCGGATCCTCAATTCCACCAATACAGCCTTCCGGACGAATAAGGCCGGGAGGCTAAACTATGAGGCAACAGGCGCGGCGTGCGAAGAGCACCGGGAGATCTGCCACCCCGAAATGAAAACAGGGATCGCTCAACCTCCTTCCTGCCCGCGCGCAGTCCCGCCTGTGACCGCTTTCGCTGCCAATCAGCTTCGGAAAGCCAGAAGTCCGTCCGACGTACAGGCGTCCCCGGAGACGGGTCGCGCCGTTGCATGCGCCCACCGATGACACGATGCCTTGCTGCGTGCTATTTTCCACTTCTGGAGGAGCCAGATGTCTGAGGTTCTGCTGTTTCACCATGCGCTTGGCTTGACTTCCGGGGTGCTGAAGTTTGCAGACAATCTGCGACAGGCCGGCCACAAAGTGCACACGCCGGATTTGTTCGAGGGTAATACGTTCAACAGCATCGAGAAGGGCCTCGCCTTCATCGAGGAAACCGGCTTTGACGAGATGCGTGAACGCGGTGTCCGTTTGGCAGATGAACTCCCCCACGATCTCGTCTACGCGGGTTTCTCGTTTGGTGTGCTACCGGCGCAGAAGCTTGCTCAAACCCGGTCTGGAGCACGGGCAGCCTTGCTGATCCACTCCTGCCTGCCAATCAGCGGTGACTGGTCTTTTGGGCCCTGGCCTAACGGCGTCCCTGTTCAAATCCACGCGATGGACAATGATCCTTTTTTCGTCGGCGAAGGTGACATCGATGCCGCGCGCGAGATCGTTGAAACGGCAGAGGATGCGGCTCTTTTTCTCTATCCCGGAGAGGAGCACTATTTCGCCGACAGCTCGCTACCATCGTTTGATGCAGAAGCGTCTGCCCTGCTCACCCGGCGGGTCATTGAATTCCTGCAACGCGTCTGAGGAAACCAGGAGGCCAAACTGCTGCGCTTGCTGCTTCTGACACCGGACAGTCTTCTTGACCCGCATGGCGCCCTCAGACACTTCGTCTGTGAGGCACTGGATGCGATTGGCCAGATGAGAGGTGAAACGGGAGCTCGGCTTGCCTTTGCGCTGGTTGTTCGCACGTCAAATGACGTAGCTGCAGTCCTGTCCACCTTGAGAGAGTTACGGCTTCCAGCTGGTCCCTCCCAGGTCATTGAGACGAACAAACCCGGTGTTGACGCAACAATCCTGGGAGAATTGCAGGAACGTTTCGCGGTAAATGATCCCGCATCGGAATGTGTTTTGATCGACGCCGGCCCCGGCAGCACGGAAGCCGCTCTCCCGCCAGGTTTACCGAAACTACTTCTGGAGGAGACTGGCGCCGATGGAATGTCTGGCTGGCCGGCAATGCTATTGAAGATTGCCCGTAAAACCGGAAGAAACGCGGCCGAGAACCTGCAACTGGTGCTGCCGGTTCTGGCGGCCGCGGAAGGTGTTGTCGACCTCCAGCAAGTTTCGTTCCGCCCGGAGCGGATCGAAGCAGAAGGTCATTGCCTGATATCCGTGGAAGACAGCGCACTTGGCGCCCTCTCCGGCCTGTTCCTGAACCTTCCCACGTCGTTTATCATTGAACAGCTGGACAGCCCTCACCCTGTCGCATTCAAAGAGGTTGCTGAAGACACGATCCTGGAGGCAAAGGCCTACATTCAAAGTCTGCGGGCCAATGGCCAGCTTGAGATGGCACCAGGTGAGACAGGTCAAGCTGAAGCAGGAGAGCTTGAAGGCATGGCGTCGCCACTGCTCGGTCAACCGACGCACTATGTCGAAACTGATGAGACCGGCAGACGCATACTTCGGCGAAGGGGCTTCAACTGATCAAGTGCACAGGAAAGCCCTTGCCGTACCTGGAAGAGCGTGACACCGGCAATTGAAACGCTTTCGAAGCAATCGACGCTCCTTCCCCACGTTACTGACCACATGGCTCACGGCACCGATCGTATCGTCGCCCGCCTGGCTGTGGGCCTCTTCTGAAATCTGACCGGCGGCATGCAGGCTGAAGACAAAGCTTTGCGCCTCGACAGCGGATTGCCGTACCGTCTCCACCTCGCCCAGCAGGGCGGCATTCCCGTTTTGCTCACCGATGAGGACGTCTTCCTCAACGTAGCAATAGACGCCTTCCAGATCGCTGGCGACATCTGCGAGCGAGACTTTCTGGCGCCGCCGAACGGCTGCTACCGACTGGTCGCCAAGCTGAACCCGGCTGCCGTAGAACCGTTGATCCGTATCATCTCCGGTGACTTCAAGCAGGCTGCGGCGAGAGGCCTGTGTCAGCACATCACGAACGGAATGAACGGTTTCCGAAGGCGGCCGGCCAGCCAGAACCACGGTGGGAGATGTCAGTTGTTCGGCATTCAACAGCACATTATGGCTCTCGAACCCGTCCCGGATCGCCTGGGCATTGACCCCGGCATTGCGCATTCCGTCCGCAATCAGCATGGCGTTGCCGACAGCCTGGAAAAATCGAGGTTTAAGTGGCGCCGTACGCGCAGCAGCGACCAGCAACTCTCCCGCCGTCCTTGCCGCCGCCAGCAATCCTTTTTCGCTCTCCACACCGCGCGACTGATAGATGTTCGTCAACGTGTCGTAAAAACAACCGCTGAAGATCATGCCCAGCGAATGTACTTCGTTGATCAGAACGCCCGGGCCACCTGACACCGGCAAGGAGGCCGGCATCACCCATTGATGTGTATTGAGAGCGCGCCGTGGGACCGCCGCATTGTGATTTGCGTCGACCAGGACGGCAATACCGTGGGACAGATCCTCTGCAGTGGTCTCGACAAAGTTTTTCTGTCTCAACAGCCCTTGATCGAGAAGCACCTTGCGGGTCGCCTTGTCCTGAAGCGCGACAAGAATTGCGATGCAGTCTCCAAAGGCTTCGTGAAAAGCACCCGGCTCCGCCTGAAAAGCCCCCCAAAGATCCGGGTGAATTGCATCCAGAAAGGCATGGCCCGCCTCGTGTGCGACAACATCCGTACTTGCCCCTGAGCGGTAACTGTCTCCCCCGGCAGCATCCACCTGAAAAAAGGAGAGCGAAAGCCTGTCGTAAAAGGCATTGAGTTGGGGCTGCCCCGGCGTCTTGTGTTTCAGCCGCAGGGTTTTCCCGTTCTGCCACTTGGTCAGCGTGCTCCCGTCGATCAACTCCCAAAGGTCGATGGCTCTGAGAGCGGCCTCGCGGCATTGCCAGAACAGAAAGCCGTCGCTGTCAGTTGGATATGTGTCTTCCGGGACGGAGCCCAGATAGACATACCGGGCCAGTTCATCTGGCCGCTCAGCATGCGCCTCGATGACGGCTGCAGGCGGGTGTCCGGCTCTCGGGTCGTTCGGAATGAAATTGATCGGCATGATTTCCTCCTCTGACCGTCAATGGCGTGTCCGGACAGGCTGGCTTGTTGCAGCAAGCGGCTTGGTGTGGCGCAGACTGTGCCCGTTTGGTCCGCGTCCTCCTGGCAGGAGCGACACCCCCAGAACAGTTTCCAGTGCCGGAGGCAGGCGCCAGACTGGCGCGGCAGGCGGTGCAATCCGGTCGGCGAAAAGATAGAGACCTGTCAGCACCATCACGGCAATATGGCCGGTCTCCACCTGCAAAGGCACAAGCATCCAGGGCCAGCAAGCAACCACACAAGCCGCCCCGGTTCGAAGACCGAACCAACAACCATCAGCCTGTGCCTCCTGTCCGAAAGCTGCCATCCGGCTGGTACCGTGGCACCTGTTTCTGGCCCATTGGGCGAGCGGGGACATGCTCCAAACGACAGCGACACCGAATGCCAACGACAAGTCGATCCAGGCGCCGGCAAGCGCCAGGACAAACGCCAGTGGCACAAGCAACAGGCCCGACAAGGTCCAGACGCAAAGATAACCGAGCAGAAAGGCAATACTTGCAGCCACCTTTTGGGACGCATGCACCACTCGGCCGACATAAGACAGATTGGCGGCAACCAGCGGCGCCATCATGGCCACGACCATCAGGACCCAGTCCGCGGCTACCGCTTGCAAGATCTGCGAGAATTGAAGGTTCGGTGCGGGCAGGAAAACGGATTGCGCAACATTCAGACGCCCGCAAAGAGCCGCGACGTTCGAAGCTGGTTGTGCGAAACCGAGCAGGAGGTAGCTGCCCGCGCTCAAGGCAACCAGCCAGGGCATTGCGCCCCGACTGGTCTGCACGGCAAAGGCTGCCAGCCGGGACATGTCATCTAACCCTGAGACGGTAGATGCTGATCCGGTCGACGGTAATTTCCGACGAGGCCCCCTCTGGCTGAACGAGGCTAACTTCGAGCTCCTGGATTGCAGCACCAGCACGCGCCTGCATGGCCGCAACCTTGTCGGTGATTTCCACGGTTGATGACAGGCCGTTGCCTGCGTGCGAACCGTCGGTTGAACTGGCCTTTCCAAGGCCGAAGAACACCAGAGTTTCGTTGATTTCCGCATCCGGTATGCCTGGCGCAACAACACGAACGGACAGAACACCGCTCGGAGAATTTCCCCGGACACCTTCAACGTTGAGATAAAGTCGCTCCGCTGCGGCCGGGGCTGCAGCAGCAAGGGCCGCAGTTGGCGCTGCTGACAGTTTCACGCGTGCCGTTACCGGACTTGCGGTAACCTGCAGCACCTCGTCGTTTGCCCCGACGAGTGTCGAAGTGCCCCGACCTGTCGGTGTGGTGGCCATTGCAATCCCCACGGTGGGCGTAATGCCCGTTCCATCGATCAGATTATCATAGACCGGCGCAAGAGCCGCGCCCGGAAGCGTGTCTTCCGGCGTGAAAATGGAAATATTTTGCTGTGCGTCCGGCATCGCAAACTGGCGCGGGAACGGCCCGTTGAGCCAGGGCCGGCTGGTTTCCTGGGAGTTGCCTCCCCCGGTCATCCAGGCGGCCCACAAGCGGTCGATGTTACAATGGTGAACCCAGAAGATCGGATCGAGACCGGCAAAATCCGGATCGTACATCCAGCCGGTCGGACTGGGCGGTACGTTGCCGCCCACCATGACATGCACGAAATTGTGCGGGTCACTTTCGACCGCACCATAGGCATTGCCCTGCTGGTCGAAACCGCTGATAGGACCGCCATATCCAAGCGTGCCGGGGATTGATGTATAAACGGTCTGCGTGGTTTGCGCGTCGAGCGAAATGTCGACATTGATCCAGGCCTGCGGACCAAGTTTCACGGCAGGGCCACGAAACGCGTTGGCCAACGGGTTCGGCGTATTGTCACCCGGAATGGTGCTGTCCAAAAACTCCTGCGGATAGTCTCGCGACGCTGGGTCAGACCCGTTGAGATAATTCCAGTAGGGCAATGCCCATGTAGTCGGACCGCCCTGTCTGAAAATCCAGTCTGCCAGGATTGCCTCGAACGCATGCAGATAGCCCCTGTGCCAGGGCAGGAAAAACCAACCCGCATGCTGACACTGGTTGAACATCAATCGTTGCTCGTCGGCGTTTGGCGCCGGCGTGGTCGGTGAAATGATGTTCTGATCAATCCAACCTTGAGGATTGATGCCGTGGATCGCTGCCAGGTAGTGCCAGCTTGTCCGATCACGCAACTGGCGCGACCGCAGTTCACCAACGGCTCGCGCATACCAAAGCATCGTGTCGGACCATGGCCCGCCGAGCTTGGCAATGTCTTTTCTTATGCCTGCCATTATTTCCTCCCATTGAAAACTCGAGAGAACAGTCATCTGAATTTTGAAAAGCGAAAATTTACTTGCGGCGCCTGAAAATCAAAAGCGCATCAATCTGTTTTTCAAACAGGCAGCTACGTTAGCATGAAACAACAAAGATGTAACGCCCCAGGTTGACAGAATGCGGCAGCAATACCATTACGTGCATTGAAAGTTGCAATATTCCAAGATCCCCTCTTCCCGGCGTTCGAAGACGAAATCACTTCGACTGGCTAGATAGCCGACCACACGGATCAATGACCTCCGCCGGTACCGGCAGGTGCCGGTTTCGGCCACTCCACGAATGAGAGCGCGGCGACAAAGGCAAGGACCTAGCCTTCCAGGATCAGGAAAACAGCCGAAAAGGACAGCCGGAAGGCTTCACGAGTGCCAATTGCACCGAGAGCACATCGCCTCCCTATTTTCCGACGATCGCGTGCAAGTGAGCACCCAAAACAATCTAATTCAAATATTTAAGAAAAGCTTCCCTAGCGTAATAAATGTATTGCTTTACACATGACTAGATTGAAGGCAATCTAGAAGCGGAAAAAAAAATTATTATCGGCAACGCAAGTGGACGCAGAGCGATTTCGCCTGACCATGGCGCAGATCGCGTTGAAAACGCGTGTGAAAATCTATCTATGTGAAACAATCATTGTTAATTACCTCATTATTTCTGCGAAAAATTGGTGCCTACTCTTTTATTTTAGACTGTTTTCAGGTGGAGCGATTTTGTCGCTACGAGGAAATTCATGCAGGCAGCCGCTGAATACCGAAAGCCCGTACGGCTATTCGAAAAATGGGAGAATCGGCAGAAAGTAATACTTTTTGCCGACGTAGTTGGATCTGCGCGGCTGTTTACGACTGCCGACAATGCATCCATAGGAGCTTGGCTCTCCTTTGTCGCCTACCTGAAAGATGACCTTCTGCCGGAACACGATGGCAGGCTCGTGAAGTCATTGGGCGACGGGATTCTGGCTGAAATCGAGCACGCAACGAGTGCAGTCCGGTTTGCAATGCGTCTCACCACGGAACTGGCAAAGATCAACGAGCAACTCCCTGCCGTGAACCGGTTGCAGGTTCGCATCGGTATCGACACCGGCGACGTGCTCACCACCGGCGATGACGACATTTATGGCAGTCACGTCAACATTGCCGCCCGTCTCATGTCGCTTGCCCGGCCCGGAGAGATTGTTGCCTCCGCCGAGGTCAGGGATGCTTTGGCAAGCGAACTCGACGCGGAATTCGAGGATCTTGGTGATTGCCACCTCAAGAATGTCGCGGAGACGGTGCGGGCCTTCAGGGTCCATCCCGTGGGAACCCACCCGAGCATTTTTCCGTTACAGCAATTCGAAGACCTGTTCCCCACCGTCGCGGTTATTCCCTTCACGCCACGCAGCAGATCAAGAGACAATTACGTGCTCGGTGAAGTGCTCGCAGAGGAATTGATTGTCGCATTGTCCCGGTCCTCGGAACTCAATGTCATTTCCCGCCTTTCGACGACAGGTTTTCGCATGCGGAACATCTCCCTTGCCAAGATCTCGGAGATGCTTCAGGCGGATTTTGTCCTGTCGGGGACCTATAGCGGTGATGCGAACCACGTAATTCTGGACGCGGAACTCGCCGACGCAAAAAACGGTCGCGTGATCTGGTCGGATCGCCTGAGCGAGGAGGTTCCTACCCTCCTTAGCGATTCATCCGTCATGTATCAGTTCGCCAAGGACTGCCACGCGGCAATCTTCCGGAGCGAGGTGCAACAGGCACTGTCCTGCCCGATGCAGACACTCGATGCCTATTCACTTCTCATGAGCGCGATCGGACTGATCTACAGGCTCTCGCGCCATCATTTCGAATACGCCGCCGAACTTCTTGACGAACTGATTCACCGTTCGTCGCGCCAACCCGCAATGGCCCTGGCATGGAAGGCAAAATGGCACGTTCTGGCGGTTCAACAGGGGTGGACGGATTCGCCCGAGCGCGAAAAATCCCTTGCCTTGAGCTGCACGCAAACCGCGCTCGACCATGACCCGACAAATGTCACGGCCCTTGTGTCCGAAGGATTTGCCCTCACAAATCTCGCGCACAAGCTCGAAGAAGCTGAACAGCGTTACAACATGGCCCTCGAGTACAATCCGAATTACGCCATGGGCCGCCTGCTGCGCGGCACTCTCTTCGCGTTCAAGGGAGCTGGCGAGGAGGCTGTCAAGGACACGGAACTGGCCCTCCGCCTGTCTCCCATCGATCCCTACAGGTACTTTTTCCTGTCGCTTGCGGCATCCGCCTGCGTTACGGCCGAAAAATATGACCGCGCTCTCGAGTTCGCCAACCAGTCGCTTCGCTCCAACCGTGCGCACACCTCGACGCTGCGTGCCAAGGCTGTCGCGGAAATGCGTCTTGGACACACCGAACTGGCAGCTCAGACCATCAGCGAACTGCGCGAGCGTCAGCCGGATCTGACCGTAAGCCGCTGGCTGAAGAATTCGCCAAGTGCGCAGTTTCAGGTTGGGAAGGACTTCGCCGAAACCCTAAGGCAAGCCGGACTGCCGCCCTGAGAATGGAACGGAACCGGCCAATCAAAAAGGTAGGGAGAGTTAGTCATGACACCTAGGGAAACAGCATATCCGGCAGGCGGCTTCGGGGGCTTTGGAGGATTTGGG